>CAVUMD010000004.1:0-392500 GCA_963742525.1 uncultured Actinomycetes bacterium
GGCTCGGTCGCGAGCGCGGTTGCGCCGTCGTTCGCCACGCTCGCGCTCGCGCAGGTGCCGCTGTGGGCCGGGATCTCGATGCTGCTCACCGCCGCGATCGCCGCGTCGGCGGCGTGGAGCACGCCGGACAGCAGGACACGCGTCGTCGCGTCGATGTACGCCGGGCCGCCCGCAGCGTGGATCGTCGGGATGCCGCTGATCGGCGTCGTCGCCGAAGCCGGCGGCTGGCGCCTCGCGTTCCTCGTCCTGCCGCTCCCCGCGGCGCTGCTCGCCGGGCTCGCCGTCGCCGGACGGCCCGAGGACGCACCGCTGGCGGAGCGCCGGAACGTCGCTGCGCGGCCTTCTCCGCCGCTCGGCGCCGCGTCGCTGGGCGCTCGGCGAGCTTCTCGCGACGTCGGCGTGGGCGGGAACGCTCGTCTACTCCGGCGCGCTCCTGACGGACGGATACGGCATGACGACGACGGCCACCGGCGTCGCGCTCGCCGCGGTCGCCGTCGCCTACCTGCTCGGAAACCAGCGGGCCGGGGGCGGCGCGCCCGATCGTGCCCGGTCGACGACGCTCGCGACGAGCGTCGTCGGCGCTGCTGCCGTCGCCCTGACCTGGGCGTTCACGCCGACGGTGGCCGTGACGCTGGTCGTGTTCGCGATCAGCGGCGCGATGGTCGCGACGCGAACGGTGACCGCCACGGTCTACGGGTTCTCGGTCGCGGGAGACCTCGGCCGTGAGGTCGCGGCGGCGCGCGCGGTCACGACGCAGCTCGGGTACCTGATCGGGTCGCTCGCGGGCGGGGCGGCGTTCGCGCTCGGCGGCTTCCCGGCGCTCGCGGTCGGCGTTCGGCGGGCTGCTGCTCGCATCGACGCTGCCGTACGTGTCCTTCCGATCCGGCAGGCGGGCCGTTCTTGCCACGGCCGCGGCGGCCGGCACTCCGGAGACGGCGGTCGAGCACCCACCGACCATGCCGACGCGGTACGTGCCGCTGCGACGCGGGTCGGGGCTCGTGATCCGGCCCCTGCGGAACGGAGACGTCGAGACCGTGACGGCGGTCTTCGAGAGGCTCGGCGAGACGTCGCGCCGGATGCGCTTCAACGGGCCGAAGCCTCGCCTGAGCGACCTCGAGCTCGAGCACCTCGCGACGGTCGACTCGACGCGGCACGTCCTCGTCGGGTACCTCGCAGGACATGCCCGTCCGATCGCGATCGCGCGACTCGTGCGGGACGGATCGAGCGCCGAGATCGCATTCGAGGTCGCGGACGAGCACCAGAAGCGCGGGATCGGCTCGGCGCTCACCGCCGAGCTCGTCGCCGACGCGCGCGCCGCGGGGATCACCGAGATCACGGCGCTCGTCGCGACCGAGAACACAGCCGCGGTCTCCGTGCTCCGGCGAGTGCTCGGACGGCTCGACGTCCGGTTCGAGGGGACGGAGCTGTCGGTGCGCGCGGCGCTCGCCTGAGCCGGCCGCCGGTCAGGCGGGACGCTTCTTCGCGGCCAGCTCCGCTGTGATGCGCTCGATGTGACCCTGGAGGTCGCGGATGCGCGCCTCGGTACGCGCTCTGCGCGCCGCGCGCTCCTCAGGCGTCCCGATCTTCTTCTTCCGCTTCATCGTCCTCCTCTCCCTCGAAGTAGCTGAGAATCGTCTCCACGTTGACGTGCAAATCGGCGAGTGCACCCATGATCGCGAGCACCTCGATGCGGTAGATGCCCTGGTCGTCGTCCATCGTGAAAGGTGCCTCGGTGGTCGGAGTTGGTCAAGATGGCCTTTCAGGACACGGCGCATCTACTCGTCGAACCTCGGAACGAGGTACGTGAGGCCGACGTCGGGGGCCTGTTCCGACGATCACGACGGGAATACACTCGGTCGGATGGTCGCCGCGGCGTCGTGTCGCGACGGCCGGCCCGGGAGGCGGTGGGGAGGGATGCAGTGGCCAGGCGGGTGAGGTGGGCATTGGCACTCGCCGTTGCGATTCCGGCGCTCGGCGCGGCCGTGACGTCCACGACTGCGGCGGCGGTTCCCGCGGTCACCACGAGCACGAGGACGATCGCCACCGGCGCCGGCCCCCGGCCGGTTCACATCGTCCGCATCGTCCCCGGTCGGGGCGTGCGGCTCGAGGCCGTCTGGCTGGGCGGCGGCCCGGGGCGCACCGGGACCGTGGGCGGGTACATCCGCGCCAACGCCGGGCGCGGCGCAGTCGCCGGCCTCAACGGCGACTTCTTCCTGCTGGGCCGCAACGTCCCGTCCGGCAACCTGCTGATCCACAAGGGCCGCAGCTTCCTCGGCGGCACCAACCGCGGCGCCGCCGCGTTCGGCGCCGACGGCAGCGTCGACATCGTCCCCGGGAACGTGAAGGACGCCGATCTCCTCCAAGCAGGGGGTGCGCGAGGCGATCTCCGGCAAGCCCGTCTACGTCGACGACGGCCACGTCGGCGACCTGACGACGCTGGAGCCGTATCAACGCGACGCCGCCTACCACCGCACGGCGGTCGGGCGGCTGCGGAACGGCCAGACGGCGCTCGTCGTCATCGGCGGCGCCGGCACGACCGCGTCCCAGTTCGCGCAGGCGCTGATCGGGCTCGGCTTCGTCGAGGCGCTGGGAATGGACATCGACTCCAGCGCGAACGTCAACTGGCGCGGAACGTCCCTCAACCGGCCGGACTACCAGCGGCAGGTCCCGACCGGCATCATCGCGTTCCGCCGAGTCGGCTGAGCGGCGCCCGGCCGTATTCGGGCGGCGCTACGGTAGGGCCGTGACGGGAAACCTCCTCCACGGCTGGCGCGTGGAGGAGTACGGCCGCTCGCGGGACGGCGTCGCCCTGCGGGCCTTCTTCCCGGAGGGAAACGGCCCGACCGCAGGCCTGCTGGTAGCGGCCCAGCACGGGGAGGAGGCGGTGACGGCCCTGCTTGCACGTCGCCTGCTCGAGCGCGTCTGGGGAGACGCGACGCGCTGGGTGGTGGTGCCGGTCGCCAACCCGGACGGGCTGATCAACGGCACGAGGCAGAACGCGGCCGGAGTCGACCTGAACCGCAATTTCCCTGCCACGACGTGGCGATCGGACGACTCGTTCACGTATCCGCCCGGGATCGAGGACGAGCGGCGAGTGGTCGCGAACCGCACGAATCTCTCCAAGCCGGGCGAGCATCCCGGCTCGGAGCCCGAGACGCAGGCGCTGATGGGCTTCGTCGAGCGGCTGCAACCGCCGCTCGTGATCGACCTCCACAGCCCGCTCGAGCTCCTGCTTCCGCGCGGCGACGTCCCTCCGGCCGTCGTGGAGTCGCTGAGCGGTGCGGCGAACCTTCCGATCGTCGACGACGTGGGGGGGCCGTGCCCGGGCGCGTTCGACGACTGGCTCCTCGAGGTCGGGGTTCCGGCGATCGTCTACGAGGTCGAGCAGGCGGGGCTGCCCGCCCTCTGTGCGCGCCACCTGCCGGGCCTCGAGGCGCTCCTCCGTTCCGCGAACGGCGTCAGGCCGTCCTGACCGGCCCCGGCCGGCGGCGCCGGGGAGCTCGGACGTACTCGACCCGGGTCACTGCCGCCCGCTTGTGCGTCGTCAGCTCCCCGGTGTAGGGCGCGTCGTAGGTGCCCGACGTCGGCGGGACGTCGCAGTAGTCGCGTCCGACCGCGACGGTGAGGTAGCGAAGGCCCGCGCGGCGGTCGTGGGTCGGGTCGATGGGAACGGCGCGCAACGCCTCCTCGTCCTGTGGATGCTGGACGAGCACCTCCACCCACGCGTGCGTGCCCCCGTCGCCGAGCACGTGGCCCGAGACGTACCGGGCGGGCAGCCCGCACAGCCGGCAGAGCGCCAGCATGCAGTGCGCGTAGTCCTGGCAGACCCCGATCCCGCCTGCCCACGCCTCCGCCGCGGTCGTCGTGACCGCGGTCACGCCCCAGCGGTACTCGAGGTGCTCGTAGACGCGGCGGCTGATCCGCTCGGCCAGCTCGACGCCCAGCGCGCCGGTGCTACGAAGCTCATCGGCCACCGCGCGGAGGGCGTCGTCGGGGCGGGTGAGCCGCGAGCTGTCGGCGAAGCGCTGGTCGAAGGAGATCGCGTCGGGCGCGTCCTTGCCGTCGACCGCGGCCTCGCGCTCGACGACGGCCCACGTCGTGAACGTCGCCTCGCGCTCCACGTGCTCGAGGCTCAGGTCGAGGACGACGTTCCCGAACGTGTCGTACGAGCGTTCGGTGTCGACGTCGCAGCCCGAGACGCGGATCTTGTGCGTGAGCAGGCGCTGGTCTTCGTGGTAGTCGGGCGGCACGACCATGAGCCGGTGACGGAGCGCCGTGATCGGCCCCGGATACTCGTACGAGAAGCTCTGCTGGATCAGGACGGTCGTCTGCCGGACGTTCGGCCAGTCGATCTCGTCGTCGTCGATGCTGCCGAGCGTGGCGATCAGGTCGCCGAGCGACTCAGCTTTGTCCGCGAAGCGGGAATCCGCAGGAGCGGGTTCCCGCCGCTCGATCCCCGCCTGCGGCGGGGCAGATCCCTGAAGGCGCCCGCTGTCGCGGTCGCTCGTCTGTTCCTCGTTCGCGAAGCGGGACTCCGCAGGCGCTGGTTCTCGCCGCTCGATCCCCGCCTGCGGCGGGGCAGATCCCTGGAGGCGCCCGCTGTCGCGGTCGCTGCTGCCGCTATTCACAGTGCCGTCGAGGTCGGCTCGACCGCCAGCGCGGCATCGTCGGGCACCTCGTCCGTCCAGACGGCCATGCGGCGCAGGCTAGCGGGGCCGTATGTCGTCACCATGGCGACGTCGACGGCGTCACGGCCGCGGCCGATCGGCAGCCGCCCGATGCGGGGGGTGTTGAAGCGCGCGTCGAACGTCCACCAGCTCGAGCCGAGCCACACCTCGAACCAGGCATGGAAGTCCATGGGCGGATACGGGCCGGGGATGCCGATGTCGGGCATGTACCCGAAGACGTACCGGGCGGGGATGCCGAGTGCCCGGCAGAACGTCACGCCCAGATGGGCGAAGTCCCGGCACATGCCGCCGCGCCGCTCGAGGATCTCGATCGTGGTCGTGGCGGGCACGCTCTCGACGCCGTAGGCGACGTTGCCGTGGATCCAGTCGCACACCGCCTGCACGCGCTCCACCCCCGGCGCGGTGCCGCCGAAGAGCTCCCACGCCCGGTCGGACATCGTGTCGGACTCGCAGAGCCTGCTTGCGAGCAGCCAGTGGAGCAGCTCGTCGGGCAGCGCCTCGACGCGGTGTTGCACGTCGTCCGGACCGGGGACGGGATCAGGCTCCGGTGCGACGGTCACCAGCGCGTCGTACGAGAACGTGGACGCTCCTTCCGGAAGCAGGAGGCGGCGGCAGCGGTTGCCGTAGAGGTCGACGAAGCTCGTCGCCTGGATGGCCGGCTCGCTGCTCCAGCGCTCGGCGACGATCCCGCCCTCCGCGTCGAAATGCGGCTCGACGAGCACGACCGCCGGGGTCGGGCTCGACGCCTCGTGCTCGAAGCGGCAGCCCAGCCGAAGCCTCATCCGTCGCCCTCCCGACCCTGCTGCTGCTGCTGCTGCGGCTGCTGACTCGGGGGCCCGTCCTCCGGCCGTAGCTGCGCTCGGGGCGGCGGCAACTCGTCGACCAAGAGCGTCTCGGTTCTCCCGCCCATCGCCTGCGTCATCACCGCGCCGCGCTGGAATTGCCGCATCGCGCCGAGGTTCTGGATCGCGACCAGCCTGGCGGTGGGCTCGTCGTCGACGCGCAGCTGTGGCGCCGGTCCGAGCCCTCCGAGCGTCTCGCAGGTCACCTCCACCTCGAGCTCCGCGTGACCGCCGCCCTGGTAGGTGCCACGCAGCACCGCCACGTCGGCGTAGTCGCGTCCCACGCCAAGCTTGACGTGCCGCCCCGTGCACGGCGTCCCGAGCGTCGCGTCGACACCGAGCCAGCCGTAGGGCGGGACGTACGCCTCGGCCCAGGCGTGCGAGGCGCTCGCAACCTCGACGCCGCCGAGGTAGCCGCTGACGTAGCGGGCCGGCAGACCCGCGTGCCGGCAGAGCGAGATCAGCACGTGCGCGAAGTCCTGACAGACGCCGGATCCCCCCGCGAGCACCTCGGCGACGGAGCTCTCCACGGTCGTGGCACCGACCCGGAACTCGAGCCGTGCGCGCACGTGATCGGCGGCGCGTGTGAGAAAGGCGAGAGCGCTCGTCTCCGGATCCTCGGCGAGGACCGCCTCCGCGACGGCGGCCGACTCGTCCGCGAGGGGGACGTAGGCACTCGGGCCGAGGAACTCCGCGAGGTCGTCCGCAAGCGCCTCGTCGCCCGCGAGCTCCCGGATCGAGGGCGACGCGTCGGGCTCGCCCTCGGGCGGGCCGGCGAGAGGCTCGTCGACCTCCGCGTGGGTGACCACGTCGCTCGTCGCCTCGATCACGAGGCGGTCGTGCAGGTACGCGACGCCGAAGTCGTGCACGGCGTTGCCGTAGTAGTCCCGAAACGAGATCACGGTCGCCGGCGGCTCGATCAGGAGGTCGAAGTCGAGCAGGGTCTGCTGCCCGCCGGCGAGCGGCTGCAGCCGCACCTCGTTGAAGCTCTCGAAGACCTGGCTCGCGTAGCGGTAGCTCGTCCGGTGGCGGATCCGGTACCTCACGCCATCACGTCCTGCGCCGTGAGAGGCCGGTGGGCGAAGAACTCGTCCTCGACGCGGTCGCCGATGCGATAGCAGCGGCGTTGGATATCGAGCAGGGATTCGTGCAGGCCCCGATCGAGCAGGTCGTCGAGCCGCTGGTAGGCGAACTCCGCGTGCAGGCGGCCCACCTCTCTCCGCGCCTCGCTCTCGGTGCTCGCGCCCGGCATCGGCTCGGAGCCGTTGTAGCCGGGGGCCTGCTCGCTGATGTGCGCGAGGGCGGCTTCGACCTTCCCGATCGAGAACCGGATCGAACGAGGCAGGACGGCGGAGAGGATGAGCAGCTCGATCACCGCGGTCGGGCGGATCCCCCTGCTCTGGATGCGGTGGTACGACTCGTACGAGGAGAGCGAGCGCAGCAGCGTTCCCCACGGCTGAGGGTCGTCCGCCGCCGCGGCCAGGGCATGACGATCGCCGCGTTCGACGTTCGCGCCGACGAGCAGCCGGTAGTTCACGTCGATCGTGCGCGCCGTCCACTCCGCCCGCTCCAGGAACTTGCCTGCCTGGAGGAAGTACCAGCCCTCCTCACGGGGCATCGTCGAGTCCGTGACCCCCTGGAGCAGCTGGCTGAAATCGACGATCGAGCGGCAGAAGCGCGTGGTGCTCTCGGCGCCGGACGCCGCCTGTCGGCGCCGACCGGGCCGCTGGACGTCGAGATGGAAGCGGTTGAGCGCCTCCCACATCTCGGTCGCCAGCTGGTGGCGCATCGTGTGCGCGTTGTCGCGAGCCCGCGCGATGCACTCCACGATCGAGTTCCCGTTCTCGGACGAGAAGATCAGATGCGCCGGCACGGTCTCCTCGTCGCCCTCCGGGCCCTCGGGCGGGAACGCCGAGTGCTCGCCGACGATGTCGAGGAGCGCCGCCCAGTGACGCTGCCGGCGCGCTTCCGCCTCCGTCGTCGAGCCCATCACGACGGTGTGCCTGAACGTCGCCTCGGTGAGCCGGGCGGTCTGCTCGGCGCGCTCGACGTAGCGTCCGATCCAGTACAGCGACTCCGCCATTCGGCTCAGCATGGTCTGCGTCCGCTCACTGGAGCACCCAGGTGTCCTTGCTGCCGCCGCCCTGGCTCGAGTTGACGACGAGGGAGCCGCGGACGAGAGCGACGCGGGTCAGGCCGCCGGGCAGCACGCTGATCCCATCCGGCCCGCTCAGGACGTACGGCCGCAGATCGACGTGCCGGCCCTGCAGGGTGCCGGACTCCCCCTGCTCGTCGGGGACGAAGGTCGGATGCCGCGAAAGGGGGATCACCGGCTGGGCGATGTAGTCGCGCGGGCTCGCGACGATGCGGCAGCGGAAGTCCTCGAGCTCGTCCTCGTCCGCGCTCGGCCCCATCAGCATCCCGTAGCCGCCGCTCGCGTTCGCCTGCTTCACGACCAGCGACTCGAGGTTGCGGAGAACATGGTCCAGGTGCTCGGGATCGCTCGGCAGGTACGTCGGCACGTTGTCGAGAATCGGCTCCTCGCCGAGGTAGTAGCGGATGATCTCGGGGACGTACCGGTAGACCACCTTGTCGTCGGCGACGCCCGTGCCGATCGCGTTCGCCAGCGTGACGTTGCCCGTGCGGACCGCGCCGAGCAGCCCCGCGACGCCGAGCATCGACTCGGAGCGGAACGCGAGCGGATCGAGGAACTCGTCGTCGATCCGGCGGTAGATGACGTCCACCTGCCGCCGCCCCGTCGTGGTGCGCATGTAGACGCGGTTCTCCAGCACGAAGAGGTCGCGGCCCTCGACGAGCTCGACCCCCATCTGCTGGGCCAGGAAGGCGTGCTCGAAGTAGGCGGAGTTGTAGATGCCCGGCGTCAGCACCACGACGCCCGGCCCGCCGGCGGCACCCGGGACGGCCCGACGCGGCGAGAGGCCGACGAGGTTGTCGAGGAGCTGTCCTGCGTATGAGTCGACGGAGCGGACGCCGAGCTCGGAGAACCAGTCGGGCAGCGTCCGCGTCATGATCTGCCGGTTCGCGAGCACGTACGAGACGCCGCTGGGTGTGCGCAGGTTGTCCTCGAGGACCATCCAGCGACCGTCGTCGCCCCTGATCAGATCGCAGCCGGCGACGTGGATGTACTGGTCGTCCGGAACGTCGATGCCGACGACCTCCCGGCGGAAATCGCGGGCCAGCACGACGAGCCGGCGCGGCACGATCCCGTCGCGCAGGATCTCCTGCCCGTGGTAGACGTCGTGGAGGAAGCGGTTCAGCGCCTGGATGCGCTGTCGCAGGCCCGCCTCGACGACGGCCCACTCGTCGGCAGGGAGGATGCGGGGAATCGGGTCGAACGGCAGGATCCGCTCGGCGCCCTGCTCGCCTTCGGAGTAGACCGTGAACGTCACACCGCGGTGCAGGAACGACCGGTTCGCGAGCTCCGTGGCGCGCCGAACGTCGGGGCCGTCCATCGACGCGATCTGCGCGATGAGCTCGGCGTAGTGGGCTCGCGGTACGACGACACCGTCGGACCCGCGCTCGAACGCCTCGTCGTAGAAGCCGCCGGTGTCGTAGCCGTCCCGGAGCACGCCGCCGGGTGCCGACTGCGGCATTGCCGGCCTCGTCAACCCGCAACCCTGCTGCGCCGGGCTCGCCTCAAGCTATCCACCTGGAGCGGAACCTAGCTGCTGCCCGGGAGCGGCTCTCGTTCGCGCGTGGTCGGCTGACATACCATCGAAGAGATCACCGCAGCAGGGAGAGGAACGAGACGAGCGATGAGAATCGGGCTCATCGGTGCGGGGAACATCGGCGGCACGCTCGCCCGGCACTTCGTTCGCGTCGGACACGACGTGGTGCTCAGCAACTCGCGGGGCCCGGAGTCGCTCTCGGAGCTCACCGCCGAGCTCGGCGGGCAGGCGCAGGCGGCGACGGCAGCGGACACCGCTCGTTCTTGCGACGTGGTTGTGGTCTCGGTGCCTTTCGGCCGCTACCGCGAGCTTCCGAGCGACGGTCTCGCCGGCAAGGTCGTCATCGATACGAACAACTACTACCCACAGCGCGACGGGCACTTCGAGCAGCTCGACTCGGACGACACCACGTCGAGTGAGCTGCTGCAGCAGCATCTACCGGCTGCCCGCGTCGTGAAGGCGTTCAACGCCATCCGGTGGCAGCACCTGCGCGACTACGGCCGGCCCGCAGGGGATCCGGCCCGTATCGGCATCCCCGTCTCGGGGGACGACGAGGACGCTAAGCAGATGGTGGCAGAGCTGATCGACCAGATCGGCTTCGACGCGGTCGACGCCGGCCCACTCGCCGAGGGCGGTCGCAAGCACCAGCCCGGAACCTCCGCATACGCGGCGGATCTCCGCACGGACGAGCTGCGCGCTCTCCTGACGGCGTGAGTCAGCCGACGGTCGTCACGACGCACCTGTAGTCGCCGGATCGGCAACCGCCCGAGTGATCGTCTCGGCCGGTGCGGTCGATCGTGCGCGCGTCATCCGGTAGCAGGACGCTCGCGCAGGCGACCGTCCTCCCGTTCGTTGGGCACGCCGAGTCGTGAGGGCGTAGGTTCTCTGTGCCCGGTGCGCAGACGCGCAGCGAGCTGACCCGGAGGAGGCGTAATGCCCACTGTGATTGGCTACCACGACGTCAAGGACAAGGACCACTGGCTTGCCTCGCCCAAGCGTGAGGAGTTCTTTGGGCCTCTCGGCGTGACGAATATCCGGACGTTCGTCGATCCACAGAACCCCACGAGAGTCGGATTGCTGATGGACGTCGCGGACATGGACGCCGTCATGGCTGCGATGGAGACGGAGGCGGCGGCCGAGGCGATGGCGCACGACGGAGTTGTCCCGGAGACGCTCGTGATCCTCGTCGAGGCCTGACCGACGCGCGCCTGCTCGGCAGCGCGGGAGGTCGGCGTCGTTCGGGAGACATCGCACGCGCGGTCACCCTGAATGTGAGTCGGGGACGCGGAGGTCGCGACTGCGCGATACGCATGAAGCTCGAGCGACCTTCCCGCACGTCGGCACGGGAGTGCGAGTCCTCCGAGACGCCCAAAATGGGGTGCCGGGCCGAGTTCGACTCCGACCCGACACCACGTCCCCGCTAGCTCATCGAGCAGCGGCCAGACCTTTGCTGCCGGCCAAGGACGCGCCCTCCGGGGCGCCTGGAACGAACCGATGCACGAAGGCCAGAGCCGTATCCGCAACCTCGCGCCAGCCGCCGTCAATGACAAGGGCGTGACCGCGGTTGGGCATCTCGACGATCTCGGTAACGCTCTCGTTGCGCGCCTGCTTCTTGTAGGAGGCGTTCGCGATCGCCCACGGGACGGTGTTGTCCTTCTCGCCGGAGATGATCAACAGTGGCCCGCGTCCGGGGTTCTCGCTGTCCACCTTCGTCTCTGACCACGGATTGAGGTTGGCGGTCGCAGCCTGGAAGAGCGGCTTGCCGGACGCGGGCACCGCGAAGTTGTCGTAAAGCTCCTTGGCCTCGTCCTCGCTGACCGCATTGGCGAAGCCGTAGCGGAACTGGTCGTAGGTCAGCGGGACTGCCCGGTTCCGGTTTGCGGGGTTGCTCAGCACCGGGAACGCTGACTTGAGGGCCGAGATCGGCAATGGCAGCACACCCTGGAAGGGCGCGGGATCGATCGCGACCGTTGCTGCCGCGAGGCCGCGCCCGGCGACCATCTGGGCGAGCAGACCTCCGAAGGAATGCCCGATCACGATCGGCTTCTTCTCAAGCTGCTCGATCACCTCCGCATAGTGATCTGCGACATCACCAACGGACTTTCCGGCGAAAACCTCGGGGTGCGCGTTCGCCTCGCCCACGGTTTCGGGGTCGTCCGGCCAGCCCGGTGTGAGGGCGGTGTAGCCCGCGTCTTCAAAGACGACGGCCCAGCGGTCCCAGCTACTCGGGAGCAGCCATAGACCATGGATGAACACGACGGGCGTGCGGCCGGTCGCGTTGCACTGCTCGACCTGCTCTGGAGTGGAGTCATCCAGCGACATGGTCAGCTCCTAACGCTGACAATCAGGAGGCCGACCACACGCTCAGGCCAGCCAGGACGCCGACCCAGTGCTCGCAGTCGGATAGCTGCCCGCCGCGAGTTGAGGCGGGACAAATCCACCCTACACGCTGAGCGCCAGCGCTAACAGTGACCCGGATTCGCCGAGATGACCGCCCGCCTCGCCTCAGACAAATCCAGCGCCCTCAGGGTCGCCCCTCAAGGGGCATACCCGAACGCTGGCCCAGAGCGTCACGCGGCTGGCAGCTGGCGGTCTCCGTGGAAGACCGCTTCGACGTTGTTGCCGTCCGGGTCGATGACGAACGCTGCGTAATACCCGGCGTGGTAATGCGGGCGAAGACCTGGCGCACCGTTGTCGCGGCCGCCGGCTTCGACAGCGGCGCGGTGGAACTTGTCGACGGTAGCTCGGTCGGCTGCGGCGAACGCCACATGAACAGGAGCGGCCGGGGGATCCCCTTCCCCGATCCAGAAATCACCACCGCCCTCGATGGCGAACCCGGGCCCCTGCGAGCTCTCCACTGCCGTCACTCCGAACGGCTCCAGGGCCCGCTCGTAGAAGGCGCGGCTGCGACTCAGATCACGTACTCGCAGGGCCAGGTGGTCGATGAGAGGACGCGTCAAGGGCAGCGACACGCTCTCCATCCTAGAGCGCTGTTCCCGGGGAACTGGGCGGCTAGAAGCCGATGCGGACCTCGCCCGCCGTCACCTGCGGCGGCGCGACGGTCAGGTCGGGGAGGTTTTCGGCCAGCCACGCCGCGGCGGCGCGGTTCGACTCCTCGGCGCCCGCCCGGTCGTCGAAGACGCTGATCGATGTCGTGGCGTCTTCGCCCTTCACGAGGTAGTAGGCCTTGAACCCGTCGATGCCTCGGATGACTTGCCGAATCTCGTCCTCGTGCTCGGCGAGCGTGTCTGCCAGGCCCTGATTGCCGGCGTAGGTGCGAACACTCGCGTACATGGTCATCTCCTCCGTTCGACTCGACCCCGCGGACCGCACCTTCCCATAGTCGAAGGGCGAAGTCACGCGCCGGGCCGTGACGGAGATTCAACCCATCTCGAGCGCGACCGGAACACCCATGCGCCCCATCGTGCGCAGGTGCCGGAAGTGCGACCGGAGAGCAGCGCGCAGCGAGCGCTGCGTGACGTAGCGGACGCCGTGCTGCTCCGCGTTGCGCTGCACGATCGTGGCGATGTGGGCGTAGTGGGTGTGCGGGACCCGTGGGAACAGGTGGTGCTCGATCTGGTAGTTGAGGCCCCCGACCACCCAGCTGAGAACAGGATTGCGCGGGCAGAAGTCGACCGTCGTCTCGACCTCGTGCACTGCCCAGAGCCGTCTCTCGGCGGCGAGCTGCTCGGCCGAGGTGAAGTCGGCCTCCTCGACGCAGTGCGCGAGCTGGAAGGTCACGGCCATGATCAGACTCACGACCATCGAGTAGACGAGATAGGCGACGACGACGCCCCACCACGGGTAGACGAGCAGCGGCACGACGATCGCCCAGCTGACGAAGATCACCTTCCCGCCGACCAGGCCGGCGAGGTCCCAGCCCCGTGGCACGCGCAGGGTGCTGGTGCCGATGGTTCCCCGAACGAACGCGGCGACGTCGCCGATGGTCTGCCAGCGCAACGCCATCAGGCAGTAGAGAAACCAGATGTAGTAGTGCTGCAGCCGGTACCACGGGCGGGGCTCCTGGACGGGCATCAGCCGAGCGAACGGCACCTGCGTGATGTCGGCGTCGTAGCCGTCGACGTTGGTGTACGTGTGGTGGGCGACGTTGTGCTTCACACGCCAGGCGTAGCTGGAGAGCCCGAGCAGCGAATCGGCTGTCCAGCCCATCAGGTGGTTCAGGCGGCGCTTTCGGAAGTACGCGCCGTGATTGGCGTCGTGCATCACGCTGAACGCCGTCAGCGACGTCCCGAAGATCAGGCCGCCGAAGCTGAGCAGACCGAGCCATACACCCGGGTGGCCGAACATGAGCGTCAGCCACGAGCCGAGCAGCACGGCGAAGGCGACGACTCCTTTTGCGTAGAGCTGGGCGCGGCCGCGCACGCGGACATGACGAGCGGAGAGGTACTCCTCGACGTCGCGTCGCGTCTGCCGAATGAACTCGCCGCCGTTGTCGAACGAGACTTTCGGCAATGCGTCGGCGTCGCTCAACCGCTTCACGCTTCCGGTCTGCACATCTCCACCTTCTCTCGACTGCCTCATGAACGTGCAGCGGAAGGCGCGCAAAGCCACGACCGGTACTCGCTCCAACTCCTGCTGGACCTCATCAACGGTATCACCCGGTCGGGCCGGCGTCCTGTCGCCGATCCGGAGCGACGTTGCAGACGAGACGCACAGGCTCGGGTAGCGTGAACGGCTCGTCTGCGAAGGAGGAGCCGCATGGCGTCGTCTCGCACCCTCGTCGGAGCTCTCGTCGCCGCGTTCGCCGTCACGCTCGTCGCCAGCACGTCGGCTCCATCCTCGAGCTCCGCGCCCAGACTGCGTGTGCAGGAGTACAGCGTGCCCGCGGGCTCGCACCCGCACGACGTCGCGCCCGCGCCCGACGGGACGGTCTGGTACACCGCCCAGGCGACGGGCAGGCTCGGACGGCTCGACCCGGCGACAGGGGAGACGACGGAGGTCCCGCTCGGGGAGGGGTCGGCGCCGCACGGCGTGATCGTCGGCCCCGACGGCGCGGCCTGGGTGACCGACGGTGGGCTCAACGCGATCGTCCGGGTCGATCCGGGAAGCTCATCCTTTCGCGGCTACCGCCTGCCCCCCGCGACGGGCGACGCGAACCTCAACACCGCGACGTTCGACAAGCGAGGGATCCTCTGGTTCACGGGGCAGAACGGCATCTACGGCCGCCTGAATCCGAAGACGGGTGCGATGCGCGTCTTTCGCGCTCCGCTCGGGAGAGGGCCGTACGGGATCACGACGACGCCGAAGGGACAGGTGTTCTACGCGTCGCTGGCGGGAAGTCACATCGCGCAGATCGACGTGCGCACCGGCAAGGCGACCGTCATCCGACCGCCCACCGCCGGCCAGGGCGCACGCCGGGTCTGGTCGGACTCGAAGGGGATGATCTGGGTCAGCGAGTGGAACGCCGGCAAGGTCGCCCGCTATGACCCGGCGACGAAGAAGTGGCGCGAGTGGGACGTTCCCGGGCCGGCGCAGGTCTACGCGGTCTACGTCGACGACAAGGACATCGTCTGGCTGACCGACTTCGGCCGGAGCGGGCTCTGGCGGTTCGCTCCGGCGACGGGGCGCTTTACGCGCGTCCCCCTACGCGTGGGTGCGAACGTCCGCCAGCTGCTCGGCCGGCCGGGGGAGCTCTGGGGAGCCGAGTCCGGCGCCGACCGGCTCGTCGTCGTCCGCCGCTGACGCCGTGGAGCGCAAGGTTCGCTCCTGCTCCCCACCGTAGGAGCCCGTTCGCCCGAGGCGGACTAGCCGCCGGCGAGCTTCACCGTGTACCCCTGCGCCTCGAGGTGCGCGACGATCTTCGGGCGGTGGTCGCCCTGGATCTCGACGGCGCCGTCCTTCACGGCGCCTCCCGAGCCGCAGCGGCGCTTGAGGTCGCTGGCGACCGCGGTGAGGTCGCGCGGCGGGATGCCGCGAACGACCGTCACCGTCTTGCCGCGGCGGCCGCTCGTCTCGCGGGAGACGCGGACGATGCCGTCGCTCGGCGGCGACGGGGCCGTGCGCGCCGTGCGGTCACGGGGTGCGGGCTTGCGCAGGTCGCCGTCGGCGGTGGAGTAGACGCGGCGGCTCTCGCTCACGCCGGCAGTCTGCCGCGCCTGAGCTACAGGAGGATCTGGAGCGCGAGATCCACGCTGCAGCCGCGCTCGACGAGCGAGACGGCGCGGTGGAGGTCGACCTCGGGCGAAGCGGCGAGGACGGCGGCGGACTCGGCGTCGTAGCCGGCGCGCTCGAGGGTGTCGAGCCGCCAGAGCTCGACGCGCTCGACCTCGAAGCTGATTTCGGTGGTATCGACGATCGACATCGGTGCCTCTCTTCTCCGAACGTCCTGCCTCGCCTGCCTATTCGCACGAACGCCGTCTCCGGTTGTCCTGTTGTACGCGCAGGACATGCGGGAATTGGGGTACCGCGGTGAAGGAGGTGTAAAACCTCGGCGGCCGGCACGACTTGCAGCACCCCCTTCCGGGTTCATAGGATCGTCCGGTGCGCCTCCGGAAGAACACGAAGGTGGAGCTCCTCCAGGCGGTGCCGCTGTTCGCGAGCTGCTCGAAGACGGAGCTGGAGCGGATCGCGTCGCTCGCGGACGAGCTCGACCTGGCCGACGGGGCGACGCTCATCCGCGAGGGCGAGCGCGGGCGCGAGTTCCTCGTCATCGTGGACGGGACGGTCCGCGTCACCAAGGGTGGCAAGAAGGTTCGCGACCTCGGCCCGGGCGACTTCATCGGCGAGATCGCGCTGGTCTCGGACGTCCCACGCACCGCGACGGTGACCGCGACCTCGCCCGTGCGGCTCCTCGTCGTCACCGACCGCGCGTTCCGCGGCCTGATCGAGGAGATGCCCTCGATCGCGACGAAGGTCCTGCAGAGCCTCGGCGAGCGCCTGCACGCCGACGCGGTGTGACGCGGCAAGCCGCGCCGCAGCGCGTCTAGGAACAGCCGGTCAGGCTGCGGGCGCGATGCGCACCGGCGAGTACGTGTGCTCGCGGCTGAACCCGTGCCAGATCGTCCGGGACGCCGTGCTGGAGGACCGGTGAGGTTGACGACCCACGGCGTCCCTGCCTGGGTTCCCTTCGGCGTCGAGCTGAGCTGCACCGTTGCCCAGCCGCCCGCGAGCGCTGCGGCGGGGAGGAGGACGGCGGCGAGGGCGAGTGCGGCGACGAGCCTGCGCCTGGTGCTCCTTTCGCGTTTTGCGTCTCTACACCGCGGCGGCGCTGAGGGTTCCCTCTACGCTCTGGACATGGCGCTCGTCGGCATCAACCACGTCGCGCTCGAGGTCGGGTCGATCGACGAGGCGCTCGCGTTCTGGGAGCGCCTGTTCGGGCCGCTGCAGCTGCGGAGCCGCTCCGGCTCGATGGCGTTCGTCGACATGGGCGACCAGTTCGTGGCGCTGATGCGGGCGCCGCACGGCGCGCCGGACACCGTCCGGCACGTCGGGATCGTCGTCGACGACAAGGACGCCGTCCGTGCGGCGGCGCTCGCTGCGGGCGTCGAGGTCTCGCGGCCGCCGTCGCTCGACGTCCATGACCCGTGGGGGAACCTCCTCCAGGTCGTCGACTACCGCGAGATCCAGTTCACGAAGGCGCCGGAGGTCCTCGCGGGGATGGGCTTCGCGGGGCTCGAGAAGACCGGGGCCGCCCTCGCCGAGCTGCGCGCCAAGGGTCTCGTCTAGCCGGAGCGCTCGTAGAATGCGCCGGCGGTGAGCCTTCTCGCGTCGATCCCCTCGCCCAGCTCGGGCACGCTCGAGCTCGGGCCGTTCACCGTCCACATGTACGGGCTCACGTTGCTCGCGGCGATCGCCGTGTGCACGTACGTCACGGGCCGGCGCTGGGTCAACCGCGGCGGCGACTGGGATCTCATCTTCCGTTGTGCCGTGTGGGGCGTTGCGGCGGGGATCGTCGGCGCGCGCATCTACCACGTCGTCACGAGCTGGGACGAGGTGCCGGACGAGTGGTGGGGCGTGTTCGCGATCTGGCGCGGCGGCCTCGGGGTGTGGGGCGGCATCGCGCTCGGCTGCCTCGTCGGCGGCATCGTCGCGAAGCGCGCGGGCGCGGACGTCTGGCTGCTCGCCGACTGCCTCGCGCCGGGGCTCCTGATCGCGCAGGGGATCGGGCGTCTCGGCAACTGGTGGAACCAGGAGCTCTTCGGCAAGCCGACCGACCTGCCGTGGGGGCTCGAGATCGACGCCCCGCCGTTCCCGTATCCGCCGGGCACGACGTTCCACCCGACGTTCCTCTACGAGCTGATCTGGGACCTCGCGATGGCGGCCGTGCTCGTCTACGTGATCGAGCGGCGGTTCCGGCCGCGCCCGCCGGGGATCTTCGCGGCGTACATCGCGCTCTACTGCCTGGGGCGCTTCTTCGAGGAGCTCCTGCGCATCGACCCCGCGCACCACATCGCGGGGCTGCGCCTCAACGCCTGGATGTCGCTGCTAGGGATCGCCGCAGGCGTGATCTGGTACGTCCTCTCGCAGAGGGATGACCGGCCCGCGCGCCCGCGGCGGAAGAAGCGCCAGACGTCCGCCGCGCCTGCCCGCAAGATGGCCGTCCCGCACGGCAAGCGCGTCCGACCGCCCGGCTAGATTCACCTCGTGCCGTCGGCGGTTCGCGACCTCGAGCTGGACCTCGACGCGTTCGAGGGCCCGTTCGACCTCCTCCTCACGCTGATCCTCAAGGATCAGCTCGAGCCGGCGGAGATCGACATCGCGTCCATCGTCGTGGCGTTCGTCGAGCACCTGACCGCGCGCGACCGGATCGATCTCGACGCGTGCGGCGAGTTCCTCGTCCTCATCGCGGCGCTGCTCGAGATCAAGGCGCGCCAGCTCTTCCCGGAGGAAGACGCGGAGCTCGCGGAGCTCGAGCCCGAGGAGGCGGCGGAGGAGCTCGCACGGCGGCTCGCCGAGTACCGGCGCATGAAGGAGGCTGCGACCTGGCTCCGCGAGCGGCTCGCGGACGAGCGCGAGCGCTTCTTCCGCCTCGGCCCGGCGCCTCTTGCGCCGCGCGCTGAGCGCCGGCTCGCCCAGCAGGATCCCGTGCTTCTCGCGGACGCGATGAGAGGACTGGCGGTGCCGCCGCCGAAGGTGTCCCTCTCGCACATGGCCCTTCGCTTCCCGCCCGTCGCGCAGTTCCTCGAGCGGTTTCGCGCGGTCCTGCGGCGCCGGCGCGTGTTCGACTTCGACGGCGAGGTCGCGGGCCTCTCGAGAGTGGAGCAGGCCGTCGCCTTCCTCGCGCTGCTCGAGCTACGGAAGTCCGGCGAGATCGCACTCGCGCAGGCCGCTCCCTTCGCTCCCATTCGCGTCTCGCGTCACGAGACAGAAAGGACACACGCGTGGACCGTCCGCTCCGCCTGATCTCCACCGACGCGATCGTCGGCACCCCGATCGACGCACTCGCTCGCACCGTCGAGGCGCTGCTCGTCGTCGCCTCGCAGCCGCTCACCGTCGACGAGCTCGTCGACGCGACCGAGGACGACTCCGAGCGCGTCGAGACGGCGCTCGGGCTGCTTCGCGAGCGCTACGCCGAGGGGCGCAGCGGGATCGTGCTGGAGCGCGTGTCCGGTGGCTACGCGTTCCGCGCCTCGCGCGAGGCGGCCGAGGCGTGCGGGCGGCTGTTCGAGCGGCCGGTCGAGCGCGGGCTCTCGCAGGCGGCGCTCGAGACGCTCGCGATCGTCGCCTACCTGGGGCCTGTGTCCCGCCCGGAGATCGCGCGGGTGCGCGGCGTCGCCGCCGACTCGGCCGTCGCCTCCCTCGTCGAGCGCGGCCTCGTGGCCGAAGCCGGGCGCGAGAGCGGTCCGGGCGGCGCCGTCCGCTACCGCGTGACGCCGCTCTTCGAGCGCGTCTTCGGGCTCGACACGCTCGCCGAGCTGCCGCGCCTCGACGACCTCGGCGGCGAGACCGAGGCGATCCGCGAGCGCCTACTGGCGGTCGCGGAAGCGCGCGCCTCGTGACCTTCTTGTTCGCGAGCGGGAATCCGCCGAGCGGATTCCCGCCGCTCGGATTCCCCGCCTGCGGCGGGGGCAGATCCCTGAAGGCGTCCCCTGCGGGGCCGCAAGGGCTTTGTCGCCGGTACTCATGACGCGGATCGCCGTCGTGCTGTTCGACGGCGCCGAGGAGCTGGACTTCGCGGGGCCGTGGGAGGTGCTCGCGGCGTGGGCGAAGCAGTGGCCGGACGACGGCGTCGAGGTGTTCACCGTGGCATCGACGACCGAGCCGATCACGTGCGCCAAGGGCCTGCGCGTCCTGGCCGACCACACCTGGGACACAGCTCCGTCGATCGACGTGCTCGTGTACCCCGGCGGCGTCGGAACGCGGCGCGAGCTCGCCGACGAGGATGTGCTCGAGCGGCTGCGCCGGCTGCGCGACGGCGGGACGCTGATGACGAGTGTCTGCACGGGCTCGATCGTCTACGCCGCAGCGGGGCTGCTGCGCGACCGGGCGGCGACGACGTACTGGGGTTCACTGGAAAGGCTCGCCGAGACGGATCCGACGATCGAGGTGCGTCCCGACGACCGGTTCGTCGACAGCGGCGAGATCGTCACGGCGGCGGGCGTCTCGGCCGGGATCGACATGGCGCTCCACCTCGTCGCGCGGCTCCACTCGGTCGAGCGTGCCCGCGACGTCCGCCGCTATATCCAGTACGACCCCGAGCCGCCTGTGTAGGGATCAGAAGAGGGCGCGGCCGGCGAGGCGGCTCGGCGACCTCACGCGCCGTGCGTGGGGCGTCACACCTGCCAGACGCCGCCGCGCAGGAGCGGCACCGCGCCGCCGGCGGCCGTGAGGCCGTCCACGTCGAGCTCGGGCGAGCCGATCATGAAGTCGACGTGGATCGCGCTCTGGTTGATCCGCGCCTTGTCCTCGTCCGCCTCCACGACGCTTTCGTAGCTGTTGCCGAGCGCGATGTGGCTCGCGGCGTTCTCGTCGAGCAGGGTCTCGAAGAAGGTCGTGCCGAGCGGTCCGATGCGGCCCTCGCCGTCCACCAGCGCGAGTTCCCCCAGGCGGGACGAGCCGTCGTCCTTCGCCGCGATTGCGCGCAATGCGTCTGCGCCCTTGTCGGCGTCGATCTTCACGGCGCGGCCGCCCTCGAACTCCACGCGGATCCCGTCGATCATCGCGCCGTAGACCTCGAGCGGACGGGTCGCCGTCACGTGACCGTCGGCGCGCAGCGGGTCGGGCGTCGTGAACATCTCCTCGCTCGGGATGTTCGGGAAGTGGCGCAGCCCGTCGACCGTGGTGAAGTCGGCCGCGTGCCAGGCGGACGAGGGAAGGAGGCCGACGGTGAGGTCGGTGCCGGGGCCGTGGAGCCGGATCGCGTCGAACCGCCGCTGGGTGACGGTCGCCGCGACGCTCTCGAGCTTCTGCGCGCGCGTGCGCCACGCCTCGGCGGGATCGGGCTCGTCGAGCCGGCAGATGTGCGCGATCGTCTCCCAGAGGCGGTCGTACGCCTCCTCGGCGTCGAGTTCCGGGTAGACGAGCGTCGCCCAGCCGGGCGTCGGCGCGGGGGCGACGCACCAGTTCGTGGTCGCGCGGTTGATGACGTCGCCGGTGTTCGGGAGGTACGGGAGGACGTCGCGGCCGGCGCGAGCAGGGTCGACGCCCGAGAGGGCCTCGGGGTCTGCCGGGCCGGTCAGGGTCACGCGCGCGGCATGCTCGTCGGAGAGCCACTCGAGCCGGTCGATCATCCAGGGCGGGACGTAGTCGAGCGTCGACTCGTCCGCGTGCAGCAGTCGCTCTCGCTTGACCCGCGTGTCGAACACCCACGCGTCGACCCACCGTGCGCCGTGCTCGTAGCTGGCGCGCGCGACCTCGCGCGTCAGCGCCTCCTTCCCGGGGTACGTCGTGACGGCGACGACCTGGCCCGGCTGCACGTTGGCGCCGTAGCCGACGACGAGGTCGGCGAGGCGGCGGGTCAGGTCGGCGTAGTCCTGCACCGCGGGGGAGCCTATCCCGGGAGAATGGCTCCGTGCGCCTCAACGCCTATCTCGCCCGGGCCGGTGTCGCCTCGCGGCGCGGCGCCGACGAGCTGATCAAGTCCGGCCGGGTGACGGTCGACGGCGCGCCGGGGGAGCTCAACACGTTCGTCGAGGCGGCGAACGTCGTGCGGGTCGACGGCCGGGAGGTCGGCAAGCAGGCGCTGCGCCACGTCCTGCTCAACAAGCCGCGCGGGACGATCGCCACCGCGCAGGACCCCGAGGGGCGACCGACCGTCGTCGATCTCGTCCGCGGCGACGTCCGGGTCGTGCCCGTGGGACGCCTCGACCGCGACACGACCGGCGTGCTGCTCCTCACGAACGACGGCCCGCTCGCACACCGGCTCGCCCATCCGCGGTACGGGGTCGAGAAGACGTACGTCGCGGAGGTGCAGGGCGAGCCGGGGGAGGAGGTGCTGCGGAGGCTCGCCGAGGGCATCGAGCTCGACGACCGGCCGACCGCACCCGCACGGGTCACGCTCCTCGCCCCGTCGCGGCTGGAGCTCGTGCTCCACGAGGGCCGCAACCGCCAGGTGCGCCGGATGCTCGAGGCCGTCGGCCATCCCGTCGTCAAGCTCCGGCGCTCTCGCTACGCCGGCCTCGGCCCGGGAAGGCTCAGGCCGGGCGAGTGGCGCGAGCTGACGCGCGACGAGGTGCGCCGCCTGCGACGACTCGTCGGGCTGTGACAGAAGCCGTGCCCGGGCTGTGCGCCCGGGCACGGCGGCCCGGTCAGCCCTGCGCGACGTTGAGCCTGACGGTCGAACCCTCGCGCGCCTGCCCTCCGACGGGGTTCTGCGCGACCACGGTTCCCGCGACCTCCGTCGACGGCACCTCGACAACGTTCGCCTCGAGCTTCGCGGTCGAGAGCTGGGCCTCCGCCTCCGCCCGCGACATGCCGACGACGTTCGGGACCGTCACCATGCCGGTTCCCTTCGAGACCGCGATCGCGACGCGAGACCCCTTGGCCGCGTCGGCGCCGGCGGCCGGATCCTGGGACACGACCGTGCCGGGCGCCTCGTCGGAGAAGGTGTCCCGTGACGTGACCTCGAAGCCCGCCGCGACGAGGCGGTCGCGCGCGGCTGCCTCGTCCAGCCCGACGGCGTTCGGGACAGGCTCCGTGGCCGGCCCGCCCGAGACGACGAGCTCGACGGTCGACCCGTCATCCACCTCGGTCCCGGCGCCCGGGTCCTGCTGGGCAACCGTGCCCTCGGGCGCATCGCTCTCGCGCCTGACGATGTCGGCCTTGAGGCCCTCGTCCTGCAGGGTGTTGACGGCCCTGTCGAGCGGCATGCCCTCGACGGCCGGGACGCTGGTCGTGTCGGCCTGCGTGAAGTACCACCACGCGCCCGCAGCCGCCGCCGCGAGCAACGCGAGAATCGCCACGACGAGCCACACCTGGCCCGTGCGCGAGCGCCGGCGGTGCTCCTCCCTGATCGTGTCACGCTCGATCGAGCCGTCCTCGCGCGCCCGCACCGTCTCCGTCTCGCGGACGACGGCCTGCTCGAGCTCCGGCTCGCCGAGCGGCGGCGCAGCCGGTCCGCGCGGAGGCCCGACCGCCTCCTCGGTCTCGACGCGCTCGTCGACCGTGGTCGTCTCCGTGCGCACGCTCTCGTCACGCTCCTCGCGCATGTCGCTCCCCTTCTTCTGATGGATGCGGCGCGGTGCGCCGCAGGCGGCCAGGGATACCCGGGACGCGCACCTGCGAAACGACGTGGGCTACTCGAACCAGACGAGCGTCGCGAGCACCACGTAGAGGCTGACGAGCGCCAGGCCCTCGAAGAGCACGGCCTTGCCGTCGCCGGTCACCTGCCAGAGCGCGATCGCGGTCAGCGCGAGCGCGCCGAGGTAGACCGGCTCGACCACGAACGTGAGGCGCTCGGCGAAGAACAGCGAGAGGATGACGAGCACCGGCCAGAGGAAGCAGGCGATCTGCGCCACGGAGTTCTTCACGACGGAGATCGCGAGGTCGTTCTGGCCCTTCCAGGCGAGCTGGACGGCGACGACGTTCTCCACGGCATTGCCTGCGATCGCGACGATGACCAGGCCGGTGAACGCCTTGGAGATGCCGATCGCCTCGACGGCCGGGTCGAGCGCGTGCACGAACCAGTCGGAGACGAACGCGGCCGCGATCCCCGAGACGGCGAGCAGCACGATCGCGGCCTGGAACGGCAGCGCCCCGTGCTTCGGCTCGACGAGCGCCGCCTCCGAGGTCCTGTCGGAGCGCAGGTAGCCGACGAGCCAGGCCGCGTAGACGATCAGCAGGCAGATCGCGCCGACGACCGAGATCTCGACCTGGTGGTGGCTCGCGCTGTCGCCGACCTGGTCGGAGAGCCCGAGGATCGAGATCAGGAACACCGCGAGGAGCAGCAGCGTGGCCGTGTCGTTCGGGAGGCGCGCGCCGAAGCTCATCGTGCCGTCGGCCCGCCTCGTCGAGCCGGTGGCGATCGCGAGGCCGAGCACGAGCAGCGCGTTCGCGAACAGCGAGCCGAGGATCGAGAACTGCGCCACGACGAGCTCGCCGGCCGAGAGCGCGAAGAGCACGATGAAGAGCTCGGGCAGGTTGCCGAGGGTCGACTGGAGCGCGCCCGTCACGGCCGGCCCGTACCTCGCGCCGACGGACTCGGTCGCGATCCCGATCGTCCACGCCACGCCGCCGAGCGCGATCCCGCAGACGACGAACGTGACGACGGGATCGGCGTCGGTGAAATGGAGGACGCCGCCGACGATCGCGACGGCCAGCACCACCGCCGAGATCGCGAGCGTCTTGATCATGCGGTCGCGAGCCTCACGAAGCCCATCCGCCCGTACATCGCCTCGATCGTCGACGCGGAGGCGGCGCGGGCCTTGTCGGCGCCGACGGCGAGGAGGCGCAGGAGCTCCGGCTCGTCGGCGCGAAGCGCGAGGTAGCGCTCGCGCACCGGGTCGAGCAGCGCGACGACGGCCTCGCCGACGTCGCGCTTGAGGTCGCCGTAGCCCGATCCCTCGTACGCCGCCTCGACCTCCTCCGGCGTACGCTGTGTCGCCACGGAGAGGATGTCGATCAGGTTCCCGACGCCCGGCTTGTCGGGAGCGCGCCGGATCTCGCGGCCCGAGTCGGTGACCGCGGAGCGGAACTTCTTGCGGATCGCGTCGGGCTCGTCGAGCAGCTTGATCGTGCCCTGCTCGGTGCCGCCGGTTGTCGACATCTTCCGCGTCGGCTCCTGGAGGTCCATGATCCGCGCGCCGACCTCGGGGTAGATCCCCTCGGGCACGACGAACGTCTCGCCGAAGCGCGCGTTGAAGCGCTCCGCGACGTCGCGCGCGAGCTCGAGGTGCTGGCGCTGGTCGTCGCCGATCGGCACGCGGTCCGTCTGGTAGAGGAGGATGTCGCCGGCCATCAGCACCGGATAGGTGAAGAGGCCGGCCGAGACGAACTCGCGGCGGTCGGCCTTGTCCTTGAACTGCGTCATCCGGCCGAGCTGGCCGTACGAGGTGACGGCCGAGAGCAGCCAACTCGCCTCGGCGTGCGCCGTCACGTGGCTCTGCGCGAACACCGTCGACCGCTCGGGGTCGAGTCCCGTCGCGAGCAGCATCGCGAACAGGTCGAGCGTGCGGTCGTGCAGGTCGCGCGGGTCGTGCTCGACCGTGATCGAATGCAGGTCGACGATGCAGAAGTACGCCTCGCCCTGCTCCTGCGTCTGCGCGTACTGGCGGAACCCGCCGATGTAGTTGCCGAGGTGCTTGTCGCCCGTCGGCTGGATGCCCGAGAAGATCCTCACCGTGCCCCTTTCGTCCGCTGTCGCGGCCGAAAGCGGCTAACGCCGCCCTCGACCGTCCGAGGTCGCTGTCGCCTCGGGGCGCCAGAAGAGACAGTGGCGATCGATGCCGGACATCGGTCTTTTCTAGCCGTTTTGGCGCGAAGCGTCAAAGCGTCGGGCACTACACTCGTTTGCATGGCCGTGACCGAGCCCTGGACCCCGTCCTCGTGGCGCTCGCTGCCCGCGCTGCAGCAGCCGGAGTGGCCCGACCCGACCGCGGTCGACGCCGTCCGAGAGCGCCTCGGACAGCTGCCGCCCCTCGTCTTCGCCGGTGAGGCGCGGGCGCTCCAGCGCGCGCTCGGCGAGGCGGTCGAGGGGCGCGCCTTCCTGCTCCAGGCCGGCGACTGCGCCGAGTCGTTCCGCAACGTCTCGGCGGTCGCGATCCGTGAGCGTCTCAAGGTGCTTCTGCAGATGTCCGCCGTCCTGACGTACGGCGCGACGCTGCCGGTCGTCAAAGTCGGCAGGATCGCGGGGCAGTTCACGAAACCGCGCTCCGCTCTGACCGAAACGGTCGGCGGCGTCGAGATTCCTTCGTTCCGAGGCCACGCGATCCACTCCGACGAGCCGACGCCCGAGGCGCGCGTGCCCGACCCGGAGCGGATGGTGCAGGCGTACTACCAGGCCGTCTCGACGCTCAACCTGCTGCGCGCCTTCACGAAGGGCGGCTTCGCCGACCTCACACAGGTGCACACGTGGAACCAGGAGTTCGTGACGAGCTCGCTCGAGGGTCGTCGCTACGAGGTGATCGCCAACGAGATCGGCCGGGCTCTGCGGTTCATGCAGGCGATCGGGATCGACCTCGGCGACGAGCGGTCGATCCACGAGGTGGACATCTGGACGAGCCACGAGGCGCTTCTGCTCGACTACGAGGAGCCGCTCGTGCGCCGCGACTCGACGACGGGTCACTGGTACGCGTGCTCGGCGCACTTCCTCTGGGTCGGTGAGCGGACGCGCCAGCTGGACGGCGCGCACGTCGAGTTCCTGACCGGCGTCGAGAACCCCGTCGGGGTGAAGGTCGGGCCGACGGCGACGCCGGACGACCTGGTCGGGCTGTGCGAGCGGCTCAACCCGGATCGCATCCCCGGGCGGCTGACCCTCGTGACCCGGTTCGGGGCCGACCGCGTGCAGGAGCTTCTGCCGCCGCTGCTTCGCGCCGTACGCGAGAGCGAGATCCCGGTGCTCTGGGCCTGCGACCCGATGCACGGCAACAGCTTCGTGACGCCGTCCGGTCACAAGACACGCCGGTTCGACGACGTACTGCGCGAGATCGAAGGGTTCTTCGCGGCCCATCGCGAGGTCGGCTCCTGGCCCGGCGGCGTGCACCTCGAGATCACGGGCGAGAACGTGACCGAGTGCCTCGGCGGATCCGAGGAGGTGCTCGAGGAGCAGCTCGATCACCGCTACGAGACGCTGTGCGACCCGCGCCTCAACGCCCGCCAGTCGCTCGACCTCGCCTTCCGCGTCGCGGAGCTGATGCGGGCGGCGTGATCGCGTTTCCGCGATCCTCCCGCCAGGAACTGCATGACGATCTCGCTCGAGCGGCTCGCCGTCATCGGCACCGGGCTGATCGGCGCGTCGGCGGCGCTTGCCGCACGGCGCGCCGGGGTCGCCGACGTGCGCGGCTGGGATCCTGACGAGACGCACCTCGCGACCGCCGTCGAGCGCGGCGCGGTGGAGGGGGCGGCCGATCTCGGCGGGGCGGTGGCGGACGTGGAGATCGTCCTCGTCGCCACGCCGGTCGGCGACCTGCCGCACACGGTTCGCGAGGTGCTCGACCGCGCGCCTGCCGGGTGCACGGTCACGGACGTCGGCTCGACGAAGGGCCCGGTCTGCGCGGCCGCAGGGGACGACGCCCGGTTCGTCGGCGGGCATCCGATCTGCGGAGCCGAGACGCGCGGCCCGGACCGCGCTTCGGCCGACCTGTTCGAGGGCGCCACGTGGTTCATGACGCCGACTGCGACGACGTCGCCGGAGCGGCTGCGGTTGGTGCACGGCTTCGTCTCCTCGCTCGGCGCGCGTCCCGTGGCGATCGGCCCCGACGCCCACGACCGGCTCGTCGCGGTCACGAGCCATCTGCCGCACGTGCTCGCGAACGTCCTCCTGAACCAGGCGGGCTCGACCCGCATCGACGGCCACGATCCGCTCCACGCCGCGGGAGGCTCGCTGCGCGACATGACGCGCATCGGCGGTGCCAATCCGAGGATCTGGGTGGACATCTTCCTCGACAACCGCGAGGCGCTCGCGGGCGCGCTCGCCGAGCAGCGCCGGCAGCTCGAGCAGGTCGAGCGGGCGCTCGCGGCGGGCGACGCGGGGTTCCTCGCGCGCTGGATCGGCGAGGCGAGCGGGCACCGGCGGCGCATGCTCGCGACGGCGTTCACCGACCCGGGCGACCTCCGGAGGCTGCGGATCCACATCTCCGACAGGCCGGGCGTGCTCGCAGGAATCTTCCAGGCGCTCGGCGCCGAGCGGATCAACGTCGAGGACTTCGAGCTCGATCACGTCTCGACCGAGCGTGGCGGGACGCTGACCATGCTCGTCGCGGGGGCGGGCGAGGCCGAGCGCGCCACTGCGCTGCTCGAGGCGCAGGGCTACGGCGTCGTGGCGGCGCCGGTGATCGACGAATGACCGCCGCTCTCGGATCGCTCCTGGTCGAGCCGGTCCCGCGACTCGTCGGCCACGTCGCGGTTCCCGGCGACAAGTCGATCTCGCACCGCTCGGTGCTGATCGGCGCGATCTGCGACGGCGAGACGCACGTCACGGGCTTCGGCCGCTCCGCGGACACCGAGGCGACGATCGCGGCGGTGCGCGCGCTCGGGGTCGACGTGTACGAGCACGGCTCCGACACGCTCCGCGTGTTCGGGAAGGGCCTCCGTGGGC
Source organism: uncultured Actinomycetes bacterium (assembly GCA_963742525.1). GTDB lineage: Bacteria > Actinomycetota > Thermoleophilia > Gaiellales > Gaiellaceae > Gaiella. The sequence continues at coordinate 27,872 of CAVUMD010000004.1, forward strand.
TGCGCGCGCCGGGGCGGCCGATCGACTGCGCGAACGCCGGGACGCTCGTCCGGCTCATCGCCGGCATCCTCGCCGGACAGGACGGTGAGAGCTTCGAGCTGACGGGCGACGAGTCGCTCTCGCGGCGGCCGATGGGTCGGATCGACGAGCCCCTCGGCCGCATGGGCGCACGCCTCGGGACGACGGACGGCCACCTGCCGATGACGGTCTCCGGGGGCGCGCTCCACGCGATCGACTACGCGCTGCCCGTCGCGAGCGCGCAGGTCAAGTCGGCGATCCTGCTCGCCGGGCTGTTCGCGGACGGCGAGACGACGGTCGTCGAGCCGGCCCCGACCCGCGACCACACCGAGCGCATGCTGCAGGCGGCCGGCGCAGACGTCGCCGTCCGGTCGACGAGCGTCACCGTGCGCCCGGCCGAGCGGCTCTCGCTCGGCGAGGTCGAGGTCCCGGGCGACTTCTCCTCGGCGGCACCGTTCATCGTGGCGGCCACCCTGGTCCCCGGCTCCGAGCTGCACGTCCACGGCGTCAACCTGAACCCGCGGCGCACCGGCCTGCTCGAGATCCTCGACCGGATGGGAGCGAACGTCACGGTCTACAACCGCCGCTCGATCGGCGGTGAGCCCGGGGGCGATCTCGAGATCCACTCGGCCCCGCTGGTCGGGACGACCGTCGGCGCGAAGGAGGTGCCGCTCGCGATCGACGAGCTGCCGCTCTTCGCGCTCGCGGCCGCGTGCGCGCGCGGCGAGAGCGTGCTGCGCGGCGCGGAGGAGCTCCGCGCGAAGGAGACCGACCGGATCGAGGCGACGGTCGACGCGCTGCGGCCGCTCGGCGCGCGCGCCCGCGCGAACGAGGACGGCTTCTCGATCACCGGCGTCCCGGCACGGCTCCGCGGCGGCAGGATCGACAGCCGCGGCGACCACCGCATCGCCATGCTCGGCGCGGTCGCCGGCCTCGCCTCGCGGGAAGGCGTGCGCATCGAGGGCGCGGACGTCGTGGGGGTGAGCTTCCCGGCGTTCTTCGAGATCGTCGAGCAGCTCCGCCGCTCCACGCGAGGTCAGCGGCAGTGGAGCGAACCGTGATCGTCGCGATCGACGGCCCGGCCGGGGCGGGCAAGAGCTCCGTCGCCCGGGGGCTCGCCGCACGGCTCGGGTTCCACTACCTCGACACCGGCGCGATGTACCGCGCGCTCACGTGGCTCGCGCTGCACGAGGGCGTTGCGCTCGACGACGGGCCAGGGCTCGAGGCGCTCGCGCAGGCGCATCCGGTCACGTTCGGTGACGCGGACATGGTCGAAATCGCCGGGGAAGACGTGACGACCCGCATCCGCGAGCCCGAGATCGACGCGGCCGTCCCGGTCGTCGCCCGGCACCCGGAGGTGCGCGAGGTCATGCGAGCACGACAACGCGAGCTCGGTCGATCGGGAGACTCGGTGATCGAGGGGCGCGACATCGGCGTCGTCGTCGTCCCGGACGCGGAGGTCAAGGTGTGGCTCGTGGCCGACCCGGCCGTGCGCGCGCGCCGACGACATCTCGAGCGCGACGGTCTCGCGATCGAGGAGCTGGCCGAGGAGCTGCGGCGGCGGGACGAGCGCGACGCGATCAACACGCACCGTGCGGAGGACGCGGTCGAGGTCGACACGACGGAGCTGAGCCTCGACGAGGTCATCGACCGGATCGCAGGGCTGGTCGAGGTGGCGCGGTGAGCCTGCCCGACGTGACCTGGGCGCTCGGCCGGCCGACGATCGGCGGAGCGGCGTCCCTCGCCTCGCGCCTGCGCGTCTACGGGCGCGACCGCGTGCCGCTCGACGGCGGGGTCGTCGTCGCGTCCAACCACTTCTCGTGGCTCGACCCGGCGGTGCTCGGCGCGGCGAGCCCGCGCGTCCTCTACTACATGGCGAAGGTCGAGGCGCACCGCGTGCCCGGGCTCGGCGCGTTCATCCGCACCTTCGGCTGCTTCCCGGTGCGCCGCGGCGAGTCCGACCGCGAGGCGGTGCGCACGATGCGGCGCATCGTCGCGGAAGGGCACGCGCTCGGTCTCTTCGTCGAGGGGACCCGCCAGCTCTCGGGCGTCCCCGGTCACGTCCAGCCGGGCGCCGCGATGGTGGCGCTCCAGGAGGACGTGCCGATCGTCCCGGTCGCGATCCACGGCACGCAGGGGTGGAAGCCCGCGCCGGGCGGCTTCCAGGCGGCGTCGATCGCCTGGGGCGAGCCGATGACGTTCGACGGGCTCCCGAAGGGCGGGCGCGGCTACAAGGAGGCCTCGGCGCTGCTGCAGGCGGAGATCCGGCGTCTCTTCGACTGGCTGGTCGACGTCCACCGGCTCGGCCGCCCGCGCGACGCCGTCCCGCCGGGGTCGCGTCCATGACCGACGAAGCCGCCGACCCGGTCAGGAGCGCCGGGACCGTCGCCATCGTCGGCTTCCCGAACGTCGGGAAGTCGACGCTGGTCAATCGGCTGACCCAGACACGGGCGGCCGTCGTGCACGAGACGGCCGGGGTGACGCGCGACCGCAAGGAGCTCCTGGCCGACTGGAACGGCGTCACCTTCAGGCTGGTCGACACCGGCGGCGTCGACGAGGCCGACACCGGGCCGTTCGGGCGGCACATCGCCGAGCAGGCGAAGACGGCGATCGGCGAGGCCGACCTCGTCCTCTTCGTCGTCGACGCGCGGGCCGGGATCACGCCGGGCGACGAGGAGCTCGCGACGATCCTGCGCCTCTCGGGCAAGCCGGTGATCGTGCTCGCGAACAAGATCGACGATCCCCGCCGCGACCTCGAGGCGGTGGAGTTCCACCGGCTCGGGCTCGGCGACCCGGTGCCGCTCTCCGCGCTCCACGGCCACGGGACCGGCGACCTGCTCGACGACGTCGTCTCGCGACTGCCCGGCCGGGACGAGGGCATCGTGGGGGAGGAGGCGATCCGCGTCGCGATCCTCGGCCGCCCGAACGTCGGCAAGTCGTCGCTCCTGAACGCGCTCCTCGGCGAGACGCGCGTGATCGTCTCGGACGTGCCCGGCACGACGCGCGACACGATCGACACGGTGCTGACCCGCGGCGAGACGACGTTCCTGCTCGTCGACACGGCCGGGCTGCGCCGCAAGCGCCGCCAGCGCCAGGGCATCGAGTACTACTCCGAGCTTCGCGCGCTCGATGCGGCGGAACGCGCGGACGTGGCGCTCGTGCTCGTCGACGCGTCGGAGGGCGTCGTCGAGCAGGACCTCGCCGTCGCCGACGTCGCGCGCAAGGCAGGCTGCTCGACGCTCGTCGTCCTCTCCAAGTGGGACGTCACGACGCTCGACCTCCAGCAGACCCGCGGGATGCTGAACCGGCGCCTCCGCCAGCGGCCGCCGGCGGTCGCGGTCTCCGCGTTGACCGGACGCGGCCTGCGCCGGCTGCTCGACCACGTCGAGACGCTCTTCGCCAAGCACACGACACGCATCCCGACACCCGCGCTCAACAAGGCGCTGGGGGAGCTCAAGGAGGCCCGGCCGGGCCCGGCCGGTGAGCGGGGCCGCAGGCTCAAGCTCCTCTACGCGACGCAGACGGCGACGCGCCCGCCGCGCCTGCGCATCTTCGTCAACGACCCGCGGCTCGTGACGCGCGACTACGGCTACTGGGTCGAGAACGAGCTGCGCGCGCGCTTCGAGCTGCAGGGCGTCCCGGTGTCGATCGACTTCCAGCGCTCCGAGTGAACGTCGTCGTCGTCGGCGGAGGGTCGTGGGGCACGGCCTTCGCGCGGCTTCTCGTCGACCACGGCCACGCTGTGACGCTCGCCTGCCGCGACGCGGAGCAAGCGGCTGCGATCCGGGACACGGGACGGAATCCCCGCTACCTGAGCGACGTCGACCTCACGGGCGTCGATGCGACCTCGATCCCCGACGCCCCGGTCGCGGATGCGAACCTCGTCGTCGTCGCGGTGCCGAGTGCCTCGTTCGGCGAGGTCGTGCGCGCCCTGCCCGGGAGCGCGCCGATCCTGAGCCTCACGAAGGGCCTCGACCCGGTCACCGGGGATCGCCTCTCGACGCTCGTCACCGACCGGCCCGTTGCGGTTCTCTCCGGCCCGAACATCGCGGACGAGGTCGCGCGCGGGCTGCCGGCTGCCGCGGTGATCGCCTGCGAGACCCTGCCGCTCGCCGTGCAGCTCCAGCTCGCGATCACGTCGAGCGCCTTCCGCGTCTACGTGAACGACGACCTCGTCGGCGTCGAGCTCTGCGCGGCGGCCAAGAACGTCATCGCCCTCGCCGCCGGTGGCGCCGACGGCCTCGGGCTCGGCGACAACGCGAAGGCGGCGCTCGTGACCCGCGGGCTCGTGGAGATGGGGCGCCTCGCCGAGGTGGCAGGCGCCCGCCCGGAGACGTTCGCAGGGCTGGCCGGGATGGGAGACCTGATCGTCACGTGCTGGTCGAAGTCGGGCCGCAATCGCCGCTGCGGCGAGCTCGTCGCCCAGGGCGCGACGCCGGCCGAGGCCGCACGCGAGATCGGGATGGTGGTGGAGGGCCTGACGACCGCGCCGGTGCTCCGCGACCTCGCCCACCGGCTGGACGTCGAGATGCCGATCACCGAGGGGGTCTCCGCCGTTCTCGACGGGATCCCCCTGACCGAGCTCGTCGCACGCCTGATGGAGCGCGACCCCACGGTCGAGTGACCCCGACTGGCGTGCCCCAGGATCCTGGCTAAGGTTCGGCCCGATGAGCGCACGCACCTTCCAGTTCACGTCCGAGTCCGTCACCGAGGGGCATCCCGACAAGGTCGCCGACCAGATCTCCGACGCCGTCCTCGACGCCGTCCTGAAGGACGATGCCGAAGGGCGCGTCGCCTGCGAGACGCTCGTCACGACCGGCCTCGTGGTCGTCGCGGGCGAGATGACCACCGAGACGTACGTCGACGTCCGCGCGATCGTCCGCGAGACGATCGCGGACATCGGCTACACGCGCGCCAAGTACGGCTTCGACGCAGAGACGTGCGGCGTGATGGTGGCGATCGACGAGCAGTCGCCGGACATCGCGCAGGGCGTCGACGAGTCGTTCGAGGCCCAGCACGGCGACACCGACCCGATCGACCGGATCGGCGCCGGCGACCAGGGGATGATGTTCGGCTACGCCACGCGCGAGACCGAGGAGCTGATGCCGCTGCCGATCATGCTGGCGCACAAGCTCGCGAAGCGCCTGGCGGCCGTGCGCAAGGCGGACGTGCTGCCGTACCTGCGCCCCGACGGCAAGACGCAGGTGACCGTGCGCTACGAGATCGACGAGCACGGGATCCAGCGTCCGGTCGAGATCGAGCGGGTGCTGATCTCCACGCAGCATCGCGACGGGCTCGACGCCGAGACGCTCATCAAGCCGGACCTGCTCGAGCACGTCGTCGAGCCGATCCTGAACGCCGACTACCGCGGCCTCTACGATGAGGCGCGCCTCGGCGCGAAGGACTTCTTCTACGTCAACCCGACCGGCAAGTTCGTGGTCGGCGGGCCGATGGGGGACACCGGACTGACGGGCCGCAAGATCATCGTCGACACGTACGGCGGCGCGGCACCGCACGGCGGCGGCGCCTTCTCCGGGAAGGACCCCACGAAGGTCGACCGCTCCGCTGCGTACGCCGCGCGCTACGTCGCGAAGAACGTCGTGGCAGCCGGTCTCGCCGACCGCTGCCAGGTGCAGGTCGCGTACGCCATCGGCGTCGCGCATCCGATGAGCGTCCTCGTCGACACGTTCGCCACCGAGGCCGACGGGCTGTCCAACGAGCGGATCTCCGAGCTGGTGTCGGAGCACTTCGACCTCCGGCCCGGCGCGATCGTCCGCGACCTCGACCTCCGCCGTCCGATCTACCGGAAGACGGCCGCCTACGGCCACTTCGGCCGCACCGACTCGGCCGACTACACGTGGGAGCGCACCGACAAGGTCGATGCGCTCCGTGCCGCGGCCGGGCTGGCCGCGCCTGCTCGCGTCTGAGCCCTAGGACGTCGCCGGCACCCGCTTGACGAGCGCCTGCACGCGCTCGGTCAGCCGGGCGATCAGCTCGTCCGCGCGCTGCTGCGTCAGCTTCCCGTTCGAGACGGCCTTGGCAGCGCGTGCCTTGGCGGGGGCGACGATGGCGGCGACGAGGCCGTCGACGCTCTTCCCCTTCGACGCCGCAATCTGGGCGAGCGACCGGCCGCTCTGGCGCGCCGTCCTGACCTCCTTCGGCGTCATCCCGAGGTACTTCGCGGCGGCGCCGAGGCGGTTCACCGCGACGATGCGCGCGACGAGCGCCTTGTGCCTCTCGGCGAACGCCCGGCGGACGACGATGCCGAGGCCCTTGGCGTCGGCGACCCGCTCCTTCAGCTTCGCGCCCTGTTCGGGCGTCAGCCGGCCGGCGGCGACCGCGGCGTCGATCCGGGCGTTCAGCTCGGCCTTGAAGGCGGCGCGAAGCTGGTCGCCCGTGATGCCGAGGCGCGCAGCGACGGCGTCGCCGAGTGAGGGCGTGTCGGCCGCGGCCGCGGAGCCGGCGCCGAAGGCGAGGGCCGCGACCGCGACGAGCACGGCTGCAAGTGCGATGTGACGTCTCACGATTCGAGTCTCCTTCGTCCGAGGTCCTCGCAGAAGCGAATCAGGCGCGGGTTCGCCGTCCGTGAGCGCCGCGTAAGCCGAACGTAAGCGCTAGGCGGCGAGGCGGACGTAGAGGCCCTGCGCCGCCTTCTCGGCGATCGCGCGCTCGTCGTCGCCGAGAACGACCTTCAGCTGGCCGGCCGCGGGCTGCGCCTCACGGATCTCGACGTTCGACCCCGGCACGAAGCCCTCGTCGTAGAACCAGTGGAGCAGGTCGCCGTCGTGCTCGGCGAGGCGCACGATCTCACCCCGTTGGCCCGGCGTCAGCTCGGCCAGCGCGACGAGCCCCACGTTCTCGGTCTGCTCGACGTCGGGATCGACCGGCCAGCCGTGCGGGCAGCGGTCGGGCCGGCCGAGGCGCTCGAAGATGCGCTCGATCATGTCGTCGGTGAACGTGTCGCCCATCTCGTCGGCGTGGACGTGCGACTCGGAGGCGGTGTAGCCCATGAAGTCGGTCAGGAACCGCTCGATGATGCGGTGCTTCCGGACGACCTTCTCCGCGCGCTCGATCCCGGCCGGCGTGAGGATCGCCTCCTTCTGCTCGCCGCGCTCGACGAGCCCCTCCGCCTCGAGCCGCTTGAGCATCTCGCCCGCGGACGCGCGTGAGACCCCGAGCATCTCGGCGACCCGCGAGGCGATCGCGCTCTCGCCGGCGGGGCGGTACTCGCCGATCGGGAAGGCGAGGAAGTAGATGACCTCGAGGTACTCGTCGATCGAATGCCCGTGGCCCGCCATCGGCCGGAGTCTACAAGGCGGCCTCCGGGCTCCCGGCTACGTTGGCCGTACCGTGCCGCTGGCCACCGTCTACCCCCTCGTCTCCACCCGGTCGCTCGTGCGGCCCTTCACCTACGAGGTTCCCGAGGGCCTCGCGAAGGGCGCCGTCGTGTCGGTCCGGCTCGGGCGGAGCACGACCCGTGGGGTCGTAACGGACGTCGGCGTCGAGGCGCCGCCCGGGATCGAGCTGTCGGCCGTCGGCCGACAGCTCGACGAGGTGCCGGCGCCCCTCGTCGACCTGGCGCTGTGGGTGGCGGACTACTACGGCTCGACGCCCGCGAGAGCGCTCGAGCTCGTCGCGCCGAAGCGCCGCGCGCCGCGGGGCGAGCGGCCGTCGCCTGCCGAGCGCGAGTCGCTCGGCGGCGAGCCCGAGCCGGATGCGCTGACGGTCGAGCAGCGAGAGGCAGTGGAGCAAATCGTCGCCGCGCTCGACGAGGGCGTCGGCGAGCATGTCCTGCTGGAGGGGCCGACCGGCAGCGGCAAGACCGAGGTCTACCTCCAGGCCTGCGCGTGCAGCGCTCGAGCGCGGGCTCGGGACGATCGTGCTCGTGCCGGAGATCGCGCTCGCGCCGCAGACGGTGGGACGATTCCGTCGCCGGTTCGGCGACAGCGTCGCGATCGTGCACTCGTCGCTCGGCGCGGCGGAGCGGCGCGACGAGCGCGACCGGATCGCGCGGGGCGAGGCGCGGATCGTCGTCGGCGCGCGGTCGGCCGTGTTCGCGCCGATGCGCGGCGTCGGGCTGATCGTCGTCGACGAGGAGCACGACACCGCGTACAAGCAGGAGTCCGACCCCCGCTACGACGCGCGCACGGTCGCCGCCAAGCGGGCGGCGCTCGAGGGCGCGGTCGCGGTGTACGGCTCCGCGACGCCGAGGCCCGAGAGCTGGGCACGGCTCAGGCGCCTGTCGCTCGCGGCCCGGATCGGGGCGCCGATGCCGTCCGTGCGGCTCGTCGACCTGCGCCGCGAGGCGGGCTATCCGCTCTCGGCTCCGCTCCTCGGCGCGCTCGGCGGGCTGGTGGACGACGGCGGGCGGGCGATTCTGCTCCTCAACCGCCGCGGGGTGGCGCCGGCGATCCACTGCCGCGCCTGCGGCATCTCGCGCCGTTGCGTGAACTGCGACGTCGCGCTCACGCTGCACACCGACGAGGCGCTCCACTGCCACCACTGCGGGCGGGTGGAGGCCGTCCCGCGCGAATGCCCCGAGTGCGGCTCCGTCGAGCTCGCCCGGATCGGCGCCGGGACGCAGCGGCTCGAGGCGGAGCTCGCGAAGCGCCTCCCCGAGCTCGAGCGGTTCCGGCTCGACGCGGACGTCTCGAGCCGGCCGGGCGCGGTGCGCGACGTCCTCGAGCGCTTCCGCACGGCCGAGCGGGCAGTCCTCGTCGGGACGCAGATGGTCGCGAAGGGCCACCACGTGCCCGGGGTCGCGCTCGCGGCCGTCGTCGACGCCGACACGGGCCTCTCGCTCCCGGACTTTCGCGCCGAGGAGCGGACGTTCCAGCTCGTCACCCAGCTCGCGGGCCGCAGCGGCCGCGACGCGCCCGGGCGCGTCGTCGTGCAGACCTTCCAGCCCGACGCCACGCCGCTCCGCCACGCGGTCAACCACGACGTCGCCGGGTTCCTCGCCGGGGAGCTCGAGCGGCGTGAGGTGCTCGGCTACCCGCCCTTCCGGCATCTCGTCTCCATCCTCGTCTCGGGCCCCGAGCCGGGCGCGCCACTCGCCGCGCTCCGCGAGCTGCGCGCGCGGCTCGAGGGCGTCGACGCCGTCCTGCTCGGCCCCGCGCCCGTGCTGCGGCTCCGCGGGCGCCACCGCGCCCAGCTTCTGGCGAAGACGACGCAACCCCGTTCGGTCGCACGCCACGCGTCGGCACTGCTCGCGGCCGCGGCGCGCACGATGCGCAGCGACGGGCTGACCGCCGTGGTGGACGTCGACCCGCAGTCGCTGTAGGAGTACGGCATGGACGAGAGCCTCAGCCGGTTGATCCGCGACGCGATGCCGCTGGCCGCCGAGCTCGGCTTCGAGGGGATCGAGGGCGGGCCGGAGGCGGTCGTCCTCCGCGGCGCGTGGGCGCCCGAGCGCTGCACCGCTGCCGGCGTGCTGCACGGCGGGTACCTCATGGCGCTCGCGGACACGGCGGCCGCGGCGCTCGCCTACCTCAACCTTCCCCCGGGCGCGACGACGGCCACGATCGAGGCCAAGACGAACTTCCTCACGGCCGTGCGCTCGGGTTTCGTGACGGCTCGCGCCGAGCCCGTTCACGTGGGGCGGAGGACGATCGTCGTCCAGGTGGACGTCACCGACGACGCGGGCACACGCGTCACCCGCACGCTCCAGACGCAGGCGGTAATCGCGGCAGACGGCGGCTAGACTCGCCTGGTGGCACACGACCACGACCACGACCACGACGCACGAGCACGACGAGGAGCTCGAGGAGCTGACCGACGAGGAGGCGCAGGCCGAGGCCGAGCGGCTCGTCCGCAAGGAGATCGCCCTCTCGCAGATCCGTCAGTACGGCGACCCCGTCCTGCGGATGCGCGCCGACGACGTCAGTGAGTTCGACGACGAGCTCGAGAGGGTGAGCGAGCGGATGATCGCCCTCATGCACGACGCCGAGGGGGTCGGGCTTGCCGCCACACAGGTGGGGATCCTCCGCCGCTTCTTCGTCTGCACGCTCGACGGCGAGGACCGCTTCCTCGTGAACCCGGTGATCACACCACTCGGAGACGAGACGGAATCCGACGCGGAGGGGTGTCTCTCGCTCGGGTCGGTGCGCGTCCCCGTCGAGCGCGCCACGAAGGTGAAGCTCGAGGCGCAGGACGTCGGCGGCGCGCCGGTCGCGCTCGAGCTCGAGGGCCATCCCGCACGGGTGGTGCAGCACGAGGTCGACCACCTCGACGGCAAGCTGATGCTCGACCGCACCGACGCCGAGGCGCGGCGCGAGGCGCTCGGCAAGCTCCGCCCCCGGCTCGTCCTGTCCTAGGCATGAGCCAGATCGCGGTCGCCGCGACCGCGCCGTTCGGCGCCGACGTCCTCGAGCGCCTCGCCGCGAACCACGAGGTCGCCGCGCTCCTGACACGGCCGGACGCACCCGCCGGCCGCGGCCGCAGGCTCGCGGCGCCGCCCGCAAAGGTGGTCGCGGAGGGCCTCGGGATCCCCGTCCTGCAGCCCGAGCGGCCGGCAGCGGGGCTCGAGCTCGGCGCGCCGACGGTCGTCGTGTGCGCGTACGGGCTCTTGATCCCGGCGGGACTGCTCGCCGAGCGGACGTGGCTCAACGTCCATCCGTCGCTGCTGCCGCGCTGGCGTGGGGCGGCGCCGGTAGAGCGCGCGATCATGGCCGGGGATGCGGAGAGCGGCGTGACGATCCACGAGACGGTCGAGGCGCTGGACGCCGGCCCGGTCGCCGCGCAGGCGTCGTTCCCGATCGGCTCCGTGGACGATGCGGAAGACGTCTTCGCGCGCGCGGCCGAGGTGGCGGTGCGCCTGCTCGACTCCGTGCTCGCCGATCCGGCGCCGGCCTTCCGGCCGCAGCAGGGCGAGCCGACCTATGCGGAGAAGATCGGTCCGGACGACCGCCTGCTCGATCTCGGGCGACCCGCCGAGGAGCTCGTCCGTGTCGTGCGCGCACTGAGCCCGCACATCGGCGCGCGGACGGAGCTCGAGGGGCGGCGCGTCACCGTCTGGCGCGCCCGCGTCGGCGAGGACGGCAGCTTCGAGCCGCTCGAGGTGCAGCCGGAGGGCGGCCGCCGGATGGAGTACGCGGCGTGGCTTCGCGGTCTCAGGTGAGCCCCGCCCGCCGCGCCGCGTTCGCGGTGCTGCGGCGCGTGTTCGAGGACGGCGCCTTCGCCGATCGTGCGCTGCGGTCGGAGTCGGCCGGGCTCGACGACCGTGACCGCGCCCTCGCGCAGCAGCTCGCCTACGGGTCCGTCCAGCGCGTGCGGACGCTCGATCACGCGATCGAGACGCTCGGCCGCCGGCCCGTCCGGAAGCTCGACCCGCCGGTGCGCGCCGCACTCAGGCTCGGCTGCTACCAGCTCGCCTTCCTCGACGGCGTCCCGCGCTACGCGGCCGTCAACGAGTCCGTCGAGCTCGTGCGCAGCGCTCGGCTCGAGCGGGCGGTGCCCTTCACCAACGCAGTGCTCCGCAGGCTCGCGGACGGCGCGAGGGAGCTCTGCGACTCACTGCCCGAAGGGACGCCGGAGGAGGCCGCGCTCCGGCACTCGTATCCGGACTGGGTTGCCGAGACGTGGTGGCGCGAGCTCGGCGCGGACGAGGCACGCGCGCTGATGCGCGCGCAGAACGCCGAGCCGGAGACCGCGGTTCGGCTCGTTCGAGGGCGGGTGGACGGTGTCGAGGACCCGCTGATCCCCGGAGCGTGGGTCGTCGACCGGGTGGACGAGAAGGCCCTCGCCGAGGGCCGGATCTGGCCGCAGAGCCGCGGATCGCAGCTCGTAGGCCACACGGTCGGCTCGCTCCCCGAAGAGCGGACGCTCGACCTCTGCGCCGCGCCGGGCGGCAAGGCGACCATGCTCGCGGGCGAGGTCGTCGCGGTCGAGGTCGACGAGGCGCGCGCCGAGCGGCTGGAGAAGACTGCGCGCCTCCTCGGAGCCACGGCCGTGCGTGTCGTCCATGCGGACGGGCGCGAGCTGCCGGCCGAGCTCGACGGCTTCGACCGCGCCCTCGTCGACGCACCCTGCTCCGGGCTCGGCGTCCTCGCCTCGAGGCCCGACCTCCGCTGGCGCGCAGAGCCGCTCCCCGAGCTCCAGCTGGATCTCCTCCGGGCCGCGATCTCGCGGGTCCGGCCGGGAGGAGCGGTCGTCTACTCGACCTGCACGATCAACGCCGAGGAGAACGAGGCCGTCGTCGACGCCGTCACCGGCGAAGGGCTCGCGACGATCGACCCGACGCTCGGAAACGAGTGGCCGGCGTTCCGCCACCGCTCCCGGCCCGAGCTCCTGCAGACGTTGCCGCACCTGCACGCGACGGGCGGCTTCTTCGTCGCCCGCCTGCTCGTGCGCTGAACAGGGCCGCCGCCGCAGTACGATCGCGCCGTGGCGTGGAGCGACTGGATCCGGGACGGCGCCGAGGTCGAGCCGTCGCTCTACGCGGCGGATTTTCGGCGGCTCGGGGAGGAGATCGACGTCCTGCTGGGCGCCGGCTGCAGGGTGTTCCACTTCGACTGCGGGGACGGACACTTCGTTCCGCCCGTGACGATGGGGCCGGTCGTACTCCGGTCGATCGCGCCGGGCATCCACGCGGCCGGCGGCGTGCTCGACTGCCACCTGATGGTCGACGATCCCGTGCACCACTTCGAGGAGTTCGCCGCGTCGGGCGCCGACTCGGTCACCTTCCACGTCGAGGTCACCGACGACCCGGCTGCGGTCGCCGCGCAGGCGCGCGCGCACGGGCTGGCCGTCGGCGTCGTGTTCAACCCGGAGACGACGCCGGCGCGCGCCGCCGCCGCGGCGCGTGCGGCCGTCGCCGACGTCGTCCTCTGCATGAGCATCCATCCCGGGTACTCGGGCCAGGCGTTCATGCCGGAGGCGCTCGGCCGGATCGCCGAGGTGGCGTCGCTCGTCGACGTCCCGATCCAGGTCGACGGCGGGGTGGGAGAGGGGAACGTGACGGCGCTGCGGGAGGCGGGCGCGTCGCTCTTCGTCGCGGGAAGCGCGATCTTCGGCGCCGCGGAGCCGGCCGAGGCATACCGGCGCCTGCGCGCCGCGGTCGCGTGAGCATCGACCGGGCGCTCGAGCTCGCCGACGCGGAGGCCGGTCGCGGCTACCCGAACCCGACCGTGGGCGCGGTCGTCGTCTCGGCGGACGGCGCGATGCTCGGCGAGGGCGTCACCGAGCCGGCGGGCGGCCGCCACGGCGAGATCGTCGCACTCGACGCAGCAGGTGACGCCGCGCGCGGCGCGACGCTCTACGTGACGATGGAGCCGTGCGCCCACCACGGCCGAACGCCGCCGTGCGTCGACCGCATCGTCGAGGCGGGCATCACCCGGGTCGTTGCGGGGTGCCTCGACCCGAACCCTCTCGCCGGGGGCGGGCTCGAGCGGCTGCGCGGGAACGGGATCGACACCGAGCTGCTCGATCTGCCAAGAGCGCGGCGCCAGAACGAGGCGTGGCGGACCTGGATCGCGCGGCGGCGGCCGCACGTCATCCTCAAGCTCGCCGTCTCGGTCGACGGCCGCGCCGTCGTCCCTGGACGCCGCTGGGTCACGGGCGAGGAGTCGCGGCAGCGCGTGCACGAGCTGCGCGCCTCGGTCGACGCGGTCGGCGTGGGGATGGGGACGGTGCGCGTCGACGCGCCCCGGCTCGACGCGCGCGACGTGCCCGTCGTCAGGCAGCCGCGCCGTCTCGCCTTCGGGCGCGGCCCGTTGCCCGCGGGCTCGGAGCTCGAGCTTCGCAAAGGGTCGCTCGCGGACGAGTTGGCCGCGCTCGCCGGCGAAGGCGTGCAGTCACTTCTCCTCGAAGGCGGGCCGACGCTCGCCACCGCCTTCCTCGCGGACGGCCTCGTCGACCGGCTGCTCGTCTTCGTTGCGCCCGTGCTCGCCGGCGGCGGGGTGCCGATGCTCGCGGATCTCTCGGCCCCGCTCGACCTCGGCGCGCCGGAGATCGAGCCGGTCGGACAGGACGTGCTCCTCTCGTGGCTCCTCCTCGAGGCGTAGGACGCTAGCCTCGAGGGCATGTTCACGGGGATCGTCCGAGAGGTAGGGCGCGTCGTCGCGATGGAAGGCGGGCCGGAGGGACAGACGCTCGTCGTCCGGGCGCCGGCGACCGCGGCGGGGACCGCGGTCGGCGACTCGGTCGCGATCGGCGGCGTCTGCCTCACCGCCGAGTCCGTCGACGGCGACCGAATCCGCTTCCACGCGGTCGCCGAGACGTTGCGCCGGACGAGCCTCGGCCGCCTGGCGGAGGGAGCCGACGTGAACGTCGAGCCGGCGCTCCGGGCCGGCGAGCCGCTGGGCGGCCACTACGTCCAGGGCCACGTCGACGGCCTCGGTGCGATCGGGTCGGTCGAGGCCGAGGGGGAGGGCCTTCGCGTCGTCGTCGAGGCGTCGCCGGAGATCCTGCGCTACTGCGTGGAGAAGGGCTCGATCACCGTCGACGGCGTCTCGCTCACGGTTGCGGAGCTGCTCGACGACGCGTTCGCGGTCGCGCTCGTCCCGCACACGCTCGAGGCGACGACGCTGCGCGACCTAGTTCCGGGTCAGCCCGTGAACCTCGAGGCCGACGTGCTCGCCAAGTATGTCGAGCGCCTCGTCGCGCCAGGGCTACGATGACCCGGTGACCGCCGTGTCCGAGCCCGAGACGAGCCCGTTCGCGTCCATCGAGGAGGCGATCGACGAGATCCGCGCCGGCCGCTTCGTCGTGGTCGTCGACGACGAGGACCGCGAGAACGAGGGTGACCTCACGATCGCCGCACAGTTCGTCACGCCCGACTCGGTCAACTTCATGGCCATCCACGGCCGGGGGCTGATCTGCCTCTGCCTGACCCCCGAGCGCTGCGACGAGCTCGGGCTACGCCAGATGACCGACCAGAACGAGGCGCAGTTCGGCACGGCGTTCACCGTCACGATCGAGGCGCGCGACGGCGTCTCCACCGGTATCTCCGCCGCCGATCGGGCGCGGACGATCCAGGTCGCCGTCGATCCCACCTCGACGCCGCACGACGTCGTGTCGCCGGGCCACGTCTTCCCGCTCCGCGCGCGCGCCGGCGGCGTGCTCCAGCGCTCCGGCCAGACCGAGGCGGCCGTCGACCTCGCGCGCCTCGCAGGGCTCGCGCCGGCGGGCGTCGTCTGCGAGATCATGAACGACGACGGCACGATGGCCCGCGTCCCGGACCTGGTCGGGTTCTGCGAGCGACACGGCCTCAAGCTCGTCACGGTCGCCGACCTGATCGAGTACCGCAAGCGCACGGAGAAGCTGATCGAGCGGGTCGTCTCCGTGCGCCTTCCGACCGACTACGGCGACTTCCAGGCGGTCGCCTATCGCGAGACGCTGACCGGCAAGCAGCACGTCGCCCTCGTCAAGGGAGACGTCGAGGGGCAGGACAACGTGCTCGTCCGTGTGCACTCCGAGTGCCTGACCGGCGACGTGTTCCACTCGCGGCGCTGCGATTGCGGCGCGCAGCTCGAGCGCGCCCTCGCGCGGATCGAGCAGGAAGGCACGGGTGTCCTGCTCTACCTCGCCCAGGAGGGTCGCGGGATCGGGCTGCTCAACAAGCTGCGCGCCTACGAGCTGCAGGAGCAGGGCCTCGACACGGTCGAGGCGAACCTCGAGCTCGGCTTCAAGGCCGACCCGCGCGAGTACGGCATCGGCTCGCAGATCCTCGCCGACCTCGGGCTGACCACGATTCGCGTCCTGACGAACAACCCGCGGAAGATCTCCGGGATCTCCGGCTACGGGCTCACGGCCGTCTCGCAGGAGCCGATCGAGGTCGAGCCGAACGACGAGAACCGCGGCTACCTCGAGACGAAGCGCGACAAGCTGGGCCACATGATCGGCCGTCCGGTCCACCACCAGGGCGAGCGCTACGGCCCCGACGAGATCTGAGAAAGGACGGCGGATGAGCGACCTGGAGCGGCCGGGCGACGAGCGCGGCTGGGGGACGGGCGAGAGCGAGAGCGACGACATCGAGCAGTCGAGCGAGAACGTGCTCGAGGGCTGGCCCGCGACGTCCGTCGACGAGCCGCCCGAGGAGCTGGCCGAGGAGCCGCCCGAGCCCGAGTCCTTCGAGCCCGACGCCGAGCCCGAGCCCGAACCCGAGCAGGCCGCCGCGCCGGAGGTCGTCGAGGAGCCGTCCGCCGCGGAGCCTGCGCTCGTGCCGGCCCAGCTCCCGGAGACGAGCTCGGAGCACGCGCCGGGCGAGCTCGAGATCCCGCCCGGCTACGCCGTCCTCGAGGGCGAGCCCCGCGGTGGCAGGCGGGCGGTCGGCATCGTGGTGAGCCGCTTCAACGGCGACGTCACGGGTCGCCTGCTCGACTCTGCGCTCGAGGAGCTCGAGGCCAGAGGCGTCGAGGCGGGATCGGTCACGGTGATGCCGGTTCCCGGCGCCTTCGAGCTCCCGCTCGCGGCGATGGCGCTCGCCAAGACGCGCCGCTTCGCGTGCGTCGTCGCGCTCGGCTGCGTCATCCGCGGCGACACGCCCCACTTCGACTACGTCGCGAGCGAGGCCGCCTCCGGGCTCCAGCTGGCCGCAATCGAGACCGGCGTCCCCGTCTCGTTCGGCGTGCTCACGCTCGACCGTGCGGATCAGGCGGCACCGCGCTTCGACAAGGGCGCCGAGGCCGTCCGGACTGCCCTCGAGATGGCCGACCTCTTCTCGAATCTCCGCGCCGCAGCCGCACGCTGAGCAGGTTCATCCGGGCGCTGGCGGCGGCACCGGGCTTGCGGCCGGAGGCCGGCTTTGCCGGCCGAGAGGCCAGATTCCGTCATCGCCGTCTTGACCCAGAAGGAGGGGACGTGGTTGAACCATGGGTTCCCCTGCGTGTTGCTACCATGCCCGGCCGCATGTCCAGGGTCTGCGCCATCTGCGGGAAGAAGCCCGCGACCGGGAACAACCGGTCGCACTCGATGGTCGCCACGAAGCGGCGCTTCAACCCGAACCTGCAGCGCGTCCGGCTCGTCCTCGACGGCAAGCCGACCCGCGACTACGTCTGCACGCGCTGCCTCAAGGCCGGCAAGGTCATCAAAGCCGTCTGACGCGACCGGTCGGCGTGCCCTCCCGGCCGGCGTTCGCTCACGACGGTGCGCGGAGCGGCGCCGGGCGCGCCGGAGGCCGGCTCCGTTGAATGGATCGACGAGCTGCTGGCCCCGATCGCGTTGGCCGTCGGCGCGGCTCCGTCGTCGGCATGGCGGCCCTAGAGTCCCACCATCGACGGGTTAGCCAGGGGCCCCGAACCCCTTGCGAAGCGCGCGACCGAGCAACCGAAAGAGAGTCTTGACGCTCCGATGGAGCGGGCGTATTTTGCGGCCGGGGTGCGGCTGCCAAGGCCCACGGGGGGCTGGCATCCGTCTAGAGGAAGGGGTATGACCATGCGGAGGGTCCTCGCTATCGCGGTGCTGGCCGCGTCTGTGGCGGTTTGGACCGCGTCGGCCTCAGCTGTGAACAGCCCGAGGGTGATCAGGCTGCTCGACGCGCCTCCGGGTATCGACCTACCGATGGGGACCTTTGACTTCAATCAGCCACCCGTCGGGGGCGACCAGTTCGCCTTTACGCACACGCTGTACCGATGGGCGGGAACCACGAAAGGCGCACGCGTCGGTCATCTGCACGTGGTTGGCACATTTGTGACGGGCTTCGGACCCCGGTTTACGCATCACGCGCTGATGCTCTTCGATGCGCAGGCGTTCCTTCCCGGCGGTTCGGTCATGGCCGAGGGGTACGGAGGGTTGAATCCCGACGGCCCGACAAGGCTCACGCTTCCCGTCATCGGCGGCACAGGCATCTACGCCAACGCTCGGGGACAGATCAAGGTAAGGGACCTCGGAAACGGCAACATCAACAAGACCAGCATCGCCATCCACCTACTGCCCTAAGTCACCGACAACCTATCCCTGCGTCGTCATCCGCCTGAGAAACAGGGCTGCGCAAGAAGAAGTCGCGGGTGGGGCGAGTCTCCGTGGTCGCAGACCGGGCTGAAGCTGGCCGCGCTGCGCACGGGCCGGGTGTGCTGACGTAGGCCCGCCGGTTCCTCCGTCGGACTTCGCGGGGGGCGGGCGTCGGCGCATCGAGCCCCGCTAGAGGGTCATGGACTCCTCCGGCTGACGCAGAGGGGTGCCCGGGGATGATCTGTGCCTTCCGGGTCTGTGCGTTCGCACTATCCCCTCAGGCCCGGCACGCGGAGCGACACCCCGGACGCGTCAGCCGCTGGCAATGGGCCGTCCGCATAGACTCGCCTACGTGAAGAAGGGCACCGTCCTTCTGCGCGAGACCGCACACGGTCGCGTGACCATGACGACGAGCGCGATCGCGGCGGTGGCCGGTCGCGCGGTCGAGGAGTCGTTCGGCGTGGTCGACCAGGCGGGGCGGAGGCGCGGGGCGATGCGGCTGCTCACGCGCAAGAACGACCCCGGCGTCCGCGTCCGCGAGGCCGACGGCGGCCTCGCGCTCGAGCTCCACGTCGTCGTCGACCACGGCATCAACCTCGCCGAGGTCACGTCCATGGTGCAGTCGCGCGTCACCTACGAGGTACGACGCCACACGGGCCTCGACGTCAAGGCGGTCGACGTCCACGTGGACAGCGCGCGGAGAGCCGAGTGATCGACCTCCGGACCGTCCGGCGGCTCGCCGCAGCCGCGCTCGAGAACGTCGAACGGCACCGCGGCCGGATCAACGCGCTCAACGTCTATCCCGTCCCCGACGGCGATACGGGGACGAACCTCCAGAAGACGATGGAAGGGATCGTCGCGGAGCTGGACCGGTCGGGGGCCGTCACGACGGCACAGCTGGCCGCGGACGTGCAGCGCGCCGCGACGATGGAGGCCAAGGGCAACTCCGGCGTCATCCTCTCCACGATCGTCCGCGGCATGGCGCGCGTCCTCGGCGAGGGCAAGCGGGTCGACGGCGGTGTGATGGCCGAGGCGTTCCGCGCCGGCGCGACGAGCGCCTACCAGGCGGTGAAGCTGCCGGTGGAGGGGACGATGCTGACCGTGATCCGCGAGATGGCCGAGGAGTCGGAGCTCCGCGACGTTCGCGCCCTTCCCGTCGTCGACGGCCTCTCGCGCGTCGTCGCGCGGGGCGACGACGCGGTCCGCCGCACGCCCGACATGCTCGACAAGCTCCGCGAGGCGGGCGTCGTCGACGCCGGCGGCGCCGGCCTGGTCGAGCTCGTCCGCGGCGTGCTCCACGAGCTCACCGGCGAGCCGCTGCCCGACGTGCCGGAGGTGACCGCGGAGATCACGGAGGAGTCGATCCACCACGAGGAGTCGGAGTACCGGTACTGCACGGTCTTCGTGGTCGAGGGCGACGCACTCGACCTCGACGCGTTGCATGCGAGCCTGGAGCCGCTCGGCGACTCGCTGCTCGTCACGGGCGACGCGTCGGTCGCGAAGGTGCACGTGCACACCGACGAGCCCGAGGGCGCTCTCGACCGGGGACGCGCGGTCGGCGTCGTCGACGCCGCTCGCGTCGAGATCGGAGACATGCACATCCAGGCCTCGGAGCGGGAGCGCTGGCTCGCGCAGCTGCACGCCGCCGCGCAGGCGCCCCCCGCCGAGGTGGCGCTCGTGGCAGTCGCACAGGGCGGCGGCAACCGCGACATCCTCCGCAGCGAGGGAGCGGAGATCGTGATCGAGGGCGGGCAGACGATGAACCCCTCGGTCGGGCAGATCCTCGAGGGCGTGACCGCGGTCAACGCCGATCGCGTGATCGTCCTGCCGAACAACTCGAACGTCCGCCTCGCCGCCGAGAACGCCGCGGCGGAGTCCACGAAGGACGTCCGCGTGATCGCCACGAGCTCCGTGCCGGAGGGGATCGTCGCCGCCTTCGCGTTCGACGCGGACAGGGACGTCGACGCCAACGAGGAGGCGATGCGCAGCGCGATCGAGGGACTCGCGGTCGGCGAGATCGTGCAAGCCTCGCGTGACGCGACCGTCGACGGGATCTCTGCGGCGGAGGGCGACTTCCTCGCGCTGCTGGACGGGCGGGCGTTCGCGGCGTCCCCCGAGCTCGAGGTGGTGCTCGACGGGCTGCTCGACCGCTTCTCGCAGGACGGCCGCTCGTTCGTCCAGGTGCTCCGCGGCGAGGGCGCGCCCGACGCGGGGGAGATCGAGCCGCGGATCGCGGCACGGGGGATGGACGCGGACGTGAAGTGGGGCGGCCAACCCCACTACCCACTCCTCCTCTCGGCGGAGTAGCGCGTGGCGATCCGGGTCCTGCTCGTCGAGGACAACGACGTCTACCGCTCCTCGCTCGAGCTCCTGCTCGGGCTGCAGTCGGGCCTCGAGGTCGTGGGCGCGATCGCGAGCGGCTCCGGGGCCGCCGACGCCGCCCGTCGGCTCGCTCCCGACGTCGTCGTCATGGACTACCGGCTGCCCGGCCTCGACGGCGCGGCCGCGACGCGCGCCGTGATCGAGGCGTCGGGCGTCGCGGTGCTGTGCCTCACCGCGGAGGCCACCGCCGACGAGCGCGAGGAGATCCTGCGCGCAGGCGCAGTCGGGCTCGTCGAGAAGGGCGGAACGGTGGACGGGCTCGCGGAGGCGATTCGGGACGCTGCGCCCGGTTAGGCTGCCTCGATGCGCCTCACGCGCGAGAACACCGCGATCGTCCTCGACTCGACCTCCGACTTCGTGGACGCGCGCGACCGGCATGCGAACATGCGGCTCGTCCCGCTCTACGTCCTCTTCGACGGCGAGGCGCTCCGCGACCACGTCGACATCACGCCGGAGGGCTTCTACGAGCGGCTCGCCGCCGCGAAGACGCTGCCGACGACGTCGCAGCCGACGCCGGCCGACTTTCTCGCGACCTACGAGGAGCTCGCCGCGGCCGGCTTCGACCGCATCTGGTCGCTGCACCTCACCTCGAAGCTGTCGGGGACCTTCGAGTCGGCGCAGCGCGCCGCGGCACAGCTCGGCGACGACCGCGTCCGGCTCGTCGACACGGAGACGGCCTCGCTCGCGGTCGCGATGCTCGCGGAGGCGATCGACCGGCGCCTCGGCGACGGGACGACGGACGAGGAGGTTGCGGAGCTGGTCGAGCGGTTCAAGAGCACGAACGGCGTCGTCTTCACGGTCGCGACTCTCGAGTACCTGCAGAAGGGCGGGCGGATCGGCAAGGCGCAGGCGCTGGCGGGCTCGCTGCTCAACGTGAAGCCGATCCTCACCGTCGAGGACGGCGTGATCGTCCCGCTCGGACGCGTGCGTGGGCGCCAGAAGGCGCTCGAGGAGTTCGCGAAGCTGTTCGCCGCCGAATCGGAGGACCGCGACGGGCTCCACATCGCGATTGCGCACGCGAACGCGCCGGAATGGATCGAGGTGCTCACCGACATGGCGCACAAGGTGCGGCCGAAGGCGACGCTCGACCTCGTCGAGCCGCTCGGCGCGGTGGTGGGAACGCACGCCGGCCCCGGCGCCGTCGGCTTCTTCTGGTTCCAGGACTGAGGCTGCGCCTCAATCTCTGAAGCCCCCGCCGGACCCGCTCGTAGACTCGATCCCGTGGCCGAGTCCTCCGTTCGGCAGCGCGTACGAGGCGGGTTCGCGGGCACGGACCCACCCGACGCCTGGCCCAGGTCGCGCTCGGCCCCGCGGCCGGAGCGGCTCGAGCTTCCGGTGGAGACGCTCACCGGGGTCGGGCCTGCCCTTCGGCGCAAGCTCGGACGGATCGGCATCGCGACCGTCGGGGACGTCCTGGCGCACCGCCCGCACCGCTACGAGTCGGCGGCCGAGGAGCGCACGATCGCGCAGCTCTTCGGCGACGATGAGGCGGTGCTCGACGTCGTCGTCCGCCGCGCGTCCGGCCGGCGGCGCGGGCGCCTCCACATCCTGACCGCACACGTCACGGATGGGACGGGCGAGGTCCGGGCGACCTGGTTCAACCAGCCGTGGCTCGAGTCGAGGCTCGTGCCGGGCACCCGCCTGCGCCTGCGGGGGAAGCCGAACCGCTACGGCTTCCAGGTCTCGACGTACGACATCGGCGACGTCGCGCAGACCGCGGACTTCGCCCCCGTCTACCCGTCGACCGCCGACCTGGCGCAGAAGACGCTGCGGAGCCTGAGCGAGGCGGCGCTCGCGTTCGCCCGCGACGGCGGCGAGCCTCTGCCCGCCGCGGTGCGCGCGTCCGAGCCGCTTCCCCTCCGCGCCGACGCGCTCGTCCGTCTCCACCGTCCGCGCTCGGAGGACGAGGCCGAGAGGGCACGCCGGCGGCTCGCCCTCGACGAGCTCGTCACGCTGCAGCTCGCGCTCGCGCGCCGCGCAGCCGAGCGGGAGGTGCTCGTCGCCGAGGCTCTGGCACTCCCGGCCGACCTCGTCTCCCGCTACCGCGAGGCACTGCCGTTCACGCTGACGGCCGCGCAGGAGCACGCGATCGCCGAGATCGACGCCGACCTCGCCCGGACGACGCCGATGCAGCGGCTCCTGCAGGGCGACGTCGGCTCGGGCAAGACGGCCGTCGCGCTCTACACGCTTCTGCGGGCGGTCGAGGGCGGCCGCCAGGGCGCGCTGATGGCGCCGACGGAGACGCTCGCGGAGCAGCACTTCCTCACGATCGAGGGGCTCTGCGCCGTGCTCGGCGTTCGGGTCGCGCTCCTCACGTCGAGCATCACCGCGCGGGAGCGACGTGCCGCACATCAGCTCGTCGCCTCGGGTGACGTCGGCATCGCGGTCGGGACGCACGCCCTGATCCAGCGCGAGGTGGAGTTCTCCGACCTCGCAGTCGCAGTCGTCGACGAGCAGCACCGCTTCGGCGTGGAGCAGCGGGCAGCGCTCGCCGAGGGCCGCAGCCCGCACGTCCTCCACATGACCGCGACGCCGATCCCGCGGACGCTCGCCCTCACGGTGTACGGCGATCTCGCCGTGTCGGAGATCGCGGCCCCGCCCGCGAACCGCAAGCCGATCGTCACGGCCTGGGTGAGTGAGGAGCGGAGCGCCGAGGCGTACGCGCGCCTCCGGCGCCACCTCGACGACGGCCGCCAGGCGTACGTCGTGTGCCCGCTCGTCGAGGGCTCGGAGACGACGCTTGCACGTGCTGCCGAGGACGAGGCCGAGCGACTGAGGACGAACGAGCTTCGCGACTACCGCGTCGGCTGCGTCCACGGCCGCCTGAAGACGGCCGAGCGGAGAGCCCGGATGGCCGCGTTCTCCGCGGGCGAGCTCGACGTTCTCGTCGCGACGACCGTGATCGAGGTGGGCGTCGACGTCCCGAACGCGACGATCATGATCGTCCAGGAGGCCGATCGCTTCGGCCTCGCCCAGCTGCACCAGCTTCGCGGCCGGGTCGGCCGAGGAGCCGAGCAGTCGTACTGCCTGCTCGTCTCGCGTCATCGCGACGAGCTCTCCGAGGTGGCCGTCGAGCGGCTCGAGGCGATGGTGTCCACGACCGACGGCTTCGAGCTCGCCGAGCGCGACCTCGAGATCCGCGGGGAGGGCCAGCTCGTCGGGGCGCGCCAGTCGGGCCTGACCGATCTTCGCTTCACCCGTCTGCGCGCCGACCGCGACCTCCTCGAGCGCGCGAAAGAGCTCGCCGCACAGCTCGAGGGTGAGACGTTCCTCGACGCCGACGTGGAGCGGCTCCTCGGCGAGGCCGAGCACGTCGGCGAGTCGTAAGGTCGGCGCCGGATGCGGATCATCGCCGGAACCCACCGGGGCAGACGGATCGCGGCGCCGAGAGGTGGCCACACACGGCCGACCGGCGACCGCGTGCGCGAGGCGCTCTTCAACCTCGTAGGGCCTGTCGACGGGGCCTCGGTACTCGACCTCTACGCCGGCTCGGGCGCGCTCGGGCTCGAGGCGCTCTCGCGCGGCGCAAGGCGGTGCGTATTCGTCGAGACCGACGGGGCGGCGTGCCGCGCGATCCGCGCCAACCTCGAGACGCTCGGGCTGATCGGCGGCCTCGTCACGCAACGCGACGCGCTGGCCGTGCTGCGCGAGGAGCGCACCGGCGGCAGACGCCACGAGCTCCTGCTCCTCGACCCGCCCTACGAGCTCTGGCAGGAGCTCGAGCCGCGGCTCGCAGTGCTGCTGCCGGCGGTCGTCGCCGAGGCGGGGATGGTCGTCGTGGAGACGGAAGCACGGGCCGAGCCGACGCTCCCGCTCGACCTCGTGACCACGCGGCGCTACGGTTCCGCCCGTCTCACCCTCTTTGCGCCATGAACGATCGCTCGCCCATCGTCGCCATCAACCCCGGGACCTTCGACCCGGTGACGTTCGGCCACGTCGACGTCATCCGCCGCGCGGCGGCGATCTTCGACCGCGTCGTGGTGGGTGTCGTCCGCGACCCGCACCACAAGCAGACGACGTTCACCGTCGAGGAGCGCGTCGCGTTCCTCGAGGATGCGCTCGCGGGGCTCGACAACGTCGTCGTCGACGTGTTCAGCCAGCTGGTCGTCGACTTCGCCCGCAAGCACGGCGCCCGCACCATGGTGAAGGGGCTTCGCGTGATCGCGGACTTCGAGTGGGAGTTCCAGATGAACCGGCTCAACCATCGGCTCGCCCCCGAGGTCGAGACGATGTACGTCATGTCGAGCCCCGAGTTCGCGTTCGTCTCGTCGAGCGGCGTCAAGGAGATCGCGTCGTTCGGCGGGAACGTCGAAGGCCTCGTCACCCCGATGGTGGCGAAGCGCTTCCGCGAGCTGTACCCCAACGGGCGACCCGGCCCCCCGCTCAGCCCCGACGAATGAACGTGGGGGAACCCATGGTTCCCCCACGAGCCCCCTCCTTCGGGCTGCAGCACAGCGGGCGTGCGACTGGCCTCCCGGCCGGCAAAGCCGACCTCCGGCCGCAATGGTTCGCCGTTCCAACCTCCTCAGACCCCGCACCGCATGCAACCGCTTGCAAGGGCGGTAGACCTCCGAGGCCGAAGGCCGGCTTTGCCGGCCGCGAGGCCAGGTACGGACGAACCATGAACGACGCTGAAGGAGGGGGCCCGTGGGGGAACCATGGGTTCCCCCACGTCTGGTAGCGCGAGTACCATCCGTGACATGGACGTCCTCGTACTCATCGACAAACTCGACGATCTCGTGCACAACGCCAAGGCGGTCCCGCTGACCGACCAGGTTCGCATCGACCGGGAGGAGATCTACGACATCCTCGACCAGATGCGCGCGACGATCCCCGAGGAGATCAAGCAGGCCCGCTGGATCGTGAAGGAACGCCAGGAGATGCTCGCCGAGGCGAAGCGCGAGTGCGACCGCCTGATCGGCGAGGCGCGCGAGCAGGCGATGCGGGAGGCATCGCAGACGGAGATCGTGAAGCTCGCGGAGCGCCAGTCCCAGGACATCGTCGAGGAGGCTCGCCGCGACGCGCGCGAGACCCGCCTCGAGATGGAGGACTGGGCCGACGGCATCCTCTCGACGCTCGAGGTCAACCTCGACAAGTTCCTCGGCGCGGTGCGCCGCGGCCGTGAGCGCCTCCACGAGCGCTCGCAGGAGACGGTGGTCGCCGGGATCGGCCCGATCGACCGCGACGGCAGCCGCTCGCCCGACGTCGAGAGCTACCAGTAGCGCTACAGGCTCTTCGTGGAGGGATCCGCGCAGGCGGATCCCTCCACGGACTGTCACGCCTCAGCCGGTCCGCGTCGCGAGCTGCACGAGCCGGCTCCCGTAGATGCCGCCGAGGGTCGGATCGCCCGTGCGATACGCCTTGACGTAGAACTGGACGCTGTAGCTGTTCTTGATCGTGATGTCGTTCTCGGGGACGAGGGAGTACTGCACCCAGCCGTCGGTCGCGGTCGGGGAGTGATCACCGCCGGACGTCACCTTCGGTGTCGAGCGGATGAACACGATCGCATTCCGGACGACGTTGCCCCGGGTGTCCTTCACCTTGATCCGGACGATGATGGTCTGGTTCTTCGACGTCAGCGGGTTGGGGTTGAACTGGACCTGATCGACGACGAGTCGCTCGTTCGCGGGGACCGTCTTCGCGTCGACCGACTTCTCGCCGTTCGGCAGGGTGATCGTCCCATCGGAGGGGTTGGCCTGGACCACGTCGGTCGCGCTCGAGAAGGCGTCCGCGTTGCCGCGGCTGTTGCGGGCGACGACTCTCAGCCTGACCGTGCGGCCCTGGTCGGAGTCGACGAGCGTGTACTTCGCGCTCGTCTTGCCCGCGATCGGGTTGCAGGCGTTGCCGTCCTTGTCGCAGCGGAGCCACTGGTACGAGTACGTGATCGGTGAGTCGCCCACCCACGAGCCGGGGGCTCCGGTGAGCTCCGAGCCGACGATCGCGCTTCCGGAGACGGTCGGGGGCGCCGAGCTCGCCGGGATGCCGCTCTGGGTGGCGACGACGGACGTCGCCGCACTGGTCGCCTGAGTGGTTCCGCCCTTCGAGGCGGCCGACACGCGGGACCGCATGCGCTTGCCCACGTCGCCGCTGACGATCGTGTACGTCTGTCGCGTGGCGCCACTGATCGCGGTGCACGTCGTGTCCGACGAGTCGTCTCCGCCGGAGGGGCTGCAGCGAAGCCACTGGTACTTGTACGTGAGACCGGAGCTCGGCTTGGTCCACGAGCCATTCGATGTCTCGACCGTCCGTCCGACGAGCGCGACGCCGGTGATCGTCGGGTCGGCGGTGTTGACCGGCCCGGCGCTCCCGCGGGCCCCCGCACCGACGGCGAGCACGAGAGCGACGAGGGCGACGAGGGAGACGGCTGAGAGCGCGGCGCGCCGGCGATAAGACCTTGCACGGGTGAATTGCATGACGGCTCCTGACGTTGGGGATTCCTTCCTCGGAGCCTGACAGGTCGAATGGGGGGTGCGCCCGATGACGGGCGCACCCCCGCCGCGTCTCAGCCGAGCGGCACCTGGACGAGCCGGTAGCCGGCCACGCCGGCCAGCTCGGGGTCGCCCTGTCGGAACGCCTTCACGAAGAACTGCACGGAGTACGCCGGCCGCAGCTCCGGGAAGTCGCGCTCGGGAGTCACGGTCAGCTGCAGCCAGCCGTCCTGCCCCGTCTTCTGATCCTGCGCGTTCCTCGTCACGAGCGGCGTCGAGCGGAGGAACACGAGGGCGTCGCGGACGACGTAGCCGCGGGTGTCCTTCACCTTGACCCGCACCGTGATCGGCTCGGTCCGCGAGCGGATCGGGTTCGGCGAGAACTGCACCTGGTCGACGACGAGCCGCTGGTCCGACGGCACGCTCGTCACCGGGATCGACTTCTCGCCGTTCGGCAGCGTGATCACGCCTGCCGGGCCGGGCGGCGTCTGCGGTCCCTGCACGGTCGGGCTCGGGGTCGTCAGCCGGCTCGCCTCGCCGCGGCTGTTGCGTGCGATAACCCGGGCACGGATCGTCTTGCCCACGTCGCCTTCCCGTAGCCCGTAGGCGTCGTCCTGGAAGCCCTGCTGCACGATGCAGTTGTTGCCGGCCGTGTCACACCGCAGCCAGCGGAAGGTGAACGTGATCGGTTGTTGGCCGTTCCACGTTCCCGGGGTGACGTGGAGCGTCTGGCCCTGCGCAGCCGTCCCCGACAGGGTGGGCGCCTGCACGCTCACCGGCTTGCCCTCGTCCGTCGCCCGCACGAGGCCCGTAGCGTTCGAGGCGACGGTCTTCGAGCCGTCGGCATTCGACGCGGTCACGCGAACGCGAAGCCGATGGTCGACGTCTGCGGTCGCGACGACGTACTTCGTCGTCGTCGCGCCCCCGATCGCGGCGCAGTCGGCACCGCTCGGGAGGCCGCCGCCCCTCGGGCAGCGCACCCACTGGTACGCGTAGCCGGTCGGCGACCCGGTCCATGTGCCCTGGCTCGCGGTGAGCGTCGAGCCCACGGTGGCGGACCCGCTGATCCGCGGCTCCGCCGTGTTGGTCGGGGCGACCTGGGTGACGGCGCCGCTGCCCGCCGGAAGGGCGAGCACCGTCGCGAGCGACGCGAGCGCCGCAGCGGCGAGCGTCCAGAGCGCGCCGATCTTTCGTGTCGTACGCATCGCATGTCCTTTCGTCGAATCTGACGACACAGGACTAGCCCGGATCGACAGGCTCGAACCACCTCCTTACGGAAGCTTCACTCGCCTTACGAATCGATCATCCGAAAGCGGCGCCAGGGCAGGCGGTACCCTCGTCCCGTGGCCCGATTCTCCGTCAGAAGCCTGCGCCTGCGCCCCGGTCAGGAGCACCACGAGTCGCTTCGGCTCGTGCTCGACCCGCTCGTCCTCGGTGGCGAGACGTACCACACGTCGCCTCCCGAGACCCCGGCGGAGCTGGTCGTCCAGCGAGCGGCGACCGGCGATCTCTACCGCCTGCGTCTCTCCACGCGGCTCGACGGACCGTGCATGCGCTGCCTCGCGCCGGCGAGCCTCTCGGTCGACGTCGACGCCCAGGAGTACGAGGCGACCGACGCCGCCGCGGACGAGGAGCTGGCCAGCGAGTACGTCGCCGACGGCGAGCTCGACGTCGGTGCGTGGGCGCGGGACCAGGTGGCGCTCGGGCTCCCCGACCAGATCCTGTGCCGCCCCGACTGCGCCGGCCTTTGCCCGTTCTGCGGAAAGGACCTGAACGTCGAGCCGCACGAGCACGCCGAGGAGGCGGTCGACCCGCGGTGGGCGGCGCTCGAGAGACTCCGTACCGAGCACGGCGCCTAGTGCTACCGTGAGCGCGCGCTCCGGCGCACATTCATGACGGACTGATTGCGGACAGATGCTCTGTCGGCCCTCCTCCCGGGAGGCGCCGCGTCTCGTCCCGTCAGGAGGTTCATCGTCATGCGTGCCCGCCTCTCCGGCGTCACGAAGTTCCATGGAGCGCAGGTCGTCCTCGAGAACGCGTCTCTCGACGTCGGCCCCCGCGCGCGCATCGGACTCGTCGGGCCGAACGGCGTCGGCAAGTCGACCGTCCTGCGCCTGCTCGCCGGTGAGGAGGCTCCCGATGCCGGCGTCGTCGCGCTGGATCCTCCGCGAGCGACGGTCGCCCATCTCCGGCAGGAGCCCGAGCGCCGTCTCGGCGAGACGCTGCGCGGTCGCCTGGCCCGGCTGACCGGCGTCGCTGGCGCCGAGCGGGAGCTCGAGGCCGCAGCGGCCGCTTTCGCCCGCGACGCGGACAACACTCGTGGTGATCCGACACAAGCACTGTCGGACCGCTACGACGCGGCACTCGCGCGGTTCCTGGCGCTCGGCGGCGGCGACCTCGACGCGCGCGCGGCGGCCACGTGCGCGCGGATCGGGCTGGGCGTCGACCTCGACCGGCCGTTCGACGGGCTCTCCGGCGGCGAGGCGGCACGGGCCTCCCTCGCGGCTGTCCTCCTCGCGAAGGCCGATCTCCTTCTCCTCGACGAGCCGACGAACGACCTCGACGCGGCGGGGCTCGCACAGCTCGAGGCCTTCGTGGACGGCTTCCCCGGGGCGATCGTCCTGGTCTCGCACGACCGGGCGTTCCTCGACAGGACGGTCGCGCGCATCGCGGAGATCGACCCCCGCTCGCACGGGATCGTCGAGTGGGCGGGCGGTTGGTCCGACTATGCCCGGCGTCGCGACGAGGCGCGCCGTGCCGCGTACGCGCACTATGCAGTTGCCGGCCAACGCCGCCGCGAGCTCACGACGCTCCTCTCGACCCGGCGGACAGAGGCGCGCGCTCAGGGCGCGGGCCTCGGCGAGAAGTCGGGCGGCGCCGACCGGCGGGGGACGAACGCGCTCCGCACCAAGGTGCGACAGGCCGAGAAGCTGCTCGAGCGGAATCCACTTCCCGAGAAGCCGTTCGAGCCCTGGGAGCTCAGGCTCGAGCTCTACTCCAGCGGTCGCCTCCCGACGCCTGTGGCTCGGCTCGTCGCAGCCGTCGTGGAGCGCGGAGCGTTTCGACTCGGCCCCCTCGACCTCGAGCTGCAGCCCGGCGAGCGCCTCGCGCTCACCGGCCCGAACGGCTCGGGCAAGACGACGCTCGTCCGAGCGCTCCTCGGGGAACTCGAGCTCTCGCGCGGCACGCGGGAGATGGGACGCGGCGTGGTCGTCGGCGTGGTCGGACAGGAGCGAATCGGCTACGGGACGCCCGAGCCGCTGCTCGGGACGTTCTCCGACCGTACGGGTCTCGACCCCGTCGACGCGCGCACGCTGCTTGCCAAGTTCGGCCTCGGAGCGCCGCACGTCCTCCGCGCATGCGCGACGCTCTCGCCGGGCGAACGCACGCGCGCGCATCTCGCCGAGCTCCAGGCCGCAGGCGTGAACCTGCTCGTGCTCGACGAGCCGACGAACCACCTCGACCTCGAGGCGGTCGAGCAGCTCGAGCAGGCGCTCGCGGGCTGGGACGGCGCGCTCGTCGTCGTCTCGCACGACCGCCGGTTCCTCGAGGCGGTCGCACCGACCCGGACGGTGGCGCTGCCCTGACCGGAAGGCGGGTGTGCGACGCTGTGCCGGCCCATGAGCACGCTCTGGCGGCGACGCGGCATCCTGGCCGGGACGGCGGTCGTCCTGGCGATCGTGGCCGCCGCGGTCGTCACCTTCGTGTCGCGGGGAGGCTCCGGCGCGGCGTCCGTGCGGCTCGAGCCGAGCGACGGGTTGCTCGACGCGCCGCTTCGGATGGAGGTCGACGGCGCCGATCGTGACGCCCCGATCCACCTGACCCTGTCTTCGCGGTCGACGGACGGCGTGCTGTGGTCGGGCAGTAGCACCATGAGGGCCGACGACGACGGGCGGATCTCCGTCGACGGTGCGGCGCTCCTCGCGTCGCTGCGGCCGACCGGCGTGGCGGACTCGCCGAAGCTCGGGCTGTTTCCGCTCGCCGACGCCGTCACGCTGCGCGTGGAGGCTCGTGCCGGAGCTCGCGTGCTCGGCGAGGCGAGCGCCGTCAGGCGGATGGTCGGAGCGGGGGTGTCGTCGATCGAGTTGACCGCGAGGCACGACGGCCTGGTCGCCCACTACTGGACAGGCCCGCCGGGCGCCCGCCGGTCGACGGCCGTGCTCGCCCTCGGTGGAAGCGAGGGAGGGTACGGGAACGGCCTGCAGGCCCGGCTCCTCGCATCCCACGGCTACCCCGTCCTGGAGCTCGCGTACTTCGGCGCACCGGGCGTCCCCAACGAGCTGCGGGCGATCCCGCTCGAGTACCTCGCGCGGGCGCTCCGCTGGCTGCACGCCCGGCCCGGCGTCGAGGACGTCGTGGTGGTCGGTGCCTCGCGCGGCGGCGAGCTCGCGCTGCTCGTCGCCTCGACGTACCCGGCGCTGGTCCAGGGTGTCGCCGCGTATGCGCCCGGTTACGCGGTCGTTCCCGGCTCGTGGACGCGAGGAGGCGAGCCCATGCCGTCCGTGGCTGACCCGGACCCGCGGATCCCGGTCGAGCGCATCCGCGGCCCCGTCCTGCTCGTCGCCGGCGCGGCGGATCAGGTGTGGAACTCGGCGTATGCGGTCTCCGCGGTCGGCGAACGCCGCGACGAGCACGGCGGACAGACGGAGGGCCTCACGTTCCCGGAAGCCGGACACGGGCTGACGGTCGCGGTCCCGAACCTGCCCTTTCCGACCGAGGCGACCCTCCAAGGCCTGACGCTCGTCTCGGGCGGGACGCGACAGGCCGACGCCCTCGCGCGCAACGCGGCCTGGGCGCGACTGCTCGCGCTGCTCGATCGGGTGGGGCGCGACTCGGGCTGAACGGCCCGCTCCTCTCCGCTACCATGGCGAGTCGCTCATGGCCGTTCCGAAGCGCAAGACCTCGAAGTCCCGTCGCGACAAGCGCCGCGCGCAGCACGCCATCGGCGCGCCGCGCGTCTCGACGTGCGAGAACTGCGGCTCGCCGAAGCAGTCGCATCGTGCCTGCCCGGCCTGCAAGACGTACCGCGGGCGCGAGGTCAGGCCGCTGCGGACGCCGGCTCCGTAGAGCGGCGCGCTTCCATGGCGATCCGCGTCGCGGTCGACGCGCTGGGCGGCGATCACGCGCCGGTCGAGGTCGTCGCGGGCGCCGTCGCAGCGGTCTCAGGGTCGATCACCCCGGTCCTCTTCGGGCCGGCGGCACTCGATTCCGAGGGACTCGAGCTCGTTGCCTGCGCCGACGCGATCCAGATGCACGAGAAGCCCGCCGAGGCCGTCCGTGCGAAGCCCGATTCATCGCTCGTCCGCGCGGTCAAGGCCGTCGGCGACGGCGACGCCGACGCGGTCGTCTCCGCGGGGAACACGGGCGCCATGCTCGCGGCCTCGCTCCTCCACGTCCGCAGGCTGCCGGGCGTCCTGCGGCCGGGCATCGCGATCGTGATCCCGGGGCGGAAGGGGCCGACGGTGCTGATCGACGCGGGAGCGAACGCCGACGCGAGGCCGGAGCACCTTCTGCAGTTCGCGCACATGGGCGTCGTCTTCGCAGAGGAGATGCTCGGCGTGCATGAGCCCTCCGTCCGGCTGCTCTCGATCGGCGAGGAGCCCGAGAAGGGGAACCAGCTGACGCTCGACGCGCACGCCCTGCTCCGGGACGCGGAGCTCCGGTTCGAGGGCAACGCCGAAGGGCGCTCGCTGCTCGAAGGCGAGGCCAACGTCGTCGTCTGCGACGGCTTCACGGGCAACGTCGCGTTGAAGACGCTCGAGGGCACGATCCGCACCCTGATCCAGGCACTGCGGTCTGAGATCCGTGGCTCCACGATGGGGAAGCTCGGCGGCCTGCTGATCCGACCCGCCGCGCGAGGCCTTCGCGCCAGGCTCGACCCGGACACCTACGGCGGTGGCTATCTTCTCGGCCTGCGGGGGCTCGTCGTGATCGCGCACGGCTCGAGCTCGCGCGTCGCGATCGCAAACGCAACGCGTATGGCCGCCCGCGGCGTCGAGCACGGGTTGGTGGAACGCCTCGCTCAACGTCTTCCCGCCTCCTCTGCCAAAGCCCGTGTGCCCTAGCGCGGTGGTTCGCTTGACCCGTGCGCATGGCCTTGTGGCCGGAGGCCGGCTTTGCCGCCGGGAGGCCGGTCCGGCGGTGGATCCGTGCACGACGCTGAAGGAGGGGGCACGTGGGGGAACCATGCGGTTCCCCCACGTCGGGGCTGTTAGAGTCCTGCGACTCAATCCATCCCGTTCACGACAGTGAGGTTGCGAAGTGGCTCTATCTCGCGATGAGGTCTACGAGCGCGTCAAGGCGGCGCTCGTCGACAAGCTCGGTGCCGACGAGGGCGCGATCTCGGAGGACGCGGCGTTCCAGGAGGACCTCAACGCCGACTCGCTCGATCTCGTCGAGCTGATCATGGAGCTCGAGGATCAGTTCGGGATCAAGATCCCGGACGAAGACGCACAGAAGCTGACGACGGTCGGGCAGTCCGTCGACTACGTCGTCGATCATCAGTGAGGTGCGCGAGGGGGAGGGCGCGGCGCTCGCGCGCCTGATCAGCGCCCTTCCCCCCGAGCGCCGCGACCAGGTCTTCACGCACACCTCGTGGGCGGCCGACCGCGGGTCGTCGTACGAGCGCCTCGAGTTCCTCGGGGACTCGGTGCTCGAACTCGCGATCGCGAGGACGCTCTACGACCGCTTCCCGGACGCGTCCGAGGGGCGCCTTGCGAAGATCCGTGCCCACGTCGTCTCGCGGCAGAGCTGCGCCGCGGTCGCGCGCACGCTCGATCTCGGCGCGCTGCTGGTCGCGCGGGCGCAGGACGTGCCCGGGCCGGAGCTGCACCGCATCTCGCTGAGCCGCAACGTGCTCGCGGCGCTCCTCGAGGCGGCGATCGCGGCCGTCTACCTCGAGCACGGCTACGACGTCGCCGCGCCGGCGATCGTCGAAGCCTTCGACGACCGGATCGAGTACGCGAGCACCGGGCACGTCGACTCGAAGACGGAGCTCCAGGAGGCGCTCGCGCGCACCGGCCGCGCGGTGCAGTACGAGGTCCTCGAGGTCGAGGGCCCCCCGCACGAGCGCCGGTTCGTCTGCGCGGCGCTGATCGACGGCGAGCGGCTCGGCACCGGTCGGGGCACGACGAAGAAGGCGGCCGAGCAAGAGGCCGCGGCCGAGGCGCTCGCGGCGCTCGGCGTGCACCCGCCCGCGGCCTGATCCCACCGATCCGTCGTCGTCCGTCGCCGTCGTTAGCGTTCGCCCGCGGTGCACCTGCGCTCCATCAAGCTGCGCGGCTTCAAGTCGTTCCCTGACCCCGTCGAGGTGAAGCTCGAGCCCGGGGTCGCCGTCGTGGTCGGCCCGAACGGGTCCGGCAAGTCGAACGTCTCCGATGCGATCGTCTGGGCCGCCGGCTCGCTCACACCGTCGGAGATGCGCGCGGAGAAGCCCGACGACGTGCTCTTCGGCGGCTCGGCGACGCGTCAGCCCGCGGATCACTGCGAGGTCGAGCTGCTCTTCGACAACGAGGACGGCGGGTTCGGCGCGGAGCTCGACTACTCGGAGATCGCGATCGCGCGCCGGCTCGTCCGCGGCGGCGAGGGGCAGTACCTCGTCAACCGCTCGCCGGTCCGGCGCACCGACCTCGTCGAGCTGCTCGCCGACGTCGGCCTCGGCGGCTCCATGCACTCGATCGTCGGCCAGGGAAAGGTCGACGCCGTGCTCGCCTCCAAGCCCGAAGACCGCCGTGCGCTGGTCGAGGAGGCCGCCGGGCTCGGAAAGTTCAAGCGGCGCCGGCACCGCGCGGAGCTGAAGCTGGCGCGTGTCGCGACGCAGGTCGAGCGGGCCCGCGACGTCGAGGAGGAGGTGCGCAAGCGCCTGCGCCCACTCGCCCTCCAGGCGACCGCGGCGGAACGCGCGGAGAAGCTCGCGGGCGAGATCGCGGGCCTGCGGGCGCGGCTCGCGCGGCTCGACCTCGCTGCGCTCGACGCCCGCCGCGCCGAGGCGGACGAGCGCCGCACCGCCGCCTCGCTCGCGCGGCGCTCGGCGCAGGGGCGGCTCCAGGCGGTGCTGGGCGAGCGGGAGAGCGCCGAGATCGAGCTCTCGGATGCCGCCGGAGCGCGCGAGACCGCGGTCGGCGCGCTCTACCGCCTCCAGGGCGCCGGCGAGCGCTTGACCGTCCGCGGCGAGTCCGTCGCAGGCCTCGCGGCGCGTCTGCACCAGGACCTGAGCGACGCCGAGCTGGCCGCGCAGGCCCGAACCGACGAGACGCTGCGCGCGCTCGAGGATGCGGCCCGCACGGCCGCCGCGGCGGCGCGTGACGCGGCCACGCGCAGCGGGCACGCGACGGAGCGCGCCCGCCACGCGCATGCGCTGCTCGCGGCAGCCGAGCGTGCGGTCGCCGACGAGGCCGACCGCCGTCTCGAGGCCGTTCGCGAGAGCGCGAGGCGGTCGACAGGGGGATGAGCGAGCTGACGGGAGGGCACGGCGAGGCCAACCGCTCGCTCGTCGCGCTCGGCGCGACGCGGGAGCGGCTTCGCTCGCGCGCGGAGACCGTCGCCGAGCTCGCCCGCAAGCTCCGCGCCGACCACGACCTTGCCCGAGCGCACGCGCGCAGCGGCGCCCTGAGCCCAC
Source organism: uncultured Actinomycetes bacterium (assembly GCA_963742525.1). GTDB lineage: Bacteria > Actinomycetota > Thermoleophilia > Gaiellales > Gaiellaceae > Gaiella. The sequence goes on from CAVUMD010000004.1 coordinate 63,206, forward strand.
CCGAGCTCGAGCAGCGCGCGAACGAGGCGCGGGCGCTCGCGCGCGCCGCCGCCACGGAACGCGACGACCTCGCGGAGCGCGCCCGCGCCGCGCGGGAGCGGCTCGCCGCGCTCGAACGGTCGCTGGCCGAGCGGGAAGGTGTCGCACCGGCTGCGCGCACGCTGGCCGCGGAGGGGGAGCGGCTTGCGCTCGCGGCCCTCGAGGTCGAGCCCGGCTTCGAGAAGGCGGTCGCGGCCGCGCTCGCATGGCGGGCCTCTGCGCTTCTCGCGAGCAGCTCCGAGCATGCGCTGGCGCTGCTCGAGCGCGCCCGCACGAGCGGGCTCGGCAGCCTTTCGGTCGTGATCGCCGGCGCGCGCGGCGCCGCCGGGAGCCCGCCTCGGTCCGGCGCGCGAGCGCTTGCCTCCGTCGCAACGGGTCCCGACGATGCGCTTCGCCTGCTCGACGGCGTGTGGCTCGTCGAGTCGGGCGAGCTGCGCGAGGTCCGATCGGGCATCGCCGTCACGACCGCGGGCGACGGGTACGACGCCGACCGCGGTGAGCTCTGGTTCGCGGGCGAGACCGGTGAGGCGGTCTTGCTCGAGCTCGACGCACGGAGGCGGGCGCTCGCCGACGAGGCCGACGAGCTGGCCGCGCGTGCTGAAGGTGCCGCGCGCGAGGCCGACGAGGCATTCGCGCGGGCGGCCGCGGCCGAGGCGGCGTACACCGAGGTTGCCCACCTGCGCGGGACGACCCTCGACGCGGAGCTTCTCGGGCGGCTCGCCGCGGTGGCCGAGGCGCTCGCCGCGGCGACGGGCCGGGCGGCCGCGACCGTCGTGCGCATCCAGGCGCCGCTCGATGCCCGCATCGCCGCCGCCGACCGGCGCTCGCGGGAGCTCGGCGACGAGCTGCGCCGGCTCGCGGGAGTGGAAGCCGACGCGCGCCGAGACGCAGGCGACGCCGGTCGCAGGGCGTCGGAGGCCGAGGTCGTCCTCGCACGGCTGGGCGGTGCACCGGTCGGTGTCGGTCTCGCCGGCGAGCGGAGCCGGGAGGAGCTCGCCACGGAGGCAACCAGGGCGCTGTCCGAGGCGGACGAGGCGGCCGCCGCAGCGGTGGCCGCCGCCGACGCCGCCCGCCTCGCGGACGCCGCGCTCGTCGAGCGGGCGCCGCGCAGGAGCCGCCTCGATGTCGATCTCCTCCGCCGGCTCGTGGGTGCCGCGACCGGGCTCGGAGCGTCACTCGAGCGCGCATCCGCCCTCGCTGCCCGCTTCGAGGCGCCCGTGCGCGCGAGGGTGGACGCAGGGGCCACTCGCGCCGGAGAGCTCGGTGCAGAGCTCCGCCGCCTCGGCGCCGCCGAGGTCGAAGTGCGTCACGCGGTCGACGAGGCGACCGAGCGGGTGAACGGGGTCGAGGTCGAGCTGGCGAGGCTCGACGGCGAGGCGGGGGAGGCGACACGGCGTCTCGACGAGGCGCTGGCCGCCGCGCCGGACGCGAGCGAGCCCGAGGGCGAGCCGTCGGACGACGACGGCGCCGTGGACCGCGACGAGCTCGCCGCGCGCGTGACCCGGCTCGAATCGCGTCGCGAGGCCCTCGGGAAGGTCAATCCCCTCGCCAAGGAGGAGTACGAGGCCGAGAAGGAGCGTCTCGAGGAGCTCGCCACCCAGCGTGCGGATCTCGAGGCGTCGCTCGCCGAGCTGGCGGCGCTCCGCGACGAGCTGACGGAGACCGTCAACCGCCGCTTCGACGAGACGTTCGCCGCTGTGGCGGCGAACTTCGAGGAGGTCGCGGCGACGCTGTTCCCCGGCGGCGAGGGCCGGTTGCGGCTCGTCGAGCCGGACGCCGAGGACGGCGCCGGCGCGGAGCCCGGGGTCGAGGTCGAGCTGCGGCCCGCGGGCAAGAAGATCACCCGGCTGACGCTGCTCTCGGGCGGCGAGAAGGCGCTCGGCGCGATCTCGTTCCTCTTCGCGCTCTTCCTCGCCAAGCCGTGCCCGTTCTACCTCCTCGACGAGGTCGAGGCCGCGCTCGACGATGCCAACATCGCGCGGTTCGTCGAGCTGCTCCGCCGCTACGCAGACCGGGCCCAGTTCGTCGTGATCACACACCAGAAGCGCACGATGGAGGCTGCGGACGTCCTCTACGGCGTCACGATGGGCGGCGACGGCATCTCGCAGATCGTCTCTCGCCGCCTCCCGCGCGAGCAGCACGCCGCCGCGACCGCCTGACGGGGGCTAGCCTCCCGCCATGTCGAGGACGTGGGCCGAGCTGCTCGGGGACGCCGAGGACGGGTCGCGAGAGGCCGAGGAGCGGAGCGGCTTCTTCACGCGGCTTCGCGACTCGCTGGGCAAGAGCCGGCGCGCCCTCGTCGCGGAGCTCGGAGCCTCGTTCGACCCCGCACAGGAGGACGCGTGGGAGCGGCTCGAGGTGGCGCTGATCCGCGCCGACGTCGGCGTTCCCGCGACGGCGGAGCTCGTGAGGCGCCTCGAGGCCCGCGGCGAGCTGGGCGATCTCGGTGAGGCGCTCGCCGAGGAGGTCGAGGTGCTCTTCGGCGACCCGCCGGTACTCGGGCACGCTGTCGAAGGCCCGACTGTCGTCCTCGTCGTCGGCGTCAACGGCACGGGCAAGACGACGACGATCGGAAAGCTTGCTCGCAAGCTGTCCGAGCACGGCCGCTCGGTGCTCGTCGGCGCGGCCGACACCTTCCGCGCGGCGGCCGAGGAGCAGCTCGAGATCTGGGCGGAGCGGGCGGGCGCGGAGTTCGTCGGCGGCTCGCGCGGCGCGGATCCCGCCGCCGTCGCCTACGACGCCGTGGAGGCGGGCCGTGCGCGTGAGCGAGACGTCGTCATCGTCGACACCGCCGGCCGCCTGCACACGCAGGGGAATCTCATGGACGAGCTCGCCAAGGTGCGACGCGTGATCGCCGGACGGCTCGAGGGGGCTCCGCACGAGACGCTGCTCGTCGTCGACGCGACGACGGGGCAGAACGGGCTCCAGCAGGCACGGCTCTTCGCGGAGGCCGCGGGCGTGAGCGGCCATCGCGCTGACGAAGCTCGATGGATCGGCGAAGGGCGGCGTCGCCATCGCGATCGCCCACGAGCTCGGCATTCCCGTGAAGCTCGTCGGCGTGGGAGAGGGAGTCGACGACCTCCGCCCGTTCGACGCGCACGACTACGCCCGCGCGCTCGTCGCGTAGCGCAACGCGCGGGTAACCATCCGAGGGATTGCGTGCCATCCCCCGTCCGGGGTAGTCTCAGAGCGAGCCGACAACACTGGGTCGAGGGGGACAAGGAGGATCGAGCGACATGGCCATCACGGTCTCCGCGCGCTACCCGGGCCTGAGCCCGCAGCTCTACGACGAGGTCGTCGCCACGCTCGACCTCGATGCAAGCCCACCGATCGGCGCCATCCTGCACCTCGTGGGTGAGGGCCAGGACGGGCTCCAGGTCACCGAGATCTGGAGGACCGAGCAGGCCTTCCAGGCGTTCCACGACCGGTTCCTGCAGGCCCTGCAGTTCCGGGGCTATCTCGCGCTGCCGACCGTCGAGGTCGCACCACTCCACAACCTCTTTGCCGTCGAGATGGAGACGATCGAGCGGATGGGAGCGGTGTCGCTGCCCGCCACGTACGCAGGTGCGGCGCTCTAGGAGCGCCGCACCTCGCCACATCGGCGTCAGCCCAGCGTCGCGACGTACCCCTCGATCCGGCCCGGGTTCGTGACCGTGACCATCACGCCGAACGTCACGCTCAGCTCGACCGGTTCGTCCGTGGGGCCGTTCTCCTCCGCAAACTTCCGTACCGCATCCTCGAGCGCACGGTCGAATCCGCTGGAATGGCTCCGTGGCTCGCGTCCGTGGGCCTCGCCTCTGATCCCACGCGTGGCCATATGCCGACCTCCTGGTTGGGTGTCTCCCGGCGTTGACGATACGACCTGCGGCGACCGTTGTGCACGCACGGCGCGACGCCGCGACTGCGTCGGCAGCGACGACGTTCCCCTTGAGCACATAGCGCGTCATGGGCCTCCTCCCGGGCGGCCGACGCCTCGCCGGCCCTGCCGCTCGCCTCGAGGACGTACGCGAGCGCCGCATAGGCGTCGGCGGAGAGATTCACGTCGTCGAGCAACGCGGCGCGCTCGACGGCGGCCCGGGCCTCCTCGAGTGCCGAGGCGACCTCGCCGCGTGAGACGAGCAGCCGCGCGCGGGCGGTCCGCAGCCGCACCTGCCACGGGATGCTGTGGGCGTCCGCATCTGCGTCGGCGTCGGCGAGGAGCGGCTCCGCCTCCGCCTCGCGGCCCTGCGCGATCAGAGCCTCCGCGACGAGCGGGAGGAGCTCGACCTCGAGGCCGCTGCCCTCCACGACGGCGAGCCCGCGGCGCGCCTCCGCCTCGGCCGCCACCGGGTCTCCCGCAAGCAGCTCGAGCTCGGCGCCGATGGTCGTCAGCCCGGCGAGCGGCATGCGCAGACCGAGCTCCTCGTAGATCGCACGCGACCGGCCGTAGGCATCAGCGCGCCTCCTCGAAGCGGCCGAGCATCGCCTCGAGCTCGGCCAGCGACGCGAGGATGTTCGCCTGGGTGGCCGGCCGGCCGTCGGCGTCCGAGAGGAGCGCGCGGCAACGGTCTGCGCGCCTCCGCGGCCGGTGCCGGGCCGTAGAGCAGCCCGGTGCAGAGACTGTCGATGGCGCGCGACTCCTCGAACGCGTCGCCGGCCACGCGCGCGAACTCGACGGCCCGTGCGGACGGCTCGACCGATGCGCCGTAGCGGCCCTCGCGGCGCTCGACGAACGCCATCCGGCGCCAGGCGAGCGCGAGCGCCGAGTCGTCGTGGAGCTCGGCGAAGATCTCGATCGCCCGCTCTGCCACGTCGCGCAACTCGTCCCCCGTCCCGAGGACGAGGCGGAACGCGGCGCGGTCGACGCGCGCGAGCCACTCCGCCCTCGCGTCGCCGACGTGCGTCGCATCCGCGATCGCGAGGTCGAGCGTGTCCAGGCTCCGTTCGCTCTCGCCGATCTCCCACAGGCCGCGGCCAAGCTCCCGGCGTACCTCGCCGCGGCGCGGGCTGTCGTCGGTGAGGAGCGCGGCGGCACGTTCGAGAGGCGCGATCGCTGCAGGAACGTCGTCGCGCGCCGCGGCCCGGCGGCCCGCGTCTCGAGCAGGGCCGCGGCCTCCTCGCCGAGCCCACGCGCGCGCTCGGCGTCGCGGCCCAGTGCTCGCAACGCGCGGCAGGCCTGCTCGAGGTGGTGGCCGGCAAGAGTCGTCGGCGGCCGGCGTGCGCGTGGGGTCGGCCAGAAGCCTGCGTGCGAGCAGCCTCGTGCAGGTCTGCCCGCTGCGTCTTCGGGATCCGGGCGTACGCGGCGTCGCGGACGAGGCCGTGTGCGAACCGGTACCGATCCTCCCCGGCAGGCCCCGGCGCAGGCCGGACGAGGCCAGCGCGTGTGAGGGCGACGAGCGAGGAGATCGCATGCAGGCCGTCCTCCGGCCGCACCAGCTCGACGAGGGCGCGCAGGTCGAACCGCCGCCCGATCACGGAGGCGCACTCGAGCAGCGCGAGCTCCCGGCGGGGAAGCTGATCGAGCCGAGCGGCGATCACTGCCTCGATCGTCGGCGGGATGGGAAGCGTGCCCGGCGCCGCGTCGGCGGCGACCGCGGCGAGCTGCTCGAGGAAGAGCGGGTTCCCCTCGGCGACCGCCATGATCTCGGCGCGCGCGGGCTTCGGCGCTCCGACTCCGGCGAGCAGCGCCTCCGCGTCGGTCTCCACGAGCGGCCCGAGCTCGATCGTCTCGGTACCCGGCGGGGCCGGACGTTGGTCGAGGAGCTCGGGCCTCCCGAGCCTGATCAGGGAGACCGGCGCCTGCGTCACGAACGCGGCGAGGTAGTCGACGAGGTCGTGGAAGGTCGGCTCCGCCCAGTGCGCGTCGTCGACGACGAGCACGACGAGCCGCTCACGCGCGTTCAGCTCGACGAACCGACGGACCGCCCAGAAGATCTCGTCCGTCGTGAACGTCGCCGACGAGAGGCCACCGGCGGCCTCGAGCCGCTCTGCGAGCAGCTGCTCGTTGTCCTCGCCCGCGAGCGCGCGCGTGACCGCCTCGGGCCCGCCGGCGTTCCGGAGGATCTCGACGAGCGGCCGGTACGTCGTGCCGCCGTAGGCAACGCACCTGCCGGAGAGGACGGTCGCCTGGCCGGCGAGGCCGTCCAGCAGCTCGTGCACGAGCCGCGACTTCCCGACACCCGCCGCTCCGACGACGGTCGCGACCACGGCCGTCCCTCGGTCTCGGCCCGCTCGACGAGCGTCGCGGAGCCGTCAGCTCCTCGACGCGGTCGACGAGCGGGCTGTCGAGCCGACGTGCGATGCCGGGCGCGTCGTCGTCGACGGCCACGACCCGCCAGGCGGGGACGGCGTCGCGTCTTCCCCTTCGCCGCGACGTTCGGCAGCGGCTCGAGGGTTACCGCGGAGGCGACGAGCGCGCACGTCGCCGCGCCGATCACGATCTCGCCGACGGCGGCCGACTCCTCGAGCCGCTTGGCCGTGTTCACGACGTCCCCGGTGACGAGGGATTGGCGGAGCGACGGGTCGCCGGTCACCGCCTCGCCCGTGGTGACACCGGTGCGGATCGCGAGCCGCACGCGCGAGGTCGCGCTCGAAGACCTCGTTCAGCGTCTCCATGTCGCGGCGCAGGGCAGCCGCGGCCCGCACCGCCCGGAGCGCGTCGTCCTCGTGCGAGTCGGGCAGCCCGAAGACCGCCATCACGGCGTCGCCGATGAACTTCTCGACCGTGCCACCGTGCTCGAGGAGCGTTCGCTCGGCGAGGTCGAACCACTCCGACTGCACGCGGCGCAGCGACTCCGGGTCGAGTCGCTCGCCGATCTCCGTCGAGCCGGCCCAGTCGCAGAAGAGCACCGTTACGGTTTTCCGGACCTCCACCGGTCGAGTCTACGGCGCTCGCAAGGCCCGAATCCAGGGTGGGCCAGTACCCTGCGTACGTGTTCGACGCTCTCGCCAACCGCCTCCAGGACGCCCTCGGCGACCTCGGACGGCGCTCGCGACTCGACGAGGAGACGGTCACACGCGCAACGCGCGAGATCCGCCTCGCGCTGCTCGAGGCGGACGTCGACTTCGAGGTGGTCAAGCAGTTCGTGTCGTCCGTGCGGGAACGGGCGCTCGGGCAGGAGGTGCTGAAGGGCCTCGAGCCGGGCCAGCAGGTCGTCAAGATCGTGCACGAGGAGCTGACCGAGCTGATGGGCTCGGCCGACTCGCGGCTCGCGTTCGGCCGGCCGCCGACCGTCGTCCTCCTCTGCGGCCTCCAGGGCGCCGGCAAGACGACTGCGGCGGCAAAGCTCGCGCTCCACCTGCGCAAGCACGAGAAGAAGGAGCCCGGCCTCGTCGCCGCCGATCTGCAGCGCCCCGCGGCGATCGACCAGCTCGAGCAGCTCGGCCGGCAGCTCCAGCTGCCCGTCTACCGCACCGAGACGACGGACGCGGTCGTCGCCGCGCGCGAGGGGCTCGAGCGCGCGACCGCCGACGGCTGCGACGTCGTGATCGTCGACACCGCCGGGCGGCTCCAGATCGACGAGGCGCTCATGGACGAGCTCGCGCACGTGCGCGACGCGGTGAAGCCGCTGAACGTGCTGCTCGTCCTCGATGCGATGACGGGCCAGGAGGCCGTCGCCGTCGCGCGGGCCTTCCAGGAGCGGATCGCGTTCGACGGCATCGTCCTGACCAAGCTCGACGGAGATGCGCGCGGGGGCGCCGCGCTCTCGGTGAAGGCGATCACCGGCAAGCCGGTCAAGTTCGCCTCGGTCGGGGAGAAGCTCGACCAGCTCGAGGTCTTCCATCCCGACCGGATGGCGTCGCGCATCCTCGGCATGGGAGATGTGCTGACGCTGATCGAGAAGGCGGAGCAGGCGGTCGAGCAGGACGAGCAGGAGGAGATGGAGCGGCGCCTCCTCGCCGGTCAGTTCACGTTCGACGACTTCCTCGCCTCGACGCGGATGCTGAAGAAGATGGGGCCGCTCCAGGGCGTGATGAAGCTCGTCCCGGGCATGGGCCGGCAGCTGGAAGGCATGGAGGTCGACGACTCGCAGATGGCGCGGATCGAGGCGATCGTGCTCTCGATGACGCCGCACGAGCGGCGGGTGCCGCACGCCATCAACGGGCCGCGGCGCCGGAGGATCGCCGCCGGGAGCGGCACGACGATCGAGGACGTCAATCGCCTCCTTCAGGCCCGCAAGCAGATGGAGAAGATGATGAAGGCGATGGGGAAGGGGAAGCTCCCGACCCTGCCGCCGGAGCTCACCGGCGGCGGCGCTGCCCGCACCAAGCGCGGCCGGCGCTAGAAGCGCGAAATCTCCGGCACAATCCACCTTTCACCACGAGAAAGGCACACATGGTTCGTATGAGATTGACGCGGGTCGGGTCGAAGAAGAATCCGATCTACCGCGTTGTCGTGTCCGACTCGCGCTCGCCGCGGGACGGTCGCTTCATCGAGATCGTCGGGCGCTACAACCCCCAGACCGACCCGTCCACGATCGACCTCGACGCCGACAAGGTCAAGGACTGGCTCGCCAAGGGCGCGCAGCCGTCCGAGCCCGTCGCGCGGCTGATCAAGGCCGCCGGCATCTCCTGATCACGTCGCCGATGGAGGAGCTGCTCGTCTGGATCGCACGGGGCCTCGTCGACGAGCCCGACGCGGTGCAGGTCGAGCGGGTCGACGAGGGCGACGTCGTCGTCCTGCGGCTCCACGTCGCCGACGGCGACGTGGGCAAGGTCATCGGGCGGCACGGCCGCGTCGCGCGCGCGCTTCGCACCGTCGTCCGCGCGGCCGGCGTCCGGAGCGACCGCCGGCTCGTGCTCGAGATCGCCGATTGACCGACGACTCCGGGCTCGTGCCCGTCGGCCGGGTGGGGCGGCCGCACGGGCTGGACGGAGCCTTCGTCGTCGAGCGCGCGAGCGACGACGAGCGGCGGTGGGAGGTCGGCGCCGCCGTGCTGGTCGACGGAGCGCCGGCGACGATCGAGCTGTCCCGGCGCGTCGGCGGCGGCAGGCGCGCGATCAGGCTCGACCGACGGGTCGAGCGCGGCGCCGAGCTCGCGGTGCATGTCTCCGAGCTCCCGCCCCCGGAACCGGACAGCTACTACGCGTTCCAGCTCGTCGGTCTCGCCGTGGTGGACGAGGAGGGCCGGGATCTCGGCGGCGTCGTCGAGGTGCACCCGGGGGTCGCCAACGACAACCTCGAGCTCGCGGACGGCACGCTGGTACCGCTCATCGACGACGCCGTCCGTACCGTCGATCTCGCGGCTGGCCGGATCGTCGTCGTACGCGGCTTCCTCGGCGCCTGACGAATGCGCGAAGACGGCGTTACGTCACGCGCTGCGGCGTTGGATCGCCTACGCGCGGGGTACCCTGGACCGCCGTGCGCGTCGACGTCTTCACGCAGGTCCCGCATGCCTTCGGCTGGCTCACCGAGCAGAGGCCCCTCGCGACGGTCCTCGGCTCGGAGCTCGAGCTCCGGCTCCTCAACTACCGCGACACGACGCCGTTGCGCTCGGGCCAGGTCGACGACGACCCGTACGGCGGCGGTGCCGGGATGGTGCTGCGCGTCGACGTCGTCGACGCGGCGCTCGAGGCCGCGTACGGCGGCGATCGCCCGGCACGGATCGTGGCGCTGACGCCGCAGGGGCGGCTTCTCGACCAGGCGCTCGTCGAGGAGCTCGCGCAGGAATCCGAGCTGGCGCTTCTCTCTTCGCGGTTCGAGGGGTTCGACGAGCGCATCGTCAGCCATCTCGCGACCGACGCGGTGTCGATCGGGCCGTACGTGCTGTCGGGCGGCGAGCTGCCGGCGATGGTCGTGCTGGACGCGATCGCACGCCGCCTGCCCGGCGCGCTTGCGGAGGGGTCCGGCGAGCACGAGAGCTTCTCCGCCGAGCTCGACGGCGGCCTCGAGTACCCGCACTACACCCGCCCGGCCGCCTACCGCGGCTGGGAGGTGCCGGACGTGCTCCTCTCGGGCGACCACGGCAGGATCGACCGCTGGCGGCGCGAGCAGAGCCGGTCCCGGAGCCTCGCGTGAGCGGCGTCGACGAGCGGGAGACCCCGACCGAACGCGAGCCGCCCCTCGGTGACGGTCAGGCGGGAGCCGCGGACGAAGGAACCGGCTGGCCGACGACGCCGGCCGAGATCCCGCTCGACGGGCCGACAGAGCCGCTCCCCGAGACGGCGCCACCCGTTCGCCACACCCGGCATTCGCGAAACCCGGTCGACCGGCTCACGCGCGGCCTTCCCGACCCCGTGCGTGTCGTCGTCGACTGGGCCGTGACGATCATCGGCGCGATCGCGATCGTGCTTCTCGTCAAGGCATTCGTCGTCAACCCGTACCGCATTCCGTCCTCGTCGATGGAGCCGACGCTCCACTGCGCGCGTCCGGCCTCCGGCTGCGAGGCGCGCTTCTCCGACCGCGTACTGGCGAATCGGTTCATCTACCACCTGCGCGACCCCCGGCGTGGAGAGATCATCGTCTTCGACACGCCCGATGCTGCGCGCGTCAAGTGCGGCGCGGGCGGCACATTCGTCAAGCGGCTCATCGGGCTCCCCGGCGACACCGTCGAGGTGCGGCTGAAGCAGGGCCTCGGGTACGTCTTCATCAACGGCGAGCAGCTGCGGGAGCCGTATCTCAAGGCGGACAGGCGCTCGAGCGAGGAGTTCGGGCCGGTGAAGGTGGCTCCCGGCCACTACTTCATGATGGGAGACAACCGCGCGCAGTCGTGCGACTCCCGCGAGTGGGGAACCGTGCCCCGGAGCAACCTGATCGGCAAGGTGTTCGCGACCTACTGGCCCCCGAACCGCCTGTCGCTTCACTAGCCCGCCGCTCGATCCCCGCCCGCGGCGGGGCACGTCCCTGAAGGCGTCCGCTTTGCGGTCGCAGTTGCCGGCTTGCGTTGTTGCGGCCATGGCGAGCGATACGCCCGTCGCGCGAGTCGCATCACCGTTCCTGCGCCCCGCGTGCGCTATCATCCTCGACCGGCCCCGGCCGACCTTCCTATGAGCACGATCATCGAGAGCCTCGAGCGGCGCCAGCTGCGTGACGTGCCGGCCTTCAAGGCCGGTGACACGGTGCGCGTCCACTTCAAGGTGATCGAGGGCAACCGGCAGCGCGTGCAGGTGTTCGAGGGCATCTGCATCAAGCGCCAGGGGTCCGGCGTGCGCGAGACCTTCACCGTCCGCAAGAGCTCGTTCGGCGTGGGCGTCGAGCGGACGTTCCCGCTCCACTCGCCGAAGATCGAGAAGCTCGAGGTCGCGATGATCGGCGACGTCAACCGGGCGAAGCTGTACTACCTCCGCGGCCGCGTCGGGAAGCGGTCGCGCGTGCGCGAGCTCCGCCAGTCGTAGGTCCCGATCGCGCGTGCGCGCCGTCCTTGCGCTCGCGATCGTGTGTGGCGCACTCGTCGCTGCCGGCTGCGGGGCGGAGGACGACACGCAGCGCTTCGCGCGCGAGGCCGTCGAGTCCCACGTCGCCGGCGACGCCGGGTACGAGGACGACGTTCGCTGCACTCCGAATCCACGCCCGTGGCTCGTCGAGGCACAGGCGACGTCCGTCATCTGCGCCGTTCGCAAGACTGCGGGCGGCTGTGACTGGTTCCGCGTCGACCTCGTGCGCGACACGGTGCGCGTGAAGGCCGAGGTCAGCCTCGACCAGCCCGACGCCGGCTGCGTGCTGCCCCCGTAAAGGGTCTGGCACGCAAGGTGCCGGTTCCCGGGGCCGGCCGCGGGGAGGGCTATCCTCGGGCTCGTGCCGCTCTCGACCGGCCAGCGCCTGCTTCGATACGACCGCCGGCTCGGCGTCCGCTTCGTCGCGGGCGCGGACGAGGCGGGCCGCGGCTCGCTCGCCGGCCCGCTCGTCGTCGCGGGGGTGCTCCTCGACTACGAGGCGCTCCGCGGACATCGGGTCCGGTCGCTTGCCCTCCTGAACGACTCCAAGCAAGTCGAGCCGGCCGAGCGCGAGCGCCTCTACCACGCCGTCGTCGCGGCGGCGTCGCGGATCTCGATCCGCGTCATCGCCGCGCGAGAGATCGATGCGAGCGGCCTTCATCGCTCGAACCTCTGGGGCCTGCGCACCGTCCTGTCGGACCTCCATCCGCTCGCCGACGCGTACCTGGTCGACGGATTCCGGCTCGGCCCGCTCGCGCCGCCGCACCGAGCCGTCGTCGACGGCGACACGAAGAGCGCCGCGATCGCGGCCGCCTCGATCGTCGCGAAGGTGACCCGCGACCGTCTGATGCGCCGCCTCGACGCGCTCTACCCCCGCTATGGCTTCTCGTCGCACGTCGGCTACATCACGCCGGGTCACACGCGCGCCGTGGTGGCGCACGGCCCGTGCCCACAGCACCGGCTCTCGTTCCAGGCACGGGCGTACGCCGGGCCCGTCGCCGCGTGAACCGCGGCGAGCGTCTTGCGGCGCGGCACTACCGGCTGCGCGGCTACCGGATTCTCGGCACCAACGTCCGCGCGGGCGGCTACGAGGTCGACCTGATCGCGAGGCGCGGCCGGAAGCTCGTGTTCGTCGAGGTGAAGGAGCGCGCGCGCCAGACGTACGGCGGCGGCGTCGGCGCCGTCAATCGCGAGAAGCGACGACGCGTGCGCCGCGCAGCGGCGTCCTGGCTCCAGGCGCATCCCGAGTCGGCGAGCCTCGAGATCCGCTTCGAGGTGGCGTCGGTGTCGGACGGACGCGTGGAGCGGCTGGGCTTCGCGGACGACTGATCGCGGCGGGGAATGACCGGAACGCGTGTTCCGTTAGAATTCCCACACGACCAAGAGCCGGGGGGCACTATCCCCCAACGGGCGCGTTCGTCAGAACGGGCGCCGGCGAGGAGCCGGAGCCCCGGGCGCGCCGGCCCCCTCGCGTGCGAGGTGGCGGGAGAAACCTCCGGCTGACAGGGACCACGCCACGTCAGCCGGAAAGGACCGAACGCCACATGACAACCCGTACTCGCACCTGGATGCTCCTCGCAGGGCTCTCCGCCCTCTTCGTCACCGTCGGCGGCCTCGTCGGCGGTGCAGGCGGGATCGTCGTCTTCCTCGTCATCGCCATCGCGTTCAACTTCGCGATGTTCTGGTTCTCCGACCGGATCGCGCTCAAGATGAGCCGTGCGCGTCCGCTCGAGCCGGGCGAGGCGCCCGAGCTCGTCGCCGACGTCGAGGACATCTCGGCCCGTGCCCGGATCCCCGTTCCCCGCCTGTACCTGATCCCGTCCCAGCAGCCGAACGCGTTCGCGACGGGCCGGAACCCGCAGCACTCCGCCGTCGCGGTCACCGAAGGTCTCGTCGCGCTGATGCCGCGCGAGCAGGTCCGGGGCGTGCTCGCCCACGAGCTCGCGCACATCCGCAACCGCGACGTCCTCGTGACGACGGTCGCTGCGATGATCGGAGCGGCGATCTCGGCGATCGCGAACTTCCTCCAGTTCCAGTGGCTGTTCGGCGGTGACGACGACGACAGCCCACTCGGCGCGATCGGATCGATCGTCGCGATCCTCGTGGCGCCGGTCGCGGCGATGATGCTCCAGTTCGCGATCTCCCGTCAGCGTGAGTTCCTCGCAGACGCGACGGCCGCGGAGCTGCTCGGCGAGGGCCGTCCGCTGGCGGACGCCCTCGGGACGCTCCAGCGCGGGGTGGAGGCTCTGCCGATGCCGGTCAACCCGGCCACGGCCTCGCTCTACATCGCGAACCCGCTTTCCGGGGGCGGCGTCGCGTCGCTCTTCTCGACGCACCCGCCGATCCCCGTGCGGATCGCGCGTCTCGAGGCGCTGGACGCCGCGCGCGGCCTCCACTGACCGCGAGGACCCGGGCCGTGGGCGCCGAATAGGCGCCCATGGCCGCGACGCAGGAGGCGCTGTACGGCCGGATCGACCTGGCGCTCTCGTGGTCGGAGGCCGACCTGCCCGAGCGCGAGCGGACGAAGCACGTCCACCGCCTTCACCCGTACCTCGGCAAGTTCGTGCCTCAGCTCGTCGAGGCGCTCCTCGACCGCTACGTCGTGCCCGGGAGGTCATGTCCTCGACCCGTTCGCCGGCTCCGGGACGACGCTCGTCCAGTCGCTCGAGTCGGGGCGCGACGCGACCGGCGCGGACGTCGCGGGGTTCAACTGCCTGCTGATGCGCGTCAAGACGAGGCGGCACAACCTCGACGCGGTGCGACGCGATCTGCTCTGGGCGCACGGCCGGACGGAGGCATTCGAGGCCGACGGCAGGGTGCCCGCAGACGCGACGTCGTACGTGCGAGCCTGGTACGCGCCGCACGCGGCGGCAGAGCTGCTCCATTTCCGTGCGCTCGTCGACGAGGTCGCCTCGTCCGACGTCCTGCGCGTGATCCTCGCCCGTGCCGCGCGGTCCGCGCGTCGCACCACGCACTTCGACCTGGACTTCCCCCGGGAGCCGCAGGTCGACCCGTACTGGTGCCACAAGCATCGCCGCACGTGCCGCCCCGTCGCCGAGGCGCGGCGGTTCCTCCTCCGCTACACGCTGGACACCCTCGACCGGCTCGAGACGTTCGCGGCAGCGAGAGGACAGGATGCACACGCGTCGGTGCGGCACGGCGACGCGCGCGAGCTCGATCTCGGCGGCCCGTTCGACGGCGTCGTCACCTCGCCGCCGTATCCGGGGCTGATCGACTACCACGAGCAGCACCGGTACGCCTACGAGCTGCTCGGCCTGGACGAGCGTCGAGAGAGCGAGCTCGGGCGGCCGGCGCGGGGTGTCGGCCGGCAGGCGATCGAGGCGTACGTCGAGGGCGTCTCCGCCGTGCTCGCGAACGCGCGAGAGCGGCTGGCGCCCGGCGCCCCGGTGTGCATCGTGGTCAACGACCGCCGCGACCTCTATCCGAAGATCCTGCGGCGCGCGGGCCTGCGCCTGGACGACCGGCTCGAGCGACACGTCAACCGCCGCACCGGGCGCCGTGCAGGCGAGTACTTCGAGTCGATCCTCGTCTGCAGCGCCTCCTAGGACGTTGACGCCTCCTTAGCAGGATGCTCACATCGCCCGCCCATGCTTGAACGCATTCCCGATCCAGGAGGTCACATGAAACGTCTCGTGCGTCACCGTCCCTCTCCCGCCATGGTCGTTGCCTGCCTCGCCCTCGGCATCGCGCTCACCGGGACGAGCGTCGCCGCCGTCACTGCGCTGGCGCCCAACTCCGTCGGCACCGCTCAGATCAAGGCGAACGCCGTCACGGCGGCGAAGATCAGGAACGCGAACGTGACCGGCGCCAAGATCGCGCGGAACGCCGTGACGGGAGCCAAGGTGCTGAACCGCTCGCTCACCGCGGCGGACTTCGTCGCCTCGTCGCTGCCGAAGGGCCCCGCCGGGCCGACCGGCGCCACCGGGCCTGCGGGCCCTGCCGGGCCGGCAGGGACGATCGGCCCGATCACCGTGCGACAGGCCGGGGTGGTCGTGCCCGGCGGTGTCGCGCAGAACGGCGCCTACGACACCGAGACGGTGACCGTGAACTGCAACGCGGGCGAGAAGGCGATCTCCGCGGGGACGGGCTGGAGCGACGACGCCGCGGACCGCGAGCTCTGGACGCAGCGCATCACGCCCATCATCACGAACAACGCGGTGACCGGTTTCCGGGGCACGGGCGGGAACGACAGCGGCAACTCGAGCACGTTCACGCTCTACGTCCTCTGCTACACGGCGTAGCTCTCTGACGGGGGTGGGGCCTTCGGTCCCACCCCCGTGGCATTCCCGGCACGAAGGCGGCACAGTCGCGTGACACCTTCGCCCGTACGGTCGAGGAGTGCTCGGACGCGCGATCACGTTCGCGCTCGTGGGCCTCGAGCCGCGCCGCGTCGAGGTCGAGGCGCACCTGCGCACCGGCCAGCAGCCGACGTTCTCGATCGTCGGATTGGCCGACCGGGCCTGCCAGGAGGCGAAGCACCGCGTTCGCAGCGGCGTGCACTCCTCACGGTTCGCGTGGCCCGACCAGGTGATCACGGTGAACCTCGCGCCGGCAGCGCTGCGCAAGGAGGGAACGGGGTTCGACATCGCGATCGCGCTCACGGTGCTCGCAGCCTCCGGACAGCTCCCTGCAGCCCGGCTCGCCGAGCACGCGTGCATCGGCGAGCTCGGGCTCGACGGCCGGATCCGGGGCGTCAGCGGGACGATCGCGGCGGCCGAGGGTGCGGCGCGCGCGGGGCTCACGAGGCTGCTGTGCTCGGCCGACTCGGCGCGCGAGGCGGCGCTCGCCGGGATCGACGCCGTCGGCGTGCGTCACATCGCGGAGGCGGTCGGCTACCTCCGCGGCGAGGAGGAGATCGTCCCCGCGTCGCGCACGACGGATCCGCGCTCTCCGCCCGACCTCCCCGACCTCGCGGACGTCCGTGGCCAGGAGCGGGGCAGGAGGGCGCTCGAGCTCGCCGCGACCGGGGCGCACAACCTCCTCCTTGCCGGTCCGCCCGGGACGGGCAAGACGATGCTCGGGCGGCGGCTCCCGTCCATCCTCCCGCCGTTGACCCGCGAGGAGGCGCTCGAGGTGACGCGCATCCACTCCGTCGCCGGCACGCTCGCTCCGGGCTCGGGGCTCGTCCAGGCGCCGCCCTTCCGGGCGCCGCACCACGGGGCATCCGCGGCCGCGATCATCGGCGGCGGGACGGTGCCGCGGCCCGGGGAGGTCAGCCTCGCCCATCGAGGCGTGCTTCTTCTCGACGAGCTCCCGGAGTTCACGCGCGCGGTGCTCGAGGCGCTGCGCCAGCCACTCGAGGACGGCGTCGTCTCGGTGGCGCGCGTCGGCGGCCGCGGGCTCTTCCCCGCGCGATTCCGCCTCGTTGCGACGATGAATCTCTGCCCCTGCGGCGGGCGAGGCGATCCGCGGCTCCAATGCTCGTGCTCCCCCGCCAGGATCACCGCCTACCGGGAGAAGGTCTCACGGGCGCTGCTCGACCGCTTCGACCTCGTGGTCGCGATGCCGCGGCCGCGGGCGGATGAGCTCGCGGCCGGCCCGGGCGAGTCGTCCGCGGTCGTACGGACACGCGTGGTCGACGGCACGGCACGGCTGCGATCCGCGGTTCCCCGGCGGACGAGTGCCGCATCCGAGCTTCTCGACAGCGCCGTCGACCGGCTGCCGCTCACGGGGCGCGGACGTGCCCGCGTCGCGCGTGTGGCCCGGACCGTTGCGGCGCTCGCCGGCTCTGCCGACGTGCTGCCGGAGCACGTCGCGGAGGCGCTCTCGTACCGCTCCCCGACGGGGCTCGCGAGCCCGTGAAGATCCGCGTCCTGCGTCGCGGGGACGGCGGCTATCCCGGCGCTGCTCGCGCAGATCCCGGATCCTCCGAGCCGTCTCTGGTTACGGGGCGACGCGCCGCCCGAGCTCCTCGACCGTCCGGCCGTCGCCATTGTCGGCGCCCGGGCCTGCTCCGGGTACGGACGGTCGGTCGCACGCCTCCTCGCGACGGAGGCCGCGGCCGCCGGCGCCGTCGTGGTCAGTGGCATGGCGCGCGGCGTCGACGGCGAGGCGCACCGTGGCGCGCTCGCGGCGGGTGGGGCGACCGTCGCAGTGCTCGGCTGTGGCATCGACCGCGACTACCCTGCGGCCCACGCCGAGCTCGCGGGGGCGATCGTCGCGACGGGAGGGCTCGTCGTGTCCGAGTACGAGCCCGGCGTGGAGCCCGCTCCGTGGCGCTTCCCCGCCAGGAACCGGATCATCGCGGGACTCGCGCGAGCGACGGTCGTCGTCGAGGCCCGCGAGCGGTCCGGTGCGCTCATCACCGCCGACTTCGCGCTGGAGGACGGGCGCGAGGTGCTCGCCGTGCCGGGCGAGATCACCTCCGGCCTCAGCGCAGGCACGAACGCGCTGCTGCGGATCGGAGCGACTCCTGCAACGAGCTCGGTCGACGTTCTCGAAGCCCTCGGTCTCGAGCCGCAGCGACCTGCGACGACGGTCCCGGACGATCCCGTCGCGGCCGCGGTGCTGACCGCGGTCGAGGCCGGGGCGGGAACGCCGGACGAGCTGAGCCGCGCGACGGGTGTCGGAGCGGGCGAGATCGCAGCGGCGCTCGCGCTGCTCGAGCTGGCCGGTGCCGTCGCCGTGGACGAGGGAGTGGTGCGCAGTACGATCGCGCGATGACGCCGTACTGGCTCGCCGAGCCCGCCCCGGACCTGCCTCGAGGCACCCCGGGCGGGCCGGTGGACGTCGGGATCGTGGGCGCCGGCGTGACGGGGTGCGCGTGTGCCCTGGCGCTGGCCGAAGCGGGTCTGCGCGTTCGCGTCGTCGATGCGCGCAGGGTCGCGGAGGGTGCGAGCGGCCGCAACGGCGGTTTCGCGCTCCGCGGGACAGCGGCGTCGTACGACCAGGTCGTCGCCTCGTTCGGGCGCGACCGGGCGCTGGCGCTCTGGCAGTGGACGGAGGCAGAGCTGGCGGCGATGGGCGAGCTCTCGGGGGACGCCTTCCGGCGGCTCGGCAGCCTTCGCCTCGCGGCCGACGCCGAGGAGCGAGAAGACCTGCGCGACGAGATCGAGGCGCTCTGGGCGGACGGGCTCGAAGCCGAGTGGATCGACGCCCCCGGAGGCCCCCTCGCGGGGCGCTTCACGGCGGCGATCCGCCATCCGACCGACGCCGCACTCCAGCCGGCGCGCCTGGTGCGGCGGCTCGCGGCGCGGGCCGTGGAGGCCGGGGCGGAGATCCTGGAGGGCCGACGGGTGGCCGACACGGACGAGCTCGAGGCTGAGCGCGTCGTCGTGGCGACCGACGGCTACCCGAGCGGCCTCCTCGGGGAGCTCGAGGGCCTGATCGTTCCGACGCGCGGGCAGGTGATCGCGACGGAGCCGCTCTCCGACCGCCTCTTCGACGCACCGCACTACGGCCGCCACGGCTTCGACTACTGGCATCAGACCGAGGACGGGCGGATCGTCGCAGGCGGCTTCCGCGACGTGTCGCTCGAGCAGGAGTTCACCGCAGACGAAGAGCTCACCGACCCGGTGCAGCTGGCGCTGTCGACCTTCGTGAACGACCTCGTCGGCCGTGAGCTTCGCGTCGACTACCGCTGGGCGGGCATCTTCGGGCTCGTGCTGGACTTCCTCCCCGTCGTCGGCGAGGTCCCGGGTCTGCAGGGCACATGGGTTGCAGGCGGCTACTCCGGCCACGGCAACGTGCTCGGCTTCGCGTGCGGCAGGCTCGTCGCCCGGGCGATTCTCGGCGACCGAGATCCGCTGCTCGACCTCTTCGAGCCCGCCCGGCTGCTCGCCTGAGACGGTCTACAGCTCGAGCCGGGGGAGGTCCATCTCCACCGACTTGAGCAGCGCCGCGCGGGCGATCGCGAGGTCCTGGATCGCGAGGCCTGTGGAGTCGAACAGCGTGACCTCGTCGTCGCTCCGCCGGCCCTCTGCGTCGCCGGCCAGGACCGCGCCGAGCTGCGTCACGTCGTCGCGCCCGACGATGCCGTCCTCGACCCCGGCGGCCAGCTCGCCGCCGTGGCTCGCCTGTTCCCAGTCGTCGCAGAAGAGGCGGGCTCGGCCGAGCTCCGCCGTCGCGATCTCCGCCTTGCCGGGGCCGTCCGCACCCATCAGCGACACGTGCTGGCCCGGCCGCAGCGCGCCGGCCGGGTAGAGCACGTCCCTGCCGGGGGTGACGGTGACGACGACATCGCACGCGAGCGCCTCCTCGAGCGAGCCTGCGACGGGGACACCGAGCTCCTCCGCGACGAGCCGCCGGCGGTGCTCGTCGACGTCCCACACGAGCGGCGCGCGACCGCGGGCGACGAACGACCGCGCCGTCTCGGCCCCGTTGACGCCTGCTCCGACGACCGCGACGGAAGCGCCGTCGTCCCGCCCGAGCTCGTCCGCGGCGAGCGTGGCCGCGGCGGCCGTACGGAGCGCGGTCACGGCCGCTGCCTCGAGGACGGCCTCGAGCTGCCCGGTCTCCGCGTTCGAGAGGACGACGAGGCCGGTGACGGTCGGCAGCCCGAGTGCGGGGTTCCCGGGGAAGGACGTCACCCACTTGAGAAGCGCGTGTCCGCCTCCGATCGCCGGCATCGCCCGGAAGTCACCGGCCGGGTAGTTCGTCACGTAGACCTTCGGCGGCATCGCCCACTCGCCGGAGTGGTGGGCGAGAAACGCGTTGCGCACGGCGCCGTACGCGTCCTGCGGCGTCACCGCCTCGAGCACCGCCGCCCGCGAGAAGACCGGGACCGACATCCGGCTCAGTAGAAGCCCTCGCGGCGGGCGTAGCGCTCCGCGCGCTCCTCGTCGTACGTGTCGGCGTCGAAGGCCGGGTCGCGGCTTCGGTGGATCTCACCGGAGGACGGGAGCTCGGAGCGGTCGACGTAGTGGGACGGGTCCCACAGCTGCGCTCGCAGGAACGCCTTCGAGCAGTGCGTGAAGACCTCCTCGACGTCGATCAGGAATCCGAGTCGCGGCACCTTGCCCTCGACGGCACAGGGTGCGAGCAGCTCCTCGTCGGTCACGATCGAGGCGCGCCCGTTCACGCGCAACGTGTCGCCGACGCCCGGGATCACGAAGAGCAGACCGACGTGCGGGTTGCGGAGGACGTTCCGGAGGGAGTCGGCGAGCCGGTTCCCGGGTCGCTCGGGCAGGAGCAGCGTCCGCTCGTCCACGACGTGGACGAACCCGGGCGGGTCGCCACGCGGGCTCACGTCGCACGTCCCGTCCGGCGCAGCAGTCGCGAGCAGCACGAACGGCGCGCGGTCGACGAACCGGCGCGTGAGGTCGTTCAGGCGGTCGGCGAGCTTCGCCTTGACGAGGTCGCTCGGCTCTCCGAGGAACGCGCGCAGCTCGGCCTCGTCGCGGATCGTCGTGACCGTCCGCTCCGTCACGTCGCCTTCACCGCCGCGATCAGCTTCACGATCGAGTCCTTTGCGTTGCCGAACAGCATTGTCGTCTGCGGCTCCAGGAAGAGCTCGTTGTCGATGCCCGCGAACCCAGGCGCCATCGAGCGCTTCATCACGATCACGCTCGCGGCCTTGTCGACGTCGAGGATCGGCATGCCGTAGATCGGGCTCGCCGGATCGCTGCGAGCGGCCGGGTTGACGACGTCGTTCGCGCCGATGACCAGCGCGACGTCGGTCTGCGGGAACTCCGGGTTGATCTCGTCCATCTCCTTGAGCTGGTCGTACGGGACGTTCGCCTCCGCGAGCAGGACGTTCATGTGGCCGGGCATGCGGCCGGCGACCGGATGGATCGCGTAGGCGACGTCGATGCCCTTGTCCTCGAGCAGCTCCGCCAGCTGGCGGACGTCGTGCTGCGCCTGCGCGACTGCGAGCCCGTAGCCGGGCACGACGACCACCTTCCGTGCGAAGGAGAGCTGCACCGCGACGTCCTCGGGGCTCGTGGCGCGCACCGTGCGGCCGTCGTCGACGCGAGGTCCTCCCGAGCCCGTCTGCACCTGGCCGAAGGCGCCGAACAGGACGTTGGCGACCGAGCGGTTCATCGCCTTGGCCATCAGGAGCGTCAGCAGGGTGCCCGAGGCGCCGACGAGCATCCCCGCGACGATCAGGAGCAACGAGTTGAGGACGAAACCGGTCGCGGACGCGGCGAGCCCCGTGAAGGCGTTCAGGAGCGAGATCACGACCGGCATGTCCGCGCCGCCGATCGGCAGCACGAACATGACGCCGAAGATCAGCGCGAGGACGATCAAGCCGATGAGCACCCACTGCTGGTCGGCACCGGCGATGAGCGCAACGCCGAGTGCCGCCGCCCCGCCCAGGATGGCCACGTTCAGGATGTTCTGGCCGGAGAACACGATCGGCCGGCCCGAGAGCAGCTCCTGCAGCTTCGCGAAGGCGATCATCGACCCCGAGAACGAGATCGAGCCGATCAGCGCGGAGAGGACGACCGAGACGATCTCCTCGCCCGCCAGGTCGCCGCTCGACACGTGGAACTCCGCGAGCGCGACGAGTGCCGCAGCGCCGCCGCCGACCCCGTTGAACAGGGCCACCATCTGCGGCATCGCCGTCATCTTCACCGTGCGAGCGCCGACGATCCCGATGACGGAGCCGATCAGGCCGCCCACGGCGATGAGCAGCCAGTTCGAGATGCCGTCGAGCGCGAGCGTCGTCGCGATCGCGATCACCATGCCGACGCCGCCGACCCAGTTCCCGCGGCGCGCGTGCTTCGGCGACGAGAGGAACTTCAGCGCGAGGATGAAGCAGACGATCGAGACGAGATAGAGGAGCCCGACGACGTCCGGGTCGGAGATCACTTCCGATCCTCCGGGCGCCGCTTGAACATCTCGAGCATCCGGTCGGTGACGAACCAGCCGCCGACCACGTTCGCGGACGCCAGCACCATCGCGACGAACCCGATCGCCTTCGTGAAGCCGTCGTCGGCGAAGCCGAGCACCGTGATCGCCCCGACGATCACGATCCCGTGGATGAAGTTCGTGCCGGACATGAGCGGCGTGTGCAGCATCGTCGGCACCTTCGAGATGACCTCGAAGCCGAGGAAGATCGCGAGCACCAGCACCGTCAGCTCGACGACCAGGCTGATCTCGGTCATGTGCCTTCCTCCTCCTCGGCGGGGGCGGCGGCGGGCGCGCCCGCCACACAGGCACCCGCGGTGATCTCGTCGGCGAAGTCCAGCTGCAGCTCACCCTCCGGTGCGAGGTGCTGGAGCAGCGCCGTGACGTTCCGCGCGTAGAGCCGGCTCGCGTCGGAGGCCATCAGCGAGGCGACGTTCGTCAGCCCGACGATGGTCACGCCGGTGTGGGTGATCTCGCGGCCCGGCTCGGTGAGCTCGCAGTTCCCGCCGCCCTCGGACGCGAGGTCGACGATGACGGAGCCGGGACGCATCGCCTCGACCGCCTCGGCCGGGATGAGCTTCGGGGACGGCCGTCCGGGCACGGCGGCCGTCGTGACCACCACGTCGTAGCCCGGAAGCCGCTCCTCCAGCGCGCGCTGCTGCTCCGCCTGCTGCTCCGGCGTGAGCTCGCGCGCGTACCCGCCCTCCGTCTCCTCCCCGCGCACGCCCAGGTCGAGGAAGGTCGCGCCCAGCGACTCGACCTGCTCGGCGACCGCCGGGCGGACGTCGAACGCCGAGACCACCGCGCCGAGGCGGCGCGCCGTCGCGATTGCCTGCAGGCCCGCGACGCCGGCGCCGAGCACGAGGACGCGCGCCGGCGCGACGGTTCCGGCCGCCGTCATCAGCATCGGGAAGAGCTTCGGGCACCGGTCGGCGCCGAGAAGCACGCCCTTGTAGCCGGCGACCGTGGCCTGCGAGGAGAGCGCGTCCATCGACTGCGCGCGCGTGATGCGGGGCACCGCCTCCATCGCGAACGCCACGACACCGCGTTCGCGCAGGCGTGCGATGCCCTCGGGGTCGGTCAACGGCTCGAGGAAGCCGATCAGCACGGCGCCCGAAGGGAGTGCCGCGACCTCGTCGGCATTCGGCTTGGCGACACGGACGACGACCGCAGCGTCCGCGAGCAGGCTCGGGCGGTCGGCGAGCGCAACGTTGCCCTCGGCGTACTGGTCGTCGGGGAACCCGGCGAGGACGCCCGCACCTCGCTCGACCACGACCTCGAACCCCGACGACGCGAGCTTTGCCGCAGCTTCGGGCGTCAGGGCCACGCGGTTCTCGCCGGGCGCCGACTCCCGGGGCACGCACACTCGCATCTCGCCGGAATCTACGGGAAGGGTTCCGCTTCCGCGCCGGGAACCAGACGTCCCGTGGGCAGACTCGCCGCCTTCTCGACCGCCATGGAGGTCTGCGACCCCGACCTCGGCGCGCACGCCGCCCGGGTCGGCGCGAACGCGGAGGCCGTGGCGCTCCGGCTCGGCTGGGACGAGGGGCAGATCGAGGCACTCAGGCTCGGCGCGGCCCTTCACGACGTCGGCAAGGTGAACGTCCGGGCGGAGGTCCTGACAAAGCCCGGTCGTCTCGACGACCGCGAGCTGGCCGAGATCCGCGCCCACCCGGTCGAGGGCATGTGGCTGATCGCGGGCGTGCCGTCGCTCCAGCGGGCGCTGCCGTACGTGCTCTTCCACCACGAGCGCTGGGACGGGCTCGGCTATCCCACGCGACGCGCCGGGACCGCGATTCCCCTCGAGGGCCGGATTCTCGCCGTCGCGGACGCGTTCGACGCGATGACCTCGGGGCGTCCGTACCGCCCGGCGCTGCCGCCCGACGTCGCCGCGGCGGAGATCGAACGCTGCACCGGAACGCAGTTCGACCCGGAGATCGTCGACGGGTTCTTCGCCGCGCTCGACTCCGGCGAGGTCGTCTCCGGCCGGGATGCCGTGGCCGCGTAGCGGCTCGGTTCCCTACAGCGCCGCCCAGACCTCGAGCTTCGTCCGCGTGCGCCGGACGACCTCGTCGGCGAACGCGGTCGTGCCATGGTGGCCGGAGAGGTCGGCCGTGCGGATCCCCTCGGCCACGGCCTCGAGAGTCGCCTCGCGGATCGCCCGTCCGGCCTGCTGGCAGTCCTCGTCGTCGGCGTGGGCGAGGAGCGCGGCCGCGGCGAGGATCATCGCCATCGGATTCGCGACGTCTTTCCCCTCGAGCGCGGGCGCGGTCCCGTGGGCGGCCTCTGCCATCAGCGCGGTCGGCCGGTCGACGCCGTCGTCCCCGAAGGCGACCAGCAGCGATTCGGAGCCCGCGATCGAGCCGAAGAGCGGCAGCACCAGATCGGACAGGATGTCGCCGTCGCGATTCAGAGCGGGAATCACCATCGGCGCGCCACTCGACGAGATCAGAAGGGCAAACGTCGCGTCGATCAGCTGCGGCTCGTACGGCACATCGGGATGACGCTCGGCTGCCGCGTCCATCTCCTCCTTCAGCATTCCCTCGTAGATCGGGCTGACCGTGTACTTCGGCCCGCCGAAGACCTTTGCGCCGGTCCGCTCTGCCTGCCGGAAGGCGAACTCCGCGACGGCACGGCAGATCTTCCGCTCGATGCGCTCGGTACGGAACGCGACCTCGTCCTCGCCGTCTCCCTCGCGCCATTCCTTCGCGCCGTAGGCGTCACCGACGGCCATCCGCACGACGGAGATCGGCGAATGCACGCCGCCGACGGGAAGCACGCCGGGTATCCGCCGGCCGGTGCGCACGATCACCTTGCCGCCGATGTCCTCGCGGAGGATGCGGTTCGGAGAGCCCACATCGTCGCGCCCCTCCGGGGTCACGGTGGCGGCCTTGAGCCCGAGACCGTGATCTGCGATCGCGCGCGCTGCCTCGTGCACCACGCCGTTCGACGTCGTTCGGCGGTTCTCGAGGGAGAGGTCGAAGCGCGGCAGCGCCAGCTCGAAGCCGACCACGTCCGGTTGCAGGACGCGGAGAGATGCCTCGAGAAGCTCCTGGCCAGTCTGATCCCCTTCGAGAACCACGATCGTGCGCGTATCCATGGAGCGGCACTCTACACCGCATGCCCTGGTGAATCTGCCCTGCAGATCCACTAGAGATCAGGCAAATAACCTGCGTATACTGACGCCTTATCGGAGGCAGCCCTATCTGGCAGAAATCGCACAAGCGATTTCTGCAGCTTGGAGGAATGGTGGCGAGAAAGACAGTGCTTGTTTGCGACAAGTGCGGCTCTGAAGTCGAGGAAGGCAAGGGCGCAGTCATGCGCGTCACGTTCAACGATGCGCGCCGCGGCGCGAAAGCGGCCGATCTCTGCGATTCCTGCGCCGGCGGAATGCCCGGGGCGGCAGTCGCACGACGCGGTCGCAAGCCCAAGTCGCTGGCGTGATGGTCACCGGCATTCGCCGGTGACCATGAGCTCTAGAGCCCCGGCGCCGGAGGCGCCGGGGCCGGTGACTACGCTGCCCGGGTGAGTCTGTCGCTCGTCGTCGGCCCGGCCCACTCGGGCAAAGTCGGAACGCTACTCGACCGCTTCGTCGCAGCGCTCGACCGCGATCCGTGGCTGATCGTCCCGCAGCGCGCCGACGTCGAGCGGGTCGAGCGGGAGCTGCTCGAGCGGCATCGTGGCCTGCTCGCCGGGACGATCGGCACGTTCGACACGCTCTTCGAGAACCTCGCCCGGGGAGAGGGGCCGAGCCCGCGCCTCGTGGGTGACGCCGAGCGAGGCGTTCTCGTCCGAAGGCTCTCGGCCGGGGCGGCCACCGAGGGCGCGCGTTTCGCGGGCTTCGCGGACGCCGTCGGGCGCGCGCTGGCAGAGCTCGACGGCGCGTTGCTCGAGCCCCGTGACCTCGACGAGCCGCTCGCCTCGCTCGTGGCGGCGTACCGCGCGGAGCTGGAGCGCGTCGACGGATGGGACCGTGGCATGCTTCGCCGCCGCGCCGTAGAGCGGCTGACGAGCGATCTCGGGGCCTGGGCAGACAGCCCGGTCTTCGCGTACGGCTTCGAGGACCTCACCGGCGTCGAGTGGCGCCTGCTCGAGGCGCTCGCCGCGCGCGCGGAGGTGCACGTGTCGATCCCCTACGAGCCCGGCCGCGCCGTCTACGCGTCGCTCCGCAGGACGGTCGACGATCTCGCGTCGCTCGCCGGCGAGGCCGTCGTCGAGCTTCCGCCACGCGCCGAGGAGTTCCTCCCGGCCCCGCTCGCGCATCGTCGAGCGGGCGTTGTTCACCGAAACGCCCCGGCGCTCGCTGCTCGACGGCTCGCTGCGCTGGCTCGAGGGAGCCGGTACCCGCGGCACGCTCGAGCTGGTCGCGGAAACGGTGCTCGTCCAGGTCAGAGCGGGGACGCCGCCCCACGAGATCGCGGTCGTCTGTCCGTCCGTCGACACGGTCAGGCTCGCGCTCGTGACCGCGTTCGCGGCGGTCGGCGTGCCGGTGGCATTCGAGGGACGCGCGGGTCTCGGGACGACGCCGTACGGCCACGCCCTCCTGTCGCTGCTTCGCTTCGCCTGGGTCGGCGGCGAGCGGCCCGAGCTCTTCGCGCATCTCCGCTCCCCGTACTCGGGTCTCGGGCGCAAGGAGGTCGACTGGATCGAAGGCCGCCTCCGCGGGCGAGGGATCGTGCGCGGCGACCGCGCCGCCGAGGTCGCCGCCGAGCTCCGCGAGGGGCGGGCGTTGCCGCCGCTCGACCTCGCGCTTCGCGAGGGTTCTCCGATCGATGCCGTCCGCGAGCTCGCCGGCACGATGCTGCGAAACGCGCACGGCACGTCGGCGCCGCCCACAGGTGACCGCGCCCGGCTCGACCTGCGGGCGCACGACGCGGTGACGAGGACGCTGGACGAGCTCGGGCTGCTCGTCGGCGCAGGCCTCGATGTCGGCCGCGGGGACGTTCTCTCCGCACTCGACCGCGCCGGAGTCCGCGGCGATGCCGCCGGTGCGCCCGGAAGGGTCGCCGTGCTCGATCTGGCTCGGGCTCGCACACGCCGCTTCGACGTCGTCGTCGTGCTCGGGCTGGAGCAGGGGGTCTTGCCGCGGCGACCGCGGGTCGAGCCGTTTCTCGACGAGGACACCCGGCGCGCGCTCGACGAGCGACGCGGTGCGCGCCTCGTCCGGCCGGACGCGGCGAGTCGCGACCGCTACCTGTTCGCAACGGTCTGCTCGCGGCCCCGGCGCAGGCTCGTGCTCGTCCGGCAGGCCGTGGGAGACGAGGGGTCACCGCGCGAGGCCGGGCCGTTCTGGGAGGCGGTCCGCGAGCTCTTCGACGAGGACGACGTCCGGCACCAGACGCGGCGACGGCCGCTGTCCGCCCTGACCTGGGAGCTCGAGGATGCGCCCACCGAGCGCGAGCGGCTGCGGGCGCTGGCCGCGCTCGCCGCCACCGACCCTGTGGAAGCCGCCTCGCTGGCGCGGGAGAACGGCTGGGACAGGCGGCTCGAGCGCGCGACCCGCGCGTTCGACCGTCCGACGCGGGTCACGCACGAGCGGGCCCTCCGCTTGCTGGCGCGGGACTCGTTCTCCGTCTCGGAGCTCGAGCGGATGGCGTCCTGCTCGGCCGCGTGGTTCGTCGAGCGCTACCTGCGCCCGTCGACGATCGACAAGCAGATCGACCGCATGCTGCGCGGCTCGATCCTGCATGCGGCGCTGCAGCGCTTCTACGTCAGGCTCCCGAGCGCGATCCCGGGCGCCGACCGCGTGACCGAGGCGAACGTCGAGGCGGCGGTCGCCCTGATGCGGGAATGCGTCATCGACGCGGTCGAGACGGGCCTCCGGATCGAGGCGGGCGACCTCGACCGGCGCGAGCTCGAGCAGGGCCTGCAGCGCGATCTGGAGCAGCTCGTCCGCGACGAAGCGTCGTCGGCCTCTCCGCTCGTCCCACGTCATCTCGAGGTGTCGTTCCGGTCGTTCGAGCTCGAGCCCGGAGTCGGGGTGAACGGCAAGATCGACCGCGTCGACGGAGAGCCGATGGGCGCGCAGGGCATCGTGATCGACTACAAGTCGGGCGCGGCATCCTCGGCCGCCGACATCCGCGATCGCGACCTGCTCCAGCTGCCGCTCTACATGCTCGTGCTGCGTCGGCAGCTCGGCCTCGAGCCGGTCGGGGGCGTCTACGTCCCCGTGGGAGGCGGGCGGAGGCCGCGCGGCATGCTCCGCGCAGGAGCCGACCAGGTGCCGGGCTTCAGCCGCCGCGACTACCTCGAGCCGGACGACTTCGACGAGGCCGTCGAGGAAGCCCGGAAGACCGCCGTCGGTCTCGTCGAGCGGATCCGCAGCGGGGATGTCCGGCACGACCCGCACGGCGGCGACTGCCCGCACTGGTGCGACTTGTGGCCGATTTGCAGGAAGGCTCGGCCGTGACGACGCTCCCCAACGAGCAGCAGCGCGCGGCGATCGAGGCGCACGGGACAGTCTTCGTCGCGGCGGGCGCGGGCACGGGCAAGACCGCCGTGCTCGTCGAGAGATTCGTCCGGGCCGTCGTGGACGACGGGCTCGACGTCGACTCCCTGCTCGTGATCACGTATACGGAGCGGGCCGCAGGCGAGCTGCGCGCCCGCATCCGCGCCGCTCTGCATGAGCGGGGCCGTGCCGACCTCGCGCTCGAGCTCGACGGCGCCTGGGTCTCCACGATCCACGGTTTCTGCCGTCGCGTGCTCGGCGCCTACCCGCTGGCCGCCGGCGTCGACCCCTCGTTCCGCGTGCTGGACGAGCCGCAGGCGCTCGTCCTCCAGGCGGAGGCGTTCGCGGCGGCGCTCGAGCGATTCTGCGCGGCCGACGAGCCCGACCGCTGGCGGCTCCTCGCGACGTACGGGGCCGTCGGTCTGCGCCAGATGCTCGTGGAGGTCTACGCGACGCTTCGCTCGGCCGGGCGCGAGCTCGTGCTCGAGTCCGACGCGCGCGCGCCGCTGCAGGAGCGGATCGCGGCGCTGCGCGAGGCTGCCGAGGGACTGCGCGACGATGTGGGCGCTTCGGATCAGCAGCAGGCGGCCGCCGCCGCGGCGCTCGAGCTGCTCGAGGCGACGTCCCTTCCCGAGCGCCTGCTCGCCCTCGCGGACATGAAAACGCGCGGGCCGCGGGCCGCAGCGTTCGCCGAGGCGCGCGACGTGCTGGTCGCCGCCGCGCTCGAGGAGCTCGCCGCGCGCGACCGCGAGCTCCTGCAAGAGCTGCTGACGACGTTCGGCGAGGCGTACGCGGACGCCAAGGACGCGGAGTCGGCCGTCGACTTCGAGGATCTCCAGCTCAGGGCGCGGGACCTGCTCCGCGACGACCCGGCGATCCGCGCCCGCGAGCGAGAGCGGTTCCGCTCGATCATGGTCGACGAGTTCCAGGACACGAACCGGCTGCAGACCGAGCTGCTCGACCTCCTGTGCGAGGGATCGGACGCCGATCTCTTCGTCGTCGGCGACGAGTTCCAGTCGATCTACGGCTTTCGCCATGCCGATGTCGCCGTGTTCCGCGAGCGGCGGAGCGCCGCGCCGACCGTGCTCCCCCTGACGCGAAACCATCGCTCGCGGCCCGAGGTGCTCGCGGCGGTGAACGAGCTGTTCGGCGGGGAGTTCGGCGACGAGTTCCAGCGGCTCGAGCCCGCGCAGGGTGCAGACGTCCCTGCGCTTCGGAACGCGTTCGAGCTGCTCGTCACCGACAAGGCGGCGACCGCCGAGGCCGGCGTCCACTGGCGCCGCTCCGAGGCGAGGCACGTCGCCCGGCGGGTGCGCGAGCTCGTGGACGCGGGGGTGGCAGCGCCGGGCGAGATCGTCGTGCTCTTCGCCGCCGGCACCGACGCCGAGTGGTTCGAGGAGGAGCTGCGCGCCGTGGGCCTTCCGACGTACCGCGCGGCGGGGCGCAACTACTTCGGGCAGCAACAGGTTACGGATCTCCTCTCCTATCTCCGCCTACTCCACAACCGCTACGACGACGAGGCGCTCCTCGGCGTGCTGGCCTCGCCGTTCGTCGGGGTATCGAACGACACCCTCGTACTGATCAGGGCGGAGGCGCAGCGGCAGCCGGTGTTCCGCGGACTCGAGCGTCCCCTCCCGGCAGACCTGTCGGAGGTCGACCGCCGGCTCCTGCTGGCCTTCCGGCAGCGATACGAGCGACTCCTCGACGTGGCCGCGCACTCGTCGCTCGAGCTCCTGTGCGAGCGCATCCTGGCCGAGCACGACTACGACCTCGCGATCCTCGCGCTCCCCGACGGCCGGCGCCGGTACGCCAACCTCCGGAAGCTCGCGCGGCTCGCGCGCTCCTACGAGGAGCTCCGCGGCGCGGATCTCGAGGGCTTCGTCCGCTTCGTCGAGGGTCAGGAGGCGGTTGGGGCGAAGGAGTCGGATGCCGTGTCCGAGGAGGAGGGCTCGGACGCCGTGCGCCTGCTCACGATCCACGCGGCCAAGGGGCTCGAGTTCGAGGTCGTGGTGGTCGCGGACGCCGGCCGAAGCCGTCCGCCCGTCTCCGACATCCTCGCGCTCTCGGACGGGCGCTTCGGGTTCAAGGTGGCGCATCCCGCGACGGGAACCCGGGTGAGCACCATCTCCTACCAGGACGTCAAGGCGCAGCGAGAGCACGCGGAGCAGGCGGAGCGTCTCCGTCTCTACTACGTCGCGATGACGCGTGCGAAGGAGCGGCTCATCGTCTCGGGCTCGGTCGGGGACGCCGTGGACGCGAGCGACGAGACGCCGATCGGGTGGGTTCTGAACCGGCTGTGCCTGCGCGAAGACGCCCGCGACGGCGCCGCGAACGGACCGCTCGAGGTCGAGCGAGGCGCTGCGACCGTGCTGCTCCGCGTCGACCGGGGGCAGCCCGACCCGGCGCCGCCGATGGTCCCCGACACCGGCCTGGTGTCGGTCGCCGCGAACGGCCAGCTGGCCCTGTTCGAAGGCTCGGGCGAGGCGATCCCGGCGCCTGCGCCCCGCCTCCACGAGCTCGCCGTCGTTCCGGATCCGCCGCTCCACCGCGTTGCCCGGCTCTCCTACAGCGCCATCTCGCTCTTCGAGCGCTGCTCGTACCGCTACTACGCGGAGCGGGTCGTCGGCATGCGGCCGGCGCCGTGGGACCGGTCGGACGGGAACGGCAGCGGGCCCGGGCTGCATGCCACGGAGCTCGGCGACGCCGTGCATCGGCTGCTCGAGCGCGTCGACCTGGCCCGCCCGGCCGTCCCCGCGGACCTGCGCGACCTCGTCCCGGCCTGGTACCCGGCGGTGAGCGAGAGCGGGGTGCGCCAGATCGAGCGGCATGTCTGCGCGTACGTCGACTCGACGCTCGCCGCTCGTATCGCCGGGCTCGAGGGTGTGCGCGTCGAGCGGCCCTTCGCCTTCGAGGTCGACGACGTGCTCCTGAACGGCAGGCTGGACGTGCTCTGGCGGGCGGGCCTGGAGGCGCTCGTTCTCGACTACAAGACGAACCTCATGGACGGCCGGGCTCCGGCGGCGGTCGTGGAGGACGAGTACCGCCTGCAACGCATCGTTTACGCGCTCGCCTGTTTCCGCGCCGGGGCCGACGACGTCGAGGTCGTCTACCAGTTCCTCGAGTCCCCCGAGGAGATCGTGTCGGAGCGCTTCTCCCGTGTCGACGTCGAACGGCTGGAACGGGAGCTCGGCGGAGCCATCACTCGCATCCGTGAGGGAGACTTCAGGCCGACGCCGAGCGCGTTCGCGTGCGCGGGCTGCCCGGCGCTCGACCGCGTCTGCGCGGGGCCCGGGCTCGCGCTCGTGGACGTCTGAGCGTCGGTAGCGTGGTCGCGCATGAAGGTCGCGGCGCTGTACGACGTGCACGGCAACCTGCCGGCGCTCGAGGCGGTGATGGCCGATCAGCGGTCCGCGGATGCCGACGTGATCGTCTCGGGCGGCGACCTCGTGATGGGGCCGCTTCCGGCCGAGTGCCTCGACCTGCTCGAGGCGGACGGACGCGTCCGCTTCCTCAGCGGCAACGGGGACCGAGAGGCGTGCGAGCTCGAACAGGACGGCGACCTCGGCGAGGCAGCCGGCTGGTGCAGCGAGCGCCTCGGACCGGAGCGCCTCGCCCGCGTCGAGCGGTGGCCCTCGACGGTCGATCTCGAGGTGCCGGACCTCGGCGGTGTGCTCTTCTGCCACGGGACGCCGACCTCCGACGCGTCGATCCTGACCGCCGCGACGCCAGAGGAGGACGTGGCCCGGGAGCTCGGCGACGTCCACGCCGACGTGGTCCTCTGCGGCCATACACACGTCCAGTACGACCGCCGCGTGGGTCGGACCAGGGTCGTGAACGCCGGCAGCGTCGGGATGCCGTACGAGGGATCCCCGGACGCACGCTGGGCGCTCCTCGGTGCGGACGGGATCGAGCTCCTCTCGACGCCGTACGATGCCGTCGCCGCGCTCGACGCTCTCTCGCGGACGGGCTTCCCGCTCTTCCGGCAGTGGCTCGCGCCCGTCCTGCTCGGCCACGTCACGGCGGACGAGGCGACCGACGAGTTCGAGCGCCGGCGCCGTGGCGCGTAGCTACGTCGGGGAGGCGAGGCGCCGCGGGCTCGGAACGCGGCGCGAGCGGATCGGCCCGATCGTCGAGCGTCTCGCCAGCGAGCACGCGGATGCGGCGATCGCACTCCGGTTCGAAAGCGACGTCGAGTTGCTGATCTCGGTCATGTTGTCTGCACAGACGACGGACGTCAACGTGAACCGCGTCACCGAGCAGCTCTTCCGCAAGTACCGTAGGCCCGAGGACTACCTCGCGGTCTCCGTCGAGGAGCTCGAGCGCGACGTCTATGCGACGGGCTTCTTCCGGCAGAAGACCAGGTCGATCCGCGGCGCGATGCGCGTGCTGATCGAGGAGTTCGACGGCAAGGTGCCGCGGCGCCTCGACGAGCTCCTGCGACTCCCCGGTGTCGCGCGCAAGACCGCCAACGTCGTCGCGGCCGAGCTCGGCCATGCACAGGGCATCGTCGTCGATACCCACGTGCGCCGGCTGTCGCAGCGCCTCGGCCTGACGCGGAACGAGGACCCGGTGAAGATCGAGCGCGACCTTCAGCGGGTCGTACCGCGGGCGGACTGGGCCCGGTTCCCGCATCTGCTCATCTGGCACGGTCGCCGCATCTGCGACGCGCGACGGCCTCTCTGCGAGAACTGCGTCCTGGCGGACCTGTGCCCGGCGGCGCGGGTGTTCTAGTGCCCGGTACTAGGGTCTGACCCAGCGCTGCACGACGAGCGCCGACCCCGCCTCCTGCTCGGAGAGCAGCGCGTAGCGCGGGGGGGAGACGACCGGCCGGGCCCTCGCCACCGCAAGCGCCGGATCGCCGGCGACGACGACCGTCACCCCGTGGCCGCGGCCGACGCGACTCGTACGAAGGTCAGGTGCGTAGTAGGCGAGCGCAGCCGCCGATCTCTCGGGCAGGACCACCACGGTGTCGCGTGCCGTCGTCTTCGCGTGCACGTGCCGCACCGCCGCGCGCCAGTCCTCGCGCGGGCCTTCCGAGGCGGCGGTGGCGAGTGCGGCGATCGCGACCACGGAAACCGCGGCGGCGCTGGCGAGCCTGAGCCCGCGATCGGGGATCGACACGAGCCCGACGCCGGCTGCGAGCGCCACGCCTCCGGCGGCAACGGTGAGCGCCGCCCGCGGATAGACGGGCAGCGCGACACCCGCGACGAGCACGGAGACGAGCGGCATCACGACGAGGCCGGCCACCAGCACGGGCTGCCAGAGCCCCGACCCGGAAGCGTGCGATCGCCGCACGAGCACGATGAGGCCCCACGCGGCGAGCCCGACGACCACCGGGCTCCAGCCGAGCGCACGGCCGACGCCGAGGCCGATGTCGTGCAGGGAGAGCGGGCCTGCGCCATCCGGGGCGTCGGCGCGATCCACCACCGCGGCGGTGAGGAAGAAGAGCGACTCGAGAGTTGCGAGCGCCACCGCCGGGATGGCGAGCCGAAGCTCGACCTCACGCCGCGCGACCACGAGCGCGACGATCTGCGCGGCCAGCGCACTCGCCGCAATCGGATGGGTCAGCGGCAGGAGCGCGGCGCTGACCGCGTACACCACCCACCACACCACGTTGCCGCGGTCGACCGCGCGCGCGAAGAGCGCGCTCGAGAGAAGCATCGCGGCGAGCGCGAGCGCGAGCGGCCCGACCGTTCGCGAGAGCATCACGGCTCCGAGCGAGGACGCGAGGATGAGGGATGCGGCCGCGCCCGCGTAGCGGCCGGCAAGGCGGCGGCCCAGGCGGTAGGCGGCGATCGCAGCGATCACGGCGGCGATCACCGACGGCAGCCGCACCCACAGCTCCGCGTCGTTCCACGCCACGACGGGGCGGAGCAGCGCCATATAGCCCGCGCGGGCGGGGTCGTCCGACAGCGCCCGCTCGACGACGTCGGAGAAGGAGCCTCGAGCGGCGACCACCGTCGTTGCCTCTTCCGTGTCGAGCGAACGATGACCGAGCGCGGCAAGGCCGAGTACGAGCGCGAGGCCGGGGCCGAGGTACGGCAGCACGCGGTCGAGAACGGCCGCTGCACGTGCGTCCACGGCAACAGATTCGCCGGTCGGCGCCGGGGTGTGGGCCGGAGCGCTCACCCGAACCGAGGGTAGCGGCGGCGTCGGAGGTGCTCGCTCACCGCGTGCGCGACGGGCGCTCGGGGTCCCGGCTCGCGTAGCCTGGGCCGATGGCGCAGTCGCCGGGCATCCCCGGCCTCGGGCCCGGCGACAGGCTCGGACCGTATGTCCTCGAGGCGGTACTCGGGGAAGGGGCGATCGGTGTCGTGTATCGCGCAGCGGCCGACGACGGGTCCGTGGCCGCTCTCAAGATCCTCAGGACGGAGCTTTCGAGGGACGAGGTCTACCGCAGGCGCTTCGCCCGTGAAGCGCAGGTCGCAAGCGTCGTCCGGCACCGCCATCTCGTCCCGATCCTCGATCTCGGCGAGGCGCGCGGCTACAACTACCTCGCGGTGGAGTACGTCGACGGCGGGTCGCTCCGTGACAGGCTCGACGCGGAGGGGTCGCTCGGAGTCGACGCGTCGATCGAGCTTGCGGCTCAGGTTGCGTCAGCAATCGACGCGCTCCACGCCCAGGGGATCGTCCACCGCGACGTCAAGCCGTCCAACGTCATGCTCGACGTGCACGGACGGGCCGCGGTGACCGACTTCGGGCTCGCGAAGGGGCCCGCATACACCGTCCTCACCGTCCCCGGGCAGGTGATGGGCACGCTCGACTACATCGCCCCCGAGCTGATCCGCGGCGAGGAGTCGGGGCCGCCGGGCGACGTGTACGCGCTCGGCTGCATGGTGTACGAGTGCCTCTCCGGATCGCCGCCATTCGGCGACCGGCACGTCCTCGACCTCGTGAACGCGCACCTCGAGGGCACGCCCGCCGATCTCTCGGAAAGGCGACCGGACGTGCCTCGGGCGCTGGCCGAGGTGATCGCCGGCGCTATGGCGAAGCGCCCGGACGAGCGTCCGCGCACCGGCACCGCGTTCGCGCACCTGCTTCGCGCGGCGTCTCGTTGAGCGGCGACTAGCTGGCGACCTTGCCGATCCGGTGGTGCCAGAAGCGCCACCAGTTGAACAGCGCCGCGTGATCGGTGTCCCCCTCGCGGGCGATCGCGAGGATGTCGCGGTGGCTCGCCTGGCCGAGCCGCTCGTGCGTCCAGACGATGACCGCGTCGTCGCCGTCGAAGTAGCAGAACCTCTGGCCGCCGGGCTTCGGCGGCGTGCCCTCGTGCACCCACGGGCCTGCCCCGCCCCAGAACGTTCCGTCGCACCGGCCGCCGTCCGCGATCTTGGGCGCCGCGGCGCGGGCGGCCTCGTACGCGGCCTGGAGCGAGGGCGAGTCCGGGAAGATCGAGACCTCCCAGCGGTCGGGCGGATTCTGACCGGTGACCTCCGCCGGCTGCAGGCACACCGCGCTCTCGACGGCCCCCGACGCAGGGGCGTTCTGGACCGCGCAGTTCTTCCAGAGCGCTCGGGGAACGAGCGCGGCCAGCGAGAGCGGGGCTTCGGGAACCGTCGCGACGGTGTCGCTCACGGTCGGTGGCGCGGCCGCGCTCCCGCCGTCGTCGCGGGCGACGAGATACGCCGCAGTCGCCGAGACGATCGCGGCGAGCGCGACAAGGATCGCGGTCAGGCCCCACCGCGGCATGCTCGGCGCTCGACGTCCGGTGGGAGGGTCGGGCGGCAGCGCCGACGCCGCAGGTGACCCCATCGGCTCTTGAACCGCCGATTCGACCTGCGACGCCGGCGGCGCGGGCGCGGGCGGTGGCGTCTCCGCGACGGGCAGCTCGACCTCGCCGGAGCCGTCGACGGAGATGACCGCAACGGGCTCCTCGTAGCGCTCGGCGACGGGGTGGGAGGTGGTCGCGCTGCGTCGCAGGACCGCGTGTGCGGCGTCCACCACCTCCGGCGCGGTCGCGAAGCGCTCGTCGCGCGACTTGGCCATCGCGCGCGCGACGACCCTGTCGAGCTCCTTGGGCAGGTCGGGGCGCGCCTCCGTCAGCCGCGGCGGCGGGCTGGTCAGGTGGGCGTGCATCACCGCGACCTCGGCGTCCCGCTCGAACGGCGGCCGGCCGGCGAGGCACTCGTAGAGCACGCAGCCGAGCGCGTAGACGTCCGTGCGACGGTCGAGCGTCAGCCCCTCGATCTGCTCGGGCGCGGCGTACTCGATGGTGCCGACGAAGATCCCGGTCCGCGTGAGGTCGGGCGCGCTCGTCTGCTTCGCGACGCCGAAGTCCGTCAGATAGACGTGCTCGGAGGGCTCCGCGATCAGGATGTTCGAGGGCTTGACGTCGCGGTGGATCAGATCGTTGTCGTGGGCCGCGTCGAGTGCGCTCGCGACCTGCTCGAGCATGTAGAGCGTGCGACCGACGCCCAGGCGCCCCTCGCGTCGCAGGAGCGATCGCAGGTCCGGCCCGTCGACGTACCGCATCGCGATGTAGAGCAGACCGTCCGCGTCGCCGCCGTCGACCTCGCCCGCGTCGTAGATCGGGATGACGTTCGGGTGGTCGAGCCCGGCCGCGCGCTGCGACTCCCGCATGAACCGCTCGCGGAAGCTCGGGTCGTGCGCCAGCGGAGACGCCATCACCTTGAGGGCCACCTTGCGGCCGAGGCTCACGTGCTCGGCAAGATAGACGACGCTCATGCCGCCGCGGCCGAGCAGGGACTCGACCCGGTACCCGGCCAGCACCGCGCCGATGCGCGTAGCCTCGCTCATGCTCACGTGGTCCTGACGGCGCGGCGAGGCGCCGTCTTCCCGCGCCAGCATGCCGCATTCGGAACGGCCCGTCTAGACTGGACCGCATGCACGGGCGCGAGGGGTCGTTCAGGACCTGCCTGACGCGCGGTCGCTGCGCGTGACGGGTCACGACGAGGTTCGCCCCGTGACGGTGCTCTTCGCCGACGTCGTCGGGTCGACCGCGCTCGCCGAGAAGCTGCCTCCGGAGGAGGCGAAGGCGTTGATCGGCGAATGCGTGAACCAGATGAGCCGCGCTGTGCACGAGTACGGCGGGACGGTGCAGGCGTACATGGGCGACGGCATCTGCGCGTACTTCGGCGTTCCGACCGCTCACGAGGACGACCCCGAGCGGGCCGCCCGCGCTGCGTTGCGGATCGTGGACGTCGTGCGGGAGTACGCGCGCGAGGTCGAGCAGGCGTGGGGGATCGAGCGATTCGACGTCCGCGTCGGCATCAACACCGGCCCGGCCGCGGTCGGCGTCGTGGGCGCCGTGGATCACCAGACCGTCGCGTTCGGAGACACGACCAACGTTGCAGCGCGACTGCAGACCGTTGCGGCTCCCGGCACGATCGCAGTGGGCGAGGAGTCCGCCCGCCGCCTCGCGCATCGCTTCCGCCTCGAGGCGCTCGGCGAGCTCTCCGTGCGCGGCCGCGAGGGGCCCGTGACCGCACGTGAGCTCGCCGGGCCTCTGCTTGCGGGCGACGGTCGCCCTGACTCGGCTCCGCTGGTGGGCCGTAGAGCCGAGCTGAACCGCCTCCAGGCGTCGGCGGAGGGTCTCGCCGATGGCAAGGGGCAGGTCGTGCTTCTCGTCGGCGACGCGGGCATCGGGAAGACGCGCCTGCTCGAGGAGCTTCGGACGATCGTGGGCGAGCGCGCCACGTGGCTCGAAGGGCAGTGCCTCTCCTACGGCGGTCTTCCCGCGTGGCCGTTCGAGGAGATCCTCCGCGGGTGGCTGGCGATCGGCGAGGCGGAGCCGGAGATCGCGGCACGCACGCGTGCACGGGCGCGCCTCGGTGCCCTGCTCGGCCCCGGCCTGGGCGACGTGCTCGCGCCGTTCGGCGGCCTGCTGCGCATCGACCTCGACCCGGACTCGTCGCCGGAATCGGCGAACGAGTCGGCGCCGCCGGCGATCCGGCGGGCCTTCTGCCACTGGGTCGAGGCCCTCGCGGCGAACCAGCCGGTCGTGATCGCGCTCGAGGACATGCACTGGGCGGCGCCGCAGGCCCGCGAGCTGGCCGAGGCGCTCCTGGAGGTCACCGACCGCGCCCCCGTCATGGTCGTCGCGACGCTTCGAGCCGAGCCCGGCTCGCAGGGATGGGGCTTCAGGCTGCACGCACTCGGGCGCTACGCCCACCGCGCGACCGAGCTCGGGCTCGCGCCGCTCGGCGACGGCGATGCCGCCGAGTTCGTCGAGGCGCTCGCCGCGGGCAGCCTCGACGACGCGACGTCGTCGTGGGTGGTAGGCCGCGCCGAGGGAAACCCGCTCTATCTCGAGGAGCTCGTGCGGCTCCTGCTCGAGGAGGCGGCAGTCGAGCGCAACCGCACCTGGACGCTCACGGTCGGCCAGGTGACGCTTCCGGCGCGCCTCGAGAACCTGCTCGTCGCACGGGTGGACGCGCTGCCCGAGGGTGCACGCTCGCTTGCCCAGATCGCCGCGGTGATCGGCCGGACGTTCGAGGTGTCACTGCTCGAGCGGGTCGCGGACACGGCCGACGTCGCCGGGGAGCTGCTCGACCTCGTTCGGGCCGGGATCGTGCAGGAGCTTCGGCGGTACCCCGAGCTCGTGTGCGGCTTCGCACACGGGCTGCTCCACGAAGCGGCGCTGTCGACGCTGACGATCGCGCGGCATCGCGAGCTGACGACGAGGGTCGCCGACATGCTCGAGGAGCTCCTCGGCGAGCGGGCGCCGCAGGAGGCCGAGCGGCTCGCGCAGTACTACATCCGCAGCAACAGGCTCGACCGGGCCGTGGCGTACCTCGAGCGTGCCGCGGCAGCGAGCCCGGGAGATCCCCGGCACGCGGTCGAGCTGCTCGAGGCGGCCGCGCGGGCAGCCGCCCGGGAGGGAGACCTCGAGGCCGAGCGGCGCCTCGAGGCACGACTCGCCGAGCTCGCGGCCGGCGCCTGAGCACGGCACGCGGCGGTCGGTCGCTCAGAGCCAGCGACGCCAGCGGAACAGCGCGAGCTGCACGATCGTCGTCGCGACGATCAGTCCCACGGAGATGCCGATCCCCCAGTACCACGCGCGAAACTCGCCGGCGAAGTTCTGCCCGAAGAAGCCGACGATGAAGCTCGGGACGAGCACGAGCGAGGCGATCACCGTGAGCTTCTTGGCGACCTCGTTCTGCTGCTCCGCGATCTTCGCCTGGTAGTAGTCGCGGACGCCTCCGAGCAGGTCGCGCGCGACGTCGAGCTCCTCCGTGACCCGCACGAGCGTCTCGTACGTGTCGACGAAGCGCGCCTCGACCTCGGCGGGGAACAGCTCCGACTTCCCGATGTCGACCCTCCCGTCGACGATCCGCCGCGCGATGCCCCGCGTCCCGCTCGCCGCTCGCCGCGCGAGGAGGAGCTCGTTTCGCAGCAGGGCGATCCGGCGTCGCACGTGCGGGCCGGAGAGATGCTCGATCTCGCCCTCGAGATCGTCGATCGACTCGTAGACGCCGTCCACGAGCTCGAGGAAGGCGTCGGCGGCGTCGTCGACAGCGCCGTGGAAGACGCCGCCGCAGGGCGCGCCGGCGTCGATCCGCGCCGTGATGCCGTCCACGGGCGCGACATCGCCTCTCGGGCCGGTCTTGCGCACGGTGACGACCGCCGTGGGTGTGGCGACCACATCGAGCTCCAGGTACTCCACGCGCCCTTCGCCGGGATGCGCGACGGGGTGGGCGAGGACCGCGAGCACATAGTCCCCGTGACCCTCGAGCAGCGGCCGGACGTCGCGGCCGTCGCCCGCAGGCCTGGAGAGCAGCTCGATCGACTCGGGATCGAGCCCGCCGCCGACCGCCTCGAGGAGCTCCTCGCGGCTCGGGTCGACGAGGTCGGTCCAGTGCGCCCCCACCGCGGAGCGACGCTAGCGATCGCGTCGGCCGGTACGGCCGCGGCGGTCTACGACCCGACGGCGGACAACGCCGCGTGCCGCTGCTCGCTGAGCCAGCGCTCGGCGTCCAGCGCGGCTGCGCAGCCCGAGCCCGCTGCGGTCACCGCTTGGCGGTACACGTGGTCCTGCACGTCTCCCGCCGCGAACACGCCGGGGATGTTCGTGTCCGTCGACTTCCCGCGCGTCACGAGGTAGCCGCTGTCGGGCTCGTGGTCGAGCTGGTCAAGGAACAGCGCCGTGTTCGGATCGTGGCCGATGGCGACGAAGATGCCGTCCGTCTCGACGATGGACTCCTCGCCGGTAACGGTGTCCGTCAGCCGGATGCCCGTCACCTTGCCGTCGCCGAGCACCTCCTCGACGACCTTGTTGAGCAGGAACTCGATCTTCTGGCTCGATCGCGCCCGGTCGACCATGATCGGCGAGGCACGGAACTCCTCGCGCCGATGGACGAGGATCACCTTGCGCGCGAAGCGCGAGATGAACAGCGCCTCCTCCATGGCCGAGTCGCCGCCGCCGACGACGACGACGACCTTGTCGCGGAAGAAGGCGGCGTCGCAGGTCGCGCAGTACGAGACGCCGCGGCCCTGGAGGACGCGCTCCGAGTCGAGCCCGAGCTGACGCGCGCTCGCGCCGGTCGCGACGATCACCGACTCGGCGCGGTATTCGTCGTCGCCGACCCAGACGCGGAACGGCCGCTCCGAGAAGTCGACGCGCGTGACGTCGTCGGTGACGAACTCCGCGCCGAACCGCTCCGCCTGCCGGCGGAAGTCCTGCATCATCGCAGGGCCCATCACGCCGTCGGCGTAGCCCGGGTAGTTCTCGACGTCCGACGTGATCATCAGCTGGCCGCCCCAGTTGAACCCCTCGATCACGAGCGGCTCGAGGTTCGCGCGGGCCGCGTACAGCGCCGCCGTGTAGCCGGCGGGGCCGCCGCCGATCACGATCACATTCCGAACCTCCGTCACCTTCGGCACTGCTCCTCTCGTCGGATTTCCCCTCCACTGTACGAACGAAACGGGGGCTCCGGGTGTTCCACGATCAGGCCGCGTGCGCCTCGCCTGGGAGGAGCTCCGCCTGCTCGCCGTTCCCCACGAGCTCGGGTGCCGAGAGGACGCGTGTCTGACGCTCGATCGGCGTGAGCTCGGGCGGCGCGATGCCGCTGATGCCGAGCTGTTCGAAGCGGCGGGCCTGTGGCAGCACCTGGCGTTCGAGCGATCCGACCGTCTCGTTGAACGACCGTACGGCGGTGTCCAGCGACCGTCCGAGCTTCGAGACGTGCGTTCCCATCGTCGAGAGGCGCTTGTACAGCTCGCGGCCGAGATCCGAGATCTGCCTCGCGCCGTCGGCGATCGTCTCCTGCTGCCACCCGTAGTGGACCGCACGCAGCAGCCCGATCAGGTTCGTCGGAGAGGCGGTGATCACGCCCGTTGTCCGCCGCGAACTCGACGAGTGTCGGGTCGTGCTCGAGCGCCGCCCGGAGGAACGACTCGTCCGGGAGGAACATCACGACGAACTCCGGGGTTGCGTCGAACTGCCGCCAGTACGCCTTCTGGCCGAGCTTGACGATGTGGTCGCGCACCTGGCGGGCGTGGTCACGCAACGCAATCTGTCGCGCGTCGTCCGTGACCTCGGCGGCGAACGCGTCCAGATAGGCGGCGAGCGGCGCCTTGGAGTCGACGACGATGCACTTGCCACCCGGGAGGCGGACGAGGACGTCGGGGCGCAGCACGCGCCCGTCGCCGTCGTCCGTCGTCGGCTGCTCGACGAAGTCGCAGTGCTGGACCATCCCCGCGAGCTCCACCACCCGTCGGAGCTGGATCTCGCCCCATCGCCCGCGAACGTGCGGTGCACGGAGAGCGGTGACGAGGTTGCTCGTCTCGCTCCGCAGCCGCAGCTGGTCCTCGCGCAGGCTTCGGACGGCCTCCGTCAGCGAGCCGTAGGCCTCCTTCCGTGCGCTCTCGAGCGCGGTCACCTGCGTCTCGACCTTTCCGAGCGACTCGCGAAGCGGCGCGACGTACGCGTCGAGCTTCGTCTGGGCGAGATCGAGGAAGGCGCCCGAGCTCTCCTTCATCGCAGCGGTCGAGGCTGCCCGCACTGCGCCGGCGACGCGCTCGTCGAGCGACCCACGTTCCGCGGCGAGCTGCGCCTCTGCCTCGATCGCGCGCCGCTCGTAGCCCCGCGCCTCGACCTCGAGCTCGTTCGCCCGCCCCAGCGCTTGCGTCGCGGATTGCAGC
This sequence comes from uncultured Actinomycetes bacterium, assembly GCA_963742525.1. Classification (GTDB taxonomy): domain Bacteria; phylum Actinomycetota; class Thermoleophilia; order Gaiellales; family Gaiellaceae; genus Gaiella. The sequence continues at coordinate 105,960 of CAVUMD010000004.1, forward strand.
CGCTCGCGGAGCGCGAAGAGAGCCCCTGTCACTCCCAGCGCGAGCCCGGCAACCAGACCGATGAGCAATGCGACGATCGTCATGAGGACCAAGCAACGTAGCGCGCCGTTCGGACGGAGCCTGCGACCGGCACAGCTATCCTTCCGCGTCCATGCCGCCGAAGCCGCGTTCGCAGGGAAAGCGCAAGCCGCCGCCCTCGAAGGGCGACGACCGCCGGAATCTCCTCCTGCTCGGTCTCGGCGGTCTCGCGGTCGTGGCGGTCGCCGCCGTCGCGCTCGCGTTCACGCTCGGCGGCGGGAGCGGGGGAAGCGGGGGAGATGCGCGCGCCGCGCTGGAGGAGGCGGGCTGCAGCCTGAGCGCGACCCCGTCGCTCCAAGGCGTGCACTCGATCACGACGCCCTCGGGCACCTCGCCGAAGTGGAACACCGTCCCGCCGACGTCGGGCCCTCACTACGAGGTCCCCGTTGTGTACGGGATCTACGACGAGCCGGTGTACCAGGCACAGCTCGTCCACAACCTCGAGCACGGCGCGATCGCCGTGCAGTACGGCAAGGACGTCCCGCAGGCGACGATCGGCGAGCTCAAGAGCTTCGTGCAGGGCCACTCGCGCGGGACCGTGCTCGCCCCGTATCCCGCGCTCGGGGACAAGATCGCGCTCGGGGCATGGGTCGTCCCCGATCCGTCGAAGCCGGCCGAGGGAACCGCCTACCTCGCGAAGTGCACCGAGTTCGACGAGACCGCGTTCGCCGCCTTCTTCGACGCGTACCAGTTCCAGGGCCCCGAGCGCTTCCCGCCCGACTCGCTCCTGCCCGGTCGCAGCTAGCCTCGCTGCCACGCGCCGGGGTGGCGGAACTGGTCAGACGCGGCCGGCTTAAAACCGGCTGTCCTTCGGGACATCTGGGTTCGACTCCCAGCCCCGGCATGTACGCGGGCTAGACTCACGCCGCCATGGCGAGCACAGAGCACGTCCCGTCGTTCGCCTACCTCGAGTTCGACACGCCGCTCTACCGCACGGCGATCGCGCAGTTCGACCAGGCTGTTCCGCACGCGAGCGTCGACCCGGGGATCGCGGAGCGGCTCCGCCACCCGGAGCGGTCGATCATCGTCTCGTGCCCGATCAAGCTCGACGACGGCTCGCGCGTCGTCTTCCCCGGATACCGGGTGCAGCACTCGAGCGTGCTCGGCCCGACGAAGGGCGGCATTCGCTACGACCCGGAGGTCTCGCTGGGCGAGTGCGCGGCGCTGGCGGTCTGGATGACGTGGAAATGCGCGCTGCTGCGCCTGCCGTACGGCGGCGCGAAAGGCGGCGTCCGCTGCAACCCGCGCGAGATGTCGCACGTCGAGCTCGAGCGCCTCACCCGGCGGTTCACGTCCGAGCTCCTGCCGTTCATCGGCCCGCAGGAGGACATTCCCGCGCCGGACATGGCGACGAACGAGCAGACGATGGCCTGGATGATGGACACCTACTCCATGCAGCGCGGCCACGCGGTGCCCGAGATCGTGACCGGCAAGCCGATCGCGATCGGCGGCTCCGTGTTCCGCCACGAGGCGACGGGCGCGGGCGTCGTGATGGTGATCGCGCGCGCCTGCGAGCGCCTCGAATGGCGCCTGTCCGAGCTGCGCTGCGTCGTGCAGGGCTTCGGCAACGTGGGCGGCATCGCGGCGCAGGAGCTCGTCGACCGCGGCGCAACCGTGATCGGCGTCTCCGACGTCTCCGGCGGCGTGCACGACGCCGCCGGGCTCGACATCCCGACGATGAGCGGCTACGTCCGCGAGCACGGCTCGCTCGAGGGATGGGAGACGGGCACGCGTGTCTCCAACGAGGAGCTGCTCGAGCTCGAGTGCGACATCCTCGTGCTCGCGGCTCGCGAGGACCAGATCCACGGCGACAACGCCTCGCGCCTTCGCTGCCGGATGATCGCCGAGGGAGCGAACGGCCCCACGTCGCTCGAGGCCGATGCGGTCCTCCGCGAGCGCGGCATCCCGATCCTCCCCGACGTGCTCACGAACGCCGGCGGCGTGACCGTCTCGTACTTCGAGTGGGTCCAGGACCTCGGGCGCCTCTTCTGGGGCCGCGACGAGATCCGAGCGAAGCTCGCCGAGAAGCTCAACGATGCCTTCGACCGCGTCTGGGAGATCTCGCACGAACGGGCAATCCCGATGCGCACGGCGGCGCTCGTCGCCGGCATCCACGACGTGGCGACGGCGCTCGAGGCCCGCGGGCTCTACCCGTGAGCTCCGACCCGGCGCCCCGCGTCCGCGACGCGATGATCGCGGATCCTCGCTCGCTGCCGGCGACCGCGTCCGCCCGCGAAGCCGGCGAGGTGCTGACGCCGGCCGAGGTGCGCGCCGTCTACGTCGTCGGCCCCTCCGGCGAGCTCGTCGGCGTCGTCACCCGCAAGACCCTCGTCGCCCGCGTGGTGGCAGAAGGACGCGATCCGTCTGCGACGCAGGTGGGCGACCTCGCGGAGGCGCCCTACTACACGATCGACGCGGACACGCCGCTCGACGACGCGTTTCGCTTCATCGAGGAGCAGGACGCCGAGCGCGTGCCCGTGGTGGACGACGGCCGCCTCGTCGGGGTGATCTCACGCGCCGTCCTCCAGCGAAGGCTCGCCGAGGACGAGGAGCCTGCCGACGCCGACGCCGACGCAGCCGCAGGCGCCGAAGATCCGTAGTTCCTACCGAGTGGGGCGGCGGACGTTCCCGGTGCGCCGGTTCCGGCTGGACGGCATAGCATCGGCGTGGAGATGCAGCGAGCGAATGCGACCCGGAACCTGGCTCCGTCGCGCCCGCCGGCGGCCCGTGCTATCCAACGGGAGGTGACGGGAGAGCATGGAGCTCCGGCGGCGAGCCGCAAGCTGACGGGCAATGCCGTTCACGCGGACCCGCTCGTGCGCGAGTTGCTCGGGAAGCGGCTCGTCGGCGTTCTTGCCACGCTCGAGCCGAACGGCGCTCCTCATGTCGTCCCGCTCTGGTATGCGGCGCACGGAACGGCAGTCGTCCTCGCCACGTCGTCGCGCAGCCGCAAGGTGCGTAATCTCCGGCGCGAGCCACGCGCGACGCTCTGCCTCCACGACTCGCGATCCGGCTCGGAGGTCTGCGGCGCATCGCTCCATGGACGCGTCGAACTCGTCGGCGGGCCGGACGCGGCCGGTCTCGTCGACCTCGTCCACCGCCGCTACTTGACCGACGCCGGCGAGATGCTTCCCGACGTGAGCGCGTTCCTCGTCTACGACGACGTCGCGCTCGTCCTCGAGCTCGAGCATGCCTGGACATGGGACGAGCGCGACAATCCTGCGACGCTGGCGCTCCGTTCCTCCGGCGGCGCGCTGCCGCTGGAACCGACCGACCCGCGTGCCTAGCGGCGGCTGGCCGGCCGCTTGGAAGAGTCGACGACGGCGACTCGGGGAGGCGCTTCGGCTGCACGAGCGGAAGGGGAACCCGCCGGCGGCGGCCAGAGACCGCCGCCGGCTGAAGGAGCTTCCGAGCGCGACCTGAGCGCCCGGAGGAGGACGCGCGCTACGGCACGATGTTGTGGTTGAGGTGGAACACGTTGTCGGGGTCGTGTCGGCGCTTCACCTCGACGAGCCGCTCGTAGTTCGGGCCGTACGCGGCGCTGATCGCGTCGTCCTGGTCGTCGCCGAGGTAGTTGAGCCAGCGGCCGCCGCCGAAGTGCTCGGAGAGGGCCGCGAACGTGTCCTTCGTCCACGCGATGTTGGCCTCGGTGTCCGCCGGGTCCATCCACTCCGAGGGAAGCAGCAGGTTCCAGCCCTCGGCCCGGTGTGGAACGGCCGTGTCCGTCGGGCCCACGCGCGTGACGGCGCCGTGGAAGTGCTCGAGCAGGATCGCCGTCATCGGCGAGGGCACCGACGCGAAGCGCTCGACGATCGCGTCGATGAGCGGATCGGGCAGGCCCGTCGTGAAGCTCGAGAGCCAGTAGTTGAGCGCCCCCGTCGGATAGGCCGCGTCGAGCAGCGTGTTCATCACCGGGTACGGCATCGGGCCGACTTCGACCATGAGCGGCGAGCCCCAGCTCTTGAACGGCGCGAGGTCGGCCTCTGCCTGGTCGGAGTCGCCGGTGTGGAAGACGACCATCGCCGCGAGCTTCATGCCCGACCCGTCGGGGGCGTGGACGACGGCGGCGAAGACCGTGAGGTCGTCCGAGCAGCCCGCGACCGCGTCGCGGTAGAAGCGCAGCATGTCGCCCGCCGCGTCGATCGGGTGCGCGATCAGCCCGCCGGTGACCATCGAGACGGGGTGCAGGCGATACACGAGCGAGGCAGCCACGCCGAAGTTGCCGCCGCCTCCGCGGAGCGCCCACATCAGGTCGGGATGGCTCGCATCGTCGACGTTCCAGGATCTCTCCGTCGGCGGTGACGAGCTCGACGCCGAGCAGGTTGTCGCAGCCGAGGCCGTGCTTCGCCATCAACCAGCCGAGACCACCGCCGAGCGTGTAGCCCGCGATGCCCGTCGACGAGATCGCACCTCCGGTTACGGCCAGCCCGTGCGCATGAGCCTCGCGGTTGAGCTCGGCCCAGAGGACGCCGCCCTGCGCTCGTGCCGTCCGCGCGGCTGGATCGACGTGGATCCCCCTCATCGGCGAGAGGTCGATCATCAGGCCGCCGTCGGCGACCGCACGTCCCGCGACGTTGTGACCGCCTCCGCGGACCGAGATCTCGAGCCCGCTCGATCGTGCGAGCTTCACGGCCTCGGCGATGTCGGTCGCGCCGGCGCACCGCACGATCACGGCGGGCCGACGGTCGATCAGGCCGTTCTGGATGCGACGTGCCTCCTCGTAACCGTCGTCGTGCGGAAGCAACACGCTTCCGGAAACAGAGCCGGCGAACGCTTCGAGCAGCTCGCCGTCGATCGTCGAGATCGCCATCTAGACCTCCCGGGTCGCTCGGGTGTAGACCCCCGGAGCAGTATTCCACCGGCAACAAGGGTCATTGGCGCGGCGACGTTGCGTTTCGGGGAAGAGGACCCGCCGCGAGGACGACGCTCAGCAGCAGGTGTACGCGCCCGGCGGCGCGGGGCCTTCCTCCGGCTCGGGCAGCTCCGAGGCCGCGAGCGCGGCGCCGTGGAGCAGGTCACGCTCGCTCACCTCGATCGTGGTCAGGCCGTAGTGGGCGAGCGCGACGCAGAGGACCACGAGACCCGCGACGATCACCGGCGCGCGCGCCGGATGCAGACCCGCGACCCGCTCGCGTTCCGCGAGCGGGAGCGCGGCGACGCGCTCGAGCGCCGAGCGGGCGGCCTGCGCCGAGAGACGATGCCCGTGCACCGACGTCTCCGCGCCGACCGAGATCGTGGCCGCAGTCACGATCGTTCCCGCGACGCCGACGGCGCTCGTGGGGCGGAGCGGCGGCAAGAGCGAGCGGACGTGCTCGGCACAGGTGGCGAGCTCCTCGTCCGTCGGGGGGTCGGAGTGGAGGAACCGCTCCGTGAGCCGGACGCTGCCTGCATCGGTGCTGTTCGCCCACGAGAGGCGGTTGCCGTCCGTGAGGACGAGCTCCGTCGAGCCGCCGCCGATGTCGACGACGAGCGTGCCTGCCGCGACGGCGTGGTCGCTCGCGACGCCTCTCAGCATCATCTCGGCCTCCTCGCCGCCGTCCAGGAGTCTCGTGGTGAAGCCGTAGCTCCACTCGACTTCCCCGAGGAACGCCTCGCCGTTGTCCGCATCCCGCACGGCGCTCGTGCCGACTGCGAGCACACGTTCGGCACCCAGCCGCTCGGCTTCCCGGCGATAGTCGACGAGGACGTTCCGCACGCGCGCGATGGCCGTGGGGAGGAGGATCCGCCGCCGGTCGACCGACTCGCCGAGCCGCGTGATCTCCTCGCGACGGACGACCTCCTCGAGGTCGCCGTCTTCGAGGTCGGCGACGAGCAGGCGAGTCGTGTTCGTGCCGAGGTCGACGGCGGCGACGCGCACGCTTTCACCCTACTCGGGCGCGACCGGGGCTTTTGCGAGCGCCCTTGTCCTAGACGCCGGGCAGGAACCAGAGCAGCCGGCGCATCGTGTGGCGCGCTTCGCGGATCGCCTGCAGCTGCACCTCGAGTCGGGCGCGCGACGTCGCGAGGCGCGCGGCTGCGTCGCCGAGACGCGTGTTGGATGCATGCGCGCGATCCATGTGCGTCTCGATCTGGGCCGAGATCTCGGCGATCCGCTCCGACTCCACGGAGAACGCGCGGCCGGTTCGCTTGATCCGGCGCCACATCGCGATCCCGCGCAGCACGGCATACGCGATCCCGCCCACGACGCCGATCAGGAGCACGGTCAGCGCGATCCAGAAGCCGGTCACAGGGTGCTACGATAATGGTCGCGACGCGGGGTGGAGCAGTCAGGTAGCTCGCCGGGCTCATAACCCGGAGGTCGCAGGTTCAAATCCTGCCCCCGCTATCTCTTCTCTTGCTCCACACGGCCCGCACGAGCGGGTCGTACTCGTGGAGGACGTCCGCTAGGGGGTGCGACGGTTCCGCTCCGCGCGCCGCAGTGCGTCCAGCCTGCGGCGGTCGCGCTTCGTCGGCCGCCCGCCGAGGTCGGCGCCGAGCGGCCGGGCAAGGCGTCGCGCCGCCGCGTGCTGCTCACGTCGTGCGATCGACTCCGGCGTCTCCTCGTAGAGCGTTGCCGCCACCGACGCAGGTCCGCGCTTGTCGGCCACCGCGCGGACCACGACCTCGCGGCGGACGTCGCCGATCGTCACCTCGAGCCGGTCGCCTGCGCGAACGTCCTTCGACGGCTTGACGCGGACGCCGTTCACGTGCGCCTTGCCGCCGAGCACCGCATCGGTCGCTGCCCCACGCGCCTTGAAGAAGCGGGCCGCCCAGAGCCATCGGTCGATCCGCACCGCGTCCACGCGCCCATGATCGCAGGCCACCGGACGGACACATGTGCGTAGTTCACCACCTGCAGGATCAGTGCATCCATCGTCGTCCACCGCGAGGTCAGCTCGTACGTTGGCGGCATGGCCGGGTCGACTGAAGCGGCCGGGGACGCGCCTCCGGGATGGGAGTCCGCAACGGCCCGCGTTGCGTTCGCGTTCGTCGCCCTCCATGTCGCGGACGACTCGTTCGTCCAGCCGCAGCCGGGGACTGGTGCGCGTGACCACCTCGTCGGCGGTCTCGTTTCCCTTGCGGCGCTGACGGTCGCGCTCGTCGTCTATCCACGGCTCCGCCCAGGCGCACGCGCGGTGCTCGCGCTCTCCGTCGGCCTCGTGGCGACGGTCGGCGCCGTAGCGGAGGCCGGCTACAACGCCTTGAAGGCCGGCCCATCCGGTGACGACTTCACCGGGCTCGCGATGCTCGCCGCAGGGACTGCCCTGCTCGCCCTCGGGGGCATGACTCTCTGGCGGTCGCGCCGCCTCGAAGAGCGTCTGGCCCGTCGCTACGCGCGCCGGTCGCTCCTCGCCGTCGCGGGTGCGCTCGTCGCGTTCGAGGTCGTCGTGCCGATCGCGCTCGCATACGTCGTCACGCATGCGAGCCGACCTGGCGTGCCGCGAGCGGATCTCGGCGCCCCGCACGAGGATGTGGCCATCACCACCGCCGACGGGCTCGAGCTCCGCGGGTGGTACGTCCCGTCGAAGAACGGTGCCGCAGTGATCGCCTTCCCGGGCCGAACCGGGCCTCAGCCCCACGCGCGAATGCTCGTGCGCCACGGCTACGGTGTGCTCCTCTTCGACCGGCGCGGCGAAGGACAGAGCGAGGGCGACCCGAACGGGCTCGGCTGGGGCATGGACGCCGACATCACGGCGGCCGCCGCCTTCCTGCGGGAACGGCCCGACGTCGAGCAAGGGCGCGTCGGCGGCCTCGGCCTCTCGGTCGGCGGGGAGGCGCTGCTCGAGGCAGCCGCAAAGACCGACATGCTTCGCGCGGTCGTCAGCGAGGGCGCGGGCATCCGGTCGCTCCGCGAGGCGTTGGGCGTTCGAGGCGTGTCACGTTGGCTCACGGCGCCGTACTGGGCGGTCACCACCGGGGCGACGGCGATCTTCGCCGGGCGGCTGCCGCCGCCGAGCCTCGAGGATCTCGTTCCACGGATCGCTCCTCGCCCCGTGCTCCTCGTCTACGCGGCGCACGGACAGGGCGGGGAGGATCTGAACCCCGAGTACTTCGCTGCCGCAGGTGAGCCCAAGGAGCTGTGGCGGATCCCGGATGGCGGCCACACCGGCGGGATCGACGCGCGCTCCGGCGAGTACGAGCGCCGCGTGGTCGGCTTCTTCGACAGGGCGCTCCTCGGCGCGGGTGGCACCGCGCCGTAGTGGCCGCGAACGCCGGTATCGGGTATCACTGACGCAGGAAGAACGCTTTCGAAAGGGGTCCCGATGCGCCGCATCCTGCTCCTGACGGCGTTCGTCGCCGTCCTCACCTCGTCTGCCGCGCTCGCCAAGGCGTCGTTCCCGGACGTGATCGCGCTCCCGAACGGCTGGCAGCCCGAGGGCATCGCGATCGGGAAGGGAACGACGTTCTACGTCGGGTCGATCCCGACCGGAGCGATCTACCGCGGCGACCTGCGAACCGGCAAGGGGTCGACACTGGTCGCCGGAGCGGCAGGACGCGCCGCCATCGGCGTCGCGCACGACCGCGGTCGGCTGTTCGTCGCCGGAGGCTCGACCGGCAAGGGCTTCGTCTACGACGCGCGCTCCGGCTCGCTCGTCCGCGAGCTGCAGCTCGCCACGGGCGGGGGAGCGACCTTCGTGAACGACGTCGTCGTCACCAAGCGGGCCGCGTACTTCACGGACTCGAACCGTGCCGTCCTCTACCGCCTCGCGCTCGCGAAGAACGGCGCTCCCGCAGCGGACGCGGACGCGCTCCCGCTGACCGGCGCCTTCCAGCTCGTCCCGGGCTTCAACCTGAACGGCATCGACGCAACGCCCGACGGCAAGACGCTCGTCGTCGTGCAGAGCGCGAACGGGAAGTTGTTCACCGTCGTCGCCGCGACCGGTGTGACGAAGGAGATCGGCCTTGGCGGTGCGACGCTGCCGAACGGCGACGGCCTGCTGTTGCACGGCCGGACGCTCTACGTCGTCCAGAACCAGCTGAACCGGATCGCCGTCGTCTCGCTCGCGAAGGGGTTCGCCTCGGGGTCGATCGAGCGGACGATCACCGATTCGGACTTCGACGTGCCGACCACGATCGACAGCCACGGCAAGCGGCTCTACGCGGTCAACGCGCGCTTCGGCACGGCGCCGGGGCCGTCGACGCCGTACTCCGTGGTGCAAGTGTCCCGCTGACCACTTCAGTCGTACGCTCGGCCACGCGCCGGCGCTCAGCCGCGCTGCGCAAGGGCGACGTACGGGCGCTCGTCCTTGCCCGTGTAGATCTGGCGTGGGCGCGAGATCTTCTGCTCGGGGTCGGAGAGATGCTCCTCCCACTGTGAGATCCAGCCGGGCAGTCGGCCGAGGGCGAAGAGCACGGTGAAGTAGTCCGTCGGGTATCCCATCGCCTGGTAGATGAGGCCCGAGTAGAAGTCGACGTTGGGGTACAGCCGGCGCGACACGAAGTACTCGTCCTCGAGGGCGATCCGCTCGAGCTCGAGCGCGATCTCGAGCTTCGGGTTGAGGCCGGTTTGCGCGAAGACGTCGTCCGCGACGCGCTTGATGAGCTTCGCCCGCGGGTCGTAGCTCTTGTACACCCGGTGGCCGAAGCCCATCAGCCGTCCGTGACCCGCCTTGACCCGCTCGATGAAGGCCGGGACGTTCTTCGTGTCCCCGATCTCGTCGAGCATGCGCAGCACGGCCTCGTTGGCGCCGCCGTGCAGCGGCCCGTACAGGGCGGCGATTCCCGCAGATACGGCCGAGAACGGGTCGACCTGCGACGAGCCGACGCCGCGCACCGCGCTCGTCGAGCAGTTCTGCTCGTGGTCGGCGTGGAGGATCAGCAGGATCTCGAGCGCGCGCTGGAGCACCGGGTTCGGCTCGTGGCGGCCACCGATCTCGAACGTCATGTTGACGTAGTTGCCGACGTAGTCGAGGTCGTTCCGCGGCAGCACGTACGGCAGCCCGCGCGAGTGGCGGAAGGCGAACGCCGCGATCGTCGGCATCTTGGCCACCAACCGCACCCGCTGGAGATGCCGGTTCTCGGCGTCGCCGATCTCCTTTGCGTCGGGGTAGAAGGTCGAGAGAGCCCCGACCGCGCCGAGCAGCATGCCCATCGGGTGGGCGTCGTAGCGGAAGCCCTCGAGGAACTTCTGGACGTTCACATGGACGTACGTGTGGTAGCGCACCTCGTCCTCGAACGCCCGGAGCTGGTCGGCCGTGGGGAGCTCGCCCTCGAGGAGCAGGTAGGCCGTCTCGAGGAACGTCGCCTCCTCCGCGAGCTGCTCGATCGGGTAGCCGCGGTAGCGGAGAATCCCGCGGTCGCCGTCGATGAACGTGATCGCGCTCCGACACGACGCCGTGTTGAGGTACGCGGGGTCGTACGACATGAGCCCTCCGTCGCCCTCCTCGGCGCTCATCTGCCGCAGGTCGGTCGCGTGGATCGTCCCGTCGGTGATCGGCAGCGTGTACTCGCGTCCGGTGCGGTTGTCGGTGACGGTGAGCGTGTCCTCGGCCAATGCGTTCCCCTTCCTCGTCTTCGTCCGTGGATCGTCTCAGATCGCCCGTCGACGAGGTCGCAGTCGCACTACGGTTTCCCGGTGCGCCGCCTGCCCGCCGAGTCGATCCCGCGTGTCCCTGAGCCCGTTCGCAAGGTCGTCCGCAACGCGATCTGGAGCTACGGCCGCGCTACCTCGCGCCGGCGGCCGCTCCCGGGCTTCCTCGTGATCGGGGCCCAGAAGGCCGGCACGACCGCGCTGTACGCGTATCTCCGCTGGCACCCCGGCATCACCGGGCCGTCATGGAAGGAGGTCAGCTTCTTCGATCGCCACTGGTGGCGCGGCGAGGCCTGGTACCGGGGTCAGTTCCCCCTGCGGGCAGGGGGACGGCTCGTGGGCGAGGCAAGCCCGAGCTACCTGTTCCACCCGCTCGCGGCCCAGCGCGCCCGCTCGCTCGTACCGGGCGCGAAGCTGATCGCGCTCGTGCGCAACCCGGTCGACCGCGCCTACTCGCAGTACCAGCACGAGGTCGCGCTCGGCCGTGAACCGCTGACGTTCGAGGACGCCCTCGCCGCCGAGGAGGAACGGTCACGGGGCGAGGCGGAGCGCCTGGCTGCAGATCCTCGCGCGTTCAGCCGCGCGTGGTGGGACCACACGTACGCCGCCCGGGGACGTTACGCGGAGCAGCTCGAACGGTGGCTCACCGTCTACCCGCGCGAGCAGCTGCTCGTGGTGGCGACCGAGGAGCTGGGGGAGAGGCCTGCCGAGACGTACGCGTCGATCCTCGCGTTCCTCGGTGCCGCCCCGCACGAGCTCGACGACTACCCCCGTGTCTTCGACCGCGACTACGAGCCCATGCGGCCCGAGACGCGCGCCGCTCTCGCAGCGACCTTCGCCGAGCCGAACCGCAGGCTCGAGGCGCTGCTCGGCCGCCCGCTGGGCTGGGAGTGAGGTCGCTCTACGCCCGCCACTCCTCCGCGAGCTCCTCGAACGGCCGCAGCGCGTCCGGGTCGGCGAGCGAGTCGCGGCTCAGCGCCCGGTCGGCCGGCTCGCCCGAGAGGATGCGCTTCACGGGAACCTCGAGCACCTTCCCGGACAACGTCCGCGGCACCGCCGGCACGGCGCGGATCTCGTCCGGCACGTGCCGCGGGGAGCAGTTCTCCCGAATTCGCGTCTTGATCCGCGCGACGAGGTCGTCGTCCAGGTCGACGTCGGGTCGCAGCACGACGAAGAGCGGCATGTACCCCTGCGTCCCTTCCCGCGGGAGGTCGACGACGAGCGCGTCGACGACCTCGTCGACGGTGAGCACGGCGCGGTAGATCTCCGCCGTCCCCATCCGGATCCCGCCGCGGTTGATGGTCGCGTCGGAGCGACCCGTGATGATCGCCGTACCGCGGTCGGTGATCTCGATCCAGTCGCCGTGGCGCCAGATGCCGGGGAACGTGTCGAAGTAGCTCGCCCGGTAGCGCGCGTCGTTCGTGTCGCCCCAGAGCCTGATCGGCATCGACGGCATGGGCTCGGTGATCACGAGCTCGCCGACCTCGCCGACGACCGCGCGGCCCTCCGCGCTCCACGCCTCGACCTTCGCGCCGAGCGCGCGCGCCTGCAGCTCGCCGCGATACACGGGAAGCGTCGGCACGCCGCCGACGAACGCGGTGCACAGGTCGGTGCCGCCGGACGTCGAGAACAGCCACACGTCGGGGCCGAGGCGGTCGTAGATCCAGTCGAAGGCCTCGGGGGAGAGGGGAGATCCGGTCGAGCCGACCGCCTGGAGCCGGGAGAGATCGCGTCCCTCCCGCGGTGCGACCCCGTCCTTCATGCAGGCGGCGATGAAGCTTGCCGAGGTGCCGAAGCACGTCACGCCGGCCCGCTCGGCGAGATCCCAGAGCGTCCCGAGATCCGGATGGCCCGGGTTGCCGTCGTACAGCACGATCGATCCCTGCGTCAGCAGCCCGCCGTTCAGGAAGTTCCACATCATCCAGCCCGTTGTCGTGAACCAGAAGAGGCGGTCGCCCTCCTGTACGTCGGCATGGAAGGCGAGCGCCTTCAGGAGCTCGAGCAGGATCCCGCCGTGCCCGTGCACGACCGCCTTGGGCAGGCCCGTGGTGCCGGAGCTGTAGAGCACCCACAGCGGGTGGTCGAACGGCACCTGCGCGAACGAGAGCGGCTCGTCGCCGCCCTCCGCGACGAAGTCGCCCCAGCTCGTGCCCCGGTGGAGGCCCGTGAGTGACGGCTCCGGGTCGAGGTAGCCGAGCACGATCGTACGCTCGAGCGAGGGCATCGCCTGCTGGAGCGCCCGCACCGCGTCGAGCCTGTCGTGGTCACGGCCGCCGTAGCGGTAGCCGTCGACCGTGAGCAGGACGCGCGGCTCGATCTGGGCGAACCGGTCGACGACGCTCCGGGCCCCGAAGTCGGGCGAGCAGCTCGACCAGGTCGCCCCGAGGCAGGCGCACGCGTGGAATGCGACGACCGCCTCGACGATGTTCGGCAGGTAGCCGACGACGCGGTCGCCCGGGCCGATACCCGATCGGCGAAGCGCCGCCGCGAAGCGCCGCGTCTCTTCGTGGAGGTCGCCCCAGGTCGTCTCGACCAGAGGACGCAGCTCGGAGGCGTGCGTGACCGCGACGTTCGCCGGATCGCGCGCCCGGAAGACGTGCTCCGCGTAGTTGAGGCGCGCGCCCGGGAACCACTCGGCGCCCGGCATCGCACGCGACCCGAGCACGCGCTCGTACGGCTGCGAGGCCTGCACGTCGAAGAACTCCCAGATGGAGCTCCAGAACGCCTCGAGGTCGGACACCGACCAGCGCCACAGCTCGTCGTAGCTACCCGTCTCGACACCGCGTGTCTCGGCGACCCAGCGTCCGTACCGGGTGATCGCGGCACGCTCGATGCGCGCCGCGTCGGGCTTCCAGAGAACCGGTGGCGTGTCGTGCACGGCCAGAGCCTATGCGTGGCCGAAACGCCCACGAGCAGTTGCGACCGCGAAGGGGCGCCATCAGGGACGTGCCCCGCCGCAGGCGATCAAGCGGCAGGATTCCGCTCGGCGGGATCCTGCTTGCGAAAAGGCTAGCGCTGCCGGAAGGTGATGCGGCCGCGTGTGAGATCGTACGGCGAGAGCTCGACCGTCACCCTGTCACCCGGATTGATGCGGATGCGATAGCGGCGCATCTTGCCCGACACGTATCCGAGCGTCTCGTGGTCGTTGTCGAGCGCGATGCGGTACATGCCGCCTCGAAACGCCTCGACGACCTCGCCCTGCATCTCGACCTTGTCCTCGTTGTCGGCCACGCGTCTCCTGGGGATTGTGCCGGGCGCGCCCCGCGTTGGAGCGCGCCCGGGTTAGCGCATCAGCCGGCGAGGACGACGTTCGTCGCCTGCGGGCCCTTCTGGCCCTGCTCGGCCACGAACTCGACCTTCGCGCCTTCGGGGAGGGACTTGAAGCCCTCGCCCGTGATGCCGCTGAAATGGACGAAGAGGTCCTTGCCGCCGTCGTCAGGGGTGATGAACCCATACCCCTTGGCGTCGTCGAACCACTTCACGGTTCCGGTTGCCATTTGTCTAAAACACCTCCTTGCCTTGACTCACGAACGGGCAGGAAGGTGCAAGAACACGCACGACCGGACCACGCTCTGATTGAACGATGGGAAAGTAGCAGCGATTCTGTCCGCAAGACGGGATTCCGCAGACGCGGAATCCCGTGCTCTCGTAGCGGACAGCGGTCTCAGGCGGACTCGGCGAGATCGCGACGGCTCCTGAGGGGCCGCGCGTCGTGGTCGAGCGCGTGCTGCAGGCGGGTCAGCGCCGACTTCTCGAGCTGGCGCACCCGCTCGCGGGTCAGCTCGAGCACACGCCCGATCTCCTCGAGCGTCAGGCTCTCCTGGCCGTCGAAGCCGAACCGGAGCTCGAGGACGCGCCGCTCGCGCTCGGGCAGGCCCGAGAGGGCGGAGCGCACGCGCTCGCGCTGGAACGACTCGTCGGCCTCCTCGACCGGATCGGCGGCGGTGCGGTCGGCGAACAGGTCGCCGAGCTCGCCGTCTCCGTCCGAGCCGACGGCCTGGTTCAGCGACACCGACGCCTCGACGGCGTCGAGCGCCTCCTCGACGTGGTGCAGCTTGAGGCCCGTCGCCTTCGCGAGCTCCTCGGTCGTCGGCTGCCGGCCGAGGCTCACCTCGAGGCGCTGGCGGGCGCGATTCAGCTTCTGCTGCCGTTCCTGCACGTGCACCGGCACGCGGATCGTCGCGGACTGGTTCGCGACCGAGCGCTGGCAGGCCTGGCGGATCCACCAGGTCGCGTACGTCGAGAACTTGAACCCCTTGCGATAGTCGAACTTCTCGACCGCGCGGTTCAGTCCGATGACGCCGTCCTGGATCAGGTCGAGGAACGGCACGCCGTGACCGCGGTAGCGCTTCGCGATCGACACGACGAGCCGCAGGTTCGAGTTGATCATCCGCTCCTTGGCCGCGAGGTCACCGCGCTCGACGCGCTTCGCGAGCGCGATCTCGTCTGCGGCCGTCAGCAGCTGGTAGCGGCCGATCTCCGACAGGAACATGCCGAGCGAGTCGGTCGTGACCGGGCCGCTCCCGGGCGAGAGATCGAGCTCGAAGTCCTCCTCTTCCTCCGCGGCGGGCAGCTGGACGCCACGCTCGGCCAGGAGGGTCTTGAACGCCGTGATGGCGTCCTCGTCGAGCTCGTGCTCGAGCACGAGGGCGTCGAGCTCGGGTGCCTCGACCTTGCCGCGCTCCTCTGCCTCGGCGGCGAACGCGTCCAGTGCGGGAATTTCGATGATGCTGGTCTCCAAGTCTCCTCGTTTCTGCTTTCGTGCGCGCGGCACAGGAGGCCCGCGCGGTGTCAATGAGTGTCTGTGAGGTAGGCGCCGCAGCAGTGCTTCGCCCGTGCGGCGCGGTGGAACTTCTGAGAGTGTGAACGGTCGAGCGGCCCGTGTCATTCCCAGAGGGCGTTTCCGAACGAATCCTTTACGTTTGGCCTGCTACGCGGTGGCGTTCGCGCCTGCGCGCCGCTCAGTTGACCCGTGGATCGTCGGGAAGCAGCGCGAGCACCGCGAGCGGGCCGCCTTCACGGCGGAGGACCTCGCCCCACAGGAGCTCCGGCGCGGTGGTGAAGACATCGGAGCTTCGAGCGGTGACGACGATCCAGGCTCCCTCCTCGAGCTCGTCCTCGAGCTGCCCGGGCGCCCAGCCCGCGTAGCCGGCGAAGATACGCACCCCGCGGAGCTCGCCGAGGGCGCTCGTGTCCTCGATCTCGCCGGGCAGGAAGCCGATGCTGTCGACCACCGCGACCTCGGCCTGCTCGACGTCGGCGAAGTCCGCGAGCACGACCACCGCCTCCGGCTGCACCGGCCCGCCGAGATAGACCAGCTCGTCGGGTGCGGTGAGCGTGGCCATGGGCGGAACCGCGTCCTCGACGAGCGTCTCGGAGGCTCGGTTGAGCACGACGCCCATCGCACCCTCGTCGCCGTGCTCGCCGATCAGCACGACGGTCCGTCGGAAGTTCGGGTCGACGAGTGCCGGCCCGGCGACGAGCAGCTGTCCGCGGAGGGATGTCACGTGACCCATTCTCGCCCGCCCGGGACCGGTCCCGGGCGGGCGAGCTGGGATGCGCTACGCGCGAACCCTGATGACGAAGAGCTTGCTGATCGGCGCGCCGGTCGCGGAGAAGGCGAACACCCGGATGCGGTAGTTGCCGGCCTTGAGCAGCGTCCCCGTGAGGCGTCCGGTGGTCTCGTCGAGCTCGAGCCCCGGCGGGATCTTGCCCGCAATAGCGAATGCCGCGGTGCGAGCCTCCTTCCCGGTGACCGGGAACTTGGCCGAATACAGGCGGGCCACCTTCCCGGCCGGCAGCCCCTTGCCCTTCGCGAAGTCGATGAGCGGCAGGATGTTGAACGACCACGGGGCCGAGACCTTCGCGCCCGTCGAGTCGGTGACGGTGATCGTCGACGTGAACTTGCCCGACGACGTCGCCGCGCCCGTGACGGCGCCGGTGGCCGCATCGAGCGTGATGCCCGGCGGGAGCGCGCCTGCGGACGAGAACGTGTACGGGGCCCGGCCGCCGACCGCCTTCACGCCGGTCGTCAGCGGCGCGTTGACGGTGGTCTTCGCCGTCCAGCCGGTGGTCGGCGCCTTCTTCCCGGCCAGCGACTGCAGCTCGAGCGGCGCCAGCACGAAGATCGAGAGCGCGCGCGTGTCGCTCGTCCCGTTGCCGTTGGCCTGGACGTTGAAGGTGAACGTCCCGCTCTGCGTCGGCGTGCCGGAGATGACGCCGTTCGCAGCGAGCGTCAGACCTGCAGGCAGCGTACCGCCCGCGAGCGACCACGAGTTCACCGTGTCACCCGAGGCCTGCAGGGCAGGCGCGGTGTAGGCGACGTTGAGATTCGCGTCTGGCAGGCTCGGGGTCGTGACCGTCAGCTTCGGCTTGGGCGGTGTGCCGGCATTGACGTTGATCGTGTACTGCTGGTCGGAGGCGCTCTTCAGCCCGCAGGTGTACGAGACGGTGATGTAGAAGCTGAAGCGAGCCGGCCTGAGTCGGCGTTCCGCGCGCGACGCCCTCGTCGCTCGCGAGGGAGAGCCCGGGAGGGAAGGACCCGGAGCTCACGGCGAAGATCGGGCCGCAATCGCCGGGCTCCTTGAGCGTGAAGGTCGTGGAGTAGGACTGCCCGACGGTCGCCGTCGGGCACAGCTTTGCCGGCTCGCCGCTGCAGGGTCCTTCGGCGAAGTCGCCTGCGGACGCGTTGGACGCCACGGCGAGGACCGCGACGCACGCGGCCGCAGCAAGAATGAGAATTCGAAAACGACGCATGCAACTCCCTTCGGCGCCGACGACCGAGGTCCTGTACGCGCGGAGCGGTCGCAGGCCCGGTCGGCGCCCGATCGACAAAGGCCGCGCGGCAGGGTAGCCCCTATTTGTTGAGGATTTCGTAAGGACGGACGACGGGCGTAGGATCGTCTCGTGCCGACGACGTCGCGGGAGATCCGGCTCGCCGCTCGCCCGCGAGGGACTCCAGCGGCTTCGGATTTCGAGCTCGCGGAGGTCGAGATCCCGGACCCGGGCGACGGCGAGATCCTCGTTCGCAACGCCTACGTCTCGGTCGACCCGTACATGCGCGGGCGGATGAACGACGCCAAGTCGTACGTGCCGCCCTTCGCGGTGGGCGAGCCGATGCGTGGCGGCGCGGTCGGGCAGGTCATCGCGTCTCGCAACGATCGCTGGCGGGAGGGGGCTTGGGTGCAGCACGACCTCGGGTGGCGCGAGGCTGCGGTGCTCGACGGACGTGGCGTCCGGGCGGTCGATCCTGCGCTGGCGCCCGTCTCCACCGCGCTCGGCGTGCTCGGGATGACCGGGTTCACCGCCTACGTCGGGATCGACGACGTCGGCGGCGTGGGAAAGGGTGACACCGTCTTCGTGTCGGGTGCGGCCGGGGCCGTGGGGAGCGTCGCGGTGCAGCTGGCGCGCATTCGCGGCGCGCGTGCGATCGGCAGCGCAGGAACGCCCGAGAAGGTCGCGTGGCTCGACGAGCTGGGGCTCGACGGCACCTTCGACTATCGCGAGACGGAGACCAGGCAGGCACTCCGCGAGCTCGCTCCGGAAGGGCTCGACGTCTATTTCGACAACGTCGGCGGCGACACGCTCGAGGCGGCCATCGGCGCGATGCGGCTGCGCGGCCGCATCGTCGCGTGCGGCTCGATCTCCCGCTACAACGCGACCGAGGCGCTGCCCGGCCCGCGCAACCTGTTCATGGTGGTCACCAAGCGGCTGCGGATGGAGGGGTTCATCGTCTCCGACCATGCGGATCGCTTTCCGACCTTCCTCGCCGAGGTCGCGCCGCTCGTGGCGGAGGGCTCCATCCGCCACCGCGAGACGATCGTGGACGGCATCGAGCGGGCACCGGAGGCGTTCATCGGCATGCTCGAGGGCGCGAACGTCGGGAAGATGCTCGTCCGCGTCGGACCGGAGCCGTGAGGCGCTACGTCTGCAAGGTGCTCGGGCACCGGGTGCCCGAGGGGAAGCGATTCTTCCTGACCCAGCGGCGCGCACGCTGCTCGCGCTGCGGGAAGCGCGTGCGCGTCAACCACTGAGGGCGTCGATGGCGCCGCGCAGCGACGCGACGTACTCGCCGAGCGCAGACGGGCCGGCTTCCGCGGCTTCGACTGCGCGGGAGCCGACGACCACGCCGTCCGCGAGCGCGGCTGCGGCAGCGGCGTGCTCCGGCGTCGAGATCCCGAAGCCCGCGTAGAGGGGGAGATCGCCGGCGATCTCCCGGGTCCGCTCGACGAGCCCCGCGAGCGCAGAGGACAGCTCGGTGCGTGCCCCGGTCGTGCCGGTGCGGGTGACGAGGTAGAGCCATCCGTCGCTCGACGACGCCGCGACGCGGATCCGCTCGTCCGTCGAGGTCGGCGCGACGAGGTGGATCCTGCTGACCTCCGGCCGTAGCCCTGCCGGGACGTCGGAGACGATGAGACTCGTCGCTCCTCGTGCTGAGGCGTCGGCGGCGAAGTGCTCCCAGCCGTACGCCTCGAGGATCGCCGCGTACGTCATCGGGACGATCGGCGTGTCGCCCACCAGCCCGCGGGTCGAGGCCAGACAGTCGAGGCACCGGCGCGTGCGCATGCCGCGCGCGAGTGCCCGCTCCGAGGCACGCTGGATCACCGGCCCGTCGGCAAGCGGATCGGAGAAGGGGAAGCCGAGCTCGACGATGTCGGCCCCGGCCTCGACCGCCACGCGCGCGAGCTCTGGCGTCTCCGGCTCCGCCACGAGGTAGACGACGAGTACCTTGCGCATTCGCTACCGACTGCGGCGGGCGAGCGCCGCGAGCGCCTCCGCCAGGTCCTTGTCCCCCCGCCCCGAGAGGCAGACGGCGATGTACTCGGCATCCAGCCCGTCGACGACGGCGAGCGCGTGGGACGACTCGAGCGCGGGGATGATGCCCTCCGTTCGTGCGAGGCGCTCGAAGGCGTCGAGTGCCTCCTCGTCGGTGCACGGCAGGTACGTCGCGCGGGCGGTATCGCGCAGCCATGCGTGCTCGGGCCCGACACCGGGGTAGTCGAGGCCCGCCGAGATCGAGTGCGCGTCCGCGATCTGCCCGTCCTCGTCGGCGAGAACCGACGAGCGCGAGCCGTGGAGCACGCCGGTGCGCCCGGCCCCGAGCGACGCTGCGCCTGCTGCCTCGACTCCCACGAGGCGGACGTCCTCGTCGTCGAGGAAGGCGGCGAACATGCCGATCGCGTTCGATCCGCCGCCGACGCACGCGACGACGGCCTCCGGAAGGGCGCTCTCCGCCTCGAGCAGCTGCGCACGCGCCTCGCGCCCGATCACGGCCTGCAGCTCGCGGACGAGCTCCGGGTAGGGAGCAGGGCCGACGCACGAGCCGATCACGTAATGGGTCGTCTCGACGTTCGTGATCCAGTCGCGGATCGCTGCGCTCGTCGCTTCCTTGAGCGTCCTCGTCCCCGTCTCGACCGGCTCCACGGCGGCACCGAGGAGACGCATCCGCTCGACGTTCGGCGCCTGCCGGCGCATGTCCTCGGAGCCCATGTACACGACGCACTCGAGCCCGAACCGTGCGCAGGCGGTCGCGGTCGCGACGCCGTGCTGGCCGGCCCCCGTCTCGGCGATGATCCGGCGCTTCCCGAGCCGCCCGGCGAGGACGACCTGACCGAGCGCGTTGTTGATCTTGTGCGCGCCCGTGTGGTTCAGGTCCTCGCGCTTGAGGTAGACCCGCCGGCCGGGCGCGAACCGCTCCACCAGCGTGATCGGCGACGGGCGACCGACGTACGTCCTGCCGAGCTCGTCCAGCTCCGCGCGATAGGCGGCGTCGTCCTTCGCCTCGTTCCAGGCGGCGGTCAGCTCCTCGAGCGCCGGGATCAAAGTCTCGGGGACGTACTGGCCGCCGTACCCGCCGAAGGTCTCCTCGAGGGCAGTCAACTGCGAGCCGCCTCCACGTATGCCCGGACGCGGGCGTGGTCCTTGATGCCGGGCGCGACCTCCAGCGATGAGGAGGCGTCGACCGCCCAGGGCCGCACCGCAGCGATCGCATCGGCGACGTTCTCCGGGCCGAGACCGCCGGCCAGGACGATGCGGCCCTCAGCCTTCGCGAGGCTCGCGGCTCGTTGCCAGTGCGTCGGATCCTCCTCGCCCCAGGGGAGGTCGAGGAGGCGCGCTACCGGCTCGCCGTGCCGGTAGAGGATCGCCTCGCGTCCGCGCACCTTCCCTTCCTCCACCGTGTGCACCTGGTCGACGTCGGCATCGCTCGGGCCGGCTTCGCCCACCCACACGGCGACCGCGATGGCCGTATCGGGGACCGGAAGGACGCGTTCCGCAGCCCGGGGGCTCTCCGGCGCGAGCACGAAGCCGAGCAGGTCCGCTCCCGCGTCGGCCGCGGCTGCGACGTCCTCGTCGCGTGTCAGCCCGCAGACCTTGACCAGCGGGCGCGAGAGCAGCTCGGTCAGCTTCCCCGCGGGATCCGGCGCCCGCATCAGGGTCGACCCGACGAGGATCGCGTCCGCGCCGGCGAGCTCGGCTGCGGCGCCCTGCGCGCGCGACTCGATTCCCGACTCCGCGATCACGATCCGGTCGTGGGGCACCGTCGCCACGAGCTGGAGCTGCGCGGCACGGTCGATCTCGAAGGTCGAGAGGTCGCGCGCGTTGACGCCGACCACCGGCGCCTCGAGCGCGATCGCCCGCGCGAGCTCCGCGGCGTCGTGCGCCTCGACGAGCGTGTCGAGGCCAAGGCCCCGGGCCTGAGCCAAGAGACCCGCAACCTCGTCGTCCTTCAGGTCTCTCAGGATCAGCAGCGCAGCATCCGCGCCTGCCTCCTTCGCGGTGCGGAGGTGCTCGGCCGTCGAGAAGAAGCCCTTTGCGAGCAGCGGTGCGTCGGTCGAGGCGCGTGCGGCGCGGAGGTCGTCCCACGAGCCGCCGAAGCGGTCGTCGACGAGGACGGAGATCGCAGCCGCTCCGGCGCGCGCGTAGGCGGGCGCGATGCGCGCGGGGTCCGCGTCGGGCCGGAGGTCGCCGGCGGAGGGCGAGCGGCGCTTGATCTCCGCGATCGCGCCGAGCCCGGGGCGGCGTAGCGCGTCCTCGAAGCGCCCCATCAGGAAGACTCCTGCGAGAACGCCGCCAGCTCCTCGAGCCGCGCCGCCGCCGTCCCGGCGTCGAGTGTCGTTCGGGCGACGTCGAGCCCTTCGCGCAAGTCCCGCGCGTGCCCTGCCGCGGCAATGCCGCCGGCGGCGTTCAGAAGCACGGCGTCGCGCTTCGGCCCGCGCTCCTCGCCCGCGAGGATCCGGCGGATCTCCGCCGCGTTCTCCTCCGGGCTGCCGCCGGTGAGCGACGCCGGGTCGGACGGCTCGATCCCGAGCTCGGCCGGGTCGACGACGCGGTCGCGGACGTCGCCGTCCACGACCTCGGACACCTGGTTCGGGCCGCACGGCGAGAGCTCGTCGATCCCGCCGAAGCCGTGAACGACGAACGCGCGGCGCGTTTCGAGCTGCGCCAGCGCGTCGGCGATCGTTCGCACGAGCGACGCCGAGTAGACGCCGAAGACGCCCGCGCGCGCCCCGGCCGGGTTGGTCAGCGGGCCGAGAACGTTGAAGATCGTCCGCGTCCCGAGCTCCCGGCGCACCGGTGCGGCGTGGCGCATCGCCGGATGGTGTGAGGGGGCGAACATGAAGCCGAACCCGAGGCGGTCGATCGACTCGGCGATGCGCTCGGGGGGCTGCTCGAGGGTGAAGCCGAGCGCCTCGAGCACGTCGGCCGAGCCGGACGCCGAGCTCACGGCCCGGTTCCCGTGCTTCGCGACGGCGCCTCCGGCTGCGGCGGTGACGATCGCGGCAGCGGTCGAGATGTTCAGCGTCCGGCCGCCGTCGCCACCCGTGCCGACGACGTCGACGACGTCCTCTCGCTCCGGCCGGACGGGCAGCACGTGCTCTCGCATCGCCTCCGCGCAGCCGGCGATCTCGTCCGCCGTCTCGCCCTTCGCCCGCAGGGCGACGAGAAATCCGGCGATCTGCGCCTGTGTCGCTTCGCCGGCCATGATCCCGGCCATCACCTCGCGCGCCTCCTCGCGCGTGAGGTCGTGCCCGTCGGCCACGTCGGCGATCGCGCGGGTGATCACGACAGGAAGTTCCGTGCCATTGCGGGCCCGAGCGGCGTGAGGACGCTCTCGGGGTGGAACTGGACGCCCTCGATGGGAAGGGTGACGTGGCGGACACCCATCACCTCGCCGTCGCGCGTCCGTGAGGTCACCTCGAGGTCGTCCGGCACGGTGGTCGCGGCGAGCGAGTGGTAGCGGCCGACCTCCAGCTCCGCCGGCAGTCCCGCGAAGACGCCGCCGCCGTCGTGCGTGACGACACTCGCCTTGCCGTGGAGAAGCGCCTTCGCCTGTCCGACGTCGCCGCCGAACGCCTCGATGATCGCCTGGTGGCCGAGGCACACGCCGAGCGTCGGTGTGGTCGGGCCGAGCCGTCGGATCACGTCGATCGAGACTCCGGCGTCCTCGGGCCGGCCCGGCCCGGGCGACACGACGAGCCTGTCGGGGGCGAGCTCCGCGGCCGCGTCCGGCGTGATGGCGTCGTTCCGCACCGTCACGACCTCGGCGCCGAGCTCCTCGAACAGGTGGACGAGGTTGTACGTGAACGAGTCGTAGTTGTCGATC
This sequence comes from uncultured Actinomycetes bacterium, assembly GCA_963742525.1. Lineage (GTDB taxonomy): Bacteria > Actinomycetota > Thermoleophilia > Gaiellales > Gaiellaceae > Gaiella. Next base: position 129,152 of record CAVUMD010000004.1, read on the forward strand.
ATGAGAACCTTCACCGGGCGAGCTCCTGCTCGGCGAGGTCGATCGCGGCCTCCATCGCAGCGAGCTTCCGGAGGCATTCCTCGTGCTCGGCGACCGGGTCGGAGTCCGCGACCACGCCCGCGCCGGCCTGGAGGTAGGCGATCCCGTCACGCATGATCGTCGTCCGGAGCGTGATACACGCGTCCATGGTGCCGTCTGGGAGCGAGTAGAGGACGGCGCCGCCGTACGGGCCGCGCCGGAAGCCCTCGAGCTCGGAGATGAGCTGCATCGCGCGGATCTTCGGCGCGCCGCTGACGGTGCCCGCCGGGAAGCACGCGCGGAGCACGTCGAAGGGCGTCACGCCCTCGCGGATCTCGCCGACGACCTCGGAGACGAGGTGCGACACGTGCGAGAACCGCTCGACCTCCATGCTGCGCGCGACGTGCACCGTTCCCGCGCGGCAGACCCGCGAGAGGTCGTTGCGGCCGAGGTCGACGAGCATCACGTGCTCGGCCCGGTCCTTCTCGGACGAGAGCAGCCGCTCGACGTCCCCCTCCGTCGGCTCCGTCGTGCCCGCGATCGGGCAGAGGCTCGCGTGGCCGTTCTCGCACGCGACCAGACGCTCGGGCGAGGAGCCGACGAGCGCGACCCCGTCGAGCTCGAGCAGGAAGAGGTACGGCGACGGGTTGACGCGGCGCAGCGCGCGGTAGACGTCGAGCGGCGACGCCGACGTCGGCCGCTCGGCGCGCTGGGACGGGACGCACTGGAAGACGTCGCCGGCGACGATGTGCCGCTTCACGATGCGCACCATCTCCTCGTAGCGCTCGCGCTCCGGGAAGCGCCGGAGCGGGCCCGCCGTGCCCCGCGTCTCGCGGTGCCAGGGAATGCCCGCCTCGAGACGCCCCTCGATCTCCTCCGGGTCGCCTGCGAGGACCTCCGCGGTTCCGGCGCCGTGGTCGAAGCGGACGAGCGTCTCGGCGACGACGAGCCGGCTCTCGGGGAGCCCGTGGCCGTCCTCGGGGAGCGCCACCGTCGGCTCGAGCGACGCCACGTGGTCATAGGCGAGGTACCCGACGACGGGAAGCCCGAGGGTCTCTGCCTCGGCGAACGTGACGAGCCTCGACCCGGCTCCCATCCAGGAGCTGCGCCCCAGCCTGCCTCGCTCGACCGACTCGAGCAGGAAGCTCGCGGCACCCATCCCGCGCAGGCGGAGATACGCGCCGAGCGGGGTGAGCAGGTCGGTCGTGATGGTGGCGGAAGGCGTCATGGAGCAAGGAGCCTAGAGCCTTGGCGCCGGTACGCTGGTCGACATGTCGACGCGCGGTGATCGTGAGCGCCGTACGGACGCCGTTCGGGCGTTTCGGAGGCGGGCTCGCCGAGGTTCCTGCGACCGAGCTCGGCGCCGTCGCGATCCGCGCAGGGCTCGAGCGGGCCGGCGTCGACCCCGAGGAGGTCGGCTACGTCGTCATGGGCCAGGTGCTCCAGGCAGGTGCGGGCCAGGCGCCCGCGCGCCAGGCGGCGATCGCCGCGGGGATCCCGAAGGAGGTTCCCGCGGACACCATCAACAAGGTGTGCGCCTCGTCCGTCCGCGCGATCGAGATCGCCGAGCTGATGATCGCCGCCGGGCGCCACGACGTCGTCGTGACCGGCGGGATGGAGTCGATGTCGCGCGCTCCCTATCTCCTTCCGAAGGCGCGCTTCGGCTACCGGATGGGCAACGGCGAGGTGGTCGACTCGATGGTCTTCGACGGTCTCACGTCGACCTTCGACGGGCTGCACATGGTTCAGCAGGCCTCGGCCGTCTCGCGCGACCTCGGGATCTCGCGGGAGGACCAGGACGCATGGGCCGCGCGCTCGCACGAGCGGGCGGCCGCCGCGCAGGACGCAGGGCGGTTCGACGACGAGATCGTTCCCGTCGGGGACGTCACCGCGGACGAGAGCGTCCGCCGGGACACCACGCTCGAGAAGCTTTCGACGCTTCGTCCGGTCTTCGACCCGGAGGGCACGACGACCGCGGGCAATGCTCCCGGCGTCACGGACGGCGGGTCGTGCGTCGTCGTCTGCTCCGAGGAGTGGGCGGAGAAGCACGGGATCGAGCCGCTGGCGAGGATCCTCGGCCACGCGTACGTGGCGGAGGAGTTCGCGTACATCGCCCGGACGCCGGCCGCCGCGGCCGAGCGGGTGCTCACGACCGCCGGGCGCGCGATGGACGACGTCGCCCGGGTCGAGATCAACGAGGCGTTCGCGTCGGTCGCGAAGCAGTCGACGCGGATGCTCGGTGCCGACGAGGAGATCGTGAACGTCAACGGCGGCGCCGTCGCGCTCGGGCATCCGATCGGGGCCTCCGGCGGACGTATCGTCGGCACGCTCGTCCACGAGTTGCGGCGCGACGGGGGCGGGCTCGGTCTTGCGGCGATCTGCTCGGGCGGCGGTCAGGGCGACGCCGTCCTCGTCGAGGTCTGATCTGCTTCGCGTCGTCTTCGCCGGGGTTCTCGCTGCGCTGGTCCTCGCACCGGGCGCACTTGCGCTCTCCTGCCCGAACGTTCCCCTCGACGAGAGGCTCGACGACGTCGACGCCGCGTTCGTCGGGCGCGTGACGGCCGAGCGGACCGCCGCGGGCGGGCACGTCTACCGGTTCCTGGTCGACCAGAACGTCAAGGGGCCGATCGGCCGCGAGGTCGAGGTGCGCTCCGCGCAACGTCTCGTCGACGCCAACGACAAGCCGATCCTCCACGACGAGGCGCTCGGCGTGCTCGCGAACCTGAACGGCGCGGAGCTGACGACGGAGTCGTGCCTGCTGAGCGACCCCGGCACGCTGCTCGCCACGAGCGACGAGCCGCGCGGAAACGGGATCAAGGTCGTGGTCGGCCTCGTGATCCTCGCGCTCGTTCTCGCGTACTCGGTGCGGCGGCTCCGGCAGCGGCGGGCCGAGCTCGTCGCCCGGGGTAGGCTCGACCCGTGATTCTCGAGCGCGTCCTCGTCGTCGGCGCAGGCCAGATGGGCGCCGGCATCGCGCAGGTCGTGGCCGCCTCGGGGCGCGCCGTCCTGCTCCACGACACGTTTCCGGGCGCGGTCGAGCGCGGGCTCGCGACGATCGAGCGCAGCCTCGGCAAGCTGCACGAGAAGGGCGGACCGGCGCCGGGCGCCGTGCTGGCGCGGATCACGCCGGTGGACGAGATCACGGAGGCCGAGCTGATGATCGAGGCGATCGTCGAGCTAGCGGACACCAAGAAGGAGCTCTTTCGCGCGGCCGACGATGCGCTGCCCGCGGGGTCGATCCTCGCCTCGAACACCTCGTCGATCCCGATCACCGAGCTCGCGGCGGCGACCTCCCGGCCGGATCGCGTGATCGGCATGCACTTCTTCAATCCGGTGCCGGTGCTCGCGCTCGTCGAGGTGATCCGCGCCGATCAGACCTCGGACGAGACGGCGGAGGCGATCGTCGCGCTGGCGCGAGAGCTCGGCAAGACGCCGGCCGAGGCGAACGACTTCCCCGGGTTCGTCTCCAACCGGATCCTGATGCCGTTCGTCAACGAGGCCGCCTACGCACTGATGGAGGGCGTCGCCGAGGCGGAGGCGATCGACACCGTTGCCAGGCTGGGGTTCGCGCACCCGATGGGGCCGCTCGCGCTTGCCGACCTGATCGGGCTCGACACGTGCGTGGCGATCATGGAGGTGCTCCACGCCGGGCTCGGCGACCCGAAGTACGCGCCGTGCCCGCTCCTTCGCCGCCACGTCGCCGCCGGCCGGCTCGGGCGAAAGTCGGGCCGCGGCTTCTACGAGTACGGCTGACCCTCATGGATCCGCTGATCCGGTCCGGGCTCGACGCGTACGAGAGGTCCGACGGGGACTTCGTCGAGCGGGCGTTCCGCGACGTGCTGCGACGTCCCCCGGACGACGAGGCGCGCGAGCGGGCTCTCGGAAAGCTCGCCGACGGGACGCTCTCGCGTGCCACGTTCCTCCACGAGCTGGCGGCCGCGCCGGAGGCGGCCCGTGTCCGGGAGCTCGACGACGCGATCGCGCTCGGGCTCGCGGCACGCGCGCGGGGCGAGCCGCTCACGTGGCTCCAGGCGCCGGCGGGGACCGACGAGCGGGTGATCGAGATCCCGTGGGTGCTTTCCCGTCTCGTCCCGGCCGGGCGCGTGCTCGAGGTGGGGTACGCGTTCGCGGAGGCGCCGTACCTCGTCGCGCTCCTGCGGTCCGGTGTCGAGCTCGTCGGCGTCGACCTCGCGGGCCGCGACGTCGACGGGATGGAGCGTGTCGAGGCCGACGTCCGCGACCTGCCGCTGCCCGATGCAAGCGTCGTCCAGGCCCTCCTCGTCTCGACCCTCGAGCACGTCGGCGCCGACAACAGCGGATACGGACTTGCGGCGGAGGACGCTCCGGCGTCGCGGGCCGACGCTCTGCGCGAGCTGGGGCGCGTGCTGCGCCCGGGAGCACGGTTGCTCGTCACCGTGCCGCTCGGCGAGCCGGGCGACCACGGCTGGTTCCGGCTCGACGACGTCGCCGGCTGGACAGGACTCTTCGCCTCCGCAGGGCTGTTCGTCGAGGAGCAGGAGGCCTACGAGCTGACCGCGGACGGGTGGCGGGCGGCGCCGGGCTTTCGCGCCGAGGGCGTGGGCTACGGCGACCGCGGGCCGGCGGCGTCGGCCGTCCTCTGCACGGCCCTGTCGGTCGGACGGCTCCGCCGGCTGGCGACGCCCGACGGCCTCTCGCGGACGGTGAAGCGGCGCCTGCGTCCGCTGCGCCACCGAACCTAGACTGCGGCCGTGGACTTCGCCCTGACCGAGGAGCAGCATGCCATCCAGGCGCTGGCGCGCGAGTTCGCGGAGCAGGAGATCGCGCCACACGCGGCCGAGTGGGACCGCGACCACCGCTTCCCGCGGCAGGTCTTCGGGAAGCTCGGTGAGCTCGGGCTGATGGGCGTCTGCGTCCCCGAGGAGCTGGGCGGCGCCGGGGCCGACTTCGTGTCGTACGTCCTGGTGCTCGAGGAGCTCTCGCGCGCAGACGCGGGAGTGGGCGTGACCGTCGCCGTCCACACGAGCGCGGCGACGCTTCCGATAGTCGCGTTCGGCACCGACGAGCAGAAAAGGCGGTTCGTCCCGCCACTCGCGCGCGGCGAGGTCATCGGAGCGTTCGCGCTCACGGAGCCCGGATCCGGGTCCGACGCGGGCTCGCTGCGGACGACAGCCGTGGCGGACGGCGACGGCTCCTGGCGGATCAGCGGCACGAAGCAGTGGTGCACCAACGGCAGCCACGCGTCGACCTTCCTGCTGTTCGCGAGGACCGACCCGGACACCGAGGGCGCGCGCGGCGTCTCCGCCTTCCTGCTCGACGCCGAGCACGTGGAGGTGACGCGCGAGGAGGAGAAGCTCGGGCTTCACTCGTCCTCGACGGCCGACCTGCGTCTCGACGGCACGCTCGTCGACGGCGACCGCATGCTCCACGAGGAGCGCAAGGGCTTCGTCGTCGCGATGGCGACCCTCGACGGCGGGCGGATCGGGATCGCGGCGCAGGCCGTCGGGATCGCGCAGGCTGCACTCGACACCGCGAGGAGCTATGCGCTCGAGCGCGAGCAGTTCGGGAGCCGCATCGCCGACTTCCAGGCGATCCGCTTCAAGCTGGCGGACATGGCGACCGAGATCGCCGCGGCGCGCCAGCTCACGCTGCGCGCCGCCTGGCTCAAGCAGGCGGGACTGCCGCACGGCTCGGAGGGCGCGATGGCGAAGCTGTTCGCCTCGCAGGTCGCCGTGCGCGCGAGTCAGGAGGCGATCCAGGTGCTCGGCGGCTACGGCTACACGCGGGAGTTCCCCGCCGAGCGCTACTACCGCGACGCGAAGATCACGGAGATCTACGAGGGCACGAGCGAGATCCAGCGCATCGTGATCTCGCGGGAGCTGCTCCGCGCCGCCGACGCGAGAGGGGCCTGAGCCATGCCACGGGCGAGAGACGAGCCGGTGCGGCTGACGAAGATCTACACCCGCGGTGGCGACACGGGGGAGACGTCGCTGGGCGACGGCTCTCGGGTCTCGAAGCTCGACGGTCGCATCGAGGCGTTCGGCGCCGTCGACGAGCTCAACGCGGCACTCGGGCTCGTCCTCGCCGGGCAACTGCCGGACGAGCTGCGCGGGGTCATCACGCGTGTGCAGAACGAGCTCTTCGACCTCGGCGCCGACCTCTCCGTGCCGGCGGGGGTGGACGGTCGCCTTCGAGTCGAGCAGTCGATGGTCGATCGCCTCGAGCAGGATTGCGACCGGTTCAACGCCGAGCTCCCCGAGTTGCGCAGCTTCGTCCTTCCCGGCGGGACGGAGGCTGCGGCGCGTCTCCATGTCGGTCGCACGCTCTGTCGGCGAGCCGAGCGGGACGTGTTGCGCGCCGCGGCGAAGCACGACCTCGGGCCGCTCGTCGCCGTGTACCTGAATCGCCTGTCCGATCTCCTGTTCGTCCTGGCACGCTCGGAGAACGCGCTCGCGGGGCAGGACGAGCCGCTCTGGAAGCCGGGAGGGACGCGGGACTGACGGGCCGCGGCGGCCCTCGAGAGGTCTTCGCGGTCGCCCTGCGCCTCGGGTTGACGTCGTTCGGGGGCCCGGTGGCGCACATCGGGTACTTCAGAGACGAGTACGTCGGGCGCAGAGCGTGGGTGGACGAGCGCGAGTTCTCGGAGCTCGTCGCAGTCACCAACCTGCTGCCGGGCCCGTCGTCCAGCCAGCTGGGGATGGCGATCGGCGCCCATCGGGCGGGCCTCCTCGGCGGGGCCGCGGCGTGGCTCGGCTTCACGCTGCCTTCCGCGGTCGTGATGACCGCCCTGGCCCTGCTCGTCGGCGCCGCCGACGTCGCTTCGGCCGGCTGGATCCACGGGCTCGAGCTCGTCGCTGCGCCGGTGGTCGCGCTGGCGGTGCTCGCGATGCGGCGGACGCTCGCGCCGTCCGGCCTGCGGCTCGCGATGGCGGTCGTCGCCGCGGTCGTCGCACTCGCCTGGGCGGGGTTCGGTGGACAGGCGGCCGCGATCGTCTTCGGCGGGGTCGTGGGGGTCGTCGCGCTCCGCTCCACCGCGCGTCCGCCGGCGCTGACGCGTGCGTTCCGGTCGAGGCGGATCGTGGCCGTCGCGTCCCTCGCGGCGTTCGCGGTGCTCCTGCTCGGCCTCGGCCCGCTCTCCCGGGCGACGGACGGCGGTGTGATCCCGCTGATCCACTCGATGTACCGCTCGGGCGCGCTGGTCTTCGGCGGCGGCCACGTCGTTCTTCCGCTGCTCCACGACGCGGTCGTCCCGACAGGCTGGGTCGGCGAGCAGGAGTTCCTCGCGGGGTACGGGATGGCGCAGGCCATGCCCGGGCCGCTCTTCAGTTTTTCCTCCTACCTCGGGGCGATTCGCGGCCCGGGCCCGAACGGCGTCGTCGGCGCGGGCATCGCCGTCTGCGCTATCTACCTGCCGTCCTTCCTGCTCCTCGGCGGCGTGCTGCCTCTCTGGTCGTCCATCCGGGCCCATCCGGCGGTACAGGCCGCGCTGACCGGAATCGGCGCCGCGGTCGTCGGCTTGCTTGCCGCAGCACTCTGGAACCCGGTGCTGAAGACGTCGATCGACGGTGTCGGCGACGCCGCGTTCGCACTCGCGCTGCTCGTGCTCCTCCGCGTGCTGCCCGTCTGGGTCGTCGTCCCGGTCGCGGCCGCGGCCGGGGCGCTGCTCCTCTGAGTCAGGTCGCGACCGCGACGACCGGCCAGGTACCGGCGAGCCAGTCGGCGAGGCGCTCGGCGGGCATCGGGTGTCCGAGATAGAAGCCCTGGGCGTAGTCGCAGCCGAGCGAGATGGCCGCCTCCAGGGCCAGCTTGCTCTCGACGCCCTCCGCGACCGTCTCGAGACCGAGACCGTGCGCGAGACCCACGAGCGACCGGACAATCGCGTCCGCCGGTCCGCCGCGGCCGGCTTCGTGGAGGAACATCGAGTCGATCTTCACCTGGTGCAGCGGAAGCATTCGGATCGCCGCGACCGACGAGGCCCGGCCGAGGTCGTCGAGCGACAGCCGGACGCCCAGCTCCCGGAGATGACGGATCACCGTGGCGTCGAGCTCGGAGCCGGCACCCGGCCCTGACGGAACGACCTCGAGGGTGAGCCGCTCGGGCGCCATCTGCGCCTTGTCGAGCAGGTCCTCGAGCCCGGCGATCAGCTCGCCGTCGTCGATCATGCGGTACGGGACGTTGATCGCGGCGTCGAGCACGTGCCCGCGGGCCTCCCACTCGTGGAGCCGCCGGAGCGCGTCGCGCGCGACCGCGAGCGTGAGTGTGCGGACAAGCGGCGTGCGCTCGACGTGCGGGACGAACTCGGCCGGCCCGACGAGAATGTCGCCGCGGACCTGACGCACGAGTGCCTCGACCGAGCGGACGACGCTCGAGGGCAGCTCCACGATCGGCTGGTAGTGGACGACGATCTCGCCCTGTTCGAGTGCGTGCTCCAGATCGCGGACGACGCCCCCGTCGAGAGGGGGACGAGCGATCACCGATTCCTCGCTGGTGTCGCGCTTGGTCGCGTACATCTGCCCGTCCGCGCGCGCGAGGAGGTCGGCGGGAGTGAGACCGTCGTGCGGGAACAGCGCCCAACCGACCGAGGCGTCGAGCTCGACGAGGGCGCCGGAGACCCTGTACGGCCGCCGCAGGGCTTGCCGGAGCCGCCCGGCGAGCGCAGCCGCTTCGTCGTCGCTGTCGGTCCCGAGCGAGAGGACGACGAACTCGTCGCCGCCTACCCGCGCGACCGTGTCGGTCTCGCGGATGACCGATTCGAGGCGGCGCGCGATCGTGCGAAGGACCTCGTTTCCCGTCTCGTGCCCGCGGATGTCGTTGACGCCCTTGAATCCGTCCAGGTCGACGATCAGCAGCGCGAAGGGCTCCCCGGTTCGGCGTGAGCGCGCGAGCGCCTGGGCGACGCGGTCGTCGAGGAGGGCGCGGTTCGGAAGCCCGGTGAGACCGTCACGCAGCGCCGCCCGTTGCGCCGCGATGAGGCGCGTGACGAGCAACGTCGTCGCTGCGCCCGCCAGCGCCGTGATCGCCATCGCGAGCGCGAACGCCGCGACGGGGCGGTTCGTGCGGCTCAGGTCGAGCGCCGCGATCCCGCCGATGCCGATCAGGCATACCGCCGCAGCCGGCCATGCGAGCCAGCGTCGGGCGGGCAGCCGCGTTTGCCCGTTCCGCACGTTCCCCTCTGTTCTCGCGCCCCCAACGCCAAGGAGCGGGCGCGTGCTCCGCAGTTCCCGGATCGTCGTGGAGGCGCTCGTCCGCGGCCGTTACCCACCTGGGGGATTCACGTCCCTCTCGCGAGGGAGAGGACTCGAGGTGCGTCACGGTGAAACCGATGCTGTGCGGTTGCGCGCTCTCGCCGTCGTCGCCTGGATCGTTCTCGGCGCATGCTGCGTGTGGGCTGACGGTCTGACCGTCGAGGCGCTCGTGAACGCACTCGGCTGTGCGGTCGTCGTGGCGCTGACCGTCATCGACATCGAGCGGCGGATCGTCCCGAACCGGATCGTCGTGCCCGCGCTCGTGGTCGCCCTCGTCGTGCAGACGATTCGCGACCCGTCGGTCGAGTGGATCGTGTCGGCGCTCGGCGCCGGGGGCTTCTTCCTCCTCCTTGCCCTCGTCTACCCGGCCGGTCTCGGCATGGGCGACGTGAAGCTCGCCGCGTTCCTCGGGGCGTGGCTCGGCTACCCCGTCGCCGTCGCGCTGTTCGCAGGCACGCTGCTCGGCATGATCCCCGCCCTCGTCGTCCTCGTGCGCAAGGGGTCGAAGGGGCGTACGGCGACGATGCCGTACGTGCCTGCGCTCGCGGCGGGAGCGATCGTCGCGCTCTTCTTCGGTGACGCGTTGCTCGACGCCTGGCTCGGCTGAGCGCCGTCTAGCGGGGGCTTTCGGGCTCGGCTTCGAGCAGGACGCAGCGGCGGTCGTCGCCGGGGAGCGGTGAGGCTGTGAGGCGGACGGCGCGATAGGGGATGTCGTCGAGCTCGACCGTCGATCCGGGCTCGGGTGGCGGGCCTTCGCGGATGACCAGGCGATACCGGTCGGCGGTGCTCACCAGCGCGACGTGCTCGTCTTCGCGAACAGGCTTGGAACCGGAGCGGCCCGGTGACGTCCCGCGCTCGTCGAGCACACGCCCGAGCTCCGCCAGCTCGGCGGCGCGACGTTCGAGCTCTTGCTCACGAAGCCGTACGGCGTCCTCCCGGCGCTTCGCCGCAGCTGCGCGGAGCTCCACCGCTCCGAGCGCCCTGGATCTGCTCTCGACCTTCTCTTCCGCCTGCTCGACCGCCGTCTCGCGGGCGTCGAGCTCCAACGAACGAGTGCTCAGCTCCGCCTGACGGAGATCGAGCTCCAGCGCGCCGTCGCGGAGGACCTGCTCCACCCGGAAGTGGAGCTCACGGGCGCGCTCCTCGCGCTGCTCGAGCGCCAGGACCGCCTCCCGAATCTGCGCAGAGCGCTCCTCGAGCTCCTTCCCGTGCTCGGCGAGCAGGTTCGCAACCTCGTCGGCGGCGTCGGTGGGCATGAACAGCCCGCGAAGGCGTCTCCGTGGTTGCGGGTCCGGCGTCCGCCCCGGCCACTGCTCCCATTCGGAGCTCGTCTTCGTCGCTCGTTCCTTCATGCGTCGAAGCGCCGGCAGCACATTCTCAGCCGTCGAGTTCGAATGAGCCGCCGGCGCGTTCCTCCCGTTCGATGCGGCTGGACCATCTCCTCCCCAAAAGGCTGGTGCAACTCAACCATCCGGGGGAGGACTGGAGTGGAGGCGGCGCGTAGAACGTGACCATGGATGCAATCGGCGCACGTCTTCTCGCCGCGCGGATCGCTGCGGGCGTCCGGATCGGCAGCCGCATCGAGCTCGTGTCCGACTCGGACACGGAGCTTCGGGCCGGAGATCGCGGTGTCGTCCGCGAGATCGAGGCCAGCGGCGCGGTGATCGTCGAGTGGGAGCGCGGCTTCGACCGCGCGATCGACCCCAAGCGCTCGGCGTTTCGCGCTCTTCCGGCAGCGTAACCCTCGAGGGGACCGGCACCGCAGGGTGCCTGTCCCCGTGACCCTTCGAGGGTCAGCGCAGGGTCGATCGGTCGCTGGGGTCAGGCACGTCCGGCGCCAGACCCCTATCCCCGACTCAGCGCCGGCCGAGGTCGAGGGTGACGACCCAGGTCGCCTCGCCCCCGAACACGCCGCCGGCTGCCGGGTTGTACATCACCGCGACGCCTGCTTCGCGGAACGAGCCGCGGAGCAGGTTCGCCCGGTGCCCCGGTGAGCCCATCCACGCGTCGACGACCGCGGTCGCCGTCGGGGTCATGCCCCCGAACATCGCGAGGTTCTCGCCGACCGTCCAGGTGGACGAGCGCGGGCCGTAGAACGCCCGGATCCGGCTCGAGAACGACGTGCCGTTCGCGGACTCGTGCGCGAAGAACCCACGCGTCAGCATCGCGCGGGAATGCGCCGCAGCGGATCGGGAGAGGCCGCGTGATGCGGTGAAGGGCGCCAGGCTCCTCGCGGCCCTGACCTCGTTCACCTGCCGAAGGACGAGCTCCTCGAGCGATGCCGCCCGCGTGACGGTCGACGCCTCCGCCTGCTCCGTCGTCGTCGCCGAGGCGGTCGAGCCGACCGCAGAGACCATCACGACCACGAGCAGCACGAACCATGTCCGGTACCGGAGCATTCACTACCTTATCGTCCGAGCGCTCCCCGAGGCGCGTCCCCCCTTTTGGGGGTACGTGGGGGCGATGCGGAAGGCGGGCGCGAGGCCGAAGCCACGCCCTGGGGCTCACGCCCCGGGAAGCTCTAGGCCCACCAACCCCAGATCCAGCCGAGGAGCCAGAACCAGCGCCAGCCCCAACCCGGGCCGGAGCCCTGGCCGTTGCCCGGTCCCTGGTCGGCACCGGGGTTACCGCTTCCGGGGTCAGTAGTCCCCGCGCCGGGCGTTCCCTGCCCGCCGTCGCCCGCCTGGCCGCCGGTGCCGCCGTCAGCAGGGTTGCCTGCATCGCCGGGCGTGCTGCCGTTGCCGCCGTCACCGGGAGTGCCTACGTCGCCGCCGGTCCCGCCGGTGCCTCCCGTCCCGCTGTCGCCCGGGACGCCGGCGTCTCCGCCGTCGCCTCCGCTGCCGGCGTCGCCTGCGCTTCCGCCGGCGCCACCGGCTCCGCCGCGTCCGGCGGCGCCGTCGCCCGGGCCGGCTGCGCTCCCGCCATCTCCACCGTTGCCGCCGTCCTCAGGGAGGCCCGCGCCGCCACTGGCGGCTCCGTTGCCGTTGTCCTGCCCGTTGCCGTTGCCGATGCCGCAGCCCGCGCCGTTCCCTGGGCCGTTGCCCTGACCCGGGCAGCCCGTACCGGGGTTGCCGTTCCCGCTCGAGCCCGTTCCGCCCGTGTCGCCGGTCGATCCGCCGGAGCCCGTGTCGCCAGAGCCGCCTGTGGACCCGCCGGAACCCGTGTCGCCGGAGCCTCCCGTGGACCCGTCGGAGCTCGTCTGACCGGCCGATCCGCCGGCACCGGAGTCGCCGGCCGAGCCGCCCGTGTCACCCGCTCCTGCGCCGCCGGTCGATCCCGAGCCGGCTGTCGAGCCGCCGGGGGCGGAACCGCCCTGATCCGGCGTGCCTGAGCCGCCGGGCTGTCCCTGATCCGACGGCGGCGTGGCACCTGCGGGCGGCGCCGCGCCGTTTGAGTCACCAGGCAGTGTCGGGGTCGGCGAGGGGTTCGATGAAGGCGGGTTCGACGACGGGGGGTCGGATGCCGGCGGCCCTGTCGGTCCGGTCGGAGTTGGCGAGGCTCCCTGATCGCCCGAGCCGGGCGACGGCGGCGTCGCTGCGCTGCCGGAGCTCCCCGCGTCTCCCGGCGAGGACGTGTCTTGTGCGTCCGACGCGCCAGACGCGCCGGGCGCGCTCGCGAGGGCGTCGAGGACGGCGCTCTGCCCGTGGTCGGTGGACGTCTCGGCCGAATTGCCAGCTGCGACCCCGGCGATGACCGTGCCCTTGGGTGACGTGGCCCCGCCGGCGGCGCTCGATGGCACGCCAGCGCGCTTCACGGGCTTCGCCGTGTGTTGCGCCTCCGGGCCGGCTGCGGCAGGCGAGCCGGATCCGTCGTCGAGCGCCTGCACGCCCTTGTACGCCACACCGGTCGCGACGGTCGCCGTGACGATGACTGCTGCCACCTTGAGCGCGGCTGCCACGAGCGAGCCGCCGACGGCCGCGCCGCCCGTGCCCGTGGCGGCGCCACCGGCCGCACCGGCGCCGGCAGCTCCGGCCGCGCCTCCCGTGCCGTTCGCCCCGGTGCCCGCCGCCGCGAGGCCGATGTGCGGGAGAGACGACGCGGCGGACGCGCTCGGCGCGCCCTTGAAGAGCGCGAGCCCGACCGGGATGGGGATGATCGCGAGACCCTTGAACGCGCGCCGCTGGCGCGTCTGCATCGCGGCGAGCCGCGCGCAGTCCTGGCACTCGGCGAGATGGTCGTCGAGCCGGCGCCGCTCCTTCCGACCGAGCCGCCCGTCCAGCTGCTTCGACAGCGCGAGCTGCGCGCTCTGGCACGTGACGAGGTTCTCGAGCTCCTCGGCGAGCGACCGACGCGCTCGGAAGAGCAGCGTCTCGAGCGCAGCCGTCGTGAGTCCGAGCAGCCCGGCGATCTCGTTGTACGAGCGGCCCTCGAGCTCCCGCATGACGAGCGCCTCGCGCTGCGAGGGCGGGATGCGCTGGAGCGCGCGAACGAGCTCGTCGACCTCGATGTCCTCCTCGCCCTCAACGACCGGGACGTCCCGCTCGAGCTCGACCTCTGCCGGCCGCGCCGCGGCCTGGCGCCAGCGCTGCCGGACGACGTTCTGCGCGATCGCGATCAGCCATGCGGACCCGTTGCGCGGCTCCTCGCCGCGCTCGAGCGCACGCAGCGCGTTCACGAAGGTCGTCTGGGTGACGTCCTCCGCATCCGCGTGGTTGCCGAGGACGGCGTACGTGTAGCGGTAGACCTCGCCGACGTGGTGGCGGTAGAGGTCGTCCAGCGCCGCAGCGGCGCGGGTGCTGGTCTCAGTGGCTGCCATGACCCGCGCTCACGTTCAGGGATTCTCGCTGCCCGCGCATCCCCCTTACAGAGTCTTTACATCTGAATTCGCAAGTTCCGCGCCGGGTGCGCATCTACATCGGTGAAGGGCAATCACGACAGATGAGCACAGTGAATCCACGTACCACGTCGACCGGCCAGTTCCTCGTCATTCCGACGGCTCATGCGGCCGAGCCGTCGGCGACGCGGACGACGGCAAGGTCGATGGGGATGCGGTCAGTGGAATCGGACAGATGTGTGGTGTTGACGGCAAACAGACTCGCTGCGGCGCTGGCGGCCGCCGCGGCGAGGCCGTCTCCTTCGACGCGCTGCACGTCGGGACTCGCCCGAGAGGGGCGGAGCGCGGGAAACCCGGCGTCCGGCGATCGAAAGGGCAAGCGCACCCAGCGACTGTAGGGGTCCCACGAGAGAGCTGCTCACCCCGGAGTGGGGGCCGGGGAAGCAGAGAGTTGGGGAGGGCTACCGGCGGCGGAGCCCTCCCCTTCATCGTTCTCGCCTAACGGAACGCGGACCGGTCGTCGGGCGACATGCGGGGCAGCGCGAAGGTGAGGATCGTCGGGCCGCCAGGCGCGCTGTCGATCTCGAACGTCCCGCCGAGCATCCGGACGCGCTCGCCGATGCCGACGATGCCGAGGCGCCCCCGCTGCGCCGCGCGTGCGAGCGCCCGGCCGACCTCGAACCCGTGGCCGTCGTCGGTGACGCGCACCTCGATCGACGCCCGCCGCATCCGGAGGCGGATCTCGACGGTCGACGCGCCCGAGTGCTCCCGGATGTTCGAGAGCGACTCCTGGATCGCCCGGTACACGGCGATCCGCTGGGCCGAGGTCAGGGACTCCGGGTCGCCGCGGATCTCGAGGCGCGTCTCGATCCCCGTCCGCTCCGCGAACGCGTCGACCTCACGATGGAGGATCTCCCCGAGCGGGCGCGTGATGATGCTCCGCGACTCGAGTGACCGCGAGAGCTCGCGCAGCTGACGGTCGAGCTCCGTGACGCGCGACAGGATGTCGTCGAAGCGCCCGGCCGCGCGCTCACGGTGCGTCTCGGTGATGAACGGATAGACCTGGTCGCGGAGGAGCGTGACCTCGGCCCCGAGCGAGAGGACGTCCTGGATCGGGCCGTCGTGAAGGTCGAACCCGATCCGCATCAGCCGCTGCTCGCCCGCGCGGACGAGGAGCCGCTCGCGTTCCGCCGAGCGGTCGAGCAGGAGCTCCCGCTCGTAGATCACGCTCATCGCCGCCGCGGTCGTCGCCAGGTAGGCGTCCGCGCGGGCCACGGGACCGGAGACGCGGGCGACGATCGCCGCGCACGGCGTCCGGAATCGCCGGACGAGTGCGGAACGGAACGACCGCGCGCCGAGCATGCTCAGCATCCCGCCGCCGCGCAGGGAGGACCTCGCGGTCGCGCGCGCGCGACGGCTCTCGGCGCCCTCGCCGACGGAGACGATCGGCTCGACCGAGCCTTCGATCGTGTGCCAGAGAGACACCTCGACGACCACGCCGAGCAGCACCAGCAGCCGAAGCTCGATCTCGCACGCGACGAGCGGTGGAAGCTCCATGAGGAGCGGGCTCGCGCACGCGGCGCTGTGGACTTCGTATCGCACCGCGTCGACCGGGTCGTCGCGCGCATCCGCGAGCGCCTCCAGCGCCACCTGCGTGTCGTGCTCGTCGAGGATCCCCTCGGCGGCGAGCGCCGTCAGCGCGTTCGCGACGTAGACGCACGCCGCGTGCCGGTCGGCCGCGTCGGTGCGTCCGCCGCCCTCGAAGGCGGTCACCGCGCTGCGATGCGCCACCTTGAGGATCTGATGTGCCCTCGCGGGCGTGTCCGCCAGCAGGTGCTGGTGGGTCGCCTCGAGGCGGCGCGGAGTTGCCTGCCTGTCCGGCGCCGCCTGCTCGGGCGTCCGCCCGTCCGCCCTCAACTCGCCCTGACCGGCGGCCGGGGTGGCGGAGGTCACCTCTGCCTCGCCGTCCAATGCGTGCAGCCCACCTGCCTGGATCCGGGATCGCTTGCCGTCATCTCGTTCCCGCCCCTCGTTTCAGCGCGTGGGCGACGATGCCTGCAAACACCCCCGCGAGACTACACGGCCTTGCGCTCGATAGCGTGCTCGATTGCGTCGACGACGCCCTCGGTCTCGTCCCACTTCTCGTAGACGCGCATGCCACCGGCGGCGCTCCCGGCGACGTTCTCGCCGACGAGGACCACGGTGGCCTCGGGCCGTCTCGCACGGGTGATGTTGGCGATCCGGAAGCCTTCGGTGACGGCGCCCGCATCGATCAGGACGACGTCCGCAGACTCGCCGCCGGCGACCTCGGCCGCCCGCTGTGGCGGCACGCTCGCGGCGACGCCGATGCCCTTCCCGTCGAGCAGGAACCGGACGAGCTTCAGGTACCGCTGGTCGGTCGACGCGAGGACGACCGCCCCCCGCCTGGCCCCTTCGAGGTCGGTGACGGTGGCCAGCGGCGCCGCCTCGTCGGCTGCGCGCGCAGCCCACGCGACCCGGTCGCCCAGCGCGAGACCGCGACGCTCGCACTCGCCCGCGCGCAGCTCCACGACCTCGCGGGCGCCGCGGCACGATGCGGTGCTGAACGGCTTCAGGTCCGGCACGATCTTCACCACGATCTGGTCGGCGTCGAGGAAGACGACGTCGATCGGGAACCGCATGAACGCCGTGTGGATCGACCACGCGGGGCGGAGGAGGACGCCCTGGCCCGACGGGAGGTCCTTCTTCCCGAGCAGGCCGCGGAGCCGGCGCCCCGTCGAGTCGGCGACCGTCGACGGACTCCGCGACGACACGACCGTCCTCGCGGCGCAGCGTGAGGTTCGGGACCTTGCGCACGGACGGCCGCGGCTAGCGCCGAGCACGTCCATGATGCTGATCATCACCGGCAGGAGGATGCACGATGAAGAGCGCCGGCATGATCAGGAAGAGGATCGGGAAGAGGATCTTGACCGGCGCCTTCTGGGCGCGCTCCTCCGCGTACGCCCGCTGCCGCTTCCGCAGCTCGAGCGCGAGGTTCCGCATGATCTGGCCCGTCGAGACGCCCATCGTCTCGCCCTGGGCGATCGAGCGCGAGAACATGCGGACGCCCGGGGTGTCGACGCGCGCGAGCAGGTTCTCGAGCGCCTCGACGAGCGTGAGGCCCATGTTCTGCTCCTGCAGCGTCAGGCGCACCTCGGACGAGAGCGGCTCCTTGATCTTCGTGCGCGGCGAGGCGGAGCGACTGCGGGAAGCTGAGACCCGCCTCGAGCGTCACGACGAGGAGGTCGATCAGGTCGGGCAGGGCGCGCTCGACCTGCTCGCGGCGCTTCGTCGCGCGCTGAGTCGACGACGAAGGTCGGAGCGATCCAGCCGAGGACGGCCGCCGACGGTGCCCAGCAGCACGAGCGAGCCGAGGCGCCGCGCCAGCCGCGCCGAGCACAGAACCAGAGGAATGCGAGCGCCGACCGCGACGAGGAACTGCGTTCCGAGCAGGCGCTCCGGCGTCGTCGTGTACATGCCCGCCGAGACGAGCCGCGCGCGGTAGTCCGTCCCCGGAGCCGCGTGAAGCGCTGGCCGAGCCAGCGTCCCATCGAGCCGGTGAGATCGCCGAACGCGCGCCGGAGCGTCTGGCCCGGCCTCGGTGGTGCGTCGGGAAGCGCACCGGCGAAGCCGTAGGCACTGATCTGCTCGATCGTCTCGGTCGACGGGCCTGCCGGCGTCGTCAGCGCCCGAAGCACCATCGTGACGGCGATCGGCGAGGAGGAAGAGACCGAGGATGAGTACGAGATAGATCATGGCGTCAGAGCTCGATCGTGACGATGCGTCGGATGATGTAGAAGCCGAGGATCGTCATGATGATCGCGCCGATGCCGGCGACCTGGCCGATGCGTCTGGTGGAAGAGCGGATCGAGGTGGTGCGGGTTCACGAGCATCAGGAAGAGGAAGATCCCGAGGGGGACGAGCGCGACGACCCAGCGCGAGAACTTGCCCTGAGCCGTCAGCACCGTGACGAGCCGGCGTACGTCCATGCGCGCACGGATGTTCGTCGTCACCTGGTCGAGCACCTCCGCGGTGTTGCCGCCTGCCTCGCGCTGAACGAGCGCGAGCACGGCGACCTGGTCGATGTCGCTCGTTCTGCATCCGCTGGGCGGTCACCTCGAGCGCCTCGTCGAGCGGGATGCCGAGCTGCTCGTCGGTCACGACGCGGCGGAACTCGCGCTTGGACGGCTCCGGCGCCTCGTCCGCGACGACGCCCATCGCGCCCGCGAGGCTGTGGCCGGCGCGGAGGGCGGACGCGAGGACGTCGAGGTTCTCCGGCAGCTGCTCGCCGAAGTCGTTCCGGACCTTGCGCGCCTTGCCCCGCACGTACGAGGTTGAGGACGATCGGCGGGCGACCAGTCCGAGAACGACCCAGAACGGGCCGAGCAGCGACGCCCGCGACGACCGCGACGAGCAGCCCGACGAGGACGGAGACCCAGACCATCCTGCGACGGATCGTGCTTGATCTGGGCGACGTCGACGTCCTCCGCGAAGCCTTCGACATCCAGCGGACATCGAGCGCTTCTTCTGCTTCTGCTGGCTGACCGCGGCGAGGAGCGCGTCGACCTCCTTGCCGCCGCTCCGCGCGCCTGCTCTTCCGCCGGCAGGGTGACGAACTCGCCGAGTCGCGCGACCAGCGCCCTGTTCGAGCGGAGGCTCCAGAGCGAGCGGATGCGTGAAGACGACGAGCGCGAGGATCAGGACGACGATCGAGCGGGATCAGGAGCCACGACTGGAGGAGCTGGTCGCGCAACGCCGGCTGGTACGGCGCCGCGGTCCCGGTCGACGGGCTCTGTAGGCGAACGAGACCGGCTCGATGCCCTTGACGGCGACCTCGACGTCGACGTTCTGGTCCGGCTGTGCGGTCGACCGGTAGCGGAGCAGGTACTCGTTGCCGAGCTGGAAGCCGAGCTCGTCGTAGATCTTCGTGAGCGCCTCGGGCGACGTCGCGGCCGCGTACGTGCCGCCGGTCTTGTCGGCGATCTTCTGGAGGTCGTCCGGCGTGAAGTCGGGCGACTCGATGCCGACCGTGTAGACGCGGATCTTCTGCGCGTCGAGCTGCGACGAGCGCCGCGTCGAGGCTCGTGATGCTGCCGACGTCGTCGCCGTCGGTGAGCAGGACGACGCGTGCCGCGCCGAGCGCCGAGCCGCGCACCTGCGCGACCGCCGCGACGAGCGCGTCGTAGATCCGCGTCCCCTCGGCGAGCTTCGGCGGCTTTGCGAGCACCGCGTTGACTGCCTTGGGATCGGTCGTCAGCGGTAGAGCGACGGTCGGCTTGCGGTTGAAGAAGACGATCGAGAGCGGCTGGCCCGGGTTCCGCGCCGCGAACGTCCGCGCCGCCGCCATCGCCGAGTTGATCGACCCCTTCATGCTGTTCGACGCGTCGATCAGAAGCACGGTGCCGATCCCGTCCGCCGAGGCCGCGGAGAGGACGCTCAGGTTCTTGACCGGCTTGCCGTCCTCGGTGACCTTGACGTCGTCCGTCGTCAGCGCCGAGCTCCGTGGCCGTCGGGCAGCGTCAGGACGTACGCGCGGTCGGGGAAGAGCGCGCTTCCGGCCTCGACGACCTGCACACCGCCGCTCGTCGGCGGCGGCCGCCGGGATCGCGCGCGATCGCCGCCACGAGGCCGCGGCGGCGCCAGCGCGAGGAGACGTGCGCGACGCGGCTCACCGGCGGAGGTCCGCGACGTTCGTGGCGACGGGCCGGTGCGAGAAGAGGTTCGCCGGCAGCTCGATGCCGCGCTTCGCGAACTTGTCGAGGAAGATCGGCCGCAGCCCGGTCGACTGGAGCTTCCCGTTGATCGTGCCGTCGGGCGCGAACGAGTCGATCTTGAACTCGAAGATGTCCTGCATGGTGATCACGTCGGACTCCATCCGCTGCACCTCGGTGACCGCGGTGCACGCGGCGCGAGCCGTCCTCCATGCGCTCGATGTGGACGATCAGGTCGAGCGCGGAGGACACCTGCTGGCGGATCGCCCGCACGGGCAGGTCGTAGCCGGCCATCAGCACCATCGTCTCGAGACGGGCGAGCGCGTCGCGCGGCGCGTTGGCGTGGACGGTCGAGAGCGACCCGTCGTGGCCCGTGTTCATCGCCTGGAGCATGTCGAGCGCCTCGGGGCCACGGCACTCGCCGACGATGATCCGGTCGGGGCGCATGCGCAGCGAGTTGCGCACGAGGTCACGGATCGGGATCGCGCCCTCGCCCTCGATGTTCGGCGGCCGCGCCTCGAGCCGGAGCACGTGCCGCTGGTGCAGCTGGAGCTCCGCGGCGTCCTCGATCGTCACGATCCGCTCGTTGTCCGGGATCGCCGACGAGAGCGCGTTCAGCAGCGTCGTCTTGCCCGAGCCCGTACCGCCCGAGATGAGGACGTTGAGCTGCGCCATGATGCAGCGCCGCAGGAAGTCGACCGACTCCTCGCTGAGCGAGCCGATGTTGACCATGTCCTGCAGCCCGAGGCGCTTGCGCGAGAACTTGCGGATCGTGAGGAGCGGCCCCGAGAGCGAGAGCGGCGCGATGATCGCGTTGACGCGCGAGCCGTCCGGGAGGCGTGCGTCGACCATCGGCGACGACTCGTCGATGCGGCGACCGATCTGCGCGACCATCCGGTTGATGATGCGGCGCAGGTGCGAGTCGTCGCTGAAGCGCACGGTCGTCTCGTAGAGCCGGCCCTGACGCTCGATCCAGATCTCGCCCGGGCCCGTTGACCATGATCTCCGTGATCGAGTCGTCGGCGAGGAGCCGCTCGAGCGGCCCGTAGCCGAGGATGTCGTCGGCGATCTCGTTCGTGAGGCGCTCGCGGTCGTCGCGGGCGATGCCCGTCTCGCCGGAGAGGTGCCGGCGGATGTCCGCGATGACGCGGTCGCGCATGCCGACCGGGTCGATCGTCTGGCCGGTCAGCTGCGGGCCGAGCTCGCTGATGACGAGCATGTGGATCGAGTTCTTGAGGTCGGCGAACGGCTCCTTGCTGCGGAGCGGCGACCGCGGGCTTGGTCGTGACGAGTCGCTCGTGGAGCTCCATGCGCTACTTCCTTCTGAAGCGGAACAGGGATCGGGACTGGCGACGCCGCCGAGCTCGCCGCGCGTCGCCGCGGCGGCGACCGGCTCGCCGTTCGGCGCGTCTCGTCGAGGAAGAGCCCGGCGAGGTCGTGGAACGACGCCGCGGCGTACGACTGCGGACGGGACAGCGTGATGGGAATGCCCTCGTTGACCGAGCGCGGGATCTCGCGGTCGGACGGGATGAAGATGTTCGGCTCGCTGCCCGAGCACCGTGACGACGTCGTGCTGGCTGATGCCGACGCGCGTGTCCGCCCGGTTGAGGACGAGCTGGATCTTCTTCGGGTCGTAGTCCATCAGACCGAGGGTCTCGAGCCCGAGCTTCGTGTTCTTGAGCGAGAGCGAGTCGAGCGTGCCGACCATCACGAGGTCGGAGCTCGCGTCGATCGTCGCGATGACCTCGGCGGTGAACCCCGGCGGCGTGTCCGCGATGACGAAGTCGTACGTCGCCGCGCGCGACGACGAGGACGTCGCGGAGCAGCTCGATGGTGATCGCGCTCGCCTGATCGGGCCGGGCCGGCGCGAGCAGGACGTCGACGCCCGTGTCGTGCGTCATCACGTAGTCGTGGAGCTTGTCCTCGTCGAGCGAGCCGCCCGAGACGGCGAGGTCGTACATCGTCTTCTCGGGAGGCAGCCCGAGGCAGAGCGCGACGTCGCCGAACTGCAGGTCGAGATCGATGACGAGCACCTTCTGCCCGGCGAGCGCGAGCGCGACCGCGAGGTTGCACGACGTGAGGGTCTTGCCCGTGCCGCCCTTCGGGCCGAGCACGCAGACGAGGCGCCCGTCGCGCCGCTCGCCGCCTTGCGTCGCGCCGCGCCGCGGGGCACGGGCGATCGCCTTGCTCATCGCGAAGCGCAGCTGCTCCTTCGACTGCGGGAACAGCGCCATGTCCGCCGCTCCGGCCTCGAACGCCCGCCGGAGGAACCCGTTCGGCGACGAGGTCGAGAGGACGACGATCGGCAGTCTCGGGCGCTGTCGCGGTGCGCTCCGTCGATGATCTGGAGCGACCGGTCGTCCTCGCGTCCCTGGCAGGCGACGAGGACCACGTCGACGTCCTTCTCCTGGAGGACACGGACGGTCTCGTCGACGCCGTCGGCGACCCCGACGAGCTCGAACGACGGGATCGTCGGGCAGGGCCCGCTGGACGTCGAAGACGTCGAGGCCTTCGACTGCGACGAGTGCGCGGATGGAGCGTTCCATCGTCGGCCTACCGTCTGTCCGCTGGATCTGCGCGGAGGAGCTCGGTGCTCGTGATCGACTTCTTCGGCGCGTTCTTGGCGTCACCGGCCGGGCGCAGCAGGAACCACAGCGTGCCCGAGTCGGACGCAAGCGCGAGCTTCTGGGCGAGGCCGGCGTCGGCCCGGAGGATCGTCGGCGAGCCGTCCGCGGCCGGCTGCGCGCATGACGAGGACGTTCGGGGCCAGCAGGCCGAGAATGGTGCCGCCGCTCGCGCCGGTCTCGTAGTAGATGTCGACGCGGTCGCCGCTCGCGACGAAGCCGACGAGGCCGCGGGCGCCGGACACCGGGATCGCGACGGCGCGCTGCTTCCCCGAGAGCTGGGTCGGGATGGCGTCGGTGAGGCCGGCGGTGAGGTCGGCGGTCGTGATCTGCTGGCCGGGGAAGATGTCGGCGACCGCGACGCGCCCGTTGAGGTACGCCGGGTCGGAGATCGCGCCGACCTTGAGGTCGTTCTTGGCGAGCGTCGCGGCCTGGAAGAGCTGCTTCTCGGCGATCACCGTGCCGGACGTGCCCTTCGGGATGAGGTTCTTCGCGACGAGCACCGGGGTCTGGCGCCGTCGAGCTCGTTGACGCTCGAGCGGTACTGGACGAGGTACGCGATCAGCAGGATCGCGGCGAGCACCGCGGCGGCGATGCCGAGCGCGAGCGTCCAGCCGCGAGACTGCTGAACCTTGGTTGTGAGCGAGGTGTTCGACACGGGGGAGTTCCTCCTGGGTTCTCTCTTATCGGCAGATCATCGGACGAGCGTAGGCCTGCAGAACGTCAGCGGTGTCCTCGGTGCAGACCGCGTTCTCGTCGACCGGGCCCGGCTCGTACTGGACGCCGGCGACGAAGACGCCTTGCACCGTGCCCTTGTCGGGCAGGCTGTACGCGACGCCCTTGAAGTCGGGGTCGGGGCAGGGGTCGTTCTCGGACGCCGTTCTGCGCCTGTCCAGCCCATGACGTAGAAGCTCGCGAAGCCGAGGATCGGGATCTCGACCTTCGACCCGGTCACGCCCTTGAGCGCCTGGTACGGGACGATGAAGAGGCTGATGACGCGCGGATCGTTCAGGTCGCCGCCCTTCGTGAGCCAGCTGTTGGCGCCGGTCGGGTCCGCGGGCGTGCCGTCGTAGTTGCCGCAGTTGGCCTCGGCCGCCGTCTTCCAGTTCTGGCACTTGTTGTTCCCGATCGTCTTGCAGTTCTGCGTCGCGACGATCATCCAGTCGCCCGTCTGCCCGACCGAGCTGCCGGGCGCCTGCAGCACGCAGCGCCACGGGTTGCGTGGACGAGTTCAGGCCGTACGGCGCAGGCATCGTGCCCGGTGCCGTACCAGAGGCCCCAGTCGGGGCACTCGCTTCGTCGCCGTGTTCCACCAGTCACCGTTCGTGAACGGGTTCTCGCCGAACCAGGGCTTGCAGCCGTCCGTTGAAGAGCTGGAACTCCTGGCCGCTCGCGACCGAGGGATCGCAGGCGACGAGCTGGCTTCCCTGCGACGACTCCGTGCGCAGCGTCGTGAAGATGCCGGGCCGCAGCACGGAGCGGATGCCGATCGTGGGAAAGACGGTGACGTCCTTGTTGCCGTCGGTGATGTTGTCGAGCGGCGAGCTCGGGAGCCCGGACGGCGAAGCTCGGAGCCCGACGTGCGCGCGAGGTCGATCGCGCCCGCCGTGTCCTGCGTGCCGATGTACGCCTGCTGGACGATCTCGCCGGCGCCGTTGCCGGACGGATACGACTGCTGACCTCCGCTCGCGCGGCGTCCAGAAGACCTTGACCCTGACCGGGTTGTCGCCCGTCTCGGGCTGATTGCCCTGCTGCGCCGTCGTCGCCTGCAGCGGGGTCCCGCTGGTGGTCCAGATGCCGGTCGGGTTGCCCGCCGGCGCCGTTGGGAGGAACGAGGTCGACGCCGTTCACCTGGACCTTGAAGTTCGTGCTTCCCGGATAGCGGTTACCGAAGTCGACGTTCACCCCGGCGCCGTAGTTGCACGTTCGCGCGCCGACGAGCTGCAGACCCGTGTACGGCCCGAAGTAGGCGTCCGCACGGCGTGGCGCAGCCGCCCGTCAGCGTCACGTCCTTGATGCAGCGGACTGTGCGTTCGGGTTGCCGTCGTCCCAGACGCGGATCAGCGAGAGGTCGCGGAAGCAGTCGGCGAACTTCGACGCGAGAAGCGCCGCGCACGACTGGTTGAAGTCGACCTCGTCGCGGCTCGCGATGCGGACCTCGATGCCGACCGGCAGGTAGCCCTCGCCGCCGCAGTCGATCGGGTCGTATTCCGGGATGTGCATGCCGAACCCGACACCGCCGTCGCCGACGCTCAGGTCCCCCGGGACCTTGGGCATGCCCCAGAGGATGCCGCCGCCCTGCGCGGCGAAGGCCGCCTGCTGGGTGTCGGGAAGCGGTGCGAGGTTCTGCGTGCTGTTCGGAATCAGCTGGTTGCGGCACTCGTCGTAGTACCGCACCTGGACCTTGGTGATGACGTTGTTCGGAATCGCGAGCGGCATGAACTTCGTGCCGCTGACGGCCGGCCGGACGTCGATGCGCGCCCGCGCGATGTTCCGCGGCAGCGGTAGCCCGATCCCGCCGAAGAGCGACGGGAGGTCGCGCTCCTTCACCTTGACGTCGGTCCAGTGGCCGGCCTTCGGAGATGTCGTCGGCCGGGTGCACGACGCACGGGTTCGCGACGATGGCTCCGACCCCGCCGTCGGCGTCCGTGTAGTCCGAGTTGTTGGTGTAGTTCCGCGAGTTGTCGGAGTTGATCATCACGTCGACGCTCGACTGCGTCGCGATCTCCGTGTTCTTGAGCCCCGTCGCCGGCAGGGCGGCGCCCGCGTAGTCGGACGCCTCGGGGTCGCCGGCGTACTGGCGCGCGGCGTCGGCGATCTTCTGCGGCCGTGGCCTTCGCTGCGAGCTTGGTGGCGTCGGTTCCGGCGTAGACGCAGTTCGACCAGTTCTTCGCGTACTCGACACCGGCCGCGAAGGCGGCCGCGTCGGCGCGGTTCTGGAGCTGGCGCTTGTGCGTGTACCAGTTGCCGACGTCGATCACGAGCGCCGCGAGCAGCAGGAAGACCGGGATCATCACCGCGGCGAGCGCCAGGACGGTGCCTCGCTCGTTCGCGCAGCCGGCTCACGTGCAGGCTCCGAACGGCGAGCCGAAGCCGTACTCCGTCGGCCCGGTGTTGTTCGTCGAAGCGCTCGATCCGCATCGTCGACGTCGCCCCGGATCGTGATCGTCCCGATCTTGAGGATCGGCAGGACGATGAACGGCTTGGAGATCTTCACCTGCAGACGGCTCCCCGAGCGTCGGCGTCCCGTCCGGGGCCGCCTAGGTGATGCACACCTTGGCGTCGGTGAACTCGAGCGTACCGCCGTTGTCGCGCGCGTACTTCTGGCCGCGCATCTGCGGGAGCGTGTACTTGACCGGGTCAAGGGGTTGCGATCGACGATGGCCCACCGCGCGGTCTCGTTCGCGAGGTGGTTCGCCTCGATCCAGTAGAAGAAGACGCGCCCGAAGGCGAGCATGCCGACGACGATGAGCATGAAGACAGGCACGATGAGCGCGAACTCGGTCATCGCCACGCCGTCCTCGCGCCTGAGGTCGATTCGTCGTCTCACCGCGACTACCCCCTCCTGATGGGTACGCCACATGATGCCGCAAGGTTCGGACTGTGCTCTGAGCCCGTTTCCGCATTCCCATCATCGGCGAGACGATCCCATCTTCTGAAGCCCGCATTGTGCTGTCCGGTAGCACCGAATCTGCTGAACGAGTTGCGGCGGCCGGCCGGAGCCTCTGAGCGTCCCGATCGGCCGCCGCAAGCTCGAAGCGGAGCTACGAGACCGGGTTCGTCGACCGAGCTGCCGGTCGCGCTGAAGAGGTCGTTGATCTTGCCGCCGAGGAACACGATGGCGAGCGATCACGACGATCGCGATGCCGCCGAGGATGAGCGCGTACTCGGCCATGGTCTGGCCCTCCTGGCGCTCCTTGAGGCGGTAGACCGTGTTCTGGAGATACACGACGAGTGCCGTCATGATCTGTGCTTCCTCCTTGCTGGTTAGGGGGAACGCCCCCCTCTGGGCGTGGTGCCTATCTGCGTTCCCCCCAGTGGGAGGCTCACGGATGGTGCTTGGCGTCCAGGCGCGCTGGTACTCCCTGTGGGTCTAGTCCTCGCTAGACCTCGGGTTCAAAGTGCGCGACGGTCGAGAGGCAGGACGACCGTCACTCGCGGGACCGCGACGGCGCTCGACGTGGACCGCAAGAACGCCGGCCGGTCGCAATCGGTGATCGCGGCCGGCCGGCGTGGACGGACGGGTGCTACGAGACCGGGTTCGTGACGGAGCTGCCGGTCGCCTGGAAGAGCTCGTCGATCTTCCCGCCGAGGAACACGATCGCGAGGATCACGACGATCGCGATGCCGCCGAGGATGAGCGCGTACTCGGCCATGGTCTGGCCTTCCTGGCGCTCGCGAAGCCTCGCGACGGTGTTCTGCAGATACACGAAGAGTGCCGCCATGGGTGTTCCTACCCCTCTCTCGATCTTCGGGAGACCGGTTCTCCCGTCTGGGCATTGTGTCGGCGCCGTTGTCAGGCGTCTTGACCCCCGATCGTCCAGGGCCGCGCTGTACCTTCGACGTGGCATTGACGACCCCTTGCTAGCCGATCGACAGCCGTATGAACCGGCACGATTGCGGTGATGGGCGCCGGCGTTCACGCTGATCACCTGCGGGCGCTGCTGGCGAGGCGCTCGTCCGACGGCGGCTTTCCGCCGAGCCGTCGCGGTCCGGCCGAGGTCGAGCCGACCGTGCTCGCCGGACTGGCTCTCGGCGGCGACGCGGCGGCGCGCCGCTGGGTCGAGCGCCGGCAACGGCCCGACGGCGGGTTCGGCGAGTCGTCGGGTCGTCACGACGGGCCGACCACCGCAGCGCTTGCGGCACTTCTCCTCGAAGGCGACGCGGCGAAGCGCGCCCTCGCCTTCGCCGTCGCGCATCGCGGGCTTCCGCTGCCCGGGGCCGGCGACGAGCGCGAGGGCTGGGGGTGGACGGCCGACACGCGCTCGTTCGTCGAGCCGACGTCACGCGTTCTTATCGCGGCGAGGCGGGTCGCGCCGTCCGACGCGGAGTCCTCGCGGAGGGCAAGCGTCTTCTCGAGACGTGGCAATGCGCGGACAACGGCTGGAACCACGGCGTGGCGACGGTGCTCGGCGACGACCTGACGGGGTACGCGCAGACCACGGCGGTCGCGCTGATCGCGCTCCAGCACGAACGGAGCGAAGGGTTCGTCGCCCGTGGGCTCGCATTCCTTCGCGATGCGGTGGAGTCGCGAGGCCGGCCGGATGACGGTCGCCCAGGCGCGGATCGCCTTTCGACTTCACGGCGAGTCCGGTCAGGCTGCGGCGACCTCGGACGCGTTGGCGCGCATCGTCCACCGCGCTGCGAGCGCGTCGACCGTCGCTCTCGCGTGGTCGGCCCTCGCGACAGGACCGGACGAGCTCCTCGATCCCCTGCGAGGCCGGGCATGAGCCACACGCGGCGCGACGTCGTCGTGAAGGCAGGCGCCGTGGCGGCGTGGGCCACGTTCGGCGGAGTGCTCTACGCCAAGCACAAGGGAGCGTTCGACGGACCGCCGCCGTTCGACCGCGCCGCCTTCCCGGAACCGGACAGCGCGGCGGTGGCCGTCCTACGGGCAGAGCGTTACAGCGGTGATCTCGAGGGCCTTCTCCGGGACGGACTTCGACTCGTCGAGGCAGACGTGCGCGGCCGCTCGGTCGTCCTGAAGCCCAACTTCGTCGAGTTCCTCGACGGCCACCCCATCAACACGCAGCCCCCGCTCATCGTCGCGGCGGCCGACGCGATGCGATCGATGGGCGCGCGCTCCGTGGTCGTCGCCGAAGGCCCCGGACACCGTCGAGACACCGAAGCGGTGGTCGAGCAGGCGGGCCTGCTCGAGGCGCTCGACGACGCCAGGCTGCAGTTCGTCGATCTCAACGAGGCACCGGTCGTTCGGGTGCCGCTGCGCACCCGGTACACCGGCCTTCAGGAGCTCTGGGTGCCGAAGCTCTTGCGCGACGCCGACGTCGTCGTCTCGATGCCGAAGCTGAAGACCCATCACTGGGTCGCGGCCACGCTCTCGCTCAAGAACTGCTTCGGGTGCATGCCGGGCCGCGTCTACGGGTGGCCCAAGGACGTGTTCCACGTCCACAACGTGCCGAACTCGATCCTCGACATCGTCGGAGCCGTGAGGCCGTCGTTCGCGATCATCGACGGGATCGTCGGGATGGAAGGGAACGGCCCGCTGCTCGGGACCCCGGTGCACTCGGGCGTCGTCGTCGTCTCGAAGGACCCGGTGGCTGCCGACGTGACCGGAGCGCGCCTGATGGGCATGGAGCCCGAGAGGATCGAGTACCTGATGGAAGCCGGCCGCTTCCTCGGTCAGGCGCATTCCGAGCTGATCGAGCAGCGCGGGGAGGATCCGGAGCGCCTCGCGAAGCAGTACGCCCCCGCGCCCGGGTTCGAGCACGTCGTCGCGTAGGCGCTCCCTACTGCGACCAGCGGGACCAGATCCACACGATCAGGACGGCGAGACACACGCCCATGAGGACCGCGTACACGCCCTGCACGGTCATTGCGACCACCGTCTCAGCCTATGCGGAGAACGGCAGGTGCGCACCCCCGGTCGCATCGAACACGACGCGCGTACGACCGGGCGGAAGGCTAGCTCGAGCTGGGCTTCGGGTCGATGCGGGCCGCCGGCGCACGCCCTACCGTGGCGGGGTGGCCCGCGCCCGACGCCTCCGCCTGCCGTTCGCCACGCACGATCACCGCGAACACGAGGCCGAACACGATCAGGACGCGTGCGCTGCCCCAGCCGTTGCCGGCGCCGATGCCCGCGCTCAGGAGGCCCCAGGTGGCGAGGGGCGCGAGCCAGACCCACCTGAGCCGCGGCGCGACGACGGCGAGCGGGATCGCCGCGACGGCGTAGTAGTCGAGCCAGACGATCGGGGAGAGGGCGAGCGCCGCCGCGACGGCGAGGCCGAGGCTCGCGCGGCGCCAGCATCCGACGAGGAGCGCGGCGCCGATCACGAGCATCGCCACGCGTGCGAGGGCCTCCGGGGCGCCGACCTGCATCAGGAAGCCGAACGGCGAGTAGCTGTCCTGGTCGAACGTCCGCCCGAGCTCGGTCAGGACATGGAAGTAGTCGTGGAGGCTCGTGAACGGGAGCACGAGCACGAGCGACGCGGCGGCGACCACGGCGGCGACGACAACCTCGCGCACGCGGCCGATCGCCGCGAGCCAGATCGCGACGGGCCACAGGAAGAACTTGATCGCCCCGGCGAGGCCGAGCGCGAGCCCGGGGGCGAGCTTCGCGTCGCGGTAGCGCCAGACGAGCGCAAGCAGGACACAGAGAAGAGGTGTGAGGTGCGAGACCCGGATCTCGCCGATCACCTGCGGCCACAGCGCGAAGACGCCGTAGACGCGCCAGTCGCGGACACCGACGATCCGCAGGGAGCCCATGAAGCAGGCGAGTCCGAGGAGCGCCATCGCCCAGTCCGCGGTGCCGGGCGGAAACACCGTCAGCGGCGCGACGAGGAAGGCCGCGACGGGCGGCCAGATGAGGTTGTGTCCGAACCAGACGGCGGATCCGGGCGGCGGGAAGGGGTTCTCCCAGGCGAGGAGCTTCTTCGCCTCGGGGTAGAGCTCGTTGTGGAAGTCGACCGAGAGGGAGTGGTCGGACCTCGCCACCGCGAACATCGCCACCGCCACGACGACCGGGACAACGGCGAAGAGCAGGAGCTCGAAGGGACGGCGGTACCGGTCGACCACCTTCTACACCTCGGCAGCGGCGCGCATCGACGTGAGCGACGGCTGCCGGTCGGTTCGCGGACGCCATTCGCACAGCACGAACGTCAGTGTGACGAGGGCGAGCACGGTGGCGGTCTGCCACGGGGCGCCGTTGAGCGTGCCGTCGCCGACCCAGAGGCCGATGGGAATCAGCCACACGGCGTCGAATCGTGGACGCGACAGCGCGAGCGGCACCATCAGGAGGACGAAGAAGTGGCGCCACACGATCGGCGACAGGACGAGCGCCGCCGCGAGGGCGAGCCCAAGGCTGCGTCGGCGCCACGCGAGGCCGAGCACGGCCAGACCCAGCGCGACCGTCATCGCGCGCGCGGCCGTGTCGGGGACCCCGATGTCCGTGAGGAGCGCAAACGGCGTATAGGAGTCGTGCTCGAACGTCCGGCCGAGGTTCCGGAGCAGGCGGACGTAGTCGGCGATGCTCGTGAACGGCAGGAGCAGGAGGAGCGAGGCCGCGGCCGTGGCGGCGGCGATCGCGGCCGCGCTGCGCCGGCCGACGAGCGCCAGCCACACGACGACGGGCCAGAGGAACAGCTTGATCGCGACGCCGTAGCCGAGCGCGATTCCGGCGATCGCCGCGCGGTCGCGATAGCGCCACATCACCGCGACGAGCAGCGTGAGCGGAAGCGAGATGTTGGCGGTCTGAATCGCCTCGATCGTGGCCGGCCACAGGAGGACGACCCCGTACACGCGCCAGTCGCGAACCTCGAGCACCCGCAGGGCCGCGACGAGCGCCGCGATCACGAGCGCCGTCGCGAGCCAGTCGGCCACGCCGGGCGGAAGCGCCGTGAGCGGCACCACGGGGAGCACCGCGGCCATCGGCCACAGGAAGTTCGCGCGGTCGGAGAGATCCGCATCCGGCGCGTCGTAGGCACGCTCCCCATGGACGACGGCGTCCGCCTGCCGATAGACCTCGTGATGGAAGTCGAGCGCCAGCCGGTCGTCGCCCGCGTATGCCGCGAGCGCGAGCGCGAGCGCGACGACCGGGACCGCACCCAGAAACAACAGTTCGACCGCACGACGAAGCGCCGGCGTCACTGCGCGCCTCCCAGGGAGCTGGCTGAATGGCGACGATGAGTCATCGGGACGGATCCGCTGCCGGTCTCATCGGTGCGCTTCGCCAGCTTCGTGACCCTCTCCTGCTGATCGCGTTCCCGATCACCTTCGCCGTGCTGAGCATCGTGCTCGGCTACATGAACTCGTGGCCGGTCGGCTTCGACTTCCGCGGCACCCTCTGGGAGCCTGCCCGAGCGCTCCTGGACGGCGCCGCGATCTACCCGGAGCCCACGCGCGAGAACATCGTCCTCGGCAACCCGGCCGTCTACCCACCCGTGTTCATCGTGGCGTCCGTGCCGCTCACGCTCCTCCCTGTCGGCGCGGCGTCGTGGCTCTGGTTCTGCGTGCTCGGCGCCTGCGTGTTCGCGGCCCTGTGGATCCTCCAGGTGCGCGACTGGCGCTGCTACGTCATCGCGCTGAGCTCTCCCGTCGTCGTCCACGGTCTCTACTACGGGAATCTCACGATCGTCATGGTCCTGCTGGTCGCGCTCGCGTGGCGCTATCGCGAGCGTGCCTGGATCGCGGGGCTCGCGCTCGGGGCTGCCGTCGCAGCCAAGTTGTTCGTCTGGCCGCTCGTCGTCTGGCTGCTGCTGACGCGGCGCTTCCGGGCGGCGGCGTG
Organism: uncultured Actinomycetes bacterium; assembly: GCA_963742525.1. Lineage (GTDB taxonomy): Bacteria > Actinomycetota > Thermoleophilia > Gaiellales > Gaiellaceae > Gaiella. Next base: position 160,981 of record CAVUMD010000004.1, read on the forward strand.
GGCGATCGGGTCGGGCGTCGTCCTGGTCCTCGGCTCCTGGGCGCTGATCGGGTTCGAGGGCTTCCGGGACTATCCGACGCTGCTACGCGCCGTGCAGGACGTGTATGCGGAGCGGAGCCTCTCGGTCTCGACCGTCGCAGGCGCGCTCGGCGCCTCCGTCGACGTCGCCGTCGCGATCGCCGCGCTCGTCGGTCTCGCCTGCATCGGCGTGGCGGCGTGGCTCGCGCGCGGACAGGACGGCGATCGCCGCGCCTTCGCCGTGCTCGTCGCCGCGTGCGTGCTCGCGTCGCCGATCGTGTGGCCGAACTATGCGGCGCTGCTCTTCGTCCCGATCGCGGTGACGTGGCCGAGGCTCGCGCCGGTCTGGTTCTTCGGGTACGTGACCTGGCTCCTCGGCGCGATCTCGCCGAAGCCGACCGACTCGAACGTCTGCTGCCGCCCGGCGGACGTCCCCGAGCAGGCGTGGGCGTGGAGTCACACCGAGCCGGTGCTCTGGTACGCGCTCGGCACGAGCCTGGTGATGGTCGCGGTCGCGCTGCTCCTCGTCCGCGCGGGCCCGTCCCTCCGTCGCGGGAGGGGGACGACGGGGTGAGCGCACGGCATCCGGGCGAGCCTTCGGCCCGGCCTGCGGACGGGCGAGCTGCTTCCAGCAGCCGCCCTCGGACGCGGGCGCGATCGGGGAGCGCCTGCGAACTGAGTCGGCTGGGCCGGGAGAGCATCCTGGACCCGGGCGGGTCGCAGGGTTGGGTCGCCGGACGTCCCGTCGAGCCGCGGCGGTCCCGCGCTGTGGGTCGCGGGCATCGTCGGCTCTCGGCTCCGCGGCGGCGATCGGGCTCCGCGTTCCCTCGCCGTGGATCCTCCCGACGAGGTCGTCTACTCGGACCTCGCCAAGAGCATCGCCGAGGGCGGGCGGCCGGCCGTACGAGGTGTGCCGGTCTTCGGCTGGGGCGAGGTGTATCCGACGCTGGTCGCACCGGCATGGGCCATCTTCGACGACCCGTTCGGCGTACCACGCGGCCCTCGCACGAACGCGCTCGTGATGTCGATCGCGGCGGTACCCGCCTACCTTCTGGCCCGGCTCTTCGTCGCGCAGCGAGCTGCGCTGCTCGTGGCGGCGATGTCACGTTCTCGTCCCGTCGATGGCCTACACCGGCGTCGTCATGACCGAAAACGCGGCGTATCCGGTCTTCCTGTGTCGCCGTTTGGCTGATCGCCCGGACGGTTCGCCGACCGACGCCTCGAAACCAGGCGCTCGCGTCGTCGGGCTGGGCGTCATGGCGTTCACCCGGATCCAGGGGCTGGCTCTGCTCGGAGCCTACGTCACCGCGGCTGTCACGTATGCCTGATCGGGGACGCGCGTCCGAGCGCGCGCGTACCTGCGTCGCTTTCTCCCGACCTGGGCTGTGGCGCGCAGCGACGCTCGCCCATTCGTCCGTCCGTCGTTCGCGGGGACGGACGCTGAGCTGGCTCGGCTCTCGCTCCGAGACCTTCGAGCGTTCCACGCGCGGGAGGTGCCCGAATGGCTCGCGTATCTCGCCGGCGACCTGCTGCTCTACGTCGCGATCGTTCCCGCGTTGGCAACGGGGGTGGTGATCGGACTGGGGTGCCGGCGCAGAGCATCGGAGCAGTTGCGCCTATTCGCGGCGCTCGGGCTCTCCGTGTTCGGGGCGATGCTCGTCACGGTGTCACTCGTCAGCGCGTCACTCGACGTCGACGGACACGAGAACCTCAACGAACGTTACCTCTTCTACGTCGTACCGCTCCTGTTCATCGGGCTCGCGATCTGGATCCGCGAGGGCCTGCCAAGGCCGCGCCTCGCTACGTCGGTGACGCTCGCGGTCGGCTTCCTCCTGGTCGTCGGGCGTCCCGATCGCGCGACTCAGGTACAACGCCCGTTCCAGTCGCCTGCGCTGATGCCCTGGCTCGGAGTGCCGGTCGCGAGCGCGTTGCTCCGCGTCATGGTCGCCGCCTTCTTCCTCGTGTGCGGTCTCCTATGGTTGCGTTCGGCTCGTCACGCAACCGGCTGGTTGTGGTTGCTGGCGGGCGTCGTCATGACGCTGACGTTCATGAGCACTTCGTCGGGGATGACCGACTCCGCAGCCTCCGCGGCAAAGGTATCCCAGCGGCAGCCGCGACCTGGGTGGACGACTCGATCCCCCCAGGCAGCAGCGTCGCAGTGGTCTGGGACGAGCGGCGCGCGCAGGGCCGCACGATCGAGCCGTTCTACCAGTGGATCATGGTGACCGAGGTCTTCAACACGACGTCGGCGACGTCTATCGACTCGGGTCCGGCGACGTACTACGAGAAGTGCTTCCTCCCGACGAAGCCCGTCTCGCTGCGAGCCGATGCCGTGGTCGTGGAAGGGCAGGCCGCTCGCTGCCGAGTTCGTTGGTTACGTGTCGGACGCCAGTGCGCGGGACGGTGATCGCCGAAGCACCGCACGGAGCACTCGGCTCGTCCGGGTCGACAAGCCGATGCGCCTGGCGAGGGAGCCAACGTGCTGACCCGGCCGGCAGGGTCGCTCGACCTCCGTGTCGCCAACCCGACTTCAGACGCGCTCGGCGCGCGCCGAGACCCAGAGGACGACGGCGAACACGAGCAGTACACTGCCGACGCCCCAGAGCTGGGGTCGGTGGCGATGCCGGAACTCGGCAGGCCCCACGTCACGAGCGGGAGGAACCAGACTGCGGACAGGCGAGGTCGCGCGACCGCAAGGGGAACGGCGGCAAGCGCGTAGTAGTCGAGCCAGACGATCGGAGCGAGCGCAAGCGAGGCGGCGATCGCGAGGGCGAAGCTGCGACGTCTCCACATGAGGACGAGCAGGACCGCGCCGAGGGCGAGCGTCACGCCGCGGGCCAGCGCATCCGGGGCGCCGAGCCGGACGAGGAGCCCGAACGGCGAGTACGAGTCCTGGTCGAACGCTCGTCCGAGGTCGACCATCAAGCGTGCGAAGTCGTCGAGGCCCGTGAACGGGAGCACGAGTAGGAGCGACGCGGCCGCCGCGGCGGCGGCGAGAAGAGCGGCCCTGGCGTTCCGGAGCGCGAGCAGCCAGAGGCCGAGCGGCCAGAGGAAGAACTTCACGGCGCCGGCCAAGCCGAGCGCCAGCCCCGGTCGAACGGTCGAGTCCCGGTACCGCCAGACGATCGCCGCCAGCAGGCAGAGGACCGGAGTGAGGTGCGAGATGCGGATCTCGCCGATCACCTGCGGCCAGAGCGCCGCCGCGCCGTAGACACGCCAGTCGCGGACGCCGACGAGCCACAGAGCGGCTCCGATGCACGCGAGACCCAGCAGGCCGATCGCGACGTCGGCGACCGTCGGCGGCAAGACGGTCAGCGGGCTGACGAGGAGTGCGGCCAGCGGCGGCCACACGTAGTTCTCGCCGCGCGTGAGGTCGGTGCCCTCTGCGGGGAACGGGTTGTTGCCCGCGATGATCTCCTTCGCCTCCGGATAGAGCTCGTGGTGGAAGTCGAGCGCGAGCGGTCCCGAGCGGAGCGCGATTGCGAACATCGTCACGGCGACGACGGCCGGTAGCGCCGCGAAGAGGAGATACGGCAACGAGCGCTCGAGCGCTGCACGGATCCCTTGGCCGCGCAGCGTCCCGCCCTCCACTCCGCGAGTGCCGGGACGCTCACGCTGCGATCGGAAACAGGCTCGGCTTGCTGCGCTCACTCATGCATCCCGCCGTCTCGTGGCCGGAGCGATCCCGTCCCGTGGGTCGCGGACGACCCAGTAGGCGGTCACCGTCTCCCACGGGTACGGAGACCCGCCGTCCGGCGATTCCGACGGGCGCCTTCCAGACGGTGAACATGTCGGTGATCCCGCGGAACGGGCTCGTCGCGATCGTGAGCGGAGGGGGGCCGCCGTCGAGCAGGAGGTTCGGCGGCTCGGCGACGCCGAGCGCGAGTCGGGCAACGTCGCGCACGGAAGCGCCTCGAAGAGGTACGGCGACGACAGCGTCTTCAGGTCGAGCGCGGCCGACCATCGCACTGAGCGCCCGGTTCTCGTACGAGTACGGCTGGGAGACCTCTCCCGAAGGCGTCGAGCTCTCGGCTCATCGACGGAAACCCGGACGACGTCGGCGTCGGACGGTCGTGCTCGGGAAGGCTGGTCTCCGTCACGAACCACCAGCTCGCGCCGATCGCCCCGACCTGGGCGCGACTCAGGTCGGCGGGGCCGGAGGCGATCACACGGACGCTGCTCGCCGTCGCTCTCACCCCAGCTCGACCACCAGTCGCTGGTGGTCCCAGTCGCCTCTGATGAAGACGCCGACGCGTTGTTCCGGCACGCGGTACCACCGCGACTTCTCGCGTGGACGCGATCGCGCGCTCGTCCGCGCTCGCGCTCGTCGCCGGCCGCGCGCCACGGCTCGAGTCGCTCGAGCGAGGCGGCGTCGGGATCTCGGACGTCGTCCGCGATCCCGCACGTGTCGCGGCCGGTCATCGAGAGCCAGCACCTGACGCGCGGCCGTCCACTCGTCGGAGGACGCGGCGGCGGCAGCCAGACGCGGCGGTCGTGGCTCCGATCAGCGCGACGGCGACCGCGACCACGACGATCGCTTCGGGGCTCCGGACGCGTGCGGCCCGACGTAGCCGCGCAAGGAGAAGGGCGACGAGAGCCGTAGCGCCGGTCAGCGCCAGAAAGGGAATCGCGTCCCAGTTCACGCCCGAGCCGTCGAGCGGGCCCCACGACTCGACGTCCGAGGCCGCGAAGAGCGAGACGGCGAGCAGTGCCCGCGGCCACCCATCGCGCGCGCGCCGAGACGCGGCCACGGTCGAACCGGTCCGACTCGAGGCCGATCGCCACGACGGCGAGCCCCGTGAAGACGCCGAAGTGCCAGATCCACTTGCTGGGGGCGAACGCGAGCAGCAGCAAGCCCGATCGCGACCGAGGCGGACGGAAGGCGCTCCAAGAGATCCCGCTTCCTTCTCCATGCGACGAGCGCGATGGCCGCCGAGATGACGAGGAACGCGACGAGCTCGCGGCGCGGCGGCGACGCTCCCCACTGCCAGAGGAGCTCGTAGCGATCCGTTTCCTGGACGAGCCCCGAGGAGTGCCCGGCGTCCTGGATCAATGCGATGCTCTCGTCGCGGCTCGACAGGTCGAAGTCGACACACGGCCAGCAGCGTCGTCCACGCCATGCCGACGGAAACGACCAGCTGCGAGCTCGACGACCGTGACTCCCTCCGCCGGCGTGCGTCACCGATCACTCCGGCGGCACGCAGACGAACAGTGGTGCGAGCGCGACCGCTCCGGCGGGTGGATCGTCAGCGCAAGGCCGGCGAGAAGGATCGCGACGACGAGCGGCCCGGATGCCGGCGGCCCGCAGATACCGAATGCAGCACGCGAGGACTGCGACGACCAGGAGCGCGATCATCGGCTCCGGGCGGAGCGTCATCCCGAAGGCGGTCGCGCCGATCGCCGAACACCGCGGCGGCCACCCACCACGTGCGTGTCGGCTCGACTCGGTCGACGTCCGGTCAGCTCGACCAGGCACCACCGTGCGACGAACCAGGTCGCGACGACGAAGACCGCCGAGAAGAGCCGGTGCACTCCGAGCGAGTCCGTCCCGGTCATGACGAAGTGCTGGATCCACTCGTACCAGGTCGCGAGGGGGAGATTCGCTCCGTAGTCGTCGTAGTAGTTCGAGAACCCGCCCGACACGAGTGAGTTCACCTGTCGCGCCTCGAACCCAGCCGTCGTCGACCTGCAGAGGGGCGAGTAGCCACCAGACAGCGGTGATACCGAGCACGACGCCGTCCTGCGCGGACGGCTCGCCCGCCGCGATATCTGGCGTATCCTGCCGCGCGCCTCCAACGCCAGGGCTCGAAGGCGACGGCGAGCGCGGCCGCCAGCAGCGCGGCCGCAAGCAGGCGGAGGAGCGTCTGCCGCGTGCTCGGATGCGTGTCCTGCGCATACGGCCGGACGGTCACCGTCGAGCGCGCGGCTTCGCGGCCAGGTCGAGCTCGGTGACGAGCCCGAAGATCTGCGGCGGAGACACGAGCGCCCCGCGACGGCTCGTCCCGTCCGGCAGGTGAACCGACCAGGAGTTGTCGTCGAGACGGACATCGAGCCGGCACGAAGTCTCGCGCTGCCCGCCGGTACCTCGGCCACGACGGTGCGTCCGATACGCACGCTGGTGCTGCCGGTTGCGCGTGACCAAGTGACCCCGAGCGCGTGGTTCGTTCCGGGTTGCGTGCCGTCGCCAGGAGCACGACGCCGCCGGCCCGCGCCGGGCAGCGTCGCGAGCGGTCCGCCGCAGGGAACGGTGGCGTCGAAGGACTCCACGTCTTGCCGGGCGACGAAGAGAGGCGCGAACCACGTCCGAGTCGGCTTCGCGTCCGGAAGGTGCGTCGGCGGCCAGGTGTAGACGGCACGCTCGGGGACAGCGGGGCCGACGAGCGGCGACCCCTGCTGCGACCAGCGCGCCGAGCGCGAGGACGAATGCGACGGCGACGCGACTGGCATGAGGGCGGCGCTCATGAGGTCATCGCGGAGACGACAGGGCCGACTACCCGTGGGTCAGTTGCTGAAAGTCCAGGGCGACGTCCGAGACGACCGGGGCGCGCTTGCCGGTCACCCCGAGCGGGATCTCGTCGACGAACTCGACCTGGATCTCGCATCTCCTCTCCCGTGAATCCGCGGAGCCCCTCGAGCAGCTCGTCGAGCGCCTCCTGGGTGAACCGCGGGTTCTTGACGAGCCGGAGCGTCATCGCTCCGACCTCGGTTTGGTGAACCTGGAAGAACCGGATCGCGTACTCGTAGTCCTTGAAGAAGTGCGCGAAGAACGTGCCGGGCAGCCACGTGCCGTCGGCGCAGTGGACGATCGCCTGCGTGCGGCCCTCGATCCGCCCGATCCGCGAGAGCGCGCGACCGCAGGGCACACGGCTTCGGATCGTCGATCGCGACTGCCGAGGTCGCCGATGCGGTAGCGGATCAGCGGCACGGAGAAGTTGTTCAGGTCGGTGATGACGACCTCGCCGATCTCGCCGGGCCGGGCCGGCCGACCGTCGACGAGGAGCTCGACGATGTAGCTCTCGTCGACGACGTGGTGGTCGCGTGACTGCGCCGCACTCGTACGCGATGCCGGAGAACTCGCGGCTGCCGTACTTGTCGAAGACCCGGGTGCCGAATGCCTGCTCGATGAGCTCGCGCGAGCGTTGTCGGGCAGCGTCTGGGCGGAGGACATGATCGCCTTCGGGGTGAAGCCGGGCTTGCCGCCCTCGTCGCACGTACGTGGCGAGGAAGTTGAGCGACTCGGCGTAGCCGTCGACGAGCACGGGCCGGTGCTCGCGGATCCGCGTCGACGAACTCCTCGATGCTGTCCGGCGCCGATCTCGAACGCCGGGACGAACAGCCGGCGCATGAACCAGGCGTCGATCCGCTCCCGGATGACCTGCGAGCCGGCTCATGCCGAGCGTCTGGTGCCAGAGGCGCGCCTGGCGGTCGCCGAAGCGCCAGCCCGTCCACTCCAGCGCGCGCAGCGTCGCCGCGCAGCGCATCTCGAGCTGGTACCGGTCGGCGTAGGCCGCGAAGGGCTCGCCGGTCGAGCCGCTCGTGGAGATCCGTTAGCATGTCGCCGCTTGTCGTGGTTGTCGGCGAAGAGGTCGAAGTAGAGGCTCGCGGCGGACGTCGTCCTTCGAGAGCAGCGGCAGCCGCGGCGATGTCGTCGAGCGTCTGGATCGCCTCCGGGTGCGACGCCCGCGGTCCGCATCGCGTCGCGGTAGTAACGGCACGTGGACGTACGCGTGCTGGACGAGGCGCTGGAGCTTGCGCAGCTGGAGCTCGTGGAGCGCGTCCCTCGAGACCACTCGGTCTGCTTGAGCTCGAGGTAGAGGTCGCGCGGCGACGCGCGGATCAGCCACTCGTGGAGCGGCATCGTCGCGAAGTACGCCTCGAACCACAGGCGCCGCCAGCCGCGGTACGGGTGCTTCGCGGGCCTCGGGACGGCGACGCTTCGGCGTCGATCGACGCGCCGTGTACGGTGACGGCGAGACGCCGGAACTCCGCGAGGCGCGCGGAGGAAGTCGGCCAGCGCGCCGAGCTGACACGCTGAGCGTCGCCGGCCGCAGGAACGACTTGCCGGCGAAGCGGCTCTGGAAGAGCGTCTCGACCTCGAGCACCGAGTAGCCCTTGGCGTTCGCGGCGACGCTGATGAAGGTCTGGAAGTAGCGGTAGCGGCCGCGGTAGCGTGACGACGTCGTCGATCACACGGCCTTCGGCGCGAGCACGAAGCCCGACTTGCGTGTCCTTCGCCCAGGTCCCGAAGGCGACGTTGAGCAGCACGTTCAACGCCGCGAGAACAGCGAGGCGCGAGTCGCGCAGCCGCCCGATGCTCGAGCGAGTGCCCTGCACGATGTCCGCGCGCGACTCGAGCAGACGCCGGTAGAGCGTGACGACCTCCTCGGGCGGGTTCTGCAGGTCGGCGTCGATGAGGCACACGTAGCCGCCCGCGCGCGGCGTCGACGCCGGAGCGCCACGCGGCGGCGATGCCGCGGTTCTCGCTCGTGCCGGACGCCCACGAACCGTTCGCGGGACGCTCGGCGCACGCTGCGATCGCGTCCCACGTCCCGTCGGTGCTGCCGTCGTCGACGAGGACGAGCTCGGTCGTCGATGCCGGCCTCGTCGACGGCTCGCGAACAGCCGCTCCGCGAGCGCCGGCAGGTTGGCCTCTTCGTTGAGGCACGGCGCGATGACGGAGAGCTCGATCGCGCGCTCATCCTCACAGCCATGCCCAGACACGTTGCAGACCGGCTCTCGAGCGGCGTGTCGCTCGTCCAGCCGAGCGTCGCTTCGGCGACGCTGCGGTCGACCCCAGCGGACACGTGCCGGCGGTCCAGTCCGTCGGCCGGCTGACGGCTCGCAGATCCGAACCCGGCGACGTCGCAGCATCGCCGCGGTGAGCTCGTTGACCGGTGACCGCGCGTCCCGCTGCGACGTTGAACGTCGCGCCTGCTCGGCTGCGGCGCAGAGCACGCGAGCAGCGCGTCGACGCAGTCGTCGACATAGACGTAGTCGAGCGCCTGGTGACCGTCGCCGAACACGACCGGGCGCTCGTCCGCGCCGGATGCGCTCGAAGTTGCGACACGATCACCGACTTGTAGCCGCCTTCGGCGAATTGCCGCGGGCCGTAGACGAAGAACAGGCGGGCGACCGCCCCAGCGCAGACCGTGCGTTCCGCTCCGACGGACGCGCAGGAGGTGCTCGCCCGCGAGCTTCGACGACGCCGTACATCGTCGTTCGGCGCGCGGAAGGTCGTGTCTCGGGCATCGCGCTCCGGCCCGAGTCGAGCCGTACGCGTACAGCGACGACGCGAAGACGACCTTCTCGACACCCGCGTGCGCCGGCGGCGTCGAACAGCCGCTGCCGTCGCGGCAACGTTGACCGACGAGCGTTCGATCTGCGGGTCACACCCGGCGTGTTGTGCTTCTCGGCGGCGAGGTGCACGAGCAGGTTCGCGCCCTCGCATGCATCGCGAAGCTCGGCTGGAGACATCGACTCGAGCGATCTGTCGATTCGCTCGAGGTCGACCTCGAGCCGATTCCAGTCGCCGGTCCGTTCGTCGTCGAGCCCCCGGACGGTCCAACCGTCACCGACGAGACGTTCGACGAGATGACATCCGATGAAGCCCGCCGCCCCGGTGACCAACACCGTCCCGGCCGTATTGCTCCGGTGCGCGGCCCGGTCGACCAACGGAACGTACTCGTGAAATGACCGGCAACCGCAGACCTGACGGACAGTTGGAACTGCCTATAGGTCTAACTCCTTGCGGGCGTGCCGGAACTACCGTCATTCTGGTGGATCAGGCTGTCGAACGCACGGGTGCGGCGGAGACAGGTTCGGGCGCAGCTCGCGTCATGCGGATTCTGGTCGGCGCCTCGCTGTTTGCCGCCGTGATCGTCGCGACGGTCCGCGAGTGGCACGACGTCTCCGACACCGTCGCGGAGATCGGCCCCGCGGCGATCCTGACGTCCCTCGCCCTCGCCCTCTCCGGGCTCGCTGCAAGCGCCATGACGTGGAAACACTCGCTTCGTGAGCTCGGGGCGTCGGTCACCGTCCCGAGCGCGATGAAGATCTACCTCGTCGGGCAGCTCGGGAAGTACGTTCCGGGCAGCGTCTGGGCCTTCGTGGTCCAGATGGAGCTGGCTCGTGCAGCGTCCGTTCAGCGCGTGCAGTCGCTTGCCGCGGGTGTGCTCTCCGTCGGGATCAACATCCTCGTCGGGGGCGCGCTGGGGCTGGCTGTCCAGCCCTTCGTGGGCGAAAGCTCGCCGTACCGCTTCGTCGCCGGCGCGATCGGCATCGCATGTTGTGCGCTCGCGCTCGCGCCCCCTGTTCTCGGCCGCCTGGCGAACCTCGCGTTCCGTGTCGCTCGTCGACCGCAGGTCACCTGCTCGCCGAGTTGGTCAGGGATTCTCCGGGCCACATCGTTCAGTGCTGCGTGTTGGCTCCTGTACGGCCTCGCGTTGTGCATTCTCGTGATCGGCGCCGGCGGAGATCCGTCGATTGCCGTTCTGGTCGCCCTCCCGGCCGTCGCGCTCGCCATGACCGTTGGCGCTCTCGTCGTCGTCTCACCGTCTGGGGATCGGGGTTCGCGAGGCAGTCCTCGTCGCGACGCTTGCACCTGTGCTCGAGCCGTCGAACGCGCTCGCGGTGGCGCTGGTTCTCCGTGTCGTGTTCACACTCGCCGACCTGGTGGCTGCGGCCGTGACCGTCCCGATTCGGATCACGGCGGTTCCGCAGCCGGAGCCAGCAGGCGTGCGGGCGTAGGCTCTAGCGTCGCTTCACGACGGCGATCTCGTCGTCGTGGTACGCGACCCGCGCGCCCGGCTCGGCGGTGAGCGCCTCGAGAGGGCGGTGCTCGTCGACGACGACGACGCGGTAGCCGTCGAGCGAACGGCGCCAGTCGCCCTCGCGGGCGCCGTAGTCGACGATCCGGTCGAGGGTCGGCTGGTCGTAGAGCTCGAAGCGGACGTCGTAGGCGAGGCGGCCGCGGAGGTCGGGGATCCGCCAGAGGAGCCAGTCGGCGGTGCCGTCGGTCGCCCAGACGCGGATGCTCGGGTCGCGGGTCGCCTCGCGCACGGCGGCGACGCGGGCCTCGGGCCACTCGGACACGAACCACGACGCGGGGCGCGCGACGAACGCGAGCGCGGCGACCGCGAGGCCGGCGAGCGCCGCCAGCGAGATGATCCGGTTGAGCTTGGGCGCCGCGATGTCCTTCTTCGTCAGGAGGCCGTCGAGGGCGACGGGAAGGATCGCGGCCGCGGCGAGCGCGAACCAGATCACGCCGCGGACCGCCTGCACCGCGCCGACGAAGGTCACGACGAGGACGGCGAGCTCGTAGAAGGTCAGGCGCGTCCGGCAGCGCCGGAGGGCGAGGACGCCCGCGGCGACGATCGCGAGCAGCCAGAAGAGCGCGGTCGTCCCGCTCGGGCTCGACCACTGCCACTCGCGCAGGATCGGCGCGAACGGCGCGTCGACGAGCATCAGCTTGTAGTAGGCGACGATGTCCGACCCGTACGGCGTCGCGAGCACGCAGAGGGGGGAGAGGACGACGAGCGCCAGCGGGATCCACTCGAGGCGTCGTGCGCGCACCAGCTCGACCACGCCCGAGCAGCATCGGCGAGGCCGGCGCCGAGGACGACGGAGCCGTGCAGGTTCGCCCAGACGACGAGAAGCGGCAGGACGAGCAGCGTCCGGTCGGCGGACGCCACGGCGTGACGCGTCGACGAGCAGCCAGAGCGACGCCGGCGAAGAGCGGGAGCGCGGCCGTCTGCGCGCGAAGCGTCCAGCCCCACGGGCCGGCGAGGATCGCGAGGAAGCCGACGACGAAGGTCGAGCGGGACGACGCGCCGCCGGTCCGCGCGGTCGCGAAGGCGAGGCCGAGCGCGAGCAGGACGAAGGCGATCCCGAGGAGGATCACGGCGCGCATGCCCGCGAGCCCGTGGGCGGCGTAGAAGACGACCTGGGCGAGCCACTGCTGGTCGGTCCACGTGCGCCCCTCGCCGAGGACGGTCAGGTGCTCGGTGTGCGGCAGGCCGTTCTCGACGACCTCGCGTCCGGCCATCAGCGTCAGCCACGTGTCGCCGACGACGATCGACGGCGCGAAGACCGAGAGGAGGACGATTCCGACGAGGCAGACGAGGAGGATCGGGAAGGGGCTCGTCTCGAGGGCGCGGCGGATAGCGCTCCCGGCCAACCGGTTGGACACCTGTCTTCTGCACGTCGTCCTGGGCGGCTGGTGTCCGACTGAAGTCGGACACCGGTGGGGTGGCGGCGGTGCTCCTCGAGCTCACGAGAGAATCTTCGCGCGCGGGTCGGCGCGCCTGTCTGGACCAAGGGCTAGGGTCGCCCGCGACCCCCGCGGATGGCCCGTGACAGGCGCGATAACGATGCTTCGAGCGTGACCGTCGTTCCCGACTCGTCCGTCGCGTCCGCGGCTGCGGCCCCGCGCATGCCGGAGGTTCCGGGGAATGGCCGCAGCCGCTCGCTCGTCGTCGCGGCTGTGGTCGGGATCCCGGTCTCGGTCGTCTTCCTCGTGCTCGCGATCCGCGGGACGGATCTCGGCAGGCGGTCTGGAGCACGCTCGCCGGCGTCAGGCCGCTGCCGCTGCTCGGTGCGGTGGCGTGCATGGGGGTCGTCTACTGGGTGCAGGCGGCCCGCTGGCGGCGGATCGCCGACACGAGGCTCGGGCAGCGCCGCTTCGTCGAGATGGTCGTCGCGGGGGTTGCGGTGAACAACGTGCTCCCCGGCCGCGTCGGCGACCTGCTGCGCGCCCGGTGGGTGTCGCGCGGCGCCTACTCGGGGGGACGTGGCCTCGCCACCGTCATGCTCGACCGCGCGTTCGACATCCTCGCGCTGGTCGCTTTCCTGCTTCTGAGCCTGCCGCTCGTGACCGACGAGGGCTGGGTCGACCGGATCGTGGTCGGGTCGGTCTTCGTGCTCGTCGTGATCTGGGCGCTGATCCTCGCGGCGCGGTCGTACACGCGTCGCCGGCCGAGGTCGCGGCGCACGCACCGTGGGCTGCCGCGGCGCTTCCTGCGGGACACGCTCGAGGGGCTCTCCGATCCGCTCTCGGTCGAGCGCGGGCTCCTCTGGTTCGGGATGAGCGTGCTCGCGTGGGGAGCCTGGGCGGTGGCCGCGATCCTCGTTGGCCGCGCCGTCGGCGTGGAGCTCTCGCTCGTCGACGCGGTCTTCGTCACCGCGGCGCTCAACCTGGGCGTCGCGATTCCCTCTTCTCCAGGGTTCGTCGGCACGTACCAGTGGCTCGGCGTCTCAGCGCTTGCGCTGTTCGGGATCGGTCGCGAGGAGGGGCTCGCGTTCGCGATCTGCATGCAGGCCGTCTGGTACGTGCCGACGACGATCGTCGGCGCGGTGATCCTCGTCGCCCACGCGAAGGGCGCCTGGCGGTCGGGCCAGGTCTTCGACTTCGGCTCCTCGCCGGCGCGCTGAGTCAGTCGTCGCCGAGGGGGCGCTGGATCAGGCCGAGCTGGTAGGCCTGCCGCACCGCGTCGGCGCGGTTCTTGGCGCCGAGCTTGCGGTAGACGTTCGTCAGGTGGAACTTCACCGTCTGCTGCGTGACCCACAGCTCCTTCGCGATCTCGTCGTTCGACTTGCCGCTCGCGAGCTCGGTGAGGATCGCGACCTCGCGGTCGGTGAGGCCGGCGGCCTTCGCGCCGCTCGGCGTCGAGCTCTCCTGCTGGCCGACCGTCGAGAAGACGGTGCCGCCGATCACCTGGCGTAGCGTCGAGGGCAGATCGCTCGGGTCGACGGTCTTCAGCACGTAGGCGCTCGCCCCGCGGCGAAGCGCCTCCTCGATGAGATCGGGCGTCGTCGACGCGGAGAGCATCACGACCTTGATCTTCGGATGCCGTCGGCGGATCTCCTCGAGGCACTGCAGGCCGTCCATGTTCGGCATGCGCACGTCGAGCACGACGAGATCCGGCCCGGTCTGCCCGACGAGCGGCAGGACCTGGGCGCCGTTCTGGGTCTCGCCGACGATCTCGAACCCGCCGTCGTCCTCGAGCGCGCGGCGGATGCCGTCGAGCATGAGGCGATGGTCGTCTGCGAGCAGGACCTTCACGCCGGAAGTCTCGCACGCGCGGTGGACGTGGCGCTCCCCCGGTCGGGCGCGTGCGACCGGGCTGCGAGTCACTCGCACGAGGCATTGCCTCCCCCCGAAGGGTCACTACCGTCGGAGGAAGAGTGACCAATTCCAGGGGGGACGGCCATGACGGGGAAGGCGAGGGAGCATGAGGTACGGATCATGGGCATCGGCCTCGCGGCGCTGGCGTCTGCTCGCAGCGGTCGCGGCGCTCTGGGTGGCGTCGTCGGTCGTCGACCACCTGCGGGCCCCGTGCTCGGCGGTGCGCAGGTGAGCCAGATCAGGGTTCGTCCTGATCGACCAGCGGCAGGCGCGGGCCGGCTGGCGACGTCCGGCGTCGTCAGGTCTCCGTCGACTCTCTGCGTGTGACCTGCGACCCTGGTGGGGGATCGAACCCCTCGTTCGAGGGGCTGCACTCCCGCTAAAGGGGGATAACGTCCGACCTGTACACGAGTGCCTACGATGTCCCGGCGGCATCGCGGACCAGATCCGGCGTGGCGGGGACACAGGGAGGAGGGGGTACAGCAGATGCGAAAGCCACTGCGGGAGGCTGCTCGTCTCGGCGTCTCGGGCGTCGTCGTTGAGCCTCGCGCGCCGTGGTCGCATCCGTGCGACCACGAGCGACCACGGCGGCGCGGCGTCGACGCCGACTCGGAACCCGGGTCGTCCGTCGACCGGTCGAGTCGTCCGGGTGCACAACGACTAAGACTGGCACACATCTGTCACGCCGGCGGATCGTCAGGCCGACGACGCCGGAGACGTCTTCTGTCACGCTGCACGATGCTCGGACGAACGCTGTCGTGTCGCGGGAACGGCGGCCACTGGTCTACAACGACGGTACGCGCCGGAGGGCCGGCCACGAGCTGCGACGTACTTCGACCCGACGCGATCACGCACTCCGGTCGACAAGGAGGTGACGTCGTCGGGTCCGACACGATCGATGGGCGACGTCAGCACTCGAGTAGCCCGGACTGGGACGGTGAAGGACGAGCACGGTTCACGCCTGGACGGGTGACGGTCCGACATCGCGGGCGATCAGCACGTCGGTGCCGGATCGGATGATGCAGGTCGAACACGGCAACGCGTTACGCGTCGACGGGCGTGACTGTCTCCGAACGTCCGAGGCGCGATCGCATCGGACTGCGGACGGGATGGTGACGCACGAGCAGCACTGTGTCACGCCTCCGGGCGAGGGTCCGACGTGTGTCCGAACATCGAGGGCGACCACGCACTCGGTGGCTCGGACGGGATGGCGAACGGACGAGCACGGTCACCTGTGTCGACGCCTCCGAGGTCGGGCGGTGACGTGTGTCCGAACATCGACGGGCGATCAGCACGGTCGGTCAAGGCCGTCGACGGCACGAACACGTGGGACGGCATCACGGGCACGAGACGTGTGTCCGTACTCGAGGGCGATCGGCTGCTCGAGCAGCGGTCGGACGAACACCGCGACCGTGCTACGTGCGGACGGCGGCGACGCGACGTCCGACGTCGAGAGCGATCAGCGCTCGACACGGACGGCAGCGACGGTGACCGTCCACTGCTCGTCGCGCCTCCGCCCCCGCCGTCACGCCGCCGACCGACGAGTTCATGGACGTGCAGGTGGCGAAGGACGCGACGCCGCAGGTGCAGCTCGTGAACGGGCAGGCCAGCGTCTCGTACACGGTGCGGGTCAAGAACAACGGCCCGAACCAGGCGCACAACGTGACGGTCGCCGACGCGGCGCCGAGCGGCGTCACGTTCGTCGCCGTCACCCAGCCGCCCACGGCCGGCGGTTGCTCGATCACCGGCGGCGTCCTGCTGCAGTGCAGCCTGGGCACGCTCGGCCCCGGTGTCGAGCGTGTGATCGGCGTCTCGGCCCGCGTCACGCAGACCGGGACGTACGTCAACTGCGCGATGGCGACAGGCGACGGCAAGGACACGAACGGCGGGAACAACAGGGCGTGCGCCTCGACGCTCGTCACCGCTCCGGTGACGCCGCCGGCCGCGACGCCCAAGCCGAAGCCGACCAAGCCGACGCCCAAGCCGAAGCCCGCGCCGAACCTCTGCCGCGTGCTCAAGGTGACGCCCGGCATGGTCAAGGCGAACGGCAGCAAGACGTTGGTCGTCGCCAAGGTGACGAAGTCGAAGACCCCGGTGAGCGGTGTCGCCGTTCGCTTCACCGGCATCGGCCTCAACAAGGTCGTCAAGACCGACAAGCAGGGCGTTGCCCGCATCGGCGTGACGCCCAGCAAGGCCGGGATCATGCTCGTCCGGATCACGAATGTGAAGGCGTGCAACAGCGCGCGGATCGGCGTGGTCGGCGTCTTCGAGCCGCCGGTGACGGGCTGACGGATTCCCCGAGCCGGCACTCGGTCGGTGCTCCCGGGCTCGTCCCGGGAGCACCGGCGCCTCGGGGAGGGGTTGGCGGGGCCGCAAGGCCCCGTCGGCCTTTCGGCGTCTTCCTGGCAGGGACCTAGACCCAGGTGGGGGAGAAAACCCCTCGACCGAGGGGCAGCAATCTCCCGGACGAGGGATACGGTGAGCGAGACAGGGTGCCGACGACCGCTCCGCTCTTCGTGCGGCGAAGAGCAGAGCTGCCGAGGGGAGCCGACGGATGGGAGAGCAACTCGAGAACGCCAGCAACGCGGGGATGGGCGTCAGCGACGCGTTCGGATCTTCCGTTCAGGGGTGAGGGTTGGACTCAGCCTCGGCATCCGGCCGGTGCTCCCGGGCTTCCGGGAGCACCGGCCTTCATGACTCGCTCGTGCGGCCGTCGAAGCGGCGCGCGACGAGCACGATGAGGACACGTGGCCGGTCGGGGGGAGCGGCCACGGTGCTCCTCGTGCTCGTCGCGCTGCTCGCCGCTCCGTCCGCGCTCGCACGCGACGCAGCCGGGGGCGAACATGCGGCCCACCTGACGCCGCTCGCGCGCGTGAGCGTCGTCGGGTCCGGGCCGATCGCCTGGGCCAACGTCGCCGTGCGGAGCGCGCCCCGCCGCGATGCCGCGGTCGTCGCGCGGCTCACGCAGTTCCGGCCCGACTACCGCCCGCGGACCATCCTCGCGCTCGACGAGCGCCGGAACGCCGCAGGACAGCCGACCTGGTACCGCGTCTCCGTGCCCGGCCGGCCGAACGGCCGCACCGGTTGGATCCCCGCGGCCGCGGCGTCCGTCGCGCCCGTCGACCGCTGGCTCGTCGTCTACCGCGGCTCGCGGAAGTTCGAGCTCTACGTGAACGGGCGGCTACGACGCACGGGGCCGATCGCGGTCGGCGCGCCGGGCATGGAGACACCGCTCGGCCTCTTCTACGTGCAGTCGCGCTTCGTGCCGAGCAAGTACCCGATTCTCGGCGCGTTCGCCTTCGAGACGAGCGGCTACTCGAAGCTCTCCGACTGGCCGGGAGGCGGCGTCGTCGGCGTCCACGGGACGAATACGCCGTGGCTGATCGGCCAGGCCGTGTCGCACGGCTGCGTGCGCCTTCGCAACCGCGACGTCCTCGCGCTGCGCAAGCTCGTGCGTGTGGGCACGCCCGTGAAGATCGTCGCCGGCTGACCGGCGGCGCTAGGCCGCGGTCGAGGCGGCGTCGAACGCGTAGGCGCGCACCGGGTCGGACGCGAGCGTCCGCTGGCCGGGCGGGGCGGGGCGGAGCTGCCGGACGACGTACCCGCGGTCCTCGAAGGTGTAGCCGGGCGAGAACGCCTTCCACGAGCCGCCGAGTGACCGCGCGACACCGACCCGGTCGAAGCGGAACCCGAATCCGTTGCACGTCTGGACGCCGCCGTTCCACGACTCGGCGGTCGCGATGGGCTTCCAGATCCGGTGCGAGCCGGAGAGGACGATCGGGTCGGTCATCGGCTTGCCGTCGACCCAGACGCGCCAGACGCCCGGGCGGCGGTTCATCTCGAGCACCGCCAGGCGATGCCGCTCGCCGACCTGGACGTTCTGGAGGAGTGGGATGAAGACGGGATCGCTCTGCGGCCGCGTGATCTCCGCGTAGACCATCAGCGGGGTGTTCGGAAGCGCTGCGACGCCGGTCTGGAGCCACATCGTCTCGCCCTTCGGGCCGGCGCTCTTGCCGCCGACGCCGATCCACGCTGCGGCGTGGCCCGCCTGCACGGACGCCGCCCGGGTCGCGGCGACCGTCGCGCGCACCCCGCTCGAGACGCCGGTCGACTGGAAGCCCGCGTACGCGTAGCCGGCGGAGCCGTTGGCGCCCGAGCCGCACCCGAGGGATCCGGCAGCGGCGCTCGTGGAGAACGGCGCCGACCACGTCACGGCGACCGTCGCCAACGCGGTCACGAGGAGTGCGCCGAATGTCTTCACAGATCCCTCGATCGGCGTCCCCGGATCGAGGGGTCATCCCTCGATCGGGCGATCGAGGCTCGTGGGCGGGGGTAGCATCCTTCGCATGGCCCGGGTCGAGGAGCGACGGAGCACGGGCCTCGACGCCTGGCGTGCGCGCTACGAGTCCGCGGCGCTGCGGGAGGGGGAGCTGTTCACGTCGATCTCGGGCGTGGAGGTCGACCCGTTGGCGACGCCGGAGACGGTGGAGGTCGACTACGAGCGTGACCTCGGCTATCCGGGGTCGTTCCCGTTCACGCGCGGGGTGTATCCGTCGATGTACCGGGGCCGGCTGTGGACGATGCGGCAGTTCGCGGGGTTCGGGACGGCGCAGGAGACGAACGAGCGGTTCCGCTACCTGCTCGACCACGGGCAGACGGGGCTCTCGTGCGCGTTCGACATGCCGGCGCTGATGGGTGTGGACTCGGACTCGCCGCGGGCGGTGGGCGAGGTCGGGCGTGAGGGCGTGGCGATGGCGTCGCTCGAGGACATGCGCGTGCTGTTCGCCGGGATTCCGCTCGGCGACGTGTCGACGTCGATGACGATCAACTCGTCGGCGGCGATCGCGCTCGCGATGTACCTCGTCGTGGGGGAGGAGCAGGGCGTGCCGCGCGACCGACTGCGGGGGACGATCCAGACGGACATCCTCAAGGAGTACATCGCCCAGAAGGAGTTCATCTTCCCGCCGGGGCCGTCGATGCGGCTCGTGACGGACATGGTCGAGTTCTGCGCGGCGGAGATGCCGCTCTGGCATCCGATCTCGATCTCGGGCTACCACATCCGCGAGGCGGGCTCGACGGCCGCGCAGGAGCTCGCGTTCACGCTGAAGAACGGCTTCACGTACGTGGAGTGGGCGCTCGAGCGCGGGCTGGACGTCGATTCGTTCGCGCCGCGGCTGTCGTTCTTCTTCAACGCGCATCTCGACTTCTTCGAGGAGATCGCGAAGTACCGGGCCGCGAGGCGGATCTGGGCGCGCGAGATGCGCGATCGGTACGGCGCGCGGGACGAGCGCTCGCTCCTGATGCGCTTCCACACGCAGACCGCCGGGGTCTCGCTGACCTGGCAGCAGCCGCTGGTGAACGTCGCGCGGACCGCGATCGAGGCGCTCGCGGCGGTGCTCGGCGGGACGCAGTCGCTGCACACGAACTCCTACGACGAGGCGCTCGCGCTGCCGACCGAGGACGCGGTGCGGCTCGCGCTGCGCACGCAGCAGGTGATCGCGCACGAGACCGGCGTCGTCAACTCGATCGACCCGCTGGGCGGCTCCTACCACGTCGAAGCGCTGACGAACCGGCTCGAGGAGGAGGCGTACGAGCTGTTCCGGCGGATCGACGAGCTCGGCGGGATGGTCGCCGCGATCGAGCAGAACATGCCGCAGCGCGAGATCGCCGATGCCGCCTACCGCTACCAGCAGGAGGTCGAGGCGGAGGAGCGCGTCGTGGTCGGCGTCAACCGCTACGAGACCGGGGCCGAGGAGGAGATCTCGATCCTGCGCATCGACCCGGACCTCGAGCGCAAGCAGATCGAGCGGCTCGCCGCCTTCAAGGGCCGCCGCGACTCGGCCGCCGTGGAACGCCACATCGCCTCGCTCGCAGAGGCCGCGTCGGTCGAGGGTCGCAACCTGATGCCGGTCATCGTCGACGCGGTCCGCGACGGCGTCACCCTCGGCGAGATCTGCGACGCCTGGCGCACCACCTGGGGCACCTGGCGCGAACAGCCTGTGTTCTAGCTCGCAAGCGGGAATCCGCCGAGCGGATTCCCGCCGCTCGATCCCCCGCCTGCGGCGGGGGCAGATCCCTGAAGCCGGCCGCTTCGCGGCCGGGCGGCTCGTCTTGCCTCATGGCACAGCGTGAGGGCCACGGGATTCGTTGTCTCGACCGTCGGCGAAGCGCGTCAGCTGTGCGCGGGTTCGACCTCGAGCTCCATGCCGTCGTAGGCGAGGAGGACGCCGTCGGGGGGTGGGAGCTCCGAGGGGCGGTGGGTGAGGAGCAGCCGGTGGGCACCCGAGGCGGCGTAGGCCTCGAGCGCCTCCTCGGCGCTCAGGTGGCCGCGCGGCTCGCCGTCGGCGTCGCCGTGCTCGAGCGTCGCCTCGCAGACGAACAGGTCGGCGTCGCGGGCGAGGTCCGCGATGCGCTCGCTCGGGCCCGTGTCGCCCGTGTAGGCGAGGGTGGTGGCGCCGTTCGACACCCTGAAGCCGTACGTCTCGAGCCGGTAGTGCGGGAGCCGCACCGGCAGGACGTCGAGGCTTGCCGCCGTCGTGAATCCCGTCTCGGCGTCGTACTCCCGGACGACGAACGTCCGCTCGAACATGTCGGGGAACCCGAGCCGGGAGCCCAGCTCCTCGAGGAAGGCGCGGCCGCCCCGGTAGACCCAGAGCTCCGGCCGCCGGTCGTCGTGCCCGCGCCGGTAGAAGCTGCCCCAGACCCACGGCACGAGATCGCCCCAGTGGTCGAGGTGGAAATGCGTGATCGCGATCGCGTCGATGGCGGGCCACGGCTCCGCCTCGCGGAGTCGCCCGAGCACGCCCGGCCCGCAGTCGAGCAGGAGACGGCGCCCGTCGCTTTCGACGACGTACCCGGAGTGGGCGCCTCCCGCGTTCGGCCAGGCCGGGGACGACCCGATGACGATGAGGCGCACGTTCCTATACTGACCGCGTGGAGCGGACGATTCGGGTCGTGATCGCGAAGCCGGGACTCGACGGCCACGATCGGGGGGCGAAGATCATCGCGCGGTCGCTGCGCGACGCGGGGATGGAGGTCATCTACACGGGCCTCCACCAGACGCCGGAGCAGATCGTCGAGACCGCGATCCAGGAGGACGCGGACGCGGTCGGCATCTCGATTCTCTCGGGGGCACACATGACGCTGGTGCCGCGGATCGTAGAGGGACTCCGGGCGAACGACGCCGACGACGTGCTCGTCGTCGTCGGGGGCACGATCCCGGCCGAGGACGCGGACGAGCTGAAGCGGCTCGGCGTCGCCGAGGTCTTCACGCCGGGAGCGCCGACGAGCGCGATCGTCGACTTCCTCCGCGGCGCGCTCGCGGCCGCGTAGCGCGTCACCCCCCGCCTCTCAGATACCCGAGCGGCGGTCGTCCACGCCCGGCGGGGGCGCGTCCGTCTCGTCGTCGACGGGAACCGGCTCGGCCGGGTCTGCCGGGCCGACAGCGACGGCCGTCCCGCCGGGGCGCGTGATGCGCGTGACGACGAGCGCGCCGTCGACGCCGCGTAGCGCCTCGGGGGTCACGCGGGCCTGCTTCGTGAAGGCGGTCACCGTTGCGGCGGGAGCGGCCTTCGCCTGGAGCGTCCGGAGCTCCGGCCGGCTCAGAGCGTCGACGAGCGTCGAGTCGACCACTGCGCTCGAGCCGAGCGAGACCTTGACCGACCGCGTGCCGACGACGGGCGTCCACTGGCCTCCGGGCCACCAGCGCACCGACGTGACGGCGAGCTCGAGCGCCCCGGCGCCTGCGGCCACGGGCGTCCCGCGCAACCCGAGCGAGAACTGCGCCCCGAGTCGTGCAGGGAAGAGCAGGCGCTCGCCCGCGTTCAGGTACGGGAACGGGTTCACCGCGGCCCCGTCCTTCGGGTGCACCTCGAAGTGGAGATGGTGGTTGCCCTCGGCGTCGCCCGAGTCGCCCACGTACCCGATCTGCTGGCCGGCGGTCACCTTCGCTCCGTCCTCGACCGCGAACGAGACGCCGAGCTTGCAACCGCCCTTGTCCTCGGACGCCTCCGTGAGGTCGTTGTTCAGGTGGATATAGAGGTACGTCGTGCCGCTCTTGCCGTACAGGTAGAGCATGCAGCCGGCGCGCGCCGACGTCGTCCACCACTTGACCTTGCCGGCCTCGGCGGCGATCACGGGAGTGCGCCACGGCACGTTCTCGATGTCGATCCCCTGGTGGCTCCCCTGGACGCGGGGATCGCCGAAGTTCATCCCGTAGGGGTAGTCACCGATCAGCGGGAAGACGATCGGGCTCCCGTCCACGAGGCCGGGCTTCGGCGGCCGCGCCGGGGGACGCGACGACTGCCGCCGCGAGGAGGGCGGTGAGAATGAGGAGAGAGACCCCTCGTGCTGTCGTCCGGTGGCGAGTCATGGCTCCGGTCGCGGCGCGAAGGGCGGGACCCTACCAGACCACCTGGAGAGCTTCCCCGGACAGTGCCGGTCGGGGCGTCGTTAGAGTCACGCGCGTGAAGATCGCCGTGTGCGTCAAGCAGGTGCCGGACGCGACCGTCCACAAGCGGCTCGACCCGGCCACGAACCGCCTCGACCGCTCCGGCGAGGGCGCGCTGAACGCGACCGACGTCAATGCGGTCGAGGAGGCGCTCCGCCTCAAGGAGGCCTCGGGGGGCGAGGTCGTCGTCCTCTCGCTCGGGCCGGAGAAGGCGATGGACTCCCTCCGGAAGGCGCTCGCGATGGGCGCCGACCGCGCCGTGCTCGTCTCCGATGACGCGGCGGCGGGATCCGATCTCGTGGCGACGAGCCGCGCGCTCGCCAAGGCGCTCGAGCGGGAGGAGGCGGATCTCGTCCTCTTCGGCCAGCAGTCGAGCGACGGCGACGGGGCGGTCCTCTGGGCCGCCGTCTCGGATCGCCTGCGCCGGCCGATGGTGTCGCAGGTCGCGGAGCTCACCGTCGACGGCAACGCGGTCAGAGGCAAGCGGCAGACGGAGTTCGGCTACGACGTGATCGCGGCGCCGCTGCCCGCGGTCGTGGCCGTCTCGGACGCGATCAACGAGCCGCGCTACCCGTCGCTCAAGGGGATCATGGGCGCCAAGTCGAAGCCGCAGGAGGTCGTCTCGCTCGCGGACCTCGGCGTCGATCCCGGCGACGTGGGCGAGTCCGGCTCGCGCACGACGCGTGCGCGCCGTCGCGCCGCCGCCGGCGAAGAGCGACCAGGTGAGGATCGAGGACGACGGCAGCGGCGCGGAGAAGATCGTCGACTACCTCGCAGAGAAGCGGCTGATCTGATGTCGACGCTCGTCTTCCTCGAGACCCACGACGGCGAGCCGACGAAAGGCGGCCTCGGCGTGCTCTCGAAGGCCGCCGCGCTCGGCGCCGGCGACGTCTCGGCGGTCGTGCTCGGCACCGGCGTCCGCGACGCTGCCGCGAAGGCGGGGGCGCACGGCGCCTCCCGGGTCTACGTCGTCGAGGACGACGCGCTTGCCGCGCCGCTCCCGCAGCCGCGCGTGGACGCGCTCGAGGCGGTCGTGGCCGAGTCCGGCGCGGAGAACATCCTCTTCGCGGCCTCGGTGCTCGCGGCCGACGTCGCCTCGGGCCTCGCGGCGCGCCTCGAGGCGGGTCTCAACTGGGATCTCACCGACCTCCGCGTGGAGGGCGGCGAGCTCGTCGGCACGCGCCCGGCGCTCGGCGACACGGTGCTCGTCGAGGTCGGCTGGACGTCGACGCCGCGCATCGGCCTCGTCCGCTCGGGGACCTTCGACCCGGTCGAGACCGGCGGCACGGCGGAGGTGCAGGAGGTCTCGGCCACGTTCCGGGACTTCTCGACCCAGGCGCGGCTCGTCGACCATCTCCAGGAGGAGTCGAGCGGCCCGTCGATCGAGGAAGCGGACGTGATCGTCGCCGGCGGGCGAGGGCTCGGCGGGCCCGAGGGCTTCTCGATGTGCGAGGAGCTCGCGTCGGCGCTCGGCGGCGCCGTCGCGGCGACGCGAGCGGTCGTGGACGCCGGCTGGTACCCCTACTCGGCCCAGGTCGGGCAGACCGGAAAGACCGTCTCGCCGAAGCTCTACATCGCGCTCGGCATCTCCGGGGCGATCCAGCACAAGGTCGGGATGCAGGGGTCGGGCACGATCGTCGCGATCAACAAGGACCCGAACGCCCCGATCTTCGACTTCGCCGACCTCGGCGTGGTCGGCGACCTGGCGCAGATCGCGCCGAAGCTGACCGAGCTCCTGCGGGCGCGCCAGTAGAACGATGAAGGGCGTCCGCCCGGCCGACTTCCCGCCTCCCTTCAGCGACGCCGAGGCGATCGGCCCGCCGACGGACGCAGCGGACGAGCGGATCGACGTCGGGATCCTGATCGTCGGCGGCGGCCCGGGCGGGCTCGCGTGCGCCGTCAGGCTCGGACAGCTGCTCGAGGAGCACCCGGACATGCGGGAGCAGCTCGGTGAGGTGCCCGTCGCGGTGCTCGAGAAGGGCAAGCAGCCGGGATCGCACCTGCTGTCGGGCGCGGTGATGAATCCGCGCGCGATCCGCAAGCTGTTCTCGGGGCGGCTCGCCATCGAGGACATGCCGACCTACGGCCAGGTGGAGCACGAGGCCGTCTACCTCCTCACGAAGGGCAGGGCGCTCCGCATCCCGCCGCCGCCGACGATGAGGAACCGCGGCAACTGGGTCGTCTCGGTCTCCGAGCTCGGGCGCTTCCTGGCGGAGCAGGCGGAGGCGGGCGGCGCGATGATCCTGCCGGAGACCGCCGGCCAGAAGCTGCTCGTCGACCACGGGCGCGTCACCGGCGTCCGCACGGGAGACAAGGGGCGCGGCAAGGACGGGGAGCCGCTCGCGAACTTCGAGCCCGGCGTCGACGTCGCCGCGCGGATCACCGTCCTCGCCGAGGGAACTGCGGGCCACCTGACGACCGCGGCGATCGACCGTTTCGGCCTCCACGGGCGGAATCCCCAGATCTGGGCGCTCGGCGTCAAGGAGGTCTGGAAGGTCCCGAAGCCCCTGCGGCGGATCGTCCACACCATGGGCTGGCCGCTGCGCAAGCCGGCGCGCTACGGCGAGTTCGGCGGCTCGTGGATCTACCCGATGGGCGAGGAGCACGTCTCGATCGGCTTCGTCGTCGGGCTCGAGTACGCGGACGTCGAGCTCTCCGCGCACGACCTGCTCCAGGAGTTCAAGACGCACCGACTCGTCCGCAAGATCCTTGCGGGCGGCGAGCGCGTCGCCTGGGGCGCGAAGACGATCACCGAGGGCGGCCTGCATTCGATGCCGTCGAAGCTCAACGCGCCGGGGTTGCTTCTGGTCGGCGAGGGCGCAGGGCTCGTCAACGTGCCGCGGCTCAAGGGCGTGCACTACGCGATCGAGTCGGGGCGGCTCGCGGCCGAGGCGGCGTTCGTGGCGCTGCAGCGCGGCGAGGTCGCGGGCCGGAGCGGCGCGCTCGACGGCTACGACGACGCCCTCCGCTCGAGCTACGTCTGGCAGGACCTCACCGAGGTCCGGAACATGCGGCAGGCCTTCGACAAGGGCTTCTACATGGGCGGCGCGCTCGCGAGCGCCATGACCGTGACGAAGGGGAAGCTCCCGCCGAAGGACTTCGAGACGCACCCGAACGCGGAGACGCCGCTCCTGCGGAGCGGGCGCGCGACCTCCTATCCCGCGCCGGACGGCTCGTACACGTTCGACAAGCTCTCCTCCGTCTTCGCCTCGGGCAACAGGACGCGCGACGACCAGCCGAGTCACATCCGCGTCGAGACGAGCGTCCCGCGCGACGTGGCGGAGATGTGGCACTGGATGTGCCCGGCGCAGGTCTACGAGGTGGGGGAGGAGGACGCGGACGGCACCGTCCAGCTGCTCGTCAACCCGTCGAACTGCGTGCAGTGCGGCGCGATCAGCGCCAAGGGCGGCAGGCTGACGCCGCCCGAGGGCGGCTCGGGCCCCGAGTACACGGTCACCTAGGGCCGCCCCGCCGCGCCTCCCAGGCGTCGGCCATCGCGACGCGGTCGGCGAGCGTCGGGTGCGTGCCGAAGAGCAGCTGTGACCACCCCGGCGGGCTCGGGTCACCGAGCGAGGTCGCGGCGAGCTTCCGGAAGAGGCCGCGCGCCGCGGCGGGGTCGCGTGTCGTCTGGAGCGCCTTCCAGTCGGCCTCGGCCTCCATCCGGCGGCTGACGAGGTTCTGTGCGGGTGCCGCGGCGAGCTGGAGAACCGCGACGACGAGCAGTGCGAGCGGGACCGCTGCGGGCTCGCCCATTCCGCCGCGGCCACGCGTCGCGAGCATCAGCAGGAAGGCGCCCGGAAGCGCGAAGAGCGCGAACCAGCCGATGGCCTTCGGGATGTGGCCGCTCGAATGGTGGCCCAGCTCGTGCGCCAGGACGACGTCGACCTCGCGGCCCGTGAAGCGGCCGTCGATGAGGGTGTCCCAGAGCACGATCCGCCGCGACGGGCCGAGTCCGAAGGCGTAGGCATTCGCCAGGCTCGTGTCGCCGCTGACGTGCTGGACGCGGAGTGGGACGGCGCCGACTCCCTGGGCGCTGCGGAACCGCTCGTACGCGCGCTCGACCCGTGGACGGCCGACGGGCTCGAGGCCGGCGGTGAGGTAGGGCTGGACGAGCACCAGGGCCGCGGCGACGGTTGCGAGCACGAGCGAGCCGGGAAGCCACCACCACGATCCCAGCCTGCGGGCGAGCGCCATCAGCACGAGGAGCGCGAGCGAGAGCGCGACGAACGTCCCGGCGAGCCCGAGCCAGCCGTCGACGAGGACGTCGACGTATCCACGTGAGGAGAGCCCGTGGCGCCGCTCCCACCACAGCGCCGCCGCGGAGAACGGGAGCCGCACGACCCAGGCAAGCCCCAGCCCGACCATGCCGAGCAGCATCCCGGTGCCGATCGGGCCTGCGGCCGACTCGCGCGCGAGCCGTGCGCCTCGCCTCGCGTAGACGGCGAGCGTGACGAGGAGGGCCGCTTCCGCGAGCACCCAGTCCACGTAGAGGAACCGCCGGTAGCGCTCCGCCCGGGAGACGAGGTCCGCACCGAACACCGCGTCGACGTCGACCTTCGGCAACGCCAGGTCGCTCGGAACGGACGTGCCCGAGAGCAGCCAGGCGGCCGCGACCCACGCCGCGACGAGCGTGCCGGCGATCGCGACGCAGCGGGCACGGGCCGACGTCATCCTCCGTCCTCGGTCGGTGGCTCGAGCCTCGGGGACGCGTCGGGATACCGCGCTGTCAGGAGCAGGAGGTACCCGGCCGTCTGCGCCTCGTAGCGCAGTGCGGCTGCTCCGAGGTCGCGCAGCCCCCGCGGCATGCGGGCCGTCGCGAGCGCCGCACACCAGCCGAGGACCGCGGCGACGAGCGCGACGATCGCGAACGCCGAGGCCAGGAGGAGCGCCGGGAGCGCGAGGAGGATCCGCGCCAGCACTCCGAGCCGGCGCTGGCCGTCCGCTCGCGCGATCGTCAGGTCGACCGGGTAGCTGCCCTCGCGGCCGAGGAAGCCCGGGTACGGGCGGCCGACGAGATGCAGGAACGCCGAGACATGTGCCGTCTCGCGGACGAACGACGCGAGGAAGTGGTGCAGCGGTCCGGGCACCCTGCCGATCGCGAGTGCCGCCGCCCAGGCGGCGACCACCGCGACCGCGGCAGGGACCGTCCACAGCGCGAGCCAGCAGAGGTGCGGAGCCACGAGCAGCGGCCGGAAGACGACGATCAGCCGCGGCCGGTCGAGGCCGCCGTCGAGGCGGATCGCGATCGGGTGTGCCGTGCGACCTTCCACGGGCGCATTCTGCGGCCGACGCGGTATCTAGGATCGGCGCGTGAGCGGCGAGCCCCTCTCGCGCGACGACGTCGTCCGCGCCGCCGAGACGATCCGTCGCCGTGTCCGGCGCACCCCGCTGCTGGACGGCACCGACGTCGCGCCCGGGCTACGCCTCAAGGCGGAGCTCTTCCAGCACACGGGCTCGTTCAAGGCGCGCGGGGTCACGAACCGGCTGGCGGCGATGAGCGCCGAGGAGCGCAGCCGCGGGGTGGCCGGGGCATCGGCCGGCAACCATGCGATCGCGCTCGCGTGGGGCGCCGCCCGCGAAGGGCTCGAATGCGTCATCTTCTCGTGGCCCGGGGGAAGCCCGTTCAAGCTCGACCGCGCACGAGCCCTCGGGGCGAGGATCGACGTCGAGGCCGCCGATCCGGCCGATGCGTTCGAGCGGCTCGAGGCGCATCTCGAGGCGACGGGCGCGGCCCTCGTCCACCCGTTCGACGACCCGCTCGTGATGGCGGGCCAGGGCACGGTCGGGCTCGAGATCCTCGAGGATGCGCCCGAAACGACGGTCATCGTCGTCGCGGTCGGCGGAGGCGGGCTCGTGGGCGGGATCGCCACGGCGGTCGCGCCGCGCGGCGTCCGCGTGGTCGGGGTCGAGCCGGACGGCTCGGCTGCGCTCCTACCTGCGCTCGCGGCGGGCGAGCCCGTGCATGTCACGCCACAGACGATCGCGAGCGGCCTCGACGCCCCGTACATCGGCCGGAACGCCCTCGCCGCGTGCACGGCCGCGGGCGTGGAGGTCGTCACGGTGCCGGACGACGCAATCGCCGCCGCGATGCGCCGCGTCTACGCGGATGCCAAGCTCGCGTGCGAGCCCGCCGGTGCGGCGGGCGTCGCCGCCGTTCTCCGCGGCCTCGTCGAGGGCGAGTCGGTCGTCGCCGTCGTCTCCGGGGGCAACGTGGGGCCCGATATCGCCTCTGGTATCCTGGCCGGTCGATGAAGGCCGACATCCATCCCGAGTACGTCGTCGCGCACGTCACCTGCTCGTGCGGCAACGAGTTCATGACCCGCTCGACGAAGGCGGAGCTGCACGTCGAGGTGTGCTCCGCGTGCCACCCGTTCTACACGGGCAAGCAGAAGCTGATGGACTCGGGCGGCCGCGTCGAGCGCTTCCAGCGCCGCCTGGAGAAGGCCGCCGCCGCGCAGCCCAAGGCTGCGAGCAGCTAGAAACCGCGTAGCCTTCGTCTCGGCATGGGCACGAGCTCTCTAGCGTCCGGCGGGCTCCAGTCCGCGGGCGTCTCGTACGGCGGACAGGCGGTGCTCGAGGGCGTGATGATGCGCGGGCCGTCGTGCTGGGCCGTCGCGATCCGGACGCCCGAGGGCGGCATCGAGAACGTCGTCCGGGACGTCAGCTCGCCGATGAAGCGGCACCGGATCTGGCGGCTGCCCATCATCCGCGGCGTCATCGCGCTCGGCGAGTCCCTCGCGATCGGGTTCCGGGCGCTCGCGATCTCCGCCAACGTCGCCGCGCGCGAGGAGGACGAGGAGGGCAACGTGGTCACGGAGGTCACGCGCGGCCAGATCATCTTCTCCTTCGCGATCGCGATCGGCTTCGCACTGATGCTCTTCAAGGTCGGGCCGGCGCTCCTCACGAACTGGCTGCCGATCGAGGACACCGCCTGGTTCGTGATCGTCGAGGGGGTGATCCGCGTCACCGTCTTCATCGCCTACATCGGGCTGATCGGCCTGCTGCCGGACCTGCGGCGCGTCTTCATGTACCACGGCGCCGAGCACAAGACGATCAATGCCCTCGAGGGCGGCTCGGACCTGACCCCCGAGAAGGTGCAGAAGTTCAGCTTGATCCACCCGCGTTGCGGAACGGCTTTTTTGCTATGGGTCATGGTGATCGGCATCTTCGTCTTCGCGCTGGTCGGGCGGCCGGTGTGGTACTGGCTGATCGTGAGCCGGATTCTCCTGCTGCCGGTGATCGCGGGCCTCGCCTACGAGTTGATCCGCTACGCCGGCAAGCATCAGGACAACCGCGTGCTGATGACGCTCCTCGCACCGGGCCTCTGGCTGCAGCGCCTGACGACGCGCGAGCCGACGCTCGACCAGGTCGAGGTGTCGATCCGCGCGATCCAGGAGGTGCGCCGCCGCGAGTCCGGCGAGAGCGCCGCCGAGCTGGCGACGGACGCCCGCGTCGAGGTCATGGCGTAGACGATGCCGAGGATCGTGCGGGATGCGGATGTCGCGTGGGAGGGGAACCTCGCGCGCGGCCACGGTGCGATGACCGCCGCAACGTCAGGCGCGTTCATCGGCCTCTCGTACTCGCTCCCGACCCGCATCGGCGATGCCGAGGGCAAGACGAGCCCCGAGGAGCTGCTCGCCGCGGCCCACGGCGGCTGCTTCACGATGTCCCTCGCAGGCGAGCTGACGGGCGCGGGCACGCCGCCCGGCCGCCTCGACGTGCACTGCCGGATCACGATGGACGAGGTCGAGGGCCGCGGTCACCTGATCGTGCACTCGGCGCTCGAGGTGCGCGCGAGCGTCCCGGACCTGGCCGAGGACGCGTTTGCCGCGGCGGTCGAGGCGGCACACCGCGGGTGCTCGTTCTCGTCGCTTCTGCGCGATGCGGGCGTGAGCATCGACATCCAGACAACGCTCGAGAGCTGACCGAGGAGGCGACGAGATGGCGACGGATCGCACGGCAAAAGTGTCCTGGGCGGGCTCGCTCATGGAAGGCGCGGGACGGATCGAGGGCGTCGGCAGCGGCGCGTTCGGCCCGCTCGACGTGACCTGGGCCTCCCGCGCCGACTCGCCCGAGGGCCGGACGAGCCCCGAGGAGCTGATCGCAGCGGCATGGGCGTCGTGCTTCTCGATGGCGCTCTCCCACGCGCTCGCGGGCGCGGGGACGCCGGCCGAGCGGCTCGAGGCCTCCGTCACCGTCACGTTCCAGCCGGGCGAGGGGATCACGAAGGGCGCGATCGTCGTCGTCGGGACGGTGCCCGGCGTCGACCACGACGGCTTCGTGGAGTACGCCGAGGGCGCGAAGGTCGACTGCCCCGTCTCGAAGGCGCTCACCGGGGTCCCCGAGGTCACGCTCGACGCGACGCTCGCGACCTGAGGGTCTGGCACCGTCAGGTGCCCGACCCCTGAATACCATGACGCCATGGCAAGTCTCGAACAGCTGGCCGACGAGCTCGAGCGCTCGTACGCGGAGCTCCAGGAGCGGATGTCCGATCCGTCCGTCTACGCGGACCGCCGCGAGGCGGCCGAGCTCGGGCGGCGCCTGAAGGAGCTCGAGCCCGCCGTTCACGCCGCTCGCGACTGGCGGCAGGCGAGCGTGGACCTCGCCGAGGCGAAGGAGGATCCGGAGCTGGCGTCGATGGCGTCGGAGCTCGAGGGCGACGTCGCGCGCCTCGAGGAAGAGCTCCGGCTCGCGCTCGTCGAGCGCGACCCTGCCGACGGCAAGGACGTGATCGTCGAGGTGAGGCAGGGCGTCGGCGGCGACGAGGCGGCGCTCTGGGCGGGCGAGGTCGCGCGCATGCTGCAGCGCTACGCCGAGCGCCGGGGCTTTCGCACGGAGACCCTGTCCGGGAGCGAGAACGAGGGTGGAGGTGTCAAGGAGGCGGTCTTCGCGGTGAAGGGCGACGGCGCGTTCTCCGTGTTCAAGTGGGAGGGCGGCACGCACCGCGTCCAGCGCGTCCCGGCGACGGAGTCGCAGGGGCGGATCCACACCTCGACCGCAACGGTCGCGGTGATGCCGGAGGCCGAGGACGTCGAGATCCAGATCGAGGACAAGGACCTGAAGATCGACGTGTACCGCTCGACGGGCCCCGGCGGCCAGTCGGTCAACACCACCGACTCGGCTGTCAGGATCACGCACCTGCCGACCGGCATCGTCGTCTCGATGCAGGACGAGAAGTCGCAGCTCCAGAACAAGCAGAAGGCGATGCGCGTCCTCCGTGCGCGGTTGTACGAGGCGGAGCGCGAGCGCCGGCAGGCGGAGGTCGCCGCGGCGCGGCGCTCGCAGGTCGGCACCGGCGAGCGCGCGGAGAAGATCCGCACCTACAACTTCCCCGAGAACCGCCTCACCGACCACCGCGTCAAGCACACCGTGCACCGCCTCGACCAGATCCTGGACGGGGACCTCGAGGAGTTCACCGAGACGCTCCAGGCCGAGGACCGCCGGCGGGCACTCGAGGCAGCCGTGTGATGTGACCATCGGAGAGGTCCTCCGGCGGTCGACCGACCATCTCGCGGCACGGGGCGCCGGGCGGCCGCGCCTCGAAGCCGAGCAGCTCCTCGCGCACGCCCTCGGGCTCGAGCGCGTCGAGCTGTACATGCACCTCGACCGGCCGCTGTCGGTCGCCGAGCTCGACGGCGCGCGCGCGCTCGTCCGGCGCAGGGCGGCCGGCGAGCCGCTCCAGTACGTCCTCGGCGAGTGGGGCTTCCGGCGCCTCACGCTCCGCGTCGACGGGCGCGCGCTCATCCCACGCCCCGAGACCGAGACCCTCGTGGAGCGCTGCCTCGCGCTGCTCGACGGTGACGACGCGCCACGCGTCCTCGACGTCGGCGCCGGATCCGGCGCGGTGGCGCTCGCGCTCGCCGACGAGCACCCCGGCGCACGGGTGACCGCGATCGACGTGTCCGAGGAGGCTCTCTCGCTCGCGCGGGAGAACGCGCGGCGCACGGGCCTCGCGATCGAGCTCCTGTGTCACGACCTCTTCGCCGGCCTGCCCGGCGACGGCTGGGACCTCGTCGTCTCCAACCCGCCCTACGTGCGCGACGACGAGCTCGCGTCCCTCGCGAGCGAGGTCGTCGACTGGGAGCCCGCGCTGGCGCTCTTCGATCGGGGACACACCGAGGCGCTCGTCCGGGAGGCGACACGGGCGCTCCGGCCGGGCGGCGCGCTTGCGATCGAGACGCACGAGGACAACGCGTCCGGCGTCGCCGGTTTGCTCGACCGAGAGGGGTATGTCGCGGTGCGCACGACGAAGGACCTCGCCGGCCGCGACCGGGTCGTCGAGGGGCGCACGCCGACGTGAGCGTCGACGCTGCCGTCGCTGCGCTGCGGGCCGGACGGCTCGTCGTCCTGCCGACGGACACCGTGTACGGGCTCGCCGCCGACGGCGAGAGCGAGCCGGCCGCACGGGCGCTCTACGCTGCGAAGGGCCGTGACGCGATCCAGCCGACGGCCGTGCTCTTCGCCTCCGTCGACGTACTGGTCGAGCGCGTGCCCGAGCTTCCCGCGGCCGCCGTCGAGGCGGTGAGGACGCTGCTCCCGGGGCCGTTCACGCTGATCGTGGAGAACCCCGCGCGCCGGTACGCGTGGCTCAACCCGCAACGGCCCGACGCGATCGGCCTGCGGGTCCCGGCCGTCACCGGCGCCCCTCGGGCCGTGCTGGAGGCGCTCGGCGCGGTCGTCGCCACGAGCGCGAACCTCCCAGGTGGTCCCGACCCACGCCGGCTCGAGGACGTTCCTCCGGAGATCGCGGCGGCCGTCGACGTCGTCATCGAGGGTGGCGAGCTGCCGGGCCTGCCGTCGACCGTGGTCGACCTCACCCGCCCCGAGCCGCGCGTGCTCCGCGAGGGCGCCGTCACCGCTGCGGACGTCCTCGAGCGCCTGCGAGGTCTTACGGATCGTTAACCGCGCGCCGACGAGGGCCTAACGCGGCCGGGGGAGACTCGCCCGCATGAGGTCGAGCCTGGTCGCCGCCGCCGTCGCACTTCTCTCCCTTGTCGTCGTGTCGTCCGCCGCCGCGAAGGGGCCCACCGCGGTGACCGGGGCGGCAACGTCGGTCGGTGCGACCACCGCCGTCGTCGAGGGGAAGGTCGACGCGGGCGGGGAGGCGACGAGCTGGTACGTCGAGTACGGCACGTCGACGAGCTACGGGTCGCGAACGAGCGCGCGGAGCGGCGGCAACGGCACCTCGGCCGTGGACGTGTCCGAGCAGCTCCGCGGTCTCACGACCGGCGCCACCTACCACTACCGGCTCGTCGCCTCGAACGGCGCGGGGACGAGCCGCGGCGCCGACCAGACGTTCTCGACGCGCGCAGCGCCGACCGTCGTGACGAGCCCCGCCTGGTCGCTCGGGCCGACCTCGGCGACGGTCGGAGGCACGGTCGACCCGAACGGCCGCTCGACCGGCTGGTGGGTCGAGTACGGCACGAGCACGAGCTACGGGTCGCGCACCGACACGCAGTCGGCCGGATCCGGGTCGAGCGGGGTGAGCGTCTCCGTCCGGCTGACGGGCCTCAAGGCGGGGGTCACGTACCACGTCCGGCTCGTGGCCTCGAACGACCTCGGCACGACCCGCGGAGCCGACCGCTCGTTCCGCACCGACCTCGCGCCGACCGTCTCGACGGGCGGGGCGGACGGCATCGGCGTCTCCTCGGCGCGCGTCGGCGGATCGGTCAACCCCCAGGGTCGCGGCAGCCTCGCCTGGTTCGAGTACGGGACGACGTCGGCGCTCGGGACGAGGACGGGCGACCAGGACGCGGGCTACGGGACGCGGGCGACGCGCCTCTACGCGCAGCTCACCGGTCTCCAGCCCGGGACGAAGGTCTACTACCGGATTGCGGCGCGGAGCGACGCCGGGACGACCGTCGGGCAGACGCGGTCCTTCACGACGAGCGCCGGCCCACTCGTGGTGACCGGTCCTGCGAACGCCTCGGGTGTGAACGTCGTCCTGACCGGTTCCGTCGACCCCGTCGGCCGGTCGACGAACTGGTGGTTCGAGCTCGGGCCGACGACGTCCTACGGCACGACGACGGTCGTCAAGAGCGCGGGCTCCGGGACGAGGCGCGGTCGCGGTGTCCGAGTCGTTCGCCGGTCTGACACCCGGCGCCGACTACCACGCGCGGCTCGTCGCACGGAGCTCCGCGGGCACGACGCGCGGCGCCGACGTGACCTTCCGCACCGCGGGCGTCCCGGTGGTCGGGCGCTCGGCCGTGTCGGGCGTCTCGCTCGCGCGGGCACGGATCGACGCCGACGTCGCCACGAGCGGGCTCGAGACGAGCGTCTGGATCGAGGTCTTCCGGCGCGGCGCGTTCATCTCCCGCACGGGAACGCTGACGCTGCCGGCCGTCGGCGGGCCGGGCCGCGTCTCGCTCCGTGTCGCGGGGCTCGCCCCCGGCACGCGCTACACCTTCCGCGTCGTGGCCCGGAACGTCGCCGGTACCGCGACGGGGTCTTCCGCCTCCTTCGGGACGGCGGCGCGGCCGCGCGACGAGCACGGCCGCCTCCTCCGCTGCACGATCGTGGGCACGAACGGGCCCGACCGGCTCGTGGGGACCGGGCGGCGCGACGTGATCTGCGGTCTCGGAGGAGCGGACGTGCTCGTCGGCCGCGGCGGGAACGACGTGCTCGTGGGCGGCCCGGGCAACGACTACGCCCTGCCGGGGACGGGCCGCGACGTGGTGCTCGCGGGCGCCGGGAACGACTTCGTCGCCGCGCGCGACCGGCAGCCCGACCGGATCGTCGGCGGGTACGGCGCGGATCGGACTCGAGTCGACCGCCGGCTCGACCAGGTCGTCTCCGCGCGCCGCGTGACGTAGAGGGAGGTGTCCGCCTCGAGTCGGACACGGGGGTGAGGCGAGTAGGATCCCGGCTGTGGCAGTTGCCGCCGACCACCTCGAGCGTCTGCGGACCGGGGGGCTCGCGGAGCACGATCCCGAGATCGCAGCGCTGATCGGCCGTGAGGCCGACCGTCAGCGCGGGCAGATCGAGCTGATCGCGTCGGAGAACTTCACGTGGCCGGCGGTCCTCGAGGCGGTCGGCTCCGTCCTCACGAACAAGTACGCCGAGGGATATCCCGGGCGCCGCTACTACGGCGGCTGCGAGGTCGTGGACGAGATCGAGCAGCTCGCGATCGACCGTGCGAAGGAGCTGTTCGGCGCCGAGCACGCGAACGTCCAGCCGCACGCGGGCGCGCAGGCGAACATGGCCGTGTACCTCGGGCTCCTCGAGCCGGGCGACACGGTGCTCTCGCTGCGGCTCGACCACGGCGGCCACCTGACCCACGGCTTGAAGGTCAACTTCTCGGGCCGGCTCTACACGATCGTCCACTACGGCGTCGCGCGCGAGACCGGCGTCGTCGACGAGGACGAGGTGCGCGCCCTGGCGCGCGAGCACCGGCCGAAGATCGTCATCTGCGGCGGCTCGGCGTATCCGCGCACGGTCGACACCGCGATGTTCCGCAGGATCGCCGACGAGGTCGGCGCGCTGCTGTGGTGCGACATGGCGCACTTCGCCGGGCTCGTCGCGGCCGGGCTCCATCCCAACCCGGTCGAGCACTGCGACGTCGTCACGTCGACCACCCACAAGACGCTCGCGGGGCCGCGCGCGGGGATCGTCCTCTGCAGAGCAGAGCATGCGACGGCGATCGACCGCGCTGTCTTCCCGGGCATGCAGGGCGGCCCGCTCGAGCACGTGATCGCGGCCAAGGCCACGTGCTTCCGGATCGCGGCGGACCGACGGCTTCCGCGCCTACCAGCAGCAGGTTCGGACGAACGCCGATGCGCTCGCCGAGACGCTGCTCGCCGGCGGGATCGACCTGCTCACGGGTGGGACCGACACGCACCTGCTCCAGCTCGACCTGCGCGCGACCGAGTGGTCGGGGAAGGACGCCGAGGAGCGGCTCGACGCGGCCGGGCTGACCACGAACCGCAACACCGTCCCCTTCGACGAGCGACCGCCGACGATCGCGTCGGGCGTCCGCGTCGGCACGCAGGCCGCGACGATGCGCGGGTTCGACGACGACGACTTCCGCGAGGTCGGGAGCATCGTGGTCGAGGCGCTCACGGACGGCGCCGACCTCGGCGCGCTCCGCGGGCGGACCGAGGCGCTGTGCGCGAAGCGCCCGCTCTATCCCGGCTTCCGCGGCTTCCCCACCTACCTCGCCGACGGCGAGGGAGGCTGAGCCTTCCGTGTCGGAGACCGCTCCCGTGACCACGGCCGGCACGCACAACGTCACCGAGGTGCTCCACCCGCTCGTCCAGCACAAGCTCGGCCTCCTGCGCGACGTGACGACGACGACGCAGATGTTCAGGCAGCTCGTGAACGAGCTCACGCTGCTCCTCACGTACGAGGCGACGAAGCATCTCGCCGACGAGGAGGCCGAGATCGAGACGCCGCTCGAGCAGACGACCGCGCGCCGCATCTCGGGCAAGAAGGTCGCGATCTGCCCGATCCTGCGCGCGGGCGTCGGGATGCTCGACGGTGTGCTGTCGCTGATCCCGGGGGCCCGTGTGGGGTTCATCGGCCTCTACCGCAACGAGGAGACACTCGAGCCGGTCGAGTACTACGTGAAGCTGCCGAACGACATCGCCGACCGCGACGTGATCCTGCTCGACCCGATGCTCGCCACGGGCAACTCGACCGCGGCCGCCGTCGAGACGGTCAAGGCCGCAGGGGCGACGTCGGTGCGGCTGATCGCGCTGATCGCGGCGCCCGAGGGAATCGAGCGGATCCATCGCGACCATCCGGACGTCTCGATCGTCGTCGCCGCGATCGACCGCGCGCTCAACGAGAAGGGGTACATCGTGCCCGGGCTGGGCGACGCAGGCGATCGCCTGTACGGCACGAAGTAGACGGCGCCGTGTTCTCCGACCTGCGTGCGAGCCCCGAGGTCCTCTGGGGAGCGCTGATCGCGTTCGGCGTCGTGGTCCTGCTCACGCCCGCCGTGGGCGGCATGGCGCGGCTCCTCGGCGTCGTCGACCAGCCGGACGCGAGGCGACTCAACAAGCGGCCGATCCCGCGCCTCGGCGGCCTGGCCATCTTCCTCGGGATCCTCGTGCCGTCGCTCGCGTTCCTCGACCTCTCGGGCGAGATGCGCGGGATCCTCCTCGGCGCGGCGGTCGCGTGCGTCGTCGGCGCGGTCGACGACTTCCGCGGGCTCGCCCCGCTGCCGAAGCTCGCCGGCCAGGTCGCCGCGGCCGCGATCCCCTGCGCGTTCGGCGTCTGGGTCGACCACTTCACCTTCCCGTTCCTCGGCGCGGTCGATCTTCCGGCATGGGTCGGGATGCCGCTCACCGTCGTGTGGATCGTCGCCGTGATGAACATGGTCAACTTCCTGGACGGGATGGACGGGCTCGCCTCCGGCGTCTGCGCGATCGCCGGCCTGACGTTCGCCACCCTCGCGCTCTCGCTGGGCAAGATCGACGCCGCCGTGCTCTCCGCGATCGTCGCCGGGGCGTGCATCGGCTTCCTCCGGCACAACTTCTTCCCCGCCAGGATCTTCATGGGCGACTCCGGGGCGCTCGTGCTGGGCTTCACGCTCGCGACGGTCTCGGTCGCCGGCCTCTTGAAGACGGCGTCGACCGTCGTCCTCGTGCTGCCGCTCCTGATCCTCGCGGTCCCGATCATCGATACCTCGTTCGTCGTCGCGAAGCGGCTCAAGTACCGGCAGCCGATCTCCTCGGCCGACCGGTCGCACCTCCACCACCGCTTCATGGACATCGGCTTCTCGCAGCGGCGCGCGGCCGTCACGATGTGGGCCTGGACGGCGAGCCTCGGCGCCGCCGCGCTCGCGACGCGGTTCATCCCCTTCCGGGAGGGCGGTCAGTGGCACCTGGGCGAGACCATCGCGGTCGTCGCGATCGCGCTCGCGGCCCTCGCGTTCTCGGTCTACGTGGTCTACCTGCTCGAGATCGTCAAGCTCGCCAACCCGCGCGTGCGCCGACGCCGCGCCCAGGCCTCCGACGAGGAGCGGCTGAGCGCGTGACGGTGCTCCACGGCGGCACCGTCACCTTCGTCTTCACCGACATCGAGGGCTCGACCGAGCTGCTCAAGCAGCTCGGCGACGGATACGCCGAAGCGCTTGCCGAGCACCGCCGCCTGATCCGCGACGCGTTCGGTGCGCGGGGTGGCCAGGAGGTCGACACCCAGGGCGACGCGTTCTTCTACTGCTTCGAGCGTGCCCGGGACGCGGTCGCCGGCGCGGTCGCGGCACAGCGAGCGCTGGCCGAGCACGAATGGCCGGGCGCGACGGCCTTGCGGGTGCGCATGAGCCTCCACACGGGCGAGCCCGTGGTCGGTGAGGAGGGGTACGTCGGCATCGACGTCCATCGCGCCGCGCGGATCTGCTCGGCCGGTCACGGCGGCCAGGTGCTGCTCTCGGCGACGACCGCGGCCCTCGTCTCGGGCGCGCTCCCGGACGGCGTCTCCAAGCGCGATCTCGGCGAGGTGCGGCTCAAGGACATGGAGGAGGCCGAGCACGTCACGCAGCTCGTGATCGACGGCCTACCCGAGAGCTTCCCGCCGCTGCGGGTCGAGCAGGAGGAGCCGATGGACTTCGGCGATCGCCTCGCCCGGAAGATCCAGGCCGACGTCGAGCGACACATCGAGAGGACCATGTCGGGCTTCGGCCCCGAGGCCGCGGAGGACGCCGGGAAGGCCGGGACGCGCCTCGCGTTCTTCGGCCTCGTGAACCTCGTCCTGCTCGTCGCCGCGATCGTCGCGATCGTCCTGCTGATCAAGCTCGTCGTCTGACGCGCCGGGGCGGCGCGGCTACGCGCGCCGCGCGGCCGCGCGGGCGACGACGTCGAGGAGCGCGGCGGTGAAGGCGGGGGAGAGCTGGGGATTGTGGCCGTGGCCCGGGATGACGACGCGCTCGGCGTGGAGCTCGCGCTCGAGAACGTCGCAGATTGCCTCGTACGCGCGGCTGTGGGCGCCCGAGACGACGAGCGTCGGAAGCCGGAGCGAGGCGAGCTCGGCGAGCGGGATCTCCGCCTCCCACGGCCCGCGCTCGCGCATCAGCGCCTCGACGCCCTGCTCGAGCTCCGGCGGGAGGGGTGACGGCGGGTCCCAGTCCGATCCGACCGCCTCGAGAAACGTCCGCAGGAACGCCTCCGGCTCGAGGTCGCGGGCGCTCGCGTAGAGCGCCGCGCCGCCGCGCGCGAACGCCGCGACGACGGGGTCGTCGAGCGCCACACGCGTGCAGGGCGGCTCGATCACGGTGAGCGAGGCCAGCATGCCGCGGGGGCGCGCAAGCGCCGCCGCGAGCAGGCAGATCACGCCGCCGTAGGAGTGGCCCACGAGGTGGTCGCCCGGCACGAGCCGCTCGACGAGCCAGTCGGCGTGGTCGTCGAAGTCGACGTCCTCCAGCGGCCCGGGCGCGAAGCCGGGGCGTTCGAGGACGACGAGCTCGGCGCCTTCGACGCCCGCGCGCCGCTGCTCGCGCCAGGTCGCGCGGCCGCCGACGACGCTCCCGTGGACGAGGACGATGCGCTCCACCGCTGCCACAAAGGTAGAGACTATTCCGCTCGCAGAGCCGAAATCGACTGTTACAAGCAGGGTGGTATGCTGCCGGTCCCGATGGCCGCCGCAGCCTCCTCGTCGCCGCACTCGCTCGCCACCGCCTCCGGCTTGCTGCTGGGCAGCCTGGTGCTCGCGATGCTCGTCGGGGCGTTTCTCGGCTGGCTGCTCGGCTCGGCGGGGATCGGCCTCCTCGTCGGCGCGATCGTCGGCA
Source organism: uncultured Actinomycetes bacterium (assembly GCA_963742525.1). Lineage (GTDB taxonomy): Bacteria > Actinomycetota > Thermoleophilia > Gaiellales > Gaiellaceae > Gaiella. Next base: position 201,295 of record CAVUMD010000004.1, read on the forward strand.
TCCCGCTTGCGACGGCCGTCGTCTACGGCGTCTACTCGCGCGCGGGATCGTGAGCGCGCGCGTGTTCGAGACGCCGCGCCCGGTGCCCGGGCGCCTCGTTCCCGCGCTCGCGGGGTCGGCGGTCGTGGCGCTCGCGCTGCCGGTGTTCCTCGCGGCGGGCTGGCCGCTGCGCGGCTGGCTCCTCGCAGCGACGCTCTGGATCGCCGGCGAGCTGTTCGCGCTACTCCTGGCGCGGCTCCCGCTCGGCACGGGTAACCTCGCCGCCGCAGGCATGCGCGGTATCGGTACGAGCTCGAGAGCACTCCTGATCGGCATCCCCCTCGTCGCGGTCACGATCGCGGACGAGGGCGTCGGGCTGGCCGCTGCGATCGTGTACGCGCTCGCCTTCTCGATCGAGCTCGCGGTGTCGCTCGTCGAGTACTTCGGCCAGGAGGCGCGGGCGTGACGAAGCGGTTCGCCGCCCTCGCAACGCTGCTCTTCCTCGCCCTCCCTGCGGTCGCGCTCGCGGCCGACGAGTCGGGCGACGAGGAGAAGTTCAACCCGGCGTCCGAGTGGACGCTGCACGAGTGGATCCCGATCCATCTCGGCCCGATCGACATGTCGATCAACAAGGCGGTCGCCTACCTGCTCCTCGGAGCCCTGCTCTCGTGCCTGATCGGGATCGTCTTCATGCGCGTCAAGGTGGGCTCGGAGCCCAACCGGCGGCAGGCTCTCGGCGAGACGATCTACGAGGTCGCGCAGGTGCAGGTCGCCGAGCAGGGCCTCCCGACGAAGGCGATCGGCCGCTGGTTCCCGTACGTCGCGAGCCTGATGGTCTTCATCTGGACGATCAACATGCTCGGCTTCATCCCGCTGCCGCTCTCGGACGAGAAGGTCACGATCGCAGGGGTGAAGGTGCCGACACTGGCGCTGTTCGCGGCGACGTCGACGCTCTCCGTCACGCTGGCGCTGGCGCTGATGACGTTCGTCTTCACGCACGTCGAGGGCATCCGCGCGAACGGCACGTGGGGGTACCTGAAGAGCTGGATCCCGGACGTCCCCAAGGCGATGTACCCGCTGATCGTGCCCCTCGAGATCCTCGGTCAGTTCATGCGGCTGATCAGCCTCTCCGTGCGTCTCTACGCCAACATGCTGGCCGGCCACATGCTGATCCTCACGTTCCTCGGCCTGATCTTCATCATCGGCAACCTGGCGCTCGCGATCATCGCCGTGCCCGCCGCGGCGATCTTCTACCTCTTCGAGGTCGTGATCGTCGTCTCGATCCAGGCCTACATCTTCGCCGCCCTGTCCGCCATCTACATCGGCTCGGCGATCGAGCCGGACCACTAAGGAGGAGACCCCAGCGATGCTCTCCACACTGTTCCTCGCTGCCGCCGAAGACGGAGCCGACGCCGGCAAGGCGATCGCCCTCGCGCTCGGCATCGGCCTCGGCTCGCTCGGCGCGGGCGTCGGTATCGGCAACATCTTCGGCTCGATGATCCAGGCGGTGGCCCGGCAGCCCGAGCTCCGCGGGGAGCTCCAGGGCATCCAGTGGCTCGGCTTCGCCCTCACCGAGGCCGTCGTGTTCTACGGCCTGATCGGCGGCCTGCTCGCCTACGTCCTCGTCTGAGCATGGTCGGCCTGCTCGCAGCCGAGTCCTCGAACGACCTGATCAAGGTCGTCCCCGGGCTCATGATCTGGACGCTGATCGCGTTCGCGATCACGTTCTTCGTGCTCAAGAAGTTCGCGTTCGGCCCGATCCAGAAGACGATCGACGACCGCCGCGACCGAATCCGCCAGGCCGTCGAGGAGGCGGACAACGCCCGCAACGAGGCGCGCGAGCTGCTCGAGCAGAACCGCGCCATCCTCGGGCAGGCACGCTCGGAGTCCGCCGACATCCTCGCCGAGACGCGCAAGGTCGCGGACGCGCAGATCGAGCGCGCGAAGCAGGAGGCCGAGACCGAGCGGCAGCGCCGGCTCGAGGACACGCGGAAGCAGATCGAGGCGGAGACCACCCGCGCGATCGGCCAGATCCGCAGCGAGGTGGCCGACCTCACGATCGAGGCGACCGAGCGCGTCGTCGGCAAGGTGCTCGACGCCGAGGACCAGCGGCGCCTCGTGCAGGAGGCCGTGCAGGGCCTCGACTTCTCGGCCCTGGAGGGCTCGAAGAGCTGATGGCGGTCGCGCACCGCATCTACGCGCGCGCCCTGTTCGACGCCGCGCGCGGCCAGGACCGCGTCGACGTGGCGCGCGACCAGCTCGCGGAGCTGGCGGACGCGCTCGAGGCGAGCCCCGAGCTCGAGGCCTTCCTCGCCAACCCGCAGCTCGACCCGGGCGCCAAGGCGAGCGTCCTCGACGAGGTGACGGAGGGCGGCGATCCCATCGTTCGGAACTTCGTCCGCCTCGTCGCGTCCAAGGGCCGCGCCGGCCAGCTGAGGCCGATCGCCGAGGAGTTCGAGGCGATCGTCGACCGCGAGCAGGGCCGCCTGAAAGTCGAGCTGACGACCGCCTACGCGCTCGCCGACGACGAGGCGCGCGCGATCGTCGCGAAGATCGAGCAGTCCTCCGGCCGCACCGTCGAGGCGAGCCGCTCGGTCGACCCCGACCTGATCGGCGGGATGATCCTCCAGGCCGGCTCGCTGCGGGTCGACGCGAGCGTGCGCGGCCGCCTCGACCGCCTTCGTCGTGAACTCGTGACCCGAAACTAGGAGCGTTCGCCTTGAAGCTACGTCCCGAAGACCGATGTGGAGGAACCCATGGTTCCCCCACGAGCCCCCTCCTTCGGGTTGAGCATGGGATGGATGTGACCGGGGCTCCCGCCGGGCAAAGCCCGGCTCCGCCCGCAAACCGCGCCGCACCGGAGATGTGCAGAAACCAGGAGACAGATTCGTGAAGCTACGTCCCGAAGAGATCACCTCGATCCTGAAGCAGCGGATCGAGCAGTACGACGTCGAGACCGATCTCTCCGAGGTCGGGACCGTGCTCCAGGTCGGCGACGGCATCGCCCGCGTCTACGGCCTCGAGAACTGCGTCGCGCTCGAGCGGCTCGAGTTCGAGCACGGCGTCGTCGGCATCGCCTTCAATCTCGAGGAGGACAACGTCGGCGTCGCGCTCTTCGGCGAATGGCACCACGTCAAGGAGGGCGAGCCCGTGCGCCGCACCGGCGCGGTGATGAGCGTGCCGGTCGGCGAGGGGCTGCTCGGCCGCGTCATCGACCCCCTCGGCAACCCGCTCGACGGCCAGGGGCCGATCCCGACGACCGAGACCCGTCCGCTCGAGTTCAAGGCCCCGGGCGTGATCCAGCGCCAGCCCGTCACCGAGCCACTGGAGACCGGGCTCAAGGCGATCGACTCGATGATCCCGATCGGCCGTGGCCAGCGCGAGCTGATCATCGGCGACCGCGGCACCGGCAAGACCGCGATCGGCGTCGACGCGATCATCAACCAGCGCGGAGCCGACGTGATCTGCATCTACGTCGCGGTCGGCCAGAAGGCGTCCACGGTCGCCCAGGTGGTCGAGCGGCTCCGCGACGTCGGCGCGATGGAGTACACGATCGTCATCTCGGCGCCTGCCCAGGAGGCCGCACCGATCAAGTGGATGGCGCCGTTCGCGGGCGCCGCGATGGGAGAGCACTTCCTCTTCAACGGGAAGCACGCGCTCGTCATCTACGACGACCTCACGAAGCACGCCGACGCGTACCGGCAGCTCTCGCTGCTCCTGCGCCGGCCGCCGGGTCGCGAGGCGTTCCCCGGCGACGTCTTCTACCTCCACTCCCGCCTCCTCGAGCGCGCCTGCAAGCTCTCGGACGACCTCGGCGGCGGCTCGCTCACGGCGCTCCCGGTGATCGAGACGCAGGCAGGCGACGTGGCTGCCTACATCCCGACGAACGTCATCTCGATCACCGACGGGCAGATCTTCCTCGAGTCGAGCCTCTTCTACTCGGGCATCAAGCCGGCGATCAACGTGGGCATCTCGGTGTCTCGCGTGGGCGGGAACGCCCAGACGAAGGCGATGAAGAAGGTGGCGGGCCGCCTGCGCCTCGACCTGGCGCAGTACCGCGAGCTCGAGGCGTTCTCGCAGTTCGGCTCCGAGCTGGACGCGGCGACGCAGCAGGCGCTCTCGCGCGGCGAGCGGATGGTCGCGACGCTGAACCAGCCGCAGTACCAGCCCTGGCCCACCGAGGAGCAGGTCGTCGCGATCTACGCCGGCATCCACGGCTGGCTCGACCGCGTCCCGGTGCCGCAGGTGCCGCGCTTCCAGGAGGAGCTGCGCGAGACGCTCCGCGCCGAGGGCGCCATCTATCAGACGATTCGCGAGAGCAAGGACCTCTCCGACGAGACCACCGCGAAGCTCGACGAGGCGCTCCAGAAGTTCGTCGACGGGTTCAACATCGAGGAAGAGCGCGGGCTCGTCGGCTGATCGATGGCCTCGGTCCAGGACTACAAGCGGCGGATCCGCTCGGTCCGCAACACGCGCAAGATCACGCGCGCGATGGAGCTCGTCGCGGCAGCGAAGCTGCGCCGCGCCCAGGCACGGATCGAGGCGATGCGGCCCTACGCCGACACGATGCGCGAGCTGATCGCCGGGGTCGGCCGCGCCGCGGGGTCGGTGCGGGGCCTCCCGCTCCTCCAGCAGCGCGAGACGACGGCCGCGACGCTGATCGTCCCGCTCTCGGGCGACCGCGGGCTCGCCGGCGCCTTCAACGCGCAGGTCATGCGCCGTGCGTTCGCGCTCGATCGCCAGCTCCAGGGTGAGGGCCAGACGGTGCGGTGGCTCGGGGTAGGGAAGAAGGGACGCTCCACGCTGACGTTCCGCCGGAGAGAGCTCGACGGAACGTTCATCGGCTTCACCGACGCCCCCGCCTACGCGGACGCGCAGGCGATCGCCCACCGGGCCGCGGAGCTCTTCGTGGAGGGCGAGGTCGACCGCGTCGTGCTCGTCTACAACACGTTCGTCTCGGCGCTCACGCAGACCGTGACCGAGCAGGAGATCCTCCCGATCTCGGCCGACATCCTCGAGACCGACGAGGAGGAGCGGCGCGACGACCTGCTCCGCGGGGACTTCATCTTCGAGCCCGAGCCCGAGGAGATCCTCGCGCGGCTGCTTCCGGTGTACGTCGAGTCCCAGGTGTACCGCGCGCTGCTCGAGTCGTCCGCGTCGGAGCAGGGGGCGCGCATGACGGCGATGCGCAACGCGTCGAAGAACGCCGGCGAGATGATCGATCGACTCTCGCTCGAGATGAACCGCGCCCGCCAGGCGGAGATCACACAGGAGATCCTCGAGGTCGTCGCGGGCGCCGACGCGTTGGCCTAGGGGACAGACACCGGCGGGGCGGGACCGCCAAACCTTTCTGCGCCTCGCGACGTCCTATTCGGTGTACCGCTGCGCTATTCTCCACCGGCTCACGTGTCGACCACCAGCCAGACACCCGACGAGCTCCGCGGCCACGAGATCGGCGCCGGGGACTTCGCCTCACCCGAGGTCGCGGCGGCGTCCGGGCAGATGGAGATACGGGCGCGCGGCTACTGGGAGCAGGTCTGGCGCCGCTTCAGAAGAGACCGCGTCGCGGTGGCAAGCATCGTCTTCCTCGTCCTGCTCGTGATCGCCGTCTATCCCGGCGCGTGGATCGCGCAGAAGCTGGTCGGGCACGGCCCGAACACCATCTTCCCAGACGCGCTCGACGACGGGCTACTGCCGGTCGGGCCGTGGTCACACGTTCAGAACTTCGAGACCGGCAAGACCGACCTGCTCGTCCTGGGCGCCGATGGCTCGCTCGGGCGCGACGAGTTCCTCCGCCTGCTCTACGGCGGGCGGGTGTCGCTCCAGGTGGCGCTGATCTCGACCTTCTTCGTGATGATGATCGGCGTCACGATGGGCGCAGTCGCCGGCTACTACCGCGGCTGGGTCGACACGATCGTCGCGCGGCTGACCGAGATCACAATGGCGTTCCCGGCGCTGCTCTTCATCATCGCCCTCGCGTCGACGGCGGGAAGCCGGCTGAACCAGATCACGTTGGGCGGCACACTCGGCGAGGGCGTCGTGACGCTCGTTCTCGTCTTCACCATCTTCGGCTGGTTCTACCCGGCGCGGATCATCCGAGCGAAGGTGTTCTCGCTCCGCGAGAAGGAGTTCATCGAGGCGGCGCTGATGACCGGGGCGAGCGACGCGCGCATCATCCGGTCCCACCTCCTACCGCACCTCGTCGCGCCGATCATCGTCTACTCGACCCTGATCGTTGCCGGCTTCATCCTGAGCGAGGCTGCGCTCTCGTTCCTCGGCATCGGCATCCAACTGCCCACCGCGAGCTGGGGGAACCTCCTCTCCGACGCGCCGAACTACTACACCACCGTGCCGCTCCTGATGCTGTGGCCCGGGCTCGCCGTTGTGTTCACGACGCTCGCCTTCAACCTGCTCGGCGACGGTCTGCGCGACGCCTTCGACCCTCGCTCCCGGCTCTAGGACAGACGGACACCCGTGAGCATTCGAGCCGTCGGCGTGCCGTGCGCCGAAAACCGTCAAAAGAGAAATTCTTCTCCGCTCTCTAACAAACCACCACGACATCCGTCATAGGTAACGGGCGAATGGTGCCTCTGCCCGGAACCCAGCCGGGCTGCACTCGGAAAGGAGTGAAATGAAGGGACGCATGCTGGCCTCGGTCGTGATGACCGCCATCGGGGCCTCACTGCTCGCCGCGGCAATGTTCGCGTCGACGGCGGCAGGCGCCGGGGCTGCTGCCACGGCGAAGAAGGGCGGCACGATCACGATCGTGAACCGGAGCGACTTCGACTACGTCGATCCGGGTCTCGCCTACTTCTCCCACTCGTGGAACATGATGGGGGCGGTGCAGCTCACGCTGCTCTACTACCCCCAGACCGAGGGGCCTGCTCACAACCGCCTCGCGGGTATGGCGGCGAACCTGCCGAGGGTCTCCAACAACGGGAAGACCTACACGTTCACGATCAAGAAGGGCTTCCGCTTCTCTGATGGCAAGCCGGTGACGGCCGCAAACTTCAAGCGGGCGTTCGATCGTGGCAGGAACACGGCCATGCAGTCGCCGGCGTCGTCGTTCATGGACGACATCGCCAGCTACAAGGCTGCGGGCCAGACCCTCACGGTCACCCTGAAGGACGTCGCTCCGGACTTCATGGCCCGGATGACGATGATGTTCTTCGCCGCCGTGCCGGTCGACCTCCCGTTCACGGCGGAGGGCGTCAAGGCGCCGGTCGTCTCGGCGGGCCCGTACTACCTCAAGGAGTGGAACGTCAAGAGCTCCGCTCTTGCGGTCCGCAACCCGTACTGGAAGAACAACCAGGAGCCGTTCAAGTCGCTCGGCTTCGCGGCCAACGTCGATCAGATCCGCTGGATCGCCGGCCCGGACCCCGCGACGCAGCGGCTCATGTGTGAGCGTGGCGAGGCCGACCTGTGCGGCTTCCCGCCGGCACAGGCCAAGGAGCTTGCCGACAAGTACGGCATCAACAAGAGCCAGTTCTACGTCAAGCCGCAGATCGGCAACTGGTACCTCGCGATGAACACGTCGCGCGGCATCTTCCAGAACAACACGAAGCTCCGGCAGGCAGTGTCGAACGCGATCGACCGTCGGTTCATGGTGGCGCAGCACGGCTACCTCGGCGGCTTCCGCACCGACCAGTTCATCCCGAACGGGATGCCGGGCTTCAAGAACCTCGACGTCTACTCGCTGAAGGGCCCGAACTACGCGAAGGCGAAGACCCTCGCCCAGGGCAACACGCGGGACGGCAAGGCCGTGATGTACACGTACAACACGTCGGCCGGTCCGCCCATCGCCCAGTCCGTGCAGTTCAACCTGAAGCAGATCGGGATCGACGTCGAGATCAAGCTGTTCGACCGCGTCGTGCAGCACGAGAAGACTGCGACCCGCGGTGAGCCGTTCGACCTGACCCTCGAGGGTTGGCTCGCCGACTACCCGGATCCGGCGAACTTCGTCAACGTCCTCCTGGACGGTCGCCGCATCCAGGCCGACAACAACGTCAACGCGTCGTACTTCAACAACGCCGCGTACAACAAGCGGATGGATCAGGCTTACAAGCTCGCCGGCGACGCCCGCGCGAACGCGTACGCGATCCTCGACCGCGACATCATGAAGAACGCCGCCCCGGTGGCGCCGTACATCTCGACGGCCGCCCGCTGGCTGACGAGCACCAAGGTCGGGTGCTTCCAGTACACGGGTTCCGCCGGCGTGCTCCTGACCCAGATCTGCACCAAGTAGGGCAGACCGGGAGAAGGACGTAAGACCAGGGCGGGGGAAGCAGTCGCTTCCCCCGCCCGCTTCCACTCCACACCGGATTCGATTACCCTCCCGACGACGTGCTGCGATACCTGATCAGACGCCTCCTCTGGGCCTGCGTCCTGTTCATCGCGGTCACATTTGTCACCTACGCGATCTTCTTCCTCGTCCCGGCGAACCCGGCGCGGCTCGCTGCCGGCCAGTCGGCGACACCGGAGCGCGTCGAGGAGGTCAAGCGCTTCCTCGGGCTCGACCAGCCGTTCTACGTTCAGTACGCCAAGTTCCTGAAGCGGCTCGTCATCGAAGGGTCGCTCGGCCAGTCGTTCGTGACGCGCCGCTCGGTGAACGAGGAGATCCTGCGCGCTGCGCCGATCACGGCCTCGCTCGTCTTCGGCGCGATGATCATGGTGCTCTCGATCGCGATCCCGCTCGGCATCTTCTCGGCCTTGCGCCCTCGATCGCTGCTCGACAGGACTGCGATGATCTACGTGCTGATCGGCATCTCGCTGCCCTCGTTCTGGATCGGGCTCGTGCTCTCGTACGTGGTCGGCTACAAGCTCGGCTGGACGCCGATCGCCGGGTACTGCGAGGTGTTCAGCGTCCCGGAGGCGGCCGCCTGCGGCGGCCTGTGGGACTGGGCCTATCACATGATCCTGCCGTGCCTCACGCTTGCGATCGTCGTCGCAGGGACGTACGTCCGCTTCGTGCGTGCCGAGGTGATGGACACGCTGTCGATGGACTTCGTCCGGACCGCTCGCGCCAAGGGCGCGCCCGAGCACAGGGTGATCCGCAAGCACGTGCTGCGGAACGCGATGCTCCCCGTCGTGACGATGGTCGGGATGGACATCGGCCTTCTGCTCGGGGGCGCGATCTTCATCGAGGCCGTCTTCGGGCTCCCCGGGCTCGGAGGGACCGCGCTCGAGTCGATCGGGCGCTTCGACCTGCCCGTGCTCCAGGGCGTCGTCATCTTCGGCGCGATCGCCATCATCATCTTCTCGCTCGTGGTTGACATCCTCTACGCGTGGATCGATCCACGGATCCGCCTCACGTAAGCTTCGCGCGATGAGCGAGCCCCTCCTGGACGTCCGCGACCTGCGGACCGAGTTCAAGACGGACGACGGCATCGTGAAGGCCGTCGACGGGGTCAGCTTCAAGGTCGAGCCCGGGCAGGTGCTCGGCATCGTAGGCGAGTCGGGGTCGGGAAAGAGCGTCACGTGCCTCACCGTGATGGGGCTCAACGACTCGAAGTTCGCGACCTCGACGGGCGAGGTGCTGTTCCGCGGCGAGGATCTCCTGAAGGCCTCGTCGAGCCGTCTGCGCACGATTCGCGGCGACGAGATCGCGATGATCTTCCAGGACCCCATGACGTCGCTGAACCCGGTGCACAAGATCGGACGCCAGCTGGCGGAGGCGGTGGTGCTGCACAACGACGTGTCGAACAAACAGGCGTACGCCCGCGCCCTCGAGCTGCTGAAGGCCGTCGGGATCCCCCGCGCCGAGCGGCGGATCGACGACTACCCGCACCAGTTCTCGGGTGGGATGCGTCAGCGCGTGATGATCGCGATGGCGCTGATCAACAACCCGGACCTGATCATCGCCGACGAGCCGACGACGGCGCTCGACGTGACGACGCAGGCGCAGATCCTCGCCCTGCTCAAGCGGATCCAGGACGATTTCGGCTCAGCCGTGATCATGATCACGCACGACCTCGGCGTCGTCGCGGAGACGGCGGACGACGTGATCGTGATGTACGCCGCCCGCATCGTCGAGCGAGGGCCGGTGCGCTCGATCTTCAACGAGCCGCGCCACCCCTACACGTGGGGCCTGATGGGCTCGCTGCCGCGGCTCGACACGAACCTCGAGCGCCTGTACCAGATCCCCGGCCAGCCGCCGTCGCTCCTGAACCCGCCTTCGGGATGCCGCTTCCACCCGCGCTGCGCATTTGCGATGCCGATCTGCCGGCAGCAGGACCCGCGGCTCATGCCCGTCGGCAGCGACACGCTGCACGAGCAGGCCTGCCACCTCGACGAGGCGACGAAGGCGCGCGAGGCGGCGAAGCTCGTCGCGATGTTCACCGCCGGAGCGTCGTCGTCGTGAGCACCGCGGCGAACGGGAACGAGCTCCTCGTCGTCGAGGACCTGAAGAAGCACTTCCCGATCACGCGGGGGATCGTGTTCCAGAAGGAGATCGCGACCGTGAAGGCGGTCGACGGCGTCTCCTTCTCGCTGCGCGAGGGCGAGACGCTCGGGATCGTGGGCGAGTCGGGCTGCGGCAAGTCGACGCTCGTCCGCTGCATCCTCAAGCTGCTCGAGCCGTCAGGCGGCCGGATCCTCTTCCAGGGCCAGGACATCACGGGCCTCTCCCGGCGCGACATGCGGCCGCTGCGGCGCAACATGATGATGGTCTTCCAGGACCCGTACGCGTCGCTCAACGCGCGCAAGCGCGTCGGGTTCATCATCGGCGAGGCGCTCGAGCTCCACGGGATCGGGACACCGGCGGAGCGCAAGCGGCGTGTCCAGGAGCTCCTCGAGGTGGTGGGCCTGAACCCGGAGCACTACAACCGCTTCCCGCACGAGTTCTCCGGCGGGCAGCGCCAGCGGATCGGCGTGGCGCGTGCGCTCGCTGTCAACCCCAAGCTGATCTTCTGCGACGAGCCGGTGTCGGCGCTCGACGTCTCCGTGCAGGCGCAGATCCTGAACCTGCTGAAGGATTTGCAGAAGGAGTTCGGGCTCACGTACGTCTTCATCGCGCACGACCTCAACGTCGTGCGGCACATCTCGGACCGCGTGATGGTGATGTACCTCGGCAAGTCGGTCGAGCTCGCGGATCGCGGCGAGCTGTACGCGCATCCGAAGCATCCGTACACAGGGGCGCTTCTGTCCGCGGTCCCGGTCCCGAACCCCGACGTCGGGCGCGCGCGGAAGATCGTGGTCCTCGAGGGCGACGTGCCGAACCCGATCAACCCGCCGAGCGCGTGCAACTTCCACCCGCGCTGCCCGCGCTTCCAGCAAGGGCGCTGCGACGTCGACACGCCGCCCCTCGCGCCGATCGCCGACGACCACCTCGTCGCGTGCCACTACCCGCTCGAGCGCTGGCCGATGAGCATCGCCGAGCAGCCGGCGGCGGTGCAACCGGTCGAGTCGGCCGGGTAGCGGCGCGCCGGCCCGGGTGTGGGCGCCGCCGCGCGACGGATCGTCCTGCTGTTCGGGCTCGCGACGATCGCGGTCGCGGCGGTGTCGGCGCTGATCGGTCTCGCGCTCGGCAGCTCGGCGACCCGCTCCGCCGCGACGGGCCTGTACCTCATCGGCTGCTTCCTGATCGTGCTCGGCGTCTTCTCCGGCGTCCGCGGCCCGTTGCGCCCCGCCGGGGATGACGAGGATGCCGAGCCGATGGGCGCGCTCCTCGGCGTCGGGATCTTCTCGAAAGGCATGCGGCACGCGACGAGCGACGAGCGGGACGACGCGAGATCCACCACCTGGCTGTTCCTCGCGCTGGGCCTCGTGATGGTCGTCGTCGGGATCGCCGTCGATCCGCACACCAGTCTCTTCTAACCGCGCGGCCGTTTCGTCGTCCAAGTCAGTATGACGGGTATGTCGACGCGCCGATGCGACCGGACCAGGGCGCTGCTCTCGCAGCGGCTCGACGGGGCGCTCGCGGAGATGGACAGCCGCGCGGTCGCACGCCACGTCGCGAGCTGTGCCGGCTGCCGGGCGTTCGACGAGCAGAGCCGGTGGGTCGCTCACCAGCTTCGGGCTGCGTCGTTCGAGCCCCTTCCCCGGCCGGTCGAGATCTCGCCGGTGCGCGTCGGCAGGTTCACGCGACGCGTGGTCGGGAGCGCTGCTTCGGTCGCGGCGACCGTCGTGGTCGCCGTCGGCGCGTGGGCCATGGGAACGACCGCCAACCACGACGCGCCGGGCGACCTGGCCGCTCCGGGCGGCGCTCCTCCGGGCACCGTGTTCGGCGACGGGCTCCGCGCCATCAAGGTCGACGCGCTCCGTGCCGGTGAGCTGCGGATCCTGCCGCCGCCTTCGACGCCGCACAGCGTGAAGCCGGCCCGCCCCGCGAGCGACTTCTAGGCCGAGCCCCGATCGACGGGAGGAGCGGCCTGGAGACCCCGACTACACTCGTCGGCGTGCTGGCCGACCCGACGCGAGCCGACGACCTCCAGGAGGCGGTCGCCGTCGCCGACCGGCTGCTCTCGAACATCGAGACGGTCGTCCACGGAAAGCGCGACGAGATCCGCCTCGTCCTGACAGCGCTCGCGTGCGGCGGGCACGTCCTGTTCGAGGACGTGCCGGGAACCGCGAAGACCGTGCTGGCGCGGGCCGTCTCGCAGTCGATCGACGGGGCGATCGGAACGCGGATTCAGTGCACGCCCGACCTCCAGCCGACCGATGTGACGGGGCTCGCCGTCTACGACCAGCGCACGCGCGACTTCGAGTTCCGGCCGGGGCCGATCTTCGCGAACGTCGTCCTCGTGGACGAGATCAACCGCGCGATGCCGAAGACGCAGTCCGCGCTGCTCGAGGCGATGGCCGAGCGCCAGGTGACGGTCGACGGCGCGACGAAGGTCGTCCCGCGGCCGTTCCTCCTCCTCGCGACGGAGAACCCGATCGAATACGAGGGAACGTTCCCGCTGCCCGAGGCGCAGCTCGACCGCTTCTTCCTGCGCACGTCGCTCGGCTATCCCTCCGCGCTCGAGGAGCTCCAGGTGCTCGAGGACCAGCGGGTCGAGCACCCGCTCGCCACGCTCCGCCCGGTCGTGGGCGTCGAGGAGATCGAGGCACTCGAGCGCGCGACCACCACCGTCTACCTCGACCCGCTGATCGCCGAGTGGATCGTCGCGCTGGTGCGCGCAACACGCGAGATGGGCGCCACCTCGGTCGGCGCGTCGGTCCGCGGGAGCCTCGCCCTCGAACGCGCGGCGCGCGGCTGGGCGCTGCTCCACGGACGCCGGTACGTCGTCCCCGCCGACGTCGAGCGGCTGCTCGTCGCGGTGCTCGGCCACCGCGTCGTCCTGACACCCGCCAAGCTCGCCGAGGCGCGTCAGCACGGCATGGCGACCGTGATGGAGCGCTTCGCGGAGGAATGCCTCGCGATCGCGCCCCCGCCGACGGCCGTGCTCGAGGATGCGCCGCCGCCCGCGCCGGCTCCATGATCGGTGGGAGCCTCACCTTCCCGCTCGTCTCGCGGCGACGGCTGATCGGGCTCGCCTTCGGCTCGATGCACGGCGCGCGCAGGGGCTCCGGCTCGGACATCGCCGGTTCCCGGACATACGTGCCGGGCGACGACCCGCACCGCATCGACTGGGCGTCCTCCGCTCGCCTTTCCGGCGCCCGCGCGAGCGACGAGTTCGTCGTCCGGGAATTCCTGGCCGACGAAGCGCCCCGCGTCGTCGTCTGCCTCGACCGCCGCCCTGGAATGTCGCTCTGCCCGCCGGGGATGCCGTTCCTCCGCAAGGCGGAAGCCGCAGAGGTGGCGCGCGGGCTGATCGAGGCGAGCGTGGCCGAGTCGCGGGGGCTCGTCGGTCGTCTCGAGCACGAGCTGCCGGGCACCGTCGAGTGGTGCCCGCCGACGAGCGGACGCCGGCACGTCACGCTCACCGAGCACCCGCTTCCCGAGCGCGACGGGGCTGCGGACGGGATCACCGGCATGTTCGAGTTCTTGACGCTCCACCGGCGGCAGGTGCCGTCGGCGAGCTTCGTGTTCGTTCTCTCGGACTTCCTCGAGGCGACGCCGCTCGAGACCTGGGAGTCGGCGCTCGACCGCGGTTGGGACATCGTGCCGGTCGTCGTCCAGGATCCCGTCTGGGAGCAGCGCTTCCCCGACGTCGACCGGGTCGTCGCGCCGCTCGTCGGCTCCGACGGCCGCGTGCGGCTCGTGCGCCTCGCGAAGGGCGAGTCGCGGGCGTGGCGCGAGCGGCACGAGGCGCGTCTCGCCGGGCTCGTCGACGGGCTGCGCTCGCTCGGGGTCGAGCCGGTGCTGATCGGCAGCGACGATCGCGAGCACGTCTTCGAGGCGTTCCTCAGCTGGTCCGCGGAGCGCCAGGCGGCATGGGGGCACGCGGCATGAGGCGCTGGGCCGTGATCGCGGTGCAGGTGGCGGCCGCCGTCCTCGTCGGCCTCGCGATCAAGGAGCTCTGGGTCGCCGCGCGCGGCGAAGGCGACTCCGTCGGGACCCCCGCGCGCGCCGTCACGGTCACCTCGGGAATCGAGCCCGACGTGGTTGCGTTCGGGACGCCCGTGGTTGCGACGGCGGACGTCGTCGTGGATACGACGGTTATCGATCCCCGCTCGATCAGCCTCCAGACCGACTTCAGCCCCTACGAGGCGACCGGGAGCCCCGTCGTCGGGAGGCACGTCGAGGGCGGAACCGCCGCACGTGACCTTCCGCGTACACGCTTCGGTGCCTGCGCGAGGGCTGCGAGCCGGCGGGCGCGCGCGGGATCGCCCGCTTCCAGTCGGGTCTCGTGCGGTACCGGTTCAAGGACAACCCGGGCGTCGGACGCGACGTCGTCGACTGGCCGCCCGTGATCGTCGCCTCGCGTGTCGCGACGGCGGACGTCGAGGCGATCCGCTGGCGGGCGAGCGAGACCGCGCTTCCCGCGGTGACGACGCGGTTCGGGCCGAGGACGCTCGCCGTCGCGCTGTTGCTCGGCGCGCTGGCCCTGGTCGGCTGCGCGGTGTGGCTCGGGCGTCGCCTCTGGCACGTGCCTCCGGCAGTGGAGGAGACGGCGCCGCGCGACGAGCGGCCACCGCTCGAGCGTGCGCTCGAGCTGGCGCGCACCGGGACCGCGAACGGCGCCGCGGCCCCCGACCGGCGCCGCGCGCTCGACCTGGTGGCACGTGAGCTCGACGCGGTCGGGCTCGGCGATCTCGCGGACGAGGCGCGCGAGCTCGCCTGGTCCCCACGCGCGGCGAGCCTCGACGAGGTCGAGAGCCTCGCCCGACGATCCGAGGATGCCTTGCGTGGGGAGATGGCGGCGGTATGAGCGAGCTCTCTCTACGCCGGCGCGGCGGGCTTCCCACCTCGGCCGCCGACGAGCTGCGCGGCGAGCACCGCCGCACGCGCTGGCTGCGCTTCGCGCTCGCGGCCGCCGCGCTCGGGCTCCTGCTCGGCGCGTTCGGGCTCGCCCGCAACCTCCACGCCCTGCCCACGAGCTACTTCGCGAGCGGCAGCGGGGGCATTGTCGTGCTCGACCTGTCGACGAGCGTCGATGCGCAGAAGTCGCAGCGCGTGATGCGGGTCCTGCAGTCGCTCTCGGAGACCGAGGGGAGGATCGGCCTCGTCGTCTTCTCGGACAGCGCGTACGAGATGCTGCCGCCCGACACCCGCAGCGAGGAGCTGCGTCCGTTGCTGCGCTTCTTCGACCAGGGCCCGGTCGGGTTCGGTCGGCCGGGCGGCTTCGGCGGACGCGGCGGCGGCGCCGCCCCCAACCCCGCGCAGCCGCGCGAAGAGAGCCCCTGGTCGCTCGCCTTCCGCGGCGGCACCCGGATCTCGACCGGCCTCGCCGAGGCGCGCCAGGTGATCGCCCGCGAGGGCGACAGGTCGCTGTCCGTCCTGCTGCTCAGCGACCTCGACGACTCCGGCTTCGACACCGCTCCTCTGACGGAGGAGCTGACGGCGTACGAGCGGGACGGGATCCGCCTGCGCGTGATCCCGCTGTTCCCGGCCCCCGAGGACAGGAAGCTCTTCATCGGCGTCGCCGGCAGGAGCGTGTTCGTCGACCGTCCGGAGCTGCTGCGGAACACGACCGTGCGCGAGCGCCTGACGCTCGTCGGGTCCTCGCCATGGGCGCTCGTCTGCGTGGGCGCGGCGCTGCTCGGCCTCCTCGCGCTCAACGAGTGGTGGGGCGCCCGCCTGACGTGGGGGAGGACGCCGTGAGGGCACCGGCCTGGCTGCGTCCCGTCGGTGGCGTCGTCGCCGTCGCGGCGCTCGTCGTCGTCGCCGCGGTACTCGTCGCACTCGCGGCGGACGTGCTTCGCTGGGATCGCGGGCTCCGCGACGGCGATATGGCGTACGGTGCGGGCGCGGCCGTCGCCTGGCAGCCCGACACGCTCCTTCCGCGGGGCGCCTCCGCCTCGCTGCTCGGCGTCTCCGATGACATGGACTACCGCCGGGCGGTCGACCAGTTCTGGCGGAGCAAGCCGCGGGATCCGATCCGCGTGTTCGAGGACGTCACCCGCCGCAGTGCCGCCGAGCGCACGCTGGGGCGCACGTTCGAGCGCGATTCGGAGGCGAACCGGCGGTCGCAGCTCGCGGTGCTTCGCGCCGCGATGATGCTCGAGGAGGCGCGCAACTCGCCGACGCAGCGCCAGGTCTTCGTGCGCCGTGCGATCGAGTTCCTCGACCGGGCCGTGGTGCTCGACCCGTCGAACGAGACGGCCGTCTACGACCTCGAGCTGGCGCTGAAGCTTCTCCGCGCATCGGGCTCGGGCGTTGCGGGAAGCGGCGACACGCGCTCGCCGCTGCCGAGCCCCGGTGCGGGGTCGGCGACCAGCGGCAGCGGCTTCTGAAGTGTCGATCAACTTCCTCACGCCGTGGGCAGCGCTCGTCGGCCTCGTCGGTGTGCTCGGCGTGATCGCGTTCTTGCGTGGGCGCCGGCGCTCGGCCGCCGTCGCGGCCTCGCTCGGACTGCCGGCCGTCGGGAGGCGCTCGACCGTTGTCGACCTCACGCTGCTCGGCCTCGTGGCCGCGCTCGTCGCGGCAGCTGCCGCGCAGCCGGTCGTGGCGCGCTCGGAGAGCACGAGCGGCCGGGAGGGCTCGGAGGTGCTCGTCGTCGTCGACGTGACGCGGTCGATGCTCGCCCGCCGCGCGCCGACGGAGCCGACCCGGCTCGACCGGGCGCGCGCCGTCGCGAAGCAGCTGCGGAACGCGATCCCGGAGACGCGCGTCGGCGTGGCGTCGCTCTCGGACCGCGTCCTCCCGCATCTGTTCCCGACGCTCGGCGCCAACGCCTTCTCGGCTGTGATCGACCGCGCGATCGGGATCGAGCGCCCGCCGCCGGACCGGCGGGCGCGGCGGGCGACCGCGTTCGCGTCGCTCGGCGACCTCGGCCGGGTCGCGTTCTTCCGGCCGGACACGCAGCGACGGATCGCCGTCGTGATCTCCGACGGCGAGACGATCCCCGTCGATCTCGGGACGCTCAGCGACCGGCTGCGCGACGGCCGTATCTCCACGATCTTCGTCCAGGTCTGGCGGAAAGACGAGGCGGTCTTCGACGACAACGGGAACCGAGACGTCGCCTATCGGCCGGACCCCACGTCGAGCCGCTCGCTCCGGCTCGTCGCAGGCGCGGTCGGCGCGCCCGTGATCAACGAGGGGGACACCCGGGGTCTCATAGAGGCCGTCCGTGCCCGCCTCGGCACGGGGCAGCTCGTGCCGCAGGGCCGTCAGCTCGTGTCGAAGGAGCTGGCACCGAAGGCGCTGCTCGCCGCGTTCCTGCCGCTCGGGCTCCTGCTCTACCGTCGTAACGCGTAGTTCACATGCCGCGAACGAATTTCGAAAGCACCTCGGCTACCCTCGGAGCGTGATGGAGCGCCTGCGTTCGCCCGGATTCGGACGGGCCTTGCTCTGGGCCTCAGCCCTCGTTCTGATCGCAGGCGTCGTCGCGTTCGTCACCGTCCGTCTCGGAAGCGACGACTCCTCGCCGCCGGCCGCCGATCGCGGCACGGTGCCGTCCGGCTACGCGTCGGAGGACCTCCCCGGCGTCGACACCCAGACGACGCCGAAGGAGAGCGACGTGCCGAAGGCGGCGCGCGAGGCCGCGGGCGCGTTCGTCCTCGCAGCAGTCGGGCGTGAAGACCTCGCGAAGGCCTGGACTCTCGCGGACAAGGACCTCCGCGCCTCGTGCGCCTGCACCCGCGAGCAGTGGCTCACGGGGAACATCCCCGTGCAGTACTTCCCCACGAACGGCCTCAAGGGAGCGGCGTTCTCGGTCGACGAGGTGACTCCGGGTCACGTCGTGCTCCAGGTGCTGCTCACGCCGGGCAAGAACAAGGACGGCCTCGGGCCGACGGAGTTCTACGTCGGCCTTCGCCAGCGTCAGAAGAGCGGCCCGTGGCTGGTCGACTACTGGGCCCCTGTGAACGTGGTCGCCGTGCCCGCCTCACCGGGCGGCGGCGGCGCCGACGGCTAGCAGACCGTCCTCGCGGGCCCGCGGCACGTCGGGCGCGTACGCTTCGGACATGTTCGTGACGCCCACATTCGTCACTTCCGACGTCTGACGCCTCGACCACGCCGAGCGTGTCGAGGCGCCGCCGAATGGCCGTTCCCGTGAGGGCCGGGACCCGTCCGTCCTGCGCGGGGCATTGGCTAGACTCCGTCGCCGGCAGCCCGACCGGGCGCCCCTCGGTCACTCACGCGTAACGGAGCCTCATGTCTGATACCAGCACGTCCGGCCGCAACGTCGGGAAGATCATCGAGATCAAGGGCGTCGTCGTCGACGCGGTCTTCCCCGACGGCCTTCCCGAGATCCTGAGCGCGCTCGAGATCGAGCTGCCGAACGGAACGCTCGTCGCGGAGGTGCAGCAGCACCTCGGCGACGACCGGGTACGGGCGGTCGCGATGGACTCGACCGACGGGCTCGCCCGCGGCGCAGACGTCGTCGACACGGGACAGGCGATCTCCGTCCCCGTGGGGCAGCCGACGCTCGGCCGGTTGTGGAACGTGATCGGGCAGGCGATCGACGGCAAGGCCCCACCGCCGGCCGACGTCGAGCGCTGGCCGATCCACCGCGATCCGCCGGCGTTCCGCGACCTCTCACCGAAGATCGAGATCTTCGAGACCGGCCTCAAGTGCGTCGACCTGATCGCGCCGTACATCAAGGGCGGCAAGGTCGGGCTGTTCGGCGGGGCCGGCGTCGGCAAGACCGTCCTGATCCAGGAGCTGATCCACAACCTCGCGCAGCAGCACGGCGGCGTCTCGGTGTTCTCGGGCGTCGGCGAGCGCACGCGCGAGGGCACCGACCTGATGCTCGAGATGACCGAGTCGGGCGTGATCGACAAGGTCGCCCTCGTCTACGGGCAGATGAACGAGCCGCCGGGCGCACGTCTGCGGGTCGGCCTGTCCGGGCTGACGATGGCGGAGTACTTCCGCGACCAGGGCCAGGACGTGCTCCTGTTCATCGACAACATCTTCCGGTTCGTCCAGGCCGGCTCCGAGGTCTCGGCGCTCCTCGGCCGCATGCCGAGCGCCGTCGGCTACCAGCCGACGCTCGCCACCGAGATGGGGCAGCTCCAGGAGCGGATCACCTCGACGACGACCGGCTCGGTGACGTCGGTGCAGGCGATCTACGTGCCGGCGGACGACCTGACGGACCCCGCGCCCGCGAACACGTTCGCCCACCTCGACTCGACGACGACCCTGTCGCGCGCGATCGTGGAGAAGGGGATCTACCCGGCGATGGACCCGCTCGACTCGACGTCGCGGGCGCTCCAGCCCGGCATCGTCTCCGACGACCACTACCGCGTCGCGACGAGCGTCCAGCAGATCCTCCAGCGCTACAAGGACCTGCAGGACATCATCGCGATTCTCGGCATGGACGAGCTCACCGACGAGGACAAGCTCGTCGTCGCGCGCGCGCGAAAGGTAGAGCGGTTCCTCTCGCAGCCGAACTTCGTCGCCGAGCAGTTCACCGGGACGCCCGGCAAGTACGTCAAGCTCGAGGACACGATCGCGGGCTTCGACGCGATCATCAAGGGCGAGCACGACGAGCTCCCCGAGGCGGCCTTCTACATGCAGGGCCCGATCGAGGACGCGGTCGAGCGCGCGCGCGAGCTCGAGAAGGTCGCCGCGTAGCCCGGCGCCGATGGCGGAGATCGCCGACCATCCGCCGTTCGACGTCGCGGTCGTGACGCCGGACGGGCCCGTCTTCTCCGGCGAGGCCCACATGCTGATCGTGCCCGGCGCCGCCGGAGAGATCGGCGTGCTCGCGCGGCACGCGCCGCTCGTCGCCACGTTGAAGGCCGGCTCCACCCGTGTGCACCTCGGCGGCAACGAGATCCTCGAGTTCGCCACGGGCCCCGGCTTCTTCAAGGTCGAGCTCGACCGCGCGCTCGCGCTCGTCGACGACGCGGTGAACGTCAAGGAGATCGACGACTCCCGCGCGCAGGCGCAGCTCGAGGCCGCGAAGGCGGAGCTCGAGAGGGTCGAGGCCGGCGACTCGGCCGCCGACCGCTGGCAGCTGGAGCAGCGGATCCGGCACGCCGAGAACCAGCTCAGCGTCTCGGGTCGCACGACCGGCTAGAACGTGGGGGAACCCATGGTTCCCCCACGAGCCCCCTCCTTCAGCGCCGCTCATTGCTCACCGTCCGTGTGGCCTCCCGCCGGGCGGAGCCCGGCTTCGGCCGCATAGCGACGCTCCATGGAACTCGCCGGGGGTGTCGGCTATCGTGAGAGGTCCCGGAGAGCTTTGACAGGCAGCTTGGCGACCGGGTCACCAAACGCCTAAAGAGCCCCCGGCGCGGACACCGGTCGGGCTCTCGAGGCGGGAGGCGGCCCAGCGAGGAGACCGTGACCGCAACCGACCAGCTCCGCGAGATCCTCGACCGCCGGATCGGCGTGCTCGACGGCTCGTGGGGCGTGCTCATCCACCGCCGGAGGTTGTCCGAGGCCGAGTACCGCGGCGAGCTGCTGCGCGAGCACGGCCGCGACGTCAAGGGTGATCCCGACCTGCTCAACCTCACGCGCCCGGAGCTCATCGCCGAGATCCACGACGCGTACTTCGCTGCCGGCGCGGACATCGCGACGACGAACACGTTCACGGCGACGTCGATCGGGCAGGGCGACTACGACCTCGGCCACATAGCCGCGGAGATGAGCCGCGAGGGCGCCCGTCTCGCCCGTGCAGCCGCCGACGCGTGGACCGAGCGGACGCCCGACCGGCCACGCTTCGTCGCCGGAGCGGTCGGGCCGCTCAACGTCTCGCTCTCGGTCTCGCCGAAGGTCGACGACCCCGCGTATCGCTCGGTGACGTTCGAGGAGGTGCGGTCGAGCTATGCGCGAGCAGATCGCCGCGCTCGTGGAGGGCGGCGTCGACCTCCTGCTCGTCGAGACGATCTTCGACACGCTGAACGCCAAGGCGGCGATCGTCGCCGCGGCGGATGTCGTTCCGGACCTGCCTCTCTGGCTCTCGTTCACCGCCATCGACCGCAGCGGCCGCAATCTCTCGGGCCAGACCGCGGAGGCGTTCTGGGTCTCCGTCGAGCACGCACGCCCGCTCATCGTCGGGGTCAACTGCTCGCTGGGCGCGAGCGAGATGCGCCCATTCCTCGAGCAGCTCGCGCGCGTCTCCGACACGTACGTGGCCTGCTACCCGAACGCCGGCCTGCCGAACGCGATGGGGGAGCACGACGAGGAGCCGGGCGACACGAGCCGTTACCTCCGCGGCTTCGCCGAGGACGGCCTCGTCAACGTCGTCGGCGGGTGCTGCGGCACGACGCCCGAGCACGTCCGCCAGATCGCGGCGGCGGTCGAGGGGATGGCTCCGCGGGCGATCCCGAAGCGCGTCCCGCGGACGCGCTGGAGCGGGCTCGAGCCGTTCGAGATCGGCCCCGACACGGGGTTCGTGATGATCGGGGAGCGGACGAACGTCACCGGCTCAGCCAGGTTCCGCTCGCTCGTCGAGTCCGACGACCTCGAGGCGGCCGTCGAGGTCGCGCTCGAGCAGGTGCGGAGCGGCGCGAACGCGCTCGACGTCAACATGGACGCCGACCTGCTCGACGGCGAGCAGACGATGACGCGCTTCCTCAACCTGCTCGCCACCGAGCCGGAGGCAGCGCGACTGCCGATCATGGTCGACAGCTCCCGCTGGGGCGTCCTCGAGGCGGGGCTCCGGTGCCTCCAGGGCAAGGGCATCGTCAACTCCATCTCGCTGAAGGAGGGGGAAGAGCCGTTCCTCGAGCACGCGCAGGCGATCCGCCGCTTCGGCGCGGGGGTCGTCGTGATGGCCTTCGACGAGCGGGGACAGGCCGACACGGTCGAGCGCAAGGTCGAGATCTGCGAGCGCGCGTACCGCCTGCTGACCGAGCAGGCGGGGTTCTCGCCGGAGGACATCGTCTTCGACCCGAACGTGCTGGCGGTCGCGACGGGGATCGAGGAGCACAACGAGTTCGCGAAGGCGTTCATCGAGGCGCTCCCGCTCATCAAGGAGCGCTGCCCCGGCACCCGGACGAGCGGCGGCATCTCCAACCTGTCGTTCGCATTCCGCGGCAACCAGCACGTGCGCGAGGCGATGCACGCGGCGTTCCTCTACCACGCGATCCGCGCCGGGCTCGACATGGGCATCGTCAACGCCGGCCTCCTGATGGTCTACGAGGACATCGAGCCGGAGCTGCTCGAGCACGTCGAGGACGTCATCTGGAACCGCCGGCCCGATGCGACGGAGCGGCTCGTCGAGCTCGCGCGCCGCTACGAGGGGACGGCTGTCGAGCGGGAGGAGGACGTCGCGTGGCGCGAGGCGACGGTCGGCAAGCGGCTCGAGCACGCGCTCGTGCACGGGATCGTCGACTTCATCGAGGAGGACGTCGAGGAGGCGCGCCAGGCGGCCGCGCGACCGCTCGACGTGATCGAGGGCCCTCTGATGGACGGGATGCGGGTCGTCGGCGATCTCTTCGGCTCGGGGCGCATGTTCCTGCCGCAGGTCGTCAAGAGCGCCCGCGCGATGAAGCGAGCCGTCGCCTACCTCGAGCCGTTCATGGAGGCCGAGAAGGCCGGGGACACGCGCGCCGCGGGGCGCGTCGTCATGGCGACCGTCAGAGGCGACGTCCACGACATCGGCAAGAACATCGTCGGTGTCGTGCTCGGCTGCAACGGCTACGAGGTGATCGATCTGGGGGTGATGGTTCCCGCGGAGGCGATCCTCGACGCGGCGATCGACGAGGACTGCGACATCGTGGGGCTCTCGGGGCTCATCACGCCCTCGCTCGACGAGATGGTCGTGGTCGCCAAGGAGATGGAGCGGCGCGGGATGCAGCTTCCGCTCCTCGTCGGGGGCGCCACGACGTCGCGACAGCACACTGCGGTGCGCATCGCGCCCGAGTACACGCAGCCGACCGTCCACGTCCTCGACGCCTCCCGCGTGATCGGCGTCGTCGGGTCGCTGCTGGAGCCGGAGCGCCGCGCCGCGCTCGACGTCGAGAACCGGGTCGAGCAGGAGCGCCTGCGCGCGCTCCACGCGGAGCGCGAGCGCCGGCCGCTGCTGCCGATCCGCGCGGCGCGCGAGCGGCGGACGCCGATCGGGTGGCACTCCGACGACCTTGCAGCGCCGGAGTTCACCGGCACGCGCCTCGTCGAGCCGTCGCTCGCAGAGCTCCGCCCGTACATCGACTGGACGTTCTTCTTCCACGCCTGGGACATGAAGGGCCGCTACCCGGCGATCCTCGAGCACCCCGAGAAGGGCGCTGCGGCGAGGGACCTGTTCGAGAACGCCAGCGCCCTCCTCGACCGGATCGTCACCGAGGAGCTTCTCACTCCCCGCGGTGTGCACGGGTTCTGGGCGGCGGCAGCGGAGGCTGACGACATCGTCCTCGACTCGGGCAACGGGCGCGCAGCCGTGCGCTTCCCGATGCTCCGCCAGCAGGGAGCGCACGACGACACCCGCCCCAACCGCTCACTCGCCGACTTCGTGGCGCCGGCCGACACGGGCCTCTCCGACCACATCGGCGGGTTCGCGGTCGGCGTGCACGGCGCCGACGAGCTCGCTGCGTCGTTCGAGGCCGATGGCGACGACTACAACGCGATCATGGTGAAGGCGCTCGCCGACCGGCTCGCCGAGGCCTTTGCGGAGTGGCTCCACCTGCAGTCGCGCCGCTCCTGGTACGCACCCGAGGAGCATCTCGAAAACGACGAGCTGGTGGGAGAGCGCTATCGCGGGATCAGACCGGCGTTCGGCTACCCGGCGTGCCCCGACCATTCCGAGAAGTCGACGCTCTTCTCGCTTCTCGGCGCCGACGACGCCGGCCTCGCGCTCACGGAGACCTACGCGTCGCTTCCGGGGTCGAGCGTCAGCGGGCTCTACTTCGGCCATCCGGCCGCCCGGTACTTCGCGATCGGGCGGATCGGCCGCGACCAGGTCGAGGACTACGCCGGGCGCAAAGGGATGGACCTCGCGACGGTCGAGCGCTGGTTGCGCCCGAACCTCGCATACGACCCGCGGTGAGCGAAGTCGTGCGGCGGAACGCCCGCGGAGTACAGTGAGACCGTGCGTCTCCTGCTCGTCGTCGCCCTGACCGCCGCGCTCGTCGCCCCCGCATCGGCGCTCGCCGGCGACGGGCAGCCGAAGAAGGCGCTGACGAAGACGGGGCAGGCGACTGCGCGCTCGGTCGTCCTCAAGCGGGGCGACCTGGGCTCGGGCTTCGCGTCGATCGCGCGCAGCAAGGACGACCGGAACTTGCCGAAGGGCGCGCGCTGTGGCCCGCTGGACGAGACCGACCTCACCGTGACGGGCGACGCGGCGTCGCCCGACTTCCGCCTGGCGCAGGCCCCGGTCTTCGTCACGGTCGGCTCGACCGCGCAGGTGTACCGCACGCTCCGCGAGGCGAACACGTCGTGGAACCGCGGCTCGACGCGCCAGACGACCACCTGCCTCGGAGACATCATCCGGCTGTCCGCGGGGCCGGGGCAGAAGATCACCGTCGTCTCGGCGAAGAAGATCCCCTTCCCCTCGGTGTCGCCGAAGACCGCGGCGTACCGGCTCGTCGTCAACGTCACGATCGGCGCCAACCAGCGCGTTCGCGCGTACGTCGACGCCGTCATCCTCCAGCACGGCCGGATCCAGTCGGGCCTCCTCTTCACGTCCTTCGGGAGCCCCGTCGGCGATCCGGACAGGATCGCGCTCGCGAAGGTCGTTGCCGGGCGTATGGCGCGGGCGACGGCCCCCAGCGGCCCCGTCGCCTAGAGTCAAGCGTCACCCGGAAGGGTGAGTGCCGCCTCATCCAGGGTGCCGATACCGAGGGACGGTGACTGCGGCGTCCCTGGTTCTCGTCTGCGCGATCGCGTGTTGCAGCTGGCTCCTGCTCGCGGCCGCGATCCCCATCGCGCGCCTGCGAGCGCGTCGACGCCTGCCTGCGGGGCGGGCGGAGGTCACCGAGGGGTGGGTGCTTCCTGCGCCGTCGGGCGAGCACGCCGGCCGACGGACGGTCGACGAGACAGAGGCTCGGGCGCTGCTCGAGCGCGGTCTGCGCAGCGACGAGCGCGACGTCCGCGTCGCCGCGATCACAGCGCTCAGCGGCCTCGCCGCGGACCACGAGTGGGCCCTCGACGGTCTCGTCGAGGCACTCGCTTCCGAGCTCGAGACTCCCGAGCGCGTTGCGACGGAGCTCGACCGCCTCGCGCCGCGGCCCGGACGCCGGCTGGCGCCTCTCGTCGGACACCCCAGCGAGGTCGTCCGCTTCTACGTCGTCAGGCTGCTCGGCCGCTACCCGGAGCTCGCTCGCCGGCACGTGGCCGCGCTCACCGCCGATCCGTCACCCCACGTCCGGGCCGCTGCGCTCGAGACGCTCCGGGCGGCCGGGTCGGCGGACACGCTCAGGAGAGCGCTCGAGATGCTCTCGGACACCCAGCCGTTCGTTCGCGCCCAGGCGAGCCGCACCGCGGTCGCGATCGCCGGCGCCGGCGCTGCGTCGTTCGTCGCGCCCTTGCTCGCGGACGAGTCCTGGTGGGTTCGGGAGGCTGCCCGGGAGGCGCTCGTCGGCGCCGGGAGCGATGTGGCGATGGTCGTCGCGCCGCTCGTGGACGCCGGCGACCCGGCTCTGCGCAGGGGCGCCGCGCTCGTCCTGCAGGACGTCGGTGCCCTGGATGCGCTGGTGGACGGCGGCGAGGCAGGCGAGCTCGAGCGGATCATGGAGGCCGGCGGGGGCCGGCTTCGGCGCGCGGCCGCCGAGCGCGCCCGTCGATATCGAGGGCAGGGCCGTCCGGGGACACCGCTGGAGCAGGCGTCGTGACGTTCGAGGGAGTGCTGAGGACGCTCGTCTTCGGGTGCACCGGCTACCTCGTCCTGCTGTACGGCGTGCACTTCTCGCTGATGGCGCTCGGTCATGTCGAGTCGCGCCGGCGGCGCCGGGAGCGGTCGGTCGACGACCCGGACACGCTCGCGGCGTCGAGGTTCGCCCCGGGCGTGAGCATCATCGTCCCCGCGTACAACGAGAGTGGCGGTCTGCCGGATGCTGTTCGGTCGCTGCTCGCGCTCGACTACCCGGAGTTCGAGGTGATCGTCGTCAACGACGGCTCGACGGACGAGACGCTCGAGGTTCTCGTCGGGGCGCTCGAGCTCGTCGCCGTCGACGCAACGTCGAGGGACGTCGTTCCGGCCCGCCCAGTCGAGGGGTACTACCGGTCGGTCGACCCTCGGCTGCTGGTGGTGGACAAGGCGAACGGCGGCAAGGCGGACGCGCTCAACGCCGGGCTGAACCACTGCAGGTACCGCTACGTCTGCGGGGTCGACGCCGACATGGTCTTCGCACCCACGGCGCTGACCCGCGCGATGCGGGAGATCTCCGGCGACCCGCAGCACATCGTCGGCCTGACGAGCTACTTCGAGAACGCGCGCGACCCCGCCCGCGTGCTCGAGAGCGGGCTCCAGCAGGCGGGGCCTGACACACGGCCGCTGTTCGCCTTCCAGACGTTCGACTACCTGCGCGCGTTCTTCAACAACCGCATGCCGTGGGCGCGCATGAACTTCATGCTCTGCGCCGCCGGGGCGTTCCAGCTCTGGCGGCGCGACCTCGTCGAGGATCTCGGCGGCTGGTCCGCGGAGTTCACCTGCGAGGACATCGAGCTCACCTTCCGCGTGCATCGAACCCTGCGCGAGCGCGGGCGCGCCTACCGGATCGCCTGCCTCCCCGACTGCGTCGGCGTGACCGAGGGCCCGGACAACGTGAAGAACCTCGTCTCGCAGCGCGAGCGGTGGCAGCGCGTGATCCTCGAGACGTGCTGGGCGAACCGGCGGATGTGGTTCAACCCGCGCTACGGGACGGTTGGTCTGCTCGGCGTGCCGTACTACGTCGTCTCGGAGATCCTCGCGCCGGTGTTCGAGGTCGTCGCGGTGGGCACGCTCCTCGCGGGCGGGATCGGCGGGCTCATCGGCTGGCGGGAGTTCGCCGTCCTCACCCTGCTCGTCACGTTCGCGAACAGCGCTCTCACGACGGGCGCCCTCCTGAACCTCGACCTCGAGGCCCGGGCGTACCGCGCCTCGGGCGTCGCGCGCCTGCTCGGGCTGATGCCGCTCGAGATGGTCGTCTACCGGCCGATCATGGCATGGGCCCGGCTCAAGGGGACGTGGCGCTTCCTGCGCGGCGACCGCGCGTGGCACAAGTTCGAGCGGAACGTCAAGGCGGGCGCCGCATGAGCGCAGCGCTGGGAACCGCAGCGGCGCTCGGCCTGGCCGGTGCAGCGGTATTCGCCTACCGGCTCAGCCGCACGGCGCGAGGCGCCGTCGCTCGGGGCGCGGACGCCGAGCTCTCGGCGGCCCGAGAGCTCCTTTCCGCGATTCCCGAGGGGCTGCTGCTCGTCCAGGACGGCCGGGTCCGCTCGGTCAACCGGCGCCTGTGCGAGCTGCTCGGGTTCGAGCGTGCGGAGCTCGTGGGTGTAGGGCATCCGTTTCCGTTCTGGCCGCCCGAGCTTCGGCACGAGCTCGAGGCCTGGCACCAGGAGCTCGAGCGGCACGCGGAGCTCGACGGAGAGCTGACGTTCCGCCGTCGGAACGGCGAACGGCTGCACGTCGCGGTCGCGGGGCGAAGGGTTCCGGACGACGGCGGCCCGCCACGCCATGTGCTGACGGTGCGCGACATGTCCTCGAGCCGTCGTCGGGAGCGCCGGCTGGCCGAGCTCTGCGGCCGGGACCCCGAGACCGGGCTCCGCGACCACCTCGAGTTCGAAGCGATGCTCGGCGGCGCGGTGCGGCGTGCGATCGCCTACGGCGAGACGTTGACGCTCGTGCTGCTCGACCTCAGCGTCGACGGCCATGCCGGCGCGGGCGTGTTCGGGCGCCCCGGCGCGCTCGTGGCCGTCGAGCGGTTGCAGGAGCTGTGCCGCGCCGACGACGTGCTCGCGCGGACGGGAGACGGTGAGCTCGCCTGGATCCTTCCCCGCACGGACATGCACGGCGGCGTCGGCGCTGCGGCGCGGGCGCGGACGGCGCTCGCGTCCCTCTCGGGGGTCAGGCTGACCGCCGGGATCTGCGATCTCGGGACGGCAGGCGACGCGCTCGGGCTCTGCGCCTTCGCCGATCGCGCCCTCGTCGACGCCCGTCGGCAGGGCCTCGGGGGCACGGCGCAGTACCGCCCGGCGGCCGCGGCGTAGGCAACCGCGACGTCCTGCCAGTGGCGTTTTCCGCCACTGTTCCGCGTCGCGCGGCGGTGGTAGCTTCACCGCGTGCTCTTCGGAGCGACAGGCCGTCTGTCCCTCCTTCGCCGGAACCGAGGTTTCGCCCTTCTCTTCTGGGCCACGGCCGGGTCGGCGATGGGCTCGTACCTCGCGGCGCTCGCCCTCTCCGTCCACGTCTACGACGAGACGGGATCCGGCCGCTGGCTCGCGGCGCTCCTGATCGCCGACTTCCTGCCGATCGTCCTGATCGGGCTGGCGCTGGGGCCCCTCGTCGACCGCCTGTCGCGCAGGCGATTGATGATCGCCTCGGATCTCGTCCGGGCGGCGACGTTCGCGTTCCTGCCGTTCGTGGACGAGCCGTCCGCGATCGTCGCGGTCGCGGCGGTCAACGGCATCGCCACCGGCTTCTTCCGGCCCGCGGTGTGGGCCGGGCTTCCGAATCTCGTCTCCGAGGACGACCGCGAGCAGGCAACGTCGCTGCTCACGACGGTCGAGAACGTCGCGTGGACGATCGGGCCGGCCATCGCCGGCCTGCTCCTCGCCACGGACGGGGTCGACCTCGCGTACTGGACGAACGCCGCGACCTTCCTCCTCTCCGCCGTCCTCGTCGCGCGGATCGCGGGCAGCGCGCTCCGCTCCGACGCGCCGCTCACCAAGGGTCACTGGAGCGAGTTGCGCGAGGGACTCGGCCTCGTCGTCAGCTCCCGGCACCTGGTCACGGTGCTCGTCGTCTGGAGCACGGCGGCGGTCGCCACCGCGTGCATCAACGTGGCCGAGGTGATCTTCGCCAAGCACGATCTCGAAGCGGGCAACGTCGGTCTCGGCTTCCTCGTCAGCGCGACGGGGGTCGGGCTCGTGATCGGGAGCTTCTTCGCCGCTTCGGCGCTCGGTGCCTTCGGCATGCGGCGGGTGTATCCGGCCGCGCTGGCGCTGATGGCCGCGGGCTTCGGGCTCGCGTCCGCCTCGCCGACGATCGTGATCGCCGCCGTGCTCGCCGCCGTAGCCACGATCGGCAATGGCGCGGCGATCGTCTGCAACCAGGTGCTCGTCCAACGGGGCGCGCCCGACGCGATGCGCGGGAGAGCGCTCGCGGTCCTCATGTCGACCTACTACGCGATCCTCGGCCTCTCGATGGCCGCGGGCGGCCTGTTGGTCGACGCCGTCGGCGCGCGTGCGTCGTGGGCGATCGCGAGCGGCATCTTCTTCGTGGCGGCGGCTCTGGCGGCTGTTCTCACAGCTCGGCTGCGCGAGGCGGACGCACCGGCCAACGCGCCGAGCGGGCTCGAGCGGATCAGGACGCTGATGGACGAGATCGACGAGACGCGCCAGCGCGAGCTCGAGCGGGGATCGCCCGAGGTCGCCGTGCTCGCGCCGCGCGACGCCGAGGGCCGGTCGACGCCGTAGAGTCAGGCCGAGATGGTTGGCCGCGGCTGGACGCAGGACGAGCTCGTCACCGGCGTCCTCGCCGGAGACCGGCGCGCGCTCGCCCGTTCGATCTCTCTCGTCGAGAACGGGGAGGAGGAGGGCACCGAGATCGTGCGGCGGGTCTACCCGAGCACGGGTCGCGCCGCGTCGATCGGCGTCACCGGGCCGCCGGGCGTCGGCAAGTCGTCTCTCGTCAGCGCGCTCGTCGGCCACGCGCGCAGCCTCGGCAGGAGCGTCGGCGTCGTCTCCGTCGACCCGTCGAGCCCGTTCACGCGCGGCGCGCTGCTCGGCGACCGCATCCGCCTCGCCGACCACTTCCTCGACGCGGAGGTCTACATCCGCTCGATGGGCACGCGCGGGCACCTCGGCGGCCTCGCCGAAGCGACGCTCCAGGCGCTCCTGCTGGTCGACGCATCCGGGAAGGACGTCGTCTTTCTCGAGACGGTCGGTACCGGACAGAGCGAGGTCGAGGTGATCGGCATCGCAGACGTCGTCCTGCTCGTGCTGATGCCCGGCTCCGGCGACGCCGTCCAGGCGCTCAAGGCCGGGATCATGGAGATCCCCGACGTGATCGCGGTCAACAAGATGGACCACCCCGCGGCGAAGACGATGCTGCAGGAGGTGCGGTCGATCGTCGCGCTCGATCCCGTTCGCGAGCGGCGGCCGGCGATCCTGCTCACCGAGGCGCTCCGCGGCGAGGGGGTATCCGAGCTCTGGGACGCGCTCGAGAAGCGGCGGTCCGAGCTCGACGAGCGCGGCGAGCTCGACGCACGACGCGAGCGCAACCTGAGCGGCGAGGTCGAGGCGCTCGCCGTCGCACGGGTCCGGCGGCTCGTCCGGGAGGCGATGCGCGAGGACGACGACGTGCGGGCGCTGGTGGAGGGCGTCCAGCGCCGCGAGGTCGATCCGGTGACCGCGGTCGCCGCCGTCGTGGACGCGGTGACGGGCGATCGCGCGCCGTGAGCGAGCGTCCCACGATCGACGACGTCCGCGCCGCGCAGGAACGCCTGCACGGCGTCGCGCGCGTGACGCCCGTGTACTCCTCGGAGACCCTGTCGCGTCTCTCGGGCCGCACGGTCCTGCTCAAGGCCGAGAACCTGCAGCGCACGGGTGCGTTCAAGATCCGCGGGGCGTACAACACGATCGCGCAGCTGTCGGCGGAGGAGCGCAGCCGCGGCGTCCTCACGGCGAGCGCCGGAAACCACGGCCAGGCCGTCGCCTGGGCCGCGCGCGAGGCAGGCATCGCCGCGACGATCTTCGTCCCGGAGGCGGCGCCGATGGCGAAGATCGAGGCTGCGCGGGGATACGGGGCGACCGTCGAGCTGGCGGGCGATGGATTCGACGAGACGGTCGCGGTGGCGCGGACGCGCGAGGCGGAGACGGGCGCGACGTTCGTGCACGCGTTCGAGGACGCGCGCGTCGTCGCGGGGCAGGGCACGCTCGGCCTGGAGCTCGCGGGCCAGCTGCCGTCCGGCGGGCTCACGGTCGTGATCCCGGTCGGCGGCGGCGGGCTCGCGGCGGGAACCGCGATCGCGCTCCGCGCGCTACGCCCCGAGGTGAGGATCGTGGGCGTCCAGTCGGCAGCCTGCGCGCCGTTCGCGGGGCGGGAGCCGGTGGGCGCCACGATCGCCGACGGCATCGCCGTCAAGCATCCCGGCACGCTCACCCGGGAGATCCTCGACGAGCTGATGGACGAGGTGGTCGTCGTCGACGACGAGGAGATCTCGCAGGCGATCGTGCTGTTGCTCGAGCGGTCGAAGCTCGTGGCCGAGGGCGCCGGCGCCGCTCCGGTGGCGGCCGTCCTCGCCGGCCGGGTTGCCGGCGACGGCCCGGTGTGTGCGCTCCTCGCGGGCGGGAACATCGACGCGACCACGATGGGCTCGGTGATCCGCTACGGGATGACGGCATCCGGGCGCTACCTCGTCGTCGCGCTGCTGATCCCGGACCGCCCCGGCGAGCTCGCGCACATCGTGGGGCTGATCGCCGGGCACCGCGCGAACGTCCTCGCGATCCAGCACCACCGCGAAGGCCGCAA
Organism: uncultured Actinomycetes bacterium; assembly: GCA_963742525.1. Taxonomy (GTDB): domain Bacteria; phylum Actinomycetota; class Thermoleophilia; order Gaiellales; family Gaiellaceae; genus Gaiella. The sequence goes on from CAVUMD010000004.1 coordinate 233,319, forward strand.
CATCGGCGTCCTCGAGACGGAGGCGGAGCTGACGCTCGAGACGCGCGACGAGGAGCACGCCCAGCTCCTCATCCGGACGCTCGCCGAGGCGGGCTACACGGTTCGTCGGCTCCGCTGACAACGCGTACACTCGCCGCGTGATCGCCTGCGCGGAGTGCGCACGGGAGAATCCGGACGACGCCCGGTACTGCAACGGCTGCGGCGCGCCGCTCGCGGCCGAGCCTCGGACGCGCGAGGAGCGGAAGGTCGTGACGGCGGTCTTCGTCGATCTCGTAGGCTCCACCGCGCGTGCCGAGCGCCTCGACCCAGAGGATGTCCGGGCACTGCTGCGTCGCTACCACGAGACGCTCCGCCGCGAGCTCGAGCGGTACGGCGGCACCGTCGAGAAGTTCATCGGCGACGCGGTCGTCGCGGTGTTCGGCGCGCCGACGGCGCACGAGGACGACCCGGAGCGGGCCGTCCGCGCCGCGCTCGCGGCGCGCGACTCGATCGCGGCGCTCAACGAGCGTGACGACGCGCTCGACCTCCACGTGCGGGTCGGCGTCGCGACGGGAGAGGCGCTCGTGGCGCTCGACGCACGCGCCGCGGCCGGGGAGTCGATGGTCGCGGGCGACGTGATGAACACCGCCGCACGGATCCAGGCGGCTGCGCCCGTCGACGGCATCCTCGTCGGGGCAGCGACCCACCGGGCGACGGAGCGGCTGATCGTCTACCGCGCGCAGGACCCGGTCGAGGCGAAGGGAAAGGCCGATCCCGTGCCGGTGTGGGAGGCCCTCGAGCCGGTGGGTCGCGTGGGCGAGCCCGCGGGCGACCCTGCCTCGCCACTCGTCGGTCGCGAGCACGAGCGAGCGCTCCTGCTCGGGGCGTTCGCGCGCGTCCGGGTCGACCGCTCCGCGCAGCTCGTCACCCTCGTCGGCGTGCCGGGCATCGGCAAGAGCCGGCTCGTCGCCGAGCTCGGCCAGGCCGTGGCGGACGACGAGGAGATCATCACATGGCGCTACGGGCGCTGCCTGCCGTACGGGGAGGGCGTGACCTTCTGGGCGCTCGGGGAGGTCGTCAAGGCGCAGGCGGGGATCCACGAGAACGACACCGCCGAGGCTGCGGAGCACAAGCTCGCCGCGATGGTCGACGAGCTCGTTCCCGACGCCGACCGGCGCCGGATCGCCTCGAGCCTGCGCCCGCTCGTCGGGCTCGCGCCCGAGGACGCGGCTCTCTCCGACCGGCGTGCCGAGCTCGCCGCCGGCTGGCGGACGTTCCTCGAGCTGCTCGCGGAGCGCCGGCCGCTCGTGGTCGTGTTCGACGACCTCCAGTGGGCGGACGAGGGAATGCTCGAGTTCGTCGACGAGCTCGCGGAGCTGGTCGAGAGCGTCCCGCTGCTCGTCGTCTGCTGCGCGCGGCCCGAGCTCCTCGAGCGCCGACCCGACTGGGGCGGAGGCAAGCGAAACGCGCTCACGGTGTCCCTCGGTCCGCTCAGCCGGGCCGAGACCGAGAAGCTCGTCGAGTCGCTCCTCGGACGCGACCCGGCAGACGACGTGCTGCGCGCCTCGGTCGTCGAGCGCGCGGCGGGGAACCCGCTCTACGCCGAGGAATTCGTCCGCATGCAAGCCTCGGGCGGTGCGACGTCCGAGCTGCCGGACTCCGTGCTCGGGATCGTCGCCGCACGTGTCGACCTGCTGCCGCCGGCCGAGAAGGAGCTGTTGCGCGACGCGGCCGTGATGGGAACGGTCGTCTGGTCGGACGGGCTACGAGCGGTCTCCGGTCGCGACGGGGACGAGGACGTCGGCGGCCTGCTGCGCTCGCTCGGGCGCAAGGAGTTCCTTCGCCGCGAGCGGCAGTCGGCAGTCGCCGGCGCGACCCAGCACGCCTTCGTCCACGGTCTCGTACGCGACGCCGTCTACGCGCAGCTTCCGCGCCCCGACCGCGTGGAACGCCACGTCCGGGTCGCGCAATGGATCGAGACGCTCCCGGAGGATCGTCGGGAGGACCGCTCGGAACTGCTGGCGCACCACTACGTCCAGGCGATCGAGCTCTCCCGTAGCGCCGGGCTCGACGCGGCCGAGCTGCAGCCTGCAGCGGCTGCGGCGCTGCGCGAGGCGGGACTCCGGGCGTTTGCCGTGGGCGCGCCCCCGGCGTGCGTTCGCGCGCTGCGGGCGGCCGCGAGCTGGGCGGACGGCGGCCTCGACGCGCAGGCGCTGCGCGTGCTCGGCAAGGCACTCGTGTTCACCGAGCAGAGCGGCCGGGAGGAGCTCCTGCGCGCGTTCGAGCTCTTCCTCGGCGAGGGCTCGAAGGGCGGAGCGGCCGCCGTCGCCGTGGACATCGCACATTCGTTCTGGCAGCAGGGCGACGGCCTCGGCGCCGCGGAGTGGGCCACGCGAGGCGTCGATCTCATCGAGGGCGAGCCGCCGTCGCGCGACCATGCTCACGTCCTCGCGCAGGTGGCGCGGCTCGAGATGCTCGCGGGGCACACGGAACGTGCGGCCGAGCTCGCCGACCGCGCGCTCGAGGTCGCGACGTCGGTCGGCGCCGAGCCGGCTCGGGCGTCGGCTCTGATCACGAAGGCGACCTCCCGCGCCAACGCGGGCGACTACGAGAACGTGCGGGAGGACCTCGAGGAAGCGCGGCGGCTGATGACGGAGTACGACCCGACGGAGGTGAGCCGGGCGTACGTCAACCTCTCGAGCATCCTGCTCGACTTCGGCGAGCTGGCCGACGCGATCGCGGTCGCGCGAGAAGGGCTCGAACACAACGTGCGCGCGGGGACGGCGGGCGGGACCGGCGGCTTCGCTCTGGGCAACCTCTGCGAGGCGTGCTTCTTCGCGGGCCAGTGGGAGGAGGCGGAGGCAATCGCGAACGCCGAGCTCGAGCGCGCCCGAAAGGTCGGAGGGCTCTACTACGAGCCCTTCTTCCGGTTCATCCTCGCCGAGCTCGGCCTCGTCCGCTCCGGTCGCGTCGACGAGGCCGTCGCGGCCGTCCGTCTGGGGGTCGAGCTCGGGTACGCGCGAGGTGACGACCAGTCCGTCTTTCCGAGCCTCGCGACGGCTGCCTGGACCCTCGCGCGCACCGGCTCGGCCGACGAGGCCCGCGCGCTCGTCGACGAGCTCCTCGCCCGGCGCCGAGGCAACCGTCAGGGCGTGATGCCGGGGTACTGGATGGTCTACGTCTCGCTTGCGTGCGAGCTCGTGGGCGGTCTACGCGGAGCCCTCGCCTCGTTGGACGAGCGGCAGGGCCCGCGGTTCCTGGAGGCGGCGCTGCAGATCGACGCGGGCCGCTTCACCGAGGCGGCGGCGGCGCTGCGCGAGATCGGGGCGCCGCAGCTCGAGGCAGAGGCGCTCGTGCTCGCGGCGCGCGACGGCGACGGCGTCGCGCTCGCGCGCGCCCGCGAGCTGCTGGACGGGCTCGGGGCAACGGCGCGGCTTCGCGAGCTCGAGGCCGAGGTCAGTTCCCGCAGCGGCGGAAGCTGACTGCCGTCGCGCCGCGGGCGAGCCAATCCTCCATGCCACCGCCGACGACGGGGCGCGCGTCGAGTCCCTTGGCGCGGAGCATGCTGGCCGCGATCGCCGCGCGCGGCCCCGAGTTGCAGATCGTCACGATCGGCCGGTCGCGGGGCAGGTCCGGGCAGCACGCGCGCATCAGGCGGTAGGGGATGTTCCGGCTGCCGGGGATGTAGCCCTCGTCCCGCTCGTCGTGCTCGCGGACGTCGACGACGGTCGCACCGGCGCCGATCAGACCCTCGAGGTCGTCGATCGTCGCCTGCCGCGTGACCTCGGGGCCGGCGCCGAGCACGTAGCCGGCGATGTCGAGGAACGCCACGGAATGGAGGCCGCGCACGGCCCGCGCGGCCTCTGCCGCGTCGGCGGCGAGCACCGTGACCGGGGTGGAGGCATCGAGCACGAAGCCCGCCTTCGTCGAGAAGCTCGTGCCGGCGACGGGGACGCTGACCGCCCCCGGGAGATGGCCTGCGAGGTGATCGGGGACGGGGCGGACGTCGAGCAGCTGCGAATCGGGCGCCGCGAGCGGAAGCTCGGCCAGAGCGGGCTGCGCGCCGAGGAACGGCCCGTGGTTCAGCTCGACGATCCGCGCGAGGTTCGGCGGCTTCGGCGCCGAGACGCCTGCGGACTCGGCGACGAACGCGTCCAGCTCAGGGATCGAGGCCATCGGGTTGAATCGGCGCTCGAAGCCGATGGTCGTCGAGCCGCGGCTGCTCATCGCGACGCCGCACAGCGATCCGGCGATGTGCCCGGGGAACACCTCGACGCCGTCGGGCAGCTCCATCAGCCGCCGGAGCGAGTGGAAGAGCCCCTCCGCGCCCTCTGCGGCACCGACCGCGAGATCGGGGCGCGCGGCGTCGCCGACGAACAGGGAGTCGCCGGTGAGGACGAGCCACGGCTCGTTCGCGCGCGTCCTGTCGATCACTGCGAGACAGCAGTGCTCGGGCCGGTGGCCGGGCGTGTGGATGCACCGAAGCGTGACGTTGCCGACCGTGACCTCGTCGCCGTCCTCGAGCGGGTCGTGCGGGTAGTCGGCCTGGGCCGCGGGGTGGATGCTCACGGGCACCTCGTGCTCGAGCGCGAGCCGGCCGTGGCCCGAGACGTGGTCGGCGTGCGTGTGCGTCTCGAGCGTCCGCACGATGCGAACCTCGAGTCGTTCCGCCTCCGCGAGCACCTCCTCGATCGCGTAGGGCGGGTCGACGACGACCGCCTCCTGCGCCTCCTCGCAGCCGACGAGGTACGAGGCGCATCCGAGATCGCCGTTCAGGATCTGCGCGAACAGCACGGCGCGCGGGACGGTAGCAACGGCTGCCGCTATCGCTCTTGAAGTGGGCGGCGGCGAAGCAGCCGCAGCGAGACGAAGCTGACGACGATGACGACCAGGCCGACGCCCCCTGCGAGGAGCGCGCGGTCGAGATGCTGAGAGGGAGCCTCGTTGCCCGCAGCGGGGAGCACGGTCAGGCCAGCGTCCCAGCGGACGCTCTCGCCGTCGTCGTAGCCCTGCGTGGCTCTGAAGAGCTCGGTGCCGGCGCGTGTGCGGGCGGTGACGACGAGCGGGAAGGCGACGGTGCGCCGTCCCTCGATGCGTCCACCCGTCCACCGTGCGCGGTTGTGCTCGAGCTGGAGCTTCCAGCCTGCGGGTGGCGTCGCCGAGGCGAGCTCGATGCCGGGCGGCGCCTTCACCTCGAGCGAGATCGTCGCGTGCGGCGGCCGCTCGTTCGGCAGCTCGAAGGACACCGTCGACTCCACGTCGGCGTCGACGAACGGGGGAGTCATCGTCACGTGAGCGTCGGCACGCGACGCGGCGACGAGGCTCCATGCGGCCGTGAGGAGGACCACGACCGCCCACGGGCGTGGCATTCGGAGGGGAGCAGCGTTCGGACTGTCGATCGACGCCATGGCTTCGGCTGGCCGTTCGGCCACGTCCGAGGATAGCCCGACGGGGCTTACAGCCCGAGGTGCTTCGCGACGACCATCCGCTGCACCTCGTTCGTGCCCTCGCCGATCTCGAGGATCTTCTGATCGCGATAGAGCCGCGAGATCGGGAACTCGTCCATGAACCCGTAGCCGCCGTGGATCTGAAGCGCCTGGTTGACGACGCGGTGCGAGAGCTCGCCGGTGTAGAGCTTTGCCATCGCCGCCTCGAGGGCGAACGGGCGACCCCTGTCCTTGAGCCACGCCGCCTTGAGGACGAGCTGCCGTCCGGCCTCGATCTCGACCGCCATGTCGGCGAGCTTGAACGCGACAGCCTGGAACTTGCCGATCGGCCGCCCGAACTGCTGCCGCTCCTGCGCGTAGCCGTAGGCGAGGTCGTACGCGCCCTGGGCGAGCCCGACGCCCATCGCCGCCACGGAGATGCGCCCGCCGTCGAGAATCTCGAGGAACTGGTGGAAGCCCTTGCCGCGTGGCCCGAGCAGGTTCCCCTCCGGGACGCCGCAGTCGGCGAACGTGAGCTCGCGCGTGTCGGAGGCCTTCCAGCCGAGCTTCGAGAGCGGCTCCGAGATCGCGTAGCCGGGCGTGCCGTTCTCGACGACGAGGTTCGAGATCTCGTCCTCGCCCGTACGGGCGGTGATCGTCACGCCCCACGTCAGCTCGGTCCCGGCGTTCGTGATGAACATCTTCGAGCCGTTGACGACCCAGGCGCGGTCGCGCAGCTCCGCGGTCGTGCGGGCGGCGCCGGCGTCCGAGCCCGCGTCCGGCTCGGTGAGCCCGAACGCGGCCAGCCGGCGGCCGGAGGCGAGGTCCGGGAGCCACCGTTCCTTCTGCTCCTCGGAGCCGAAGAGGTAGATCGGCATCGTCCCGAGCGAGGTGTGGGCGGCGACCGTGATCGCGACGGACGAGTCGATCCGTGTCAGCTCCTCGATCGCGATCGCGTAGGAGACGGTGTCGCCGCCCGCGCCGCCGTAGCGCTCGTCGATCGGGATGCCCATCAGGCCGAGCCCGGCCATCTCGCGTACGAGCTCGACGGGGAAGCGCGCCTGGCGGTCGAGCTCCTCGGCGACGGGCGCGACCCGCTCGCGCGCGAACGAGCGGACGGTGTCGCGGATCAGCTCCTGCTCGGAAGTGAGGTCGAAGTCCACGCCGGGCGGGATCGTAGCCGTGCCGCGTCAGCGGTCGATCGCCCGGTACCGGCGGATGCCGAGCGGGACGAACGCGGCGAGGATCGCAACGGTCCACAGGATCGAGAGCAGGTACGGGTGCTCGCTCGGAAACGAGCCGGACGGGTACGGGCTCGGGTTCCCGAACAGCTGGCGGGTCGCCTGCGTCAGCGCGCTGATCGGGTTCCACTCCGCGATCGGCTGGAGCACGTCGGGAAGCGTGGCGGTGGGCACAAAGGCGTTCGAGAGGAAGGTCAGCGGGAAGATGATGAGGAAGCCGAGCTGCTGCACGGTCTCGACCGTCGGCGCGACGAGCCCGAGGAAGACGCCGACCCACGCCATCGCGTAGGTGAAGAAGACCATCAGCAGCACCGCGAACAGGAAGTCGGCGAGTGAGGAATGGACGCGCCACCCCACGACGAGGCCGCTCAGCATCAGCACGACGAGGATCCCGAGCGTGTAGAGGACGTCGGCGAACGTCCTGCCGCTCAGGACCGCGGAGCGCGCCATCGGGAGGGAGCGAAACCGGTCGATGATCCCCTTCGTCATGTCGTCGGCGAACGCGATCGCCGTCGTGATCGAGGCAAACGCGAGCGTCTGGACGAAGATCCCCGGCATCAGGTACTCGCGGTAGCTGCCGCCGCCCGGCAGCGGGATCGCGCCGCCGAAAACGTACGCGAACAGCACCACGAACATGATCGACTGGAGGATCGCGAAGATCGCGAGCTCCGGGATACGCGGCACGCGCTTGAGGGTGCGCCACGCGATGACGAGCCCGTCGGCGGCGGGGGGCGGAAGACTGCTCACGACTCGTCCTCCGACGGGAGCTCCTCCGCCGCATGCCCGGTCAGCGTCAGGAAGACGTCGTCGAGCGTCGGTCGGCGAAAGGCGATGTCGTCGATCCCGATACCGGCGTCGCCGAGCGCGCGCACGACGCCGACGAGCTGCTGCGCTCCGCCGTCGGCCGAGATGGTGAGCCGCTTCGTCCGCTCGTCCCGCGCCGCCGAGCCGTCCGGGGCGAGCACGTCCGCGGCCTCCGTGAGCCGGGCGCGATCGTGGACGACCACCTCGATCCGCTCGCCGCCGACCCGGGTCTTGAGCTCGTCCGCGGTCCCGCGCGCGATGATCCGACCCTGATCGACGACCGCGATCTCGTCCGCGAGCTCGTCGGCCTCCTCGAGGTACTGCGTCGTCAGGAGCAGCGTGTTCCCTTCGCGCACCTGGGCGCGGATCACGTCCCACAGCCCGAGCCGGCTTCGCGGGTCGAGCCCGGTGGTCGGCTCGTCGAGGAACAGCAGCTTGGGAGCACCGACGAGCGCCCCGGCGAGGTCGAGGCGCCGTCGCATGCCGCCCGAGTAGGTCTTCGCGACCCGGTCACCGGCGCCGTCCAGGCCGAACTGCTCGAGCAGCTCGTCCGCGCGCCGCCGTGCCTCGCGGCGCTCGGGAGCTGGTACAGGCGTCCGAACATCCAGAGGTTCTCGCGGCCCGTGAGGTTCTCGTCGACCGCGGCGTACTGACCGGAGAGCCCGATCAGCCGCCGCACCTCGTTCGCCTGTCTGCGAACGTCGAGCCCGCCGACGCGCGCCGTGCCGGAGTCGGCGTGCAGCAGCGTCGCGAGGATCCGCACCGTCGTCGTCTTGCCCGCGCCGTTCGGGCCGAGCAGTCCGAGGACGGTTCCCTCGCGCACCTCGAGATCGACGCCGTCGAGCGCGCGCACCTCGGCCTTGCGCGACCGGTAGACCTTGACGAGCCCCTCTGCCTCGATCGCTGCCAAGTCGGGAAACCTACCCCGCCGCTCCCGGGCCGCACGGTGCGGCAGACCGTACGCCGCCGCGCGGCGCTCTCGCGGACGACTAGCCTCGTCCTGTGAACGGCGATCTCGACCGGCGGGCGATGGTGACCCTGTCCGGCGGGCACCTATCCGTCGACTTCGCCTCCGGAGCGGTGCCGGCGCTCCTGCCGTTCCTCTCCGACGAGTTCGACCTCTCGTACACGGCGACGGCGGTCTTGATCCTCGCGGTTCTCGTCTCCTCGTCGCTGTTGCAGCCGCTGTTCGGCCTGTGGTCGGATCGCCGCGGCGCCATGTGGCTCCTGCCGGGCGGGGTCGCGCTCGCCGGAATCGGCTCGGGGCTCGCCGCAGTGGCTCCGTCGTACGCGCTCGTCGTCGTGCTGTTCTTCGTGGCCGGTGTGGGCATCGCCGCCTACCACCCGGAGGGCGCGAAGTTCGCGGCGTACGCGAGCGGCCGAAGGCGCGCGAGCGGGATGTCCTACTTCAACATCGGCGGGAACTCGGGCTACGCGCTCGCGCCGATCCTGATCACGCCGCTCGTGATCTGGCTGGGCCTCGACGGTGGTCTTATCGCGATGGTTCCGGTCGTCGTGTTCTCGCTCGTCCTGCTGCGTGTGCTGCCGTCCCTGCGGCGGCTCGTGCCCTCCGCGACCGGGCGCCGCGTGGCGGTCGGCGAGGACGACCCACGGGCGATGTTCTTGCTCTCACTCGTCATCGGGCTGCGGAGCGTCGCGTGGTTCGCGCTGCTCGCCTTCGTCCCGCTCTGGGTCGTCGCGAACGGCGGCACGGAGGGTGAGGGCGGTCGCGAGCTCGCGTTGATGCTGGTGTCGGGCGCGGTGGGCACGCTCGTGCTCGGCGCGGTCGCCGATCGCATCGGGCTGCGGCGCACGCTTCTCGTGACGCAGACCGCGCTCCCCGGGCTGATCGTCGTCTACGTGGCCGTCGGCGGCGTGGTCGGCACGCTCGCTCTGATGCTCGTCGGGCTGTCCGTGGTCGGGACCTTCGGGGTGACGATGGTGCTGGGCCAGCTCTATCTCCCGCGTCGCGTCGGCATGGCGAGCGGGCTCACCATAGGGCTCGCAATGGGGATCGGCGGCGTCGCCGCCGTCGTCCTCGGTGCCCTGGCGGACGCGATCGACCTGCAGACGGCGCTCTACGTCTCCGCGGCCGGGCCTGCGCTCGGGGCGGTCGTGTGCCTCTTCCTGCCGGCGCCGATCGTCCGCCGCCCGCAGGCAGTCGAGCCGACGCCGGCAGCCGTGGTCTAACCTTCCCCCGATTGAACGGTCAGTCAACGAGGAGGAATCGATGACGGTGCAGGAGTTCTTCGAGAAGCTTCCGGAGAGGGCGGATCCCGCCAAGACGGCGGGCATGAACAACACATACGTGTTCGACGTCGAGGGCGTCGGCCAGTGGACGGTGACCGTCGATGATGGCAAGGTGAGCGTCACAGAGGGCGCGAGCGAGGCGGACTGCACGCTCTCTGCGAGCGAGGACACCCTCGTCAAGATCGCGAAGGGCGAGGCCAACGCGACCACGGCCTACATGACCGGGAAGCTGAAGATCAAGGGCGACATGGGGGCGGCGCTCAAGCTGCAGAAACTCTTCTAGTCCTCTTCGCGAGCAGGAATCCGCAGGAGTGCTCGCCGTCGCAACTGCTCCACCCCGTCGGTTGCCGCCCATCCAAGCGATCCGTTTTGCGGGCGTGGGTAGGCTCTCGCACGTGAAGTGGGTCATCCAGGCGCTTGTCCAGTGGGGCATCAACGTCCTCGCCCTGATCGTCGCGAACTGGGTGTTTTCCGGGTTCTCGATCGAGCGCTGGGGCCCGCTGCTCCTGGCGGGCGCGGTGTTCGGCCTCGCGAACGTGTTCCTGAAGCCGCTCCTCACGTTCATCGCGCTCCCGCTGATCCTCCTGACGTTCGGGATCGCGTACTTCTTCGTGAACGTCGTCGTGCTCCTGTTCACGGAGTGGGTCGTGCCCGACTTCTCGATCGACGGGTTCTGGACCTACGTCGGCGCGACGATCGTGATCTGGCTCGTCAACTGGCTCGTCTCGCAACTCGTCTGGTCAGTCTCCGACAACCGTCCGTAAGGATGATCTGAAGAGGGTGGGATTCGGCTCCGCGGCTCGGTAGGGTCGCCGCCAGTGGGTCGGGTCCTCGCTCTCGCCGCTGCGGCGCTCGCCGTCGCGGCCCTCATCGCCGGGTCGGCACAGGCTGCGCCGGGCCTCCGGGTCGGCGTGACGGACGACGCCTGGCTCGAGTTCGGCCCGGGGACGCTCGAAGAACGGGTCGCCGAGCTGCAGGAGATGGGCGTCCAGGTCGTGCGCGTGACCCTCGACTGGTACGCGATCGAGGCCGAAGAGGGCGCGTACGACTGGGCGCGCGACGGCCAGCTGCTCGAAGCGCTTCGCGCGGCCGGGATCGAGCCGGTCGTCGCGATCTGGGGAACCCCGTCTTGGGCCAACGGCGGTGGCAAGCCGAACGTGCCTCCGAGGGCCTCCGCGTCGTTCGCCTCCTTCGCGCGCGCCGCGGCGGAGCGGTTCCCGTGGGTGCGCCGCTGGATCGTCTGGAACGAGCCGAACCAGCGCCGCTGGCTGCTCCCGCCCTCGCCGGTGGCATACGTCACGAAGCTGCTGAACCCCGGCGGTGCCGCGATCAAGAGCGTCATCCCCAAGGCGTCGATCGGCGGCGGCGCGACTGCTCCCCGCGGCGCGAGCGGAGGGATGTCGCCGGTCGACTTCATGCGCGGCATGGGTCGCGCGGGGGCCCATCTGGACGCGTACGCTCACCATCCGCACCCGCTGTCTCCCGCAGAGACACCCTTCACCGGCGGCTGCTCGTGGTGCCGGACGATCAGCATGGCCACCCTCGACCGTCTCGTCGACGAGACTCGAGCCGTCTTCGGATCGCGCACGCGCATCTGGCTGACCGAGCTCGGGTACCAGACGAACCCGCCCGACAGGATCCTCGGCGTGACCTGGGCGAAGCAGGCGCGGTTCGTCGCCGAGGCGCAGCTGCGGGCGTACGAGGCGAGCCGCGTCGACCTGCTCGTCCAGTACCTGGTGCGCGACGAGCCGAAGCTGGGCGCCTGGCAGAGCGGGCTCGAGACCGTGGCCGGCAAGGTGAAGCCGGCGATGGCCTCGTTCACGCTGCCGCTGGCGCAGGTCTCCCGCACCGGTCCCGCGACACGTGTCTGGGGTCAGGTCCGCACCGGCACAGGCCCTCGGCCGTACCTCCTCCAGCGCCGTGCAGGCGGGGTATGGGTTCGCGTAGGCGTCGCCGCGGAGACGAATGCGCTGGGGTTCTTCGAGCGGACCGTGCGGGCAGCTCAGGGCACCCAGTTGAGGCTCTACGACCCCGAGACGCGGCGTTCGAGCCCGACGCTCGTCGTCCGCTGAGGTCGAGGCGATCGAGGTGTACGCTCGCCGGCATGATCCGGCTCCTCGTGAGGACGCTCATCGCCGTCGCGCCAACGCCGTCGGGCTGATCGTGGCGTCGATCGTCCTCGACGGCTTCTCGATCAACGTCGCGTCGTTCATCGTCGCCGTCGTCATCTTCACGATCGTGTTCGCCGTGCTCACGCCGTTCCTGGCGGTGCAGCTGCGACGGTTCGGCGACGGCGCGATCGGCGCGACTGCGTTGATCGCGACGCTCGTGTCGCTGCTCGTCACGGATCTGCTCTCGGACGGCTTCTCGATCAGCGGCGTCGGCACGTGGATCGCGGCGGCGGTCGTCGTCTGGCTCGCCGCGCTCGTCGCCACGTTCGTCCTGCCCTTCCTCGGGCCGAGAAGTTCCTCGAAGACAACAGGCGCTAGGCCGACGAGATCAGCGCGACCGCGACGAGCGCGAGCCCGACGCCGGCGAGCTGGCGGCCGCGCAGGCGCTCGTGGAGGACGAGCGCCGCGAGGAATGTGGTCGTCACCGGGTAGAGCGAGGCGAGCACCGACGCCACCGAGACGGGACCGCGCTGCAGCGCCAGCAGGAGCGTCACGGCGGCGCCGACCTCGAGGACACCGATCAGGGCGATCCGGGGCACCACGTCGCGAGAAACCGCAATGCCTCTCGTGACCGCGAGCGCCAGCGCGACGACGACGGCGGTGGAAGCGACGCGGGAGATGGCGACCGGCCACATCCCGGCGTCCTCGTGCACGCGCGCGAGGCACACGTAGAACAGGCCGAACAGGAGACCGGCGGCGAAGGCGAGCGGGAGCGCGCCGAGCCCGGCGCCCGCCGCGGCCGGCGCGTCGCCCGGCGCGAGGGAGACGAGCGCGATCGCTGCGACCGCGAGCGCGATCCCGACGATCGCGGCCGCGCCGGGACGCTCTCCCGACGCGAGCGCGTAGACGACAGGGACGACCGCACCCGTCACGGCGGCGACCGGCGCGACGAGGCTGATCATGCCGCGTGTCATCGCGGTGTAGAACAGGACGAGCCCGAGGCCGACGGCGACCCCGCTCGCGGCCGACCAGGCCGCGTCCGCGGCGGACACGCGCTCGGCGTCGACGACGAGCGCCGCAGGGATCGCCAGGGCCAGTCCGATCGCCTGCGCGAGCGCCGCGACCCTCACCGGGCTGAGGCTGCGTGAGAGGAATCCGCCGATGAAGTCCGCGCCGCCGACGAGGAGCGCCGAGGCGATCGCGAGGACGGCGGTCAACGGAGCCTCTCGAGCGGGCTCAGGGCTCGGCGTCGCGTCGGGCCGGGGCCCACGCGGGGGCGCGCCGGTCGAGGAAGGCGCGAAGCCCTTCCTGCCCCTCGTCGCTCGTCCGCCGCTCGGCGATGCGCCGCGCCGTCTCCGGGCCGTCGGGACGTTCGAGCACGAGCCGCTTCGCGTGCCGTGCGGCGCGCGGCCCGGCGGTGCGGAGCTCGCTCAGGGTCTTCTCCAGGGCCGCGCCGAGGTCGTCGGAAACCCCGTGCACCAGCCCGATCGCGAGCGCGGTCGCGGCGTCGAAGCGCTCGCCCGTCACGAAGTACCGGCGAGCGGCGCTTTCGCCGATCTTCCGCAGTGCGAACGGCGAGATCACGGCCGGGACGATCCCGAGCTTCACCTCGGAGAACGCGAACACCGCCCCCGGCTCGGCGATCACGACGTCGCTGCACGCCACGAGCCCGATGCCGCCGCCCAGGGCGTGGCCCTGGACGAGCGCGACGACCGGGGCGGGGCAGGTGTCGATGGCCTCGAACATGCGCCGCATGGCGTTCGCATCGGCGACGTTCGCCTCGACGTCGAGATCGGCTGAGGCGCGCATCCATTCGACGTCGGCGCCCGCGCAGAAGCTCGGCCCTTCGCCGGCGAGCACCACGGCGCGGCACGTGCCAACGTCGACGAACACCTCGGAGAGCTCCGCGATCAGGGCCGGATCGAACGCGTTGCGTGTCTCGGGCTTCGCGAGCGTGACGCGAAGGACGTCGTCCTCCCGCTCGATGCGAAGCGCGCCCACGGCGGACAGCCTAAGGTTTCGCGCGTGAATGACCGCCGCTTGCACGGAGCGATCGCCGCGGCCGCGACACCTCTTCGGGAGGACGGTGACCGCCTGGACGACGACGCCTTTCGGCCCTACGCCGACTTCCTCGTCGGCGCGGGCCTGGACGGCGTCCTCGCGTTCGGGACGAACGGCGAGGCGGTGCTGCTTTCCGTCGACGAGCGGCGGCGCGGGGCTCGAGCTCTGGCTCGAGAGCGTTGCGGGGCGGGTCCTCGTCGCTGCGCACTGCGGCGCCCAGACGACCGCGGACACGGTGGCACTCGCGGCTCACGCCGCGGAGTCGGGCGCCGACGCGGTGGCGGTGATCGGGCCGCCGTACTTCAAGCTCGACCCGGCCGCGCAGGAGGCCCACCTCCGGGCGGCCGCCAGCGCCTGCGCTCCGACTGCCGTTCTACGTCTACGAGTTCGCCGCCACCGCCGGCTACGCGTTCGACCACGCGATGCTGGTCCGCCTGCGCGACGAGGCCGACAACGTCACCGGGATGAAGGTCTCGGACAGCCCGTGGGACGCGTTCGCGCGCTACCTCCTCGACGGGTACGACATCTTCGTCGGCCCCGAGGCGCTGATCCATCGGGGCCGCGAGGCCGGGGCGGTCGGGGCGGTGTCGGCGCTCGCGTCCGCGTTCCCGGAGGAGGTCGACGCGGTCGTCCGCGACCCGACCGAGGAGGGCGCCGCCGGGCTCGCTGCCCTGCGCGAGCGGATCGAGTCGTTCCCACGCCACGCGGCGCTCAAGCGGGTGGTGGGCTGGAAAGGTGTGCCGCTCCGTCCGGACGTGCGGCCCCCTCTGCGCGACCTCGACACTACGGAGATCGCGGAGCTCGAGGGCTGGCTCGAGGCCGAGGTCGGGGCCCGGGCCGCGTGACCGTCGCGGGCCGTACGAACGCCGTGCTCCGCGCGGGGATCCTGCGCGCCGCCGACGATCGCCACGTCCAGGGCTTCATGAGCCGCTACGGGATGCGGCTCGGCGCGGCGCGCTTCGTCGCCGGCGAGGACCTCGACGAGTGCGTCGCCGTGCTGCGTCGCCTCGCCGATCAGGGGCTCCACACGAACACGACGCTGCTCGGCGAGAGCGTCCGCGACCGCGGCGAGGCCGAGGCGGTCGCGGCCGCATACGGCGGCGTGCTCGACCGGCTCGCGCGCCGAGCAGCTGCGCACGAACGTCGCGCTCAAGCTGACCCATCTCGGCCTCGACTTCGGCGAGGAGGTCGCGTACACGAACGTCGAGCAGGTCGTGCGCAAGGCGCCGCGCGTCGGCAACTTCATCCGGATCGACATGGAGGAGTCGAAGTGGGTCGACGCGACGCTGCGCATCTACCGGCGCCTGCGCGAGGCCGGCCACGACAACGTCGGCACCGTCCTCCAGGCCTATCTGTATCGCACCGAGTACGACCTCGAGTCGCTGCTCGACCTGCAGCCGAACCTGCGCCTCGTGAAGGGCGCCTACCTCGAGCCGGCCGACATCGCCTACCCGCCAAGGCGGACGTCGACGCGGCCTATGCGCGGCTGCTCGGGCGGATGCTGCGGGGTGCTCGTACGTCGGCCGTCGCGACGCACGACGAGCGGCTGATCCAGCGCGACGATCGACGTTCGCTCACGGGACGGGATCGGGCGCGAGCGCTTCGAGTTCCAGATGCTCTACGGCGTCCGGCCGAGCTGCAGCTCGACCTCGTGCGGCGCGGGTACTCGGTGCTCGTGGCCACGCCGTACGGGCCGGAGTGGTACCCGTACCTCATGCGCCGCCTGGCCGAGCGGCCGGCGAATCTCGCTCTTCGTCGCGCGGAACCTGTTTCAGGCGCTGACGACCTCAGTGCATGTCGAATTCCTCGTAGAGGTCGGGGTCGCGGCCGACGAGAGCGCGCAGCTTGTCGAGCTGCGCGGGAGGTGGCTCGTCCTCCTCGGCGACGACAAGCGCTCCGACGCGCTCGGCTGCGTCGTTGAGCAGGAATGCGCCGGGGCGGCGAGCGCCGAGCTCCGCGATTTGGCCGCGGAGCTCCTCGAACGACGGCGTCCGCTCGTCGAGACGCCAGAGGAGAATCCGGGCGATCACTCGTCCGACGGCGTCCAGGGCTCGTAGACGTCGCCCGGCACGCCGCCGATGACGAGGAACGACATCCCGTCCGAGCCTCGCTCCTTGCCCGCTCGAACGCCCACCGGCGGAGCTTACGAGAGCGCGCATAGACTCGATGCGTGGACGTACATCGCTGGCAGGACGAGCCCATCGAGCCGCTGAGCGCCGGGATCGGCCGTCGGATGCTGAACGGGGAGGCGATGACGCTGGCGCAGATCACCCTCGCGGCCGGCGCGGCCGTCCCGCTCCACGAGCACCCGAACGAGCAGATCGCCACGGTGCTCTCCGGGCGGCTCCGCTTCCTGGTCGGGGACGACGAGCTCGAGGTCGGGGCCGGGGAGAGCGTGCTGATTCCGGACGGCGTGCCGCACCGGGTCGACGCGCTGGAGGACTCCGTCGTCCTCGACGCGTTTGCTCCGCGACGCGACGACTGGCTCCGCGGCGACGACGCGTACCTCCGCGTCCCCAGACGACGAGGGACGCGGCTTGGCAACCACGTCCCTCGTGCAATTGACCGGTCGGGCCGCCGGCGCTGCGGCCCGCGCGACGACCCGTATCCGACCGGTCTGACGTCAGAATCGACCACGTGCACCTGGTCCCGCATCCCTCCATTGGTGGTTCGTACGCCCGAACGGGCGATACCGTCCCGGGTCATGAGCGCCGAGCTTGATCCGCTCGAGCAGCGTCTGGTGGACGAGCTGCGCGCGCTCACCCCGCCCGAGCGCGCCGCCGAGATCCCTGCCGAGGCGGCCCACGTGGCGCTCGCAGATCGAGAGCCGCGCGATCGACCACGCGGCGCGGTGGCTGCAGGCGAAGAAGCTCGGCTTCTACACGATCGGCTCCGCCGGGCACGAGTCGAACGCGCTCGTCGCGCTCGCGCTCCGCCCGACCGATCCCGCCCTGCTCCATTACCGCTCCGGGGGCTTCTACCTCGCACGTGCCGGCCAGGTAGGGCGATATGGGGTGTGGGACGTGCTGCTGGGCATGGCGGCGGCCGTCGAGGAGCCGATCGCCGGCGGTCGCCACAAGGTGTTCGGGCACCACGACCTCGCCGTGATCCCGCAGACGTCGACGATCGCGTCGCACCTGCCGCGCGCCGTCGGCATCGCCTTCGCGATCGAGCGCTCGAGGGAGCTCGGCGTCGCGTCCGCCTGGCCGCCGGACTCGTCGTCGTCTGCTCGTTCGGAGACGCGTCGCTGAACCACGCGACGGCGCAGTCGGCGCTCAACGCGGCGGCGCACTTCGCCTACCGGGGCGAGCGCCTGCCGCTCCTCTTCGTCTGCGAGGACAACGGGCTCGGGATCAGCGTGCCGACGCCTGAGGGATGGGTAGAGCAGGCGCTCCATGGGAGGCCCGAGCTGGCCGTCGAGCGCGTGGACGGGGACGATCCGGCCGCCGTGCTCGCCACTGCGAAGGAGCTTGCCGAGTGGGTCCGTGAGAACCGTCACCCCGCCGTTCTCCACCTGCGAACCGTCCGCTTCCTGAGTCACGCGCGGGCGCGGATCTCGAGACCGCCTACCGGTCCGGGCCCGACATCCGGGCCGACTTCGCCCGTGACCCGCTGCTCGCGATGGGCCGCTGGCGCGTCTCGTCGGGCACGGTGAGCGGGGACGAGCTGGCCGACGAGTACCTCGCGGCGCGGGACCGGATCCGCGACCGCGCGCTCGAGGCGACCAGCCGCCGCCAGATGGAGACGGCCGAGGAGGTGATGCGCCCCCTCTCGCCACGCTATCCCCCCGCCGTGGCCGAGCTCGCGGGTGGATCAGGCGCCGCCGAGACCAACGAGCGGCTGACGCTCGCGCAGGCGATCGACGCCGGGGCTGACCTGCGCCCGAGGCTCATCCCGAGGTACTCGTGTTCGGTGAGGACGTCGGACGGAAGGGCGGCGTCTACGGCGTTACGCGCGGCCTTCAGGCGCGCTTCGGCCCCCTCCGCGTGTTCGACACGCTCCTCGACGAGACGACGATCCTCGGCCTGGCGCTCGGCACGTCGATCTCGGGCTTCGTCCCGATCCCCGAGATCCAGTACCTCGCATACCTCCACAACGCCGAGGACCAGCTGCGCGGCGAGGCGGCGACGCTCCAGTTCTTCTCGCAGGGCGCGTACCGCAACGGGATGGTCGTGCGGATCCAGGGCTACGGTTACCAGAAGGGGTTCGGCGGCCACTTCCACAACGACAACGGGCTCGCCGTCCTCCGGGACATTCCGGGCCTCGTCGTCGCCTCGCCCGCGCGGCCGGTGGACGCGGCGGCGATCCTCCGCACGTGCGTCGCCGCGGCGAGGGCAGACGGCAGCGTCTGCGTCTTCCTCGAGCCGATCGCGCTGTACCACACGCGCGATCTCCACGAAGAGGGCGACGAGCTCTGGCTCGGCGTGACGGACGCCGAGCACGTGCCCGTTGGCGCCGCGTACACGCACCGCGGCGGGATGATCTCACGATCGTCACATGGGCGAACGGGCTGTACCTCTCGCTGCGGGTCGCGCGGCGGCTGCAGGAGCGCGGGATCGGCGTCACGGTGGTCGACCTGCGCTGGCTGGCGCCGCTGCCGGTGGAGGAGGTGCTCCGGGAGGCCCTCGGCCACCGGGCGCACGCTCGTCGTCGACGAGACGCGACGGACGGGCGGCGTGGGGGAGGGCGTCGTCGCCGAGCTGCTCGACGCCGGCTATGCCGGCCGTCTCGCGCGCGTGGCGAGCAAGGACTCGTTCGTTCCGCTCGGCGACGCCGCAGGGCTCGTGCTGCTCTCCGAGGACGAGATCGAGGCGGCCGCGCTCGCCCTGCTCGAAGACCCAGCGCCCTGGGCGATCCTCTAGCGAGTCGTCTCAGTGACCACGGAGCTGGTCACGGCGCTCCTGGTCGCGCCCGTCCTCTCGGGCCGCCCGCAGGAGAAGGGCGATCCACACGACGGCTCCCCCGAGGGCGAGCACCGCGGACAGGATGAGGATGCCGGTCATGACCCGAGTATCCCACCGGATGCGGCGTGGAAACCGTCGTCCCGGGTCAAGATGTTTACGAGCGCGCCGGTCGGGGTACTGCTTCGCGGCACTCGGTGGCTGGCGCCCGCCGATGTCGAAAGCATTTATCCCGGGGTCGCCGGCATGGAAGCCGGCGAGATGGCGAATCAGGATCGTGATGCGGGTCGCGTCGCCGGTTCGAGCGAGGTGCAGGACATGAGCGTCACCGCCGCCTGGGGCTGGTGCGTCGCAGGACGCCTCACCTGGTGGTGGGCGGTGGCGTGGATGGCCGTGCACCTCGCCGGCGGCTGAATGCCTGCGCTCTGACGGGCCTGGTCAGGCGTCAGGCTGACCGCGCAGCTCGTCACGCGGGTCGTCGAGCACGTGGGATGACTGCAGTCTCACGAACCCGCAGTTCGCGCACGTGAGCGGGAACGCCTGCGTACGCCGGTCGAGTGTGTCGCTGCCGATCGCGTGGTCGAGCGTGATCCGTTCATCCCACCCGTGCCAGTCCTCCTGGCCGCAGAACGGGCACGACATGCGCGCCCCCCGACTCCGCAAGAAGTCGAAAATGGGCGGCTTCGCCGTCATCGCTCGGCCACGGTAGCGCATCCGTTTGGACGGATCCATGCGCGACGCACGGTTGTCCGCCGACCGGCCGCCTTGACACGGTCGCGGGTCACAGCGAGTATCGTGAGTCGACGGGTGGCTCGCTCCCAAGGCTCCCCGCGCATGTTCGCTGCGGGAACCACCGGCTGGAAGGAGCCCACGGATGACGGCCAACGAGCCACTTGGCGCAACCCCTGTCTCGACCCGGGTCCGTGTTCCCGCGGGAGCGCGAGCGACCGTGAGCGCCAGGATGGGAACGACGCAGATGCTCTCGGCTTGCGTGATTCCCGGGTGCGGCAGGCTGACGATGGGTGGCACATGCGTCGACCACGACTCGCCGGTCTCGATCGTCTTCCCCCGCGGGCGGCCGTACGTGCTCCCCGAGGAGCCTGTCATCGTTTGACCCCGCTCCGAACGCGTGCCTCCTCGGAGTCAGGGCGGCAGCGAGTAGCTCCTCACGCCGCTCACCTTGGTCGCTCCGCGTGATCCCGAGCGCGTCCGTTCGCCGAGGCGGTGAAAGGTCGTTCGTTCGTGATGTCGTCTGCCCATCTCTTGGTGGAGCGACGCGTCGAGGATGGGAGCCGTCACGACGATGGCTCGAACGACCCACATGAAGAAGAGGACCGTCGCGATCACGCCGAGCGAGCCGTAGAGCGACACCGACGTCTCGTGCTTCGGCAGGAGGAACACCAGCAGGCCATGGGTGACCTGAAGCCGACTGGGAGAGGATCGCGCCGGGCAAAAAAGTGCAGCCCATCCGGCAGAGCCGTGCGGAAGCCGGACGGAGACGGCCAGCCACAACAGCCGCGGGAAGACCCCCGCTCGCGACCGCGTCCTCCACGCCGCTGGCGTCCCCCAGACCGAGCACGCCGCCGACGATCAGCCCGAACGGCAGCAGCCACAGGAATAGCCGGTATGCGACGCCGCCGACCAGGACACTCGCCGCGACCCCGCGGTTCGCTCCATCGCCCGGAGCGGAACGGCGACTGATGCGTGATGCTCGCTGGCGCTCCTCGCCCTTCCGGTCCCTGCGGAAATCGTCGCGCGAGCGCGAGCCGCGAATCGGCTGCTCACGGGTGGCCTGACTGTCCGGGGTTGGCGTGATTCCTGCGTTCGCCATCACGAACTGCCCGACAGCCAATGTCATCAGCACGCCGCTCTCGACGGGAACATGCTCCGAGGGCATGGAGTACCCCGACCGCCGCTCACACTGAAAGCTCGATGCTCACCCAGGTGAGTGCGCGGTCACCGGGATGAATGCGAGCGGCGGCCCGGCGAAGGAGCTGATTGCACTCGTCGATGCGGGCACGATCCGCGTCATCGACGTGCTGATCCCGCAGAAGGACGAGGACGGCTCGATCGAGGCGAGGCCGATGAGGCACTCGAGACGGAAGGAGTCTGACGATGCCACTCGGACCAGGACGTAGAGGACGCGTGGGAGTCATCGGCCACCCCGTGGCCAAGACGGCGGTCGTGGCGAAGGCCGTCTCGCCGGGACCTTCGCCCGTGGCGAAGACGGCCGTCGTCGCGGCGGCGGTGACCCCCGGACGTCGCCGCCGACGCATCTGACACCCAGTCGGCCTGTCAGGAGGGAGGGGGCGGCGTATCCTGCCCCCTCCTCATGGCGGGATCGATCGGGGAAGCGTGACGGCCGCGAAGCCTCGCCGAGAGATGTGACCAGCATGTCAAGCGGCGAGAAGGAGGCGTAGGTGGAGACGTGGGAGCTTGCGGCGATCGCTCTGGCGCTGGTCGCGTTCTCGGCGATGTCGGGGCGGCTCGGGCGTTCGGTGGTCACGCCTGCGATGTTCTTCACCGCGACCGGTCTGGTGGCAGGGCCTGTATTGGGCCTCCTCGACCTTCCGATCGGCAGCGAAACGATCAAGCTGGTCGCCGAGACCACGCTCACGTTGGTGCTGTTCGCCGATGCCTCGCGGATCGCCGGTGCGGGCGCTGCGCCGGGAGCGGGGTGCCGGTCCGGCTGCTCGCGATCGGCCTGCCGTTGACCATCGCCGCCGGCACCGCGGTGGGTGTCGGGGTGCTGCCGGGTGTCGGCCTGACCGAAGCGCTCGTCCTGTCCACGATGCTCGCCTCGACCGACGCCGCGCTCGGCCAGGCAGTGGTGACCGACCCGCGGTCCCGTCCCGGATCGGCCAGGGCTTGAACGTTGAGAGCGGCCTCAACGACGGGATCTGCGTGCCGCTGTTCCTGATCGCGATCGCCCTGGCCGAAGGAGAGGAAGGCGCGATCAGCGGCGCAGCGCTGTTCACCTGGTGCTGGAGGAGATCGGGTTCGGGCTCGTCGGCGGCATCGTCGCCGGCTTGCTGGGCGCCGGGGCGCTGTGGCTGGCGCATCGGCAGGCGACCAGGTCGAGCCGCACTGGCTGCAGATCCTGGCGGTGGCGACGGCGGTGCTGTCTGCGGAGTCGCGATCGCGCTCGGCGGCAGCATGTTCATCGCCGCGTTCACCGCCGGCTTCCTGTTCGGCACGCTGCGACCCCGATCGGGCGGCGAGGTGACCTATCTGGTCGACGAGGCCGGCCAGCTGTTCAATGCGGTGACATTCGTCTTCTTCGGCGCGGCCGTCCTCGGCCCGGCGCTGCGGGACATGACCTGGCAGGTCACGCTCTACGCGGTGCTGAGCCTGACCGTGGTCCGCATGGTGCCGGTCGTGCTGGCCATGATCGGCACCGGGGCACGCGGAGCCACCCTGGCGTTCCTCGGATGGTTCGGACCGCGCGGGCTGGCCTCGATCGTGTTCGGGGTGATGCTGCTCGACGAGTCGATCTCGAGCACGAGACGGACGCTGCTGCTCGCGGTCGTCGCGACCGTCGGCCTGTCGGTGTTCGCGCACGGCCTGACCGCGCGCCCGCTGACCAAGCGCTATGTCGCCTGGTACGCCGGCCGACCCACCGCGAGAAGCTGCCCGCGATGGAAAGCGTTCCCACCACGACGCAGCGCTGGCGCACGCCACAGCCACCCACGCGCTGACCGCGACAAAGAAGGTGTCCCGCTACCCCCACGCTAAGCAGGAGCTTCAGGGGCGACTGGCCCAAGCTCGGCTGTCTCGGTGAACCCCGCTCTCGGCTTCCTGAGCCGAGCAGTGGGATCGTCTACTTCGGCTCGATCAAGAGCGCGTGGACGGCACCTGCGACGTGGTCGGTTGCGTGCTCCGTGGCTTCCATCCAGACCGTTTCGCCTGTCGGCCGTTTCGAGCTCGACGACCTCGCCCGACGGATCCGTGAAGTTCACTTTGCCGCCGGAGAGGATGTAGATGAGAGTGTCGGGATGCGAGTGCATCTCCGTCCCACTTCCCTCGTCCATCTCCACCTCGAGCACCCGAACCTTCTCGTTCTCGAACAAGACCTTGTAGACGTCCGGCGCGACCTTGACTGAGTCCTCGGCCATCTCTGGCCTCCCTCCGGTCGATGACAAGTGCGTTCTATTACAAGACGCCGGTCAGGCTGTGTCAAGGCTTGGGCCGAGCTGGTGGCAGCCTGGCAGGTCTCGCCCTCTCGAGCGGAGAACCGCGACTGTCTCGGAGAGAACAAAACCCCCTGTATATGAGAGGGTTTTGGCTTGGTGTTCAGCAGGGGCGACAGGACTCGAACCTGCAACCCCCGGTTTTGGAGACCGGTGCGCTACCAATTGCGCCACGCCCCTGGGCTGCGGGGGAGTGTACCCCGACCCGCTTGTGACACTGTGTCACGAGGATGCAGCGGTACGCGCTCGCGGGACTCTTCGCGGCGATCTCGGTGTCTCTCGCGCTCGTGGCGGTCTGGGCCGCGCTCTCGGGCGGCCGAGCGTGGGTCGTCGCCTTCGCCGCGGGGGCGCTCGCGCTCTGGATGGGGGATCTCGCCCGGCGAGTCTGGCCAAGCTGACGGGGCGATCTGGCCAAGTCGACAGGATGAGACAGCGGGCCCCGCGGCGTATTCTGCTGGGGTGGGAGCGGCGACCTTCATCCGATCGACGTACCGCCCCCGCATGAGCGCGCTCTCAGGGGGGGACACGCAGACGCTGTGGCACGAGTATCGCGCCACGGGAAGCCAGGCTGCGCGCGACCGGCTGATCCTCACGTACGCGCCGCTCGTGAAGTTCGTCGCCGGCCGTCTCGGGCTCGAGCCTCCCGTCGCACGTCGACGAGCAGGACCTCGTGTCGTACGGGCTGCTCGGGCTGATCGGGGCGATCGAGCGCTTCGACCCCGACCGCGAGATCAAGTTCGAGACGTATGCGATCGCGCGCATCAAGGGCGCGATCATCGACGAGCTCCGCTCGCTCGACTGGGTTCCGCGGAGCGTCCGCGCGCGTGCACGCGAGATCGAGCGAGCGATCGTCGAGCTCGAGCGGACGCTGATGCGCGCCCCGACGGACGCCGAGATCGCGGCCAAGGTCGGCATCTCGGAGGACGAGCTCGAGAAGAGCCTGTCGGACATCTCCCGGTCGTCGATGGCGGCGCTCGACGAGCTCTGGAGCCCGCAGGGCGGCGGCGACCAGGTCGCGCTCATCGACACGATCGAGGACCCGGGCCCCGACCCGGAGTTCTCCCTCGAGCAGACCGAGCTCAACGAGGCGCTGGCGGAGGCGATCGCGCGCCTCCCGGAGCGCGAGAAGCTCGTCGTCACGCTCTACTACTACGAGGAGCTGACGCTGCGCGAGATCGGCGAGGTGCTCGGCGTGACGGAGTCGCGCGTGTCGCAGCTCCACACGAAGGCCGTGCTGCGGCTCAAGGCGCGGCTCTCCGGCGGCGCCCGCGCGACGGCGGACGCCTAGACTCGAGCGCGGGACCTCGACGGCCAGCGTCCAGTGTGCGGAGCCGTGGACGTCGACCGCGACGGTGATCGTCCGGTCGCCATCGGACGCGTCGGCGAGCACGATCGACTCGCCGGCGTCGATCTCGGTCGAGCCCTCGCTGTCGCCGGACAGCTCGACCGCGACGCTGCCGCCCCAGAGGCCGAGCGGGGACGTGTCCGCCGTGGAGAGCACGAGCCGCGCGCCGGCGGGCACGTCGATCGGGCTGGGTCGGCGTCCTCGGTGCCCTCGAGCCGCGAGACCGCCTCCCAGTGCGGCGCGCGCGCGACGGCGATCGTCACCGTCGAGCCGAGCGGCGTGCGCGTGCCCGGCCTCGGCCTCACACCGAGGATCGTGCCCGGCTCGACGCTCGTCTCCGGGCGCTCGTCGACGACCGGCGAGAAGCCCGCGTCGCGGAGCGCGCGTGCGGCGTCGTCCGCGTCCAGGCCGTCGAGAGCGGGGATCGGGCGCTTCGGCGGGCCGGTCGAGACGACCAGCGTGACGCGACCGGCCGCTTCAGCTTCGTCCCCGCGCGCGGGTCGGTCTCGACCGCATGCCACGCCTCGATCTCCGTCGACGGCGCGTAGGGCCGCGTCGGCGTGAAGCCCTTGCGCTCGAGCAGCGCGAATGCGGCGGCCCCGGCGAGGCCTGCGACGGACGGGACGTCGGCGTACGCGCTGCCCTTGCTGACCGAGACGAGCAGCGCGCCGTTCTCCGGGATCCGGTTCCCGTCCGGCGGGTCCTGCGCGATGATCGCGCCGGCCGGCGCGGACTCGGAGTACGAGCGATCGACGATCTTCACCTTCGGCACGGGCAGATCGTCGTCGCGCGCGCGCTTCGTGACGTCGGCGCGGGCTGCAGCGACCTTCCGCCCACGACGTCGGGCGCGCTCACGCCTGCCGGGTCGTCGCTCGCGATCGCGTAGACGCCACCCCCGGCGATCGCGATCGCGACCACCACGCCGACGAGCGCGGCCACCGCGCGCGCGGGCCGGACGGCCCGGTGCGCGCGGACCTGCTCCCGGATCCCGCGCACGATCGTCGCCGGCTCGCGGATGATCCGCGTCGCGAGCGTCGGGGCGGACAACGCCGGTGTCGAATCACCACGAGCGCTGTCGGCGGCGCCCGGAGTGCCGGGGAGGGTGGCCGGGTCGGCGCCGAGAGCCGCCGCCGCGGCGATCGTGTCGCCCCGTCGCTCCGGGTCGCGGTCGAGCAGGCGGTCGACGAGCGTGACCGCAGCCGGCGGCGCGCCCGGCGCAGGGCCTGCGAGCGACGGTGCCGCCTCGTAGGCGCGACGCAGGCCCGTCGCCAGTCTGTCCTCGCCCTCGAAGGGCATCCGCCCCGAGAGCATCCGGAAGAGGATGCAGCCGAGCGCATAGAGATCGGTCGCCGGACCGGTCGCACGGCCGGCGGCCTGCTCGGGCGCCCAGTACTCGGGCGTTCCGGCGAGCACGCCGGAGACCGGGGCGCTGCGCGACGAGCGGGCCAGCCGTGCCAGCCCGAAGTCGGTGACGACGACGCGACCCGTCCCTCGCTCGACGAGCACGTTCGCCGGGGTGAGGTCGCGGTGGACGACGCCGCGGGTGTGCGCGTGGGCCAGCGCTGCGGCGACCGGTGCGCCGTACCGCCGCGTTTCGTCCCAATCGAGCGGACGCCCTGCGATCAGCGTGTCCAGCGAGACGCCGTCGACGAGCTCCATGACGAGCACCGTCTGGCCGTCGTTCTCGAGGACGTCGTAGAGACGAACGACGTTCGGGTGCTCGAGCCGTGCCAGGGCCGCTGCCTCGCGCTCGAAGCGCTCGCGCAGCTCGGGGTCGTCGGCGACCCATGGGTGGAGCACCTTCAGCGCGACGTCGCGTCCGAGGCGCTCGTCGCGCGCACGCCAGACCACGCCCATGCCGCCGCGCCCGATCTGCTCACGGAGGCGATACCGGTTGGCGACGATGTTGTCGACGTCCTGCAAGAGCGGCACCTGCACGGGCATACCCCGGGCGGCCTGGAACCTACTCCTGCCTCGTTCGGAGATCGTTAACGGCCTCCTGCGCGGATCGTAGACTCGCCTCGTGCCGGTCTGCGCGACGTGCGGGCGCGAGAGCCCCGACGACTTCGGGTTCTGCCCCGGTTGCGGCGCGGCGCTCACCGCGGTCCCGGCGCGCGAGGTGCGGAAGGTCGTCACGGTGCTCTTCTGCGACCTCACCGGCTCGACGGCGATCGGGGAGCGCACCGACCCGGAGGCGCTCCGCGCCCTGATGAACCGCTACTACGACACCGCGCGGGTGTGCTCGAGCGGCACGGCGGCACCGTCGAGAAGTTCGTCGGCGACGCGGTGATGGCCGTGTTCGGGATCCCGGTCGCGAGCGAGGACGACGCGTTGCGCGCGACACGCGCGGCGGTCGAGCTGCGCGACGTCGTCCACGGAGCTCGGGCTCGACGCCCGGATCGGCGTGAACACCGGCGCGGTCGTCGCCGGCGAGGGGGACACGCTCGTCACGGGTGACGCGGTCAACGTCGCCGCCCGGCTCGAGCAGGCTGCGGGCGCGGGCGAGATCCTGCTCGGCGAGGACACGCTCCGGCTCGTCCGCGACGCCGTCACCGCCGAGCCGCTCGAGCTGACGCTCAAGGGCAAGCCGGAAGCCCGTGCCGGCGTACCGGCTCCAGGCGCTCGACGCACACGGCGGTCGGAGTCGCGCGCCGCCTCGAGCGGCCGATGGTCGGCCGCGAGCGCGAGCGCGAGCGATTGCGCTCCGACTTCGACGACGTCGTGGCGCGAGCGGACGCTGCCGCCTGTTCACGCTGATCGGGCCCGCCGGCATCGGCAAGTCGAGGCTCGTCGCGGACTTCCTCGAGCGCGTCGTCGACGGCAGCGCGACGGTTGCCGGTGGCGCGCGCCCTCTCCTACGGCGAGGGGATCACGTACTGGCCGCTCGTCGAGATGCTGTGCAGCTCGGCATCGAGCCGTCGGACGCGATCCGGCTCCTCGCCCGGCCGAGACGCAGCTCGCCGACGCGCGCGCTGCTCGAGGAGCGCGGCCGCGGACCGGCCGCTCGTGCTGGTGATGGACGACCTCCACTGGGCGGAGCCGCCGATGCTCGATCTCGTCGAGCACGTCGTCGACTGGTCGCGCGATGCGCCGATCCTCGTGCTCTGCGTCGCGCGACCGGAGCTGCTCGATGTGCAGGCCCGGCTGGGGTGGCGGGAAGCTCAACGCCACGTCCATCCTGCTCGAGCCGCTCGCCGACGCGGAGGCGTCGACGGGCTCGCAGACGACCTGCTCGCCGACATCGAGCTCGACGGCGAGACGCGGGCGCGGATCCTGGCGACCGCCGAGGGCAACCCACTCTTCCTCGAGGAGATGGCGGCGCTCGCCCGTGAGCCGACGGCACGCGTCGACGTGCCGCCGACGATCCAGGCGCTGCTCCAGGCACGCCTCGACGCGCTCGAACCACGACGAGCGCGTCGTGATCGAGCGCGGCGCGGTCGAGGGTCAGGTCTTCCACCGCGGCGCCGTGATGGCGCTCGCGCCGGCGAGGCTGCGGTCGACGTGCCCCGGCAGCTCGCTCTCGCTCGTCCGCAAGGAGCTGGTCCGGCCCGACCGCGCGGTGATCCGGGCGACGACGCCTTTCGCTTCCGGCACCTGCTGATCCGCGACACGGCGTACGAGGGATTGCCGAAGGCGGTACGCGCCGACCTCCACGAGCGGTTCGCCGACTGGCTCGACACGACACGTCGAGCTCGTCGAGCAGGACGAGATCGTCGGCTACCACCTCGAGCAGGCTGCCCGATACCGGGCCGAGCTCGATCCCGACGATTCCGAGGAACGGCGGTGCTCGCCGAGCGCGCGGCCGAGCGACTCGGCGGGGCCGGGCGTCGCTGCCTTCGAACGGGGGGACTTCCACGCGACGGCGAATCTCCTCGCCGCGCACTCGCGCTCGTCGACGAGGCTGCCGTGCGGCGCCGCCTGATCCCCGATCTCGTCGACGGCCTCATCGAGACGCGCGGCACGGCGACGGGTCTCGCCGCCTGCTCGACGAGCTCGCGGCGGGCGACGAGCCACGATCACGCGCTGACACCGGTCTTCGGGCGCTCGCCGAGCCGCGTCCGGTGGCCCGCGATCGTCGTCGAGCTCAGGCCGAGTCGACGAGGCGCAGAACGTCCTCGCGCAGAGCGGCGATCTCGTGGGTGTCGGCGCGCTGCGAGCGCGCACGCGTAGTCCTACGTGGGCCGGGTGCCAGGCGACGAAGTCCGCACGCGGCGATGCTCCGCTGCCGGGAGTACCTCCGAGCGGGCAGGCATCGACGGCCTTTCAAGCGACGACCTGATCAGGAACATCACCGCGTCGGCGGTGTTCGCGGGTCTTCCGTGTCCGAGGCGTTCGCGCGCTCATCGACGAGCTCGAGGACGACACCACGCGACGCAGGCCCTCTGCTCGCAGAGGGTCTCCGCGTCGCGCGGGCGGTGCTGGATGGCAGGCCGGCACACTCGGAATCGGCGAAGCGCGCGCCACCTTTCTGGCGCACGCGGCGCTCCTGCGGCAGATCGGCTCCGAGCTCGAGGCCGAGCTGTCGACGGGGTGCTCGCCAGCCTTGCCTGGTTCGAGGGGCCGGAGGAGCAGAGCGATGTCTCCGCTCGAGGGTCGAGCGCTTCGAGGCACTCGGTGGCCGTCTGTATCTCGCGAACACCCTCGCCGACTGGGCCGATAGCCTGTGCAGTCTCGGCGACCCCGACCGAGCGCTCGAGGTGATCTCCCGGGCACGGACGATGACCCGTGACGACGACCTGGCCGACGCGGCTGCGCTCGATATGGCCGAGGCATACGCGCGTGCCCTGCTGGGTGACCGCGAGCGCGCCGAGGCGCTCGTCGACCGGACGCACGACATCGTGCGCGACGTCGACATGGCGTTGGTCGTCGATTGGGCGCAGCGCGTCGAGGCGGCCGCGCGCCTGGCGCTGGGCGACGTCGACGGAGCGCGACGGCTCCTGCGCGGGCCTCGCCGACGCGGTACGCGAGGCGAGGGCTCCGCCGGTACGCCGAGCGCTACCGGCGTGATCTGACCGCGCTCGATCCCCCGAGCGCGGACTAGCATTCCGGCAGCACCCACGGACCAGGAGGAGCGCGCGCACATGGCTGCAATCGAGCCGGGGAAGATCCGCAACATCGCGGTCGTCGGACATCGCGGGACGGGCAAGACGTCCCTCGTCGAGGCGCTCCTCTTCCAGACCGGCGAGGTGAACAGGCTCGGGACGATCGAGGCCGGCACGACGGTTTCCGACTCCGACGAGGACGAGCAGCGGCGCGCCGTCTCGATCTCGCTCTCGCTCACGCACACGGACTGGCAGGGACGGAAGATCAACCTCGTCGACTGCCCCGGCGACCCGTCGTTCCAGGGCGAGGCGCGCTGCGCGCTGCGCGTCGTCGAGGGCGCGCTCGTCGTGGTCTCCGGGGTCATGGGCTTCGAGGTGGGGACCGCCCGTGTCAAGAAGCTCGCCGAGGAGCTCGGCCTGGCGCGGGTCCTCGTCGTGAACATGCTCGATCGCGAGCGGGCCGACTTCTTCCGCACGCTCGGCCAGATCCAGGATCAGTTCTCCTCCAAGTGCGTCGCCGTGCACATCCCGATCGGGGCCGAGCACGAGCTCACCGGGATCGTCGACGTGCTCCACATGTGCGCCTACCTCTCGCCGGAAGGCCAGAAGGAGTCCGACCCGGTCGCGATCCCCGACTCGATGACCGAGCTGGCGCAGGAGTACCGCGAGAAGCTGCTCGACGAGGTCGTGCAGATCGACGAGGCGCTGATGGAGCGCTACCTGGAGGGCGAGGAGCTCGACGAACACGAGGTCGCGGCGGCGCTCAAGCTCGGCGTGACGCGCGGCGAGATCTTCCCCGTCGGCTGCTCCGTCGCGACGAAGAATCTCGGCACGCACGCGCTCCTCGACTTGCTCGTCGAGGGAGTCCCGTCGCCCGCGAAGCGCGGTGCGCCCTTCGACGTCGAAGGCGCGTCGACCGCCTCGTTCGTCTTCAAGACGATCGCCGACCCGTTCGCCGGAAGGATCAACCTCTTCCGCGTGCTCAAGGGCGATGTGACGACCGAGACGACGCTCGTCGACCACCGCGAGCACTCGAAGGAGAGGATGGGCTCGCTGCTACAGCTCCAGGGGAAGACGACGACCCCTGCGAAGGAGTTCGGCGAGGGCGACCTCGGCGCGGTTGCCAAGCTGAAGAACGTCCAGACCGGCGACCTGCTCGCAGATCGCGAGGTCTCCGTGGAGCCGCCCGCGTTCGGCTTCCCCGAGCCCGTCATGAGCTTCGCCGTGACGCCGAAGATCAAGGGCGAGGAGGAGAAGGTCGCCACCGCGATCAAGCGCCTCGCCGAGGAGGACCCGACGCTCCGGCTGCGGCGTGACGCGCAGACGGGCGAGGAGATCCTCGCCGGGATGAGCCAGATGCACGTCGAGGTCGCGCTCGAGCGCGCGAAGCGTCGGTTCGGCGTCGACGTCGAGCTCCACCAGCCGCGCGTGCCGTACCTGGAGACGATCCGCTCGGAGTCGCGGGCGCGCCATCGCTACAAGAAGCAGACGGGCGGCCGCGGCCAGTTCGGCGACTGTGAGATCGTGCTCGAGCCGATCGAGGGCCACCAGGGGTACGAGTTCGTCGACAAGATCGTCGGCGGCGTGATCCCGCAGAGCTACCGGCCCGCGGTCGACAAGGGGATCCAGGAGGCGATGCAGCACGGCGAGCTCGCAGGGGCGCCGATCCAGGGCGTGCGCGTCAAGCTCGTCGACGGGCAGTACCACAACGTCGACTCGTCAGAGATGGCGTTCAAGATCGCCGGCTCGATGGCGTTCAAGGAGGCCTACGCCAAGGCCGACCCGGTGCTGCTCGAGCCGATCATGGAGCTCGAGGTGACCGTCCCCGACGAGGCCGTCGGGGCCGTGAACGGCGACCTCAACTCACGCCGCGGACGACTGAACGGCATGGAGCCGGCGGCCGGGATGACGACCATCAAGGCCGAGGTGCCGATGGCAGAGCTCCTCACGTATTCGCAGTCGCTGACCTCGATGACGGGCGGACGTGGCGACTACGCGATGCACCTGCTGCGCTACGAGCAGGTGCCGACGCACGTCGCGCAGAAGATCGTCGACGAGACGAAGACGGCGCGGGAAGCGGCAAACGCCTAGCTGCGGGCGGCGGACACCCGCCGCCCGCATGTCGGCACGTCGAGGGCTAGCGCCCTTCGACGACCTGCTTGAGGCTCTCGAGCATCGTCTCCCAGTTGGCACGGGACTCGGCGGCCGCGTCCTCGGTGGCGTTGTTGTCCTGGCTCAGAGAGAGGTACGTCTTTCCCTCACGCTCCTCGAGCTCGTAGACGAGGGTGTGGTAGTTCTCGGGGCGGTCCTCGAGGCCGCTCGACGGGCTGAAATGCGTCAGCTTGAGGAGCCTCGGGCGCTCGACTTCGACGATCTCGCCCTTGTCCTCGTACGTCTTCCCCTGGTACTCGCCCTTCCAGACGATCGGGCTGCCGGGCTTCCAGTCGGTCGAGACGCTCGAGCCGAACATGTACTCCTTGATCTGGTCGGGATCGGTGAGGGCGTCCCAGACCTTCTCCTCGGGGGCGTCGATCTCGGCTTTCGCTGTTGCGACGTGGTCTGCCATGTCTTCCTCCGTGTCGAGGGGAGCCGTCGACTGTCTCCTACCCCGTTCTGCCCCATCCATGCCTTCGCTTCACGCTCGGGGCGCACGCCGAGTCGAGACCGCCCGAGGGCCGACGTACGGCCCGCGCCCGTTCGCGCCGTGGCCTCGGTTGTCCACACGCTGTGGATTCTTAGCGAGGGGGCTATAGTGGCCGCTGCCGTGAGAGTCACGAAGTCCAACGTCACTCGGACCTGCGCGATCTGCGAGCGGACGCTCCTGATGGGGGAGCACACGCTCCGCTACTCACCCGACGGCCACGAGTTCGTCGACGTCTGCCCGCTCTGCAGCGAGGTGGCCCTCGACCACGGCTGGGTGCGTGAGGGTCACGCCGTATCGCCGGCGCTCCAGCAGAATCCGCGCCGCAAGCGTCAGAAGACGCTCTGGCAGACGCTCCTCGGAGCCCGCGAGGAGGAGGCCGAGCCCGTCGTCTCGGAGCCGATCCTGCGCCGCCTCTCCGACGACGAGCTGACGCTCGTCGAGGCGGCGGACCTCTTCAACCAGTCGGACTTCCGCCGGACGGTGGCGGGCGTGACGAAGAGCCTCGGGGACCCGAAGGTCTCGATCGTCCCGCTCACGGGCGTCAACGCGGAGACGGTGCTCACGTTCGCGTGGGACATCACCTGGTACCAGTACCGCGTCACCCCCGACGCAGCCCAGCCGGTGCGGATCGCCGATCGGGGTCACGACATCGGCGAGGTCGAGTCGGCCTACGCCCACTGGAACGCGCGCTTCGACGAGACCGGTCGTCTCGTGCCCGACCTCGTCACTGCGTAGGTGCCGGCCTGACGGCCGGCACTAGACTGACCTCCATGGCCACGGTGACGTCGACCGCGTCCGCGAAGGCGCTCCTGGAGCGTCTCGGAGTCGATTCGGCACTCGTGACGGACGGCGACGTCGTCGTCCGGACGCCGATCACCGGCGACGAGATCGCGCACGTTGCCCGGACGAGCGAGCAGGAGACCGCCGCCGCCGTCGCGCGCGCCGTCGCCGCCTTCGAGGCCTGGCGCGACGTGCCCGCGCCTCGCCGCGGGGAGCTCGTCCGGCTGCTCGGCGAGGAGCTGCGTCGCGAGAAGGAGGCGCTCGGCGCGCTCGTCACCCTCGAGGTCGGGAAGATCGCTCAGGAGGGCCTCGGCGAGGTCCAGGAGATGATCGACATCTGCGACTTCGCGGTCGGGCTGTCCCGCCAGCTCTACGGGAAGTCGATCGCCTCGGAGCGTCCCGGTCACCGCCTCACGGAGACGTGGCACCCGCTCGGGCCGGTGGCCGTGATCAGCGCCTTCAACTTCCCGGTCGCCGTGTGGAGCTGGAATGCCGCGCTCGCGCTCGTCTGCGGCGACCCGGTGATCTGGAAGCCTTCCGAGCGGACGCCCCTGACGGCGATCGCGACGACCTCGCTCGTCCGTCGGGCCGCCGACCGCTACGGCGACGTGCCGGACGGGCTCTTCGAGCTCGTGCTCGGCGGCGCCGACCGGGCGGTGCAGCTCGCCGAGGACGAGCGCATCCCGCTCGTCTCGGCCACAGGGTCCACCGCCATGGGCAAGGCGCTCGCGCCGCTCGTCGCCGCGCGGCTCGGGAGGTCGCTGCTCGAGCTCGGCGGCAACAACGCGGCGATCGTCGCGCCCAGTGCCGATCTCGCTCTCGTGGTCAGCGCGGTGCTCTTCGCCGCCGTCGGGACGGCGGGCCAGCGCTGCACGTCGCTGCGCCGCCTCATCGTCCACGAGTCCGTTGCGGACGATCTCGTCGAGCGCCTCGCCGCCGCGTACCGGAGTGTGCCGATCGGCGATCCTCGCGAGGAGGGCACTCTGGTCGGCCCGCTCGTCACGGGCGAGGCGTTCGGACGGATGGAGGCGGCTCTCGGCCAGGCGCGCGACGAGGGCGGCGAGGTGGTCGTCGGTGGCGGCCGTGCGCACGCCGACCGGTGGCCCGACGCGTGGTACGCGGAGCCGACGATCGTGCGCATGCCGGCCCAGTCCGACGTCGTCGCCCGGGAGACCTTCGCGCCGATCCTCTACATCCTCACCTACGGCGACCTCGACGAGGCCGTCGCCCTCCAGAACGGCGTTCCGCAGGGCCTCGCCTCGTCGATCTTCACCACCGACCTCCGCGAAGCCGAGCGCTTCCTGGCCGCGGCCGGGTCGGACTGCGGGATCGCCAACGTGAACATCGGCCCGAGCGGGGCGGAGATCGGCGGCGCGTTCGGGGGCGAGAAGGAGACCGGCGGCGGCCGTGAGTCCGGATCGGACGCCTGGCGCGCCTACATGCGCCGCCAGACCGCGACGGTGAACTTCACGGACGAGTTGCCGCTCGCCCAGGGCATCGAGTTCGGCATCACCGCGTGACCCGTCTGCCGGCCGAGGCCGCCCGCGAGCGCCCGCTCGCGATGCTGGACAGGACAACCGCACGCTGATATATCAGCCGGGTGCGAGACGGCGCCCGCCGTTCCGGTGAGCCACTCATCGCGGCCTCGGGGATCTGGAAGATCTTCGGCCCGAAGGCGGACCGCATCCTCGGGACCGCGGACGCGGAGCTGACGCGGGCGGCGCTCCGCGAGAAGACCGGCTGCGTCGCCGCCGTCCGGGACGTGTCGTTCGACGTCTGGCCGGGCGAGGTGTTCGTCGTGATGGGGCTCTCGGGCTCGGGGAAGTCGACGCTCGTCCGCACGCTCATCAGGCTGATCGAGCCGACGGCGGGGGCGATCCGGATCGGTGGTCAGGACGTGACGGCGGCAGGCACTGCAGAGCTGCGCGAGCTGCGGCGCCATTCGGTCTCGATGGTCTTCCAGCACTTCGGGCTGCTCGCCCACCGGCGCGTGATCGACAACGTCGCGTTCGGGCTCGAGATCCGCGGAATGCCGAAAGGGGAGCGGCTCGCCCGTGCCCGCGAGCTGCTGGAGCTCGTCGGCCTGGAGGACGTGGAGCAGCAGTTCCCCGACCAGCTGTCCGGCGGGATGCAGCAGCGCGTCGGCGTCGCGCGCGCGTTCGCGACCAACCCGGCGGTGATGCTCTACGACGAGCCGTTCAGCGCCCTCGACCCGCTCATCCGCCGCGACATGCAGGACGAGGTCTGCCGGCTCCAGGAGGAGACGGGGCAGACGATGGTCTTCATCACCCACGATCTGCCGGAGGCGCTCCGTCTGGGGGACCGGATCGCGATCATGCGCGACGGCGCGATCGTCCAGCTCGGCACGCCGGAGGAGGTCGTCGGTTCGCCCGCCGACGACTACGTGGCGAACTTCGTGCGCGACGTCCCTCGCAGCCACGTCCTCACGCTGCGCTGGATCATGCGGGAGCCCGAGCCGGGCGAGGAGGTCGGGCCGCCCCTCGACGTGACGATGACGATCAAGGACGCGATCCCCGTCATCGCCGGGAGCGAGCGCCCCGTTGCCGCCATGGAGAACGGGTCGGTCCTGGGCGTGGTCGACCGCGTCGCCGCGCTACACGCGATCGCCGGCGAGGGCGGCTGACCCGTGTCGGTCGTCGCCGATGCCGCAACGACCTCCGCGGCCCCGTCACTGCTCGTCGAGCACCGTCCCTGGTGGCGGAGCCGGGTGACGCTGACGGCGGCCATCGTCGGCGTGATGCTCGTCTGCTACTTCGCGCTGAAGGCGGAGTACCCGTGGCCCGCGTCCTTGACCTGGAACTCCCTCCCGACGTACCTGAACGACTTCCAGACGTGGCTCGTCGACCAGCGGAACGCCGAGAGCCCGAGCTTCGTCATCCGCGCGTTCAACGGCTTCGCCGACTTCCTCGACAGCCTCGTCAACTGGTTCACGAGCTTCCTCGCATGGATGACGTGGGTCGGGGTGTCGGTTGGCGGCGTCCTCGTGTCGCTGCGCTTCGGGGGCGTTCGCGCCGCGATCTGGGCGCTCGCGGCCTTCGTCATGTTCGCCGCGTCCGGGCTCTGGGTCGAGAGCATGCAGACCCTCGCCCTGATGCTGGCGGCGGTCGGCCTCTCCCTCCTGGTCGGGATCCCGCTCGGCGTCTTCGCGGGGCTCTCGACGCGCTTCGAGCGCGCGGTGACACCCGTGCTCGACGCGATGCAGATCATCCCGGCGTTCGCCTACCTGATGCCGGTCGTGATCCTCTTCTCGGTCGGGCCGGGCGCGGCCGTGATCACGACGATGATCTACGCGATTCCACCCGCGATCCGGATCACGGCTCTCGGCATCCGCGGCGTCCCCGCGAACACCGTCGAGGCCGCGCTCGCGATGGGCTCGACCCCGGCGCAGACGCTCGCGAAGGTGCGCCTGCCGCTGGCCCGGCGGATGCTGCTCCTCTCGGTCAACCAGACCATCCTGTTCGCGCTGTCCATGGTCGTGATCGCCGGCCTCATCGGCGGCAAGGGCCTCGGTGACGTGGTGACGAGCGGGCTCAACTCGTACCCCGCCCTGGCGCTGCTCGCGGGCCTCGTGATCGTCGTCATGGCGATGGCGCTCGACCGGGTGACGGAATCGGTCGCCGAGCGGACGAACCCCGCCCGCCGCCATCTCACCGACGAGCGTCGCCGGAAGCTGCGGCTCGCCTCCATCGCCACGGGAATCGCCGTCATTGCGGTGGTGGCGGTCTCGCGGCTGCTGGGCGTCGGCGCGGACTACTCGCGCACGACCGCGCGCGACTGGCTGCTCGCGCGGATCCAGTCCGTCCTCGACTACGTGCAGAACCCGGACACGGCGCTGTTCCGGGTGACGAGCTGGATCGGCGACCACATCGTCCAGTACGGGCTCGTGCCCTTCCGGAACTTCCTCGTGGAGACGCCGTGGCCCGTGACGCTGCTCGGGATCACGCTGATCTCGCTCGCGGTGAGCGGCCGGCGCTCGGCGATCACGACGTTCCTCATGCTCGGCGTGATCGGCGTGATCGGCGAGTGGAGCTCTGCGATGGACACGGCGTCACAGGTGCTGGTCGCCACCGTGCTCACGGTCGTGATCGGTCTCGGTCTCGGCGTCTGGGCCGCCGAGAGCCGGACGTTCTCGCGGATCCTGCGGCCCGTCAACGACGTGCTGCAGACGCTTCCGCAGCTCGTGTACCTGATCCCGCTGATCTACCTGATGCCCGTGTCCGTCGTCCCGGGCGTGATCGCCGGCGTGCTGTACGCCTTTCCCGTCGTCGCGCGCCTCGTCGAGAACGGCGTCCGCAACGTCGAGGCGAACACGGTCGAGGCCGCCGAGTCGTTCGGTGCCACGCGGAGCCAGGTCCTCCGGAAGGTCAAGGTCCCGCTTGCACAAGACGCCATCATGCTCGGCGTCAACCAGGGGATCATCATGGTGCTCGCCGTCGTCGTGATCGGCGGGCTCGTGGGCTCGCCGGGTCTCGGCTACGAGGTCGCGCAGGGTCTCGCGCGCTCCGACTTCGGGCTCGGCGTCCTCGCGTCCGTTGCGATCCTCGCGCTCGGGATCACGCTCGACCGCGTCACCCGGGGCGCACGTCGCGCGCAACTCGAGAAAGGGCCGTGACGTCACAGTCGGTGAGCCGCGGGAAGGCGGCGTCGCCTTCCATCCGTACGAAACACGAAGGAGGTCGGATGTCGAAGTCAGGAACACGGCCGGTGCGCATCGCGCTCGCGGCGCTCGCACTGGTCGTCGTCGGCGCGCTGGGGGTCTCCGCGAGCGCGTTCGGCCGCAGCAACGCGACGAGCTGCGGCACGGTGACGCTGGACGAGAACGCGTGGGCCGGTGCGACGGCCAACGTCTACGTCGTCAAGTACGTCCTCGAGAAGAACCTCGGGTGCTCGGTCGACATCGAGAAGCTCCCCGAGAGCACGCCGCTCTTCCAGGCGATGGCGGACGGGAAGGTCGACGTCCTGCTCGAGGACTGGAACAACATCCAGCTCAAGGTCAACCAGAAGTACGTCAAGAGCGGGACGCTCATCGACCTCGGCTCGAACGGCGTGATCGGCCACATCGGCTGGTTCGTCCCGACGTACCTGATGAAGCAGTATCCGCAGCTCAAGACGTGGCAGGGCCTGAAGGGCAAGGAGAGCATCTTCAAGAGCCCGGAGTCGGGGTCGCAAGGGATGTTCCTCGGCGGGGACCCGTCGTACGTCCAGAAGGACCAGCAGCTGATCAAGCAGCTCGGCCTGAACCTCAAGTTCGTGTCCGTCGGCGCGGAGCCGGCGCAGGTCGCCCGCTGGAGCCAGGCGTACAAGCAGAAGAAGCCGATTCTCTTCTACTGGTACACGCCGCAGTACCTGAACACGGCGTACCAGCTGTCCGAGATCAAGCTCCCGGCGCGAAGCAAGAAGTGCGTCGACTCGTACAACCCGAAGCTCGGGAGCAACTGGAGCATCTACCGGTGCGCGTACGGGCAGACGATCATCGAGAAGGTGATCACGTCGAAGTTCGCAAAGTCGGGCTCGCCCGCCGTCGGCGTGATCAAGCGCTGGAAGTGGTCGGCGAACGACCAGAACGTCGTCGCGAACCTGATCGCAGGCAAGCACATGGACCCGGAGAAGGCGGCCGAGCAGTGGGTCAAGGCCAACCCGGGCAAGGTGAAGGCCTGGCTCGGCAAGTGAGGTAGCGCTGACTCGTGTCCTGCCCGCCCTTCGGGTGCGGGCAGGACACGGGTCGCATGCGTGATGAGCACGCCGACGCTCCACATCAACCGGCCCCGCCTTCCGGACGAGCAGTCGCTCGCGGACCAGGCGTACTACGCGATCCGCGAGTGGATCGTCACGCTCGACCTCGCGCCGGGGTCGGTCGTCAACGAGCGCGAGCTGATGGGCAGGCTCGGCCTCGGCCGGACACCGGTGCGCGAGGC
Organism: uncultured Actinomycetes bacterium; assembly: GCA_963742525.1. Classification (GTDB taxonomy): domain Bacteria; phylum Actinomycetota; class Thermoleophilia; order Gaiellales; family Gaiellaceae; genus Gaiella. The sequence continues at coordinate 272,029 of CAVUMD010000004.1, forward strand.
GCTCCGCGACCTTGCCCGCGAGCAGCTCGTCGAGGTGTTCCCGCGACGCGGGATGTTCGTGTCGGGCGTCGACGTGGGGGACATCGCCGGCCTGTCGGAGGTGCGGCTCGTCCTCGAGACCGAGGCTGCGCGGCTCGGCGCCGAGCGGCGGAACGAGACCGACCTGGAGGAGACGGCGGTGCTCCTCGAGGAGCTCGCCCGCGCGTCGGGCGACCACGGTGAGCGGAGCCTGATCGATCTCGACGAGCGGACCCACCGCCACGTGGCTCGTTGCGCGCACAACCCGTTCCTCGAGGCGACGCTCGAGCAGTACTACGTCCTCGCTCTGCGCATCTGGTTCCTCGCCCTCGAGCGCGTCGCGCTCGACGAGGCGATCGCGGAGCACCACGCGATCCTCGAGGCGATCCGAGACGGCGACGCCGACCGTGCCGCGGAGGTCATGCGGGCGCACGTCGTGAGCTTCGAGCGGGCGATCCGGGCCGTGCTCTGAGCGGTCGTGTATCGTCCGCCGCCGACTGATATATCACGAACGGAGAGCCTTCCCCATGAGTGACGCACCGTCCTCCGCCCGCGCCGTCGTGATCGGCTGCGGCATCGTCGGCAACAGCCTCGCGTACCACCTGTCCCGGCTCGGCTGGACTGACCTCGTCCTGCTCGACAAGGGGCCGCTGCCGAACCCGGGCGGCTCGACGGGGCACGCGTCGAACTTCATCTTCCCGGTCGACCACTCGAAGGAGATGACGCAGCTCACACTCGAGTCGCAGCGCCAGTACGTCGAGCTGGACGTGAACACGGAGTGCGGGGGGATCGAGGTGGCGCGCACCGAGGAGCGGATGGAGGAGCTTCGCAGGCGGATGGCGTCGGCGAAGTCCTGGGGTGTCGACTCGGCACGGCTCGTGACGCCGGCCGAGATCGCCGAGCTCGTCCCTTACATCGACGAGTCGATCCTGCTCGGAGGGTTCCACTGCCCGACCGTGTCGGTCGTCGACTCGCTCCAGGCCGGGACGCTGATGCGCGAGCGCGCGATCGAGTCGGGCGCGCTGACGGTGCTTCCGAACACCGAGGTGTCCGGGATGGACGTCGTGCACGGCCGGATCCGTCGCTTGCACACGTCGCGGGGCACGATCGAGGCGGAGACGATCGTGATCGCCTGCGGCGTCTGGAGCCCGCTTCTCGCGGCGATGGCGGGCGCGCACATCCCGCTCACGCCGATGGTGCACCAGATGATCGACATCGGGCCCGTGCCGCGCTTCGAGAAGAGCTCGAGCGCGATCGAGTTCCCGATCGTCCGCGACATGGACGTCTTCATGTACGAGCGGCAGGACGGGACGGGCCTCGAGATCGGCTCGTACGCGCACCGCTCGATCGTCCACGACCCCGAGGAGATCCCGTCGATCGAGGCGGCGGCGCTCTCGCCGACCGAGTTCCCGTTCACGCAGGCGGACTTCGACCCCCAGCTCGCCGACGCGCTCGACCTGATGCCGGAGATCGTCGGCGACGAGTCGGTCGGGGTGAAGTACGCGATCAACGGCCTCATCTCGCTGACACCCGACGGGATGCCGATCCTCGGCGAGACGCCCGAGGTGAAGGGGCTGTGGTCGGCCGCCGCGGTGTGGGTCAAGGAGGGCCCGGGCGTGGGGAAGTCGCTCGCGGAGTGGATGGTGCACGGCGAGTCGCACATCGACCTCCACTCGTCGGACGTCGCCCGCTTCCACGACCACCAGAAGACGCGCTCGCACGTCAAGGCGCGGACGACGGAGGCCTTTCCGAAGACCTACGGGATCATCCATCCCGCCGAGCAGTGGGCGTCCGACCGGAACCTGCGGCTCTCGCCGATGCACGAGCAGGAGAAGGAGCTGGGGGCCGTCTTCTACGAGGCTGCGGGGTGGGAGCGGCCGCAGTGGTACGAGGCGAATGCGCCGCTCGTCGAGCGCTACGAGGTGGAGCCGCGCGAAGCCGAGTGGGACGCGCGCTGGTGGTCGCCCATCATCAACGCCGAGCATCTCGCGATGCGCGAGCACGCCGGGATCTTCGATCTCTCGGCCTTTGCGATCTTCGACGTCTGCGGCGCGGGCGCACTCGACGCGCTGCAGCGGAGCGTCCTGGCGCAGATGGACGTCGCGGTCGGCCGGGTCGTCTACACGCCCGTGCTCTCGCCGGGCGGCGGCTTCCGCTCGGACCTGACCATCATGCGGCTCGGCGACGAGGAGTTCCGCATCGTCACGGGCGGCGCGCACGGGATGGCCGACCGCAAGCTCTTCGCAGACCAGCTCCCCGACGACGGGTCGGCGAGCCTCGTCGACGTGACGACGGCCTGGACGACGATCGGGCTGTGGGGACCGCGGGCGCGGGACATCCTCTCCTCCGTGACCTCGGACGACGTCTCGCACGAGGGCTTCCCGTTCGGCACCTGCCGAACGGTCGAGATCGGCTCGCAGCTGGCGCTCGCGTCGCGCATCTCGTACGTCGGCGACCTCGGCTGGGAGCTCTACGTCCCGATCGAGCAGGGTGCCCGACTCTGGGACACGCTGTGGGAGGCGGGCCGCCCGCACGAGCTGACCGCCTGCGGGATCGGTGTCTACGGCACGACCGGACGCCTGGAGAAGTGCTACCGCGCCTTCGCAGCCGAGCTCGAGAGCGAGTACACCGTCGTCGAGGCGGGCATGCAGCGGCCGAAGGTCAAGGAGCAGGACTTCGTCGGGAAGGACGCGCACCTGCGCCACCGCGAGGAGGAGCCGGCCGCGATCCTCTGCACTCTCACGATCGACGACCACGCCTCGGCGAGCGGCGTGAAGCGCTACCCCCTCGGGCGCGAGCCGATCACCCTGCGCGATGGCACGCCGCTCACCGACGCACGGGGGCGCCGCTCGTACGTCACGAGCGCAGGCGCCGCTCCGTCGCTCGGCAAGTATGTCCTCATGAGCTACCTGCCGCCCGAGCACGCGGTCGAGGGATCGACCGAACTCGCGGTCGAGTACATGACCGAGCGGTTCCCCGTGACGGTCGACGTGGTCGGCGCGCGGCCGATCTTCGATCCGGAGAACACGAGGATCCGCTCGTGAGGATCCTCGTCTGCGTGAAACGGGTGCCGATGACCGGCGGCACGATCGTGCTCACGGACGACGCCCGGGCGATCGAGACCCGGCACCTCGGGTTCACGATCAGCCCGCACGAGGAGTGCGGTGTCGAGGAGGCCGTGCGGCTCGTCGAGGCGAACGGCGGGGAGTCGGTCGTGCTCACGCTGGGGCCGACCGAGGCGGAGGAGCAGCTGCGCGACGCGATGGCGATCGGCGCAGACCGCGCGATCCACGTCGTCACGGACGGGCAGGAGTGGGACCCGCAGGCGACAGCCTCGGCCATCCTGGACGCGATCCGCGACGACGAGGCGGCGAATGGGCCGTTCGACCTCGTCGTCTTCGGCAACGAGTCCGCCGACGCGGGGAACTTCCAGGTCGGGATCCGCATCGCGCACGCCCTCGGACGCCCGGTCGCCACCGGTCTCAAGGCGCTGACCGTCGACGGCGGCACGGCGCGCTGCGAGCAGGAGGCGGCGGGTGGACGCGACGTGTACGTCCTGCCGCTTCCCGCGGTCGTCACGGTCAAGGAGGGACTCAACCTGCCGCGATACCCGTCGGTGCCCGGCCGCCTTCGCGCGCAGCGCAAGCCGGTCGAGACGAGGACGCCCGAGCGGCCGGCGCCGAGGCTCGCGATGGCGCGGCTCGTCGTCCCGGAGGGCGAGGGGAAGCAGGCCGAGGTGCTCGGGGAAGGAGCCGCCGCCGCGCCGAGGGTCGTCGAGGTCCTGCGCGAGATCGGGGTCCTCGCATGACCGCCCTCGTCTACCTCGAGCAGACCGACGGGGCCGTCGACGAGCCGTCCCTCCAGGCTGCCACCCTGGCGTCGTCCCTCGCCGGCGGCACGGAGGTGCACGCGGTCGTGGCAGCCGACACGGTGGCACTCGCGCCGGCAGGGCCGCTGCCGGCGGACGCCGTGCATGTCGCGGTGCACGACGCCTTCGGCTCGTACGCGCCGCTCGCGGTCGCCGAGGCGATCGTCGAGCTGGCCGGGAGACTGGGGGCCACGTCCGTCGTCGGGCCCGGGACCGAGCGCGGGAACGAGGTGCTCGCGCACGTCGCGGCCCTGCTCGACCTGCCGCTCGCGGCAAACTGCCTCTCGGTCGCCGACGCCGGCGTGACGCGGGTGCGGTGGGGCGGGAGCCTGCTCGAGGAGGCACGCGTCGATGCGCCGACGCTGCTGCTCACGGTGCAGCCTCATGCGGTCGCGGCCGAGCCCGGCACGGGAGACCCGCCGAGCGTCGAGACGTTCACGCCGACGCTCTCCGACGCTGCGCTCGCCCTACGCGTCGTGGAGCGGGTGGGCGCGTCGACGGGCGGGGTCTCGCTCGCCGACGCCAGGGTCGTCGTGTCCGGCGGGCGCGGCGCCGGCTCGGAGGAAGGGTTCGCACCGATCGAGGAGCTCGCGGAGCTGCTCGAGGCCGCGGTCGGCTGCTCGCGCGCCGTGACCATGGCCGGCTGGCGGCCGCACACCGACCAGGTCGGCCAGACGGGGACGAAGATCGCGCCGGAGATCTACATCGCCTGCGGCATCTCCGGCGCCACGCAGCACATGGCGGGCTGCAAGGGCGCCAAGCGGATCCTCGCGATCAACGCCGATCGCGAGGCGCCGATCCTGCAGAGCGCCGATTACGCCGTGATCGGCGACCTGCACGAGGTCGTGCCGGCGATCAGCGCGGCGATCCGCGCCGCTCGGTCGGGGTGAGCACGGCGCTCTCGGCGGTCGCGCTCCTCGCCGCCCTCGCGGTCGCGGCGGCGCTCTTCGCGAGGCGGGCGCACCTCCTCTACCGGATCGTCCGTCTCGGGAAGCCGACCGACCGCTCGGGCGATCTCGGGCGGCGCACGAAGGCCGAGGCGACAATCGTCCTCGGCCAGCGAAAGCTCCTCCAGCGCATCGTTCCCGGCCTCGTCCACGCGTTCGTCTTCTGGGGGTTCATCGTCCTCGCCCCGACGATCGTCATGGCGCTCCTCGGAGCCGTCGACGCGGACTGGACGCTCCCCTGGCTCGGGCAGCAAGGCTGGTACTTCCTCCTCGTCGACCTGTTCTGCGTGCTCGTGCTCGTCGGAGTCGTCTCGGCGTTCGGGATCCGCAAGGTGCAGCGGCCCGCGCGGTTCGAGGGGAGCCACCTCCGCGAGGCCGACCTGATTCTCGGGCTGATCGCGCTGATCGTGACGACGCTGCTCGGATGGCACGCGACGCAGATCGCGCTCGGCCTGAACGAATGGCCGGCCGGCTGGTCGCCGGTGTCGGAGGCGCTTTCCGGGCTCTTCGGCGACGGGGAGGCGACGGAGGCGCTCGAGCGCGCCTTCGTCTGGCTCCACGTGCTCACGATCCTCGGGTTCCTCGTGTACCTCCCGTACTCGAAGCACCTCCACATCGCGACCGCCGGGATCAACGTCTGGTTCGGCCGGACGCGCGCGCGGGGGAGGCTCGAGCCGCTCGATTTCGAGATCGAGGACGAGAGCGCTCTGCGGCTCGGCGCGGGGACGCTCGCCGACATGACGTGGAAGCAGATGCTCGACACGATGTCCTGCACCGAGTGTGGCCGCTGCCAGGACGTCTGCCCCGCCTGGGCGACCGGCAAGGATCTGTCCCCGAAGCTGCTGATCATGGGCCTCCGCGACCGCCTGTTCGCGGAGGGGCCGGCGGTGCTCGGCGGGGGAGAGGCGACCGCGCTCGTCCCCGGCGCGGTCACCGACGAGGTCGTGTGGGACTGCGTCACGTGCGGCGCATGCGTCCACGAGTGCCCTGTCTCGATCGAGCACGTGGACCACGTCGTCGACCTCCGCCGGCATCTCGTGATGTCCGAGTCGCGCTTTCCCACCGAGGCGGGGACGATGCTGCGCGACGTCGGCCGCTCCTCGAACCCGTGGGGCAAGGCCCAGTCGGAGCGTGCGGCGTGGGCCGACGGCCTCGACGTGCGCGTGCTCGAGCCCGGAGACGCGGCGCCCGAGATCCTCTACTGGGTCGGCTGCGCTGCGTCCTTCGACGAACGTGCCCGCGCGACCGCGCGCGCGACGGCCACGTTGCTGCGGCGGGCGGGGCTCGACGTCGCGATCCTCGGGCCGCGCGAGTCGTGCACGGGTGACCCTGCCCGACGCATGGGCGACGAGTTCACCTTCCAGGAGCAGGCACGGCAGAACGTCGGGACACTCGGGGACGCCGGCGTGACGCGGATCGTCACGAGCTGCCCGCACTGCTTCAACACGCTCGGCAACGAGTACGGCGACTTCGGCGGCGACTACGAGGTCGTCCACCACACGGAGCTCCTCGCCGAGCTGCTCGCCGACGGACGGCTCGAGGCGCCGGCCGGAGAGGAGGCGATCACCTACCACGACTCGTGCTACCTCGCCCGGCACAACGACGTCCTCGCCGCGCCGCGCGAGATCGTCTCCCGGATCGGCCGCCCGCTCGAGATGGCACGAAGCGGCAAGCGGACGTTCTGCTGCGGCGCCGGTGGAGCGCACATGTGGATGGAGGAGCGAGGCTCGGCGATCAACGAGGAGCGCGCCCGCGAGGCGGCCGCAACGGGCGCGGACACGCTCGCGGTCGCATGCCCCTTCTGCACGATGATGCTCGACGACGGCGTCAAGCAGACCGGCGGCGAGATCCGCGTCGCCGACGTCGCCGTCCTGCTCGCCGAGGCGCTCGAGCGCGTCTGAGCTTGCGTCCAGACCCGTGCGAGGCCCATACTGTGGGACGAGAGTTCCACATCATGAGCCAAGGCACGCAATCCATCGACCGGGCCGCTCAGGTGCTCGTCCACGTCCTCGAGACCGAGGAGCCGCCGACGGTCGGCGGGCTCTCGACGCGCCTCGGGCTTCCGAAGAGCACGGCATCCCGGCTCGTCGGTGCGCTCGAGCGGCAGGGCCTGATTCGGCGCGACGGCGGTGGTGGGCAGCTCGTGCCGGGCGCGGTCCTGCAGCGGTACGCCCGTCGCGAGACGGGTGACGCCGAGCTGGTCGAGCGCGCCTCGGAGGCGCTCGACCGACTCGCGCAGGCGAGCGGGGAGACGATCAACGTCGGCGTGCCGTCGCTCGGCGCCGTCGAGCTCCTCGACCAGCGCGACAGCCGGCACTTCCTCGGCTCGCCGAACTGGGTCGGCCGCCGTGTCCCCGCGCACGGCTCGGCGCTCGGCAAGGTCTTCTACGCGTTCGGGGCCCTGCCCGTCCCGACCGGCTCGCTCGAGCCGCTCGCTCCGCACACGGCTCCCACGGCCGAGCAGCTCGCGCTCGACGAGGTCCGGGCGAAGGGCTACGCGATCGCGGTGGAGGAGCTCGAGCCGGGCCTCTGGGCGGTGGCGTCCGCGGTCCGTGACGCGTCCGGCTCCGTGGTTGCCGCACTGAGCGTCTCGGGTCCCACGGTGAGGCTCCGGCGCGGGCTGCTCGCACGCCTCGGGCGCCTCCTCGTCACCGAGGGACGCTCGCTCTCCGCGCAGCTGGGCTACGACGACCGAAAGCGAGGTGTCGCATGACCGTCGAAGAAGGGCATGAGCGACAGAGATCGTGCTCGAGTCGCTGCCGGACGACGAGCTCGTCAAGCAGATGCACGACGACCTCTACGACGGCCTGGCCGAGGAGATCGTCCGCGGCACCGAGATCCTCCTCGAGCGCGGCTGGACGGCGGAGAAGACGCTGGGCGAGGCGCTCGTCGAGGGCATGCGGATCGTCGGGATCGACTTCCGCGACGGCATCCTCTTCGTCCCCGAGGTGCTCCTCTCAGCCAACGCGATGAAGGCGGGGATGGAGGTGCTGCGGCCGCTCCTCTCCGAGTCGAGCGCCGACCGGATGGGCAAGGTCGTGATCGGCACCGTCAAGGGCGACATCCACGACATCGGCAAGAACCTGGTCGCGATGATGCTCGAGGGCGCCGGCTTCGAGGTGATCGACCTAGGGATCAACAACCCCGTCGAGGACTACCTCGCCGCCCTCGAGGAGCACAAGCCGGAGATCCTCGGCATGTCCGCCCTACTCACGACGACGATGCCCTACATGAAGGTCGTGGTCGACACGATGGTCGAGAAGGGAATCCGCGACGACTACATCGTCCTCGTCGGCGGCGCACCGCTCAACGAGGAGTTCGGCAAGGCGGTCGGCGCCGACGCCTACTGCCGCGACGCCGCCGTTGCCGCCGAGACGGCGCAGGCTCTGGTGCTCGCCCGCCGGGCCGCGGTCGCCGCATCGTGACGTCCGCCGCGCCGCTGCTCGAGGACGAGGTCGCCTACCCGGGCACAGGCTCGGAGGCGCGCGTGCTCGTCCTCGCGTGCGGCGCGATCGCACGGGAAGTGCTCGCCGTCATCGGGCTCAACGGGTGGACGCACGTCGACGTCCGCTGCCTCCCGGCCAAGCTCCACTCTCGACCCGAGCGGATCCCGGCGGCGGTCGACGCGAAGCTCACCGAGCTCGCAGGCCGCTACGGGCGTGTCTTCGTGGCCTACGCCGACTGCGGAACCGGCGGCGCGCTCGACGTCGTGTTGAAGCATCACAACGTCGAGCGGCTGCCGGGCGCGCACTGCTACGGCTTCCTCGCCGGCAACGACGCCTGGGACTCGATGCAGGAGGACGAGCCCGCGACCTTCTACCTGACCGACTTCCTCGCCCGTCACTTCGAGGCGCTCGTCGTGCGCGGCCTCGGGCTCGATCGGCATCCGCAGCTCAAGCCGATGATGTTCGGCAACTACCGCAGGCTCGTCTACCTCGCGCAGACCGACGACGCCGCCCTCGACCGCCGGGCCGAGGATGCCGCGGCCTGTCTCGGGCTCGCCTACGAGCGGCGGCGAACCGGCTACGGTGACCTCGGCCCGTCGCTCGAGCGCTTCGTCGCGGAGCCGACCCGTGCCTGAGCTGACGGTCATCTGGTGGCGGGACATCCCGGCGCAGGTGACGGCCAAGGAGGGCCGCTCGCGCGCCGCCCGCGAGCTGGCACCGCGCTTCCAGGAGGCGATCGACTCCGCCGCGATGCGCGCCGGGCTGATCGGCACCGACGCGTACCTCGAGGAATGGCGCCGCGAGCCGCGCTCCTGCGGCGACGACCTCGAGCTCGAGGTCGCGCAGGAGGTCGAACGGCTCGAGGCGGCCTACACCGACGACGTGCTCGAGCGCCTCGTGCGCGACAACGGAAAGGAGACCGGGTGAGCGAGACGGTGCTGTCCACCCCCACGCGGGAAGTCGTCATGGGCTTCGACCGGCCGTTCGTCGTGATCGGCGAGCGCATCAATCCCACGGGCCGGAAGGCGTTGGCGGCCGAGATGGCGGCCGGGAACTTCGACACGGTCGTCGCGGACGCACTCGCCCAGGTGGAGGCCGGCGCGCAGATGCTCGACGTCAACGCGGGCATCCCGCTGGCCGACGAGCCGGGGATCCTGGCCCACACCGTCGAGCTCGTCCAGTCGATCACCGACGTCCCCCTCTCGATCGACTCCTCCATCGTCGAGGCGCTCGAGGCAGGGCTGGCCGTCTATCGCGGCAAGGCGCTCGTCAACTCCGTCACCGGCGAGGACGAGCAGATGGAGCGCGTGCTCCCGCTGGTGGCGCGCCACGGGGCGGCCGTCGTCGCGATCACGAACGACGAGACCGGGATCAGCGAGGACCCCGACGTCCGGTTCGAGGTCGCGCGGAAGATCGTCTCGCGCGCGGAGGATCACGGTATTCGCCGCGAGGACGTCGTCGTCGACCCGCTCGTGATGCCGATCGGCGCGATGGGCACCGCGGGACGCCAGGTCTTCCGGCTGCTCGGGCGGCTTCGGGACGAGCTGCGCGTCAACTCGACCTGCGGCGCCTCGAACGTCAGCTTCGGGCTGCCGAACCGGACGGGTCTCAACGCGGCGTTCCTCCCCATGGCGATGGCGTCCGGGCTGACGTCCGCGATCACGAGCCCGCTCCATGCCGAGATGCTCCAGGCAGTGAAGGCCGCCGACGTGCTGATGGGCAACGACGAGCACTGCGCCGCGTGGATCGCGCGAAACGGGGACGGCGCGTCGGGCGCGACCGCGGGGCGTCGCGGCGGACGGGCCGCTCGGAGGGCGACGGCGGAGGCGTGAGCGGCGACGCGCGTGTCGTCTTCCTGCCTTCGGGACGCCGCGGAGCGGTGTCGCGTGGGACGACGGTGCTCGACGCGGCGCGGCGTCTCGGGGTCGATCTCGACTCGACCTGCGGCGGGCGCGGGATCTGCGGCCGCTGCCAGGTGAGCGTCGCCGAGGGAGAGCACGCGAAGCACGGGATCACCTGTACGAGTGAGGCACTGACCCCGGAGACCGAGACCGAGCGGCACTACGCGGCCGATCGCGGACTCGCCGCGGGCAGGCGGCTCGGCTGCACCGCGCTCGTCGCGGAGGACGTCGTGATCGACGTGCCGCCGGAGAGCCAGGTCTACCGGCAGGTGGTGCGGAAGGACGCCGACGCGCGCGTCGTCGCGGTCGACCCGGTGGTGCGCCTCTACACGGTCGAGGTCGAGGAGCCGCAGCTCGGCTCGACCCGTAGCGACGCCGCGCGCGTGCTGGATGCCCTCGAGCGCGAATGGGATTTGCATGATCTCCAGATAGACCTCCATACCTTGCAAGAAGTTCAAAAAGCTCTGAGATCGAGCGGGGAAGTGGATCACGCACGTGGCACAGCGTCACTCGAGCCCTGGCACGTGACGGCGGCCGTGCACGATGGCAGCGTCGTCACGGCGGTGTGGCCGGGGTTCCACGACGCTGCCTATGGGATCGCGTTCGACGTCGGCTCGACCACGGTGGCAGGGCACCTCTGCGACCTCCGCACCGGCGAGGTCGTCGCCTCGGCCGGCGAGATGAACCCCCAGATCCGGTTCGGCGAGGATCTGATGAGCCGCGTCTCGTACGTCATGCTCAACCCCGGCTCCGTGAAGGAGCTGACACGCGCCGTCCGCGGCTGCCTCGCGAAGCTGACCGCCGAGCTCTGCCGCGACGCGGAGGTCGAGCGCACCGACGTGCTCGAGGTGACGGTCGTCGGCAACCCGGTGATGCACCACCTTCTCCTCGGGATCGACCCGACCGAGCTCGGCGGCGCGCCGTTCGCGCTCGCGGTGGACGACGCGCTGCGGATCCGCGCATCCGAGCTCGGGCTGCCGGTCAACGCCGGGGCGCGCGTCTATGTCCTGCCCTGCATCGCGGGCCATGTCGGGGCGGACACTGCCGGGGTGATTCTCGCGGAGGCGCCGCACCTCGCTGACGAGGTGACGCTCGTCGTCGACGTCGGCACGAACGCGGAGATCGTGCTCGGGAACCGCGAGCGGCTGCTCGCCGCCTCGAGCCCGACCGGTCCCGCGTTCGAGGGCGCCCAGATCAGTTGCGGTCAGCGCGCTGCGCCCGGTGCGATCGAGCGGGTGCGGATCGACACGGAGACGCTCGAGCCACGGGTCAAGGTCGTCGGCTGCGATTCCTGGTCGGACGAGCCCGCATTCGCGGGCACCCGGGTCACGGGCGTGTGCGGGTCTGGCATCGTCGAGGTCGTCGCCGAGTTGCTGCTCGCGGGGATCCTCACGACCGACGGGACGATCGACGGCTCGCTCGGGGCTCGCTCGCCGAGGATCGTCCCCGACGGGCGCACGTTCTCGTACGTCCTCTGGCCGGGCGAGCCGGAGCTCCGGATCACCCAGAACGACATCCGGCAGATCCAGCTCGCGAAGGCCGCGCTGCACGCGGGCTGCCGCCTGCTGATGGAGCGCTACGGCATCGAGCGCGTCGATCGCGTGCGGCTCGCGGGCGCGTTCGGCGCGCACATCGACCCCGTGCATGCCCTGGTGCTCGGGCTCGTCCCCGACTGCGAACCGGCCAGCGTGACCTCGGCGGGCAATGCAGCCGGCACGGGCGCCCGGATCGCGCTTCTGAACCGCGCCGCACGCGAGGAGATCGAGCGCGCGGTGCGCGACGTGGAGAAGGTGGAGACCGCGGTCGAGCCGCGCTTCCAGGAGCATTTCGTCCACGCGATGGCGATCCCGCACGACACGGACCCGTACGAGCGACTGGCGCGGAGCGTCCCGCTCCCCGCCCGGAGGACAGCACCGACCGCGCGGCGTCCGAGGCGCCGTCCCGCACAGGCAGGGAGGAAGGCCACATGACCGAGACACGAAGAAGGAGCGGCGGCCGCGCCGCACGGCAGGCGGCGCGCATGCACGCCCACGTCGAGCGCGTCCCGTTCCTCACCCGCGCCCTCGCGCCCTTCGAGGTGCTGTCCGAGGAGGGGCTCGCGACGCTCGAGGAGAACGCCGAGCGGATCCTCTCCGAGGTCGGGGTCGAGTTCCACGACGCGCCCGACGCGCTCGAGCGCTTTGCCGGCGCGGGCGCGGATGTGCAGGGCGAACGGGTGCGGTTCCCGCACGGGCTCTGCCGCTCCCTCGTCCAGGCGACCGCCCCGTCGCAGTTCACGCAGGTGGCGCGCAACCGGACGAACGACGTGGTCTTCGGCGGGCAGGGGACCATCTTCGCCCCGGCGTACGGCTCGCCGTTCGTCCGCGACCTCGACGGCGGCCGCCGCTACGGCACGATCGAGGACTTCCGCAACTTCGTGAAGCTCGCCTACGCCTCGCCGTGGCTCCACCACTCGGGCGGTACCGTCTGCGAGCCGGTCGACGTTCCGGTCAACAAGCGTCACTTCGACATGGTCTACGCGCACCTGCGCTACTCGGACAAGCCGTTCATGGGCTCGGTCACGCGGCCCGAGCGCGCCCGCGACACGGTCGAGATGGCGCGGATCGTCTTCGGCCGCGACGTCGTCGACGAGCACACCGTCGTCTTCAGCCTGATCAACGCCAACTCGCCGCTCGTGTGGGACGCGACGATGCTGGGCGCGGCGCAGGCGTACGCCGAGGCGAACCAGGCCGTGATGATGACGCCGTTCATCCTCGCCGGGGCGATGAGCCCGTCGACAGTCGCTGCGACGTGCGCGCAGACGCTCGCCGAGTCGCTCGCGGGCATGGCGTACGTGCAGCTCGTCCGTCCCGGCGCGCCCGTCGTGCTCGGCTCGTTCGCGTCGTCGATGTCGATGCAGTCGGGCGCGCCGACGTTCGGCACGCCCGAGCCCGCGCTCGTGCTCTACGTGATGGCGGCGCTCGCGCGGCGGCTCGGCGTCCCGTTCCGCTCCGGCGGCGCGCTCACGGCCTCGAAGGTCGCGGACGCGCAGGCCGCGTACGAGTCCGCCAACACGATGCAGCCGACGATGCTCGGCGGGGTCAACTTCGTGCTCCACGCGGCCGGCTGGCTCGAGGGCGGCCTGTCGATGGGGTACGAGAAGTTCGTGCTCGATGCCGACCAGCTCGGCATGTGGCACTCCTTCGCGCCCGGCGTCGACCTGTCCGAGAACGGCCAGGCGATGGACGCGTTCCTGACGAACGAGCCGGGGACGCACTTCCTCGGTCACGCGCACACGCTCGCGAACTTCGAGACCGCCTTCTTCCGCTCGGCCGTCGCCGACAACTCGAGCTTCGAGCAGTGGGAGAGCGAGGGGGCGAAGGACGCTGCGGCGCGCGCGAACGCGATGTGGAAGCGGACGCTCGCCGAGTACGAGGCGCCCCCGATCGACGACGCCGTCGACGAGGAGCTGCGCGAGTGGATCGAGCGGCGGAAGGCCTCGTTCCCCGACGCGAGCGAGTGATGGAGACCACGGTCTCGAGCCCCGTAATCCGCGCCACGGAGCTCCTGCGGCGGCCGCGCTACGAGGTGATCCCGCTCGACGGGATCGAGGAGCAGGTGCTGGCCCAGGTCCCTCGCGAGGTGACCGTGACGGTCACCGTGTCGCCCACCAAGGGGCTCGAGCCGACGCTCGCGCTCGCGGGCGCTCTCGCGCGACACGGCTACTCGGTGGTGCCGCATCTCTCGGCGCGCCTGGTCGCCGACACCGGGGAGGTGGCGGAGATCGCGGAGCGGCTCCGCGGCGACGGCGTGCGCGACGTCTTCGTCGTCGCGGGCGACGCCGAGGTTCCGCGCGGGAGCTTCCACGGCGCGATCGACCTGCTCGAGGCGCTCGAGTCGCTCGGGCGCCCGTTCGCCGAGATCGGGATCACCGGCTACCCCGAGACCCACCCGCTCATCGACGACGCGACGACGATCGCCGCGATGTTCGAGAAGGCGCGTCACGCGACGTACATCGTGAGCCAGGTCTGCTTCGATCCGGCCGTGACCGCGCAGTGGATCGAGGCGGTCTGGGCGCGCGGGACGCGACTGCCCATCCACGTCGGCATCCCCGGCGCGGTGTCGCGCGCCAAGCTCCTCCGTGTCTCGACGCGCATCGGGATCGGCGACTCGATGCGGTTCCTTCGCAAGAACGGCAGCTTCGCCGGACGCCTCTTCCGCGGCTTCGACCCCGACCGGCTGATCGACGGCCTCGGCGAGGCGCTCGCCGGCGAGAAGGTCGGCGGCTTCCACGTGTTCACGTTCAACGACCTCGAGGACACGGAGGCGTGGCGGCAGCGGCGCCTCGGGCCGACGGCGTGAAGACGTACGACGTCGTGATCGTCGGCGGCGGCTCGGCGGGCTGCGTGCTCGCGAACCGGCTCTCCGCCGACCCGTCCACGCGGGTGCTCGTCCTCGAGGCCGGGCGGAAGGACTCCTGGTGGGACGTCTACGTGCACATGCCTGCCGCCCTCTCGTTCCCGATCGGGAACAGCCGCTACGACTGGGGCTACGAGTCCGAGCCCGAGCCGTTCATGAACGGCCGGCGGATCTACCACGCGCGCGGGAAGCTGCTCGGCGGCTCGTCCTCGATCAACGGGATGATCTTCCAGCGGGGGAACCCGATGGACTTCGAGCGGTGGGCCGAGCGGCCGGGCCTCGAGCGCTGGGACTACGCGCACTGCCTGCCGTACTTCAAGCGGATGGAGACCTGCGTCGCGGGGGCGGACGAGTGGCGCGGGGGAGAGGGGCCGCTCGTCGTGGAGCGCGGTCCGGCGTCGGGCCCGCTGTTCCGGGCCTTCTTCGAGGCCGTGCAGCAGGCGGGCTACACGCTGACCACCGACGTCAACGGCGAGCGGCAGGAGGGCTTCGCGCCGTTCGACCGGAACATCAGCCGCGGCCGGCGCCTGAGCGCGGCACGCGCCTACCTGCACCCGGTGTCGGGGCGGTCGAATCTCGACGTCCGCTGCCACGCGCTCGTCACACGCGTCGTCTTCGAAGGCACGCGCGCGGTCGGAGTGGAGGTCGTGCACGGTGGCGGGACGGAGGTGGTCCGAGCGGGGGAGGTGATCCTCTGCGGCGGCGCGATCAACTCACCGCAGCTGCTGCAGCTCTCGGGCGTCGGCCACGCAGATGAGCTGCGCGCGGTCGGCGTCGACGTCGTCCACGACCTGCCCGGGGTCGGCGAGAACCTTCAGGACCACCTCGAGGTCTACGTCCAGCACGCGTCGACGCAGCCGGTCTCGGTGGCGCCGGCGATGAAGTGGCGCAACCGGCCCTGGGTCGGATTCCGCTGGCTCGTCTTCCGCTCGGGACCCGGCGCGACGAATCACTTCGAGGGCGGGGGCTTCGTCCGCTCGAACGACGAGGTGACGCACCCGAACCTCATGTTCCACTTCCTTCCGCTCGCCATCCGCTACGACGGGACGCAGCCCGCGGGCGGCCACGGCTACCAGGTGCACGTCGGACCCATGTTCTCGGACGCCCTCGGCTCGGTGAAGATCACGGCGGCCGACCCGCGCGCCAAGCCGGCGCTGCGCTTCAACTATCTCTCGACCGAGCAGGACCGACGGGAGTGGCCCGAGGCTATTCGCTGCGCGAGGTCGATCCTGGGACAGCCGGCGTTCGCTCCCTTCGACGGCGGGGAGCTGTCACCCGGCCCCGACGTCGGAACCGACGAGGAGATCCTCGACTGGGTCGCGCGCGACGCCGAGACGGCCCTCCACCCGTCCTGCTCGTGCCGCATGGGTGTGGACGAGCTGTCGGTCGTCGACCCGGACACCATGCGCGTCCACGGGCTCGACGGCCTGCGCGTCGTCGACGCGTCCGTGATGCCGTCGATCACGAACGCGAACCTCTACGCGCCGACGATGATGCTGGCCGAGAAGGCCGCCGACCTCGTCGCGGGTGTCACACCGCTCGAGCCTTCGGACGCCCGGTGGTACCGCCACGACGTCGCGGCAGCGACCTGGGTCGCGGGGGAAGGGCCGAGATGACGCACGCGGGCTGGGAGTCGCGCGTCGCGGCGGCCTGGGCGACGTTCGACGAGCGGACCGACGACGAGAATCGCGCGCTCATCGAGGCGCTCGCCGCCGAGCTCCCCGGTGGAAGCGCCGAGGCCAGCTTCGAGCGGGCGTGTGTCTTCGACTCCACCGCTGCTCCCGAGCTGGCCGTGCCCCTCTATCGCGACGCGCTCGCACTCGGGCTCGGGCCGGAGCGGAGGCGGCGCGCCGTCATCCAGCTCGCCAGCTCGCTCCGGAACCTCGGCCGGGCGGAGGAAGGCGTGGCGCTCCTCACGGACGAGCTCGGCGTCGGCTCGGACGAGCTCGACGACGCCGTCCGCGCGTTCCTCGCCCTCGCGCTGACGGACGTCGGTCGCTGCCCGGAGGCGGTGTCGCATGCCCTCACGGCGCTCGCGCCGCACCTCCCGCGGTACCAGCGCTCGCTCGCCGCATACGCGCAGGACCTGGCCGGCGAAGGTAGCTAGCCCGCCGCGATCAGCGCGACGCCGGCGACGACGAGCGCCGCGCCGGAGAGACGGCTCGGACCGACGCGCTCGCCCGCGAGCGGCGCGGCGAGGAACGCGGCAATGAGCACGCTCGTCTCCCGGACGGATGCAACGGCCGCTGCGGACGCGCGCACGAGCGCCGCGAGCACGAGGGCGTAGGCGACGAACGAAAGGATGCCCTGCGAGAGCCGGCAGCGGGCGCGCCGCCGTTCGGACGCGCGTCGTACCGCGCTCGGTGACGAGCAGGAAGCCGACGTAGCCGATCGTCGCCGGGATCATCCCCAGCTCGAGATACACGACCGGGGAGGCGTGCTCGATGCCGTGCTTGTCGACGAGTGTGTAGGCGGCGATGCACGAGGCAACGGCCACGCCGAACGCCGCGCCGACGCCGCGACCGTCGGCGTGGCCGCTCCCGATGCCGCGGACCAGCATCACACCGAGGCCGACCAGGCAGACACCGGCGGCCTGGCCCGCGCTCGCTCCCGTCCCGAGCATCGTCACGCCGACGAGCAGCACGAGCACGGGCGCCAGGCCACGGGCGATCGGGTAGACGACCGAGACGTCCGCGCGGCGATATGCCGCTGCGAGCGCCGCGAAGTACGTGAGCTGGAGCATCGACGTCACCGCGATGAACGGCCAGACTTCCGCGTCCGCGTCGAACTGCCAGATCGCGAGCGGCGCGAAGAGGACGACCGACGTGACGAGCGCGATCGCCGTCGCCGCCTCGGGGTCGCGCTCGCGCCCGAGGATCAGATTCCAGAGCGCGTGGAGGAATGCCGAGCCGAGCGCGAGAGCGAAGGCGTCGAACGGCATCGCGGCGACCCTACTGATCTAGGCTGCCGCGGATGCAGGTCGCCCGCGCGCTCGTGTTCGACTTCAACGGGACGCTGTCGCACGACGAGCCCGTGCTCTTCGCGATCTACTCGGAGCTCTTCGCCGAGCACGGGCGGCCGCTCACCGAGGACGACTACTTCGGCACGCTCGCCGGCAACACCGAGGAGGCGATCATCGGCGGGTGGCTCGGCGTGAGGGGCGACGAGCTCGCAGCGCTCGTCGAGGAGCGCATCGACCGATACGTCCAGCGGGCCGACGGATCGACGATCCCCGAGACGCTCCGCGAGGCGGTCCGATACGCCGCCGCGCGGGTCCCCGTGGCCGTCGTGTCCGGTGCGTACCGGAGGGAGATCGAGCCGGTGCTGGAGCTCGCCGAGCTCGCCGAGCGCGTCACCGCGCTCGTCGCGGCGGACGACGTCACGCGCGGCAAGCCCGACCCGGAGGGCTACGTCCGGGCGCTCGCTGCGCTCGGCGACGGCCCGGCGCCCTCGGACGTCGTCGCGTTCGAGGACACCGAGGCGGGCGTCGCCTCGGCGCGCGCCGCAGGCCTTCGCTGCCTCGCGGTGCGGGGCACGCACCCGGACGAACGGCTCGCCGGGGCCGACGGCATCGTCGACGCGATCGACGTCGAGCTCGTCCAGGCGCTCGTCGGATGACGTGGGTCATAGCCCACCGAGGCGCGTCGGCGGACGAGCGGGAGAACACCCTGCCGGCGTTCGAGCGGGCGATCGCCGTCGGGGCGGACTTCGTCGAGCTCGACGTCCAGGTCTCGGCCGACGGCGCCCTCGTCGTCTTCCACGACGTCGATCTCGACCGGCTCACGCCGCTCCGCGGGCCGGTCGGGAATCGACCACTCGCGCAGCTGCGCGAGCACGCCGTCCCGACGCTCGAGGACGTCCTCGAGCTGACCCGCGGACGGATCGGCGTGATGGCCGAGCTCAAGTCTCCGCACCTCTACCGCCGCCACGACGTCGCCGGCCGCACGGCGGCGCTTCTCGGCTCCGACGACGTCCTGCTCTCGTTCTCGCGCCAGGCCCTCCTCCAGGCGAAGCGGGGCAGACCCGACCTCCGCCTCCTCCAGCACGTCGGGCTCGGCGTCTCGATCCGCACCGCGTCGTCCTATGCGTGGGGGGTCGGGTTCTGGGACCCTCGGGTGACCGGCCGCGGGCTGGCGAAGGCGCGGAAGCTCGGCCTCGCGACGACCGTTTACACGGTGAACGAGCCCGAGCGCATGCGTGAGCTCTCCGCGCTCGGCGTGGACGGCATCTTCACGGATTGTCCGGATCGAGCACGGGCGGCAATGCGTCCTCGGTGAGGGCCAGCAGCCGGGGGCTCGAGGAGGCGAAGCTCGCGACGACGCGCGTCCCGACCGCGAGCGGAGCCGCGCGGGAGGTCGACAGATCGGCGACGAGGCTGCGCTCCCCATCCTCCACGCGGACGCGCGTGACCGCGCCGAGGAAGATCTTCGAGACGACGTCCCCCGTCAGCCCGTCTTCGACGGGCGCACCGTCGGCGATGGCCACGTCGACGGTCTCCGGGCGCAGGAGACAGAGCACGCGCTCGCCGCGCGGCAGCCCCTGCGCGGCGTCGACCGTGAGCCTCAGGCCGTCGTAGTCGATGGCGCCGTCATCGGCGACGGTGGACGGGAGGCGGTTCATGGTGCCGATGAACTCCGCGACGAACGGGGTCGCGGGGCTGCCGTACATCTCCGCGGGCGAGCCGATCTGCTCGATCTTCCCGTTCCACATGACCGCGACGCGGTCGGAGATCGAGAGCGCCTCCTCCTGGTCGTGCGTCACGTACAGCGTGGTGATCCCGAGCTCGAGCTGGATGCGCCGGATCTCCTCGCGCAGCTGCACGCGCACCTTCGCGTCGAGCGCCGAGAGCGGCTCGTCGAGCAGCAGGACCTTCGGCTCGATGGCGAGCGCGCGCGCGAGCGCGACTCTCTGCTGCATTCCGCCCGAGAGCTGGTGGGGATAGCGCTTCGTCGCGTGGCCGAGCCCGACGAGCTCGAGCAGCTCCGCGACCCGTGCTCTGCGATCCGCCTTCGCCTGACGGCGGATCCGCAGGCCGTACTCGACGTTCTGCTCGGCCGTCATGTTCGGGAACAGGCTGTAGGCCTGGAACACCATCCCCATGTCGCGTTTGTTGGGCGGCATCCTCGTGATGTCGTTGCCGTCGACGACGATGCGTCCGGAGTCGGGCTGGTCGAAGCCGGCGACGAGGCGCAGCGCGGTCGTCTTGCCGCAGCCGCTCGGGCCGAGCAGCGAGACGAACTCTCCCGTCTCGAGCGCGAGATCGATCCCCTGGAGCGCCGTCACGGGGCCAAAGGAGCGCCACAGGCCCTCGAGCTCGACGTGGGCGTCCACTACCTGCCGATCCCCACGCGCACCGTGCGCTGACCGCCGCGCCGGCCGATCAGTAGCAGCGAGAACATCGCCGCCCACGTGATCGCGAAGCTCATCAGCGACACCGCCGCGGCGGGGTAGGCCTGCGTCTCGTTGACGTACTGGATGTACGTCGGGAACGTCTTGAAGGCGGTGAGAGGGCGATGGTGAACTCGCCCATCACGATCGCCAGCGTGAGGAAGGCGCCCGCGAGGGCGGCCACCCTGATGTTCGGGAGGATCACGCGCCCCAGCGTCGTCCGCCAGCCCGCGCCGAGGCTCTGCGACGCTTCGGTCAGCGTGTGGACGTCGATCGCACGAAAGCCGGCGTCGAGCGAGAAGTAGATGTAGGGGAACGCGAGGATCACGTAGGCGCCGACGAGGAACAGGTCGGGCTTGCCGAGGAACCAGAACGGCGCGTGTAGGTCGTCCTTGAAGAACTCCAGCAGTCCGACAACGAGGATGATCGGCGGGACGACGAAAGGCACGAGCGCCAGAAAGCCGACGACCGGACGCAACCGGGGCAGCTTCAGGTGCACCAGGTAGATAGTCGGTACGAATAGGAGCAGGCCGACGACGATCGTCTCGAGCGCGAGCCTGAACGAGAGCTTGATCGTCGTCCAGAACTGCGGGTCGTGCAGGATGAAGCCGTACGCGGAGAGACTGCAGCACTTCCCGGTCTGTGAGTCCTTGATGCTGAAGAGGAAGGTGGCGATGAGCGGGAATCAAGAAGTAGGCTGCGCCCACGAGCAGCCACACCACCGCCGAAAGCGCGATCCGCGGGCGTCTCATTTCGCCCACCGCGTCGCACGCCGCTGGAGCGGGATGTAGAAGAGCATCATCGCGGCAAGTACGACGAACATGCCGAACGCAAGTGCCTGGCCCTCGTGCGGGTTCGTGTAGACGTTGCCGGAGAGGTCGGCGCCGATCAGGATCGGTACGAGCGGCAGCCCGGTGCCGCTCGTTAGGGCATATGCCGTCGCGTAGGCTGCGAACGCGTTGCCGAAGAGCAGGATCATCGCGCCGAGGAGAGACGGGAACAGGACGGGCAGCGCAATGTGGCGCCAGTACTGGAGCCTGCTCGCGCCGAGGTTCGCGGACGCCTCGCTCCACTCTTGCCGCACCCCGTCGATCGCCGGTGCGATGACGAGGATCATCAACGGGATCTGGAAGTAAAGGTAGGCGAGTTCGACGCCAGTCTTCCCGAACAGCGTAAAGCCGTGGTCGTAGAGGTTGTAGCCGAAGACGTTCGTGAGGAACTGGGTGACGATCCCGATCGTCCCGAGGGTGGCGATGAAGGCGAACGCGAGTGGGATGCCACCGAAGTTGGCGGCCACGCCGGAGAAGGTCGCAAACGCCGAGCGGATCCAGCCGGGCGTCCCCTCGCGGACGGCCGCGTAGGCGATCAGGAAGCCGAGCAGTCCGCCAACGAGGGCGGTAACGAGGCTGAGCTCGATGCTCTGCCCGTAGGCGTGTCGCAGATTCCCGGTCTCAAGGATCGCCCTGACGTTGTCGAGCGTGAAGCCGCCGGCAGCGCCCTGAAACGCGCCCACCAGGACGGTGGCCGACGGCAGGACGAGAAATACGAGAACGTACGCGAAGAAGGGGACCACGCCCAGCCAGGCAAACGAAGGACGCCTCCGGCCGGGCGTCGCGCCAGGCCGGAGAACGTCTGCGGAAACCGCTTCGGTCGCCAGGGCTTCAGCCGACCTTCGAGGCCCACTCCGCTTTGATCTTCGCGGCCGCGACTGCCTGCTGGCCGAGGCTCGCGAACCTCACCTTGTTGTAGATCGCCGCCGACGGCAGCGCCTGGAGCAGCGGCTTCGGGATCACCTTCCGCCCGGCGAGATCCGTGAAGCGAGCGGGGTGCCCGAACCCCTTCAACCAGAGGATCTGTCCCTGGTCCGAGTAGAGGAACTCCTGCCACAGCCGGGCCGCGAAGGGATGGGGCGCCGTCGCGCTGACCGCCTGGCAGTAGTACGCGCCGTAGACGCCATCCGACGGGACGGTGACGCGCCACTTGGCGGCCGGGAACTCCTTCACGTAGGCGAGGTTGTTGTAGTCCCAGTCGACGGAGATGGGCGTCTGGCCGGAGGCGACCGTCTGTGGCGTCGTCTCCACTGGAATGTAGTTGCCCAGCTTCCTGGCCTGCGCCCACCAGTCGATCCCCGGCCCGACGTTGCTGAGCGAGCCGCCGTTCGCGAGCGCCGCCGCGAAGACGCCGGCGATCGCCGAGCCCGACTGCAGCGGGCTCCCGTTCAGCGCGACCTTGTTCTTGTACTCGGGCTTCAACAGGTCGGCGAACGTCTTCGGCGGCGTGCTGACGAGGTTCGCGTTGTAGCCGATCGAGACCGCGCCCCAGTAGTCGCCGGTCCAGAAGCCGCGCGTGTCCTTCATCGCGCGCGGGATCGTCTTGTACGGGATGACGAAGTACCGGGCGTAGAGGCCCGCCTTGGTGCCGTCGAGGGCGATCGACGCGGTGACATCGACGCAGTCGGGCGCCCGTGGGTCGCCCTTGAGCGACACGATCGCCTGGTTCTCCTGCGCGGAGGTGCCATTGGGGTTGTCGCTCGTGATCGGAATGCCGTACTTCTTCGAGAACGTCGAGATGCACTCGCCGTAGTTCACCCAGTCGGGCGGGAGCGCGATCACGTTCAGGCGCCCTTCCTTCTTGGCCGCTGCGACCAGCTGTGCCAGGTTCTTCTTGGTGCCGCGGAGCGGTGGGTTCGCGAGCGCCTTCTGCCGCGCCGCGAGCGCGGCTTCGGGCAGCGCGATGACGGTGAGACCTGCTGCTCCAGCGAGGCCGCGCTTCAGCAGCTTGCGCCGCCCGATCCGCTCCTCCTCGAGCCGTCGGAGGAACTCGTACTCCTGCTCTTGGAAATCTTCCACGGACATCTCCCTCGGGTCGTGGTGCCGTCCGGCGATCGTACGCCGTCGGCGGGCGGTTCTGCAATAGGGTCTCCGGTCGTGGATTCGCCGTGGAGAGCCGACGGAGAGTGGTTGCGCGCGGCGCTCCACGTGCACTCGACGAGCTCGGACGGCGAGCTCGCGCCCCGGGCGCTGGCGCGGCACTACGCCCGCGCGGGCTACGACGTCGTCGCCCTCACGGACCACTGGCACCGAAGCGTGGCCCCGTCGACCCCGGAGCTCGTCGTCCTTCCGGGCGTCGAGCTGAACTGCGTGCTCCCGGAGGATCGCGACGGGCACGTTCTCGGCATAGGGATCGAGCGAGACCCGTCAGAGCTGGAGGGCAAGCGGCGCGACCTCGCGGAGACGGCGGACTGGATCGTCGGCGCGGGCGGCGTGGCCTATCTCGCGCACCCATACTGGACCGGCGTGCGCCCCGCGGGGTTCGAGCTGCCGCCGTCCGTCACGGGAATCGAGGTGTTCAACGCCGGGTGCGAGCTCGAGGTCGGGCCGCGGGCTTTCGTCGGTGCACTGGGACGAGCTGCTCGAGGACGGCCGCGCGTGTCCCGCGCTCGTGACCGACGACAGCCACCATCCGGGCTTCGACTCCGACCACGCGTGGACCTGGCTGCGCGCGGAGCGGACGGCGGCAAGCGTGCTGTCTGCGCTGCGGGAGGGCCGGTTCTACGGCAGCACCGGGCCTGTGATCCACGACGTCGAGGCGGCCGACGGCGAGGTCGTCGTGCACTGCACGCCGTCACGCTCGGTGACGCTGCTCACGGGCAAGACGAGCGGCACCGCGGTCAACGCGGGCCGCCTGGGCTACCGGTACGGCGCGGAGATCCTCGACACGACGGCCGACGGGCTGATCGTCGCGGCGCGCCTCGACCGGCCGGAGAACGCGCCGTTCGCGCGCGTCGAGGTCGTCGACGGATACGGCCGCAAGGCGTGGACGAACCCGCTCTGACCCGGGCGGCGGCCCGCGAGGCGCTCGCCCGGACGTCGTTCGACCTGCTCGTGATCGGCGGCGGCGTGATCGGCGCCGCGACGGCCGCGCACGCGGCGCGCGAGGGGCTCTCGGTGGCGCTCCTCGACGCCGGCGACTTCGGCTCCGGGACGTCCAGCGCATCCTCGAAGCTGATCCACGGCGGTCTGCGCTACCTCCGGCTCGGTGACGTGCGGCTCGTCCGCGAGGCGCACCACGAGCGGCGCACGCTGACCGGCCCTGTGGCGCCGCACCTCGTGCACCGGCTGCCGTTCCTCCTGCCGCTGTACCGGGGCGGACCCTTCCGGCCCGCATTCGTGCAGAGCGGGATCCTGCTCTACTCGACGCTCGCGCTCTCGCGCCTCAACTGGCTCGTGCAGCCGGACCGCGCAGGACACCTCGTCCCCGCGCTCCGTCGCGACGGCCTTCGCTCCTGCGCGCTCTACGCCGACGCGTGGACGAACGACGCGCGGCTCTGCCTCGAGAACGTCGTCGAGGCCGCCGCACACGGCGCCACGGTCCTCAACCGGGCGGAGGTCGTCTCGCTGTCGTTCGACGGCGGGCAGGTGGCAGGCGCCGAGGTCGGCGTCGACGGCGAGACGGTCGCGGTGCGCGCGCGGGTGGTCATCAACGCCGCGGGGCCGTGGGTCGACCACGTGAGGCGGCTCGAGGATCCGCGGGCCGGGACGTCCGTCCGGCTGAGCAAGGGCGCGCACGTGCTCGTCCCGGGCGGCGAGGACTGGACGGCGGCGCTCACCGTGCCGCAGGACGACGTGCGCGTGACGTTCGCGGTGCCCTGGTACGGCCTCCTGCTGCTCGGCACGACCGACTCGGACTTCGAGGGGGACCCGGCGGACGTCGCGGTCGAGGAGGACGACATCGTGCAGGTCCTCGGCGAGGCCGCGACCGCCCTGCCGTCCTCGATGCTCGATCGCGGCGGTGTGCGCGCCGCATTCGCGGGCCTCCGCGTGCTGCCGCTCGGCGACGGCGCAACCGCGAACGCGCGGCGCGAGACGGTGTTCTCCATCGGCACCGGCGGGATGCTCAGCGTCGCCGGGGGAAAGCTGACGACGTACCGGAAGATCGCGCTCGACGCGCTCGACCGCGTCCGCGAGCCGCTCGGGCTCCGACGCGTCGACCGCCGTCCGTTCCCGCTCCCCGGTGCTCGCGGAGCCGCCCCGGAGCTCCCGGTCGAGGTCGATCCCGACGTGGAGGCGCACCTCCGGCATCTCTACGGCAGCCGCGCCGCCCGCGTCGTCGCGCCCGCGGTGGGCGAGCCCTCGCTCCTCGAGCGGATCCATCCCGACGGGCCGGACATCGTCGCGCAGGCCCGGTTCGCGGTGACCGAGGAGTGGGCGACGACCGCGGACGACGTCCTTCGCCGCCGCACGACGGTCGCGCTCCGCGGCCTCGCCGACGCGGACGCCGTGCGCCGGGTCGAGCGGTTCCTCTAGCTCGCGTCGCCGACGGCGAGGACGGCCTTGACGATGCCGTCGTAGCCGGTGCAGCGGCAGAGGTTGCCGGACAGCGCGATGCGCACCTCGTCGGCCGTCGGCTCTGGAGTCTCCTCGAGGAGCGCCGTCGCCGAGATCAGCATCCCGGGCGTGCAGAAGCCGCACTGGACGCCGCCGTGCTCGAGGAAGGCCGCCTGGAGCGGGCTCAGCTCGTCGCCGTTCGCGAGGCCCTCGACCGTCGTCACGTCGCTGCCTTCGGCCTGGAGCGCGAGGTACGAGCAGCTGTTCACCGGCTTCCCGTCGAGGAGCATCATGCAGGCGCCGCACTCCGAGTCGTCGCAGCCCTCTTTGGCGCCGGTCAGGCCCACGACGTCGCGGACGGCCGCGAGGAGGCTCGTCCCGGGCTCCAGCTCGACGGGGTAGGGCACGCCGTTGACGGAGAGCGTCGCCTCGATCTTCACGGGCGGGCTCCGCTCGCGGGAATCGGGACGGCGGTGCCGCGCGCCCGCGCGACGGCGATCTCCACCGCGCGTCGCGCGATCACCTCGGCCATCGCGCGGCGATAGCGCTCCGAGGCGCGGACGTCGGAGATGGGCGAGGAAGCTGCGGCGGCCGCGCGGGCGGCTGTCGCGAGCGACTCGGTGTCCGCCTCGCCGCCGGCGAGCGCCGCCTCGGCCTCCGGGACGCGGCGGATCGTCGGGGCGAGCGCCGTGATCGCCACGCGGGCATCCTGCACGCGCCCGGCGTCGAGGTGGACGACGGCCGTCGCGCCGACCACGGCGATCTCCATCTGGCGGCGGTACTCGAGCCGCACGTACGCGCTGCCCGTTCCGGGCGCAGGAGCGGGAACCTCGACCGAGACGAGGAGCTCGTCCGCGTTCGCGGCCGTCGCGCCGGGACCGGTGAAGAGCTCCTCGACGGCGACGGTGCGCGAGCCCTCGACGGAGCGCAGGGTCGCTGTCGCCCCGAGGCAGATCAGCGGACCGCCGGTCTCCATCGCCGGTGAGGCGTTCATCACGTTGCCGCCGATCGTCCCCTGCGCACGCGTCGCATGCGAGCCGACGATCGCGCTCGCGTCGGCGAGGGCGGTGAACCGCTCGCGGATCGCGGGGTGCGCCGCGATCTCGGCGTGTGTGACGAGCGCTCCGACGCGGAGGCTGTCCCCTGCCTCGTCGATCGCGTCGAGCTCCGGGACACGGTGGATGGCGACCAGCACATCGGGTAGCGGCGCCTTGCCCTGCCGAGCGCCGACGACGAGGTCGGTGCCGCCCGCGACCGGGCGTGCTCCCTGGGACAGCGCCGCGAGCGCCTCTTCGACGGTCGTGGCGGTCGCAAAGCCCGTCACGCCTGGCCGGCCTCCCAGACTCGCTCCGGCGTCATGGGGAGCTGGGTGACCCGCTTCCCGATCACCTTCGCGATCGCGTTCGCGATCGCGCCCGCCGTGGGGACGCAGGGCGGCTCGCCGACGCCCTTCGACCCCTTCGGCCCGGCGTTCGGCGTGTCGGTCTCGATCCAGTCGATCGCGATCTCGGGCGCGTCGGAGGCGGTGACGAGCTTGTAGTCGAGAAGGTGCGGGTTTCGCTGCCTGCCGAGCTCGTCGAGCTGCGTGCCCTCGGTGAGCGCCTGGCCGATGCCCATCACGACGCCGCCGTAGACCTGGCCGTCGGCGCCGATGCGGTTCAGGATCCGCCCGCAGTCGTGCACGGCGGCGACCCGGAGTACCCGCACGACGCCGGTGTCGCGGTCGACCTTGACGTGCGCCGCGTGCGCGATCAGCTGCGGCGCGTGGAAGGACTCGAGGCCGAGGCGCCCGACGCAGCCCTCGGCAGGCGCCGGCGGCGAGTCGGGAACCTCACCGGCGCCCTTCCCGTGGAACGTCCCGCGGGCCGCCAGGCGCGCAATCTTCACCGACTTCTCGGGCGATCCCTTCACGCGGACGGCGCCGCCGACCAGCTCGAGGTCGGTCGGCGCCGCCTCGAGCCTGTCGGATGCCGCATCGAGCAGCTGCTCGCGCACCTCCGCCGCGGCGGCGAGCACGGCCCGGGCGCTGTTGAACGTCGTCTGCGAGCCGCAGGAGCCGTTGTCCCAGGGAGCGGCGTCCGTGTCCTGGTAGAGGAGCGAGAAGTCCTCGGGCCGCATGCCGAGCTCCTCCGCGACGTACCGGGGCAGCGCCATCACCGCGCCGGTGCCGTTCTCCTGCGCGCCCGTGACGATCGTTCCCGTGCCGTCCTCGTTGAGCTTGACGTACGCGCCCGCCTTCGCGGGGAAGCACGGCCACCAGCCGCACGCGACGCCGATCGCCTCGTCGTCGGGCAGCCCGTCGGCGGGGCCGATCAGCTCGACGGCCCGCTCGAGCGTCTCCTTCATCGAGATCCGCTCGAGCACCTGGCCCGTCGGGGTCACAGAGCCCTCCTCGATCAGCGTCCGGCGGCGCAGCTCGACGGGATCGAGCCCGAGCTCGCCTGCGAGCTCGTCCAGGTGCTGCTCGAGCGCCCAGCAGACCTGCGGCGCGGTCGGGGCGCGGATCGACGAGGACGGCTGGTTGTTCGAGTAGACGAGCGAGGACTCGACGTCCGCCGTCTCGAGCACGTAGGGCCCGAGCGCGTGCATGGCCGCCATCTGCGCGAAGAAGCCGCCCTCGCCGCAGTACGCCCCGGCGTCGAGGACGAGCCGCGCGCGCCGCGCGAGCAGTGTGCCGTCGCTCCGGGCCCCTGTCGTGAGCTCGATCACCATTCCCTCGCGCCGGTGGCCGACGGCGAAGAACTCCTCGTGCCGAGAGAAGACGAGCTTCACCGGTCGCCGCGCAGCGCGCGCGAGCGCGGCGACGTGCGCCTCGAAGTGGAAATCGCACTTCGCTCCGAAGCCGCCGCCGAGGAGCGGCACGACGACGCGGACGTGGGATTCCGGAATCCCGAGCGTGTACGCGACCCCGGCGCGCGCGACGTACGGCACCTGGGTCGACGACCAGACGGTCACCCGATCGCCCTCCCACTGCGCCACGACTGCGCGCGGCTCGATCGGCACGCCCTGCGTCGGGTCGGTGACGTAGCGGCCGCTGACCACGACGTCGGCCGCCTCGAGTGCCGCGTCCACGTCGCCCTTCACGATCGTGGAGAAGCCGAGCAGGTTGTCGTGGCGGCCGAGTACGTCGGCGCCGTCGTAGGACTCCCAGTCCGGGTGCACGAGCGGCGCGTCGTCGCCGAGCGCAGCCGCGAAGTCGGTCACCACCTCGAGCGGCTCGAGCTCGACCTCGACGAGCGCGGCTG
The DNA here is from genome assembly GCA_963742525.1 of uncultured Actinomycetes bacterium. GTDB lineage: Bacteria > Actinomycetota > Thermoleophilia > Gaiellales > Gaiellaceae > Gaiella. Next base: position 300,567 of record CAVUMD010000004.1, read on the forward strand.
CGGTACGCGCGATCTCGGGCGTGGTCGCCGCGATCCCGGCCACGACGTCGCCCTCGAAGCGGACGGTGTCGCGCGCGAAGAGCCGCCGGTCCTTCACCATGCCGCCGTAGAGGAGGTCGGGGACGTCCTCGTGCGTCACGACGGCGATCACGCCCGGGACTGCGCGTGCCTTCGCAGTGTCGATCCTCGTGATCCGTGCGTGCGGATGGTCGGCGTAGCGGAACGCCGCGTGGAGTTGGCCCGTGAGCGTGAGGTCGGCCGTGTACCGGCCCGAGCCCGTCACCTTCTCCTGCCCGTCGGGCCGGACGAAGCTCTCGGCGCGCTCCTCGACGGCGGTCACGGGGCTATCCAACCACGCCGGGCCCGCCCGCGGGAGGGCGCTACAGTCAAGCGCCGTGACCCGGTCGTACAAGCTCGTCTGGTTCGTGCCCGCATCCCATCTCCAGGCGACGCGTGACGCGGTGTTCGTGGCCGGAGCAGGCTGGATCGGCGAGTACTCGCGGTGCTCCTGGGCGACGCTCGGGGAGGGAACCTTCTTCGGCGGCGAGGGCACGCAACCGGCTCTCGGTGAGGCGGGGCGCGACGAGACCGCGGCCGAGTACCGCGTCGAGACGGTCGTCCCGCCGGGGAAGCTGACCGCGGTCGTCGCGGCGCTCCGCCGCGCGCATCCCTACGAGGAGCCCGCGTTCGACGTGTACGAGCGCGTCGAGGCATGAAAGCGTGGCTCTGGACGGACGGCGGCGCGCGCGGGAACCCCGGTCCGGCTGCGTTCGCCTACGTCCTCGAGGCCGAGGACGGGACGGTCCTCGACGCGCGCGGCGAGGCGATCGGCGTCGCGACGAACAACGTCGCCGAGTACTCCGCGCTCGTCGCCGGGCTTGCGCGGGCGGTCGAGGCAGGGGTCCGCGAGCTCGAGGTGCGCTCCGACTCCGAGCTGATGGTGAAGCAGATGCGCGGGGAGTACCGCGTGAAGAACCGCGACCTCCAGTCGCTCTTCCTCGATGCGTCGCGTGCCGCGCGCGAGATCGGACAGGTGACCTACGTGCACGTCCGCCGCGAGCACAACGAGCTCGCGGACAGGCTCGTGAACGAGGCGCTCGACGCCGCGTAGGGCCACGCGGCCCGCGGGCGGCGGGATAGATTCCCAACCATGGCACGTCCCGTCACGCTCTTCACCGGGCAGTGGGCCGATCTCCCGCTCGCCGAGCTGGCGCCCCTCGCGGCGCGGATGGGCTTCGACGGGCTCGAGCTCGCCTGCTGGGGCGACCACGTCGACGTCCGCCGCGCGGCGCGCGAGCCGGACTATGCGGCGTCGAGGCGCAGCCTGCTCGAAGAGCACGGCCTCGCGCTCCACGCTATCTCGAACCACCTCGTCGGGCAGGCGGTCTGCGATCGGATCGACGAGCGTCACCAGGCGATCCTCCCGTCTCACGTCTGGGGCGACGGCGAACCGGAGGGCGTGCGCCGGCGTGCGGCCGAGGAGCTCGCCCTGACGGCGACCGCCGCCCGCGCGATCGGCGTCGGGGTCGTGAACGGTTTCACGGGCTCGAGCGTCTGGCACTCGCTCTATGCCTTCCCGCCGACCGGACAGGACTTCTGGGACGCGGGCTTCGCGGACTTCGGGAAGCGCTTCGGTCCGATCCTCGACGCGTTCGAGCGCGAGGGCGTGAACTTCGCGCTGGAGGTGCACCCGACGGAGATCGCGTTCGACATCGCCTCCGCGGAGCGCGCGCTCGAAGCGGTCGGGGGCCACCCGCGCTTCGGGTTCAACTACGACCCGTCGCACCTCGCGTACCAGGGCGTCGACTACGTCTCGTTCGTCCGCCGCTTCGCCGACCGCATCTTCCACGTGCACCTGAAGGACGTCTGGTGGGGGAAGGGCGACGGCTCGGTCGGGGTCTTCGGGGGGCACACGAGCTTCGGCGACCCGCGTCGCTTCTGGGACTTCCGCTCGGTCGGCCGGGGCGATGTGCGCTTCGAGGAGATCATCGTGGCGCTCAACGACGTCGGCTACGACGGACCGCTGAGCGTCGAGTGGGAGGACTCCCGGATGGACCGAGAGCACGGCGCGACCGAGTCGGCCGAGTACGTCCGCCGGCTCGACTTCGCCCGCGCCGAGGGCGCGTTCGACGCCGCCTTCGAGCGATGACGCCGATCCGGTACGGGATGGTCGGCGGGGGGCGCGACGCGTTCATCGGCGCCGTGCACCGGAAGGCGTGCGCGCTCGACGGCGAGGCCGTCCTGGTGGCGGGCGCCTTCTCCTCCGACCCGGAGAAGAGCCGCGCGTCGGGCGCCGACCTCGGGCTCGACCCGTCGCGCGCGTACGGATCGTGGCCGGAGATGCTCGAGGCCGAGCTCGCCCTCCCCGAGTCGGAGCGCGTCCAGATGGTGAGCGTCGTCACGCCCAATCACGTCCACTTCGACGTCGCCCTCGCGTTCGTCGAGGCGGGGTTCGCGGTCGTCTGCGACAAGCCCCTCGTGCACACGAGCGAGCAGGCCGAGCGACTCGTCTCGGCCGTCCGCGAGCGCGGGAGCCCCTTCGCCGTGACCTACAACTACACGGGCTATCCGATGGTCAAGGAGGCGCGCGCCCTCGTCCGCGGCGGCGAGCTCGGAGACATCCGCAAGGTTGTCGTCTCCTACACCCAGGGCTGGCTCGCGACGCTCCTCGAGTCGACAGGGAACAAGCAGGCGGACTGGCGGACCGACCCCGCGCGCTCCGGCGTCGCGGGCGCGATGGGTGACATCGGCTCGCACGCCGAGAATCTGCTCGCGACGATCACCGGCCTCCACGTGACACACGTGTGCAGCGACCTCACGACGTTCGTCGAGGGACGGAAGCTCGACGACGACGCGAGCGTCCTCCTCCGCCTCGACGGAGGCGCGCGCGGCACGCTCACGGCGTCGCAGATCGCGATCGGCTACGAGAATGCGCTCGAGATCGCCGTGCACGGCACGAAGGGCAGCCTCTCGTGGCGCCAGGAGGAGCCAAACGAGCTACTCGTCCGGCGGGCCGACGAGCCCCTTCGGGTGCTGCGGCGCGGCAACCCGTACCTCGGTGCCGCCGCGACGAAGGCGACGCGGATCCCGCCCGGTCACCCGGAGGCGTTCATCGAGGCCTTCGCGAACGTCTACCTCGGCGTGTTCGAGGCGATCCGGGCGCGGGAGGCAGGCCGTGCGCTCGGGGACCTCGAGGGCGACTTCCCGAGCGTCGAAGACGGGGCGCGGGGCGTCCGGTTCATCGAGCGCGTCGTCGAGTCGAGCTCCAGCTCCGAGAAGTGGCTCGCGGTCTGAACCGCGGCGTGCCGGCTCGGTGAGCTCGCCGTCTCGACCAGCACAGCGACGGGCGTAGGGTTTTCCGCACCTGCGGAGTGCGGGGCGCCGATCTCGGCGGGTCGGTCCGACGGCATAGGGTCGATCCATGCCGCTCGCGCTCCAGCTCCTGACCCGCCCTGTCCGCGTCGCCGGCCTCGTGCTGCTCGCCGGCGCCGTCGCCCTCCTCGCGGGGGCGCTCGCGCTCGGCGCGCACCCGCTCGCGTTGTCGATGGCGCCGGCGGTGCTCGTCGCGACGGGACTCGTGGCTGGTGCCCTCGCGCCGCTCTACGGCCGGGGCGCCGCGGTCGGGCTCTGGACCGCGCGGGCGGGAATCGCGGTTGGCGCCGTCGCGCTCGTGCTGCCCGACAGCCGGCCGACGGCCGCCCTCCGCGTCGCCGCCGCGTTGGCGGCGCTGGCGGGCCTGCGCCTCGTCGCACGGGGCGTCCGACGGGCCGGCGACCTCCCCGCCTGGTCGTCCCTCGCCGTTGGGGTCGGCATCGCGGCGACGCTTCTCGCCCCGGGGCTCGGCGGCGCCGCCGTCCTGGGCCTCGCCTGGCTCGCGGTCGCCGCAGCGATCCGGGTCACGTACCCGGCGCCCGCAGTGGCCGCGCCGCAGCGCGCCTGACGGGCTGTCGGTCGCTCAGATAGAGGTGCCACAGGATCCGTGCGGCAGTGGCGCGGTTCGGCCTCCACGACTCTCCGATCGCCTCCAGCTCCTCGGGTGACGGTCGTGCCTCGAGACCGCGCGCCCGGCGGGCTCCCTCCTGGAGGGCAATGTCCCCCACCGGCCACGTGTCCGGCCGCCGCAGGGCCGAGAGCAGGTAGACCTCGGCCGTCCACGGCCCGATGCCCGGCAGTCTCACGAGCGCCGAGCGTGCAGCGTCGTCGTCGAGCGACGCCACGACCTCGAGATCCAGGGATCCGTCCGTCAGCGCGGCAGCGAGGGCGCGCACGTACCGGGCCTTCTGCCTGCTGAAGCCGTCGGCACGGAGCTCGGCGTCGGTCGAGGTGAGGATCCCGGCGGTCGTGAGCCCGCCGAGCCTCGTCTCCATGCGGTCGTAGGCGGCGCGCGCCGACGCGAGCGACACCTGTTGCTCGAGGATCAGCAGGACGAGCGTCGGGAGCCCCGGCTCGCGCGCCCAGAACTCCGGCAGGCCGTGCTGTTCGACGATCGCGGCGAGATCGGGGTCCGACGCGCACAGCCTTGCGGCCGCTTCGGCGAACGCAGTCTCGTCGAGCATCCCGCGACCGTACACAGCGCGGCTCCAGTGAATCTCCAGCGGGCGCGCGCACCGTGAAGCCGGGGCTCGACGCGGGGTCGGGCCCGGACAGGAGGAAACATGAAGCGGCACATCACATGGTTCGCGCTCGTCCTGGTCGCGATCGCCGCGTCGCTCGCGGCGACGGGCGCGGCGTCGGCCGGGGGCGCGACGCAGGTCGACGGCGTGCAGACGCTCGTCTCGCTCGGCGATCTCTCCGATCCGGCCGACGACGTGTACTGGATGGCCGGCTACGGCGACGGGCGGCCGGCGCTGATCGGCCTGTGGCGGACGACGTCGTTCCAGCTCGGCGTGTTCACGCCGTCCGGTGTCGTCACGGGGACGGGGACGGAGGCGTTCGAAGGCTGTCTCGACGCGAACGGCGATGCGAGCTGCGGAGGCTCTGAGCCGACGGGCACGCTCGAGTTCAGCTTCGAGTTGTCGGCCAAGTACGACCCGATCACGTTCGCGCAGCAGCACGGCCGTTGCCACCATCCGATCACGGGCGGCACAGGCGACTTCGCCGGGGCCACCGGCGGGCTCCACTTCAAGGACGATCCGGTCAACGGATGCTCCTACTACTCCGGTCACCTCACGCTGGGTGGATGAGCGGCGATGCAGCGGCGGCCGGGGATGACCCGGTCGCCGGCATTGCTTCTGTGGCCACGATCCTTCAACCTGCGGGGACACGGGAGGGCCTGTGGCGGTAGGCAGACGAGTTGCGGCGGGTGACGTCGTCGCCGGCTACGAGGTCGGCGCCCTCGCCGGACGTGGCGGGATGGGCGAGGTCTACCGGGCGCACGACCCGCGGCTCGAGCGTCCGGTCGCGCTGAAGCTGCTGAGCGAGCGCCTGTCGGACGACGACGGGTTCCGCGAGCGGATGCTGAAGGAATCCCGGCTCGCCGCGAGCCTCGACCACCCGAACGTCGTCCCGATCTACGAGGCCGGCGAGGCCGAGGGCCGGCTCTTCATCGCGATGCGGTACGTGGACGGGACCGACCTCAAGGCGCTCCTGCGTCGCGAGGGCGCGCTGACGCCGGAGCGTGCCGTGGCGATCGCGGCGCAGGTCGCCGACGCGCTCGACGCCGCGCACGCGAAGGGCCTCGTCCACCGCGACGTGAAGCCGTCCAACGTCCTGCTCGACCAGCAGGGCGGCCGCGAGCACGCATACCTCGCGGACTTCGGGCTGACGCAGAGCATCGCCGAGGCGGGACCCGCGGACGGGAGCCTGATGGGAACCGTCGACTACGTCGCGCCCGAGCAGATCCGCGGCGACCAGGTCGACGGACGAGCGGACGTCTACGCGCTCGGCTGCCTGCTCTTCGAGACGCTCACCGGAACCCTGCCGTTCACCGGGTCGTCCGACGTCGCGGTCGTCTACGCCCACCTGGAGGAGGCGCCTCCGCGCCCGAGCGAGCGCCGCCAGGGCGTTCCCGCAGCGGTCGACGACGTTCTCGCCCGCGCCATGGCCAAGGACCCGGACGAGCGGCCGGAGAGCTCCAGCGCACTCGTCGACGAGGTGAGAACAGCACTCGGCCTCGCGCAACCACGACCGGCGACCCGGCGGCGCATTGCGGTCGTCGCCCTCCTGGCGGCCGGCCTCGCGGCCGCGGCGGCGACGGCCGTGGTCCTCGCGACCCGAAACGACAGCACCACGACCGCGTCGACAGGGGGGTCGGTCGTGCGGATCGACCCCGCCACCGATCGCGTGACCTCGTCCTACGGCCTCTCCGGCCATCCACGCTCCGTCACCGCCGCGCGAAACCGCGTCTGGGTCGGCGACTTCCGGGACGGCTCTCTCTGGCGCCTCGACCCGGCGCGCGGTGACCTACAGCGGTTCACGACGACCGGCGAGCCGCGCGATCTCACGAGCCTCGGCTCGTCCATCTACGTCGCAGGCGACGGAAACACCATCTTCGACGGTTCCGTCACCCGCTACGACGCCGTGACCGGCGCGCGCGAGGCCGGTGTGAAGCTGACCGCCTGCTCCGTCGCCGCCGGGGAAGGCGTCGTCTGGGTCGCCGGCTGCCCGCTCATCGAGCGCCTGTCGACGGGGCCGGGCGCGCTTCGCATGCTGGTGACGAAGCTCGTGCCGTACCAGCGGCCCGCATCGGCGGAGACGGTCCGGTTCGCGATGCACGACATGGCCGTCGGCGAGGGCTGGCTCTGGGTCATCGGAGACGCCGTCGACCGGCGCGTCTTCCGCGTCGATCCGCGGACGGGCGCCATCCGCGGGATCACCCGGCTCCCCTTCGCACCCGGCGCGATCGCGGCCGGCCCCGGCGGCGTCTGGGTGACGGGCTCGATCCGCGACGTCGTCGCACGGCTCGACGCGCGGGACGGCCGCGTGCGGAAGACGATCCAGGTCGGCCGAGGCGTGGGCGGTGTCGCCGTCGGCGCCGGAGCGGTCTGGGTCGCGAGCGCCCTCGACCGCGAGGTCTCCCGGATCGACCCGAAGACCGGGACGATCGTCGCGCGTATCCCTGTCGACGGCTCGCCGCGCGAGATCGCCGTCGGCGCCGGAGGGATCTGGGTGACGGCAGATGCAGGCTAGGCATGCGCTCCTCGTCGCCGCAGTCGCGGTCTCCGTGGCCGTCGCAGGCGGCTGCGGCTCGGACGAGCGGCCGTTCAGGATCGGCGTGCTGGTCGACTGCCAGGGAGCCCTGCGTGGGTACGGCGACGGGCAGCTTTCCGGCGCGGAGCTCCCGTTCCTGCGGCGCGAAGCGCATCTCCTCGGAACGAGCCCGAGCGACGGCGTGAGCGCGATCGAGGTCGGCGGACGCCGCGTCGAACTCATGCTCGGCTGCCAGGAGACGGGCGAGCACCTGGTCTACATCGAGGAGGCGCGAAGGCTGATCGAGGCAGAGCACGTGGACGTCGTGATGGGCGGCTCGTCGGTCGTGACGCGTGACGTGGCACACCGCTATCCCGGCGCGATCTTCGTGAGCACGTTCTGGGACGAGCAGGAGGTGACCCTCCGGCGGGCGGCGGCCAACCTGTTCCGCTTCACGCCCGACTACGCGCAGCAGGAGGCAGGCCTGGGCGCCTACGCGTACAACGTCCTCGGCTGGCGGCGGGCCTCGATCGTCGCCGGGGTCGGGAACCCCGGCTGGGCGGGCGCGGCCGCGTTCACCGCGGAGTTCTGCTCGCTCGGCGGAACGGTTGCCGCAACCGCATACGCCGGGTCCGGGGACGAATCGGAAGCCGTGGCGCGGGCGCTCGCGGCGCGGCCCGACGGCGTGGCGACGTTCCTGACCGCCTTCGACAGCCAGGGCCCCATCCTCTTGCCGCTGGCGGCGAAGCTCGACAGCCCGCGCCGACTCCTCCTCTGGGGCCAGAGCTTCCTCGACCCCACGTTGCTGGCAAGGCTCGGCGCGCGCCTCGACGGCGTCGTCTCGACGACGTGGCTACCGTCGTCGCCGCCGAGCGCGGCGCTGCGCGACTTCCGCCGGCGTTGGAGTGCAGCCTTTCCCGGTCTTCCGGGCCCGCTCGGCAACGACCCGGTCGTGATCGGCTACCACAACTCGATGGAGGCGCTCCTCACGGCGCTCGGGCGCGCGCGCTCGACCGACGGGAGGAGCGAGGTGGAGGCGGAGCTCCGGCGTCTCCGCCTCGATCTGCCGGGTGGCTCGATCACGCTCGACCGCAACCGGCAGGCGGTTCGCGACGGATACCTCTCGAAGATCGTCGTCCACGGGGACAAGCCCACCCTGGCGCCCGTCGCGGTCGTGCCGCACGTCGAGCAGACCTTCGGCGGTCTCCTCTCCTCGGCACCGCCGCCCGGCCCCGACAGCCAACAGTGCCGCCGCGGCTCGCCGCCCTCCTGGGCGCAGTGAGTCAGCCCGCGATCGTCCAGGTGAAGCGCGTCTCGGTCCCACGTGGGGCGAGCCCGCCGGGACGGACGCCGCGACGGACGAGCACCGCCGGCGTGGTGGTCTGCGTCGCGAGCGCCGTCCTGGCGCGGCCGAGACCCTCGCGTCGCCAGCGGTCGGTCAGGCCGACGACGATCGTGCCGGCTCCCGCCGCCACGTCGACGAGGGCTTCCGGGTCCGGCTCGACCAGGACCGGCTCGGTGGCGACGCCGAGCGCGCGCTGCACCGCGATCGAGGCGCTCGCGAGCAACCGGCTGGCGTCGCGGCCGTCGGCGACGGCCGTCGCGCCCGCGAGCTGGAGCGCCACGCCGCGAGCGCGTGCGAGCCACGCGCCGAGCTCGACCGCCGCCCAGTCGTGCTCGGCCCCCGCGAAGGGCACGAGCACGGGACCCGAGCCCGCAGGCTCGTCCCCGACGACGACGCCGACGTCGCACGGCGCCTGATCGAGCAGCGCGAGCACGCGCGCGTCCTCGAGCAGGCCGTCCGGCGCGTCGACGAGGAGGAGATCGACGTCGTGCTCGCGTGCGAGCCGTGCCATGTCCACACCAGGGGCGATCGACGTGAACACTGCGGACCGTGCCTCGACGCCGTCCGCGACGAGACGGGCGCGGAGGTCGTTCGCGAGCGCGGAGGCCACTCCGAGCTCGTCCGAGGTCGCGGCGGTCGTCGTCAACAGCAGCTCTCGCGACGCCTCCCGTGCGAGCGGCGCCGCGAGGTGCGCGAGACCCTCGAGCCGCTCCAGTGCGAGCGCGGTGACGAGGAGCGACCGGCTCGCGCCCGAGACCGGCTCGCGCCCCGGGCGCGGATGGGCGAGCTCCGAGTCCTGGCGGAGGATCGCGGTGTGCAATTCGCTCAGCCACGCGCTCGGCTCGATGCCGAGCTCGGCCACCAGCATCGCCCGGGCGCCGCGGTATGCCTCGAGCGCTTCGGCCTGTCGCCCCGACCGGTACAGCGCGGTCATCAGGAGCCCGCGGGGCCGTTCGCGGAGCGGATGCTCCGCCACGAGCCCCTCGAGCGCGGCAACGACGTCGACGTGGCGCCCGAGGGCGAGCTCCGCCTCCACCCGACGCTCGAGCGCGAGGACCCGCAGCTCCTCGAGCCGCGCGATGACCGCCGCGAGCGCCGGCTCGTCCGCGAGGTCGGCGAGCGCCGGCCCCCGCCAGAGGAGAAGCGCCTCGGAGAGGGTGTCGGCGGCCCGTGCGGGATCGTCCCGCTCGAGCGCCTGCGATCCCTCGTGCGCGAGCCGCTCGAACCGCTCGAGGTCGAGCGTGCCCTGGGCGACATGGACGACGTAACCGCGGCCGCGGGTCTCGATTGCGTCGCGCCCGAGCGCCTTGCGGAGCCCCGAGACGTACCCCTGGATGAGGTTCGCGGCGGTCGCGGGCGGGTCGTCGCCCCAGAGGCCGTCCACCAGCCGCGACGCGGGGACGACGGTGCGCGGCTGGCAGAGGAGGAGCGCGAGCGTCGCGCGCTGCTTCGGCCCACCGAGCCGGGCCTCGCGCCCGTCGACCTCCGCCTCGAGCGGGCCGAGAAGGCGGTAGCCGACCTGCATCCGCCGACCCTACTCCGTTGCAGCGCGGGCGCCGCTCGGCTACGGTGGCGTCATGTCCCGGCGGCCCGAGCCCACCCCGATCCTCTCGCTCGGCCTGCTTCTCCTTCCCCGGTAGGGGGAGCGAGCGAACGCACATACAGCCGCCGTGCTCCGCACACCGCCGGGAGCAGTCCGCCTTCGCCGAGGAGAGATTCCATGCCGATGCCCTTTCACCGCTACCGCCCCTACGCCACCGTCGACCTGCCCGACCGGACCTGGCCGGACGCCGTGGTCGACCGCGCGCCGACGTGGTGCTCGACCGACCTGCGCGACGGGAACCAGGCGCTCGTCAACCCGATGGACATCCCGCGCAAGCGGCGCTTCTTCGACCTGCTCGTACGGCTCGGCGTGAAGGAGATCGAGGTCGGGTTCCCCGCGGCGTCGAAGGCGGACTTCGACTTCTGCCGCGCCCTCGTCGAGGAAGGCTTGATCCCGGGCGACACGACGATCGCGGTCCTCACCCAGGCCCGCCCCGAGCTGATCGAGCGCACGTTCGAGGCGGTCGAGGGCGCCGAGCGCGCGATCGTGCACCTCTACAACTCGACGTCGGAGACGCAGCGCCGCGTCGTGTTCCGGCTCGACCGGGACGGGATCACCGAGCTCGCCGTGCGCGGCACCGAGCTCTGCAAGGAGCTCGCCGGCGGGACGGACACGGAGATCGTCTTCCAGTACTCGCCCGAGAGCTTCCATCACACGGAGCTCGACTATGCGCTCGAGATCTGCGAGGCAGTTGCCGAGGAGTGGAGGCCGACGCCGGCCGAGAAGATGATCGTCAACCTGCCGACGACGGTCGAGGCGTTCCCGCCGAACGTGTACGCCGACCGGATGGAGTGGTTCATCCGCAACTTCTCGCACCGCGACGGCACGATTTTCTCGATCCACCCCCACAACGACCGGGGCACGGCCGTCGCCACGGCGGAGCTCGGCCTGATGGCCGGCGCCGAGCGCGTCGAGGGCTGTCTGTTCGGGAACGGCGAGCGGACGGGCAACGTCGACCTCATCACGCTGGCCCTCAACCTCCTCACCCAGGGGGTCGATCCGGGGCTCGACCTGTCGGAGCTCGACGAGGCGCGCCGCATCGTCGAGGAGTGCAACGAGCTGCCGGTCCATCCCCGGCACCCGTACGTCGGCGAGCTCGTGTACACCGCGTTCTCCGGCTCGCATCAGGACGCGATCAAGAAGGGCATGGACGCGCAGGAGCGCTCCGGCTCCGACGCCTGGGACGTTCCGTACCTGCCGCTCGACCCGAAGGACGTCGGGCGCGACTACGAGGCGATCATCCGCGTCAACTCGCAGTCGGGGAAGGGCGGCGTCGCGTACCTGATGAGCACCGAGCACCACCTCGAGCTGCCCCGGGGCCTCCAGGTGGACTTCGCGCAGAAGGTGCAGGCGATCACGGACGCCCGGGGCGGCGAGCTCACGGCGGACGAGCTGATGAACGCCTTCAGCGAGCACTACCTGGGCGTGACCGAGCCGTTCGCGCTCGTCTCGTACACGCACGAGAGCGGCGAGGAGGGCGACCGTCTCGCCGCGCGGATGCGCGACCACGGCGAGGGGGTCGTCGTGACCGGCGAGGGCAACGGCCCGATCGCGGCGCTCGTCCACGCGCTCGAGCAGCGCCTCGGCGTCGAGATCGACGTGCGCGAGTACCACGAGCACGCGATGTCGAAGGGCGAGGACGCGACCGCCGCGGCCTACGTGGAGGCGGACGTCGACGACGAGGCCTGCTGGGGCGTCGGCATCCACCCGTCCATCGTCACGGCGTCGCTCCGCGCGATCGTCAACGCCGTCAACCGCGCGCACGCGCTGCGGGCGGCGCGTGAGGGGGCGCTCGCGGCCTTCGACGCCTGACGCGAACCGCGCGCCGGCAGGGGCGGGGGCCGGCCCGCCCCCGTTCCGTTTGCCGACCCGTGGCCCGGGGTACCTCCTCCGCGGCACGACCAAGGAGGAACGCATGGATACGACGTGGTGGATCGTCATCGTCGTCGTCGCGGCCCTCGTGGTGCTCGCGCTCCTCGCGTGGGGCTACGTCCAGTCGCGGCGCCGCACGGCGCTCAAGGATCAGTTCGGCCCCGAATACGACCGGACGGTCTCCTCGGCCGGCTCCCGCCGGAAGGCCGAGCGCGAGCTCGCCGAGCGTGAGCAGACCCACGAGGAGCTCGACCTGCAGCCCCTCTCGGAGGCGGCCCGTAGTCGCTACCTGGACGACTGGAAGCGTGCGGAGCAGCGCTTCGTCGACGACCCCGACCTCGCCGCGCGCGACGCGGATCGGATCGTCCGGAGCGTCCTCCAGGAGCAGGGCTACCCGGACGACGACTTCGACACCCAGGCTGCCGCCGTGTCCGTCGACCACCCGACGGTGGTGGAGCGCTACCGGCACGGGCACCAGATGGTGCACGGCAACGGCGCAGACGGCGCGGAGCGTACGGAGAACCTGCGCAAGGCGATGGTCGACTTCCGCACTGTCTTCGAGCGCGTGGTCGAGAGCCCCGAGACCGTCTCCCGCTAGACGCACCAGCGGCGACCCGGCCGGTTGTCCGCCGGGTCGCCGCTATAGTTCGAGCCTCGCGCGGATGTAGCTCAGTTGGCTAGAGCGTCTGCTTGCCATGCAGAAGGTCGAGGGTTCGAGTCCCTTCATCCGCTTCGCGAGACCCGCTGGAAACGGCGGGTTTCTTCTTACCTAAAGTTCGCGGTCACAAAACTGCCGGTCGCGGTTAGTCAGCTTCTAGTCAGCCTTCAGGGGGCGATCGCCGCCAGCCTGATAACGACTGACCAACTGATCACTCGCCCGCCGACAGGCGCCGGCAGCGGTCCCAGCGAACCTCAGGCCGCCTACGTCTCGGCGTTCATCCCGCGGTCCCTGCGGGAACGTCTCGAAGAATCCGCTCGGGCGAACGATCGCTCGATCTCGGGCGAGGTTCGGATGGCGCTCCGTCAGTACTTCGCCGACTCCTCGGGCGTCCCGCCGACTCCATCCGAACTCCGTCTGCCCGAGGGGTCGGAGGACTAGCCGTGAGCGGCGTCGTCTCAGCGACCGATCACGTCGTGCCCCCGTTCGAGCCGACTTGGAACCGGCCCACCGGCAGCGGTCGCGCAGGCGGTCGCGAACGCAAGGCGCCAGGTCGAGGCGAGCAAGTGGCGGACCTTTGCTTGTGACGTGGACTACTAGACGGGAGAGGCGTAGCGTCGACCACCACTCGACTTAGGGGGGTGGGAAGTTGATGCGGCGAACACGCTTCGCTGTAGGCGGAGTTCTCTTTGTGGTTGCCTTGGCGGTTGTATTGCCCGCTGCCGTTCTGGCTGGCCCGGATGGAAGCGCCAGCGTTTCGTTCGGGGATCCGGACGTTGGTAGCCCAGGCCCAGTTGGGCCACCGCCGATCGTGATCCACGACTCGTCCATCAACGCCCAGTTCAACCTGGTTCCGCGCACCGCTGTGGTCGCGGCTGGGGGGACGGTCACGTTTACGGTCGGGGGGACAACAGACCGTAGAGATACACGAGTCCCTCACCAGGTGGCGGTCTGCAAGTTGGGTGTCGGGCCTGATGATGTCGTCATCGCGAATCCGACTGCGTTGCTCATCAACGACCCGAACTGTCCGGTGGTCGGGCCGTCGCCGCCCTCGCCTTCGGCGATCGTGTCGAAGCAGTTCACGGAGCCTGGGCGCTACCTCGTGATCTGCAACGTCAGGCCGCACTTCACCGAGTTCAACATGTGGGGCTGGGTCACCGTCAAGTAGCCCAGCACTGATTCCGGGAACCGGCCGTGACCGACAACGGCTGGTTCCCGAATCTCCAGACGGTCTCAGTCGGCTGTCACGCACGCTCGGCGCTCGCGGCTGCGCTGCATGTGCGCGATCTCCATGTTCACGCCGCCGGTAGCTCGGGTTCTTGACCGTCGGCCGGCCGCGTGGCCCAGCGGCATTCCGAGATTGGCGCGCCGTCAGTGATGTAACGCGACGTACCCGCCGAGGATCGGGCCTCCGAAGAAGCCAACCAGCAGGGCGAGGCCCGTCACGGTGCAGAACTCATCCTCGCCGCCCACCGCACAGGCCAGGCCCGTGCCGACCAACACGCCCGCGAGCACGCCCACGATGAGCCCGATCACGACGCCGACCGCGAACTTGACTAACTGCGCTGCCCGAATCTACGCCGCCATCGTCGGACGGGATCGGGCCGGGCCGGAGCAGTATCGGTCGAGGCAGGGGCCGCATCCGGTTGGAGACGGTGGCGCCGCTTGCGGAGAGGACGGAATCCGCTCGAACTTTCCGACGTCGCGCGCGAGATTCTGGAAGGTCGAAGGGTTCGAGTCCCTTCATCCGCTTCGAGGAAAAGCCCCGCATACCGGGACGTTCTTATGCCTGAAGGTCGGGGCCGAACCTTTGCGGGGCATTGGCTAGCTGTTGGCTGTTGGTGCGTCCTCCCGAGGTGAAGGCAGGTTTGGCTGGTCGCAAAGCGGGAATGGCCGCGTTGATGGGCTCGACCCACGAGTCAACCGAAGGGGGGACTCGCGACGCAGTTGACGTCGTTGTCATCGGGGCCGGGCAGGCAGGGCTGGCGTTGGGGTATTTCCTCCGCCTCCAAGATTGCCGGTTTGTGATCCTGGATCGCGCCGACTCGGTCGGGTCGGCGTGGCGTGAGCGCTGGCGGTCGCTCACGCTCTTCACGCCCAGGCGCTACAGCGCGCTGGCACAGGTTCCATTCCCCGGCGATCCCGATGGCTATCCGACACGAGACGAGGTGACTGCGTACCTCGAGCGCTACGCGGAGACCTTCGAGTTGCCGATCGAGCTGAACCGCGAGGTCGAGAGGGTCGAACGCGACGACGACGGGCGCTTCCGCCTCGAGGTGGACGGACGGACGATTCTTGCCGACCAGGTCGTGGTCGCGACCGGGCCGTTCCAGGTTCCGTACGTCCCGACGCTCGCCGAGAAGCTCCACGAGTCCGTCTTCCAGACGCACGCCGTCGGTTATCGACGTCCGGAGGACGTTCCGTCGGGCACGGTCCTGGTGGTGGGCGGCGGAAACACGGGCTTCCAGATCGCAGAGGAGCTCTCGGAGAGCCACACGGTCGTCCTTTCGGTCGGTTCTCGTCAGAAGCCGTTGCCGCAACATGTGCTCGGGCGTGACATCTTCTGGTGGCTCACGAAGGCGCGACTTCTCCACAAGACGGTCGACTCACGCCTCGGCCGGAAGCTGAGGACACGTGACACGCTGATCGGCTCGAGTCCACGCGACCTCCGGAAGCGGTACGGGGTCGGCCTGAAGCCTCGCGTCGTCGGCGCCGACGGGCGAACGGTTCGCTTCGCGGACGGGGGAGAGCTCGAGGTCGACGCTGTCGTCTGGGCGACCGGCTATCGCGCTGACCATTCGTGGATCAAACTGCCCGTCTTCGAGGAGGGCGGTCGCATACGCCACCGCCGTGGCGTCACCGGTGTCCCGGGCCTCTTCTTCCTCGGCCTTTCATGGCAGCACACGCGCGGATCGGCGTTGATCGGCTGGGTGAAGGATGATGCCGGGTACATCGCCGCGCGGATCGCGGAGTTTCAGGAATCGAAACGGCAGCCCGAAGGCACACCGGTGAGCGCCGGGCACCTGCCGTAAAAGCCCGCCGGAGAGGATGGAGACGATGCCCGACCCGAGCACCGAGGGCGAGAGCCAGACCTTCGAGTTCCCGCGCGACACCCGTGGCCTTCCGCGGACTCGCAAGACCGAACTGGTAGAGCTCGCCGATGGGGATCACTTCGAGCTCGAGATCCTCCCGGTCAAGAAACAGATCGGGGACGCGACGGTTCGGATGTTGGCGTACAACGGTTCGGTGCCAGGCCCGACGCTCCGGATCCCCCAGGGTGCGACGAGCACGGTCCACGTCATCAATCACGGCGACCTCGAGGCCACCGTCCACTGGCACGGGCTGCGGCTCGAGAACCGCTACGACGGGACCCACGACACACAGGCACCGATCCCCGTCGGCGAGCGGTTCACGTACCGGATCCATGTGCCGGACGCCGGGGCCCACTGGTATCACCCGCACATTCGCGAGGACTACGGCCAGGAGCTGGGTCTGTACGGGAACATCCTCGTCGTCCCGAGCGAACCTGACTACTGGCCGCGGGCGAACCGCGAGCTGCTGCTCACCCTCGACGACATCCTGATCGAGGACGGACGGATCGCAGCTTTCGGGGAGGAGACGACCCACGTGGCGATGGGTCGGTTCGGCAACGTCATGCTGGTCGCCGGCGAGCCCGACCTGCACCTCGAGGCGCGGCCCGGCGAGGTGGTGCGCTTCTACTTCACGAACACGGCGAACACGCGCGTCTTCAACGTGTCGCTGCCAGGCGCACAGATCAAGCTGGTTGGCGCCGACGCCGGCCACTACGAGCACGAGACGTTCGTCGAGGATGTCCTGCTCGCCCCGTCCGAGCGCGTCGTCCTGGACGTGCTGTTCCCAGATGCGGGCGAGCTCGAGCTTCAGCACCAAACGCCGGAGCACACCTACCGGCTCGCGTCGATCACCGTCACCGGCGACGAGGCGGAGCACTCGTTCGCAGACGAGTTCGCGCGTCTGCGCAGCAACCGGGACATGACCGAGATACGCGAGCGCATCACGTCGTTCTTCGAGGCACCGGCAGACAAGACGCTCGCGTTCGTCGCCGAGATGGACATGGGCGTACCCGAGGGCGTACCAGTCATCTACGTCTGTCCGATGCACCCGGAGGTCGTGAGCGAAGAGTCGGGCAGCTGCCCGAAATGCGGGATGAAACTCCTCGCCCAGGCGGCGGAGGAGACGACCTATGTCTGTCCGATGCATCCCGAGGTGACGAGCGACAGGCCTGACCGCTGTCCGAAGTGCGGCATGAAGCTCCTGTCGGCAGGCCTCCTGGAAGCCGGCGGCGGGGACGCTCACGAGCATCACGACCATGGGCATGAACCCGAGCACGAGGAGGGGCCGGGAGAGAGCCATGCCGCCCAAGCCGAGCACAGCCACCACGGCGGTCACGATCATCAGCACGGCGAGTCCGATCACGCTCACAACGCCGCGCAAGGAATCGAGTGGGAAGACGACATGGTCGAGGTGAATCGGCAAACCACGCCCGCGAACATGCGCTGGAAGCTCGTCGATCGTGACACCGGCGCCGAAAACGCCGGCATCGACTGGAAATTCCGAGTTGGTGATCAGATCAAGATCCGCCTCGTCAACGAGATGGACTCCGACCATCCGATGCCGCACCCGTTCCATGTTCACGGCGCAGGGCGATTTCTCGTTCTCGCACGAGACGGCGTCGAGGCGCCGAACCTCGTCTGGAAAGACACCGTTCTCGTCCGCACCGGGGAAACGGTCGACATCCTCCTCGATGTCACGAATCCAGGGCGGTGGATGGCGCACTGTCACATCGCCGAGCATCACGAGAGCGGCATGATGCTCGGCTTCGACGTCGAGCCATGAGAGAAGCCCCAGTCCTTGGGCTCTCCGTTGCGCAACGGCGCGGACTCGCAAGGGAGGTCACGTCGGCAGCGCGCAGCCGACGGCTCCGATGAACTAGTTCGCGAACCGCTCGGGGTTCTCGGCGAATGTCCCTGCGCACGTGAGCGAGCAGAAGAAGTACGCCGTGCCGTCGTACCTGAGCTGACCCGCTGCGCGTTCGGGATCGACGGCCATCCGACACACCGGGTCGACGGGAAGGCTCCCTCGCGACTCGCCGACTTCGAGCACTGCGAAGAGCTCGACCGGCTCGCTCACGTTCCGGAGGCGCTTACGGCCGCGCGACTCGAACATCACTCCTTCGAGATCTGGCGCCAGCGCCGCCGTCTGTCCCGTGACCAGCACCTCGCCGCCCGCGGCAGCCGATGAGACACGAGCCGCGAGATTGACGCTCGCCCCGAAGTAGTCGCCATCCCGTTCGATCGCATGGCCGTGATGCAGGCCCACGCGCACCGCGGGACTTCCATGGTCACGCATCGCATCGTGTGTGATCCAGATTCCGAGCCGGATCGCCTCCGAAGGTTCGGGAATGCGGAGCATGACGGCGTCTCCGATCGTCTTTACGCGCACTCCGGTGACCTCGAGCAGTCGCGAATCCACCGCGCCGCAAAAGGCGCCGACGAGCTCGAGCGCGGCCTCGTCACCGTGGGCCTCCGTCAAGGCGGTGAAGCCGGCAATGTCCGCGAACAGGAAGGTTGCTGCTGTATCGGTCACGAGCTGTATCTATCAGGCGAGGCCTCGGCCTCGGGTGAGGCTCGAGCTGAGGTGTCGGGATTCGGCATCAGCGGAACCCATAGACTGCGCTGCCTCGACTGACCGCGACGCGACGGGACTTTGAGGCCCATGAGCCAGCCACGACCCATCGATCCGATCGGATCCATTGGATGGACCGAACGCACCGGGGGAGTGTTGACCGCTCGGGAATGCCTAACGCTTGCCCGGCCCCTGCTGCGGGGGGAGCTCAGCATTCTTGCCGGCCGTCTCGCGATGCTGCTCCGAATGCACTCGGGACGCCGGAGCTCCATCGATCCGGCGAGCCTGGTACCTCCCGACTCGACGCTCGCAAGAGATGCCGAGGTCGTCGCGAAGGACATCCTGACACCGACACTCCTCAACCATTCCAGTCGTGCCTATACGTGGGGCGCGGCCATCGCCGCTCTTCACGGGATCACGTTCGACCGTGAGCTCCTGTACCTGGCTGCCATGTTCCACGACACCGGGATCCCGAGCCCCGTGCCCGACGTCGACTTCACGGTTCGCAGCGCCGCGGTGGCACGCGAGTTCACCGACAGCCACAACGTGCCCGCCGATATCCGCGAGCTCGTCGCAAACGCGATCGCGATGCACCACACCCCCGGCGTTGGCCTCGAATCCGGTGCCGAGGCCTACCTCCTATCGGCCGGCGCAGCCGCCGATGTGTTCGGCCTACGCAGCAACGAGATACCCGACGCAGTCCGCCGGAGCGTCATCCAGCAGTATCCGCGGTTGGGCTTCAAGCGGGAGTTCGCCGGGCTTCTCCGAGCCGAGGCCAAGCAGGTCCCTCGTGGCCGCGCCTGGTACCTGCACCGCTTCGCCATGAGCGACCTGAGCGTTCGACTCGCGCCGTTCCGTGATTGATGCGGGGCACCGACGGACCGCCGTCCGTGGTGCCCCGCTTGCGTACCCGAGTGCCGGTCAGTCGGCGTTCGGGATGTAGTACGGGTAGACCGCCACACCCGGCACGACGTCGCCGACGTGGTCGACCCAGTACCCGGCGTACACGAACCCGGCCAGGACGTCGCACGTGACGCCGAGGCCGGCGTAGAAGATCGCGGGGGTCACGAGGCCCTTCTCGACCAGGAGCGCGCCCTGCGTCTCGGTCAGGTTGAGCGCGACGCCCGGATGCTCGCCGTTCCCGCGGTCGACAGGGCCCTTGGTCGAGCAGTACAGGGACCGGCTCTCGCCCGGTGTCCACGAGGACGACCCTGTCGGAAGCACGAGGGTAGGCGCAGGGTCGTTCTTCGGCCCGGAGCCGTCCTCGTCGTCGTCCGGCGTCTGGCCCTCGTCCTGGCCACCGGCGCCCTCGTCGTCGGCCGGGGAGACGTCGCAGGCGCCGAGGTGGTCGCCGTGATTCAGGTGCGCCTGCACGGCGTTGTCGTCGACGACGAGCGTCGTGGCGTCCGCGTCGGGGTTGTGGCAGATCGTGACGGGCGTACTCCCTGCGCCCTGGCCGTTGCCGTTGCCCTGGCCGTTGCCGTTGCCCTGATCGTTCCCCTGGCTGTTGTCGTTGCCCGGGCTGTTGCCGTTGCCGTTGCCACTGCCCTGGCCCTGGCCGTTGCCCTGATCGTTCCCCTGGCTGTTGCCGTCGCCCTGGCTGTTGCCGTTGTCGTTGCCATTGCCCTGGCTCTGGCTGTTGCTCTGGCTGTTGCCGTTGCTCTGGCTGTTGCCGTTGCCCTGGCTCTTGCCGTTGCTCTGGCTGTTGCCGTTGCTCTGGCTGTTGCCGTTGCTCTGGCTGTTGCCGTTGCCCTGGCTGTTGCCGTTGCCCTGGCTGTTGCCGTTGCCCTGGCTGTTGCCGTTGCCCTGGCTGTTGCCGTTGCCCTGGCTGTTGCCGTTGCCCTGGCTCTGGCCGTTCCCGTTGCCGTTCCCGTTCCCGCTCCCGTTGCCGTTCGCAGCAATCGAAGCGGTCGCTCCGATCAGCATGAGCGCCACGACCGCGAGCAGCGGCGCAGCCAGCCTCAGCTTGCTTCGCATGTCCCACCCTTCCCTTTTCAGCTGCGCCCCGGACGTGGTGCCGCACGGAGGCGTCAGCGCCGCAGTTGCATCTCCCCCCAGTGTCAGGAGCACCGGACGCAGGGCGCCCGTCGGTGGTCTAGGGTCGAACCACCCACCCAGCCGGGGCGTCCATACGGCGCAACGCGCGGCACCTCGAGCGTGGCGCCGAGACTGTGCGATGCTCCGCGCGGCGGGAGGGAGGCGCGCTGGACGGGCCTCTCGGCGTGAGCAGGCGGTCGCGCTGGAACGACGGTCTCGTCGAGCGCGCCCCACGGTGCCGGAAGTCCCATCCCCACGTCCCGGCTCCCAACAGGGCGCGCTCAGTGATGAACACTCTGAACCGCTCGACGTTGCGACAGGGTTACGTCTACGGGCGGCCGAGGCAGACGTCTACGTAGGCCCCCCTCGCCTCGTCGTCGCGTGCACTGCGGCTCCCAGGACCGCGAGGCCGAGCAGCACCGCAGACGCGATCCACGCAACCTTGACCCAGCCGGACCGCGCCTCCTCGGCGAACAGCCCGCCGAGTGCCGTGTCGCCGTCGGGTGCCGCGTACGGCTCGGTACCCGCGGCCGCGTCGGCGAGCAGCTTCGCATCGTCGACCGGGACGACACGCCAGCCCGCCCCGCCCGCAAAGCCCAGGAGCGCACCTTCCGCGCGCGCGACGTAGACGACCTCGTGGGTGGCGCCGTCGGCGCCCTCGACGCGGAAGAGGACGAACGGCTGGGCCTCCGGCGGCTCGGCCCGTCGGAGTGCGTCGGGCAGGGTGAGGAGGCCCTGGAGCGTGATCGTCGGCAAGCGCGTGCATCCCGCCGATCCGCAGACGACGGGCGTCGCGGGACCAGCAGCGAGGGTCATGCCGGTCCCGGCCACGAGGGCGGCACCGATGAGCGCCAGGAGTGTCGTCGACGAGCGCACGTTGTCCTTGCGGCCGCAGTCTGACGCTCCGAGACCGCCTACCGCCTCGGAGGTGCTCGACACAGCCGCAGAGACGGCCTCCCTGGCGCCTGCGCGATCCGCGGACGCCCGCAGGACGGACGCGGTCGCGGCGAGCCGTAGTACGGTCGCGTCCGTGGCGCACGAGCATCGGGTTGCCGGGCATCTCGGAGTCGAGCCGGAGGAGTACGACCGGACGATCCGGACGTTCATCCCGCAGTACGACCGGATGCTCGCGACGATCGTCCATTGGCTCCAGGCGAACGTGCCTGCGGACGGGTACGTCGTCGAGCTCGGCGCCGGCACCGGTGCCCTGGCGGCGGCGATTCTCGACGGGCTGCCGGAGGTGCGGGTTCAGCTCGTCGACGTCGACCCGAACATGCTCGAAGCTGCCGCGGCACGGTGTGCGTCGCACGAGGGTCGCTTCGAGCTGCGGCGTAGCCGCTTTCAGGACAGCCTGCCGCGCTGCGACGCCGTGGTCGCGACGCTCGCGCTGCATCACGTCGCGGACGACCTCGAGAAGGGGAGGCTCTACCACGCGATCCACGAGGCACTCGAGTTCGGCGGATTGCTCGTCGTCGGGGACCTCCTGATCCACCCCGAAGGCCCTGAACGGCGTCAGATGCTGCGCGACTGGTACGCGCACATGGCCGCGCACGGGATCACCGAGGTGGAGGCCGACGGGCACTTCGGCCAGTGGGCGGCAGAGGACCGCTACGTCCCGCTCGTCCAGGAGCTCGAGCTGATCCGCGCAGGCGGCTTCCCTCGTCCGGACTGCTTCTGGCGCGACGGCGGGCTCGCCGTCTACGGCGGCTTCAAGGAAGCTTCGATCCCGCGGCGTTGAGGTCGCTCAGGCGACGGTCAGCACGAGCTTGCCCTGTGTGCGGCCCGTCTCGCCCGCCTCGTGCGCGCGCGCCGCGTCGGCGAGGGGGAACGTCGCCGAGACGTGGGGGCGGAGGACGCCCTCGGCGACGAGCTCTGCGAGCGCCTCCATCCCGAGGCGGTCGGGCTCGACGAGGACGCCTTCGAGTCGCACCCGGCCGGCCGCCTGGTCGCGCACCTCGTCCGCCGCGCCGGTGACGGTGACGAACGTGCCTCCGTCGCGGAGCGTCGAGAGCGCGTCCAGGGCCGTCTCGCCGCCGACGAGGTCGAGGACGACGTCGACGTCGTGGACGCCGCCTGCGAGTGGCCCCGTGGTGTAGTCGACCGCCTCGTCCGCCCCGAGGGAGGTGAGGAATGCATGCTTCTCCGCGCGGGCGGTGCCGATCACGTACGCGCCGCGCGCCTTCGCGATCTGCACGGCGAGATGCCCGACTCCGCCGGCTGCGGCGAGGATCAACACGCGGCTCTTCGGACCGACTCCGGCCGTCTCGACCAGCGCCTGCCACGCGGTGAGGCCGGCGAGCGGCAGCGCCGCGGCCCCGACGTCGCCGAGGCCCTCCGGGATCCGGGCCAGCTGGCGGGAGGGCGCGGTGACGTACTCGGCGTACGCGGCGGCTTCCCGCGGGAACCGCGGCATGCCGAACACGCGGTCCCCGGGCGTGAAGCGCGTCACGCCGCGGCCGAGCTCCTCGACGACCCCGGCCACGTCCCAGCCGACGGTGAACGGCGGCTCGCCGAGGAAGCCTCCGCGCGCGCGGACCTTCCAGTCGACGGGGTTCACGCCTGCCGCGGCGACGCGGACGAGTACCTCGGTGGGGCCTGGCTCGGGGCGCGGGACGTCGACGAGCTCGAGGACGTCGGGCCCGCCGAGGGAGTGCTGGCGAATCGCGTGCATCGTCTCGGGTGGCACAGGTGCTGTATACAGGCCAGGGTCAGCGCCGACCCAGGAGAGGACATGGCCGCCTCCACCGAAACCGCCTCCGCGTTCCCGAGCCCGTACGCGATCGCGACCCCGCCCGGCTGCGAGGGCTGGGAGGAGATGTACCCCTACCACGCGCTCTTCCACGAGGCGCGCCGCGACGTCGACGAGAGCCGCTTCTGGTTCTGGAACTCGATGCACTTCCCGCTGCCGATGCCCGCCTTCGACATGGCCTGCGTCGACAGCCCCTACCAGGCGCTCGGCGTGTGGCAGAACCGGGTCTTCGCGGTTCCGCCGGCGATGGGCATCGACTACCGCGTGGTCAACGGCTACGTCTACATCACCGGGAACCCGGTCACCGACCCGGACAAGATCGCCGAGCGCGCGGGGTTCTTCCAGAAGCGCGCGGGCTACTACTACGAGAACTGGGACGAGCTCTACGCGAGGTTCAAGGAGAAGATGCGGGCGCTGATCGCCGAGATCACCGACCTCCACGTCCCCGAGCTGCCCGAGTACGAGGCGGACGAGGTCGCCTTCGAGGACGATCGCAACACGTCGTTCTACGAGGTGCTCGCCGCGTACGACCGGACGCTCCGCTGCCTCGATCTCATGTGGCAGCACCACTTCGAGTTCCTGCTGCTCGGCTACGGCGCGTACATGACGTTCTCGGAGCTCTGCAAGAGCCAGCTGCCGGACATCCCCGACCAGCACGTCGCGCAGATGATCGCCGGGATCGACGTGCTCCTCTTCAAGCCGAGCGCCGAGCTGCGCAAGCTGGCGAAGCTCGCGATCGACACGGGCGTCGACGGGGTCTTCGCCGAAGGGCGGACGCCGGCCGAGATCGACGCGGAGCTGGCGGAGAGCGAGGCGGGCCGGGCCTGGCTCGAGGCGCTCGAGGAGATCAAGGACCCCTGGTTCAACATGGCGACCGGCGACGGCCTCTACCACTTCTACCGCAGCTGGTACGACGACCCGAGCATCGCCTACGCGTCGGTCGTCGGGCACGTGCGGGCGCTCCGGGACGGGGAGGAGGTGGAGCGCCCGACGGAGGAGCTTGCGCGCGAGCGCGACCGGCTCGCGGAGGAGTACGGCGCGCTGCTCGACGAGGAGACGCGCGCGTCGTTCAACGAGCTGCTCCAGCTGTCGCGCACCGTCTTCCCCTACGTCGAGGAGCACAAGTTCTTCTGCGACTACTGGTTCCTCACGCGGTGGTGGAACAAGGTGCGCGAGTTCGGCGCGCTCCTCGCGACGCACGGCTTCCTCGAGGACGCCGAGGACATCTTCCAGCTCGGCCGGCACGAGGTCGCCCAGGCGCTCGACGAGCTCGTCCTGACGTGGTCGACGGGCGGCGCACCCCTCGGCCCGGCGCACTGGCCGCCGATCGTCGCCAGGCGCAAGGAGCTGCTCGAGCGGCTGGGCAAGTGGACACCGCCGCCCGCGATCGGCGTGACACCCGAGGCGATCTACGACCCGGCCGTGATCATGCTCTGGGGCGTGACCACGCAGCGCGTCCAGGAGTGGGCGAGCGCGGAGGAGGGCGGAGGGCGGTTGACGGGCGCCGCTGCGTCGCCCGGCGTCGTCGAGGGCGTCGCGCGCGTGGTGATCGACGTCGAGGAGATCGCGCGCGTCCGCGAGGGCGAGGTCCTCGTGTGCCCGATCACCTCACCCGCGTGGGCGCCGATCTTCTCCAACGTCAAGGCCGTCGTCACCGACATCGGCGGCGTCATGTCGCACGCGGCGATCGTCTGCCGCGAGTACGGGCTGCCGGCGGTCGTCGGGACCGGCCGCGCGACGGCCGAGATCCGCACCGGCCAGAGGATCCGCGTCGACGGCTCGAGCGGGGTCGTCACCGTGATCGACGGCTGACGAGACGTGTCGTCCGGCCACATCCGCCCGCTCGAGGAGCTGCGGCGCTCCGACGCCGCGGCGTTCGGCGGCAAGAGCGCAAACCTGGGTGAGCTGCTCTCGGCCGGGATTCCCGTGCCGGCCGGGTTTGCCGTCTCCGCAGGCGCCTTCCGGGACTTCGTGGCGGCGACGGGGCTCGGCGGGGCGATCGAACGCGCCATGGCGCGGGCAGCGAGCGGCACCGTCGAGGACGGCGCGGCCGCGTCGAAGGCGATCGGCGAGGCGATGCGCTTCGCGCCTCTCCCGGAGGCCGTCCGGGACGAGCTCGAGGAGCGGTACCTAGAGCTGGCGCGGGAGACCGGCACGCCCGAGCCGGCGGTCGCCGTGCGGTCGAGCGCTCTCGGGGAGGACGGCGAGGAGGCGACGTTCGCCGGGCAGCAGGAGAGCTTCCTGTGGGTCCGCGGCCTGGAGCACGTCTGCGACGCGGTGCGCGACTGTTGGGCGAGCCTCTACACGCCCCGGGCGATCAGCTATCGCGCGGCCCGGGGCGCGGGAGGAGAGGAGCCGGCGATGGGCGTCACGGTGCAGGCGATGGTCGACGCAGAGGTCTCGGGCGTGCTCTTCACCTGCAACCCGGTGAGCGGCGACCCGAGCATGGTTGCGATCGAGGCGAGCTGGGGGCTCGGGATCGCCGTCGTCGGCGGCGAGACGACGCCGGACGACTTCCTCGTGAGCAAGGTCACGGGCGAGGTCGTGCGCCGCACGGTGAACGCCAAGGAGGTCGAGTACGTCCCCGATGCGGCCGGTCGCGGCACCGTTCGGATCGAGGTGCCCGACGGGAGGCGAGGGGAGGCGTGCCTGCACGAGGAGCACCTGACCGCGCTGGTCGACCTCGCGCGCCGCGTCGAGCGCCACTACGGCTCGCACCAGGATGTGGAGTGGGCGCTCGCGCGCGGCCGCCGGCTTCCCGATGCGCTGGCAGTGCTCCAGGCACGGCCGGTGACGGCCGTCCCCGAGCGGACATCGAAGCTCTCCGGGTCGGCCCTGTCGCTCGTGCTGAGCACGTTCGGAGCACCATCCCCGAAGGACGAGAGAGGCTGACGTCCGGATGGCGCTCGACGACGACGACGTCCGGGAGATCCTCCGGCTGATCGACGAGTCCGACGTCGCGGAGCTCCGCGTCGAGACCGAGGGACTGTCGCTCCACGTGCGACGAGGCGACGCCGCGCCGGAGGCGGAGCCGCACACCGAGGAACCGCCACCGGAGGGCCTGCATCCGATCGTCGCGCCGATGCTCGGCGTCTTCTACCGCGCGCCGGCGCCGGGCGCGACGCCGTTCGTCGAGGTCGGGGCGAAGGTCGATGCGACGACGGTGGTCTGCCTCATCGAGGTGATGAAGATGATGAACGCCGTCCCCGCCGGCGTCGCAGGGACGATCGTGGAGGTCTGCGCGGCGAACGCGGAGGCGGTCGAGTACGGCGCGACGCTCTTTCGGGTGGAGCCCGACCCGTGAGCGGAGTCGTCGAGATCGTCGACACGACGACGCGCGACGGCAACCAGAGCCTCTGGAGCGCCACCGGGCTCACGACGGCCGACATCGTCGCGATCGCGCCGACGATCGACCGGGTCGGCTTTCGCGCGGTGGACTTCACGTCGAGCACGCACATGGCCGTCGCCGTCCGCTTCCACCGCGAAGACCCGTGGGAGCGGCTCCGCCTCGTCCGTGCCGCGATGCCGGAGACGAAGCTGAGCTTCATCACGTCGGGCATGCGCTTCATCACGTGGGTCCCCGCCGACGAGGACGTGATGCGGCTCGCGTTCCGGTGCGTCGCGCGCAACGGGATCCGGCGCTTCCAGGTGGTCGATCCGTCGAACGACCCGGAGCGGCTCCGGCGCGTCGCCGCGCTCGCCCGCCAGGAGGGCGTCGAGGAGATCGTCCTGGGGCTGACGTACTCGATCAGCGAGGTGCACACGCACGCGTACTACGCCGAGCGCGCCGCGGCGCTCGCCGACTGCACGGAGATGGACGCGTTCTACCTCAAGGACCCGGGCGGGCTGCTCACGCCGGACGCGGTGCGCGAGCTTGTCCCGCACTTCCTGTCTGCGGCGGGGGACCGCCCCGTCGAGCTGCACAGCCACTGCACGATCGGCCTCGCGCCGCTCGTCTACGCGGAAGGCCTTCGCGCGGGGTTCCAGGTGCTGCACACTGCCGTCGGCCCCCTTGCGCGCGGGACGTCGAACCCGGCCGTCGAGACGACGCTCCGCGACCTCGAGGCGGAGGGCCGGTCGCACCGGCTCGACGTCGAGGCACTCGGCGCCATGGCGGAGCACTTCCGCGCGATCGGCGCGGAGCGCGGTCTGCCGGTCGGCACCCCGCAGGAGTTCGACGCGACGTACTACCACCATCAGCTGGCCGGGGGGATGGTCTCGACGACGCGCCGCATGCTCGAGGAGCTGCGCCGCCCGGAGCTCTTCGAGGCCGCGCTCTTGGAGGTTGGCCGCGTGCGCGCCGAGATGGGCTACCCGATCATCGTCACGCCGGTCTCGCAGCTCGTGGCGACGCAGGCGGTGCGCAACGTGATCGACGCCGAGCGGTGGTCGAACGTCTCCGACGAGACGATCCGCTACTTCCTCGGTCACTACGGCGAGCCTGCGGCCCCGGTTGCGCCCGAGGTGGCCGACCGCGTCCTCTCGCTACCGCGGGTCGACGAGCTCCGCCACCTCGAGCCCCTGCAGCTCGAGGGGGCGCGCGCGCGCTTCGGCCGCGGCATCTCCGACGAGGAGCTCCTGCTCCGCCTGACGATGCCCGCCGAGCAGGTCGACGCGATGCTCGCATCGTCTGCCGCACCTGCGCACCCGGCCGCGCGACCGGCGCGGCATCCCGTCGTGACGCTGCTGCGCGAGGTCGAGAAGCGGCCGTCGGTGACGCAGCTCCGGGTCAGGAAGGGCGACGACCTCGTGGAGTGGCGCCGTGCGACTTGACGACGTCCAGGGCTTCGTGCTCGACGTCGACGGGACGCTCGTGCACCGCGACGGCGACGACGTGCACGTCCTGCCCGGCGCCCGCGAGCTCCTCGAGCGGATCCGCGCCTCGGGGCGCCCGCTCGCGCTCTTCACGAACGGCAGCCACATCTCGCCCGCCGGGTTCGCCGCGGGCCTGCGCGACGCCGGCCTCGGCGTCGCGGACGACGAGCTGCTGACGCCGCTCACGAGCGTCCGGACGTACCTGCACGCCCGCCACGGCGCGACGGTGCGTCTGTTCGGCACCGATGCGGCCCGGGAGTACCTCGCCTCGAGCGGGATCGTGATCGCCGACGGAGACGAGCGTGACCGGGTCGACGCCGTCTTCGTCGCGCACACGGACGCCGTGGACTTCGCCGCGCTCGAACGCGCTGCGCGGACGATCCTCGCCGGCGCGACGCTCCTGACCGGAAGCTACGTCCCGGCGTACGCCGGTGCGAACGGCCCGATCTTCAGCCGCGGAGCGATGGTCACGGCCGCGCTCGCCAAGGTGACGGGCCGGCGTCCCGTCGTCGTCGGCAAGCCGTCGCGCGCCGCCGTGCGGACGATGGTGGAGCGCCTCGGCGCCGCCGCCGTCGAGCTCGCCGTGATCGGCGACGACGTCGCGCTCGACGTCGCGCTCGGCCGCCTCGGAGGATCCCGCACGATCCTCGTGCGGAGTGGGATCAGCGCCACGGTCGACGTGGAGAGCCTGCCCGAGCGCCACCGTCCGGACGCGGTCGTCGACGGCGTCGCCGACCTGCTCGACCGGCTCTGACCTGCCGCGTCTACGATCGCGATCGTGACCGCGTTTCCGGAGTCGCATGTCGACCTGCTCGACGCACCGTTCGGGACGCTCGGCACGATCGACCGGCGCGGCCTGCCTCAGCTCACCGAGGTGTGGTTCCTCCACGAGGACGGCGAGCTCAAGCTCTGGCTGAACACGCGTCGCGCGAAGACGAGAAACCTCCGCGACCGCCCGGAGTGCAGCCTGCTCGTGCTCGACCTCGAGAACCCGCGCCGCTATCTCGAGGTGCGCGGCCGGGCGAGGATCGAGCCCGACCCCGACTACGCCTACGCCGCGAAGCTCGGCGCGAAGTACGGGATGGACCTGAGCGGGATCGACGGGCCCGGCGAGTCCCGCGTGGTCGTGACGATCGAGCCGGAGAAGGTCTACGCCGTCGACGTGAGCCGCTGAGCGAGGAGGGCGGCATGTCCACGTGGCTGGTGACCGGAGCGAGCCGCGGGATCGGGCTCGAGCTCGTCCGGCAGCTGCACGCGCGAGGGGACGACGTGATCGCGACGTGTCGCACGCGCACACCGGAGCTCGACGCGGTCGGCTGTCGCGTCGTCGACGGGATCGACGTCGGGAGCGACGACGTCGGCGGCGCGTTGCGGGAGGCGCTCGGCGACGAGCAGCCGGTCGACGTCGTCGTCAACAACGCGGGCGTCGCCCGGTGGGACACGCTCGAGACGATCGACCTCGATGCGGCGCGCGCGGAGATCGACGTCAACGCGCTCGGGCCGCTGCGAGTGACGCTGGCGCTGCTGCCGCGCCTCGGCGCGGGCGCGAGGATCGCGCTCGTCTCGAGCAAGGCCGCGTCGATCGGCGACCGTCCGTCCGGCCGCAACTACGGCTACCGCATGTCGAAGGCGGCGCTCAACATGCTCGGCGCGAACCTCGCCGCCGACCTGGCCACGCGCGGGATCCACGTTGCCGTGCTCCACCCGGGGTTCGTCCGGACAGAGATGACCCACGGCGGCGGCAACATCGACCCGCCGGAGTCCGCCGCCGGCCTGATCAGGCAGATCGACGCCCTCGACGCCTCTCGTAGCGGGCGGTTCTTCCACGCCGACGGGAGCGAGGTCGCCTGGTAGAGGATCGCGCCCGCGTGTATCTGCGTGGCGCGCTAACAAACCGGCGGTTTCGACGTCGCACCTCTGCAACGAGGCGCGGGTGCGCACCGGTCCACGGACGTCCCCTGGGGGATGGGAGGATCGCCGAGACGAATGAGCAGGTGCGGCGCCCGCGCCTCTGAGATCAATCCTCCAGGATCATCGGTGGGAGCGCAAACGCGACCGTCTCCCAACTGATTGACTCTCCGCGCCGATGTCCGTGCGAGACGAACGACTTGCCCGCAACGAGGCCTTCTTCCGGGAGCTCAACGAGCGTCTGGAGGCGGTCACACCGGACTCGGCCTCGGAGCTCGTCGTCGTCTGCGAATGCGCGGACGTGGATTGCGCAGACAGGTTGACGTTGCGGCAGGGCGAGTACGAAGCGATCCGTGCTCATGACACCCACTTCGTCGTCGCCATCGGCCACGTCGACCGCAGGATCGAGGACGTCGTCCGGCGGACCGATCGCTTCGAGGTCGTCGCGAAGCGGGGTGTCGCGGCCGACGTCGCCGAGGATCTCGCCCCCCAGGACGCCGCGTAGCCGCCATCGGCCCGGGCGCAGGTGTGTCCGACCGACGTCGGCACGGACCGCGCCGTGCGCAGAATCAGGTGCGCCCGGCTCCGCCGAGCGACACGGCGATGCGGCACGACGAGCATGGCTCGAGGCAGTCGTGCGTCTCGCAGGCGACGTCCTCGACCCGGACGCCGTCGATCGCGGCCGCGACGAGACCGCGCCAGAGCGCATGGTCGACCTCCGCCACCGCGGAGTGTGCGACGACGAGTGGGCGGAGCGGGCAGGTCGGCGTGACGATCTCGGCTCGTCCGTCCTCGAGGTGCTCGAGCCGCGCCTGGAACCCGACGGCGCCGAGTGCGCGGCAGAGTCCTTCGAGCCCCGTGCGCGCGTCCTGCGCCGACTCGACCCCCGCGGTGGAGGCCAGCGCGCCGCCGAACTGCACACCGACCTCCGACAGACGCCGCGCCGGCACGCCGTCGACCAGCAGGCCGACGAGATCCGGATAGCCGCGCACCGGGAACTCGATCGCGGTCGTGTCGGGCGTGGGGGAGTAGACCTTGGCCGGTCGACCCGCGCCCGGCCCGCTGCGGCCGGCCGGGCGCTCGAAGCTCGCCGTCAGCAGCCCCGCGGCGACGAGGCGCTCGAGCCGGCGTCGCGCGACGTTCCGGTGGACGCCGGTGGCATCGGCGATCTCGCTGATGCTCGCCGCACGAGGCCGCCGGCGCACGGCGAGCAGGGTCTCGCGCAGCTCCGGGTCACCTATGACGTCGAGCACGTTCATCCGTGTAGTAATCTATAGTACCTATGAACGGTCTATAGAAGGAGCGGAGCGTGTCCGATTACCGGTACCTGATAGTCGGCGGCGGCCTGACCGGGGATGCCGCCTGCAAGGGCATTCGCTCGGTGGACGCGGACGGGTCGATCGGTCTGATCGGCGACGAGCCCGATCCGCCGTACGCGCGCCCGCCGCTCTCGAAGGGGCTGTGGCTGGGGAAGGACGAGAGCTCGATCTGGCGCGGGACAGAGGAGCAGGGCGTCGACCTGCTTCTCGGCCGTGAGGCGGTCGCGCTCGACCTCGACACCCGAACGGTGACCGACGACGGGGGCGCGACGCACGGTTACGAGAAGCTCTTGCTCGCCACGGGCGGACGCCCCCGCGAGATCCAGGATGCTCCGGACGGCGTCGTGTACTACCGCACGGTCGCCGACTACCGGGCCGTGCGGGCGGCCGCGAAGGAGGGAGCGTCGGTCGTGGTCGTCGGGGGCGGGTTCATCGGCTCCGAGCTCGCCGCATCGCTGGCGGCGAACGGCTGTGCCGTGACCATGGTCTTTCCGGAAGATGCGATCGGCGCACGGATCTACCCCCGGGACCTCGCACTGTTCCTGAACGAGTACTACCGCGGGCGCGGCGTGGACGTGCGCCCCGGGGAGCTGGTGGCGGCGATCGAGCGGGACGGAGACGCGTTCCGAGTGCGAAGCGAGAACGGGACGGCGCTCGATGCGGACATCGTCGTCGCCGGTCTCGGCATCGTGCCGCGCGACGAGCTCGCCGCTTCGGCCGGGCTTCCGGCC
The DNA here is from genome assembly GCA_963742525.1 of uncultured Actinomycetes bacterium. Taxonomy (GTDB): domain Bacteria; phylum Actinomycetota; class Thermoleophilia; order Gaiellales; family Gaiellaceae; genus Gaiella. The sequence goes on from CAVUMD010000004.1 coordinate 332,396, forward strand.
GACAACGGCATCCCCGTCGACGACCGTGGCCGCGTCGGCGGCCGCGACGACGTCTTCGCAGCAGGCGACGTGGCGCGTTTCCCTGCGCACGATCTCGGGCAGGACCTACGGGTCGAGCACGAGGACCACGCCAAGAGCCACGGGCATCAGGTAGGCCGGAACATGGCGGGCGCGAACGAGCCCTACGACCACCTCCCCTTCTTCTACTCGGACATGTTCGACCTCGGGTACGAGGCGGTCGGTCAGCTCGACGCGCGGTTGGATGTGGTCGCGGAGTGGAAGGAGCCGTACCGCAAGGGCATCGTCGCGTACCGCGATGACGACGGGCGCGCCCGCGGAGTCCTGCTCTGGGACGTATGGGGGAAGGTCGACGCGGCGAGGGAGCTGATCCGCGCGGCCGAGCCGGTCGGCGCCGACGCGCTACAGGAGCTGCTCGCGTGAGCTCAGAGCAGCTCGTCCGTGCGGGCGGCGAGCTCGCGGTCGCGGTCGGTGATGCCTCCGGCGGAGTGCGTCGTCCAGCGGATCGTGACGCGGCGGTAGCTGATCGCGATGTCGGGGTGGTGGTTCTCGGACTCCGCGAGGTCGGCGAGCCGGTCGACGAATCCGATCGCGTCGCGGAACCCCTCGAACTCGATCGTCCGCTCGAGGCCACCGTCGCGCTCCACCCAGCCTCCGTTCTCGCTCACGATCGTGATTCTTCCCTCCTCGAGCGCTCGCGCAAACCCACGCCCACCCGCGAGCTCGTGGCCGACGCGCTCTACCGGCCGCTCGCGCACCTCGTCGTGCTCGCCCTGCTGCCGCTGCGGGTTCCACCGCCTGCGGTCGTCCTCGCCGGGCTCGTCGCAGGCCTCGCGGCTGCGTTCGAGATCGCGCGCGGAGAGCTGCTCGTCGCCGCGGCGCTCGTCGTGCTGAAGACGGTCCTCGATGGCGCCGACGGCGCGCTCGCACGAGCCGCGGGCCGCGTGACGGCATTCGGGCGCTACCTCGACTCGGACTGCGACCTCGCGGTCAACGCGGCGCTCTTCGCGGCGATCGGCTACGCGACCGGCCGTCCGCTGCTCGCGCTCGGCGGCTTCCTGGCGTCGACGCTGGTCCTGAGCCTGAACTTCAACCTGCGGCGCCTGTACTGCGGCACGGAGGCGATGCCGGAGGGCGGGGGCCTCGCGCGCACGTTCTACGAGCTCGTGTACGCACCGCAGGACCGCCTCGCCGACCGCCTCGTCCGCCGGCGCCCGAGCCTGTCGACCCTCCGGGTACTCCACAACCTCGGGTTCGCCACCCAGCACACGGCGCTCGCCGTCGTTCTCGTCCTCCTCACCCTCGCCAACTGAAACGGAAGGAGCCATCACATGTCGGAGACCGTCGTCGAGCTCAAGCCGGCCGCACCCGCGCTGTCGCTGCCCCGCGAGATCGCCCCGGAGGACTGGGCCAGGTATCGCGGCAACATGGCGGAGATCCTCGACGCGCTCGGGCTCCCGCTCGGGACGCCGGGGACGCGTGACACCCCCGAGCGCTTCCTGCGCGCGCTCTTCGAGGCGACGTCCGGGTACGACGGCGATCCCAAGCTGGTGACGACGTTCCCGACCGAGAGCGACGCCGCCGCGGGCCAGCCGTTCGCGCAGATCGTCGAGGGGCCGATCGCGTTCTCCGCGCTCTGCGAGCACCACGCGCTGCCCTTCCACGGCCACGCGCACGTCGGGTACATCGCGGGCGAGCGGATCATCGGCATCTCCAAGCTGACACGGCTCGTCCGGCTCTTCTCGCGGCGGTTCACCGTCCAGGAGCGGCTCGGTGAGCAGATCGCCGACACGCTCGCCGCGCTCGTCGAGCCCGAAGGCGTCGCCGTCCGGCTCGAAGCGTCGCACCTCTGCACGCAGATGCGCGGCGTCGAGGAGCATTCACGCACGACGACGACCGCGTGGCGCGGCGTCTATCGCGACGCCGAGCTGCGGCGCGAGTTCCTCGACCTCGCCAGATGAGCGAGCTCGAGCCGCTCGCGCTGCTCTCGGCGGAGGCCGCGCCCGGTCTCGCGCTGCCGCCGGAGCTGCGCCGCGTCTACGGCGGCGACCTGGCGCTGCCCGAGCGCTGCGTGTACGCCAACTTCGTGCAGACCATCGACGGCGTCGTGGCGATCCCGTCGGTTCCCGACTCGAACCGGCTGGTCTCGGGCGGCAGCGAGGCCGACCGCTTCGTGATGGGGCTCCTGCGCGCTGCGGCGGACGTCGTCCTGATCGGCAGCGGGACGCTGCGCGCGTCGGCGCGCGGGCGGTGGCGGCCCGACACGGTGTTCCCGGCCGCCGCGGAGGCGTACGCCGAGCTCCGTCGCGAGCTCGGTCTCGATCCGCGGCCGCGTGTGGCGATCCTCACCGCCTCGGGGTCGATCCCGTCGGACCGCGCGGTACTCGAGGATGCGCCGCTCGTCGTGACGACGAACGCCGGCGCAGAGCGCCTGGCGGGCACGCTTCCCGCCGGCGTCGAGGTCGTCGCGCTGCCGGGCGAGGCCGAGGTGGACGTCGCGGCGGTCGTCGAGCTCCTGCGCGGGCGTGGCCACCGCCGCATCCTCAGCGAGGCCGGCCCGCATGTCTTCGGCTCGCTCGTCGAGGCAGGCCTCGTCGACGAGCTGTTCCTCACGGTGTCGCCGTTGCTTGCGGGACGTCTCGATTCCGCGCCCTTCGGGCTCGTCGAGGGGGTCGCGCTCCTCCCCGGGCACGAGCAGCCCGCGCGGCTTCGATCGGCGCGTGCGCACGGGAGCCACCTCTTCCTGCAGTACGCGCTCTCGTAGCTACTTGAGCAGCAGCTTCGCGAGACGCCGGTCCGCGAGGACGAGGAACACGGCCGTCAGCCCGACGAGGTAGGCGATGTCGACGAGCACGAGCCACGTCACGTCGCCGAGCGTGAAGGCGCGCAGCAGCTCGACTCCGTGGTAGAGCGGGGTCAAGGGAAGCAGCCAGCGGACGACGTCGGGGTAGGTGTCCGCGGGGACGAACGTCGCCGAGAACAGGAACATCGGCAGCGTGCAGAGCTCGATGAAGGCGAAGTCGGCCCACGAGCGCATCAGCGTGATCCCGTACACCGAGGGGGCGGCGAAGGCCGCCGACACGAGGAGGGCACCGGGGATCGCGAGGACCGCCCAGGGCGAGTCGAGCAGCCCCATGGCGAGCATCACCGTGACGAATCCGAACGAGTAGACCGCGCCGCGGATCAGCGTGTACGTGAGCTCGCCCAGCGCGACGTCGCGGACGGTCATGGGCGTGGCGAGCACGCCCTCGTACGTCTTGGCGTACTTCAGCTTGAAGAACACGTTGCCCGACTCGTAGACGGCGCCGTTCATCGCGGAGGCCGCGAGCAACGCCGGGCCGACGAACTCGCGGTAGCCCACGGACTCCCCGTTCACGTCGACGGTGCCGACGAGCGCGCCCACCCCGACGCCCATCGCGAAGAGGTAGAAGAGCGGCTCGAAGAAGCCCGAGACGAACACGAGCCAGGCACCGCGCGAGCTCGCGATGTTCCGTTCGACGAGGCGCCACGAGCGAGGCGCATGCAGCCGCGGGAAGATGCGGAGGGTCGTCTCGAGCGTGCTCATCGCCGGAGCTTCTCGCGCTGGGCGCGCACGGTCAGGGAGGCCCCGACGGCGGTCAGCACGACGAGGTACGCGATGTGGACGGCAGTCAGCAGCGGGTCGATGTCGTCGGTGGCGAGGCTGCGGCAGAGCGCGACGCCGTGCCAGAGCGGCGTCGCCCAGGCGAGCGCCTCGAGCAGCAGGGGCAGCTGCGAGATCGGGAAGAAGGTGCCCGAGAAGAGGAAGAGCGGGACGAGCCCGAAGCGGAAGATCGCCGCGAGCCACTCGTCACCCTCGACACTCGACGTGATCGCGGCAAGGACGGAGCCGAACGCGAGGCCGCAGAGCAGCGCCGCGAGCGGCGCGAGCACGGCGAGGGGCGAGACGAACGCGCCGCCGATCGCCGCGACCACCGCGAAGATCGTCACGGCGACGATCACCCGCACGCCGCACCAGGCGAGGATCCCGGCCACGAGCTCGCCGACGCGGATCGGCGTCGAGACGGCGGCGTGGTACGTCCGCAGCCACTTGAGGCCTGCCCTGACCGGAAACGTCGTCACACTCGCCGCGGTCTGCATGGCGGTCGTCGCGAGCAGCGCGGGCGCGACGAACTGCAGGTAGCTGAGACCGCCGAGGTTCGGGTTCGACTCGTCGATCAGGCTCCCCAGCAGGACGCCGATCGAGACGAGGAAGAAGATGGGGTTGAGGAACGAGGTGGTGATCGACCCGCGCCAGAGCCGGCGGAACGAGTGCGCCTGCCAGCCGACGACCGCGACCGTGCGCCGGACGGAGTCCATCAGTCGATCAGCCTCCGACCCGTGAGCCGGAGGAAGACGTCCTCGAGCGTCGAGCGGCGCACGAGGACGGTCTCGGGCGCGAGACCGCGCGCGTGCACCTCGTCCACCACCGCGTCGCCGTCGTCGGTGCCGATCACGACACGGTCCTGCAGCACCTCGACGTGGTCGGCGAGCCCGTCGAACGACGGCCCACCGTTGCGGTCCCCGAACCGGAGCTCGACGACCTCGCGCTCGACGTAGCGATCGATCAGCTCGCGCGGCGATCCCTCGGCCACGATCTTCGCGCGGTCCATCACGACCAGCCGGTCGCAGAGCTGCTCCGCCTCGTCCATGTAGTGCGTCGTCAGGACGAGTGTCACGCCGCGCTGCTTGAGCCGGTAGAGGCGGTCCCAGAGCGCATGACGCGCCTGCGGATCGAGGCCGGTGGTCGGCTCGTCGAGGAGCATCAGCTCCGGCTCGTTGATGAGGGCCCGCGCGATGGTCAGGCGGCGCTTCATCCCGCCCGAGAGCGAGTCGACGCGAGACTCGCGCCGGTCGGCCAGGTGGACGAACTCGAGCAGCTCGTCGGTGCGACGGCGGATCTCGTCGCGGGGGAGGCCGAAGAAGCGGCCGTAGACGTGGAGGTTCTCGCCGACGTCGAGCTCGAGATCGAGGTTGTCGTCCTGCGGCACGACGCCCAGGCGGGCGCGGATCTCGGGCCCGTCCCGCTCGGGATCGCGTCCGAGGACGCGCAGCGTGCCGCCGCTCGGGGGCGAGACGGCCCCGATCATCCGCATCGTCGAGCTCTTGCCGGCGCCGTTCGGCCCGAGGAACCCGAACGTCTCGCCGCGCTCGACGCTGAAGTCGATGCCGTCGACCGCGACGAACTCGCCGTAGCGCTTCGTGAGGTCGCGCGCCTCGATCAGGGGTGCATCCGGCATGACCGAGTCACGCTACAAAAAGCGCCGAACCCCGCGACTCCGAAGAGCTACGGGGTTCGACGGCGAGGATCCTCGCACGGCCGACCGGGCCTGTCAAGCGGGAACCGTCTGCGGGCGCGGGGCAGGGCTCAGTGACCGATCGCGAGAGGCAGCTCGGCGCGGATCCGCGTGCCCTGGCCGCGCGGGCTGTGCACGTCGAACGTGCCGTCGAGCGCCTCGACGCGGTCGCGAAGGCCGCCGAGACCCGAGCCGTCCGCCGGCGACGCGCCGCCGCAGCCGTCGTCTGTCACCTCGATCACGAGCACGTCCTCGCGTGGGGCGACGCGGACGGTCGCCGAGGTCGCACGCGCGTACTTGAGCGTGTTCGTGAGGGACTCGGCGACCACGAAGTAGGCCGCGCTCTCGACGAGCGGATCCCACCGCGTGATGTCGTCGACGGTGATCACCGTCACGGAGATCGGCGCCCGGGCGGCTAGCGCGCGCACGGCGGGCCCGAGGCCCTGGAGGCTCAGGATCTGCGGATGCAGCCCTCGCGCGAGCTCGCGCAGCTCCTCGTGGGCCGTCGTCAGCTCGACCAGCGCGCGCTCGAGGTGCTCCTCGGCTTTGCCCGGGTCGGTGCGGAGCGAGCGGGCCGCGAGGTGGATCGAGTGCGTGACGGTGACGAGATTCTGCTGGGCGCCGTCGTGAAGGTTGCGCTCGAGCCGCTTTCGCTCCATGTCGCCGGCAGAGACGATGCGCGCCCGCGACCGCCTGATCTCCTCCTCCGCCTGCGTGCGGGCCGTCACGTCGAGCCCGCACAGGAGGTAGCGGAGCGCGCCCTCCGCGTCGTGCACGATCGTCGCGGTCCAGTCGACGACGAGGCGCTCGCCGTCCGGGCCGACGTGCTCGTACTCGACCGTGCCCGGCAGCTCGACGTCGCGCATCCGCACGAAGTCCTCCCTCGCCCGCGGAGCGTCCTCCTCGGCGATGAACAGCTTCCAGAAGGGGCGCCCGAGCCACGCCTCCTCGGGTATCCCGGCCGCCCGTTCGAGCGCGCGGTTCACGCCCATGAGCGTGCCCTCGCCGTCGACGAGCGCGAGGAAGCTCGGCGTCGACCGGACGACGGCGCGGCTGAAGTCGCGCTCGCGCTCCAGGACGCGCTCCTGGCGTGTCCGTTCGGTGAAGTCGCGGACGATTAGCACGAACTCGTCTGGCCCACAGGCGACGACACGGCCCTCGTAGTCGCGCTCCTCCGCGCGAAGCTCCATCGAGTACTCGATGCGCTGGACCTCCTGCTCGGCCACCGCCCGCCTGCCCGCCTCGAGGATCGCCTCGGCGACGTGGGGAGGAAGCCGCTCGTGGACGCTCCGGCCGATGACCTCGTCCGCCGGCGTCATCAGGTCCTCCTCGGAGTCGACCTTGAACCCGCGGTAGATCCCGTCCGTGCCGATCCGGAAGATGGGGTCGGGGATCGCGGCGACGAGAGCGCGCGCCGTCGTGTCGCTGGTCGCAGGCCGGTCGAGCCTCTCGTCGGTCGGCGGTGCGGTCATACGTCTCTTGTAGCAGCACGGATCGCGCGGCGAACAGGTTCTCGGGGATCCGAGCAGGGGAATCCGCGTCTGCGGATTCCCCTTGCGAACGGGTCGTTGCGGCGCCGAAGGCGACGCCTTCAGGGGTTTGCCCTCGTCGCCAGGCGGGGGATCCGAGCGGGGAATCCGCGTCTGCGGATTCCCCCTGCGAACAAGATCAGTCGAGCACGAAGCTCACGCGCATCGTCACGCGGAACTCGGTCACCTGATCGTTCTCGACGACGAGGCTCTCCTCGGAGACCCACGCGCCCTTGATGCCGTGGACCGTCTCCGATGCCTTGGCGATCCCGGCCTTCGCTGCCTCGGCGAAGCTCGTCGGGGACGACGCGGTGATCTCGATCACCTTTGCGACGCTCATCCTTGCCTCCTGTCTCGGGGGACCGACTCGATTCTCCTACCCGCGCCCGGCTCCGGGCAAGCACGGTCGCGAGGCAGGGCTGCCGCGACGACGTGTGTTGGCCGCTAGCCGGCGAGCACCTTGAACCCGTGGTCCCAAGCTCCACGTGCGCCGCCGATCTTGACCCACGCGATGCAGATCGCCTCGAGCTCGCGGGAGCCTTCGATCCCCCCGATGTCGATCGCCTCGGGCCAGCCGAAGTCGGCCACGACGTCGCTGACCGTCCGCTTGGCGGCGTCGTCGTCTCCGGCGATGAGCATCGTCGGCAGGCCCTCGGTGAAGCTCGGGTCGACGAAGTAGGGGTTGCCGATCGTGTTGAACGCCTTGACCACCCTCGCGTCGGGCAACGCGCGCTGGACGCGTTCGCCGAGCGAGTCCTCCCCGGAGATGGAGAGCTTCGGCGGGAATCCCCCGGAGGCGTCGAGCGGGTTCATGGCGTCGATGACGACCTTGCCGGCGAAGCGCTCGGTGCCGGCATCGGCGATCACCTGCTCGGCCGCGTTCCCGAGGACCGCCAGCACGAGCAGGTCACCGTGCGCCGCGGTCTCGGCGAACGTCCCGGCTTCGATGCCGGCTCCGTCGCCGGACAGCCACTCGCCGAGCTCGGCCTTTCCGGGCTCTCGCGACCCGATCATCACGTCGTGCCCCCGGCTCGAGAACCCTGCCGCAAGCCGCCGTCCGACCTCACCGCTCCCCAGCACGCCCACCCGCGTGGGCGCCAATCGCCCGTTCGACATGGTCCGCTCCTCTCTCGCCACGTGCACCCAATCTAGTCCGTGGAAGCCTCGGCGACGCCTACCGGTGACCGGCGGGGCGGCCTCGCGTGGACGCGTGAGCTCGGCGAGGGCGTACGCGTCAGTGGAGATACGGGCGGAGCGCGTCGCGCGCGATGAGGAAGCCGCGCTCGACGAGGTCCTCGGTCTTCTCGAAGGCCCGGTCCTCGTGCTCGACCGAGACGACGCCGTCGTAGCCGACCCGGTAGAGCTGCGAGAGAAAGCGGTCCCAGCGAATCTCGCCGAGGCCGGGGAGTCGTGGGATCTGCCAGCCCATGCCGAGTGAGACGACGCCGTTGCGGTAGAGGCCGTCGCGGTCGACCTCCATGTCCTTCGCGTGGACGTGGAGGAGCCGCGAGGCGTAGTCGCGGACGACGCGCTCGTGGTCGATCCCGAGCCAAACGAGATGGGACGGGTCGAGGTTGAGGCCGAAGCCGGGCGACGGGACGATCGTGAACATCTCGTCCCAGACGGCAGGTGTCGAGGCCAGGTTGGTGCCGCCGGGCCACTCGTCCCAGCTGAAGATCATCGGGCAGTTCTCGATCGCGATGCTCACGCCTTTCCCTTCGGCGTACGCGACGAGCCGCGGCCACACCTTCCGGAACTCGCGGAAGTTGTCCGGGACGTTCTTCGTCGGGTCGCGCCCGACGAACGTGCCGACCGTGGGCACGCCGAGCCTCGCCGCTGCGTCCACCACCTTCCGCAGGTGGGTATTCGCGTCGCGCCGTTCGCCCGGGTCGGGATGGAGGTTGTTCGGGTAGTAGGCGAGCGAGGAGATCTCGAGCCCGTTCCGGTCGAGGACGTCGCGCACCTTGCCCACGTCGAACCTGGCGACGTCGATGTGCGAGACCCCGGCGTAGCGGCGGCGCTCGCCTCCCGCCGCGGGCCAGCACGCGACCTCGAGCATCTCGAACCCGTTGGCGGACGCCCACGACGCGACGCGCTCGAGACGCATGCGAGGGAAGGCGGCCGTCAGGAGACCAAGCTTCAGGCCGGAACCTCCACCCAGCGCCGCTCGGCGTTGGACAGGGCGATCGCGTCGCCCAGGACGTTGGCGCAGTGCCCGTCGGCGAAGGTCGGATAGTCCGGCTCGGCCGGGAGCGAGCCCGCGGCGACCGCCGCGTAGACGCTGCGGTAGAGCTCACGGAACGTGTCGACCCAGCCCTCGGGATGGCCGGCCGGCAGGAAGGTGTGGCCGGCGGCGCCCGGCTGCAGGAGGGCGCCGTTCCGCTGGAGCGTGGCGTTCGCCTCGTCGCGGCGGCCGAGCCAGAGCTCCTCGTGCCGCTCGGCGTTCCACGCGAGCGCCGCCTCCGACCCGTCGACCTCGAGGTGGAGGTGGTTCTTGCGCCCCGCGGCACCCTGCGAGACCTTGAAGGCGCCGCGTGCGTCACCCTCGAAGCGGACGAGCACGTGGCCGATGTCCTCCGTCGCCATCGGTGCGTCCTCGCGCTCCAGGTCGTCGGCGCTCGCGAACGTCTCGACCTCGCCGACCGGACGGCGGCGAACCGGGATCGTCGTGTGCAGGTCGGCGCAGACCTCCACGATCCGCCGGCCGCTCACGAATTGCGCCATGTCCATCCAGTGCGAGCCGATGTCGCCGATCGCGCGGAGCATCCCGCCCTTCTCGGGCTCGAGCCGCCAGTTCCAGTCGGTGGGATAGAGGAGCCAGTCCTGGAGGTAGCCGCCGTGGACGTTCCACACGTCGCCGACCTCCCCCGACGCCACCCGGGCGCGCGCCTCGAGGACGAGGGGGAAGAAGCGGAGGTTGAAGTTCGTGCAGTGGACGAGCCCGCTCGCCTCGGCCAGCCGGAGCAGCTCACCGGACTCCTCCGAGGTCATCGCGAGCGGCTTCTCGCAGACGACGTGCTTGCCCGCCTCCAGCACCTGCTTCACCTGCGGGTGATGGAGGTGGTTCGGGGTCGTCAGGTGGACGACGTCGACCGACGGGTCCGCGAGGAGCGCGTCGAGCGAGTCGTAGACGGGTGCGATCGCCTTCGCGGCCGCGCGCTCGGGCGACGAGCCGACGACACCCGCGACGTCGATGCCGAGCAGACGCAGGGCGTGCACGTGGACGACCCCGACGAACCCGGTGCCGACGACACCGGCGCGGAGAGAAGGCGAAGGCTTCGACGTCACGGTGCGTACGCTACTGCGGATGCCGACGCCGGTCTCCCGTTCTGCGCCCTCGGGCTCGCTCGACGCCGCCGCCTGGCAGGAGCGCCTGACGGAGCTGATGCACCGACACCGTGTGCCGGGGGCGACGCTCGGGGTGCTCCACGACGGGACGATCACCGAGACGGCCGCCGGGGTCCTCAGCACGGCAACGGGCGTGGCGGTCACGCCGAATTCGCTCTTCCAGATCGGCTCGATCACGAAGGTCTGGACGGCAACGCTCGTCATGCAGCTCGTCGACGAGGGCGCGCTCGACCTCGACACCCCCGTCGTGGAAGTGCTGCCCGGCTTCCGGGTGGCCGACGCGGCCGTCACGGAAAAGGTCACGACGCGTCACCTCCTCACCCACACGAGCGGGATCGACGGCGACGTCTTCACCGACACGGGGCGGGGCGACGAGTGCATCGAGCGCTACGTCCTGGGCATGAAGGACGTGGTACAGAACCATCCGCTCGGCGCGACGTTCTCGTACTGCAACGCCGGGTACGTCCTCGCGGGCCGGATCGTGGAGCACCTCACGGGGCTGACATGGGACCGGGCGCTTCGCGAGCGCCTGATCGAGCCGCTCGGGCTCGAGGGAACGGTGACGCTGCCCGAGGAGGCGTTGCTGCACCGTACTGCGGTCGGGCACGTCCACGAGCCGGGAGAGGACCCGGTGCCGACGACCACCTGGACGCTTGTGCGGTCGATGGGGCCGGCCGGCTTGATCACCGCGCGCGTCGGCGATGTGCTCTCGTTCGCCCGCATGCATCTCTCGGGCGGACTCGCCGCGGACGGCACGCAGGTGCTCTCGGACGCGAGCGCCGGCTCGATGGCAGAGAAGCACGCCGACCTGCCCGACACGCGGACGCTCGGCGACTCGTGGGGCCTCGGCTGGATCCGTTACGGCTGGGACGGCGAGCGGTTGATCGGCCACGACGGCAACACGATCGGCCAGTCGGCGTTCCTCTCCGTGCTGCCGGCACACGGCCTGGCGGTGTCGCTGCTGACGAACGGCGGCTCCGCGAGGGACCTCTACCACGCGCTCTGGAGCGAGATCTTCCGTGAGACCGTCGGGGTCCGGATGCCCGCGCCGCTCGAGCCGCCCGCGTCGCCGCCCGAGTTCGATCCCGCCCGCTACGTCGGCCGCTACGAGCGCTCGGGGATCACGACCGAGGTGACGGAGCAGGAGGGGGGGCTCATGCTCCGGGCGACCGTGACGGGCCCGCTCGCGGAGGTCGTGCCCAAGCCGGTGCACGAGTACCCGCTCGTGCCCGTCGAGCCGGACGTGTTCGTCGTGAAGGACCCGGCGGAGACGACCTGGACGGCGGTGACGTTCTACGAGATCGCAGGCGGCGCGCGCTATGTCCACTACGGCGCCCGCGCGAATCCCCTCGTCGACGGCACCTAGCCCGCGTCTGCGAGGAGTTCGTCGACCGTCGCCGACACGACGAGCTTGAAGCCCGGACGGCCGGGGCCGACGGGCTCGCGCGCACCCGTCGGGCGGAATCCCGCCCGGAGGTACAGCGCTCGGCCGGGCGCGTTCGCCTCCTGGACGAAGAGCACGACGTCTGCGGCGCCCCGGTCGCGCGCCCAGCCCGCAACCGCCTGGATCAGTGACCGTGCCACGCCGCGTCCGCGCGCGTTCGGGTCGACCCAGAGCGATACGAGCTGCACCGCGGCGGGGTCGAGCCGCCGGAAGGCGCCGACCACGCCGAGCAGTGCGCCGCCGTCCTCCGCGACGAAGAGCACCTTGTCGACACCCTCGGCAGCCTCCGCCGTCCAGGTCTGCCACACGGCCTCCGGTTCCCGGACAACGTCCTCGTAGCGCGTCGAGAAGTACGCCGACTCCTCCCGGAGCATGCGCAGCCGCGCATCGCGCCAGAGGCGCCACTCGTCGGCCCGGATGCGCCGCACGTCCACCCGGCGAGGCTAACCAACGCGCGCCGCGAGAATGACGGTGGGCGCCCCGGTGCCGGGACGCCCACCGTGTGCCGGCTACCTCCGCAGGTCGACCGGGAAGGAGACGAGCCGGCGCGTCGAGATCCCGCCGAGCAAATTGCCTCCCGGGCCGCGGGCGCGGACGAACATCACGAGCAGCTGCTGCTTCGGCGACGCGGGGAAGCCGCGCTCGCGGTTCATGCGCAGCTCTGCCCATCCGTCGGCGCCGGTTGTCGCCTCGGGCGGGACGGAGAACATGTTGTACGGCACCGCGGTGACGTACACCAGCGCGCCCTGGACCGGCTTGCCGTCGCAGGCCGTGACGCGGTACCGCGCGACGATCGTCTGCGTGGAGTTGCCGATGACGCCCGGCGACACCTGCTGGCCGGCGATCAGCAGCCGCTCGGGCGGCTTGAGCTCGCTCGCCACCGGAGGGTTCTTGTCGCATGGGCTCGCGGTGGGAGGTGCAGTCGCCGCCTGGACGACGGCCGTCGGCACCGAGGTGGCGGCCGTCCGGCCGTCGGCGTTCTTCGCCGTGACCCGGAGCCGGATCGTGTTGCCCTGGTCGACCTGCTTCAGGACGTAGGTCTTGTCGATCGCGCCGCTGATGTTCGAGCAGCTGCCGCCGTCCGTGTCACAGCGCCGCCAGACGTACTCGAAGCCGGTCGGATTGCCCGTCCACTGGCCGTCACGGGCGGTGAGCGTCGACCCGACCTGCGCCGTCCCGCTGATGGTCGGTGGCGTCTGGTTCGTCGGCCTGGCCTTCGTCGCGGCGGCGCCGGGGCCAGTGTCGATCAGCATGGCCGCGGCGAGTGCGCCCGTGACGGCGAGCACGCCGATCGGCGCGAGCCTGCGTAGAAGCTGTCTCATCGGTCTCACCTCTCGTGATGTCGATTGTCGGGACAGAACGCATCCGGGCTACCCGTCGCCTGGTCTGCGTAACCCGAGCGTCACGAGCCCTCACGGGTTCCTTACGAACGGATCGAGGCCTCCGGCCGCGTGCCTCTTACGTGCGGCAGTCGCCGGTGAGGCCCTCGCAGCAGCCCACCTTGAAGCGGCACCGCGGGCACTGGAACGTGCCGTGGCGCCATTCCATCGCCGCCGCGCAGCGCGGGCAGGGCTCGAGCGCGGGCTCGGGAGTCGTTTCCGCGGGCGGCGACGAAGCGGCCATCCGTCGACGGTACGGGGCGCGCCGGACGGCTTTCGAGGGGTGTGGGTGCCCCGTACCCCCTCGGGACACCCACCTGCACGGGCCGGCCCCCACTCCGGGCGGCCCGGCTCTCCGCTCTCCCGTCCCATGCCCGGGAGTCGCGCAACGCGAGCTCTGGTACCCGGTGCCGACACGCGCGAACCGCGGCGCGCCCCGGGTTTCACCCTTTCCTTACAGATCGAGGGGCGTCGAGCGGATCCGCGGGAGGGTCGTGCTAGTGGGCGATCTCCCAGATGTGACCGCCGGGATCGCGGAAGCTGGCGGTGCGGAGGCCCCAGGGACGATCCATCGGCCCGTTCAGCAGTTCGACTCCCCGGCGCTCCAGCGCGTCAGCCGTCGCGTCCACGTCATCGACGCCGAGCGTGAATTGGAATCTGACCCCCTCGCCGGGGGTCGCAACCGGGGCCGGCGCGACAAGCTCGGACGCTTCGCTCGTCGTCAGCAGGTTGACGAGCGTGTCACCGAACTTGAAGACGGCCGAGTTGTCGTCTTCGAAGTGGAGCGGGAGCTGAAAGACGTCGCTGTAGAAGCGCTTCGCGGCCGCCAGGTCCTCGACGAACACCGTAATCGCCGCGATGCCTCCGGGCCACGCGCGTGTGCTCGCGTCCTGCTGCGTCGACTCGTGCATCTCTGATCTCCTCACGTCGGTATTTGTCCGAGCGCCATCCTTCCCCCAAAGGCGGCGTCCTCAGCGAAGGGCGTCCTCGAACCGCGGGTCGTCGCGCGCGGCGGCGAAATCGTCGTCTCTGCGCGCGTCCTCGCGAAACCGCGGGAACAGCTCGACGGACCGTCGGAGGTGCGCGAACGTGTCGTCGTCAATGGTGCCCGCGAGGGTCGCGAAGCACGCGTAGTTGTAATGCAGGCCAGCATGATCGGGCATGTGCCCGAGGCCACCGCGCACCGCTTCGAGCGCGTCGGCGTACCGCTGCTCGCTGTAGGCCTTCATTGACTCGCTGTGAAACGGCCACGCTTCACCCCAGTCGATGGCCTCATACGCCTCGCCTGGTGTGGCGCCGACAGCGAGGACGGTCCCGTCGCCGGTTGCTTTCCGCCGCGAACCCGGCCCGACGAACACGAATGTTCCCGCGGGCGCGTCGACCGTCTGCCCGTCGATCTCGAAGGTCGCCTTTCCCTCGAGCACGATGTACAGCTCCTCCTGGCCCGTCCCGTTCTCGTCGTGCTCGTTGATAAGCGTGCCGTCTTCGGCGGGCGTGAAGGCGTTGGTTCCGAAGGCGTGGATCCCGAGGTGCTCGCGCACAGGGATATCTCTGCCGCGCCGCTCGATGTCGTCTAGGCGTGCAACCTGCCACGTCGACTTCACGTTCATCCGTGACCACCTCCGGTTCGCGCGGGTCGTGGGAATCGCCGATCGTAACCGCTCGCAAGCGGCTTGCCTGATCGGGGGACAGGGTGCAGTCCTCGTAGCGGGACCGTCGGCTTGACGCGCCGATTGTCGGAATGCCGGGCGCCGCCCCAGTTCGCGGCCTCGACGTCCGCGACGGGAGGCGAGGCCGGTGGATCTATCCGGGGGAACCCGAGGCGCGAGGCCGGATCTCGGCGTAGCCGATGAGTTTTTGGTGATCTGCTGGTCTCCAGCGCGTACAGATCCGTAAGAGCTCGCCTGCACTAACGACTCCAGGAGGCCGCATGAAGCTTCTTCTCACGTCCGCCGGCATCAAGAACACGAGCATCCACGACGCGCTCGTCGACCTGTTGGGGAAGCCGATTGCCGAATCCGACGCCCTCTGCATCCCCACGGCGTCGTACGCGCACCCAATGGCCGGTCCTGGCAGAGCATGGAGCTTCATCAGCGGGCAGGAGCCCCGCTGCCCCATGACCGAGCTCGGGTGGAAGTCCATCGGCGTCCTGGAACTGACCGCGCTGCCCAGCCTCGACCAGGAACGCTGGGTGCCATGGGTCCGAGAGACAGACGTCCTCCTGGTGAATGGCGGCGATGCCCTCTATCTCTGCTACTGGATGCGGCAGTCCGGGCTGGCGGACCTCCTGCCCTCGCTGCACGAGACGGCATGGGTGGGACTGAGCGCCGGAAGCATGGTGATGACCCCGCGTATCGGCGAGGACTTCGTCCAGTGGAAGCCGGCCAGCGGTGGCGACGAAACGCTCGGACTCGTCGACTTCTCGATCTACCCGCACCTGGCTCCAGAGGGCGTGCCGGGGAACACGATGGCCGACGCAGAGAGATGGGCGGCAGAGATCGATGGTCCGGCATACGCGATCGACGACGACACCGCCATCCAAGTCGTCGACGGCACGGTCGACGTCGTCTCCGAGGGGAACTGGAGGCTGTTCACCCCAAATTCGGTGGCAAGCGGAACGGGCTAGAAGCAGAAAGGCGCCGGTCGGCTGCACGAGTGCGATGTCGCCCGAGCGCCGGCGGCGTTACACGTCTTCGTTCAGCAATTCACGGGCGACGCGCCAGCGCCCATCGGGGTCACGGCGCCAGACCATGAGGAACCGCCTCCGTACTTGTGGGGCATCCGAGCCCCTCGGCCCGCGTACCCAGTTCGCCCGTCCTTGCGTCGCTGCGAAATCACCCGCGCCGAGGACGGAGTCGGCGACGATCTCCATCGAGGAGATCACAACCGAAGGTGCGGCCGATAGGAGCGCGTTCCGTCCCTCGAGCGCCGGCATTCCAGGTCCGACGAAGATCGCATCCTCCGTATAGAAGTCAACCCAAGCCGTCGGGTCGGAAGCCCCGAACGCATCGGCGAGAGCCTTCTCAGCGCTCCGAATCGCGGCGACATCGGACGAAGACAGCGTCACGCGGCGGACACTACGTCCCTGCGCGCTGGAGTGCCCGCACCCTGTCTCGACAGACGTGACTGCCGGTTGCGCGAGTGTGCGGGAATGTCACCTGGTGCAGGTGCGGATCGCCGCCCGTCGAGCAGCGATCCGCACCGGCTGACGCCAACGAGGAACTACCTTCAGTCGCGATCGATTTTCTTGCCAGAAGGCATGAGCACGTACCAGCCGGCTCCGAAGTCCTTCAGACCTTCGCCGTTCGTCTGCCCGCGCCGTGCGTCCCCGGAGAAGAGGTAGAGCGGGTGTCCCGCGTAGGTCGCCTGCCGCGTGCCGTCAGCTCGTCGGATGCTGCCGAGCAGAGAGGGCCTGGCTCCCTTGGTCGCGGTCGGCGCTCCGCTTGTGAGCAACGGCGGCCAGTACACCAGGCACGCGCCCGAGCAGGCGCTTGCGCCGCGCCTGTCTTTCTCGAAGAGGTACAGCGTGCGGCCGTGGCTGTCGACGATGATCCGACCCAAGGCACTCGGACCGCTTGCCACCGCCGTCAGGCGTGCCGACGATCCACTCGAGGCGACCCCCGCACCGACCCCCGCGAATGCAAGAACCGCGAGGACGGTGATCCCGAACAGAGCAGTCTTCAGTCCCTTCATTTCTAGCCTCCTGCGATGCGTGATTGCGTTGAAGTACGCGTGGTGCACCGGGCCTGGATTCGGGGGCAGAGGGCGCTTAATCCGTCCTGAACGAAAGAGTGATTGTGCAGGCGAGGACGCGCGAATGGGACGCAAAGTTCCTCCCACGACTGCGTCAAACCCAGGCTACGAGGACTTCAGATGCGCGAGTGTGCGGAACTGGAACGTGGAGTTGAATGTTCCCGGCCGTCACCAGAGTGTGGCTTGAATACTCGACGTACGGCTCGCCCACCTCTCGTCGTAGGAGAAGAGCCTCCTCGAACGGGATTTCATCCCGGCGGGGTCAATCTCGGCTGCCCCGCTGCGCGGGAATGTCCCCTGAGGCAGGCGGGCTAGCCGGTCCGTCGAGAGCCGACCATCGTGGTCACGACGAGCACGAACAGAAGGACCGCGGTCGGTGCGAACACGGCGCGCTCCGACGAGCTCTGCGTTGCCAGGTTGAGGACAACCGCCAGCGCGGAATAGATCGTCGTGAACCAGGAGAGGGCAGTCACCAGTTTCCCCGGCGCGTGCTTGAGCGGCCCCTCGCCCACCCGCGCCAAGATGCCCGCAGCCATTACGAGCAGGATCGCGCAGGAGACCGCGGCGAACACTCGTCCAGCTGTGTCGAGCGCGCCTTCTGTCTCGCCTCCTTGCGTATACACGCCCCACGGTGCACCGAAGACGAGTGCGACCTGAAACGCTGCGATACCCACCATCACGACGGCAGCAGCGCGGGCCGCGAAAACCGGGAGCATGAGGTCCGACTGTAAACGCCTCAACAGCAGCTCCCTGCCTCCCTGACCAGAGGACACCCGAGCGAGAGCCCGGCTGCATGCCCCAGCGTGCGGGAATGTCACATGAGCGCGGGTGGCGGCGGCGGCACAAACCCTGGTGACGTGCCAGGATCGCCCGTCAGCCAATCGAGGCGCAGTGGCGGCTCGCCGATGTTCTCGATCCGATGGGGCAGCTCCGGTGGCACGCGCACCACCTCACCGAAGCGGACGATCCGCATCTGACGGTCGCCGAGGAAGAACAACGCTTCACCCTCCTCGACAGCGACCACGCGCTGATCCGGCCGCGGCTGCAGCTCGTCGAGCAGCTCGCGCGGCCGAACCTTGAGGTAGACCCCCGTCAGAAGCTCGTCCTCAGTCGCACGCGCGTCGAACCACGCCTCCGTTGCCGGAGGAATGCCGTACTCCCGTAGGCCGGCGAGGATCGCCCGGTCGTCATCGCCGTTCCCGCTGACCAGCTCAAGCACGTTCTCGGGGTAGACGCGCAGGCGCGCCAAGCAGCTGTGGTCGAGCGGGCAACCGAACGGCGGCGCATCGCCGTCGCCGCTGAGCCGCGCCCGCGCCTTGTCGAACATGCGCGGGAGGTACGCGTAGCCCTCCAGCTCGTCGGCGAAGTCCCGAACAGCAGCCATCCCAGAGCACGCTACCGAGTGGCGCCTCACCGATGGGGAAACAGGACTGCGCCGGTCGATAAGGCACAACGGGTGGCCTGCGCCAGCGTTTGCCGGATACGCGATTGACGACCAGACCGCGATCAGAGTGGTCGACGACACCGTCGAAGTCATCTCCGAGGGGCACTCGAAACTCTTCGAGCGAAAGGAAGCTAGCCACGCTCAGGAGACACACGCGCCCGTCTGCGCAGTGTTCGGGAGTGTCCCGCAGCGGTGACGAGCGGGTGACGAGAGAACCGCTGCCTGCGCCAGAGTTCGCGAATGTCCCAAGAGCGGGGCAGCAGTGCCTCGGGCTAACTGCTACTGATCTGCACCCGAGCTCGCGTCCCGTTCTCCTGTCGGGCCGCCGTGCCAGTCCAGGCACAGCACTGTTGCGTCGTCTCGAAGCACGCCACCACAGGCATCGACCACGGCTTGTGTTAGCGCCTGGACTGCCTCGCGTCCGTGAAGCTCTCGTGTCTGCATAAGAACCTCCACCGCATTCACCTTGGCCGCGTTGCGCTCGAGGATTCCGTCGGTCAGGAAGACGAGCCGGTCTCCGACTTCCAGCTGAAGCTCTTGGACGGCATAGTCGTAATCGAGTGATACCCCGAACGGGAGACCAGGGGCCAACTTGACGGTCTCGGCGCGGCCCTCCCGGATCAGGATGGGCGAGGGATGTCCGGCGTTCACGACTCGTGCAAGACCGGAGGCATGGTCGACCCGTACGACCTGCCCAGTCACGAAGTCACTATCGTCGCCGAACCCGTATAGCGCCTCATTGGCAAGCTGGGTTTGTTGCGCGAGATTGACGCCACGGCGGCGAGCGTTTCGCAACGCGCCCACGAAGACTGTTGCCAGCACGGCCGCGTTCAGCGTGTGGCCCATCGCATCAGTGATGGAGAGATGCAAGGTATCTCGCTCGACGCTGAAGTCGAATGTGTCTCCGCCGACATCGCCTGCTGGCTCAAGCCACCCGGCCAGCGTGAATTGGCCGCCCTCGCAGGTGTACGAGGCGGGCAGGAGTCGATGCTGGAGCTCTGCCTCCAACGAAAGCGGCACGGAACGCTGGCCCCAGTCGAACAGGTCAGTGAAGCGGCGGTTGGCGATCACGATGTAGGCAAGGGCGTGCGCCCCAGCCGACACGACTGCGAGCGTCTGCTCATCAGGCTCGGCATCAAGTCCGAGCTCCAACACGCCAACCGCCTCGCCTCGACTCGTCACGGGAGCGAAAACCCGGAAACCATCGGAGCCCTTCACGATCTGGACGTTCTGCTGCGCGAGCGCACGACCATGCGGTGTGCCAGCGAGCGTGACCGCCTGTCCGCGCTCGCGGCTTCCATCATCGGCAGCGCTCATGCGACGGACGTGACTCAGCCGGATCAGTGACCGGCCACTGTAGTCGGCGATCAGGAAGCTGACGTCACGGGCCTCCAGAGAATCCGTCAGAGCCGCGGCGACGACTTCTGCCGCATCGACCGGCGGAGCCGCTTCCACGGAAGCGAGCAGCGCCTTCAAGTCCAGCGCGGTGACCACGCCCGATCGGTCACTCTTTCGCGTCGTCACTCACCCGACCATAACGGTCCGGCTACCACTGGTAAGCCATCGCGAGTCGAGCCAGGTCGAGCGAGCAGATGGCCCCCTGCGGCGGGCGCACACTCCTCTACGTCTGCACCCGCCCGGGTCGAGGACATGCCCGGAGGCGTAGAGCCTGCGCCACTCGCCTCGTGGCAGCGGCGCGGCAGTACGAAATGAGGGCCCGGCGAGCCGGGCCCTCTGTGTCGAATGCGGTGCGGTCGGGTTACGCGGCGGCCAGGACGCGGTCGCTGTGAGCGACGACCTTGCCGCTCGTGATCTTCGGCTCATTGGGGATCATCGTTTCGAGCTTCTCGTCGCGAATCCAGCGTGCGACGATCTCCGTCGACTCCTTGCTCTGCGCAGGAGTCTCGAAGAGGCTGAGCGAGCTGAAGACGCCGTTGTCGGCCTCGATCAGCCAGTAGCCCGCGAACCCGGAGAGCTTCTCCAGCGTCGGGAGGAGCGTCTCTTCGACCTTGCGGGTCAGCTCGGCCGAGCGATTCTGGTCCATACCGTCGTAACGGCGAATGGTCGCAAACATGGGGTGCTCCTTCGTTCCGTGAAGGACAGGGAGTCCGAACGAACCCTCTGCTGCGCTCAGGCCGGGGGTGACAATCGAAGAGGAACCTACAAACCTCGACGCCGTCAAAGACAACCAACGCGCTTGCGTCACTTACCCGCTGCGACCAGTGGCTAAACCTGTCGAGCGAGACCGTTCCCGTCACGCGATCTCGACTCGCCCCGCGTGTCACTCGGGGAATTACGTCGAGTCGTCCGCTGGAGCCTTACTCCCGCCTCCGCGAGCTCCAGCTGGTTCACGCTCGGGTGCGCCGGTGTTCGGGAATTTCACTTGAGGCGAAGGAGCAGGAGCCGATCGTGACCGAGCGACGTCTTCCGTATCAGTCGACCGAGCCGCTGAAGGGGCCGGATGACCTTCACGATCGCGTCGAACCGCCCTTGTCGAGATCTTCTCGCGTGATTGACAGTTGCCGTGCAAAGGATCATCGTCGTCTTCATGAGGCTCGCGTGATGCCTAGGGTCGGCGACAATCGGCGTCCTGCCCATCGCCGCCCCCGGCCACCGCGACGGTGAGGAAGTAGCGCGCCGGAAACTTCCTGGAAGCGCTTCCCGCGAGATTGACTCTCGACTTCCCACGACTGAGGAGTACACCCATGAGCAGAATCAAGGTTGCGCTGGCAGCGGCGGTCGTTCTGTTGGCTGGCGTCGCCGTGATCCCGGCGTATGGGGTCGGCCCCGTTGCGAACGGAAGACTCGCGTTCGTCGCCGACGAGGCTGGGAGGCCTCAGGTCTTCACCGTCAAACCCGACGGGACCGGGCTGACGAGGCTGACCAACCGTGCCGACGGAGCTGGAGAATACGGACTCGCATGGTCACCTGACGCCTCGAGTCTGCTGATGGTCCTGAGCGGGAGCCACGACCTGATCTACAAGGCAGACGCGGACGGCGCAGCCGTCCGGCGGCTCGGCCCTCGGTGTGCCGGCAACTGTCTAGGAGACAGCTTCCCGACGTACACCCGCTCGGGAGCAAAGATTGCGTTCGAGCGTGCGTTCGGGCCGATCACGAACGACAATGCGGCTGCCGTTGCCATCCTCACGATGAACGCCGATGGAAGCGGTCTGAAGCAGCTGACGCAAAAGAAGAAACCGACCTCGACCGAGGACCACATGCCGAGTTGGTCTCCTGACGGAAAGAGAATCGCCTTCCAGCGCTACAACACGACCGCGCAACCGGCCGCCGTAAGCGCGATCTACGTGATGAATGCCGACGGGACACAGCTCCGCCGACTGACGCCGCGCTCCATGGACGCCAGCAATCCCAAATGGTCTCGCGACGGGACGAGAATCGCCTTCAACGACTACGCCGAGGACGTCCCGAACAAGAGCGCGAACGTGTACACGATCCGCACCGACGGTACGAGTCTGCGAAAAGTCACGCACTACAGCGGCGGCACAAAGCGCGCTTTCGTCAACGACTGGTCGCCCGACGGGCGACAGATCGTGTACCACCTCATCGGCGACGCCGTCAACGACCTCTATGTCGTCAACGCAGACGGGACAAACACCCACGCGCTGACCCACCTCGGCCCGAAGGCGAACCCGCGCCGCTCCACCTGGGGAACGGCCCACTGACGTCCTCCAAGAGACCGGCGCATTCCGTCGACCCTGCGGAGCGGGGTCGACGGGGTGAACAAACATAGTTCGTCTAACCGTTCAGCCACGCCCTCGCCGACGTGATCCTCGGGCACGCGTGCATTCTCCCAGAGGCACGAGCGCCGCCTGGGCCAGTGTGCGGGAATGTCCCCTGGCGCTTCGGCGCCAGCCGCCGCTCGTCGTCAGGATCTTCGCTCGGATGCAGTGCGAGCACGCTCAAGAGTGCCTAGGATCGCCTCCTCGCGGCCGTAGTGGCCCACGGAGTCGAAGCCGTACTTGGCACGAACTGTCGCTCGGAGATCGCAGTCGGCGAAAAGAATTCCCTCCTCGTCGTAGAGCGGCCCTGCAACCACCTCGCCGTTTGGCGCGACGATCATCGAGCCGCCGCGCGTGAAGAGATCCGGCCCGTCATCCGGCACGACCGACAATCCGTCCGGATAGTCGCTCCGCCTCGCGAACCCGCACACGGAGATGACCCAGGCGCCGGCCTCCCAGGCGATCGTGCGGACGAGCGACGGCCAGCGGTCTCCGTCGTCCATCGTCGGCGCCAGCCAGATCTGCGGGCGCTGCCGGTAGACGGCATAGCGCGCAAGCGGCATGAAGTTCTCCCAACAGAGCAAGCCGCCGATTCGGCCGAGCGGCGTCTGGACGGCCGTGAGATCGTCTCCACTGCCGATTGCGTGGAAGAGGCGTTCGTGGTTGGTCGGCATCAGCTTCCGGTGCTTGTGCAGAAGCCCGCCCGGCCCGAGCAGCAGCAGCGTGTTGTAGAGGCTTCCGGAGCGTTCCGGCTCACGTTCGTTCACACCGACGGCGATGTGCACTCCGAGCTCGAGACACAGGGCGCTCAGGCGATCGACGACCGGCCCCGGCACTTCGACCGAGTTCAACCACATCTGCTCGAACAGATCGGTCTGCCTCGAATCCCAGTTCGAGTGGGTCAAGCGCGACATCGGATAGATCGGAACGAAGCACTCCGGCAGAACCGCGAGCTGCGCGCCTTCCTCGGCGGCGGCACGCACCAGGCGCTCCGCCTTCTCGACACAACCCTCGAGGTCGAGGATCACAGGCACCGCCTGAATCGCAGCCACCCGCACCGACGTCATGTCCACCCAGCAAGCATCCCACGCTCGCACTGAAACGGGAAGTTCAGCGGGTGGGTCGGGCGTCGCCAGCGTCGCGTGGGCCAGTGTTCGGGAATGTCACCCGACGCTGGCCGTGTCACCTGGAGCGGGCGATTCCCGCCGAAACACTCGTGCGTTTACGATTGCCGCGATGGTGGACGCGGACACCGTTCGGCAGAACGTTAAGGACATGCTGGTTCGATTGCTTGCCGGTGGCGAGTCGGATCTGGCGCCAGTGCTTGTCCATCCCGAGTTCGTGAATCATGAGGCCGATCCGGAGCGTCGCAACGGGCCTGCGGGTGCAGTCGCGACCGGCGACTGGCTGCGCTCCTGCTTCGGCGACGTCTCCTACGAGGTACACCGCGTGCTGGTCGACGGGGACATGGCGGCGGCATACGTAACGATGAGCGGAACGCATGAGGGAGGCCTTCCACACGGCGTTCCCGCCACTCACAAGCCTTTCGCCGTGAAGCACGTCCACCTGTTCCGGGTTGCAGATGATGGCCGCGCCCTCGAACACTGGGCCGTACGCGATGATCTGGGATTGGCGATGCAGGCCGGGCTCCTGCCGCCACGTGCAAGCGACCGCACTGCCCCGGCGCGCCTCTCCGGTGATTCCTAGCGGGGATGTGGCAGCAGCGACGACGCGATCTTTGGACGTTCTGGGCTGCTGCTTTGTCCCTCGGCGTTGCGGTCGGTTCGCTCGTGGGCTCGGTAGTTGCGCTGACGACTCAGCCCTGCCCCGATAAGTGCCGTCTGCCCGGCGAGCGGAGTCCCGTCAAGTGTCCAGGAGCTAGTCCGCCGACGCGCTCGGGACCATGAAACGCTCGCGGAATGGCACGTCGAGCGTGCGGCCGGCGATCCCCGGTACGGGGACGCGGCCGACTCGCTCGTCGCCATCGCGATCGTTCTGCACGAGCTCGCAGACCTGCTCGACGATGAGCGCTTGCACCGCGACGCGGCATGACCGTCTGGATCAACCCCCGCCCGGCGTCCGTTCTTCCCCTGGGGCGATCGCCGGGCTTAACGCCAACGCCGGAGCATCTGTTGGGCTGCGTCGAGGGAGCCGACGATCCCGCCTGCATCCTCGATCACGCCCTGGACGAAGAGGTTCACGCCGGTGCTCTCGCCGCGCAGGCCCCTGAGGTCCGTGAGCAGGCCGACGATGCCCCGCTTCTCGGGGTCCGAGCGCATGAGCGCGTGGAACATGCCGATCTCGCAGGCGGTGCCGTCGTCGATCGCCGGACCGTCGAGGATCGCAAGCATCGCGTTGGCCCCTTGTATGCCGACGCGATCCCTCGCGAAGATAGTCTCCGCCGTCACGTCGTCGCCGAGCGCGAGCTCGTGCTCGTGCGGCACGAAGACCTCGAAGCCGTCGGCACGCAGCAGCGCCGTGCAGTCGTCGATGTAGCCGCGCTCGTACGGCGTGAAGAGCGGGCCGGCGAAGTAGATCCGCACCCGGTCGAGATTAGAGAGGCTCGACGCTTCGCATCAAGCCTCTGCAGCCGCGTGCTCTACGAGCTCGCAGACCTGCTCGACGGCGAGCTCCTGTACGAGGACGCGGCGTGACCGTCTGGATCAACCGCCGCACCGGCGTCATGCACCGGAACCGCTCATGCCTCGCCCTCGAGCACGTTCTTCCCCGGCTGCTGCGCCCGGAACGGTTCGACCCGAACCGACCTCGACGTCGCTGCTCGCGCACGAGGTGCTCTGCGTCGCGACGCTTGCGTACCTCGGTTGCCGCCGTGGCGCTGCGTCGCGGCTTCGTCTGCGGGACGTCAACATGCGCGATGAGACGATCAGGCTGATACGACAAGGGCGGCACGGCGCGGTCAAACCGGATGCCGATCGAGTACGTATCCGATGGCGCGATGGGCGATCGACGAGGCGGCACGCTCGGCCCGGAGTCGATCTGGCGTACGTCAAGCCCGATGGCGCGAGATAGCACGACCCGACGAGGTGAGCGCGATGACGCGGCGTTCGCTGTCAACTTCCTCGAGGCGCACCCTGGCGAGCTCGAGGCGCTTCAGGCGCTCATGGGCCACTCGAAGATCGAGACCACGCAGACTTATCTTCGCCGGCTGAACCGCGACCGAGCAATGGAGCGTGTCCGAGACCTTTCCTGGGGCGCTCCCCGGTTCGGGGCCTTCCGCGCAAAGGCGACGAGCGGATTCGAACCGCTGTACGAGGCTTTGCAGGCCTCTGCCTAACCACTCGGCCACGTCGCCCGGGACGCGCATGGTAGCCCCGCGGGGCGCCGCGGCCCGGAGCGTTGCGCTTGTCGCTTGCGCAATCAAGCTCCGTTCTGCGACGATAGCGCCTCGGCGCGTGGGGTACGCGTCGCTGCGGAGCCAACGGGAGGGAGACTTGAGATGAAGCACGCGCGTGGGCGTTTGCTGGTCGCGTGCCTGGCGGTCGCCGCTTCGGCGGTCGCGGTCGCCGGCGGGAGCGCGGGGAATCGCGTCGGGACACCGACGCTGGAAGCCGTGCCGGGTCCCGGCGCGGTGAGCTACGGGGAGAACATCGCGTATACGGCGTCGTTCTCGAACGACGGGAACTCGACCTTCACGCACACGACGTTCAAGATGGCGCCGCCGGTGATCCAGTCCACCGGTGAGACCGCCACGTTCGTCAAGGCATCGTGCGGCTCGTTCGACTCCGCGGGCGTGCTGACGTGCGACTTCGGGAACCTGAACGCGGGCGCGGTCGCACGGCTCACCGTCGTGTGGAACGTCCCGGCCGGCGACTCGAAGCCCGGCTGCACCGGCACCGACTGCCTCGTCGCGGACAGCACCTGGCAGATCAACGAGAACAAGGCGACGAACGGGAACGAGACCTTCACGCAGTCCGAGACGGCCGACCTGATCGGGACGAGTCCGACGGACCCGGTCAACAACCAGCTGCGGGCCGGCGGCTACGAGATCACGAGCTGTGCGGCGGGCAGCACGAGCCTGAAGACCAACCAGGCGGTCTCCAAGAACAACCCGGTGGCGACGTCGTTCTGCCTGCCCGCGTTCGCGACCAACGCGACCGACCTCGGGCTCGCGACGACGATCACCGAGACCGCGGGCAACGCCCGCACGTCGGAGGTGTGCGTGGCGGCGCTCGGTCAGAACTGCCCGGCCGGTTCCCGCGCGGACTTCGGCTCCTCGGGCGGGGTCATCAAGTTCACGTTCCTGGTCTCGGCGGACGCGCTGCCGAAGAACTACCAGATCACGAAGGTGTTCCACGACGGGCACGAGGTGACGTCGGCGACGTGCTCGGCGGACAACGAGTGCGTCACGTCGATCAAGCTCGACAAGAAGACGGGCATCTGGACGATCGTCACCACGGCCGAGACGAACGGCTCGTGGGACTGGTGAGGTAGGGCGACCTACGCGGGGGTGGCGTCGAGTGCCTCGAGTCGCCGGATCACGGCACCGAGGAGCACGACGCCGCCCTTTTGCTCCGCGAGGTCACGCGCGGCCTCGTAGGCCGACCTCGCGTCGTCGTTCCGACCCGCGGCTGCGAGGACGTCGCCGAGGTCGAGCTCGGCCTGGAGCTGGAACAGCGTGGCGTCGGTCGGCTCGAGCAGCGCGAGTGCCTCCCGGATGATGTGCTCGGCCGCGGCGTGCTCGCCGCGCTGCTCGAGCACCCGGCCGCGGACGCGACGCCACACCGCCTGGGAGTCGACGTCGTCGTCGTCGGCGAGCTCCTGGCTCTGGAGGCCGAGCTGCTCCACCTCCTCGAGCGCCGCACCGCGCTCCAGCATCGTCTCGGCGAGCAGCCCGGCCACGGTCGAGCGCAGGTACGTCTCGCCCCGCGCGACGAGCGCGTCGTAGGAGCGGCGAAGGGCTGCCTCCGCCGCCTCGACGTTGCCCGCGAGCATCTCCACCCGCCACGCCTCCATGTCGGCGCGCGCGACGTCGAGGTCGAGGCCGAGCTCCGAGAGCAGCACGCGCGCTCGGCCGACGAGCTCGCGCGCGTGATCGAATGCTCCCTGCATCGCGTACAGCCCCGCCATGATCGCGAGAAGATTGCCCTCCGACTGCCTGTTGCCCGCCGCCTGGTCGAGGCTCGACTCGCAGCGGGCGATCGCCTCGTCGACGTTCGTCGGCCCGAGGAGGGCGGCCCCGGCGAACCCGGTCGCGGCGCGGATCGCCTGACGGGCGTCGCCCGCGCGGCGGGCGTGCTCGACCGCCAGTAGGGATGCGTCGGCCGCATCGCCGAAGCGGCACGCCGTCCCGGCCGACCAGGCGAGGAGGCGGTAGGCCATCGCGAGGCCCGACTCGTCACCTTCGGCGGCGAAGACGTCCCGCGCCGCCGCGATCGTCCCATCCAGGGTCTCGCGGCGCCAGCTGCCCGCGTCGCCCGAGCGCAGGCCGACGAGCATCCGGACGAGCGTGGCGCGAGCGGCAGCAGCAGGCGCCTCGTCGGGCCGGGCGATGGCCTCGTCGAGGATGACGGAGGCCTCGTTGTACCGGCCGGTCAGGAGGAGCGCTTCCCCGTGCTCGGGCAGCAGCCGGAGTCGCTCGCGATGCTCGACGGGAAGAAGTGCCGCGGCGCGACCGAGAAGCGAGGCCGCGCCGGGAATGTCGCCACGCGCGAACGCGCGGCGGCCGGCGGACGCGAGCCGCCGCGACGCGTCCTCGCCGATCTCCCTGCCGCGGTCGTCGAGCGGCCCGAGCTCGGAGAGGTACCCCCACGCTTGCTCGAGGTGGTAGCCGAGGATCTCCTCGAACTCGACTCCGCGGTCGCGGTTCGCCTCGTCGGCCCACGTGACGAAGCGCGTGTGCAGGTCGGCCCGCGCCCGCTTCAGGATCCCGTCGTACGCGGTGTCGCGAATCATGATGTGGTGGAAACGGTGCGCGCCGTCCGCGCTGTCCTCGACCCGCCGGACGAGGTGCTTCTGCGCGAGCGTCGAGAGCTCGGTGCGTACGCGCGGGGAGACGTCCGGGGGCGCCAGGGCGGCCACGGCGGCCTCGGCGAACACGTAGCCCACGACGGATGCGGGCTCGATCACCGACCGCTCGCTTCCCGCCAGCGTGTCGAGCCGCGACGCGAGAAGCGCCTGGATCGTCGGCGGAACCTGGACGTCGGACAGCTCCTGGGTGAACCGCCACGTACCGTCCACCTCCTCGACGGCGCCCTCGTCGACGAGCATGCGGAGCAGCTGCTCGGCGAACAGCGGGTTGCCTTCGGACGCCGTCACGACGCGGTCGAGCACGGCGGTGTCGAGCGAGCCGCGGCCGAGCAGGCTCTCGATCATGCGCTTCGCGTCGTCGTCGCCGAGCGGCTCGAGGATGACGCGGCTCGAACGCTCGCCGGTGCTCCAGGCAGGCGACTCCTCGAACAGCTCGGGGCGGGTCGGGCAGAGGATCAGGACCGGTGCGTCGACCGACTGGACGAGATGCTCGATCAACGTGAGCAGCGTCGGCTCGGCCCAGTGGATGTCCTCCACGACGAGGACGACCTCCCGGTCGGCGGCGAGGTGCGCGAGGAGGCGCCGCACCGCCCAGAACAGCTCCTCGACGGGGAACGGCTCGACGGTCAGCCCGAGCGCCGACGCGAGTCGCGCCGTGACGCCGTCGCCCGCCGGGTCGGCGAGCGCGGCAAGCTTCGCTGCCGCCTCCGTTGCGTCGTCGTCGTTGACGATCCCGGCCTGTGTCTTCACCGCCTCGGCGATCGGCCAGAACGTGATGCCGTCGCCGTACGGCAGGCAGCGCCCGCCGAGCGCGAGGGCACGACCCGATGCGGCCTCGAGGAACTCCGCCGTGAGCCGCGACTTGCCGACCCCGGCATCGCCGGCCAGCGTGACGAGTCTGCAGCTTCGCGACGCGGCCGCCTCGTCCAGCGCGCTCGTGAGCGCCGCGAGCTCCTCGCCGCGGCCGACGAGAGGCGCGCCTCGCCGATCGTCCGTCGCCGCCGTGTCGCGCACCGCGACGAGCCGGTAGGCCGGCACGGGCTCGGACTTCCCCTTCAGCTCGAGCGGCTCGACCTCCTCGACCTCGACCTCGTCCCGGACGAGGCGGTAGGTCAGCTCGCCGAGGAGCACCTCGCGCTCCCCGGCGGCCTGCTCGAGACGGGCGGCGACGTTGACGGCGTCGCCGGTCACCAGGCGCTGGCCGCTCGAGGGGTCGCCGGCCACGACCTCGCCCGTGTTGACGCCCGTGCGGTTCGCGAGCTGCACGCCGTAGACGCGCTGCAGGTCGTCGTTGAGCGCCTCGAGCGCCGCCTGCATCCCCGAGGCCGCGCGGACCGCACGAAGCGCGTCGTCCTCGTGGAGCCGCGGCAGCCCGAAGACGGCCATCACTGCGTCGCCGATGAACTTCTCGATCACGCCACCGTGCCGTTCGAGCTCGCCGCGCATCGCGTCGAAGTAGCGCGTCATCACCTCGCGGAGCGCCTCGGAGTCGAGCGCCTCGCCGAGGCTCGTCGAGCCCTTCAGATCCGAGAAGACGATCGTCACGACCTTTCGCGTCTCCTGCGGCGGCCGCGCCTCGGCGAGCTGCGTGCCGCACGCGAGGCAGAACCGCGCAATGTCCGGGTTCTCGGCGCCGCACGCCGCACAGACCTTCATGCGGCGAGTCTACGAACCGCGGTCGGCCGATCCCGCCGGACTGAGACAATGCGCCCGTGACCGTGCCAGCCGATGCCCTCGCCCACGCCGCAGAGCTCGAGCGGCGAGACACGGAGATCGCGAACGAGCTCGAGGTCGTGCGCGACCTCGAAGAGCGGGTCGGCGCGATCCGCGGGCGGGCCGGCAGCGTGCGGGAAGCGCTCGAGCGGGTGCCGCTCGAGCGCGAGGATCTCGACCGGCGCCGCGCCGAGGCCGACATAGCGGTCACGGCCGCGCACGCGGACGTCGAACGGACGGGAGTCGAGGGTCGCGTCGCTCGAGGCCGGTCGCAGGAAACGCGACGACGAGCTCGACCGGGCGCGCAAGGAGGCCGCGACCGCGCGCGACGCGCTCGCGGACGCCCTCGCGGTGCGCGCCCGGGTCGACGAGCTGGAGTCCGCGCTCGCGGAGGAAGAGCGCGCGCTGCTCGCCGAAGGCGAGGCGCTCGCGGGCGCCGCAGAGCTCGTCGCCAAGGCCGTGCGGGACGTCGGCCGCGTGACCGAGTCGGCCGGCCGTGCGCCGGGGACGTCGCTGGCGGACCTCGACGACTGGGGCAGTCGTGTCCGGTCGGCGCTCTTCGTCGCGCGCGGCACGTTGGAGGCGGAGCGCGAGCGTGTGGTCCTCGAGGCGAACGCGCTCGGTACATCCGTCCTCGGCGAGCAGCTCGGGACCTCGAGCGTCGCGCTCGTCCGCCGCCGGCTCGAAGCGGCGGCCGGCTAGAACGGGAATCGAGGGTCGCCCGGCCGTCGGTCGAGCGCGCCGCCGTCCCGGCAGCTCGCGGGCAGCGCGTACGCGGCACGGATGACGTTCCGCTCCGAGAGGCGCTCGGCGAGCGCCGTGCGCAGGATGCGGCGGGTGGTTCCCTCCGGCATCCCGAGTCGCAGTGCCAGCGGCCCAGCCTCCTGGAGGGCAAGGCACTCGGTCACGCCCTCTCGGCGCTCCCCGCCGAGATGGACCGCCTCGTGGGCGAGCACGACGAGCGCGT
Source organism: uncultured Actinomycetes bacterium (assembly GCA_963742525.1). GTDB lineage: Bacteria > Actinomycetota > Thermoleophilia > Gaiellales > Gaiellaceae > Gaiella. The sequence goes on from CAVUMD010000004.1 coordinate 363,034, forward strand.
CCGCCGTACGCTGGTCGCCGCGCCGGTCTCCCGCGAACGCCAGGTCGTAGAGACCGCGGCAGATCGTCGGATCGAGATAGGCGAGCCGCGATCCGGGGAACGCGATGCCGAGCGTGTCGCTGCCGGCGCCGGTGAAGGCGTAGCCCTCGTCGCACCGGATCCGCACGGGCTTCCCCGCGATGCGCGACGCCTCGGCCGTGAAGCGAGCCTCCGCCGTCGTGCGCGCGTCCTCCGAGAGGGCGCCCCAGGTCGCGCCGCGGTCGCTCCGGACCGCGAGGAAGACGACGACCGCCGCGATCCCGGCACCCACGACCCAGCCGAGTGGGCGGCCGCGTCGCTCGGGGCGGGCGGGGGGCGGCAGGAACCGGATCCCGTCGTCGTCCTCGACCACCTCTCCGAACCCCAGGTCGGCGTCCTCCGGCCCCGGCGGAACGCGCAGCGTGGCAGGACGCGGAGCCTCGCGCCGGCCGCGGAGGACGAACTCGATCTCCGCCGCGAGCAGGAGGACGATGGGCACCCAGACCGGTACCCAGGCGCGGAGATCGTCGCTGAAGAGCCAGGCCACGACGACGACGAGGGCCACCGCTCGGACGGCCGCCTGCAGCGTCGCGCGGTCGGCGTTCTCCCACATGTGCGCAGGGTAGAGTCGCCGCGTGGCGACCCTGATGGACGGCAAGGCGCTCGCGGGGCGAATCCGGGCGGATGTCGCGGGCCAGATCGCCGAGCTCGGGCACGTCGGGCTCGCGACCGTCCTCGTCGGCGACGATCCGGCGTCGGACGTCTACATCCGGCTCAAGCACGGCGCGGCGAAGGAGGCGGGCATCGACGCACGCGACGTGCGGCTGGACGCGGCGACGTCCGAGGCCGACGTTCTCGCGCTCGTCGAGGAGCTCAACGCGGACGACGAGGTCGATGGGATCCTCGTGCAGCTGCCGCTCCCGTCCCACATCGACGAGACGAAGGTCACGTATGCGGTTGCGCCGTCGAAGGACGTCGACGGCTTCCACCCGGTCAACGCCGGGAACCTGTACCTCGGTACACCGCTGCACGTCCCCGCGACACCCGCCGGCTGCATGGCGCTGCTCGAGGAGTACGGCGTCGACCCGAAGGGGAAGAACGCCGTCGTGATCGGGCGCAGCGAGATCGTGGGACGACCGGCGGCGATGCTGCTCCTTCACGCGCACGCGACGGTCACCATCTGCCACTCGCGGACGGTCGATCTCGGCGCCGAGGTCAGGCGTGCCGACATCGTCGTCGCGGCGGTAGGCGTCCCCGGCATCGTGGCCCCGGACATGGTCAAGCCCGGCGCGACGGTGATCGACGTCGGCCTCACGCGCGGCGAGGACGGAAAGATCCGTGGCGACGTCGACCCTGCCGTTGCCGACGTCGCAGGGCTCCTGACGCCGATGCCCGGCGGGACCGGGCCGATGACGATCGCACTGCTGCTCGAGAGCGCCGTCAAGGCCGCCCGTTACCGGCGCGGCATCCTCCCGTACCCGACGCTCTGAGGGATGGGGCACGAGATGGCGATCACACGAGACCAGGTGCTCCACGTCGCGCGGCTCGCGCGGCTCGACCTCGGTGACGAGGAGGTCGAGCGCCTGACGGGCGAGCTGGACGCGATCCTCGACGCCGTCTCGAAGGTGGCGGAGCTCGATCTCTCCGACGTGCCGCCGACCTCGCACCCGCTCGACCTGGTCAACGCCTGGGCCGAGGACGAGCCGCACGAGTCGCTGCCGATCGAAGACGTCCTGCGGAACGCGCCGGCCGCCGAGCGCGACCTCTTCCGCGTGCCGCCGACCGCATGAGCCCCGTCGTCGACACGCTGACCCTCACCGCCGAGGACGCGATCGCGCTCGTCGAGCGCGCCGAGATCTCGCCCTCGGAGCTCCACGCCGCCTACCTCGAAGCGATCGGCGAGCGCGACGAGGAGCTGCACTCCTACCTGCGCACGGTCGACCAGGCGGAGGGCGACGGCATCCCGGTTGCGCTCAAGGACGTCATCTCGACGCGAGGTGTCGAGACGACGGCGGGGTCGCGGATCCTCGCCGGGTACGTCCCCGTCTTCGACGCGACGGTCGCCGCCCGCTGCAGGGCGGCCGGGCTGACGCTGCTCGGGAAGACGAACACCGACGAGTTCGCGATGGGCTCGTCGACGGAGAACTCCGCCTACGGCCCCTCCCACAACCCCTGGAACCCGGATCTCGTGCCCGGTGGGTCGGGCGGCGGCACGGCGGCCGCGGTGTCCGCCGGGCTCGCGCCCTGGGGGCTCGGATCCGACACCGGCGGGTCGATCAAGCAGCCGTCGGCGCTCTGCGGCAACGTCGGCCTCCGGCCGACCTACGGCACGGTGTCGCGCTACGGCATCGTCGCCTTCGCGTCGAGCCTCGACCAGGTCGGACCCGTCGCGAAGACCGTCCGGGACGTCGCGCTGCTCTACCGGATCATCGCCGGACGGGATCCCGCGGACTCCACCACGGTCGAGCTGCCCGAGCCGGTGGCGCTTCCTTCCGACGAGCGGCTCGACGGCCTCCGGATAGGTGTCCCGCGGCAGGCCGTCGCGCTCGAGGCGATCGAGCCCGGAGTGCGCGCGGCGTTCGAGGCGACGCTCGCCCTCGCCGAGGATCTCGGCGCCGAGGTCGGCGAGTGCGATCTCCCGCTGTCGTTCGACTACGGGCTGCCGTGCTACTACCTCATCGCTCCCGCGGAGGCGTCGTCGAACCTCGCCCGCTACGACGGCGTGCGCTACGGCGCGCGCGGCGCGGGGGAGACGTATCGCGACATGGTCGAGCGGACGCGCGACGCGGGGTTCGGCGACGAGCCGAAGCGGCGGATCATGCTCGGCACGTACGCGCTCTCGGCCGGCTACTACGACGCGTACTACGGGCAGGCACAGCGCGTGCGCACGCTCATCGTGCGGGAGCACGCGTCCGCGTTCGAGAGCTACGACGTGCTCGCCACTCCGACCTCGCCGACCGTCGCGTTCGCGATCGGGGACCGCGCCGCGGACCCGCTCGCGATGTACGCGTGCGACCTGCTCACGATCCCGTCCTGCCTGGCGGGGCTCCCCGGGCTGAACGTCCCGTGCGGCTTCTCCGACGAGCTCCCCGTCGGCCTGCAGCTGATCGGGCCGCAGTTCAGCGAGAACATGCTGTTCCGCACGGGTCACGCGCTCGAGCGCGCGCTCGGGCTCGACCTCGTCCCAGCGAGGCTGCGGCCGTGAGCTGGGAAGCGGTCATCGGGCTCGAGATCCACGTCCAGCTGAAGACGCGGACGAAGATGTTCTGCCGCTGCCCGGTCGGCTTCGGTGCGGCCGAGAACAGCCAGACGTGCCCCGTGTGCCTCGGCTTCCCGGGCGCCTTGCCGGTACCGAACCGTGTGGCGATCGAGTGGGTCGTCAAGCTCGGGCTCGCGCTCGGCTGCGAGATCGCGCCGCGGGCGGTGTTCGCGCGAAAGAACTACTTCTACCCCGACCTCCCCAAGGGCTATCAGATATCCCAGTACGATCTGCCGTCTTGCATAAACGGCAACATGATCGTACCGTTGCTAGATGGTGAGCATGCAGTAGGGATCGTGCGCGCGCATCTCGAGGAGGACGCGGCGAAGAACGTCCACGTGGGTGGCCGTACGGGGCGGATCGGCGGCGCCGACTACACGCTGGTCGACTACAACCGCGGCGGCACGCCGCTCGTCGAGATCGTCACCGCTCCGGACATCCACTCCGCGGAGGAGGCGAAGCGGTTCCTGCAGCTCCTCCGGCAGACGATCGTCGAGCTCGGCATCTCGGACGCGGAGATGGAGAAGGGAACGCTCCGCGTCGACGCCAACGTGTCCGTGCGTCCCGAGGGCTCGGACGAGCTGCGGACGCGATGTGAGATCAAGAACATGAACTCGTTCAGCCACATCGCCCGCGGCATCGACGCCGAGATCGCGCGGCAGATCGCGGTGTGGGAGTCGGGCGGCCAGGTCGAGCAGCACACCTACGACTTCGACGTCGCGACGGGGACGCTGACGCCGCGGCGCACCAAGGAGGAGGCGGACGACTACCGCTACTTCCCGGAGCCCGATCTCGTTCCGGTCGAGCCGGCGGCGGACCTCGTCGAGCGGCTCCGGGCCGAGCTGCCCGAGCTGCCCGCCGACCGGATCCGGCGGGTCGGGGAGACGCTCGATCACGAGCGGGCGCTCGTCCTCGTCACCGGCGGGCTCGACTCGCTGTGGGGTGAGACGGTGGCCGCGGGCGCCGACGCGGTCGCGGCGAGCAACGTCATCGCCAATCAGCTCGTCGCGGTGGGGATCGAGCCCGGCGCCGTCGATCCAGCGGAGCTGGCGAAGCTCGTGGACGCGCGGGAGCGGATCCCGCGGAGGGCCTTCGACGACGCGATCGCCCACGTCGCCGAGCCGGGCTTCAGCGCGGAGCCGTACCTCGAGCAGGAGGCAGTCTCGGACACGGCTGCGCTCGAGCCGATCGTCGACGCGATTCTCGCCGCGAACCCCGCGCAGGTCGAGCAGTACCGGAGCGGCAAGGAGGGCCTGCTCGGCTTCTTCGTCGGGCAGGTGATGAAGGAGACGAAGGGCCAGGCGGACGCGCGCGCGGTCAACGAGCTCGTCCGGACGAAGCTCTCCGCGTAGACAAGGGGTCGACGGGGGCGCTACGGTCGGCGCTGTGTCCGTCGCGCCCGAGACCGGGATCAGCGTCGAGGAGCTACGTCTTGCGGCGCGCAACCACGCACTGCCGCTCGAGGCTCTCCGCTGGCCGATCACGCCGGTCGGCCTCCACTACCTCCTGATCCACTACGACGTCCCGCTCGTCGACCCCACGTCGTGGCGGCTCGAGGTGGGCGGGGCCGTCGAGCAGCCGCTCTCGCTGTCCCTCGACGAGCTTCGCGCACGGCCTGCGGTCGAGCTCGCGGCGACGATGGAGTGCGCGGGGAACGGCCGCGCGCTCCTCGAGCCGCGGCCGATCAGCCAGCCGTGGCTGACCGAGGCGGTCGGAACGGGCTTGTGGCGGGGGGTCGAGCTCGCGCCGTTGCTCGCGGAGGCGGTACCGGCCGGCACGGCGGTCGACGTCGTCTTCGTCGGGCTCGATCGCGGCGTGGAGGGCGAGGTCGAGCAGCTCTACGAGCGGAGCCTCTCGCTCGACGACGCGACCGGCTCCGGGTGCGTCCTCGCGTACGAGCTGAACGGGGCGCCGCTGCCGCCACAGCACGGCTTTCCGCTCCGGCTCGTCGTTCCCGGCTGGTACGGGATGACGAACGTGAAGTGGCTGTCGCGGATCACGGTCGTCGAGAAGCCGTTCGACGGCTATCAGGTCGTCAACGGCTACCGGTTCCGGCAGAGCGAGGACGAGGAGGGGCGGCCGGTGACGCGGATGCGGCCGCGGTCACTGATGGTTCCTCCGGGGATGCCCGACTTCATGACGCGTGAGCGCATCGTCGACCGGGGCGCGGTCGAGCTTCAGGGCCGTGCCTGGTCGGGGCGGGCGCCGATCGTGCGGGTCGAGGTGAGCGCCGACGACGGCGGGACCTGGGCCGACGCCGCTCTCGAGCCCGACCCGAACCATCGCTGGGCGTGGGCCGGCTGGACGTTCACGTGGGAGGCCTCGGCGGCGGGCTCCTTCACGCTGTGCTGCCGGGCCACGGACGAGACGGGGGAGACGCAGCCGCTCGAGCCGACCTGGAACCTGGGCGGCTACGAGAACAACGCCATCCAGCGCGTCCCGGTCGTCGTGCGCTGACGCCGCTCCGGACGTCGCCGGCCACAACCGGCTGGCAGCGCGGCGGGCGCTGGCATGATCCTGCCGATGGCGCGGCGGATGCTGGCATGGCTGCTCGTCACTCCGCTCGCGGCAGTCGGAGTGCTGGCGGCGCACGCGGCGGCATACGCCGTCACCGGGCGCGCTCTCGGCGAGGAGCACGGGTACCTCGAGCACGCACCCCAGGTGGCCGGGCTCCTGGCATCGCTCGCGCTGCTCGGGCTCGCTCTGCAGGAACGGAGCCTCCGCCCGTGGTCGGCATGGTGGGTCGCGCCGATCGCGCCGCTCGGCTTCACCTGCCAGGAGCACCTCGAGCGGCTCGCGCACACCGGTGAGCTGCCGTGGCTATTGACGACCCCGACCTTCCTCGTCGGGCTCGCCCTCCAGCTCCCCGTGGCCGTCGCCTGTGTCCTGCTCGTCCGGCGCGTGACCGGAACGCTCGACGGGCGATCGTCGCTCATCGCGCCGCTCCCGCCCTCACCCGGCGGCGCCTGGCTCCCGCTCTCCGCCCGGCCGCAGCGCACGCCACCCACCGTGGACGCGCTCCGCCGGGGTGGACGCGCGCCGCCGGTTCTCCTGCCGTCCTGAGAGACTGCCGCGCGTCGCGGTGATGCGCGGCCGACAGAGGAGAGCCATGAGACCTGCTGCCCTGCTGTTCGCCCTCGCCGCGAGCGCGCTCGCGCTGGCGGGATGCGACGGCGGATCGTCGCAAGCGGATGCGACGACCCAGACCGACACCGGCACCGAGACCGCTCCGGCGACGACGCCTGCGACCACGACGGCCGAGACGGCCGCGACCACCGAGACGACGACCACCTCGGCCTCGAAGCCGAGGACGATCACGGTCGTCGTCGAGTCGGGCCGGCCGCGGGGTGGCATCGCCCGCCCGACGGTCGCGAAGGGCGACAAGGTCGTCGTCGTCGTTCGCACGGATGCGGGCGAGGAGGTGCACCTGCACGGCTACGACATCGAGAAGCCGGTCACTCCCGGGACGCCCGTGCGCATCCCGTTCACGGCTGACCTCCCAGGGCGGTTCGAGCTCGAGCTCCACCACCCGGATGCCCTGCTCGCCGTGATCGAGGTCAAGCCCTGATCTCTCCCGGCGTCGTCGCGCACGGCATCGGGGGGGTCCAGGACCTCCCCGTGCCGACGTGGCTTTTCTACTGGGGAGCGGCGATCGTCCTCGTCGTCTCGTTCGTCCTGCTCGGCGTCCTCTGGCGGACGCCGCTGCTCGCCGCACGCGAGCGTGGGCGGGCGATCCCGTCGGCGCTCTCGAGCCTCGTCCTCGGGCCGGCCCGCGTCGTCGCGCAGGTCGTCTCGGTCGCGCTCTTCGTGCTCGTCTGGCTCTCCGCGGTCTTCGGGGACACCGATCCGTTCCGGAACCTCGCGCCCACGTGGATCTACGTCATCTTCTGGCTCGGGCTCCCCGCGCTGACCGTCGTGTTCGGGTACGTCTGGCGCGGGCTGTCGCCCTGGCGCGCGATCGCCGACGCGTTCGTCTGGGTGCGGGAGGCCGGGGGAGGCGAGGCGCGGCCGCTGGCCGAGTACCCGGCTCGGCTCGGACGCTGGCCCGCCGCGCTTGCGCTGCTTGCCTTCGTCGCCATGGAGCTCGCCTACTCGGACCCCGCGAGCCCGCGGGCGCTGGCGTTCGCGATCGCGCTCTACAGCTACGTCGCGCTCTTCGGCATGGCGGCCTTCGGCCGTGAGACATGGGAGGCGAGCGGCGAGGGCTTCGCCGTCATGTACCGCTACCTCTCGCGGATCGCCCCGTTGCACGTCGAGGACGGCCGGATCCGCGTGCGTTGGCCGCTCACCGGCCTGGCAGGCGGCGAGCCCATTCCCGGGTCGGTCGCCTTCGTCGCCGTGATGCTCGGATCCGTGCTGTTCGACGGATACAGCCGGACGACGACGTGGCAGGACCTCGCCGCGCGGGTCGAGGGCCCGTACGTCGTCGACGACCCGACCGTCGGCGAGCTCCTCGTGACCCTTCTCAACCTCGGCGGGCTGCTGACGGGCGTCCTGCTCGTGGCTCTCGCGTACGAGGCCGCCTGCGCCGCGGCCCGGTGGACGGTGAACGCGCCCCGCTCGCTCACCGGTGACTTCCTCTACTCCCTCGTGCCGATCGCGTTCGTGTACATGGTCGCCCACTACTTCACCCTGTTCGTCCTGCAGGGACAGTTCGCGATCCCCCTGCTGTCAGACCCGTTGGGCCGGGGCTGGAATCTCTTCGGCACGGCACACGTGACGCCCGATCTCACGGTGATCTCGCCGAACACGACGTGGTACGTCCAGGTGGGCGCGCTCGTGGCGGGACACGTGGCGGGCCTCGCGGTCGCGCACGACCGTGCGATCACGATCTTCCCGGCGCGGCGCGACGCGCTGCGCTCGCAGTACGCGCTGCTCGCGCTGATGGTGCTCTACACGGTCGGTGGCCTCTGGGTGCTGTCGCGGGGCTGATCGCCCATCACACGAGCCCGGTGTCGCTCGCGGTGGAGGGCGCGATCCTGCTCGCCCTCGTGGCGTTCTTCGCGTGGATCTGGCTCCGCGAGCGACGCCGCCGGGTCGACCGCACGCGGCGCGTTCCCGAGATGCGGGACTGATCGTCAGCGACGGCTCACGAACCCGCCGTACAGGAGCGCCGCCGCGGCGGCGGTGAACAGCGACCCGCCGCCCTGCCCGAGGCCGGCGAGCGCGCTGCCGGCCGCGGCGACGGCGACTCCGGCGACGATCAGGCCGTTGCCGACAGGTCGTCGCCGAATGCCCGCGAGCGCGATACCGACGGCGGCGACCGTGCCTGCGACGTTGCCCACGAGCGCGAGCGCCCGGGCGGGAACGAGATCGAGGTGCGCCGAGGCGTCGGGAATGGAGCTGCCCGTGACGGGCGGGTCGATCGGCACCCCGAGCGCGACACCGACCGCGACCCCTGCGTAGAACAGCACGACGGGAGCGGCCCACCGGCGCCCCACCCGCAGGAGCGAGCCGGCGCCGAGCAGCGCCGCGGTCAGCAGCCCTCCGAACAGGTAGTAGACGCGGAAGGAGCGGTCGTCCCAGCCGGCCGCGGCGCCCCACGCGAGCGCCGCCGACCCGGCTGCGAAGCACGCGAGCGACGCCGCCCACGCGACGAGCTCGGGGGCATGTCGCGTCCGGTGGCGGCGCACGACGAGGGCGGTGAGGCGCAGCGAGAGCAACGCCGCCGCGAAGGGAACGAGCACGTCCATCGACCGACAAATGTACGGCGTCGCACGTACGCTTCCCGGCCACCTTCGAACCGCGCGCCGAAAGGGTCCGATGAACCGTCGCCTCATCCGAGCTCTCGTCGCCGCCGCCGTCGTCATGCGCCGCAGTGGCGGCCGGCGCCGTCGCGGCGAAGGTGCCCGCCGACCACGCGGCGCAGGCATGGAACGTCCTCCCGCCGGGCCAGGCGGGCAGCGTCGTCTTCACGAAGAACTCGACCGACCAGATCGCGCTCTACGAGGGTCTCACCCGCCTGCGCGACAACGTGAAGGACGCCGATCTGCGCCGGTTCTTCAAGCGCGAGACGCTCGGGCTCGCGCCGGGGGAAACGGCGGCGAAGCGTCGAGCGTCCGCGCACGGGTGTCACGATCACCCGCGACCGGTGGGGCGTGCCGCACGTCAAGGGGACGACCGCCGAGAACGTCGCCTTCGGCGCCGGCTGGGCCACCGCGGCCGATCGCCAGCTGATCATGGAGCTGCTGCGCGGCCCGGGCCGCATCGCCGCGCTCGACGCGCCGGGCGTGAACGCCTTCGGCCTCGCGCTGTCCGGGCGGCAGTTCCGGCCGAGCGCGGCTGCGGAGGCACGGCTCGGCGCGCAATTCGCGTTGCTGCGGGGGCAGGGTGCCAGGGGCCGCCAGGCGATCCGGATCATCGACGCCTACGTCGCCGGGATCAACGCCGAGTACAGGCGTGCAGGGCTTGCGATCGCTCCGTGGACGCGCAACGACGTCGTCGCGATCGGCGGTCTGATGGGGGCCGTCTTCGGCGCCGGAGGAGGCGACGAGGTGCGCCGCTCCGAGTTCCTCGACCTGCTCCAGCGCAAGCTCGGGCAGGAGGCCGGCCGGCGTGTCTGGGAGGACCTCCGCCAGCGGGACGATCCCGAGGCGAACGTCGCCGTGCCCGGGCGGGTGGCGTACAACTCGCGCAGCTCGAGCGAGATCGGGAACGTCGTGGTCGACTTCCCGGCCGCGGCACCCGCGAGCACGCTCGCCACGACCACGACCCGGCTGCCCATGTCGAACGCGCTGCTCGTCGGGGCGAAGCGGTCGACGACCGGCAAGCCGCTCCTCGTCGCCGGGCCGCAGGTCGGGCAGTACTACCCGCAGATCATGCTCGAGCTCGACCTCGACGGCGGTGGCTACCGTGCGCGCGGGGCGGCGTTCCCGGGCATCTCGTTCGGGATCCTGCTCGGTCGCGGCGTCGACTACGCGTGGAGCGCGACGTCCGCCGGCTCCGACCTCGTCGACCAGTACGTCGAGACGCTGTGCGGCGGGAGCGACACGATGTACCTCTACCGAGGCGAGTGTCGGCGGATGACGACGTTCGACGCAGGGACGATCGTCGGTCGGCCGGGTGAGCCCGATCAGCCGCTCGTGTACCCGGAGACGGTGCACGGGCCGGTCCAGGGGTACGCGACCGTCGACGGCAAGCGGGTCGCGATCTCGGTGAAGCGCTCGACCCGCGGTCGCGAGCTCGGCTCGCTCGGCTTCTTCCTCGACATGTCGATGAACCGCGTCCACTCCGCACGCGACTTCGTCCGCGCTGCATCGACGATGGAGCTGACCTTCAACTGGGTCTACGCAGACAGCCGGAGCATCGCGCAGTTCACGAGCGGGCGGCTCCCGGTGCGCCCGGCGACGGTCGACCCCGGCCTGCCGACCAAGGGCACGGGCGACTACGAGTGGCAGGGCTTCCTGCCCGCCTCGGCGCACGCGCAGACGATCAACCCGGCGAGCGGCGTGATCCTCAACTGGAACAACAAGCCGGCGCGAGGCTACGCGGGCGCCGACGACGAGTGGACGTGGGGCCCGGTGCAGCGGGTCGACCTGCTCTGGGGCGGCATCCAGCGGCGGCAGAAGCACACGCTCTCGAGCGTCGTCGGCGCGATGAACAGCGCCGCGACCCAGGACCTGCGGCTCATGCGCGTCTGGCCGGTGCTCCGTGACGTGCTCGCGCGGGGAACCGGCACGCCGCGTGCGACGGCGGCGGCCGCGCAGCTCGATGCCTGGTTCGCATCCGGCGGCAGCAGGCTCGACGCAGACCTCGACGGCAAGGTCGACGCGCCGGGCGCCGCGGTCATGGACGCGGCGTGGAGCGCGATCGCCAACGCCGTCCTCGCGCCGGTGCTCGACGCGCAGGAGCGGGCCGAGCTCGCGAAGCTCGTGCCCAATGACCCGCCGCTCTCCACGACCGGCTCGAGCGCGTACAGCGGCTGGTGGTCGTACGTCCAGAAGGACCTCCGCTCGCTTCTCGGCCGCGCGGTCGCAGGGCCGTACCAGACGCGGTTCTGCGGCGGCGGCGACGTCGCGAAGTGCGCGGCGTCGCTGTGGGCGGCGCTCGACGCAGCAACGGCGCCGCTGGCTGCGGCTCAGGGCGCCGACCCGTCGGCGTGGCGTGCCGACGCAAGCGCGGAGCGGATCCAGTTCGCGCCGGGGATCCTCACGACGACGATGCGCGGCTCGAACAAGCCGACGTTCCAGCAGGCGATCAGCTTCCGAACGCACCGGTAGGAGACCGCCCGGCGAGAGGACGCGGGGTAGGCTCAGGAGCGATGGCCGACCGCCCGCAGAAGCTTCTCACGCCGGGGCCGACGTCCGTGCCGCCGTCGGTGCTGCGTGCCCTTTCGGAGCCGGTGCTCCACCATCGCTCGCCCGACTTCGCCGCGGTCTTCGACCTCGCGCAGGCGCGCCTGCGCGAGGTGTTCCGCACGGAGAACGAGGTTCTCGTCCTCACGTCGTCTGGCACGGGCGCGTTCGAGTCCGCCGTCGTGAACCTCCTCTCGCCCGGCGAGCGCGTGCTCGCGGTCTCGCAGGGGGAGTTCGGGGAGCGCTGGCAGGCGATGGCGCGCGCGTTCGGCTGCGACGTCGTTCCGCTCGCGTACGCGTGGGGCGAGGCGCCCCGCCCGGAGGACCTGCGCGAGGCGCTGGCGGAAAGCGGCGCGGCGACCGCCTTCATCGTCCACTCCGAGACTTCGACAGGCGTCGTCTGCGATCTCGAGCCGCTGCTCGCGGTGTGCCGCGAGGCCGACGTGCTCTCGGTGGTCGATGCCGTTTCGAGCCTCGGCGCCGTTCCCCTCGAGACCGACGCATGGGGCGCCGGAGTCGTCGTGACCGGCTCCCAGAAGGCGCTGATGACACCGCCGGGCCTCGCCTTCGCGGCGGTCTCCGACCGGGCCTGGGAGCGCACGGAGGCGGCGACGCTTCCGCGCTTCTACTGGGACTGGGCCCGCCAGCGCCGCGCCCAGGCCAAGCGGTCGACGCCGTTCACGCCTCCGACGTCGACCGTCGTGGCACTCGTCGAGGCTCTCGGCCTCGTCCTGGAGGACGGCCTCGACGCGGCGTTCGCCCGGCATCGGGCGCTCGGCCGGGCGTGCCGCGCGGGGATCAAGGCGATCGGGCTCGAGCTCTACTCCCCGGACGACGACAGCGCGGCCGTGCTCACCGGCGCGTTGACGCCGGAAGGGATCGACGCGGTCGAGCTGCGTCTCGCGCTCCGCGACCGGCACGGGATCACGATCGCGGGCGGCCACGGAGACCTCGTCTCGCGGCTCTTCCGGATCGGCCACATCGGCCACGTCACGATCGACGACATCGCGGAGGCGCTGGGCGCCATCGAGGTCGAGCTGCGCGAGGCCGGCGCGGAGGTCGAGCCCGGCCGAGCCGCCCCGGCTGCCTTCGAGGCCTTCGGCTCGGTCGCCGCGACGGGCTGATGCGCGTTCTGATCCGGGAGCCGATCGCCGACGCGGGGGTCGAGCTCCTTCGCTCGCGGTTCGAGGTGGACGTCGACCTCGAGTCGCCGCTCGACGAGATCATCGCCGGCTACGACGCCATCGTCATCCGGTCGGCGACGAAGCTGACCCGCGACGTCATCGAGCGTGGGACGCGCCTGAAGGTCATCGGCCGTGCCGGCGTCGGCGTCGACAACGTGGACGTGGACGCCGCGACACGTCGCGGGATCGTCGTCGCGAACGCGCCCGAGTCGACGATCGTGTCGGCGGCGGAGCAGACGATCGGGCTGATCGTCGCGCTCGCCCGCAACATCCCGCAGGCGCATGCGGCCCTGAAGCAGGGTCGCTGGGAGCGCTCGCGCTACGGCGGAATCGAGCTGGCCGGGAAGACGCTCGGCGTGATCGGCTTCGGGCGGATCGGACAGCAGGTCGCGCGGCGCGCGCTCGGGCTGGCGATGAACGTCGTCGCCTACGACCCGTTCGTCGGGCGCGACAGGTTCCGCGACCTGGGCGTCGAGCAGGTCGAGACGCTCGACGAGTTGCTCGGCGCCGCGGACGTCGTGACGCTCCACTCGCCCCTCACCGACGAGACCCGCTGCCTCGTCGACCGCGATGCGATCGCGCGGATGCGCGACGGCGCGCGGCTCGTCAACGCGGCGCGCGGCGCGCTCGTCGACGAGGAGGCGCTCGTCGAGGCGATTCGGTCCGGGAAGCTCGCGGGCGCGGCGCTCGACGTGTTCTCGGCCGAGCCGTACACCGGGCCCCTGCTCGAGCTCGACCAGGTCGTCGTCACCCCGCACCTGGCGGCCTCCACCGACGAGGCGCAGGACCGGGCGGGCGTCATCGTCGCCGAGCAGGTCGTGGCCGCGCTCGACGGCGCGATCGTCACGAACGCGGTGAACATCCCGGTCGTCGATCAGGCCGACCTCGAGGTGCTGGGGCCGTTCATCCCGCTCGCGTCGCTGCTCGGCCGGATCGCGGTGGAGTTGGCAGCGGGTGCGCCGGAGCGCATCGCCGTCGCCGCGCACGGCCCGCTGTCGGAGTACGACACGCGACTCCTGACGGCGGCGGCGCTGAACGGCGTGTTCCAGGAGCGCGTCGACCAGGTGGTGAACGTCGTGAATGCCACGGTGATCGCCGCGGAGCGCGGAATCGACGTGGTCGAGGAGCGTAACCGTGCGTCGCGCGACTACACGAACGCCGTCGAGGTGCGGCTCGTCGCGGACGGTGAGGAGGTCACCGTCTCCGGCACGACGATCGGCCCCGAGCCGCGGCTCTTCCTCGGCGGCGCGCTCGGCTTCGGGATCGACCTCGAGATCGCGCCGCACATGGTCTTCGTCCGGTACTCCGACCAGCCGGGCGTGATCGGCCGCGTCGGCTCCATGTTCGGCGATGCCGGCCTCAACATCGCGAACATGGCCGTCTCGCGCACGAAGGAGGGAGGCGAGGCGCTGATGGTCTTCTCCATCGACTCGCCTGCGACGAGCGAGCTCGTCGACCAGCTGCATGCCGTGGGCTTCGACGACGTCCGCTTCGTCGAGCTCGGGTGACCGAGAGCCGCATGGAGTGGCCCGAGCCCGTGGAGCGTGTCGCGGCATTCCTGCGGGAGACCGGGGCGGAGGCGCGGATCGAGGAGCTGCCGACGCCGACGGCGACTGCGCAGGCGGCGGCCGACGCCGTGGGCTGCACGCTCGGCCAGGTCGTGACCTCGATCGTCCTCCTGTGCGACGCGTCCCCGGTCGTGATACTCGTGCCGGGCGACCGCAAGGTCGACACGGGGAAGGTCGCGCGGCTCGTCGGCGCGCGACGCGCGGCGATCGCGGAGCCCGACGAGGTCCTGGCCGCGACGGGCTTCCGTCCGGGAGCCGTGTCGCCGTTCCCGCTCGAGCGCGTCTCCGCCGTCCTCGTCGAGCGGACGATGCTCCGGCACCCCACGGTCTGGGCGGGCGCGGGCTCCGAGTTGCACCTCGTCTCGCTCGCGCCGCCCGAGCTCGTCCGCCTGACGCGCGGGCGCGTCGAGGACGTTGTGCTGGAATCCCGGTAAGACTTCGTCATCGACGCCGAACGGAGGAGCGCCATGCAGGAGACCGCGAAGATCTGGATGAACGGCGAGCTCGTCGACTGGGCGGACGCGACCGTTCACGTCGGGGTCCACGGTCTCCACTACGGCACCGGCGTGTTCGAGGGAATCCGCGCGTACGAGACCCCGAGAGGACCGGCCGTGTTCCGGCTCGCGGACCACATGCAGCGTCTCCACGACAGCGCGCGCCTCCTGTACATGGAGCTGCCGTACTCCGTCGAGGACCTGCGGACGGCGACGCACGACCTCGTGCGCGCCAACGGGCTGCCCGCGGCGTACATCCGGCCGATCGCCTTCTTCGGCTACGGCTCGCTCGGCGTCCACACGCGCGGCAACCCGGTCGAGACGGTGATCATGAGCTGGCCGTGGGGCGCCTATCTCGGCGAGGACTCGCTCACGAAGGGCATCACCGCCAAGGTCTCGTCCTGGAAGCGGGTCGGCCCGAACGTCATCCCGCACGTCTCGAAGGCGACCGGGATCTACCTCAACTCGATGCTGGCGACGACGGAGGCGCAGCGCGCCGGCTACGACGAGGGGATCCTGCTGACGGACAACGGCTTCGTCGCGGACGGGCCGGGCGAGAACATCTTCGTCGTCAAGGACGGCCGGATCCTGACGCCGCCGCTCTCGACGTCGATCCTCCCGGGCATCACGCGGGGCAGCGTCATCGAGATCGCCCGCGACCTCGGGTACGTCGTGGAGGAAGCCGACGTGATCCGTACCGACCTCTACCTCGCCGACGAGGTCTTCATGACGGGCACCGCCGCCGAGGTGACGCCGGTGCGCGCGGTCGACGACGTCGAGCTCGGCGTCGGCGAGGTCACCCTCGAGCTCCAGCGGACGTACCTCGATGTGGTCAACGGCCGCACCGAGCAGTGGAGCCACTGGCTCGACGTCGTCGAGACGGTCGCCGCCCCGGCGTAGGGGGCCCGAGCCGTCCACGGTCGCGCTACGTCGTTCGGGCCGAGAGCACCGTCGCGACCACGCGATCCTGGTCGTCGTCCGTGAGCGACGACCCGCTCGGGAGGCACAGTCCGCGCTCGAAGAGGCGCGCGCCGACCTCGCCACCGAACGTGCGGTGCGACTCGAAGATCGGCTGCAGGTGCATCGGCTTCCAGAGCGGCCGCGCCTCGATGTCCTCGGCCTCGAGCGCGAGGCGGACGGTCTCCCGCTCGACACCGAACGCGTCGGGGTCGGGGTCGAGGACGAGGCACGTGAGCCAGGCATTCGACGTCCCGTACGCCGCCTCCGGCATGAACGTGACACCCGGGACGCCGTCGAGGAGCTCGCGATACCGGTCGCGGATCCGGCGGCGCGCGGCGACGCGCATCGGGAGCGTCTCGAGCTGCGCGCGCCCGAGCGCGGCCAGGAGGTTGCTCATCCGGTAGTTGAACCCGATCTCCGTGTGCTCGTAGTGCACGACCGGCTCGCGCGCCTGCGTGGAGAGCTTGCGCGCATGCTCGATCCAGTCACGGTTCCCGGAGACGAGCATCCCGCCGCCGCTCGTCGTGATGATCTTGTTGCCGTTGAAGGAAAAGGCCGCGACCGTGCCCTGCCCGCCCGACGGCTGGTCCCGGTACGTCGCGCCGAGCGACTCGGTCGCATCCTGGATCAGGACGACGTCGTGGCGCTCGCAGACCTCCCGAAGCGCGTCGTAGTCGCAGCACTGGCCGTAGAGGTCGACCGCGATCACGGCTCGGACCCGCCCGCCCGCGGCGCGCCGCTCGGCGATCGCCCGGTCGAGCAGCGCGGGATCGATCGTCCATGTCGCCTCGTCCGCGTCCACGAAGAAGGGTGTCGCGCCGGCGTAGGCGATCGGGTTCGCGCTCGCGGCGAACGTGAAGTCCGAGCACGCGACCTCGTCGCCCTCGCCGATGCCGAGCACGACCAGCGCGAGGTGGAGCGCGGCGGTGCCGCTCGACAGCGCCACGGCATTCTCGACGCCCGCCACCGCGGCCACCTCGGCCTCGAACGCGTCGACGTGCGGCCCGAGCGGCGCGATCCAGTTGGACTCGATCGCCTCGGCCACGAGCTCGGCCTCGCGCCCGGCGATGTGCGGAGGGGAGAGATAGACGCGGGCCATCGCGCTCGAGCCTAGCCGCGTCCGGAGCCGCGGCGGGCAATACTACGACGCATGTCGGGCCACGGGATGGTGTTCCTGGGATTCGGGAAGTACGTTCGCGCCGATCGCATCTACGCGCTCGAGCCGATCGTCGGCGACGAGCGCGGGAGCGGCCGGCGGACGCTCGTCTGGGTGGAGGGGATTCCCGACCCCGTCGTCGCCTCGCGCACGCAGGAGACGATCCTCGAGGAGATCGAGCAGCTCGTCGAGCCGAGCGGCGGGCGCCGGCGCAACCGCCGGACGACGCTGAGCCGCCATCCGCAGCTCTTCGAAGCGGGCGAGTGACGTTCGACGAGCTCGTGGCGGGCAGCGTCCACGACGCCGCGCCCGGGCTGATCGGCTGGACGCTCCTCGTGGACGGGGTCGGCGGGCGGATCGTCGAGGTGGAGGCCTACGAGGAGACCGATCCGGCAAGCCACTCGTTCGGCGGCCCGAGAGGACGGAACGTCGTGATGTTCGGCTCCGCCGGTCACCTGTACGTCTACCGCTCGTACGGGATCCACTGGTGCGCGAACATCGTCTGCGGTCCGCCGGGACACGGAGCGGCGGTCCTGCTCCGCGCCCTCGAGCCGACCCACGGCCTCGACGAGATGCGGGCACGGCGCGGTCCCGTGGCGGACAGGCTGCTCTGCTCCGGGCCGGGCCGGCTCACGCAGGCGCTCGGGCTCACGGGAGCGGACAACGGCGCACGCGTGGAGCCGCCACGCTTCTCGCTCGTGCCGCCCGGTCGCACTTCCCAGATCATGCGGACGCCGCGGATCGGCATCACACGGGCGACCGAGCTCGACTGGCGCTACGTCGAAGCGGGGACTAGCTGGTCGAGCCGCCCCGGCCGACGAGCAGCGTGAGCGGCAGGCCCGGCTGGGCCGCGATACCCGCCTCGAGGCTCTGCTTGACGACGGTGCCCTCGGGCCCGTCTCCGTACTGGATCTTCAACCTGAGCTTCAGCTTGCGGGTCCGCTCGCGCGCGGCCGGAAGGCTCGACCCCACGAGGTTCGGCACGAGGCCGTCCTTCGCCGCCGAGACCCAGAGGCGCACGGTCCCGTTCGCGGAGAGGAATCCCTTGCGCGGCGTCTGCTCGACGACCTCGCCGGGGCGGGTGCGCGGCTTCGCCGGGACGTACACGACGTCCGCCTGCAGGGGCACGGACTGGAGCGCGACGCGCGCCGAGTCGACCGACTTCCCCACGACCACGGGCACCGACACCTCGTTCGCGTAGCACGTGGCCGTCGAGCCCGGCAGCCGGCCGGCGAAGTAGGTGATCACGCGCGTCGCCGGGCAGAAGCCGTTGTCCAGGCGCCATGTGCCGTTGCGATACACCACCCGGGTGTCGTAGCTCGGTAGGTAGGGCGCCCCGGTGAACGTCGTCGCCGGCTTGCCCGCGAGCGCGCGGCCCATGAACGCCTTCCAGATGAGAGCCGGCAGCGTGCCGCCCGCCACCGGCTCGCCGTGGAACTCCGTCTCCATCGGCTTGAGCTGGTTCGGGTAGCCGACCCAGACGGCGACGACGAGGTCGGGCGTGTAGCCGACGAACCAGGCGTCCGCGTAGTTGTCGTTCGTGCCCGTCTTGCCCGCGACCTCGCGGCCGGGAAGCTGCGCCCGCGTGCCCGTGCCCTCCTGGACGACCTTCTCGAGCACGCCGGTGAGGATCTCCGCCTCGGAGGGCGAGAGGGCGGCATGGCCCACCGGCTCGTTCTCCACCACCTTGCCGCTGCGGCGGAAGCCGACGCTCTCGACGACGCGCGGCCGGTCCTTCATGATCGACCCGTCCACGCGCTTCCCGTCGTTCGCGATCGTCGCGTAGGCGCGGGCCATGTCGAGCGGGTTGACCGCGACGAAGCCGAGGCCGATCGAGAAGTAGGCGGGGAGCTTCGAGCGGATCCCGAGCCGGTGCGCGGTCTCGACGATCGCCTTCGGCCCGACGATGTTCGTCAGCTGGGCGTAGACGGAGTTGTCGGAGTGGACCATCGCCGTCGTCAGGTCGACGCTGCCGAGGTAGCTGCCTTCGTAGTTCTTCACCGGCCAGACGCGGTCGCCGGCGTCGATCTCGATCGGCTTCGACGTGATGTGCGTGGCCGGCGCGATGCCCTTCCGCAGCGCGGCCGCGAGCACGATGGGCTTGAACGACGAGCCCGGCTGGCGCTCGGCCTGCGTGGCGAGGTTGAACTGGCTGCGGTGGAAGTTCGTGCCGCCGAACATCGCCTTCACCGCGCCGGTGTGCGGGTCGATCGCGACGAGGGCGGCCGCCGGCCCGCTCGGGTCGCGGAGGACCTGCTCGATCGCCTCGCGCGCCCTCTCCTGGAGGTCGAGGTCGATCGTCGTCGTCACCTCGAGGCCGCCGCCGAACACCTTCTCGGCGCCGTAGCGGGCCACGAGCTGGTCGGTCACGTAGTTGACGAAGTACGGCGCAGGCCCGCGCGTCCCGGGCAGCCGCACGTCCTCCGGCTTCGGCAGCGGCGTGGCGTTCGCGCGGTGCAGCTCGGCGGCGGTGATCCGCCCCTGGTCGTAGAGCTGCTGCAGGACGTATCCGCGACGCTGCTTCGCGGCGACCGGGTGCTGGACGGGGTCGTACAGCGACGGGCTCGCCGGGATGCCGGCCAGCAACGCCGCCTCGGGAAGCGTGAGCTCGTCGGCGCTCTTGCCGTGGAAGTAGGTGCGTGACGCCTGGAGGATCCCGTACGCACCGTTCCCGAAGTAGATCGTGTTGAGGTACGCGGTCAGGATCCGGTCCTTCGACCAGCGCTGGGTCAGCTGCCAGGCGAGCGCGGCCTCGCGCACCTTGCGCGCGATCGTCTTGTCGTTCCGGCTGTACGCATTCTTGACGTACTGCTGCGTGATCGTCGAGCCGCCCTCCACGACCGCCTTGTTGCGGATGTCCTCCCAGGCGGCGCGGACGATCCCGCGCATGTCGACCCCGTTGTGCTCGAAGAAGCGCTTGTCCTCGACCGCGACGATCGCCTGCTTCATGATCGGCGCGATCCGGTCGGAGCGCACGAGAACGCGGCTCTCGTCGCCGCGGAGGATCGCAAGAACGCGCCTCTGGTCGTTCTTGCCCGGCGCGGCGTAGATGACGGTGTCGACGTCGCCACGCCAGCTGGCCGGGTCGAGCGCGACGAGCTCCGACCTGACCGCCGTCGTCAGGCCGTAGCTGAACGCCGCGGCCGACAGCGCGAAGAGCACGAGCACGAGCGCCAGGAGCCGCGGCTTCCGGATCCGGCCGCGCCTGCGCGCCGCCTCCGTACGTCTTCCGAGCCGCACTGCGCCGCTGATTGTAGCCCGGAGCGGCGCTTTCGCAGCCCGGAGCGGCTATCCGGCGAGGACGTCGAGCAGCTCGACCCCGTAGCGGGCGAGCTTCGCGGGGCCGAGGCCCTTGACGCCGGCGAGCTCCGCCTCGGAGCCCGGCCGGCGGGCGGCCAGCTCCTGGAGCGTCGCGTCGTGGAGGACGACGTAGGCGGGGACACCGTCCTGCCGCGCGCGCTGCGTCCTCCAGGCCCGCAGCTCGGCGACGAGCGTGCCGTCCGCGGGCACCGTCGCGGCGACCCGGAACGACGGCAGTGTGGCCCCCGGGCGTGCGTGCAACACAATGAACCCGTCGCTCTCGACCTCGACGAGCGCGCCGGCGGCCTCGAGCGCGCGCACCCAGCGCGTCACCTCCGACTCCGAGGCGGCGGCCAGCGCGCCGAAGGCGGGCGAGCGCCGGGCGGACGGAGGCGCCTTCACGGAGCCGCGGAGCATCGCGACGAGGCTCCTGCGGCCGAGCGGCCAGGTCAGTGCGGCAACGGCGTCGAAGATCACCGGCGCCGGATCGTCCGGCAGCGGGCGGGCGGGGGTTGCACCACCAACGCTCGTCCCACGCGGCGCGCAGACGTCGCACGCGCCGCACGGCCCTTCGAGCGTCTCGCCGAAGTGCTCCGCCACCTGGAGGTGACGGCAGCGATTCGCTTCCGCGAACTCGATGATGCGCTCCACCCGCGCCGCCGCCGCGCGCTCGTAGCGGTCGAGCAGGGTGTCGACGGCGGCCCCTGCTCCGGCGTCGACGGGCAGGAGCTCGATCCGCATCGCCCGTCCGGCGTCGTAGCCTCGCCGCACGAGGCCGGCCTGCTCGAGCATCCCGACGAGGACGCGCGGGTCGTGCGTCCCGCCGACGGCCTCCTGGAGCATGTCCGGCGTGACCGTCCCGCCCTCCTCGCGGGCGGCGCGGTAGACGCGCCGCAGGACGTCGGGCGTCGGCACGTCGCCCAGTGCGAACCGCCGCAGGGCCGTCGCGTCCGCGTCGCCCGCAAGCAGGACGGTGTCGCTCGGGCGGCCGTCCCGTCCCGCGCGGCCGACCATCTGCACGTAGCTCTCGAGCGAGTCGGGAAGGTTGGCGAGCGCCACCAGACGGACGTTGGCCTTGTCGATGCCCATGCCGAACGCGGTGGTCGCGACGACGACCGGCGTGCGACCGGCGACGAACGACTCCTGGACGCGCGTCCGCTCGTCCGGCTCGAGGCCCGCGTGGTAGTGCTCCGCGACGGATCCCGTGCCCGCGCAGGGTGCGCGCGATCTCCTCGCAGGAGCGCCGCGACCGCGCGTAGACGATCGCCACGCCCTCGTCGAGGCCGCGGAGGCGGCGCAGCAGCGCGCGGAGCCGCTCCTCGCCGTTCTCGGCGCGCTCCACGTCGTAGCGGAGGTTCGGCCGATGGACGCTCGTGCGGACGACCTCGAGCGGCCGGCCGAGCGCCTCGGCGATCGCCGCTGCGTTCGCCGGCGTCGCCGTGGCGGTCATGCCCAGCACCGCCGGCCCGTCGAGCCCCTCGAGCGCGCGCCGGATGAAGAGGTAGTCGGGCCGGAAGTCGTGCCCCCACATCGAGACGCAGTGCACCTCGTCGATCACCACGAGCCCCACGCCGATCGACCGGAGCGTCCTGACGAACGACTCCTGCCGCAGGCGCTCGGGCGCCGCGTAGAGAAGGCGCATATCGCCGGAGGCAACCGACGAGAGGCGCGCCGCCGCCTCTTCGGGCTCGAGCGAGGAGTTGACGAACGTCGCCGTGGCGCCGACCTGCGCGGGCAGCTTGTCGACCTGGTCCTTCATCAGCGCGATCAGCGGCGAGAGGACGAGCGTCGGAGAAGGCCGCAGCATCGCGGCGAGCTGGTACGTCAGCGACTTGCCGGCGCCGGTCGGCATGATCGCGAGCGTGTCGACGCCCTCGAGCGCGGCATGGACGACCGCCTCCTGACCGGGCCGGAAGCCGTCGAAGCCGAAGAGCTCCCGGAGCGCGGGGCGGAGATCGGTCACCCGAACGAGTGTACGGCCGGCGTCGGAGAGAATCCGTGTCGACTTCGTGCCGGCTCAGGAGACGGAAACGGGCGCCGACGAAATCACGGGCTTCCCCGTCGGCGCCGATGCGCCGCCGTCGTCCTCGACCGTGACCGCCACGACCGAGCCGTTCCCGACGCTGCCGTCGACCGGAATCGCCAGCGTGCCGGTGCCCGGCGCGAAGAGGCCGCCGGAGACCGGGTGCCCGTCGTCGATCACCCAGACCTGGTAGGTCTTGCCGGCGGGTACAGGCGGGACGTCGGAGACGACGAGCACCGCCCGGCCGTCCTCGCCCACGACGAGCCGGCCGCGCGCACCCGTCAGGGACGCCTCCGACGTCGGCCGTGCGAGAACGGCAGCTGCAGCCCGCTCCCGCGCGAGCGCGGAGCGCGCGTCGTCGAGGTCGGAGGAGACGGACGCGCCCCACAGGCCGAGCGCCAGCGCGGCGCACGCGGCGACGGCTGCCGCGATCCCGAGAGCGGGCAAGAGCCGCGACCGGCGCCGCTCCTCGAGCGAGACGACGTTCTGCGGCTCGGCCCTCGCGGCGTCGAGGATCCGGTCGCGCAGCCCGGTCGAGGGAGTGGGGCCGACGGTGGCGGTGGCCATCGCGGCGGCGACCTCGGTGAGCGAGCGAAGCTCCTCGCGCGCCTCCTCGGACGACGCGAGCAGCTCCTTCGCACGGGCGCGATCGCCCTCGTCGAGGGCATCCAGCGCGTAGCCGGCGATCAGCTCGTGAGTCTCGGCGTCCACGATCCCTCGGATCCGGCCTCGTCGAGCAGCTCCCGTAGGCGCGCGAGGCCGGCGAACATCCTGCTCTTGATCGTACCCAGCGGCACTCCCAGCCTCTCCGCCAGCTCGGACTGCGAGTAGCCGCCGTAGTAGGCGAGCTCGATCGCCTCGCGCTGCGTGTCGGGGAGCGCACGGAGCGCTGCTTGCACCCGGTCGCGCTCGAAGCCGAGCCAGGCGGCGTTCTCGGCGGACCCCGTCGGGTCGACGGGTTCGGCGCGGTTCTCGGCTTCGAGCGGCTCTGCGCGCCGGCGCTCCTCGCGGCGGACGATGTCGACCGCGCGGCGGTGGACGAGCGTCACGATCCACGTGCTCGCCTTCGCGCGCTCGGCGCGGAAGGCCCCGGCCGAGCGCCAGGCCGCGAGGAACCCCTCCTGCACCGCGTCCTCGGCGAGGCGGTCGTCCCGAAGGACGCGGTAGGCGATGCCGTAGGCGACCCGCCACACGCGGTCGTAGAGCTCGCCGAGCGCGCTCTCGTCCCCCCGTGCCACGAGGGCGACGAGCGCCTCGTCGGAGAGGTGCGTGAGCCTGCGCAACGCCGGGTCATCCTGGCGGACCCGGGCAGACGACGGAAGCGACTCGACGAGCACGGCCCTGGTTCGCCCGCCGCGCGCCACCGGTTCACCGACTGGTCCGAACCGATCTTGCGGCGGCCCGCGAACAACGCCGCGATCCAGCCGACCACCTACGGAAGGAGCAGGACGATGCGAAAGAGCATCGCGGCCGCGGCGCTCGCCGCCCTGGCCACATCGGCCGCGCTCGGCGCGGCGGTGACTCTCGGTCCCGGGAACGGAGCCGCCTCGAGCCACCGGGAGGCGCCGCTCATCGCGGACGACCCCTCGGCGGACCTGACGGACGTCTACGCGTTCCGGAGCCCCGACAGGCCGAGCACCGTCACCATCCTGGCGAACGTGATCCCGGGCGAGGACCCGGCGGCGGGACCGAACTGGTACACGTTCTCGCCCGCGGCCCGCTACAACCTGAAGATCGACACGACGGGCGACGTCCGTCCGGACGTCATCTACCGGTTCGAGTTCCAGCGGAAGACGGGCCCGTTCTTCCTCGGCGACACGGCGCAGCCGTACACCGTGACGCGGATCGCCAAGGGGAAGACGACCGTCGTCGCGCGCGGCACGACACCGCCGAACAACATCGGCAAGCGCTCGACGCCCGACTACCGGAGCCTCGTCACGAAGTCGATCGCCTCGTTCGACGGCGGCGCCGCGAGGGCGTTCGCCGGCCAGCGCGACGACCCGTTCTTCGGCGACGTCGGGGCGATCTTCGACCTCGTCGCGATCCGCAAGGGCACCGGCAACATGGGCGGCGGGAAGGACTTCTTCGCCGGCTACGGCGTGCACACGTTCGGCGTCCAGGTGCCGATCGCGGACCTCGCGGCGAAGAACGGCACGGTCGGCGTCTGGGCGTCGGTCGACCGCCGCAAGGTCACGACGCGCGGCGCGACGACCCGGAATGCCGGCGCCTGGGTGCAGGTCGACCGGCTCGGGAACCCGCTCGTCAACGAGGTGATCATCCCGACCGGCCTCAAGGACCGGTGGAATGCCCTACAGCCGTGGAGCGAGTCGGAGTTCCGCAAGTACTACAACGAGCCGATCCTCGCCGCGGTGATCAACAAGCTGTACAAGCTCGGGGCTCCCGAGACCGGCCGTGACGACCTCGTCGCGGTGCTGCTCACCGGCGTGCCGAAGCTGAACTACACCGGGCCGAAGCTCGCCGACGTGCTGCGGCTCAACCTGACGATCCCCGTCGCGAAGAGCCCGAACCGGCTCGGCGTGCTCGGGGGCGACACACAGGGCTGGCCGAACGGCCGCCGGCTCTCCGACGACGTGATCGACATCGCCGAGCAGGCGGTGGGCGGCTTCCTGAAGGACGTGAAGCTGCCGCTCGGCGACGGCGTCAACGCGGACGACGTCGACACGCTCGACGCGTTCCCCTACGCCGCCGACCCGAAGTCCGGGTTCGACAACACGAAGGGCGTCCAGAAGCCCTGATCGACCAGCGGTGCCGGCCGGTCCCTCGAACGAGGCGACCGGCCGGCACCGAACCGTTCGCAGGCTTCGGTCGAACCACGAGCGGACATGCCGCCCGAGACGCCCTCATCCCGCCCCGGCCGCACGACGGCTCTCCTCGTGGCCGCAGCGGCCGCCGCCGTGCTCGGCGCCGGCAGCCTCTTCGGCGGCGTGCTCGGCGAGCTTCGCCCGGAGGCGGCGCCGGCGAGCGCCTCGCCGCGACTCGAGCTCGACGCGGCGCTCCCGCTCGGCGGGACCGCCGTGGCCGTCAGGAGGCTCGAGCGCGCGGTGCGTGTCGACCCGCGCGACGCCGACCGCCTCGGGGAGCTCGGCCTCGCCTACCAGCTTCGCTGGCGCGAGACGGGCGATCCCTCGTTCCTGCCCCTCTCCGAGCGCGCGCTTCGGCGAGCGCTCGAACGCACGGCCGCGGGACGCGGCCGCGACGCTCGGGCTCGGCAACCTCGCCCTGATCCGTCACGACTTCCGCGGGGCGCTCGCCCTCGGTCGCGAGGCACGGCTTCGTGCGCCGTTCGCGGGGCGGCCCTACGGCGTGGTGGGCGACGCCCTGATCGAGCTCGGGCGTTACCCGCAGGCCTTCGCGGACGTTCGACCGGATGGCGGCCGTGAAGCCGAGCCTCGCCTCCTACGCCCGCGTCGCCTACGCGCGTGAGCTGACCGGCGACCGTCGCGGCGCCACCGCGGCGATGAATCTCGCGCTCGACGCCGCGGGAGGCGTCCCCGAGCCCACGGCGTGGGCGCACGTGGAGCTCGCGAAGCTCGCGCTCGGCGACGGGCTCGTCGACGCAGCCGCGCGGCACGTGCGCGCGGCGCTCGCGATCTTCCCCGGCTACGTTCTCGCGCTCGAGCAGCAGGCCCGGGTCGACGCCGCACGGGGTCGGCTCGGGGCCGCGGTCGCGGCGGCACGGCGGGCGGCGACCGCCGTGCCGCTGCCGCAGTTCGTCGCGTTGCTCGGCGACCTGCTCGACCGGCAGGGTCGGACGGTGGCGGCGGCGCGCCAGCGAGCCACCGTCGCGGCCATCGACCGGGTGCTGGCCGCGAACGGGCTGCGCGTCGACCTCGAGAGCGCGGTCTTCCGGGCCGACCACCGCATCCGGCCGGCGGAAACGGTTCGTCTCGCGCGCCGCGCCCGTGCCGACCGGCCCTCGATCTACGGCGACGACGCGCTCGGGTGGGCACTCGCGCGCGCCGGGACGGTGCGCCGAGGCCGAGCCGTGGCTCGACCGTGCGCTGCGTCTCGGCACGAAGGACGCACTCCTCTACTTCCACCGCGGCTATGCCGCCGGCTGCGCCGGCGACCGCCGCGCGATGCGGGCGTGGTACCACCGAGCACTCGGGCAGAGCCCGGTGTTCTCGGTGAGATGGGCGCCGGTCGCCCGGAAGGCGCTCGCGTGAGGCGCCTGGCGGCCGTCGTGGCGGTCCTCGTCGTCGTCGCGGTCGTCCTCGCCCAGCCGCGGGAAGCATCCGCGCATCCGCTCGGCAACTTCACGGTCAACCACTACGCCGGAATCGAGGTCGCCGGAGACCGCGTGTATCGTCCGCTACGTCCTCGACCTGGCGGAGATCCCGACCTTCCAGTCAGGCGACCGCGTGCGTGCGCCTCGGTTTTCCTCGGAGCTCGCGCAGCAGCTCGATCTGCGGCTCGGCGGCGAGCGAGTCGTCCTGCGCCCGCTGGCACACCGCGTCTCGGAGCGCCCGGGAGCCGGCGGTCTCCCGACGCTGAGGTTCGAGGCCGTCTACACCGCGTCGCTCCGCGGATCGGCGTTCACCTTCGTCGACCGGAGCTTCGCGAGCCGCATCGGCTGGCGGGAGGTCACGGTGCGTGCGCGCGACGGTGCGCGCCTCGTCTCGTCGTCCGTCCCGGCCGCGAGCCGCTCGGACGAGCTGCGCTCGTATCCGCGCGACCTCCTTCGCTCGCCGCTCGACGTTCGCTCGGCGACGGTGCGTTTCGTCGCCGGGACGGCGAGCGCTGCGCCTCCGCCGCCTCGACCGGTCCGCGGCGCCGGGCCACACGGGCGACGGGCTCGCGGGGCTCATCGGGCGTGACGACCCGACTTTCGGCGTCGTTCTTCTCTCCCTGCTCGTCGCGGCGTTCTGGGGCGCCGCGCACGCTCTGACGCCCGGGCACGGGAAGGCGCTCGTCGCCGGCTACCTCGTCGGCACCCGCGGCCGGCCGCGGCACGCCTTCGCGCTCGGAGCCACGGTCACGGTGACCCACACGGCCGGCGTGTTCGGCCTCGGTCTCGTGACGCTCGGGCTCTCGACGGTCGTCGTCCCGGAGCAGCTCTATCCCTGGCTGACGCTCGTCTCCGGGGTTCTCGTCGTCGGCGTCGGAGCGGGCGTCCTCGTCCGGCGGGCTCGCCACGCGCGTGGCCACCACGACCACCACCATGCACACCACCACGACCGTCACGACGATCACGACCCCCACGGCGACATCGGCGTACGCGGGATCCTCGGGATCGGCGCCGCCGCCGGCCTGCTGCCCTGCCCGTCGGCGCTCGTCGTGCTGCTGAGCGCGATCGCGCTCCACCGGCTCGCCTTCGGGCTGGCGCTGATCGTCGCGTTCAGCGTCGGCCTCGCGGCGACGATCACTGCGATCGGCCTCGTCGCCGTGCTCGCCCGTCGTGCGTTCGGGCGGGCACGACTCGACGGCCCCCTGATCCGGGCGCTGCCCGCTCTGTCCGCGGCGGTCATCGTCGTAGTCGGCCTCGTGATCACGGTGAAGGCGATTCCGGCCGTCGTCTGAACCGGACACGGGCGGTCGACGAATCACGCCCGTCCATACCGAGGAGAGGAGTGACGCGATGTTCGGGCTCGACGACTGGATTGCAGGGCTGTCCGACGGAGGATCGATCACCGTCGTGGTCGCCGTCGCGGTGCTGCTGGGACTGCGTCATGCAACCGATCCCGATCACATCGCCGCCGTCACGACCCTCGTGGCGTCGGGCCGGGAGCGCGCGACGGGTGCTGCCGCGCGCCTGGGCGCGTGGTGGGGCGCCGGTCACGCACTGACGCTCGTCGTGTTCGGCATCCCGATCCTCCTCGCCGACCGCTATCTCCCGGACGCGCTCCAGCGTGGTGCGGAGACCGCCGTTGCGGCGCTCATCGTCTTTCTCGCCGTACGGCTCATCGTCCGCTGGCGTCACGGCGCCTTCGCGATGCACTCGACGGACGACGGCGGTCATCGGCACCCGGTGCGCTCGCCGGCCGGAGCGTTCGGGATCGGACTCGTCCACGGCATGGGTGGCAGCGCAGGCGTCGGCGTCCTGCTGCTCGCCGCGATCCCGTCGACCCGGTGGCGGTCGCCTCGCTCGTTCGTCCTCGCGCTCTTCACCGCGGTCTCGATGACGACGCTCACGACCGGGTTCGGCGCTCACGCTCGGCACCCGTCCTGTCGCGGCGGGGATGGGCGTGCCGCACCGGCGCTCGGCGCCGCGAGCCTCGCGTTCGGGCTCTGGTACGCGGCCGCAGCCTGGAGCCTCGCGCCCTATCCGTTCTGAGCCGGCGGGTAGCCTCGTGGAGGAGTCGCGCGCCGGAGCCCGACCTGGGCACGGGTACGATCGGCCCTCCGTGAGCGCCGCCGCCGACGTCGCAACGCTCGCACGGAACGCCGTTCACCTCCTCCCGGAGAGACGGTCTCGAGGAGAAGCTCCGGCTCGAGCCGGCCGCTGCGCGTGAAGCTCGGGATCGACGTCACCTCGCCCGACATCCACGTCGGGCGCGCGATCCCGCTCCAGCGGATGCGCGCCTTTCAGGATGCAGGCCACGTCGGGGTCCTGATCATCGGCGACTACACGACGCGGATCGGCGACCCGTCGGGCCGCTCGGCGGAGCGTCCCATCCTCGACCCCGAGGAGATCGACCGCAACGCGCAGACGTACCTCGAGCAGGCTCTCCTGATCCTCGACCGCGACCGCACCGAGGTGCGCTTCAACGGGGAGTGGCTCGCGAAGCTCGACTTCGCGGACGTGCTCCGGCTCACCCGGACGACGACCGTCGCTCAGATCCTCGAGCGCGACGACTTCGCGCAGCGGATGGGGGCGAACGAGCCGATCTCGGTGTCGGAGCTCCTCTACCCGCTCATGCAGGCCTACGACTCCGTCGCCGTCGAGGCGGACGTCGAGCTCGGCGGCACCGACCAGCTCTACAACCTGCTCGCAGGCCGAACCGTCATGGAGGCGTACGGTCTCGAGCCCCAGGTCGTGCTCACGACGCCGCTGCTCCTCTCGTGGGACGGCGCGAAGATGAGCTCGTCCGTCGGGAACAACATCCCGTTGACCGCGCCGCCCGAGGAGCAGTTCGGCCGCACCATGCGGATCCCCGACGACATGCTCGCAGAGTGGTGGCAGCTGATCGCGGAGCAGCCGGTGCCCGTCGGCGAGCCGATGGAGGCGAAGCTCGAGCTCGCGCGGCTCA
>CAVUMD010000004.1:397500-648315 GCA_963742525.1 uncultured Actinomycetes bacterium
GGCCTTAGTGATCCGGCGGTTAAGAGTGGAATTGCCGTCGCTCAACGGATAAAAGGTACTCCGGGGATAACAGGCTTATCCTCCCCAAGAGTCCACATCGACGGGAGGGTTTGGCACCTCGATGTCGGCTCGTCGCATCCTGGGGCTGAAGCAGGTCCCAAGGGTTGGGCTGTTCGCCCATTAAAGCGGCACGCGAGCTGGGTTCAGAACGTCGTGAGACAGTTCGGTCCCTATCCGCCATGGGCGTTGGGAACTTGAGAGGAGTCGTCTCTAGTACGAGAGGACCGAGATGAACAGACCGCTGGTGTATCAGTTGTCCTGCCAAGGGCACTGCTGATTAGCCACGTCTGGATGGGATAACCGCTGAAAGCATCTAAGCGGGAAGCCCACCTCGAGATGAGGTTCCCCATCACTTCGAGTGAGTAAGGGCCGTGGAAGACCACCACGTTGATAGGCGGGCGGTGCAAGCGCAGCAATGCGTTCAGCTGACCCGTACTAATTGCCCGAGGTCTTGATTTTGAACACGTTAGGTTGCTATGGAGTTTTGAGGGTCCGCGCGCTGTCACAGCGTCGATGCCGGTAGCGGCTCGACGCGAGTGGCACGGCGCGCCCCTTGACATTTCGGCGGTCATAGCGACGGGGAAATACCTCTTCCCATTCCGAACAGAGAAGTCAAGCCCGCTCGCGCCGATGGTACTTGGGGCGCAAGCCCCTGGGAGAGTAGGATGCCGCCGGTTTTTTGGTGGGGGAACCCCTGGTTCCCCCACCGACCCCCTCCTCTTGGTTAGCGCCACAGTCGGCCTTCGTTGGCCTCCCGGCCGGCAAAGCCGGCCTCCGGCCGCCACGGTGGCGTCACCGACCTTCGCCGAGAGCACGGAGTCGCGACACCCGCTCGGCGAGCGGCGGATGCGTGGCGAACATTCGCGTCACGCGCTCGGCCTCGTCGAACGGGCTCACCGTGTAGAGCGGCTCGGTCGCCGGCGAGGCGTGGAACTCGACGAGTTCGGCGGCGCGATCGAGGCGGATCAGCGCGTCCGCAAGGTCGTGCGGATCGACGATGCCCGCGGCGACGGCGTCGGCTCGCAGCTCCCGCTTCGAGGAAAGCAGCAGGTGCGTGAACGCCGCGCCGATCGGAGCGAGCACGGCGAGCAGGAACCGGGCCAGGAAACCGCCGACTCTGCTGATCTCGAGGAGCGTCGTCGAGAGGAGCACCGCGTAGGTCTGCGGGAGCACGTCCCGGGTGCGGACATGTGCCAGCTCGTGCGCGACCACGGCTGCCACCTCGGGCGCGGGGAGAGCTGTGAGAAGACCGGAGCTGACCGCAAGAGTCGCGCCACCCGGCCCTCGCCCCACGACGAACGCCCGGGGAAACGTGTCGTCGATCAGCTGGAGCTTCGGAGCCGCAATCTGGAGCTGCGCCGCGATGCGGTCGGCCGTCGATCGGAGAAGCGGGTCCTCGGCGAGCGCGTATGGCCGGGCCCCGAGCATCCCGAGCAGCGCGCGGTCACCGACGGCATACGCGGCGGTCGCGGCGAGCATCGAGCAGAAGGCGAACAGGACGGCCCCTCGCACGTCGGCGAGCAGCCAGCCGACGCCGGCGAATGCCGCCGCAAGCAGCCCGACCAGGAGCCAGGCCTTGAGGATGTTGCGTGCGACCGCCCCGCGCACGCCGCCGCGGTCAGCCTTCGTCGTCCTCGTCGTCGGGACGGTCGTCCTCGCGGTCGAGCTCCTCGAGCCCGCGCGGCGGCCAGTCCGGCTGCGGCGCGTCGCAGCGGCTCGAGCAGTGGAGGCTTGCCACGTTCTGGAGCGGCACGAGGATGTGCCCGTTCAACTCGACGTGCGGGACGTCCTCGATCGAGCAGTACGCGGTGAGCGTGCCCTCCTGGTACTCCCCCCCGAAGAGCGCCAGCTCGACCTGCTCACCCTTGTACTTGTTGGTGTAGTCCTCCACGGCGGGCAGCGTAGCCAAACCCACGGTTTCAACTGGTTGCCAGCGCTGTATACGTCCTGAAACCGCGTGCTGCTCTAGTCCCAGCGTGGTCTCGGATCTGCCCAGTGGGACGGTGGTGATTAGCCAACAGTCCGAACGGGAACGATCACCCGCATGGGCCGCAGCGTTCTGGTCGTGGGGGCAGCCGAGCACGCCGAGGGAGCGCTCCGAGCCCGCCTCGGGAAGGACGTCGACGAGGTCAGGGTCGTCGTTCCGGTCGTCCGGCAAGGGATTCTTCGACTGGCTCGCGAACGACGAACGCGCCGCCTCCGAGGCCGAGGAAGAGGCATCGAGGCTCGCCGGCGAGCTTCCGCACGTCACCGACGCGCGCAAGGGGGAGGCAGACGTGATGCTGGCGATCCGGGACGCGCTCGTCGAGTTCGACGCTGACGAGATCGTCATCGCGCTGCACCCCGAGGAGGAGGCGTCGTTCGCCGAGCGCATGGCCACCGCCGATCTGCGGCCGAGCGTCGACGGGGTGCCGGTGCGCGCGATCGTCGTCCGCGACACGGCCTCCTAGCCGCGCGTACTCCGGTTTATCTGCATGGCACGGATCGCAAGCCGTCGAGAGCGAGATGCGGTCACGATCGGGCCGTCACGGAACAAAGCCGTCCGTGTGTGCCATTGTGGAGGGTCGCGCAGTACCCGCTCTGCAGTCATCGCGCCGAGGCGCGCCAGGAGGGAGCGACCATGCCACACGTCAACGTCGCCGGACTCACGATCAACTACGACGTGCAGGGAGAGGGCGAGCCGCTTCTGCTGATCCCTTACACGTCTGCCGACCACGCCTGCTGGGCGTTCCAGCTACCTGCCTACACGGAGCATTTCAGCTGCATCGCCATCGACCTTCCCGGCACAGGTGAGAGCGACAAGCCGCCCGGTCCGTACTCGACCCACGGCCATGCCGACCAGGTCGCCGCGTTCCTCGGTGCGATCGGGATAGAGCAGGCACACGTCGCCGGTATGTCGTTTGGTGCAGCCATTGGCATCCACCTGGCCGCGCGCCATCCCGGCCGCGTCCGCTCACTCTCCTTGCACAGCGGCTGGCACGCCAGCGACGACTATCTGAAGCTCGTCGTCGAGCAGTGGCGCACGCTCGCAACCACGCTGCCGACCGTCGCGGACGTCGTCATCCAGGCCATCTTCCCGTGGTGCTTCACGCCCGACATGTATGTGGAGCGGCCGGAGTTCGTCGAAACGCTGGTGAACTTCGTGCGGAGCCGCCCAGCCCAGCCGGTCGACGCGTTCCTGGCCCAGACCGACGCGGTACTCGCCCACGACGCCAGCGCGGCAGCTCGGCGAGGTACACGTTCCGACGCTGATCACCTTCGGAGCACGCGACCTCGTCTGCTCGACGCGCTTCGCGGGGCCGCTCAAGAGCGGGATCGCCGGGAGCGAGTTGGTGGTGTTCGACCACCTGTCGCATGCGGGGCTGCACGAGGACCCAGAGACGTTCAACCGCGCCTCACTGGACTTCCTGCAGCGCCAGTAGTCCTCGACGGCGGCACGTCTAGCGGCGGTCTGTCAGACAGCCTGCACGCGCAACACCCCGTCGACGAGCTCGAGTGAGCTCGTCCCGCAGTTCTCGATCGGATCGCCCGGGTCGCCGTCGGCGTAGCGGCGCAGCGCCCGGATCGCGCCGCCGTGCGTGACGGCGAGAATCGTGTCGTCGGGATGGGCGGCGGCGATCCGCTCGACGGCGCCGACGACCCTCTCCGTCAGCTCCTCCCGCGTCTCCCCGTCGTGGCCGATGTCACCGCCGAGCCAGCGCGCATATCCCTCGGGGAAGCGCTGCTCGACCTCGGCTCGCGTGAGGCCGGACCACGAGCCGACGTCGATCTCGCGCAGCCCCGCATCCTCGACCACGGCGAGCCCCAGCCGGTCGGCGACGACGTGTGCCGTCTGGCTCGCTCGCATGAGGTCGCTCGAGTAGATCGCGGCGATCCCGTCGCCGGCGAGCCGCTCCGCAAGCTCTGCCGCCTGGCCTCGGCCGGCGTCGTTGAGCGGGGGATCGGCGTGTCCCTGCCAGCGTCCGACGCGATTCCAGTCGGTCTCGCCGTGGCGTGCCAGGAGGATCCGCGTCACGCGATTAGGCTAGCCGCGTGGATCTCGGGCTCACGGGCAAGGTTGCACTCGTCACCGGCTCGAGCCGGGGCATCGGCCGCGGCATCGCGACGCGCCTCCTGGAGGAAGGCGTCGACGTCGTGTTCTGTGCCCGAGGCGAGGAGGCGCTCGACGAGGCGGTCACGGCGGTCAGTGGCCCCGGGCGGGCCTACGGGATCGTCGCCGACGTGACGACGCCCGAGGGCGCAGTGGCAGTGGTCGACGGTGCCGTTCAGGTGTTCGGCGGGCTCGACATCGTGGTCAACAACGTCGGCGGGTCGGGCGCGCGGACGATCGACGATCTCGACGTCGCAGATCTCGACGACGTGCTGGGGCGGAATCTCGTTCCTGCGCTCGCCGTCTCTCGCGCGGCGCTCCCGGAGCTGCGGAAGCGAGGCGGCGGAGTGATCGCGCTGATTGCGTCGATCTGGGGCCGCGAAGGAGGCGGAAGCCCGAGCTACAACGTCGCCAAAGCGGCGGAGATCAGCCTCGCGAAGGCGATGGCGTCCGATCTCGCGAAGGACGAGATCCGCGTCTTCAGCGTCGCGCCCGGCTCGACGCTGTTCCCGGGCGGGAGTTGGGAGCGACGCGTTCGGGATGACCCCGAGGGGATGGCTGCCTTCGTCGAGCGCGAGCTTCCGTGGGGCCGGCTCGGCACGGTGGACGAGGTTGCGGATGTCGTCGCGTTCCTCGTCTCCCCGCGGGCCTCGTGGGTCGTCGGCACGTGCGTCGTCGTCGACGGCGGTCAGTCCCGCTCGTTCTGAGACGGGACGGCGCCGCGTACGAAGAACGCGCCGAGGCGGCGACTACCCTGGACACATGGAGGTCGCGGGCCGGATCGCAGAGACGTTCACCGAGCGTCAGCGCGCGCTCGAGGAGGTGACCCTGTCGCCGCTCGCGGTGCGCTCCTACGAGACGCGCGGTCGGGAGCGCGCCGAGGAGCCGTGCTCCGTGCGGACGCCGTTCCAGCGGGACCGCGACCGGCTCGTCCACTCGAAGCCGTTCCGACGGCTGAAGGGAAAGACGCAGGTCTTCATCGACCCGGACGGCGACCACTACCGGACTCGGATGACCCACACGCTCGAGACGACGGCGATCTCGCGCGTCGTCGCGCGGGCCCTTCGCCTCAACGAGGATCTCGTCGAGGCGATCGGGCTCGGGCACGACACGGGCCACACGCCCTTCGGGCACGCGGGCGAGGAGGCGCTCGACGAGGCGCTCCGGGAGCGCTTCGGCGGCCACTTCCTCCACAACCAGCAGTCGTTGCGGATCGCGCGACAGCTCAACCTGACGCACGAGGTCTGCGACGGTATCCTCACCCACACGGGCGAGCGCGAGCCTGCGACGCACGAGGGCAAGATCGTCCGCATCGTCGACCGCATCGCCTACGTCAACCACGACATCGACGACGCGCTCCGGTACGGCGTCCTGACCGAGCGCGACCTTCCCTTCGACGAGATCGAGCTCCTCGGCGCCACGGGCTCGGAGCGGATCGACACGCTCGTCCACGATCTCGTCGAGGCCTCCGAGGCCGCCGGCGACGTCGTCCAGGGCCCCGAGGTGGGGGAGGCCATGCTCTCGCTCCGCTCCTTCATGTTCGAGCACGTCTATCTCGGCCCGCACGTGATGCCGGAGCACGAGCGCGCGCGGCGCGTGGTGCGCGTGATCTTCGACGCGCTCGTCCGCGAGCCGGAGCGTCTGCCGCCGGGAGACGGGGAGCTCGCGACGCGCGTGACCGACTACCTGGCGGGCATGACCGACCGGTTCGCGCTCCAGTACGCCGCCGCCCTCGGCGCCGAGTAGGGTCGCGCCCGTGGCGCGCATCAAGGACGCGAGCGTCGCGGAGGTCAAGGCCGCGGCGGACATCGTCGACGTCGTCTCGGCGCGAACGTCCCTCCGCCGAGCGTCGAGCTCCCGCTTCTCGGGGCGCTGCCCCTTCCACGAGGAACGGACGCCGAGCTTCTCCGTCGATCCCGTCGACAAGCTCTACTACTGCTTCGGATGCGGGAAGGGCGGCGACGTCGTCCGCTTCGTCCAGGAGACGGAGAACCTCGACTTCGCCGAGGCGATCGAGTGGCTCGCCGACCGCTTCCGGGTCACCCTCGAGTACGAGGAGAGCTCGCCGCGGGCGGACGCCGCGCGACAGCGCCGCGAGCGGCTGACCGCGCTGCTCGAGCAGGCGACCTCGTACTTCGAGCGCACGCTGTGGGAGACCGAGACCGGCGCTCCGGTGCGCGAGTACCTCGCCGGCCGTGGGCTCGGCGACGACGTCGCGAAGGAGTTCCGGCTCGGGCTGTCCCGCGGCCAGGGGCTCGTCGCAAAGGCCCGCGAGAGCGGGTTCACGTCCGACGAGATACGCGCCGCAGGGCTCGCGAACCAGCGCGGAAACGACTACTTCCCGTTCCGGCTCATGTTCCCGCTCGCGGAAGCGCGCGGGCGTGTGGTCGGGTTCCAGGCACGCCGGCTCCGCGACGACGACCCGCTCAAGGGCAAGTACGTCAACACGCCGGAGAGCGAGCTCTTCAAGAAGGGCAACGTGCTCTACGGGCTCCACCTCGCCCGTCCGGCGATTGCGAAGCAGGATCGCGCGATCGTCGTCGAGGGAAACACCGATGTGATCGCGCTCCGCCAGGCCGGGGTGGAGGCGGTCGTCGCCTCGATGGGGACCGCGCTCACCGAGGCACAGCTCCGCGAGCTCGGGAGGCTGACGAAGCGGCTTTTCCTCTGCTTCGACGCGGATGCGGCCGGCCAGGAGGCGACGTTGCGTGGGATGGAGCTGGCGGTCAAGCAGGGGTTCGACGTCCGGGTCGTCGCTCTGCCGAAGGGCCAGGATCCCGCCGACGCGCCGGACGCGTTCGGGGCGCGCCTGGGCTCGGCCGAGAGCTACCTCCACTACCGCGTGCGGATCACGCTCGAACGCACGCCCGATCGGCAGGAGGCCTTCGTCCGGGCGCGGGAGATCCTCGCGCCGGTCGAGGACTCACCCGAGCGGCAGGAGGCGCTACGGCTTCTCGCCGACCGTCTCGACCTTCCGCGCGAGACGCTCGCGGGACTGGCGCCGACTCGGG
The DNA here is from genome assembly GCA_963742525.1 of uncultured Actinomycetes bacterium. Lineage (GTDB taxonomy): Bacteria > Actinomycetota > Thermoleophilia > Gaiellales > Gaiellaceae > Gaiella. The sequence goes on from CAVUMD010000004.1 coordinate 404,662, forward strand.
CCGGTGCCGCCCGACGCACGGTGGACGGTTCGACGCCGCGGCTGCTCGAAGCGGGGCTGCAGCGCGAACGTGACCTGCTCGCGGCCGTGCTCCGTCACTCCGAGCTCGTCCCCGAACTTGCCGCCCTGACGCCGGAGCACTTCGACGATCCGCTCCATCGACGCTTCCGTGAGGTGCTCGTCTCCGGCGTGCCGGAGGACGAGGAGCTCGTCGCGCTGCGCGCGGAGCTGGGCGCTCGGGCCGATCGCGACCAGCTGGACGAGCGGACCGGCAAGGAGCTCCTGCTGCGGCTACACGAGCGGCGACTGCGGCGCGAGGTTCAGGGCGCCGGTCTCCAGAAGGTCACGGAGCTCCAGGCCCAGCTCGCCAAGGTGTCCAAGGCTCTGGCCGAGCTCGATTGAGCCCGTGAACCCGTACGCCGGCACGGTTCGGACGCTCGGCCGCACGCGCGCCTTCGCGTGGCTCTTCTCGCGGGTGCTGCCTCCGATCGACGCGCGCTTCGCGCGGCGCCGGCGCTCGCTCACGAGCCTGGGCACGGGTTTCCCGCTCTGCTACCTCACGACGACGGGCCGCCGAACCGGTGCGGAGCGCACCGTGCCGCTGCTGCATGTCGCGGACGGCGAGCGGGTGGTTCTGATCGCCTCGAACTGGGGACAGCGGAATCACCCTGCCTGGGCGCTCAACCTGGAGGCCAACCACGAGGCGCGTGTCTCGGTCGACGGGGTGCAGCGTTCCTACCGTGCGCGACGGGCGACCGCCGACGAGGAAAGCCGCTACTGGCGCGAGGCGGTCGCGTTCTGGCCGGGCTACGACGACTACCGCGCGCACACACGACGACAGATCCGGGTGTTCGTGCTCGACCCTGCAGCGGAGTAGTCTCGGGGCACGGACGGCGTGCGCGACAAAGGCGGGAACCGCGGCGGCCGCCCCGGCGAAGGGGTGGAGACGGACGTCCTCGACCCCGTGGCTCTCGAGTGCGTGTAGGCCCGCGGCCACGCGAACTGACCCGGTGGCACGTCGCCGCCGCAGTGACGATGCTGGCCGTCGTCTCGGGGGCGGGGGTCGCGTGGGCGGTCTCGCGGGCGGAGCCGCGGGGCCAGAGCCTCGGCGCGCTGCTGGATCGCGTGGTCGATGAGGGCGCGCCGGGCGTGCTCGTCGTCGTCCGAGACGGCGATGCGACGCAGGCCGAGGCCCGCGGCCTCGCCGACCGTGGTCGTGCGATGCCGATGGCGGCCGACGTCCGGTTCCGCACCGGGAGCATCACGAAGACGTTCGTCGCAGCCCTCGTGCTCGACCTCGTCGCGGACGGCAAGCTGCGGCTGGACGACCCCGTCGCTCGGTGGGTGCCGGGCCTCGTCCCGCGCGGGAACGAGATCACCGTCAGGCAGCTACTCCGGCACACGTCCGGGCTTGCCGATTACGTCGACGACCCGCGCGTCCTCCGTGCTCCCGCGCGGCTGTGGCGGCCCGAGGAGCTCGTCGCCATGGCGGCCGCGCAGCCGGAGGCAGGCGCGCCCGGCGAGAGGTTCGCGTACGCGAGCACGAACTACGTCGTGCTCGGCCTCGTCGCCGAAAGGGCCGGGCGGGCTCCCCTGGCCATGCAGCTCACCCGCCGGCTTTTCCTGCCGCTCGGTCTCCGGCACACCGCATACGTGCCGGGTACCGTCCCGGGCCGGAGCGTTCACGGGTATCGCTCGCCGTCGCACCAGGGAGTGGTCACGGGAGACGCGGTCGAGGTGGGCACTGCGGCGTGGTGGGCGGGAGCCGCCGGCGCCGTCGTCTCGTCTGCGGAGGACGTCCAGCGTTTCTTCGCGGCGCTCCTCGGCGGACGGCTGTTCCGCCCGCAACTCCTTCGCGAGATGGAGACTCTCGTTCCCGCCGGGCGGAACCGCTACGGCCTCGGGATCGCGGTCTTTCCGACCCCGTGCGGCCCGGCGTGGGGTCACACGGGAAACGTCCAGGGCACCGTCGCCGTCGCCTGGAATACGCGCGACGCGTCTCGTGGGGTGGTCCTCGTGGTGAACACCTACCCGCTCTCCGCCGAGCTCGAGGCCGCCGTCCGACGCGTTCAGATCGCAGCGTTCTGCGGACTCGCCGCGACGCCCTGATGCCTGGAGCGCGGCGACGGTCCGACGTCCGGTAGGCGAAGCTCTTGCGGTTGGACTCGAACCAACAAGCCTCCGGTTAACAGGACATGGGAACCGGTTTAGGCCGGGCGAATCACTCAGTCGGGTAGAGAGTTGGAAAGCTCGCGCCCTCCGCGCGGGCGGCGCCCCGGTTCCACAGAACGCTATCCGCGTGTCAGATCGAGCTCGCGAACGGCCGGAAGGCGGGGCCAAGGCCGTTCCCGGCTCAGCCGAGTCCGGCTAGTCGCCTGGGTGCCATCCCCGGTAGCACCCAGGCATTTCCCCACTTGGTGGCCCTAGCCCTATTTCGCGTCGGCTAAACCGGGGCCGCGAGCGTAGAATCCCCGTAGAGCACGAGATGCCAGAGGAAGAGAATATCGCGATCATCGCGGGTCAGCTGGCCGACCTCACTAGGACGGTCGAGGTGATGGGGAACGAGCTGCGAGCCGTTCTGAAGCGAGCCGCAACAGCGGATACGCGTGCGGACACTCAACAGGAACGTATCGATCATGCAGCGCGTGAACTGATGGAGGTCAGTGATCGTCTGCAAGCTGCGGCGAACGCACTTCGCCAGTCAGTCTGAGCGCATCGAGCAGGTCGGGCGAAAAGCCCGAGCGCTCGGTCCAGAGGTCGGCGTCCTCGGCTCGACTGGCGGCGAACAACGGGCGAAGGGCACGGCTGCGGAACGGCGAGCTTACCCGTATATTGCGATCCGTCTACTCTGCTATGCAGACTTGCGGAATGGCTACGTTGACACAGGAAGCGTCCGCGATTCTCGGCGGGGGTCCCGCTCGCGAAGCCGAAACAGTTGTAACTTGCGGATAAGCTGTACACTTGTCGTATGTCAGACGACAGACAGGTGTTCAGCGTCACAGTGACCGAGGACGGAACCCTCGTGCTCAGTGGCGAACTCGATGCAGTGACCGTCTCTGACTTGAACGAGGCGTTCGCTCTCCCAAACGGAGCGCGCCACGTGAAGCTCGACTTGACGAACCTGACGTTCATCGACAGCACCGGCCTCCACGCGCTCGTCGCGTATGTCGAGTCGCGTGAGCCGGACGGAACAGTCGAACTCGCGGGCGTGTCGCCTCACGTCCAGCGAGTGTTCGAGATCACCGGGCTCACCGAACACCCGAAGGTCAGGATCAATGGTGCAGCCTGAGGGTGTCGTCTCGCTCGCGGAGCGGCTGAAGAGCCGCCGCGAAGAACTGGGGATCAGCCAGTCGCAGGCGGCCCGCGAGCTCGACGTCGCCCGGACGGCCTACCGCCTCTGGGAGATGGAGGCGGCAAAGCCGGCCCCGGACCGCTGGCGCCTGATCGCAAGCTGGCTCGGCGTCTCCGTGACGACCATGTTGTTCGCCGAAGACCTGATGTCCGACCAGGAGGCAGCGTTGGGCGAGGTCATCGACTTTGCCCGCCCCGGACGCGACTGGAACACGACCAGGACAAGCAAGAGCGGCAGCTTCTTCGAACAAGTTCGGTCGTTGATCGATGACGGCGCCGAGAGCGGCGACATCAACACCGAGCAAGCAGCCGCGCTGCGGTTTGTGCTCGAGCAGGTCGAGGAAGAGAGCGAGACCGTGGAAAGCGACCCGTGGACTCCGGCCGAGCTCCGACGCACCCTCCCCGCGAACACAGCGGCCGCCAGGACAGCCCGCGAGGCAGTCGTCTTCGTCGCCGAGGGCATCCCCCAGCAAGAGTTGGAAACCGCTCGCCTTCTCGTCACCGAGCTCGTGACCAACAGCGTCAGACACGCGCCGAACGGTCGGAGAGCAACCGTCGACCTCACCGTCAGCGTCGAACGTAACCTTCTCCACATCGAGGTCGCAGACCGCTCACCCACACCTGCCCGCCCCAAGCCACCCAGCCACGAAGGCGGCTACGGCCTCGCCCTCGTCGACGCCATGGCAAGCCGCTGGGGTGCCGAACAAAGAAGCGGGCGCAACGTCACCTGGTTCGACCTCGAACTGCCACTCCCAGGCAGAACCAACTAACACGGCTCCGCTACGGCCACAGCCCCGGGTCTTTTGAGGCCAGGCTCAGGCCTGACCGAGCGACGACAAGATGCCGCTTGATCATCGACACATGCTCGGTGACCTCGGTGTCACAGTCGCGACGATCTCTTGCCGCTCCGCGCTGTGCTGGCTTGGCGCATCTTCATTCACGCGACTAGTCGGGTAGAAAGAAGGGCGCCATCGATGGCGCCCTTGTCGTTTCTGGCTTGCCTAGAGAGTTGGCAGCTCCCCGGGTTGGACTCGAACCAACAACCCTCCGGTTAACAGCCGGATGCTCTGCCAATTGAGCTACCGGGGAAGGCAGCGAGCGCGAAGTGTAGCCGCCCCGAATCGGGAGGAACCCGGCGGGAGCCGGTGAAGCGGTGAAGTTCCGTGCGCCGGAACGTCGTCATCGTCGTCGCCGTGGTCATCGCCCTGGTGTGGGTGGCGCCTGCTGTGGCCGGACAGAGCTCGAGCGTGGCCGCGCTGCAGGTCGCCTTGCGCTCGCGCGGGTACTACGCGGGTGCAGTCGACGGGATCCCCGGGCCGCAGACCCGCGACGCGTTGCTGCGCTTCCAGCGGAGGCACGGCATCCGTGCGACCGGGAAGGTCGGCATGGCGACCCGGTGCAAGCTCGGCAAGCTCGGCGCGCCGCTCCTCGGCCAACGGCAGCTCGCGAGCGGGCGCGTCGGCTGGGACGTCACCTCGCTCGAGTTCCGCCTCCGCCCCTTCGGGCTTCCCGCGAAGCGCGTGGACGGGAAGTTCGACGCGGCGACCAAGGCTGCGCTGGTGCGATTCCAGCGAGCCCGAGGGCTGACGCCGGATGGAATCGCCGGCGCGAAGACCTTCCGCGCGCTCGTGCGGGGCGGGTCGTCCACGAGGATCGCCAGGCGGGCGGCCATCGTGCATCGCGTGCGACCGGGGGAGGGCTTCAGCACGATCGCGCGCCACTACGGCGTGAAGCCGGCGTCGCTCGCACGGGCGAACGGCCTCACGCTGCAGAGCACGATCGTCCCGGGGCAGCGGCTGCGCGTCCCCGGCAGGTCCGCGCCCGCCCTCGAGGCTCCGAAGCGGCGTTCGACACCTGCGCCGACGCTCGTGCACACCGTCCAGCCGGGTGAGGGGTTCATCGCGATCGCCCAGCGGTACGGCGTCCGCGCCACCGTGCTCGCGAACGCGAACGGGCTCACGTTGACGAGCGTCATCGCCCCGGGTCAGCGGCTGCGCATTCCGGGCCGCCGCGCGTCGGTCGCGGTGACACGTTCGTCCGCGAGCCCGGCGCCGCGTCTCCGTCACACGGTCGCGGTCGGCGAGAGCTTCTTCTCGATCTCACAGCGCTACCACGTCAGCCCGTGGCGGCTCGCGCGGGTGAACGGGATGTCCTTGATGGCGACGATCGTGCCGGGCCAGCGGCTCGCGCTCCCGCCGGGCGCCCGCCTCGCCGCCGACGGCGCACCGGTCGACCGCGACACGGTGCGCGGCTCGCTCGACAAGTGGGCCGCCGTGTACGGCGTCGATCCGAAGCTCGCCCGCGCGCTCGCGTGGATGGAGTCGGGCTTCCAGGAGGACGTCACGTCGAGCGCCGGCGCGATCGGTGTGATGCAGTTGCTGCCCGAGACGTGGGAGTGGGTCGACACGATTCTCCTTCGCCAGCCGACCCCGAGGACGTACGACGGGAACGTCCGCGCGGGCGTGCGGTACCTCCGTTGGCAGCTCGATCAATTCGGTGGAGACGTCAGGCTCGCGCTGGCCGGCTACTACCAGGGTGCGCGCGCCGTCCGCGAGCGCGGCCTCTTCGACGACACGAAGCAGTACGTGTCGGTGATCCTCCAGCTCTACGACTCGGTCTGAGCGTCGGCGAGGGCAAGCTCGACCGCGGCCTCGAGCCCCTCGGCTCGGCCGACGACCACGGCGTCGAGGAAGGGAGCGTCCTGCTCCGTTGCGAGGGGTAGTGCATCCCGCTCGAGCGCATCTCGCTGGGGCGGAGGCGCACGTTCCATCTCGGCGAGGACCGCGCCCCAGAGGCGTCCAGCCCGCTCGAGGCGCGTGCGCTCCAGGCCGATTCGCGCGAGACCGACGAGTGCTGACAGCGTCACGAGGCGCTCCCCGATCGACCGTGCCACCAGGAGCGCGTCGCGGCCCGCGCGCTCGGCGGCGTCGAGGTTCCCTGCGTTCAGCTCGAGGTCGAGCAGCTCGGACCACGTGTTGGCCTCCCACCAGGTGAAGCCGCACCCCCGGGCGACCACGGCGCTTCGGTGGAAGAGCTCGCGCGCGGCGTCGAGATCGCCTTCACGGACTGCGATCGACGCGAGGGCGCTCAGCGCCTGCGTCTCGAGCCGAGGCATGCCGAGCTCCGTCGCCCGCTTCGAGACGTGCTCGGCCCTAGCGCGGGCGTCCTCCGTGTCCCCGTAGTACGAGGCGTGGACGGCGAGGCGTCCTTCGAGGCTCGCGACGCGACGCTCGTCGCCCAGCACCTCGAACGCTGCGAGGCTCCGGCGCACGACAGCCTGCGCGGCTTCGCGGTCGCCCGACCGGTAGAGCCCGCCGCTCATGACCCGGAGCGCCGCGGCCTCGAGCCGGGGCTCGAGCTCGAGGTCGAGATCGTCGCATCTCCCGAGCAACCGCCCCACGAGCCTGGCGCCCTCCGCCGGATCCACGGCGACGAGATAGCCCTCGAGGGAGACCGCCAGCTCGAGGCCGAGTACCACGTCGTGGACGAGGCACCAGTCGAGCGCCCGGAGCATGTCGTCCCGCTCGGCGGCCACCACCGCGTGGTTCTGGCCCGGGCTCAGGTCGTCGTCCTCCAGTCCCGCGCTTCGCGCGACCGCCAGCATCCGCTGTGCGTGGCGTCGGGCGAGCTCGTCGCTCTCGCCGGCCTCGCGGAGCTGCTCCGCTGCGTACTCGAGGATCGTCTCGAGCATCCAGAACCGGTCCTCGTGGACGTCGCCCGTTCGACGGCGGACGAGGCTCTTGTCCACGAGCGAGGCCAGCACGTCGAGGTCCGCGTCGCACACGGCCTCTGCCGACTCGAGCGTGCACCCGGAGGCGAACGTCGACAGGCGTCGAAAGAGCGCACGCTCGGGCTCGTCGAGCAGGTCGTGTGACCAGGCGATCGTCGCCCGGAGCGTCGCGTGTCGCTCCTCGGCGTCCCGGGTGCCCCCGAGGAGGTCCAGTCGGCGACCGAGGCGATCGAGCAGCTGCTCCGGGGTGAGGACCTTCGTCCGCGCCGCGGCGAGCTCGATCGCGAGCGGCAGGCGATCGAGGCGGCTGCAGAGCCGGGCGATCGCCTTCGTGTCGCCCTGCGCCAGACGGTCGTCCCGCGCGCGGGTGAGGAACAGCGCGAGAGCGTCGTCCTCGCGCAGCGGCGGAAGGTCGAGCTCTGCTTCGCCCTGGACTCGAAGCGGCTCGCGGGACGTCACGATGAGCCGCAGCGACGGCGCCTCGGCGGCGAGCGCGGCGAACGTGCGGGCGGCCGACGGCAGAAGGTGCTCGAGATTGTCGAGGACGAGATGCGTCCGACGGGTGCCGACCGCCGCGGCGACCGCCGCCGGGAGCGCGGACGAGGCCCCGAGCTTCGCGGCTAGGGGGGCGAGGACGAGATCCGGGTCGCGCAGCGGGGCCAGCGGCACGAAGACGGTCGCCCCGTCGGCCTCGTCGGCGAGGATCCGCGCCAGCTCGATCGCGAAGCGCGTCTTGCCGATCCCGCCGGGCCCGATCACCGTGAGGATCCGCGGCGACTGCTCGATCCAGACCGTCACGGCGCGATAGAGGTCGGCCTCGCGGCCGATGAACGCCGTCGCCGGATTCGGCATGTCGATCGCCCCCGGAGTCCGCAGGGGCGGGAACGAGGTCGCGCCCAGCTGGTAGACGCGCGCCGGCCCGTCGAAGTCCTTGAGATGGTGACGACTGAGGTCGGTGAGCCCCACCCCGTCGAGGAGCGCCGCCGTCGCCTCGGTGACGAGCACCTGCCCACCGTGCGCCAGCGCTGCAACGCGCGCGCCGCGATGGACGTCCACGCCCACGTACCCCTCGCCCGTCACGGTCGGCGAGCCGGTGTGCAGCCCCATTCGCACTCGGATCGGGCCGGTCTCGAGGGCTCGCTGACCGGCAGCGGCCGCTGCCACCGCGGCGGGCGCGGTCGGGAACGCGACGAAGAACGCGTCGCCCTGGGTGTCGACCTCGACGCCGCCGTGGGCTTCGAACTCGGCGCGCAGCATGCGCCGGTGCTCGGAAAGCGCCTCGGCGTAGGCGTCCGGACCCACCGCATGGAGCAGACGCGTCGACGCCTCGATGTCGGTGAAGAGGAACGTGACCGTGCCGCTCGGTAGCTGTGCGCGCATCGTGCCTCGCAGCTGATTCAACACGACTCAGGTTCTGCCGAGCTCGCGGAGGCACTCGCCGATCTCCTCGGTCACGTGCTCGTCGGTCTCGCCGACGGCCTCGAGCTCGGCTGCGAGCGCTCGCTGCTCGGCGAGGGCCTCCTCGGTGCGTCCGAGCGAGCGGAGGCAGCGCGCGACGCACCAGCGCGCGATGCGCGTCCTGGCCGGGTCGTCCTGGCGCTTCCGCTCCGCGAGCGCCAGGGTGAAGAGCTCGAGCGCCTCGCCGTACGCGCCCGCGTCGTGACGCGCCCAGCCCATGTTGTTCGCAATCGACCCGATCCAGCGCTGTGCCGCCGGATCGGGTGAGCCGCGGGCGAGGTCCATCCCGCGCTCGTTCCACTCCCACGCGAGGTCGGGCGGCTCGACGATGCCGAGCATGTGCGCCGCGTCGACGGCGAGCGCATCCTCGCCGGCGGCGCGCGCGACATCCCAGGCCGCGAGGAAGCACGTTCGTCCTCGCCCGTCCCTCTCGGCGGTGTTCGCCACCCGGCCGCGCTCGAGGTGGATGCGAGCACGGCTGCGAGCATCGTCCGGGCGCAGCACTGCCTCGGCGTCGTCGAGAGTCGCGTCGGCCTCGTCGAACCGCTGCAGGAGCCCTCGGGCGCGCGCGAGCTGCGTCAGGCACTCCGCGAGAAAGGCACCGTCGTGCTCGTCCCGGGCTCGCGGGACAAGCTCCGCGAACCGGCGCTCGCTGCCCTCCGCGTCGTCGAAGTCCCAGAGACGGTCGAGCTCGGCGAGCGGGACGGTCGTGGGATCACGATCCACGGCGGCCGCCCAGAACGAGTGACACGGCGTTACTCGGGCTCTTCGACCAGCGCGGCCGCGGACTCGTATGCCAGCTGCACGGCCTCGCCGACGGGGAGCGACCAGAACGCGTCGGGTGTCGAGAAGATCTCCACGTCGAGCGTGCCGTCCCAGCCGGCCCGACGGAGCGCCCGGACGATCTCGGCCGCGCGGCGGTCCGGCTCGGGGACGGCGCGCACGCCGGGAACCGGCTCGGGGAGCTCGTCGGCGACGTGCAGCCCGGTGATGCGGTCGACGATGCGCACGAGTGCGTCGTCGGGCTCGTGGCCGAGGTTGAACGTGTCCGCCATGATCCCGGCGTCGGTCGCGCCGGCCGCGTCGAGGAGCTCGAGGGCATCGGCGATCGAGGTCACGAAGCCCGCCGTCTCGCGCTGGGCCGGGTGGATCGGCTCGAAGGCCAGGCGCACGCTCGCCTCACGGGCCGCGGCCGCCGTGCGCCGGAGCCCCTGGACGACGATCTCCCGCCCTTCCGCTTCCGAACGCCCGCCGAGCGGTCCGCTCAGGCAGAGCACGCACTCGGGGTCGTAGGCGGCGAGGCGCCGGATCGATGCGCAGATCGCATCGAGACGCTCCTCGGGATCGGGCGGTCCCTCCATCCCCGGGATCGCGAGCTGCAGGAACGACGGCACGGTAGGGATGCAGTTCGACACCGAGAGCCCGGCGTCACGCAGCGCCGCGACGTTGCTCGCGTCGTCGTCCGGCAGCTCGAACTCCCAGAGGCCGATCGCGTCGAAGCCGGCGGCCGCGTATGCGGCGACCTCGTCGGGGAACGAGGCGTTCAGCGTCGAGATCGTCGAGAGCGACAGCTTCACGAGCGTGTTGGAAGCTTTGCAAGCAGACGGCGCGGAAGCGGCGGCTTCGTGAGCTCCTTCGCGACGAGGTAGCCCGACCCCGCGCCGAGCCCCGGCCCCGGGTGGGTGCTCGCGCCGACGTGCCACAGGTCCTCGACGGTCGTGCGGTGGCCCGGCGCCGAGGCGAACGGCCGCCAGACGAGGTTCTGGTCGAGCGCGCAGCTCCCCGCGTAGATGTCCCCCGCGACGAGGTTGCAGTTCAGCCTCTCGAGGTCGGCGGGGGAGAGGACCTTGCGGGCAAGCGTCGCGGAGCCGAGGTTCTCGATCGAGTCGCCGAGCCGCGCGACGATCCGGTCGGCGTATGCCTCCCGCAGGTCGTCGGTCCAGGTTCCGTCGCGAACGTCGATCTCGCCTGCCGCATCACCGCGCACCGGCCCGGCGGGGAGCTCCTGGAGCTGGATCCAGACGATCCACTTGCCGGCGGGTGCGCGCGAGGGGTCGACCGCGCACGGCTGGCCGGCGACGATCGTCGCCTCGGCGGGCAGGAGGCCGCGCTCCGCCTCGTTCACGGCGCGCGAGACGCCGTCGAGCCCCGGTGTCACATGGACGATCGCGGTGCGTGCGAGCCGGTCGGCTTCCGGCCCCTTCCAGCGCGGCGCCTCGTCGAGCGCGAGGTGGATCTGCATGCCGGCGCGGCCGTAGCGGTACCGCGCGGCGGCGTCGCGAACGTCGGCCGGGACGTCGCTCGGACGGAGAAGCGATCCGTAGAGCTGGGTCGGCGTGACGCCTGCGACGACGGCCCGCGTCGCATCGACGGTCTCGCCGTCGGCGAGTGCGACACCCGTCGCCCGGCCGCCGGAGACCGTGATCCGCACGACGTCGGCGCCCGTCCGCAGCTCCCCGCCGGCGTCTCGGACGATGCCCGCGAGCGCGTCGACGAGCCGCGTCCCGCCGCCGACGGGGACGGGCATTCCGCCGAGCTGCACTGCGCACGCGATCACCTGGGTCATGAAGCCGGACACGGCGTTGTCCGGCCCGAGCCCGGTGTGGAGCACCCAGGGCGCGAGCAGGCCGTGGGCCTCGGGGGCGCGGAACGTCGCGGTCGTCCAGTCCCGGCAGGTCGAGAGCGCGTGGCCCGCGAACTCGAGCAGGCCGTGGCGGCCGAGGCGTCGCAGCATCTTCTGCCCGAGCCCGAGCCCGCCCGCCGACCAGAGCTCGGTGCCGAGGACCCCGAACGAGAGGTCGGCGTTCGCCATGAACTCCTCGAACTGGCGCTGCCACGCGGCGCCGTCACCGCTCCGCGAAGCGGTCGAACTCGGCGACGTTCGCGTCCATCGTCGTCCGAAGGAACATCGCGCGGCCGTCGGGAAACGCGGTTGCCGTCGGAAGCTCGGTGTTGACGTACTCGAGGCCGCGACGGTGGAGCTCGTCGCCGAGCTCGGCGTAGGCGGCCGACCCGGTGAAGAGGGGATGCCACGAGCTCAGCACCTCGTGCGTGAAGCCGGGGAGCGTGTAGTCGGCCTCCGTGCGAATTGCCCCGCCGAGGCGGTCCGAGCGCTCGAGCACGCAGACGCCCCAGCCCTCGCGCGCGAGCAGCGCGGCGGCCGTGAGCGTGTTGATGCCGGAGCCGACGAGGACGGCGTCGAACGTCGCCATACGGCAACTCTACGCACCGCCGGTTCCTTTGACATGTCACCAGGTTCGTTGTGACAGAATCGGCCGCATGCTGCTGCGAGAGGTCTCGTACGCGCGTCCGGCCACTGTCGAGGAGGCGGTCTCCCTTCTCACCGAGCACGACGGGGCGCGTGCTCTCGCAGGTGGACAGACGCTCGTCAACGTCATGAAGCAACGGGCCGCCTCGCCCGACGTCCTCGTCGACCTGGCCGATCTCGACGAGCTCCGCGCGATCTCGGTGTCCGGGACGACGCTCGAGATCGGCGCGATGGCGACGCTCGCGGCGATCATGCGCTCGTCCGAGGTCGAGGTGAGCCGGCCGATCCTGGCCGCCATCGCCGCCACCGTCGCCGACGTCCAGGTGCGGAACCGAGGGACCCTCGGCGGGAACATCTGCGTCAACGACCCCACCAACCACTTTCCGCCGCTCCTCGTCGCGCTCGGCGCGTCCATGACGATCCGGAGCGCCGTGGGCGAGCGCGTCGTCACCGCGGAGGAGTTCTTCGTCGGCGTCTTCGAGACCGCCGTCGGGGAAGGTGATCTGCTGACCAGGATCAGCGTTCCCGCGGCCGGAAAGGGCACGGGCGACGCCATGGCGGGAGTGACGCTCGGGGCGCACGGCACCTACGTGGCCAACGCGGCAGCGTCCGTCGTCGACGGCACGTGGCGGATCGCGCTCGGCTGCGTCGACGCCGTGCCGCACAGGGCGACCGCGGTCGAGTCGGCTCTCGAGGGGGCCGACGTCGACGAGGCAGCCGTCCGGTCGGCCGTCGAGGGCCTCGGCGACACGCTCGACCCGCCGGCGGACGTCCATGCGTCGGCCGAGTACCGGCGCAGCCTGGCCGAGACGTCGACCGTGCGCGCCGTCCTGCAGGCCGCCGAGAGAGCGAGGGGATGAACGTGGCCGCGACGCCGGTCTCCGAGAAGGTCGTGACCGTGACCGTGAACGGCACGACGTACGAGCACGAGGTGCCGGCTCGCCGCCTGCTCGTCCACTTCCTGCGCGACGATCTCGGCCTCACGGGCACGCACATCGGCTGCGACACCGGCAGCTGCGGCGCGTGCACCGTTCACCTGGACGGCGTGGCCGTGAAGAGCTGCGCGGTGCTCGCCGTGCAGGCCGACGGCGGCGCCGTGACGACGGTCGAGGGGCTCGGCGACGAGGAGCTGACGCCGCTCCAGCAGTCGTTCTCCGACCACCACGCGCTCCAGTGCGGCTACTGCACGCCGGGGATGCTGATGAGCGCGACGGCGCTCCTCGCCGAGAACCCGAGCCCGACCGCGGAGGACGTCAAGGTTGGCCTCCAGGGCAACATCTGCCGCTGCACGGGCTACTGGAACATCGTCGAGGCGGTCGTGGCCGCCGCGCAGGCACGCGGTGGCCACCAGAGGAGCTGCGCGTGAATCACTGTCGAGCGATTCCATTTCGGAGCATCAGGATGATCTGTTCTTCTAGCGTCGATTCCGGAAAGGGGTCGGCGTGACGGCCGTCGAGACCGAGGGGACGACCACCCTCCAGAAGGGCGCGGTCGGGCAGAGCATCCCGCGCAAGGAGGACCGGCGCCTCGTCCAGGGGCAGGGCGTCTTCTTCGACGACGTCAAGCGGCACGGAATGGGATACGTCCACTTCGTCCGGTCGCCGTACGCCCACGCGCGGCTCGTGTCGATCGACGTCAGCGCGGCGCTCGAGCGGCCGGGCGTGTACGGCACGCTGACCGGCGACGAGGTCGCGATCCTCACCGACCCCTTCTTCCAGATCGCTGCCGAGCCGGGTGGGAGCGTGAAGGACTACGCGCTCGCGGTCGGGAAGGTGCGCTACGTCGGGGAGCCGGTCGTCGCGGTGGTCGCGGAGACGCGCGAGCTCGCGCGTGACGCGTCGGAGCTCGTGGAGGTCGAGTACGAGCCGCTCGACGTCGTCGTCGACGCACGCGAAGCGGTCGCCGACGGCGCCCCCGTGCTCCACGAGGAGTGCGGCGGGAACGTCTCGTACAGCGGTGTCTGGGAGTGGGGCGACGTCGACGCTGCGTTCGCCGAGGCGGACCACGTCGTGAAGATCTCGGAGCTCCATTTCGAGCGCTTCAACTCGACGCCCCTCGAGCTCGACGGCGCGCTCGTCGAGTTCAACCGCGGCACCGGGCAGTGGACGATCACGACGAACAACCAGTTCCCGGGCTTCGCCGTGATCATGATGGCGCCGGCCATGCGCGTCGGCACCGACAAGCTGCGCATGGTCACGCAGGACATCGGTGGAGGGTTCGGCAACAAGATCACCTCGCACCCGCAGCTCGTCGCGCTCTGCCTGCTCGCGCGGAAGCTCAACCGGCCCGTGCAGTGGACCGAGTGGCGGACGGACTTCCACCAGTCGATGTCCCACGGCAACGAGCGCTGGTTCCTCGACACCGAGGTCGCCGTGATGGCCGACGGGACGATGACCGGCTTCCGGTCGACGGCCCTCGACGACGCCGGGGCGTACCTCCGCTACGAGCCGCTCGGCGGGGTGATCTGGTCGCAGGTCGCGCCGGGGATGTACGGCTGGCGGAACCTCCGACTCGACTTCACGCAGGTGATGACGAACAAGGCGCCGTGCTCGCCGAACCGCGGCTACTCGCGGATGCAGCACCTCTGGTTCACAGAGCGGATCATCGACATCGTGGCCCACGAGCTCGGGTTCGACCGCGTCGAGCTGCGCAGGAAGAACTACGTCCAGCCCGAGCAGATGCCCTACGAGACGCCCAACGGCTGCGTCTACGACTCGGGTGACTATCCGCGCGCGCTCGAGGCCGTGCTGGAGCTGATCGGGTACGAGTCGGTCGAGGAGCGCCGCGCGGAAGCCGCGTCGCGCGGGAAGCTGCTCGGCTTCGGGATCGGCTCGACGCTCGACTCGGGGACGAACAACTTCGGTCAGTCGCAGCTCGTGAACCCCGAGCTCCAGTTCTCGGGGAACAACGAGGTGGCGACGGTCAAGCTCGACATCTTCGGCGAGATCGTCGTCACGCTCGGGACGACGCCGCAGGGGCAGGGGCACGAGACGACGGCCGCGCAGGTCGTCGCGGACATCCTCGGCTGCGACCCCGACATCGTCCACGTCCGTGCGGGCCACGACAGCTACTGGAACTCGCACGCCGGCTTCTCCGGCACGTACGCGAGCCAGTTCGCCGTCACCGGGCTGGGAGCGGTGAAGGGCGCCGCGGAGGATCTCGCCACGCAGATGAAGACCCTCGCCTCGATGGTGTTCCAGTGTCCGATCGAGGCGATCGAGCTCGCGGACGGCTTCGCGCGGATCGCAGACAACCACGAGGCTGCCCTGCCGTTCATGGCCCTCGGGGCGATCCCGAACGCGAACAACGCCGGCTTCCCGGTCGACCCGCCGCCGATGAACGCCCGCTACGTGTTCCGCCCGGCGTTCCAGGTGCCCGACAAGGAGAAGAAGTTCGGGAACCTGACGCTGACGTACTCGATGCAGATCCACGCCTGCGTCGTCGAGATCGACCCCGAGACGGGCGTCTACGAGATCGTCGACTACGCGGCGGTGGACGACTGCGGCCTGCGGGTCAATCCGAAGATCGTCGAGGGCCAGGTGATGGGCGCCACGGCGCATGCGATCGGCGCGGCGATGTTCGAGGTGTTCGCGTACGACGAGGAGGGCAATCTCCTGACCCCGAACTTCTACGACTACCACGTCCCCCACACGCTCGACATGCCGCCGCTCAAGACCGCGGCGATCGAGTCCCCGTCCCCGTTCACGCCGCTCGGCACCAAGGGGATGGGCGAGGGTGGAGGCGGCGGCATCCACTGCATCTGCGCCGCGATCCAGGACGCCCTCGACGCGTCGGGTCGTGCGATCGTGACGTCGAGCTACAACCCGTACCACCGCGTCTGGGAGATGCTCCGCGAGCCGGAGCGGTCGCGCGGGACCGTGGAGGTGATCTCGAAGTGAAGCTCGAAGGGACGAAGGAGTTCGACTGCGCCCCGCGAGGTCGTATGGAGCGTGATCAACGACCCGTCGAAGATGGCGAAGACCATGCCCGGTGTGGAGAGCTTCGAGATCGCGGACGACAGGCACTGGAGCGCCAAGGTCAAGGTCCCGCTCGGGCTCGGTGGGCTGAAGATGTCGATCTCGTTCACGAAGCTCGAGGAGCGCCCGCTCGAGTTCGCCTCGCTCAACGCGAAGGGGCAGGGGGTGGGTGCGCTCATGAACATGACGACCTCGTTCACGCTCTCCGGGGAGGGTGAGACGACCTCGATGGCCTGGGAGGCCGACGTCAAGATCGCCGGGCCGGTGGGGTCGATGGGACAGCGCGTCCTGCAGCCGATCATCAACCAGCAGGTCGGGAACGTCCTCGGGGCGCTCGACAACGAGGTGCAGGCGGCGAAGCCGTAGCGCCCGTGCCGAGTGCCGGCGCGCGACCGGCGATACGCTTCGCCGAGCCGTGGGCCGCACCGGGAACCGGGTCGACGAGCTGCAGCGTGGCCGTGACGCCTACGCGAGGAGAGCGTGGCTCGACGCGCACGAGCGTCTCACGAGCGTCCACGGGCGGCAGTCTCTCGAGGCGCCCGATCTCGAGCTCCTCGCGACGACGGCCTTCATGCTCGGACGCGACGACGACACCGTCGCCTGGCTCGAGCGCGCGCACCAGCAGTACCTCGACGACGGACTGACGCTTCCGGCCGTCCGATGCGCCGCGTGGATCGTCATGAACCTCGCGATCCGGGGCGAGATCGGGCCTGCGACGGGGTGGCTCGGGCGAGCGCAGCGCCTGCTCGCGGACGAGGGAGAGTGCGCGGAGCGCGGATGGCTGCTGATCCCCTCGGTCTTCCAGCGTGAGGCGGCGGGAGAGTTCGCGGCCGCCGCCGCCGTCGCAGGGGAGGCAGTCTCGCTCGGCGAGCGGTTCGGTGACCGCGACCTCTTCGCGGTCGCGGTCCAGGCCCAGGGCTACATGCTGTTGAAGAACGGTCAGGTGCGGGAGGGCCTGGGGCTCCTCGACGAAGGGATGGTCGCCGTGACGGCAGAGGAGCTGTCCCCGATCGTCACCGGGATCGTCTACTGCGGCGTGATCCTCGCCTGCCAGGAGGTGTTCGAGGTCCGCCGTGCGCGCGAGTGGACGCGGGCGCTCGCCGACTGGTGGGCGCTGCAGCCGGAGATGGTCGCGTTCACCGGACGCTGCCTCGTGCACCGCGCGGAGATCATGCAGCTGGACGGAGCCTGGCCGGATGCGCTCGAGGAGGCTCGTCGTGCCGGAGAGCGGTTCGTGGAGACCGGCAACCCCGCCGCCGGGCTCGCGCGGTACCGTCTCGCGGAGCTGCTGCGGCTGCAGGGCGACTTCGCGGGGGCCGAGAGCGCGTACCGGGAGGCGAGCGGCTTCGGCTGGGAGCCGCAGCCCGGGCTGGCCCAGCTCCGTCTCGCGCAGGGCCGCACGGACGCCGCCGTGTCTGCGATCGCGCGCGCCGAGGCGGCCGCCGCGAGGCCGCTCGACCGGGCGCGGCTGCTCCCCGCCTTCGTCGAGATCATGCTGGCGGCAGGGGACCTCGAGGCCGCCCGTCGTGCCTGCAACGAGCTCGAGGAGATCGCAGCCGGATTCGAGAGCGCGATGCTCGCTGCCGTCGTCGCGCACGCTCGCGGTTCGGTGCACCTTGCGGCGGGCGAGCCACGCGAGGCGCTCGCGCCGTTGCGCACCGCCGTCGAGGCGTGGCAGCGGCTCGGTGCCCCGTACGAGATCGCGAGGACGCGCGCTCTCGTCGGCGACGCTTGCCGGATGCTCGGTGACACGGAGTCGGCTGCGCTGGAGCACGACGCTGCACGGGCGATCCTCGAACGTCTCGGCGCGCGACCGGATCTCGCACGACTCGAGTCTCCGGCGAGGGGTCACGGCGGCCTGTCGGCCCGCGAGGTCGAGGTCCTCCGACTCGTCGCCGCCGGCAGGACGAACCGCCAGATCGCCGCCTCGCTCGTCATCAGCGAGCACACGGTGGCGCGTCACCTCCAGAACATCTTCGCCAAGCTCGGCGTGTCCTCCCGCGCCGCGGCGACGGCGTTCGCCTTCGAGCACGACCTGGTCTGACGCCGCATCCGTGGTCCGAACGGACCACGCTCACGCGACCGCGAGATTGGTGGATCCGTGCGATGGCACGCGGGACGGGTCGGCCTAGCGTCGAGTGAAACGACAGGAGGGCCGACATGGCACACGACGTGTTCGACACGGTGATCGTCGGGGGCGGACAGGCGGGGCTCGCCACCGGGTACCACCTCGCGAAGCGGGGGCGATCGTTCGTCATCCTCGACGCGGGCGAGCGTGTGGGGGATCCCTGGCGCAAGCGCTGGGACTCGCTCCGCCTCTACTCGCCCGCGGGGTACGACGGGCTCCCCGGGCTTCGCTTCCCGGCGAAGCGCACGGCCTACCCGACGGCCGGTGAGATGGCCGACTACCTGGAGGCGTACGCGGCCCACTTCGCGCTGCCGGTCAGGTCGGGCATCGCGGTGGACACGCTGGCGAGAGCCAGCGACCGGTACGTGCTGACCGCCGGTGACAGCACGTTCGAGGCGGAGAACGTGGTCGTCGCGACCGGCGTGATGCAGAAGCCCCAGGTCCCCGACTTCGCACCCGCGCTCGATCCGCGGGTCACCCAGCTCCACTCGAGCGACTACCGCAACCCCTCCCAGCTGCAGAAGGGCCCGGTGCTCGTCGTGGGGGCGAGCCACTCGGGCGCGGACATCGCCCACGAGGTCGCCGCGACGCACCGGACGATTCTCTCCGGGGTCGACACCGGGCAGATACCTGCCGGCGTCGACACGCGCCGGGGGCGCATGGGCTTCCGCCTGCTCGCCTTCGCGGGCAGGCACATCCTCACGATGGACACGCCGCTGGGGCGGAGGATGCGGCCGCACATCCGTCACGGCGGGGCACCGCTGCTGCGCTACCGGCGGAAGGATCTCCTCGCCGCGGGGGTGGAGCGAACGCTCGCACGCACGGTCGGCGTGGACGACGGCCGGCCCGTGCTCGAGGACGGTCGTGTGCTCGACGTCCGGAACGTCGTCTGGTGCACCGGGTTCCGGCCGGACTTCTCGTGGATCGAGGCTCCGTTCGAGCTGGGCGACGACGGGTACCCGGTGCAGTACCGCGGCGCGGTCCCCTCTGCGCCGGGGCTCTACTTCGTCGGGCTCCTCTTCCTGCACTCGTTCACGTCGATGCTCGTCTACGGCGCGGGCAGGGACGCGGAGCGCGTGGCCGAGCACCTCGTGTCCCGACCCGCGAGTCGGGTGTCCGCCGCTCGGACTCCAGCCGCGGTCGCGACATGAGCGAGGCGCTGGACACGAAGACGGACCCTCGATCGCTTCTCGTCTGGAACGGGCGCGTGACACGCCTCGAGCGGAAGGACACCCGAGCGACCGGGGTGTTAGTGTCCGTGACATGTCACGGTGGCCGAGCGAGGAGGCGTAGCGGTGGCGGTCCCGTTCCGGGTCGGGGTGATGCAGCTGACGATGGAGCCGCTCGACGAGATGCTCGCGTCGGCGCGGGCGATGGACGACGCCGGAATGGACACGATCTGGCTCGCCGAGGCGTATCCGTGGTGGCGCAAGCACCAGATGGAGGCCCGTTCGTCGACGGTCGTGTCGGCGCTGATGGCCCGCGAGACGACGCGGCTGACGATCGGCTGGGGGATCATCTCGCCCTGGACGCGCCATCCGGTGCAGGTCGCGATGGACGCGCGGGTCGTGCAGGAGGCCGCCGGCCCCGGTCGCTTCCTCCTCGGGTTCGGGACGTCGAAGATCTTCCTGAACAACATCAAGGGCCAGACCAAGAAGACGCTCGGGCCGATGCGCGACGCGGTCGAGATCGTGCGCGGCGTCCTCTCGGGGGAGGCGTTCTCCTACGACGGCGACACCTGGAGCGCGGACGTGCCGGCGCTCTCGCCCGAGGCCCACACGCCGCGGGGCGTGCCTCCGGTGTACGTCGCGGCGACGGCGCCGAAGATGCAGGCGCTCGCCGGCGAGATCGCGGACGGGTGCCTGACGCCGTCGATCACGACGCCGGCGTTCGTGCGCTACACGTGCGAGAACGTCGCCGCCGACGTCGACATCGGCTGCACCGTCGTCGCGTCGATCCACGCGACGGACCGCGACGCGGGACGCGACGGGGCGCGCGAGATCGCAGGGATGTACCTCGCGAACAAGGTGCAGAACATCGCCGGCGCCGCCGACACGCTCCTCGAGCTCGCGGGCATCGAGATGGACGAGATCCGCCCGGTGGCAGAGGCGATGGAGCAGGGCGGACGGCTCGCGGCGAAGGCGAAGGTCTCCGATGCGCTCCTCGACAAGTGCCGGCCGATCGCCGGGACGCCGGCCGACTGCATCGCCGCGATCGAGGAGTACCGGGACGCAGGCTGCACGCACGTCATGCTCGAGCTCTGGGGCGAGGACCGGCACGAGCAGATCCGCCTCTTCGGGCGCGACGTGCTGCCCCACTTCCGTCCGTGAGCCAGTACGACGCAGACGCGTTCGCCGCTTTCGAAGCCGCGGGCTGGGAGCGGCAGGCTGCCAGCTACGAGGCCGGAGTCGGCCGCGTGACGTCGAGGGTGTTCGACCGGCTTCTCGACGCCGCGGACGTCCGCCGCGGAAGCGCCGTCCTCGACGTCGCCTGCGGGCCTGGAGAGATTTCCGCGCGCGCGGCGGCGCGCGGTGCGCACGTGATCGGAACCGATATCGCCGGGGCGATGATCGAGCGGGCACGACTGGCGTACCCCGCGATCGACTTTCGGCAGGCCGCCGCGGAGGACCTGCCGTTCCGGGACGGCGGGTTCGACTGCACCGTCGCCGGATTTCTCTTCCTGCACCTGGCCCGTCCGGATAAGGTCGCCTCGGAGCTCGCACGGATCCTCGCGAGCGGAGGCAGGGCGGCGGCCACGGTCTGGGACGCTCCGGAGCAGAATCGGTACCTAGGGGTCGTGTTCGACGCGATCGAGGCGGCGGGTGCGACGCCGCCACGGGACCTGCCCGCGGGGCCGCCGATCTTTGGCTTCGCCGACGAGGCCGTCTTCGCCCGGTTGCTCGAGGACGCAGGCTTCTCCGACGTCACCGTCGAGACCGTCGCGTTCACCGAGCGCTTCTCGAGCGCTGACGAGCTGTGGAATGGGATCATGCGTGGCGCCGTGCGCCTACCGCCGCTCGTCCTCGCACAGCCAGAGCCGGTCCAGCGGGCGATTCGCGCCCGCGTCGAGCGGCTGCTCGACGAGCACCGTGTCGGAGACGGCTTCGACGTGCCGGTGTCGGTCAAGCTGGCATCGGGTACGAACGGCCGCTGATGGCGACCATCAGCGTCCGAGGGCAGGGGACGGCGTGGGTCCAGCCGGACGAGGTCACGGTCGGCCTGAGCGCCGAGGCGCTGCGGCCGACCGCGTCCGAGGCGTTCGCCGACGCGACGCGACTCGCCGCGGACCTCGTGTCGCTCTGCGACGAGATCGGCGTCCCGTGCCGGGTCGCGAACGACGTCGCAGGTCTCGCTCGCCGAGCACGGCGAGCACACGGATACGGGCTGGCAGCACCGGGGCTACCGGGCGTCGACGCGCGTCGCCGCCCGCCTTGCGGACGCCGACCTCGCGAGCCGGCTCGTGTCCGAGGCGGCTGCGCGACTCGAGGTGCGGATCGACGGGCCGACGTGGCGCGTCGCGCGCGACAACACGGCGCATGGGGAGGCGCGCCGCCGCGCCGCCGAGGACGCCCGGTCGCGGGCGGAGGAGTACGCCGCAGCTCTGGGCGGGCGGGTCGGCGCGATCGCCTCCATTGCGGAGCCCGGCTCCGGCCCGCCGCTGCCCGCGGCGCGCATGTATGCGGTCCGTCAGGAGATCTCTCCGATGCCGCTCGAGGCCGGCGAGCACGAGGTCATGGCGGAGGTCGACGTCACGTTCCAGTTGGAGCAGGGGTGAGCGAGGCGGCGGTCACCGTCGACCGCGAGCGGCTCGTCGACACGGCGAGCCGGATGGTGGGCGTCTGGAGCTTCACCGGCAGCGAGGAGCCGATGGCCGAGCTCATGCGCGAGCTCTTCGAGGAGATGGGCCTGCGCTGCCAGTGGCAGCAGGTCGAGGACGGGCGCGCGAACGCCCTCGGTGTCTGGGAGGGCGCGGGCGGCGGCAAGAGCCTCATGTTCAACGGCCACATGGACACGTCGTACTCCGGGCAGGAGCCGTGGCTCGCGGGCGTGCGGGGGTTCCAGCCCGAGGCATTCGTCCAGGACGGCCGCCTCTACGGGCTCGGCATCTCGAACATGAAGGGCGCGCTCGCCTGCTACGTCGAGGCGGTGCGAGCGCTGCAGGACGCCGGCGTGCGGCTCTGCGGGGACGTGCTCGTCGCGGCCGTCTGCGGCGAGATCGAGAAGACGCAGCAGGGCGACGCGGTCGGCGCCGAGTACCGCGGCTACGCGGCGGGCACGCGCTACCTCGTCTCGCACGGCGGCGTCGCGGACATGTGCCTCCTCGGCGAGCCGACGGAGGGGAAGGTGGTGCTCGGCCACTTCGGGGCCCTCTGGCTCCGGATCCGCGTCCACGGGAACTTCATCCACACGGCGTTCAGCGAGGGGCGCCGGGCCGAGAACGCGATCGTCCGGCAGCAGGAGGTGCTCGCGGCCGTCATGGAGTGGGTGCCGACCTGGGAGGACGACCCCGCAAACGGCTACCGCGGCGCGAAGGCGATCGTCAACGTCGGTGCGATCGAGGGCGGCTTCGGCTGGCGCGTGTCGCGCACGCCGCACCACGCGGACCTGTTTCTCGACGTGCGCGTGCCGCCGACGAAGCCGATGGCGGTCGCCCGCGGCGAGGTGCTCGAGATGGTGCGTGGGCTCCGCGGCCGCTTCCCCGAGTACGGCGTCGAGGGCGAGGTCTACGTCACCGCGCCCGGTGCCGAGATCGAGGAGGGGCACGAGCTCGTCGCGGCGATCGACGCCGCGCACGAGGAGGTGTTCGGCGAGGCGCCCGGACGCGACGTGACGCGGTGGTTCTCGGACGCGTCGGCGTTGACCCGGTACGGCGTCCCGACGGTGAACTACGGCACCTCGACGGGGCTGATGGACGTCGAGCTCGGCGAGAACCTCGAGATCGACGGCCTCGTCAGGACGGCGGAGGTGTACGCGCGCGTCGCGATGCGGGTCTGCGGGGTGGCATGAGAGAGGAGACGGCGTGGCGAAGCTGGTGACGTTCGGGGATGGGGAAGGGCGCGTCGGAGTGCTCGACGGCGAGGAGATCGCCGTGCTCGACGTCCCGACGATGCGGGGGTACTTCGAGCGCGGCGGCGCGGACGAGACCGGGGAGCGCGTCCCGCTCGCCGAGACGCGCCTCCGGGCGCCGATCGTCCCGAAGAAGTTCTTCCACACGGCCGGGAACTTCCGCGAGCACGACGAGGAGTCGAAGAACGTCAACTGGTCGCACGTGATCGCGCCCTGGATCAACTTCTTCCAGAACGTCGACGCGATCGTCGGGCCCGACGAGCCCGTGATCTACCCCGAGCACCTGACGGAGGAGCTCGACTACGAGCTGGAGCTCGCCGTCGTCCTCGCGAAGCCGGGCAAGTGGTTCACGCCGGAGGAGGCAATGGACTACGTCGGCGGGTACGTGATCTTCAACGACGTCACGGCGCGCGACATCCAGCGCGGCGAGATGCGCTCGGGCGTCTTCAGCTTCTGCAAGGCGATCGACACGTTCTGCCCGCTCGGGCCGTGGATCGTGACGCCGGACGAGGTGCCCGACCCGCACGACCTCGCGATGCAGCTTCGAGTCAACGGCGAGGTGCGGCAGGAGTCGCACTCCGGCCGCATGTCCGTGACGATCCCCGAGATCCTCTCGAACTTCTCCGGTCTCACGTACTCGGCGGGCGACGTCCTCTCGACGGGCACGGTGTCCGGCGTCGCGGGCTTCAAGTCGCCGGAGGAGCGGGCACGCCTCTACCTGAAGCCCGGCGACGTGATCGAGGCCGAGATCGAGCGCATCGGTGTCCTCCGCAACCCCGTGATCTCGTGGCAGGAGGGGCACGGCGAGCCGCCGCCGCCCCGGATCCGGCCGTGGGGCGAGGACGCATGACGGCGTGGCAACGGTTCCGGCCGTAGAGTAGAATCCGAACGCTGATTCTGATTCTCGACGACGGGAGTCGACATGAAGCTCGCCACCCTGAAGGACGGCACCCGCGATGGGCGGCTCGTCGTCGTCTCGCGCGACCTTGCCCGCGCGACGGATGCGACGGACGTCGCTCCCACGCTCCTCGACGCGATCGAGCGGTGGGACGCTGTCGAAAGCCCGCTCCGCGAGCGGTTCGAGGCGCTCGAGTCGGGTTCGGTCCCGGGCGAGGCGTTCGATCCCTGCGCCGCCCATGCGCCGCTCCCCAGGGCCCCCCAGTGGATCGACGGCTCGGTGTTCGAGAACCACGGCCGGCTGATGGCCCAGGCGCTCCACCCGGGCAAGGAGAACTCGTACGAGGAGTTCCCCCTCGTCTACCAGGGCGCCTCCGACGACTTCATCGGCCCGTGCGACGACGTCGTCGTCGCGGAGGAGTCGGAAGGGATCGACTTCGAGGGAGAGGTCGCCGTGATCGTCGACGAGGTGCCGATGCGGACGCGCGCCGACGACGCCGAGAGCCACATCAAGCTGCTCCTCCTCTGCAACGACGTCAGCCTCCGCGGCTACGTCCCGCGCGAGCTCGCCACCGGGTTCGGGTTCTTCAACGCGAAGCCGTCGTCGGCGTTCTCGCCCGTCGCGGTCACGCCGGACGAGCTCGGCGATGCGTGGCGCGGAGGGCGCTTCGAGCTCCCGCTGCACATCCGGTGGAACGGCGAATGGTTCGGGCACCCGAACGCGCGGGAGATGACGTTCACCTTCCACCAGCTGATCGAGCACGTCACACGCTCACGGCGGCTCCGCCCGGGGACGATCATCGGCTCCGGCACCGTCTCGAACGAGGATCGCTCGGCGGGGTCGGCGTGCATCGCGGAGCGCCGCGCGATCGAGCTGATCGAGCAGGGCGCGCCGCAGACCGAGTTCATGCGCTTCGGGGACCGGGTGCGGGTCGAGATGCTCGATGCGAACGGCGCCTCTGTCTTCGGTGCGATCGACCAGCGAATCGTGTCGCTCGACGAGTCGGTCGCGGGCGCGCCGACGTGATCCGGACGCTCAAGGTCGGCCGGACGCAGGAGGCGAAGGCCGAGGCGGGCGCCGAGGTGCGGGCCACCGTCGAGGCGATCCTCACCGACGTCGACTCCTCAGGCGACGCGGCCGTCCGTCGCTACTCGGAGTCGTTCGACGGCTGGTCGCCGGAGAGCTTCCGGTTGACGGACGAGGAGGTTGCGGCCTGCGTCGCCGCCGTGCCCGGGCAGACGCTCGACGACATCCGCTTCGCCCAGGAGCAGATCCGGGGCTTCGCCCTCGCGCAGCGCGCAGCGCTCACGGACGTCGAGGTCGAGACCCTCCCGGGCGTGTTCCTCGGCCACCGGAACCTCCCGGTGGGCAGCGTGGGGTGCTACGTGCCCGGTGGCCGCTACCCGATGGTCGCCTCGGCGCACATGAGCGTCGTCACGGCAAAGGCGGCGGGCGTGCCGCGCATCGTCGCCTGTGCGCCTCCCGTCGGCGGGGCGCCGCACCCGGCGATCGTTGCGGCGATGCACCTCGGCGGTGCGGACGAGATCCTCGTGCTCGGCGGCGTCCAGGCGGTTGCGGCGATGGCGCTCGGGACCGAGACCGTGGAGCCGGTGGACATGCTCGTCGGCCCTGGGAACGCATACGTCGCAGAGGCGAAGCGCCAGCTCTTCGGACGGGTGGGGATCGACCTTCTCGCAGGGCCGACCGAGACGTTGATCATCGCCGACGAGACGTGCGACGCCGAGCTCGCGGCCGTCGACCTGCTCGGCCAGGCGGAGCACGGTCCGACCAGCCCCGCAGTCCTGCTCACCACGTCGGCCGAGCTCGCCGCGGCGGTGCCGGCCGCGATCGAGGCCGAGCTCGGCTGGCTGCCAACGGCGGACGTCGCGCGGACCGCCTGGGAGGAGTGCGGGGAGATCATCCTCTGCGACACGGTCGACGAGCTCGTCACGGAGGCGGACCGCATCGCGAGCGAGCACGTCCAGGTGATGACACGCGACCCGCAGGTGTTCCTCGAGCGGATGCGCAACTACGGCGCGCTCTTCCTCGGGCCAAGGACGAACGTCGCCTTCGGGGACAAGGTGATCGGCACGAACCACACGCTGCCGACGATGCGGGCCGCCCGGTACACGGGCGGTCTCTGGGTCGGGAAGTTCCTGAAGACGTGCACGTACCAGCGGGTCGAGACGGACGAGGCCTCCGCGGCGATCGGCGAGGTCTGCTCGCGCCTGTGCGAGCTCGAGGGGTTCGCCGGGCACAAGGAGCAGGCCGACATCCGCGTGCGCCGTTACGGGGGCGCGTCCTGAGCGAGCAGGTGGCCGTCGTGACGGGCGGTGCCGGCGGCATCGGCACGGCTGTCTGCCGGACGTTCGCCGACGCCGGCTTTCGCGTCGTCGTCGGCTACGCGCGCTCGCGCGAGCGGGCGGACGTGCTCGCGGCCGAGCTCCCGGGTGGACCGCATCTCGCGCTCGCGGCCGACGTGACCGACAGTCCCTCGCTCTCGAGGCTCGCCGAGGAGGTCGAGCGCGAGCTCGGCGGCTGCGACGTGCTCGTCAACGGAGCGGGGGTCACGCGGTTCGTCCCGCACGACGACCTCGACGCGCTCGACGACGAGCTGATCGACACGATCCTGCGGACGAACGTGCGCGGGGGGTTCGCCTGCGTGCGCGCGCTCCGATCGCTCCTCGACCGGAGCGAGCTTCCCGGTGGCGCGGTCGTCGTGAACATCTCGTCGATCGCCGCCGTCACCGGGCAGGGCAGCAATGTCGCCTATTGCGCGTCGAAGGCCGCACTCGACAGCATCACGCGCTCGCTCGGACGCGCGCTGGCACCGCGAATCAGGGTCGTCTCGGTCTCGCCCGGTGTCGTCGACACGGGCTTCATCCGGTCGCTCGACCCGGCATGGCGTGACGACCAGCTCGCGCGAACGCCGCTCGGTCGGCTCGCGTCGCCCGACGAGGTCGCCGCCGCCGTCCTCGCCGTCGTCCGCGACCTCACGTTCACCACCGGCAGCGTCCTGGCGCTCGACGGCGGGCGGCCCCTCGCGTGAGCGCCACCCACGCCGGAACCGTCGCGGTCGTCACCGGCGCCGCGCGAGGCATCGGACGCGCGGTCGCCGAAGGGCTTGGCTCCCGCGGCGCCTCCGTCGTCGCGGTCGACGTGCTCGACGCGGGGGAGACGGTCGAGGCGATCGCCGCCGCGGGGGGCGAGGGCCGCGCGCTCGTCGCCGACGTCGGCTCTCCTGACGACGTCGCGCGCGTCGCCGCGGAGGTCGGGCGCTGCGACGTGCTCGTCAACAACGCTGCGCTGCTCGGACGAACCTCGTTCCTCGAGCTCGACCACGACCAGTTCCGTGAGACGCTCCGCGTCAACCTGGAGTCGCAGTTCCTGCTTGCGAAGGCCTTCGCTCCCGGAATGGTCGAGCGGGGCTACGGGAGGATCGTCAACGTCGCGTCGTCGTCCCTTCTCACGCCGACGCCGGGGCTCGTCGCGTACATGACGAGCAAGGGCGGCGTGCTCGGTCTCACGAGCGCGCTGGCGAACGACCTCGGAGCTCATGGGATCACCGTCAACGCCGTCTCGCCGGGGCTTACGCGCACTCCGGGCGTGGAGGTCGACGTGGCGGCGGGCACTCTTCCGGAGGAGGTGTTCGATGCGATGACCCGTGCGCAGGCGATCCCGCGCCTCGGGACGCCCGAGGACCTCGTCGGGCTCGTCTTGTTCCTCACCGGGAAGGAGGCCTCGTTCGTGACAGGCCAGTTCATCGTCGCCGACGGCGGAGCAACCCGCCGATGAGCGTCTCACACACTAGGACGCCGGTCGAGGTGGTCGAGCAGGGCGGCCGACGGCGGACGATCGTCGACCTCAGCGACGTCCTTTCGAACGCGACGGCCGATTTCGAGCCGCTGCGCCACTCGATCGAGTACATGACCGCCGAGGAGGGCGCCGAGCGCCCGTTCCACGGCCTCGGGCCGGAGCACTGGCCGGGCCGCGCCGCGATGGCCGGCGAGATCGTGACGCTCGCGACCCACGCAGGCACCCACGTCGACGCGCCCTACCACTACGGGCCGGCGGCGACCGGCGCCGCGCGAACGATCGAGCACGTGCCTCTGTCCTGGCTCTTCGGCCCCGGCGTCGTCCTCGACGTCCGCAACGCGTCGCGCGTCGACGGCGTCCGGGCAACCGACGTGGAGGCCGAGCTCGGCCGGATCGGGCACGAGCTCCGGGCCGGGGACGTCGTCCTCGTCTGGACGGGGACGAACCTCAAGGAGCCGGGCTACGACCTCCGGCATCCGGGGCTGCGACGCGACGCGACGGAGTACCTCGTCGACCGCGGCGTCCGCCTGATCGGCATCGACGCGTGGGGGCTCGACCGGCCGTTCGACGTGATGGCCGAGGAGGCGAAGGCGGGGGACACGGAGCAGCTCTGGGAGTCGCACGTGCTCGGCCGGTCGAAGGAGTACTGCCAGATCGAGCGTCTTGCCAACCTCGAGCTGCTGCCGCGCCCGATGGGCTTCACCGTCTACGCGTTCCCGTACCTCATCGAGGGGGCGAGCGCAGGCTGGACGCGCGTCGTGGCGATCTACGAGGAGGAGGCGTGAGCGGTCGGCTCGAGGGGAAGGTCGCCCTCGTCACAGGGGCCGGGACGCGGGCTCGGCGTCGCGATCGCCGAGGGGCTCGCGCGCGAGGGAGCGAGCGTGGCCGTGCACTACCGCAGCTCGGCCGCCGGCGCCGAGGAGACCGCGGCGCGGGTGCGGGAGCTCGGCGGTGACGCGATGACCGTCCAGGGCGACGTCGCCGTCTGGGACGACGTCGCGCGCATCGCCGAGGAGGCGTTCGCGCACTTCGGACGGCTCGATGTCCTCGTGAACAACGTCGGCGACATGGCGGCGTCCCAGATGTCCTGGCGGGAGCTGTCCGCGGAGAGCGTCGACCATACGATCGCGCTCGACATCAAGGGGACGCTGCTGATGACCCACGAGGTCGGGCGCCGCATGCTCGACGACCAGCAGTCGGGCGCGATCGTCAACATCGGGTCGCGTGTCGTCGTCGAGGGAAGCCCGCGCGCCCCGCAGTACGCGGCCGCCAAGTACGCGATCCTCGGGATCTCGAAGTCGTATGCGCACGCGCTCGCGCCGCACGTCCGGGTCAACACGCTCGGCCCGGGATTCGTGGAGACCGAGGCGCTGCTCGCCCGGGAGGATTGGCGCACGGGCCGCCGCGAGCAGGTCCTCGCGCGGACGCCGCTCGCGCGGATCCCGATGCCGGAGGACATCGTGCCGCCGGTCGTCTTTCTGGCCTCCGACGACGCCCGTCACATCACGGGCGCGTTCCTGCTGTGCGACGGCGGGCACAGCATGGTCGGCGCCTGAGTCGCGGCTGCCTCAGGCGAGGCGCTCGGCGAGCCAGTCGCCGATGGTGGGGACGGTGGGGCCTTCGCCCATGTGGCCGCCGGGGAAGATGCGCGCGGCTTTCGGGTCACCGTGCTCGAGGGCGAGGTAGATGTCGTCCGTCGCGTTCTGGAGGTCGTGGCGCCCGTTGACGAGCAGGATCGGAGCGGAGGGCTGGTCGAGCAACCCTTGGTCGAGCAGCGAGAGCTCGGGGCAGCGGGCGACGTAGTCCTCGAAGGTCTTCCCGCCGAAGATGGCGGCGCGGGCGGCCATCAGGTCGATGAGGTAGCTCGAGGCGTTACGGGACTTCTCCTGCCACTCGCGGGTGAACGTGATGTGGATGCCGCCGCCCCAGTTCACGGCGGCACGCAGCCGCTCGTTGTGGGTATAGGCGAGCTTCATCGCCCAGTAGCCGCCGAACGAGGCGCCGAGCGTCGCGACCCGGGCGCCGTCGAGGTCGTCCTGCGACGCGAGCCAGTCGAACACCGGCGTCCACTGGCGCTCGGCGTCGCGGCTCGCGAGGACCGGCGACTGGCCGATCCCGGGCATGTCGACGAGCAGCATCGCGAAGCCGAGCTCGAGGAAGTACTCGGCGCGGCTGCGCATCTCCTCCTTCCAGGTGTCGATCCCGCCCCACGCCATCACGACAGGCGGCCGCTCGACTCCGGCCGGCCGTGCGATGTAGAAGACGACCTGGTCGCCTTCGCCCTCGCGGCCCTCGAACGGCACGGTGACGACCTGCAGCGGCGGGTCGTCGAGGGCGCGCGCGCGGACGAAGTAGTCGCGGGTACGGTCGTACCACTCGTGCTTCAGGGGGTGGTTGAGCGTCGGGTACCGCGCGAGGAAGGCGAAGCGGTACGCGTCGAGCCACGCCTCGCGCTCGGCGGCCGGGTCGGTCGCGGCTTCCGCGCTCGCGGCGAATCGCTCCGCAGCCGCGCCCCACGCGCTCGTCCAGGACTCGGGGTCGAGCCCTCCGAGGCCTTCGATCGCCTCGCGTGCGGCCTCGGGGTCGACCTCGTCGACCGGGTGGATCCCCTTCTCGAGGCGCTGAAGCAGCCAGTCCTTCCCGTCCTCGAGCGTCCGCGTCTCGGTCATCCGTCCCCTTTCAGGTAGCCGTGGAAGAGCCCGTCGGGGTCCCAGGTCGCGCGCAGCGCCTCGAGACGGGCGCTGTGCTCCTCGGACAGATAGCGGGCGTGCGGCCGGGCGAGCAAGTTCTCGTCGGCGAGCTGGATACCCACGGAGAACGGCTCGAGGCGCCGCATCTGGTCGACGCCCCACGAGCGAAGCGGCTCGTCCACGTCATCGCCGGTCCAGGCGGCGAAGGCCGCGATGTAGAGGCGGGCCTGCACGGAGAAGGCCATGTCGGGCAGCTCCTCCGCCCGCCAGGGCCACCAGAAGACGTGGGACTCGGCGTTGGGGACGGTCGTGAACAGCTCCCGCACGGCGGGGATCAGCTCGTCGGGGCCGGCGTTCGTCCACATGTTGTCGGGCGCGTAGCACCACCCTTCGGGCTCGAGCGCGTCGGCGCCGGCGTAGAGCTCGTCCATCTCGGTGGGAACCGCGACCTCGCGCACGAGGGCCGTGTCGAGCACGGGGCAGTCCTCGAGCGGCGCGAGCCCGGCCCGCGCCTCCTCCTCGGTCTCGCAGAGCGCCGCCGCCGCGACGATCAGCGCGGTGCCTCCCTCGGCGAAGCCTCCCTCCGGCAGCCTCGGCGTGGTGCCGAGGAGCGCGAACTCGACGTTCGCCGCCAGCCGGTCCTCCACCTCCATCGCGAAGCGGAGCACCGCGTCGAGCTGCTCCAGCGGGTAGACGTAGGCACTACGGAAGATCGCCTTCGGCCGCTCGTAGACCTCGATCGTGTATCGCGTCACGACGCCGAAGAAGCCGCTGCCCGCGCCGCGAACCGCCCAGAGGACGTCGGCGTTCGTCGTCTCGTCGGCGTTGATCAGCTCGCCGGCGGCGGTCACGACGTTCACCGCGCGCACGCTCGCGCACGCGGGGCCGTGGAGGCGCCCGTTCCATCCGAACCCGCCCTGGAGCAGGTAGCCGCCGACGCACACCGTCGGGCAGTGGCCGCCGGGAAAGAAGAGCCCGTGCCCACGGAGTGCTGCGCCGAGGTCATCGCCCTTTACGCCCGGCTGGACGGTCGCCGTCCGCGCAACGGGGTCGACGATGATCTCGTCCAGCGCCTCGAGGTCGATCAGCATCCCGTCGCGGACGCTCGACGCGGTCCAGCTGTGCCCGCCCGAGCGCGCCTTGACCCGGAGTCCCGAGGCGCGTGCGAGCCGCACCGCCTCGACGACAGCGGCCTCGCTCTCGGGCCGCACGATCACGTCCGGGAAGCGGTCGGGCTTCAGCGCGTTGTGGCCGCGCCGCCGGAGCTCCTCGTATCCGTCGTCGCCGCGGCGGAGGATGCGGCCCGCGAGCGCACCGCCGCTCACGTCCAGCGTGCCCCGAGCGCAGTGAGCCGGAGCTCGTACGTGACGCCGCGCGCTCCCTGGCCGGCCAGGAACAGCGCCGCGCTCGCGATCTCGGCCATGTCGACGGCGCCCTCCGGCGGGATGCCGTCCGCGGCGAGCCGCGGCGCGGACTTCGGCGAGTCGATCGGCGCGTCCACGGCGAGCAGGCAGGCGTGTATCCCCTCGGCGCGAAGCTCCTGCGCCGCCGAGAGCGTCATCGCGCGCATCGCGTGGTGCGCGGCCGACCAGAGCCCTCCGCCCGCCGACGGATGGAGCGACGTCGCGTTCGTGACCTGGACGAGGCTGCCGCCGCCGTGCGCGCGAAGGGCGCGCGCGCCGAGCGAGAGGAAGAGGAACGCCTGACGCGCGACGTCGGCCGTCCAGCGCTCGAAGCCGTCGAGGTCTGCGTCGCCGATCGGCCCGCCGCCCCAGACGTCGCCCGGTCCCATACGCGCGATCGAGACAGCGTCGACGACCGCGTCGAGCCCGCCGAGGACGCTTGCCGCCTCCGTGAGCGCGGCGTCGAGCTGCGCGGCGTCGAGCACGTCGGCGCCAATCGCATGGGCGCCGCGGGCGCGGACGGCGTCGAGAGTCTCGTCGCTCTGCGCGATCGCGGCGCAGTCCCAGCCGTCTGCGAGGGCGCGGTCGAGGATCGCGCCGCCGAGGTTCCGGGCGCCGAGCGTGACGAGCTTCGGCATCAGCGCCCGCGGCGGGTTGCAGAGTAGGCTGTCATGCCCGACAGTAGAACACGAATTTGGGTTCTACTTCAAGTCGGAACAGGCTGCCTTGACGTCGAGCTACCAGCGCACGCGCTTTCATCACTCGGGCCTTCCGGTCGCCGACCTCGAGCGGGCGATCGCGTGGTATCGGGGTGTGCTCGGGCTCGAGCACACGACGACCGCCCGCGTCCCCGAGGGGGTGGAGATCGCGTTCGTCGTGGACGAGACGGGGGCCGGCGTCGAGCTCTTCGCGCTCGAGACGCCGGACGCGGAGGCCTGGGAGGGTCCGATCGCCGCGCTGCGGAAGCGACACGGGCACGTCGCGTTCGGCGTCCGAGACCTCGATGAGGTCTTCGCCCGCGCCCTCGCCGCCGGCGGCCGCCCGGTGTGGAACCCGCGTCCCTCGCCGAAGCCCGGCCAGCGCATCGCCTTCGTAACGGACCCGGACGGGAATCTCGTCGAGTTGATGTCGGGCTGAGGCGAGTCAGATCGGGACGATCGACGCGCCGCCGTCGACCGGGATCGCGGCGCCATTCACGAACCAGGCATCGTCGGACGCGAGGAACGCGGCGACCTTGGCGACGTCGTCCGCCTCGCCGACGCGCCCCAGGGGGTTCGCGCGCGCGAGCTCCCAGCCCGGGCCGTCGGGGTCCGTGAAGAGGAACTCCGTCGACGGTGTCCGAATCATCCCCGGCAGGATCGCGTTCGCCCGGATCCGATGCGGACCGCCCGAGGCCGCGAGGTGGTACGTGAACGCGAGGACGCCACCCTTCGCCGCGCCGTGCGCGGCCTGTTCCGTGAACACGGCTCCACGCACTGCGGCGATCGACGCGGTGTTGATCACCGCACCGCCGCCTCGGGCGACGAGGTGCGGCCATGCCGCCTTGGCGGCGAAATAGACCAGGTCGAGCTCGTTCCGGATCGTGTGGTGCCAGTCCTCCGGTGTCAGCTCGGAGAAAGGCCCGACGCGCGGCGAGGACGCGTTGTTGAAGAGGACGTCGATGCCGCCGTGCTCCTGGGCGGCGGCGTCGACCCAGTCACGTGTGGCGGCGAAGTCGCCGAGGTCGACGGGAGCGGTGGAGGTCATGCGACCGCCCTCTCGGACGACCACCTCGACGGTCTCGGCGGCTCCGTCGGGATCGAGGTCGCAGCCGGCGACGACGGCGCCCTCGCGCGCGAACAGCAGCGCCGCCGCCCGGCCCATCCCGCGCGCGGTCCCGGTGATCAGAACGACCTTCCCGTCGAGCCGTCGCATTGGTGCCTCCTCGTGTCGCGCTCTCTGGCGCATCCGGAACCGAATCAGTATTCTATTTCGAAATGGCCAGTCGAGACGCTGATCGGAAGAGCGGTGCCGCGGTGGACGATCTGACAGTCGCCGTCCAGCCGCCGCAGCAGGAGCGAAGCCGGGCCTCGTTCGAGCGCGTCATCAAGGCGGCGACCTCCTTGCTCGAGGAGGAAGGGTACGACGGCTTCACGCTCGCGGAGGTGAGCAAGCGGGCGAACGTCTCGATCGGCTCGATCTACGCGCGGGTGAGGAGCAAGGACGACCTGTTCTACGTCATCCAGGACCGGTACATGACCGTCTCGGAGAACCGTCCGAGGCTCCAGGACCCCGATGCGTGGAGCGGCCTCGACGCCCGCGCCGCCGTCCTCGGGCTGGTCGAGGAGATCGGCGAGCTGTTCAAGCTGAACGAGCGGCTGCTTCGTGTGTTCATGCACCGGGGAATCGTCGACACCGTCGTCGCGACGCGCTCGTCGGCGAGCGTCTCGCAGTTCCACGACGACGTGGTCGCGATTCTCCTCACGAAGCGCGACGCGATCGCGCACGAGGACCCCGAGCTCGCGATCGACGTGGCGTTCCGGATGGCGTGGGGAACGCTCGCCCGCCAGATCATGTACTGGCCGACGTTCGAGTCGAAGCGCACCATCGCCTGGGACACGCTCGTGCACGAGCTCGGCCGCGCATGCGCTGCGTACCTGCTCGGGCCGGGCCGGCCCGGGCGTACGCGGACCGGCCGCGCGGCCGGTTCCGATTCTTGACTTCTCTGGATGCGGAAGGCTATAAAACCGAATTCGAATACCAATTCCGATCCGATGTCGGATCGGACGCTCCGAGGACGGAGGCCGACATGCCCGAACGCCTGCTCTCCCAACTGGCTCACGTCGAGGTCCTGACCCCGACGCCCGAGGAGACGCTCCGTTTCTGCGTCGACGTCCTCGGGCTCGAGCACTCGGGCACGGAGGGGGCCTCCGCCTATCTCCGCGGCTGGGGGGACTTCTTCCACCACACCCTGCAGGTGACCGAGGGCGACGCGCCCGGGCTCGGGCACATCGGGTGGCGCGCCGAAGGCCCCGACCAGCTCGAGGCGGCAGTGGCGCGGATCGAGGCGACGGGAGCGGGCGAGGGGTGGCTCGAGGACGCGGTCGGGCACGGGCGCGCGTATCGCTACCGCAGCCCGGGTGGTCATCTCCACGAGCTCTTCTGGGAGGTCGAGCGCTTCGAGGCGCCGCCCGAGCTCGTCTCGCCGTTCCCGAACCGGCCACAGCGCTACGTGCCGCGCGGCGCCGCGCTGCGGTGCATCGACCACGTGACGGTCGCGACCGCCGATCCGGAGACCGATGCGCGCTGGCTCCGCGAGACCCTCGGCCACCGCTACATGGAGTACACGGTGATCCCGGACCGCCCCGACTTCGTCGTC
Organism: uncultured Actinomycetes bacterium; assembly: GCA_963742525.1. Classification (GTDB taxonomy): domain Bacteria; phylum Actinomycetota; class Thermoleophilia; order Gaiellales; family Gaiellaceae; genus Gaiella. The sequence continues at coordinate 439,805 of CAVUMD010000004.1, forward strand.
TTCGCGATGACGACCGTCTGCGAGCGCAGCCACGACCTCGGCCTCGTATGGGATCCGTCTGGCGTCCCCGCCCGGGTGAACCACATCGCCTACTTCGTGGACTCCCGCGAGGAGCTGCTGCGCGTCGCCGACGTCCTGCTCAACGCCGACGTCGCCATCGAGTTCGGTCCCGGCAAGCACGGCATGGGCGAGCAGGACTACCTCTACATCCGCGAGCCCGGCGGCATGCGCGTCGAGATCAACGCGGGCGGGTACCGCAACTACGAGCCGGACTGGGAGACGGTGCGGTACGAGCCGCACCAGGGCTCGAACGTCTTCTACAAGAACCTCGGGCTCCCGCATTCGATGTTCGAGTCGTTCCCGCCGGTCGAGATGACCAACGAGAAGGCGGACGAGACGAAGGCCGCGACCGGGTTGTTCAATTGACGGGCGTCGAGCGCGTCCTCGTCGTCGGAGGAGGGATCGGCGGCCTCTCGAGCACGATCGCGCTCCGCAAGGCAGGCGTCGGGGTCGACGTCGTCGAGCTCAACCCGAAGTGGGACGTCTACGGCGTCGGGATCATCCAGCCGGGCAACGCGATCCGCGCGCTCGACCAGCTCGGCCTCGGGGAGAAGGCGATCGCAGAGGGATTCGCGATCCAGGGGTCCCGCTTCCGAGACGGCGAGGGGAACGTGCTCGGTGCGGTACCCGCGCCGCCGCTGCTCGGCGACCGGTTCCCGGGCATGAACGGCATCACACGGCCGCGGCTCCACCGCATCTTCCAGGACGCGGTGCGGGAGTCCGGCGCCGAGGTGAGGCTCGGTGTGACCGTCGACGCCCTCGAGCAGGACGACGACGGGGTGGACGTCACGCTCACGGACGGCAGCAGCGGCCGCTACGACCTCGTGATCGGTGCCGACGGGATCAACTCGCTCGTCCGCGGGCGCGTCTTCGGAGACGCGCCGGAGCCCGAGTACACGGGCCAGGTCGTCTGGCGCCACAACTTCCCGAAGCCCCCGGAGCAGGACACGCTCGACACGTTCGTGGGCGTGCGCGGCAAGGCGGGCCTCGTCCCGCTCGCACCCGACCTGATGTACATGTTCGTCATCGAGCGCTGGCCCGGCGACGACCTCGACGTCCCCGAGGAGCGGCTCGCCGAGACACTCCGCGAGCGCCTCGCGGGGTACGGCGGCATCATCGGGGAGCTCCGCGACACGCAGATCACGGAGCAGTCGGAGATCGTCTACCGGCCGGTGTACTCCCTGCTCGTGCCACCGCCGTGGTACCGCGGGCGCGTCGTGCTCGTCGGGGACGCGGCCCACGCGACCTCGCCCCACGTCGGCCAGGGCGCCGCGATGGCGATCGAGGACGCCGTGGTGCTCGCCGACGAAGTCGGGTCGTCCGACGATCTCGACGGCGCGCTCGAGCGCTTCATGACGCGGCGCTTCGACCGCTGCAAGCGGATCTGGGAGATCTCGCGTCAGCTCGGCACGTGGGAGATCGAGGAGGCGCGCGATGCCGATTTCGTCGGGCTGACGATCGAGTCGGTGCATCTGACGGCAGCGCCGATCTGATCGTGGGCGCGGGTCGGGTCGCAGGCAAGGTCGTGATCGTCACCGGCGCAGCCGGTGGGCAGGGAGCCGCCGAGGTCGCCTGGCTCGTCCGGGAGGGTGCCGACGTCGTCGCCACCGACCTCGTGGAGGATGCGCCGAGCTACCCGCCGGGTGCGGGAACGGTTGCGTACCGCCGTCTCGACGTCACGCGTCCCGAGGCGTGGGAGGACATCGTCTCGGAGACGGCGGATCGTCATGGCTCAGTCGACGGGCTGGTGAACAACGCAGGGATCACGCACCGCGCGCGGCTCGGCTCGGTGACGCTCGAGGACTGGAACCGCGTGCTCGGCGTCAACGTCACCGGGGCGCTCCTCGGGATCCAGGCCGTGATGCCCTCGATGCGGCGGGGCGGGTCGATCGTCAACGTCGGCTCGGTCGCGGGCCTCACGGCGCACTACACCGTCGCGTACACGGCGAGCAAGTGGGCGCTCCGGGGGCTCTCGCGCGTCGCGAGCATGGAGCTCGGTGCGCGCGGGATCAGGGTGAACACGATCCATCCCGGCTACATCGAGACCCCCATGACGGCGTCGGCTCCGCCCGCGTTCCTCGCGGCGTCGCTCGAGGTCGCGCCGCTCGCACGGGCGGGGACGCCCGACGACGTCGCGCCGCTCGTCGGCTTTCTCCTCTCGGACGAGTCGGCGTATCTGAGCGGGACGGAGATCGCGGTGGACGGGGGCCAGTCGGCGCACGGCGGCGCCAAGGCCCTGTCGGACGCGCTGCTGCGCGCCTCGGGCGACGAGACCGGCGGCGCGGCCGGCTCCGAGCCGCAGACGAACGGTGTGGGAACGGCGTCTCAAGAGGTTGGGAGGCACGAGTGACAACGGCGAAGGAGGACCGAATGACGCGTGACCGTGGTGCGGGCAGGCTCCCGCATCGACTCATGGCGGGCTGCCTGCTCGTCCTCGCCGTCGCGGTTGCGGCGGCGCTCGGCACGGCATCGCCCGGCTCGTCGGCGACGACCGCGGCGGCTGCGTGCGGCACGCTGCCGAAAGTGGCTCCCAGCGACCCGCAGGGCGCCCTGAAGACGACGACCGCGACCGTCAAGGGGTACTACAACGGCTGGCCGTTCACGCTCCGCAAGAGCCAGCTCGCGAACTGGAAGCCCAAGGGCAAGGGCCCGTACACCGTCGGGGTCCTGTTCGACGGCCTGTCGAACCCGTTCCAGGCGTACGTGTTCAACTCGCTGCAGAAGTTCCTCAAGCGGTCGCCGGCGATCGACAAGGTGATCGCTGTCGTCTCCGAGGCGGGGAACCCCACGAAGGAGGTCCAGAACTACCAGTCGCTCGTCCAGCAGGGCGCAGACCTCATCATCGTCCAGCCGTCGTCGGCGCCGGCGATGCTCCCCGTCGTCAAGGACGCTCTCAAGCAGGGTGTCGCGACGGTCGCGTACATCAACCCGCTGTCCGACGCGTCCGCGGTGAGTGTCGGCCCGAACGTGTACACGTCGGGCGGCCAGGCGATGGCCAACCTGCTCAAGCTGAAGGGCGGCAAGGGGAACTTCCTCGGGGTGCACGGCATCCGCGTCACCGCGGTCGACAAGTCGACCTGGGGGGTCTACAACAGCCTGCTCGCCGCCTGCCCGAACGTGAAGCTGGTGGGTGAGATCGACGGGAACTTCGCGCCGCCGGCCGTCCGCGCCGCGGTGTTGCAGTTCCTCGCGACCTACCCCGGGCCGATCGACGCCGTCTTCCACACGGCCACCATGGGCCCCGCGATCATCGGGGCCTTCCAGCAGGCCGGGCGGGACGTCCCGTCGGTTACGGCGATGGCCGCCCAGAAGGGCGACCTCGCCTACTGGTCCGACAACGCGAGCAAGGGCTACACGACCACCGGCTTCGCCGGCGGGCCGACCGCGATCACGAACCTGATGGTGCGCGTCACGCTCCGCATGCTCGCCGGGCAGGGGCCGAAGGTGTCCGACATCCCGTGGCCGCAGCCGCAGATCACGCAGGCGAACTACAAGCGGTACGCAAAGCCGGGGTGGACGGTGACGACCCCGGGCACGGTCGAGCAGCCCCGCTCGACGCACTACAGCGAGAAGGACATGAACTCGCTGTTCACCCACCCCGAGCGCAAGGCGAAGGGGTTCTAGCGACCGGCCGCTCGTGGCCGCGCCCCGCACGGGCGCGGCCACGAGGCGGACGTCGCGACGTCGCGTGAGCACCTCGAGCCCGCCCAACGTTCCCGAGACCGGCTCGACGTTCGCCCTGCGGACGACGGATCTGGCGAAGGCATTCGGCCCGACGCAGGCTGTCAAGGCATGCACGTTCGACCTGCGGGTCGGTGAGGTGCACGCGATCATGGGCGAGAACGGGTCGGGCAAGAGCACGCTCGTCAAGATGCTCACGGGCGTCCACCGGCCCGACGCCGGGACGATCGAGGTGGGGGAGCGGACGTTGACCGCCGTCCGGTCACCGCGGGAGGCGCTCGACCTCGGGATCGTCGCCGTCTTCCAGGAGGTGCTGGTCGTGCCGCCGCGCTCGATCCTCGACAACCTCTGGCTCGGCATCGATCCGCTCCATCGCGACGCAGTCTCGAAGGCGGAGCGGCTCGAGCGCGCGGCCGAGACGCTGCTCCAGCTGACGGGCGCCACGACCGACCTCAGGCGTCCCGTCGAGGAGCTCTCGCTCAGCGACCGGCAGGCGTGCTGCATCGCCCGTGCGCTCATTCGGCGTCCGCGGATCCTCGTGCTCGACGAAGCGACCTCGGCGCTCGACGTCGCGACCCGCGACCGATTGTTCGCCATCGTCCGCCGGCTCGCGGGCGAGGGGACGAGCACGATCTTCATCTCGCACCGGATGGACGAGGTCGAGGAGATCGGCGACAGGGTGACGGTGATGCGCTCGGGCGAGACGGTCGCGACGCGCGCCCGGGGCGAGGTCGAGGGGGCCGAGCTCGTCCGGCTGATGACCGGAGCGGAGCACCTCACCGACACCGGCCACTCCCATCCCGAGCGCCCTCGCTCCGACGACGTCGTCCTGCGGGCCACCGGAGTCCGGCTGCGGCCGGGCGCGCGGGAGATCGACTTCGAGCTGCACGCGGGCGAGATCGTCGGGCTCGCCGGGCTCGAGGGACAGGGGCAGGACATGTTCCTGCGGGGTCTGCGAGGTGCGGGCGGCGTCTCCGGACGCGTCACGCGCGTGACCCCGGAGCGGGAGATCGCGCTCGGCTCCCCCGCAGCCGCCGCGCGCGCCGGCATCGCCTACGTGCCACGCGAGCGCCGCGACGAGGCGCTCTTCGGCGTCCTCTCGGTGCGCGAGAACTTCACGCTGCCGACGGTCGGGCGCGACACCGTCCTGGGCTTCGTGCGCCCGTCGGCGAGCGAGCGCCGGCTGTCCGGGTACGTGGACCTGCTGCGCATCAAGCTCGGCCGCTCCAGCGACGGGATCATGACCCTCTCCGGCGGGAACCAGCAGAAGGTCGTCATCGCCCGCTGGCTCGCGTCCGAGCCGCGCATCCTGCTGCTCAACGACCCGACTCGCGGCGTCGACCTCGGCGCGAAGCGCGACATCTACGACCTGCTCGCCGAGCTCACGGCGGAGGGGATCGCCGTCGTGATGCTCTCGACCGAGGTCGACGAGCTGATCGAGCTGATGGACAGGGTGCTCGTGTTCAAGGAGGGCGAGCTCGAGGTGGAGCTCGGTCGCGCGTCCCTCACACGGTCGATGCTCGTCGCGAGCTACTTCGGACAGGAGCAGGCGGCGGGTGTCTGAGATCCGGCGATTCCTGCGGACGCGGAGCTTCGCGTTCGCCCTGCTCCTCTCCCTCGTGCTGCTCGTCGCGAACATCGTCGTGCTGCCGAGCTTCGGCAGCCCGAGCAACTTCGACACGAACCTCATGCTCTTCGCGCCCTTCGCGCTGGTGGCCATGGCCGCGACGCCCGCGATCCTGAGCGGCGGCGGCGGGCTCGACATGTCGGTCGGCCTCAACGCGGGGCTCGTCTCGAACGTGCTGATCCTCTATCTCCTTCCGCACGGCGCGTGGGGGAGTGCCTGGGTCGCCGTGCCGATCGTCCTTGCGCTCGGCGCCGCGATCGGGCTCGTGAACGGGCTGTCCGTCGCCGTGCTCCGCTACCAGCCGGTCATCGCGACGCTCTGCATGCTGTTCGTCCTCCAGGGCATCAACCAGAAGATCGCCGGAGCGCCGACGGCCTCGCCGCCGAGCTGGACGCAGCATCTCGCGGACGGCTTCGGGCCGATCCCGGGCGGGCTCGTGCTGATGGCCGTCCCGGTGGTGGTGTGGATCCTGCTCCAGCGCCTGCCGTACCATCGCGTGCTGCTCTCGGTCGGCGGCAACGACGCGGCCGCCTTCTCGTCCGGCGTGGACGTGACGCGCGTGCGAATCCTCGCCTACACGCTCGGCGGCCTCTTCGCCGCCGTCGCCGGCATCGCGATCGCCACGCTCCTCCAGTCCTCGGACGGGAACGCAGGCCTCGAGTACGTCCTCATCGCCCTCGCAGCGGTCGCGCTCGGCGGGACGCCGATCGGCGGCGGCCGCGGAGGCCTGCTCGGGGCGATCGTCGGGGCGTCGGCGATCTTCCTCGTCCAGAACCTCCTGAGCGCTCTCCACGTCGACGCGTACTGGCTCCAGGTGGCCTACGGCGGGATGCTCATCGTCGGATCCGTGATCGGAGCGCAGCTCACGGCGCCTCGACGGGCAGGAGCGGCGTGAGCATCGCACCCGCCGAGACGGCGAGGCGGGGTCCCGGGATCGTCGCGTCGGTGCGCCGCCGCCAGGCCCACTACCCGGTCGCGCAGGTCGTCGCGCTCGTCGCCCTCTTCGCGTACGGCGCCGCGACGCTCGACGGATTCGCGTCGCGCCGGAGCATCTACTCGATGCTCGTCCTCGCGGCGCTGCTCGGCATCGCGACCGCCGGACAGACGCTGTGCGTCCTGATCGGCGGCATCGACTTCTCGATCGCGGCGTGGATCGGGATGGGCGCGATCATGCTCGTACAGCTGAACGGCTCGCGCGGGTGGTCGTTCGGGGCGACCTTCGTGCTGATCGCCGTCCTCGCGATCGCGGGCGGGGGCACCGTCGGCTACATCTGCCACCGGTGGCGCATCGACCCGCTGATCATCACCCTGGCGATGGGGGCAATCGTCAACGGCGCGCTCCTCGTCTGGGCGAAGGGCTTCATCACGGGAACGCCCCCGACCTGGCTGCAGACTCTGACGTCGCCCGCAAGCACGACGTTCGGGATCGACTTCCCGCCACTCGTCGCGGTGTGGGCGGTGCTCGCGATCGCGATCGCGATCTTCCTCCAGCGGACGCCGTCGGGACGACGGCTGTATGCAACCGGCGCGAACATGCGCGCGGCCGAGATGGCGCTCGTGCGGACGCGACTCGTCTGGATGGGCGTCTTCGCGTTCAGCGCGCTCGTCGCGGCGGTCACGGGAATCCTGCTCGGCGGCTTCGCCGGTGCCGCAGACGCCTCGCTCGGCACGAACTACCTGTGGCAGGGCCTCACGGCCGTGATCGTCGGCGGCACCGCGTTCGGGGCGCGGGGCGACTACTGGCGCACGGTCCTCGGAAGCCTGCTCCTGATCGTGCTCGGCACGCTGATGATCGGCAACGGCTACGACACCGCCGACCAGCAGATCCTCTACGGCGTGCTGCTGTTCGTCGTGGTGTTCTTCTACGGGCGGGACCGCCGCCTCGGCGATCGCGTCTGACGTGGGGCGCCTCGACGGAAAGGTCGCGCTGATCACCGGCACGGGCGGCGGCATCGGTCGTGCCGCCGCCGCACTCTTCGCTGCCGAGGGAGCGACCGTCGTCGGCTGCGACCTCGATCCCGCGCGCGCCGGGGAGACGGACGATCTCGTGCGCGGCGACGGGGGGACGATGACCTCGTCGGCACCGGTCGACGTCGCCGACGAGGAGGCGGTGCAGACTTGGATCGACGCCGCCGCGGCCGAGCACGGCGGCGTCGACGTGCTCTACAACAACGCCGGGTTGACGAGCTTCGCCCCGCTCGAGCAGGTCACGCTCGACGACTGGTCGTTCACGATGCGCAACGAGCTCGATCTCGTCTTCCTCGCGTGCAAGCACGTGTGGCCGCACCTCCGCGCCCGGGGCGGCGGGAGCGTGGTCAACGTCGGCTCGACGGCGGGCATGACGGGATCGCTCACGCTCGACCGCTCGGCGCACTCGGCGTCGAAGGGCGCCGTGATCGCGCTCACGCGCCAGCTTGCGGCGGAAGGGGCTCGATACGGGATCCGCGTGAACAGCGTGTCCCCGGGCATGACCGAGACGCCGCAGACGCAGCACCTCTTCGACGACCCGGAGCATCCGATCGCGCGCATCGCCGACCACATCCCCCTCGGGCGACCCGGCCGGCCGGAGGACGTCGCGTACTGCGCGCTCTTCCTCGCGAGCGACGAGTCCTCGTACGTCACCGGTGCGAACCTTGTCGTCGACGGGGGCTGGTCGACGGTTCTGCCCGGAGACTGGACGAGCCGGTGACTCCGCGGGTGAGCCAGGACGCGCTCGGCACGCACGTCGACTGGGGGCACGACGGCATCACGCCTCGGATGATCGACTGGTTCTGGAGCAACATGGAGAAGGCGTTCGTGCTCTGGCACCCCTCCGAGCACGAGCCTCTGAGCTGGGCGGTGCCGGTACGGCCGGGAACCCTGGTCGGGGCCGTCCACCTCGCACCGCAGACGTGGTCCGACGGCACGTTCCGCAATCTCTACATCCGCTTCGACGATCCGGCCACGCTCGCTCCGGAGATCCAGGAGCGGATCGTCTACGAGCACTGCGTCATCGCCGCCGGCCTCGGCTTCGGCCCCGAGAGCCTCGGCGTCGAGGAGCCGATGGGCTACCGCGTCCACCAGTGGCAGGCGACGAACGCGGGCGTCGTCGGGCGCTCCTCGGCAATCGGTGTGACGCGGCCGGAGACGTTAGAAGAAGGGCTCGTCTGGGCCAAGCACTGTGCCGAGGAGATCGGCAACTGGGGGGTCTTCCTCCCACAGCTCTACGACCTGTACCGGGTCGTCATCCGACCCGAGCTCAACCCGTTCACCGACCTGAGCGTCGTCCGCGAGGACGGTACCGTGCGCTACCGGTCCGCCACGTGAGCGCGAAACTGCTCCGCGGCTGGGCGGTCGATCCGGACGAGATCGCGTTTGTCGGCCGCGATCTGCAGCGGCCGGAGTGCATCCTGGCGGAGCCCGACGGGACGCTCTGGACGGCGGACGCCCGCGGCGGCGTCGTGCGGATCGCTCCGGACGGGAGTCAGGAGCTGGTCACGCAGCAGGTCGACACACGCTTCGCCGAGGCCGAGGGGTCGGAGCGGTACACGATCGCGGGCACCCTCCCGAACGGCCTCGCGTTCGACCGGAACGGCGACATCCTGATCGCGAACTTCGGCACCGATGCGATCGAGCGGATGACCCGCGACGGGCGCTCGGAGACGCTCTACGCCGAGATCGACGGCGTGCCGCTCGGCAAGACGAACTTCGTGCTCGTCGACTCACGCGACCGGATCTGGTTCACCGTCACGACGCGGCTCGAGCCGTGGACGCGCTCGGTGAACGGCAGGACGCCGGACGGGTACGTCGGCATCGTCGACGACGACGGGATTCGCATCGTCGCGGACGGCTTCGTCGGGACGAACGAGATCCGGTTCGACGAGGCGGAGGAGTGGCTGTACGTCGTGGAGTCGAACGCCCGGCGGATCTCTCGGCTCCGGATCGGCGAGGGGGCGACGGTCGATGCGCGTGAGATCTACGGGCCGCCCGACCTTGGCGCGATCCCCGACGGATTCGCATTCGACGCGGAGGGCAACCTCTGGATCACGCTCGTGAACGCCGACCGGCTGATCGCGCTCACTCCCGACGGCGATCAGCTGACGTTGCTCGACGACGGTGACCCCGAGAAGGTCGCGACGTGGGACGGGCACTTCCTCGCGGGGACGATGACCGCGGAGATCCTCGGAACGGCGGCCGGCACGTTGGCCCCGATGATGGCGAGCGTCACGTTCGGCGGGGACGACCTCTGCACCGTCTACCTCGGCAGCCTCATGGGCACGACGATCCCGTGCTTCCGCTCGCCCGTGCCCGGTCTGCCGCTGCCGCACTGGAAGGCGGCGGCGCCACGCGCGTGAGGGGCCAGCCGCTCGACGGCGGGACTGCCCTCGTCCGCGCGCTCGTCGCGTGCGGCATCGAGGACCTGTTCGGCGTCCCCGCGGGCAAGCTCGGGCCGTTCCTGCGCGCCGTTGCGGCGGAGCGCCGAATCCGCCACCACGGGACGCGTCACGAGGCCGCCGCGGCGTGGATGGCTGCGGCGACGTTCCATGGGACGGGACGCCTGGCGGCCTGCTACGGCGAGATGGGCCCGGGCGCGCACAACCTCGTGGGCGGACTCGGCACCGCGCAGGCGAACGGGCTCGCCGTCCTCGTGCTCACGTCGGGACCACCCATCCACCTCGGCACGGCGGCGCGCGGCCTGACGATGGCCGCCGACCTGTCGGGGCTGATGCGCGCGACGACGAAGTGGAGCGCCGTCGCCGACGCGCCCGAGGCAGTCCCCGGGCTCGTCCGCACTGCAGTGCACGAGGCGCTCTCCGGACGGCCCGGCCCCGTCTACCTCGAGCTCCCCGCCGACGTTCTCGCCCGGTCGGCGGAGCTCGAACCGGCCGAGGTCGACCGTCCGTCCGAGCCCGTGGAGCGGCGCGCTCCGCCCGAGCACGATGTCGAGCGCGCGGCCGCGCTGCTGGCGCGCGCCGAGCGGCCGGTCATCGTTGCCGGCGGCGGTGTGGTGCATGCCGACGCCGCGCCGGCCCTCAGGCGGCTGGTCGCGCGGCTCGGGGCCGCGGCCACCACGACGCAGATGGGCCTCGGCGCAGTGTCGAGCGCCGAGCCTGCGTTCGTCGGGCACGGCGGGCTGGTGGCGGGCGAGCCCGTGCTCCGCGCGCTGCGGGAGGCCGACGTCGTGCTCCTCGCGGGCTGCCGCGTCTCGTCGTGGCTCTGGGAGGGAAGTACCCCGGTGCTGGGTCCGGCAGGCGGGCAGCACGTGATCCATCTCGACATCGATCCCACTGCGGCGGCCGGGGTGCTCCCGGCGGCGACGCTCGTTCTCCGAGCCGACGCAGCGTCGGGGCTCACGGAATTGCTCGAGGCGGTCGGCGACGGCCCCGTGGTGGCGGATCCGGAGTGGAGACGGTCGCTCGTAGCGGCCCATCGTGCGCACCTCGACGGCCTGTTCGACGGCGCCGGCGATCCAGGCCCGATGCATCCTGCGGCACTCGCCCGCGCCATCGGCGAGTGGCTTCCCGACGATGCGCTCGTGGTCTACGACGGGGGCCATACGACGTTCTGGAGCAACGACCTCACACCCGCGCTCGAGCCGCGCACCCGGTTCCACGACCCCGGGATGGCGCACCTCGGCTTCGGCCTGCCCTACGCGCTCGCGCTCCGGGTGGCGTTTCCGGAGCGGCGCGTCGTGAACATCACCGGTGACGGCGCCTTCGGGTTCACCCTGCCGGAGCTCGATACCGCGCGCCGCCTCGGGCTTCCCGTCGTGACCGTGATCCACGACAACGCTGCGTGGGGGGTGATCCGCTTCGGCCAGGAGCGTGGCGGCTTCGAGCTCGACACGACTCTCGACGGCACGGACTACGCCGCCGTCGCGCGCGCGTTCGGCTGCCACGGCGAGCGGGTGACCGACGTCGCAGAGGTCGCCCCGGCGCTCGACCGGGCGCTCGCGTCGGGCCTTCCCGCCGTCGTCGACGTGGAGACCCGCTTCGTGCCGCATCCGTCCCTGCCGCGCTTCGCTGCGATGGGACGGCGCTGACGACGTGCGCGCGAGGGCGTAGGGTCGGGCGAACCGACACGACCCGGGGAGGTCCTCGATGACGAGCGTGCTACCCACCGACCTGACCGAACAGGCGCTCGAAGCCACCCTCGACGACATGCGCGCGGCCGTCGGTGCCGAGCACGTGCTCACGGACGCCGACGACCTCCGGGAGTTCCGCGACCCGTACTGGTTCGCCGGCTGGGACGACTACGAGGCGTCCGCGGTCGTGCAGCCTGCCTCGGTCGAGGAGCTGCAGGCGATCGTGCGGGTTGCCAACGACCACGGCGTCCCCCTCTGGGTGAGCTCGCAGGGACGGAACAACGGCTACGGCGGCTCGTCGCCTCGTGTCCGCGGCGCGGTCGTCGTCAACCTGCGCCGGATGAATCGGGTGCTCGAGATCGACGGCGACGCGGCGTACGCGGTGGTCGAGCCCGGCGTGAGCTTCTTCGAGCTGTACGAGGCGGTGCGCGGGTCGGGGCACAAGCTGTGGATCTCGGTGCCGGACCTGGGGTGGGGCAGCGTGATCGGCAACGCGCTCGAGTACGGCGTCGGGTACACGCCGTACGGCGAGCACGCGAACAACGTCTGCGGCCTCGAGGTCCTGCTTCCGAGCGGTGACCTCGTCCGCACCGGCGCGGGCGCCATCTCGAACGGCCGCGCCTGGCATGTCTACAAGCGGAGCTTCGGGCCGTCGTTCGACGGCCTCTTCTTCCAGTCGAACCTCGGCATCGTGACGCGCATGGGCGTGTGGCTGATGCCCGAGCCGGAGTGCTACCTGCCGGGCTGGGTGATGGTGTCGCGTGACGACGACCTCGGGGCGATGGTCGACACGCTGCGCGAGCTGATGCTCGGCGGCTCGATCACCGGCTACCCGATGATCCTCAGCCCCGTCGCCGCAGCCTCCGTGTTCACCGACCGCGCCCACTGGTACGACGGCGAAGGCGTCCTCCCCGAGGAGGCGATCGATCGGATCTCCTCGGAGCTCGGCTTCGGGCGCTGGACCATGCGCTTCGCGATCCACGGCGACGAGGCGATCGTCGACCACCGGTTCGCGAAGGTGCAGGAGGCGTTCGGGCGGATCGACGGCGCGACCGTCATCGGCACCAAGTACGCCGGGGCCGACGTCCACACGATCGAGAACCCGGCCGAGCGCGTCCAGGCCGGCGTGCCGAATCTCGAGCTCGTGCAGATGGGGAAGTGGTACGGCGGCGAAGCGGGCGGCCACATCGGCTTCTCGCCCGCGGCGCCGCTCACCTCGAGCGACGCGATGCGGCTCCGCGATCTGCTGCGTCCCGCGCTCGCCGAGCACGGGCTCGACTACAGCGCGGCGCTCATCCCCACCGGGCCGCGAAGCTTCATCAACGTCGTCCTGGTCGTGTTCGACACCTCCGACGAGGAGCAGACACGTGCGGCGTTCGATGTCTCGAAGGCGCTCGTGCCGAAGGCGGCAGAGCTCGGCTACGGCGAATATCGGGCGCACATCGACTTCATGGACCTCTGCGCGCAGGCGTACGACTTCAACGACTACGCGGGCCGACGGCTGGCCGAGACGATCAAGGACGCCCTCGACCCGAACGGCATCCTGATGCCGGGCAAACAGGGCATCTGGCCGAAGCGGATGCGCGACGCCGAGTCGCCCGGCTAGACGTCGAGCGTCTGGTACACGTGCCGCCGGCGGTCGGCGAGGGCGGGCACGGCCTGCCCGAGGACGTACTGCTCGAAGTGCGCCGACGTGCCGTGCGCCTCGAGCGCGGCCTCGTCGTCGTAGATCTCGACGATGTGGACGATCTGCGGCTCGGCCGGGTCACGATAGGGCTGGTAAAGCCGGCATCCGGGCTCGGCTCGCGAGAGGGGAGCCAGCCTCTCGAGCGCGTCGAGCGCGACGTCCTCCTTGCCTTCCGCCAGCACCCAGGTCGCCTGCATCACGATGGGCATCACGCATCTCCTTCCGTCGCTCGTCGAAGCTCGTCGGGGAAGCGGCCGTCGACGAGCACGAACGCCATCCGGGCCGTCTCGTCCGTCCGGTTCGACCACGCGTGGTTCGTCCCGCGCTGGACGACGACGTCGCCGGGAAGCAGGCGGGCCTCGCCGTCGTCGACGACGAGCCAGATCTCGCCCGAGAGGAGGATCCCGTAGTCGACGGTCTCCGTCCGATGCATCAGAGCGTGCGGCCCGTCGAGCGTGTGGGCGTGCGTCGCGCCGATCGCGTCGAAGGCCGCGGCGGCGGCTTCCGGGGCGATCGTGTTCTGCACGGTGTCCGGCGGAACGTCGACGATCCGGATGCGGGTGCCCCCGGCGGGGGGCGCGAGCTGCAGCGGGCCGACAGCCGGGTCGGGGCAATTGTCGATCTCGGCGGGCACCGAAGACGTCGACCACAGCTCGTGGAAGACGGTCCCGGGGACGCTCTCGATCGCGATGCTGGGGGACGCGCCGTCCACGGCTATCACGGCCCGACCGTCGCCGTCGTGGCCGGTGACCACGCGGCGGACGGGCGGTAGCGGCGGCGAGGCCATGATTCGATGATATAGAACGACCATTCGGGTTTTGGTGACATGTCGCGTGAAGTAGCCTGCGCCGACATCGAAGAGAGGTGACCATGGCAGCTCGCACCAAGCCCCCGTTCCGCGCCGACCACGTCGGCAGCCTGCTCCGGCCGCCGGCGCTGCTTCGCGCCCGCGAGGATGCGGCCGCGGGCCGGATCATCGCCGACGAGCTGCACACCGTCGAGGACGAGGCGATCGCCGAGGCAGTCCGCATGCAGCAGGAGGTCGGCCTGCAAGGGGTCACGGACGGCGAGTTCCGCCGCGGCTCGTGGCACATGGACTTCATCTACGCGCTCGACGGGATCTCGACCGCCGACGACAAGGTCAGGGTCTCGTTCCACAACGAGCAGGGCGACATCGAGTTCATGGCCGCCGCCGCCCACGTCGACGGCAAGGTCGGCGTGTCCGAGACGATCTTCGGCGACGCGTACTCGTTCCTGGCCGAGCACGTGACGGCGGGTGTGCCGAAGCTGACGATCCCGTCGCCGAGCATGGTCCACTACCGTGGCGGCCGGGCCGCGATCGACGAGAGCGTCTACCCGGACCTCGACGGCTTCTGGAGCGACCTCACGGCCGCGTACCGCGAGGAGGTCAGGCGTCTCGACGAGCTCGGCTGCACGTACCTCCAGCTCGACGACACGAGCCTCGCGTACCTGAACGACCCCGAGCAGCGCCGGTACGTCGGCTCCATCGGCGGCGACCCGGACGCGCAGCACGTCGAGTACATCCGGCACATCAACGAGGCGCTCGACGGCCGCCCCGACGGGATGAGCGTGACGACGCACATGTGCCGCGGGAACTTCCGCTCGTCGTGGGTCGCCGAGGGCGGGTACGACCACGTCGCCGAGGCGCTCTTCGCGGAGCTCCGCGTCGACGGCTATTTCATGGAGTGGGACGACGAGCGCTCCGGCGGCTTCGAGCCGCTGCGGTTCCTCCCGAAGGGCGACAAGCAGGTCGTGCTCGGGCTCGTGACGACGAAGCGCGGCGCGCTGGAGTCGAAGGACGACCTGAAGCGCCGGATCGAGGAGGCGAGCCGCCACGCGCCGCTCGAGCAGCTCTGCCTCTCGCCGCAGTGCGGCTTCTCGTCGACCGTGGACGGCAACGCCCTGAGCTACGACGAGCAGGTCGCGAAGCTGGCACTCGTCGTCGAGGTGGCGGACGAGGTCTGGGGGCGGTGATGGGCCGGCTCGTCGCCCCCGAGTGTGAGAGGCTTCGCACGTGAGCGGCATGATGGGTCAGCGGATCCTCCGCGTGGAAGACGACCGGTTCCTGCGCGGCAAGGGTCTCTACGTCGAGAACCAGGAGGTTCCGGGCGCGCTCCACGCGACGTTCGTCCGGTCTCCCGTCGCACACGCCCGCATCGCCGGGATCGACACGTCGGCCGTCGAAAGCGTCCCGGGGGCGCAGGTCTTCACCGCAGCGGACGTCGAGCTCGGGGCCTTCCCGCCGCCGCCGATCCCAGGGATCAACGACAAGATGGTGCGGCCGTTCTTCGCGAGCGACGTCGTTCGCTTCGTCGGGGACATCGTCGCCGTCGTCCTCACGGAGGATCGCGCATCCGGCGCGGACGCCGCCGAGCTCGTGCTCGTCGACTACGACCCGCTGCCCGCCGTCGTCGACCCCGAAGCGGCGCTCGCCGGCGACGTGCTCCTCTATCCCGAGCTCGGGACGAACGTGTGCGCGAGCCATCCGCTCGAGGCTCCCGACAATGCCCTGTTCGAGGACTGCGACGTGGTCGTCTCGGGCCGGCTCGTGAGCCAGCGGCTCGCGGCCTGCCCGCTCGAGGCGCGCGGGTGCGTCGCCGAGCTCGGCGAGGACGGGCGGATGACCCTGTGGCTCTCGACGCAGACGCCGCACCTCGACCGCCACGTGCTCGGGCTCTTCCTCGGTCTCGGCGACGAGGGGGTACGCGTCGTCGCCCCCGACGTCGGCGGCGGGTTCGGCGCAAAGGGGTTGAGCGTCGAGACGGTCATCGTCCCGTGGCTCGCTCGCAAGACCGGGCGTCCCGTCCGCTGGACGGAGACCCGCAGCGAGAACATGGTCGCGATGCAGCACGGCCGCGCCGCGGTGCTCGAGTTCGAGCTCGGCGGGAGCCGCGACGGCGACGCGCAGGCGTACCGGCTGCGCGTCGTCCAGGACGCCGGCGCCTACCCGGGGCTCGGCGCCATCCTGCCCGGCTTCACCGCGCTGATGTCGAGCGGCGTCTACGCGATCCCGAAGATCGAGTCCGACACGGTCAGCGTCGTCACGAACACGACCCCGACGGGACCGTTCCGCGGCGCGGGGCGACCCGAAGCCGCGCAGGCGATCGAGCGCGCGATGGACCTCTTCGCGGCCGAGCTCGGTCTCGACCCGGCCGAGGTGCGCCGGAGGAACCTCTTCCCGCCGGACGCGTTCCCGCTGACGACCGCCTCGGGCGCCGGCTACGACTCGGGCGACTACGGGCGCGCGCTCGACCTCGCGCTCGAGACTGCGGGGTACGAGGCGCTGCGCCAGGAGCAGGAGCGCCGCCGCGCGTCCGGCGACACGCGGGCGCTCGGCATCGGGGTCAGCGTCTACGTGGAGATCACGAACGGCCTCGTCGAGCCGGAGCTCGGCGACGTGGAGATCACACCGGAGGGCGAGGCCGTGCTGAGGACCGGCTCGTTCTCGCACGGGCAAGGCCACGAGACGACGTTCGCGATGATCGTCGCGGACCGGCTCGGCCTTCCGGTCGAGGCGGTGCGCGTGATCAAGGGCGACACCGACGAGGTCTCGCAGGGCACGGGCACGTACGGCTCGAAGTCGACCCAGATCGGCGGCGCTGCCGCCCGGCAGGCGGCCGAGGTGGTCGTGGAGCGGGCGCGGGTCCTCGCCTCCGAGCAGCTCGAGGCGAGCGCCGACGACGTCGTGCTCGACGTCGAGCGAGGCGGCTTCCACGTCGTCGGCTCGCCCACGCCGGTGCTCACGTGGAAGGAGCTCGCCGCGGCTGCGGCCGCGGAGGGAAGGCTCGCGGAGCTGCGCGCCGCCGAGATCTTCAAGGCGGGCGCTCCCACCTTCCCGTTCGGCGCGCACGTCGCCGCCGTCGAGGTCGACACGGAGACCGGCGAGGTCGAGCTCCGCCGACTCGTCGCGGTCGACGACGCGGGCAACATCGTGAACCCGCTGATCGCCGAGGGGCAGGTGCACGGCGGCGTCGCGGCCGGCGTCGGGCAGGCGCTCTTCGAGGAGTTCACGTACGACGAGGAGGGGAATCCGCTCACGGCATCGTTCCTCGGGTATGCGTTCCCGTCGGCGGCCGAGCTGCCGGCGTGGGACGTCGTCGGGATGGAGACGCCGACGCCGCTCAACGCGCTCGGCGCGAAGGGGATCGGCGAATCGGGCACGATCGGCTCCACGCCGGCCGTGCAGAGCGCGGTCGTGGACGCGCTCGCGCCGTTCGGCGTCCGGCACGTCGAGATGCCCGCGAACGGCGAGCGCGTCTGGCGCGCGTTGCAGTCCGCGAGCTAGACGACGCGATCGTCCCCCACGTGGGCTGCCGTGGCCTGTGCATATCCCAATTGATGGGATGGTGTCTTGACAAGTAGACGCATACGGACGTAGCGTTGGACGCGCGTGCTGAACCCGTTGGAGGAGACGTGTTGACGCTCGCGCTGCGACGGGCTGCTCGGACACCCGGGTCGACTGGGCGGATGCCCTGATCCGGCCGATGGCGTCGGCGACCCAGGAGATAACGGCCGAAGACCTTCACGGGCCCGACCCGGCGGTGTCGGCGACCGGCACGCCGCGCCTCACCGGGTTCGTCGTCTTCGTGCTCTCGTTCGCCTTCGCGCTGGTCTTCTGGCAGGCCGTCTCCGCGAGCGGCGTCGTCCGTGAGCAGGACCTGCCCTCGATGACCGCGACGATGGGCGAGCTCTGGGGGCTCGTCCAGACCGGCAGCTTCTGGACCGCGTTCCTCCAGACGGCACGTGGCTGGGCGATCGGGCTCGGGCTCGCGACGCTTCTCGCGGTTCCCACAGGAATCGTGCTCGGCCTCAGCGACCTCGCCGGCCGCGCGTTTCGCGTCCCGGTCGAGTTCCTGCGGCCGATCCCGTCCGCGGCGCTGATCCCGTTGCTCTTCCTGACGCTCGGCCCGACGCTCCAGAGCGAGGTCTTCCTGGCCGCCTTCGGCGCCTTCTGGCCCATTCTCGTGCAGACGATGTACGGCGTCCGCGACGTCGATCCCGTGGCCATCGACACCGCACGGTCCTTCGGGGTGCCGAAGCGCGAGCGCCTCTGGCGCATCACGCTGCCGAGCGCGGTGCCCTACATCGCGACCGGGATGCGCATCGCGTCGGCGGTCGCGCTGATCCTCGCGTTCACGGCCGAGCTGTTCATGGGCACGCCCGGGCTCGGAATGCTCTTGAACTACGCGCAGTCCTACGGGCTCACGACCCAGCTCTACGCCCTTGCGCTCGCCACCGGCGCGCTCGGAGTCGGCACGCATCTCCTGTTCACGACCGTCGAGCGCCGCGCCCTGCGCTGGCACCCGTCGCAGCGAGTGGAGGCCGTGTGAGGGGCCGCGGCCACGAGACGCTCAAGGTCGCAGCGGAGATCGCCGTCCCGATCGCGATCGTCGTCGTCTGGGAGCTCTGGGCGCGCTCCGCGGACAGCCAGTTCTGGCCACCGCCGTCCAAGATCGTGCAGGACTTCAACGACCTCTGGGTCTTCGAGCAGTTCCGGAGCGACGTCGTCCCGAGCCTGATGCGCATCTTGCTCGGGTTCGGGATCGGCTCGGCGGTCGGCGTCGCGATCGGCGTCCCGCTCGGGATGTCGCTGTGGGCTCGGAAGTTCGCGATGCCGCACATCGAGTACTGGCGGGCGATGCCGCCGCCCGCGCTCCTGCCGATCTCCGTACTGCTGCTCCACTCGATCGGGAACCTGCAGAAGGTCTCGTTCATCGCGTTCTTCTGCATCTTCCCGGTGCTGCTCAACACGATCGACGGCATCCGCGGACTCGACCCGACGCTCGTCGACACCGCCCGCGCCTACGGCATCCCGGCCCACGAGCGGATCCGGCGCATCGTGCTCCCCGCCGCCTTCCCGCAGATCTCCGCGGGCATGCGGATCAGCCTCTCGCTCGCCGTGATCATCATGGTCGTCGCCGAGTACTTCTCGTCGACGAGCGGCGTCGGCTACGTGCTGCTCATCTCGAAGAACACGTTCCAGCTCGGGCCGATGTGGGCCGCGATCGTCCTCATCGGCGTCATCGGCTACGTCCTCAACCTCGCCTACATGCTCGCGGAGCGGCGCATGCTCGCATGGCACCGCGGGTGGCGGGCGGCGACCCCTCAGTAGGCGGCCGTGCTCGAGATCAGCGACGTCGCGAAGTCGTACGGCTCGGGGAGCAAGGTCACGCACGCCCTCCGGAGCATCTCCTTCTCGATCGCAGAGCGAGAGCTCGTGTGCGTCGTCGGCCCGTCCGGATGCGGCAAGACGACGCTCCTCAAGTGCATCGCCGGCCTGATGCGCCCCACGCGCGGCGAGGTCGTCCTGCACGGGAAGCCGGTGACGGCGCCGCCCGAGGAGATGGCGGTCGTGTTCCAGGAGTACAACCGCTCGCTGATGCCCTGGTCGACGGTGCGGAACAACGTCCTCCTGCCGCTGCGCCACAAGAAGCTGTCGAAGGACGAGCGGACGAGGCTCGTGGAGGAGTCACTCGAGGCCGTCGGCCTCACGCGCTTCATCGATCACTATCCCTGGCAGCTCTCGGGAGGGATGCAGCAGCGCGTCGCGATCGCGCGTGCCCTCGCCTACCAGCCCTTGATCCTGTTGATGGACGAGCCCTTCGCGTCCGTCGACGCCCAGACGCGCGGCGATCTCGAGGACCTCGTCCTCCGCGTGCGCGACGAGTTCGGGATCACGATCCTGTTCGTGACGCACGACATCGACGAGTCCGTCTATCTCTCCGACCGGATCGTCGTCCTAACCCATGCCCCGACCGTCGTGAAGGAGGTGGTCGGGGTGGAGCTTCCCTCGCCGCGCGACCAGATCGCGACGAAGGAGCTTCCGGAGTTCTCGCACCAGCGCGCGTACGTCTACCGGCTCATCAAGCACGACACCACGACGCCTCCGTCGACGCTCGTCGGCGAAGGTCTCCACGGATAGGAAGGAGAAGGGATGAAGACAACCGGAGGGAGGCAACGCAGCCGCGCGGTGTTCGCGGGCTGCGCGATCCTCCTCGTCGCGGCGCTGTTCGCCGGCGCCGCCGCCGGAGCCTCGGGGAAGTCGCAGGCGACCGCGGTCAGCCTGACGGTCGGCGTTCTCCCGATCGCCAACACACTGCCGCTCGACCTCGGCATCAAGAAGGGCTTCTTCGAGCAGCAGGGGATCGAGATCAAGAAGATCACGGCCCAGAGCGGGAACGACATCATGCTCGGGCTCGCGAACTCGAACATGGACGTCGGGTTCGCGGGATGGGTCCCCGCGATGATCGCGAGGACGTCGGGAATCCCGATCTCCGCGGTGGCGCTGAGCGAGGTCGAGAGCACGAACCAGGCGAGCAACTGGCAGAACATCCTGGTCAAGGGCTCGAGCTCGATCCGCACGCCGGCTGACCTCGCCGGCAAGACGATCGCCGTGAACGCCCTCAAGGGCGTGGGTGAGGTGATGATCCGGGCGGCGCTCGAGAAGAGCGGCGTCGACCAGAGCTCGATCAAGCTCCTCGCCTTGCCGTTCCCGGCGATGCGCGCGGCGCTCAACAGCGGACAGGTCGACGCGATCTGGACGCCCGAGCCGTTCCTCTCGCAGGCGATCCAGATCGACGGCGCCCGCGACCTGATGGCCCCCGGGCCCGTCCTCGGCGACTACTGGCCGATCGGCGGCTACTTCGTCCGCACCGACTGGGCGGCGAAGAACCCGGGCCTCGCCGCGAGGTTCCGGACTGCGATGAACCAGGCGCTCGAGTATTCGCAGAACCACCCGGACGAGATCCGCGACCTGCTTCCCGCGGCGTCCCGCAACATCCGGCTGCCGATCTGGACGACCGTGACCAATCGCGCGCAGCTCGCCCAGCTCGCCGCGTACACGAAGAAGTACGGCGTGATCACCTCGCTGCCGAACCTCGCCGTGCTCGTGCCGAGCGCGATCGATGGCGGGAAGATCCTCCAGGGCACGGTCGGGAACCAGTTCATCACGCTCCGCCAGGACGGCAAGCTGGTGAAGAGGCTCCGGGCCGGGAAGTACTCGGTCATCGTCACCGACGCATCGGCGACGCAGGGCTTCCGGCTCGTCGGCCCTGGCGTGACCAAGGTCACGTCCGTGAAGGGGACCGGAAAGACGACCTGGAACCTCGACCTCAAGAAGGGGAAGTACGTCTACAGCTCGCCCGCGAAGCCGGGCGGGAAGAAGACCTTCGTGGTCGCGTGAGCAGCGGGCGACGGGGTGGGGTGGCCATGCCGCCCCGCCCCGTCGCCCGTCAGGCGGGATAGACCGAGTCCGGCTGCTGCACGAGGCCGTCGGGCCAGTCGAAGATCTCCGTGAGCACCTTGAGATCCTCGTCGGTCGAGAGGTAGGCGAACGTCGCGCCCTCGTAGACCCCGCCGAGGAGCACGCGCCGTCCGTTCGCGCGCATGCCGTCGATCGCCTCCCGGTACGGGGTGCCGCCGACCGCGACGTGGTGGAGCCCTTCGCCCTTCGACGCGAGGAACTCCGCATAGATGCTCCGGTCGTCGAGCGGCTGGACGAGCTCCCACTGCACCGACCCGACCATCGTGACGGCGAGGCGCCACGCGGCGTCCGTGGGCGGCTCCCCCTCGCCGAGCGGCGCGACCTTGCGGGGGTCGAAGTCGTACACCTCCCACGGGCCGATGCCGTACTCCTCGACGTACGTCCGCATGGTGGCCTCCAGATCCCGCACGACGATCGCGATCTGGAGGGTCTCCGTGAACAGGGGCTCGCGCATCGCCGGGCTCCTTCTCTCGACGGCCGGGTGGGCATCCTATGCCGCTCCGAACCGATCGCGTTTGCGCGCCGGCGGCCCGAGATGATTCGATCACCGTCGTGGCGACGATGCAGGCAGCGGTGACGCGTGGCCGGGGGGCGATGGAGGTCGTCGGCGTCGACGAGCCCGGAGCGCCCGGCCCCGGCCAGGTGCTGGTCGCGCCGGAGGCCGTCGGCCTCTGCGGCTCGGACTTCCACTACTTCCTCGGCGACATCGGCACGATCGACGACCCGGCGACGCTCTACCCGCGCATCCAGGGGCACGAGGCGGCGGGAACGATCGTCGAGGTCGGGGGCGGACTGCCCGTCCGGGCTCGTCGCCGGAGAGCGCGTCGCGCTCTGGCCGGTCGCGTCGTGCGGCCACTGCTACGCGTGCCGCATCGGTCGCGGCAACGCGTGCGTGAACATCAGCCTGATCGGCGTCCACCGTGACGGTGCCCTGCAGCAGCGGCTCCTCGTGCCGGCCGCCCAGGTCTTCCCGGTCGGCGACCAGGACCCGGCGCTCGCCGCGCTGATCGAGCCCGTGTCGATCGCCGTTCGCGCCGTCGTGCGGGGCCGTGTGGCGGCAATCGACCGCGTCGTCGTCCTCGGTGCGGGCCCGATCGGACAGGCGCTGGCGCTGGCGGCGACCGACCGCGGAGCGTCTGTCCTGCTGGTCGACACCCTCGCGAGCCGCCTGGCGCGGGGCGAGGCGGCCGGAGCGGAGGTGCTCGAGGTCGGCGCCGACGACGACCTCGTTGCGGCGGTCGGCGAATGGGCGGGCGTCGACGGGCCCGAGGTGGTGATCGAGGCGACGGGCGTGCCGGCCCTCGTCCAGCGCTCCGTCGAGCTCGTCGCGCACGCCGGGCGCGTGGTGGTCGTCGGCCTCTCCCACGATCACGCCCCCGTGCGGGTCGGCGATCTTCCGCTGAAGGAGATCGACGTGCTCGGCGTGAGCTGCTGCGGCGCGGACGAGTTCGCCGCGGCGGTGGAGCTGGTCGGCCGGCGGCGCGACGTCGCGGCCGCGCTCGTCACGCACGAGTTCGTGCTCGAGCGGGCGCCCGAGGCGATCGCGTACGCGATCGAGCATCCCGCCGAGGTGATGAAGGCGGTCGTCCGGATGGACGCCCGGTGAACGTCTCGTCCCGCTTCGACGTCGCCGGCCACGGCGTGATCGTGACCGGCGGAGCGAGCGGCCTCGGGCTCGCCTACGGCGAGGTGCTCGCCGCGCACGGCGCCCGGGTCACGCTGATCGACGTCGACGAGACGGCTCTCGAACGCGAGGTCGCGCGGCTCGAAGGCGAGGGCCTCGAGGTGCGCGGCGCGGTTGCCGACGTGACCGACCACGCCGCGCTCGACCGCGTGATCGACGAGGCGGCAGACGTCCACGGCCGGCTCGACGTCGCGTTTGCGAACGCGGGGATCGACTCGGGCGTCGGCTTCGTCTCCGGCTGGGCAGGGAGCGAGAGGCCGCGGGTCGAGGAAGGCGCGCTCGAGCGCTACACGGACGAGCGCTGGGGCCGCGTCATCGACGTGAACCTGAACGGGATCTTCGCGACGGCGCGCGCGGCAGCGCGTCACATGCGCCCGCGCGGGTACGGCCGGATCGTCGTCACCACCTCGCTTGCGGCGACGAAGGTCGAGCCCGTGATCGGATCCGCCTACATGGCGGCCAAGGCCGGAGCGCGGCACCTCGTGCGCTGCCTGGCGCTCGAGCTCGCGGCGGACGGGATCACGGCGAACGCGATCGCGCCGGGCTTCTTCGTGACGAACATCGGCGGCGGGCACGCACACGACCCGGGTCTGCAGGCGATGGTCGCGAAGGACGTCCCGATGCACCGCGTCGGGCAGCCGGACGACGTGAAGCCGCTCGCGCTCTTCCTCGCCTCGCCGGCCTCGGACTACGTCACCGGCCAGGAGATCGTGATCGACGGCGGCTGGGGCCTCGGCATCGCCGACTGAAGCGCGCACGTCTCGTGAGAGGCGCGGCGTATAGTCGGCAGGTGGGCGCCCTGCAGGTCATCGACGAGGCAACGGCCGGGACCGTGCGGCAGGTCTGTGACGCGATCGTGCCCGGTTCCGCGCGCGTCCGGCCGGAGGTGTACGTCGACGCGCTGCTCGCCCGGATGGACGAGGGGACGCGTGGCGCCGCGGTCGCCGCGTTCGAGAAGATCGCCGAGGGCGAGCTCGCCGGCCACGTCGCGACGCAGGAGTTCGCCTGGGTGCGGGCCCTCGCGATCGAGGCGTTCTACAGCGACTTCGTCGCGCCCGGCGTCGACGCGACCGGCGCGTGGGAGGAGATCGACTTCAACACTCCTCTGGCGACGCGCCTCCGGAAGGACTGGTCGTACCTGGGGATCTCGTGAGCGCGACCGAACGGTTCGACGTCGTCGTTGTCGGCTCGGGCGCGGGCGGCGGCGTCGTCGCCGGTGAGCTCGCCGACCGTGGCCGGAACGTCCTCCTCCTCGAGGCGGGGCCGCACCGCACGGCGGCGGACTTCACGCGCTGGGAGGCGCACGCGAACCACGACATCTGGTGGCCGCTTCGGTTCGCGCCGATCGACGGGGGCGCCCGAGGCGTGGTCGCGCTCCTCGCGGCGCGGTGCGTGGGCGGGACGACGACGGTCAACACGAAGGTCGCGCTGCGCGTGGCCGGTCACGACTATGCCAAGTGGCACGCCGCGAGCGGCCTCGTCGGAGCCGGCGGAGCACCGTTCGGCGCTGCCGACCTCGATCCGCACTACGACCGCGTCGAGCAGCGGCTCGGCGTGCGCGTCCGGTCCGACTGGCGCAAGAGCGTCTACACCGTCGAGCCCGGCTTCCGCGCGCTCGGCTCGCATCTCGAGCCGGTGCATGCGTACACCGATGCGAACTGCATGAGCTGCGGCTCGTGCCTGCAGGGCTGCCCGACGAACGCCGGCAAGTCGACGATGAACACCTACATCCACGACGCGTGGGCGACCGGGAAGCTCGAGCTCCGTGCAGACGCTCCGGTGCAACAGGTGCTCGTGGAGGGAGGGGAGGCGACGGGCGTCGAGTACCTCGACGGCCGCGGCTCCGTCCGGCGTGTCGAGGCGGGCGCCGTGGTCGTTGCCGCCGGGACGCTCAACACGCCGCAGCTCCTGCAGCGCGCCGGCCTGCCGGACACCGCGAGCACGCGGCTCGTCGGGCGCAACCTCGGCTTCCATCCCGTGCGCCTCGTGTACGGGCTCTTCGACGAGCCGCAGGACGCGCACATGGTCTACCCGATCTCGGCCCACGCGATGGACCACCAGGCGGACGAGGACGGGGGCTTCGTGATCGAGGCGACGACGATCCAGGATCCGATCAGCTTCGCCACGACGCTCGAGGACGAGAGCGGGCCGCTCTGGGGGAAGCCGCTCGTCGAGGCCGTGCGGAAGTTCCGGCGCTGGGTCGGCCTGCTCGCGATGGTGAACGACGAGAACAACGGCGCCGTGGCGATCGACGAGAGCGGGGGAGAGTCGTTCTCGGCGGCGTTCAACGACAGCGAGAACCAGCGCCTGGACGCCGCGCTGCGGTTCTCGCGCGACGTGCTCGAGGCGGCGGGTGCGACGCAGGTCTGCTGGACGGGCCTCGCCTCGACCCATGTGCAGGGCACATGCCGCATGGGCAGCGACCCGGAGCGGTCGGTCGTCGACGGCGACGGCCGCGTCTGGGGCGTCGACCGCCTCTACGTCGGCGACGGCTCCGTCGTGCCGCGCACCCTCTCTGTCAACCCGTCGCTCACGATCATGGCGCTTGCGAGCCGGCTCGCAGACCACCTCCACGACGATCCTCACGGGTATCTCACGTGAGCGTCCAACCGAAGGTTGGCCAATGACTGGCGCGGTCGTCGTCGTCAGCGCGCACTCGGCCGACTTCGTCTGGCGTGCCGCCGGCGCGATCGCACTGGCGGCCGAGGCCGGGTCGGACGTCCACGTGATCGCCCTTTCCTACGGGGAGCGTGGCGAGTCGGGCGAACTCTGGAAGGAGGAGGGGCAGACCGAGGAGCGCGTGAAGGAGATCCGCCACGGCGAGGCCCAGGCGGCCGCCGACGCGCTGGGCGCGAGCTTCCGCAGCCTCGACCTCGGGGACTATCCCCTGGTGATGGACGCTGCGGCGGTCGAGCAGCTGACCGACCTCCTGCGCGAGCTCGCGCCTCGCCTCGTGCTGACGCATGCGGCGCTCGATCCGTTCAATCCCGACCACGGCGTGGCGCACGACGCGACCGTTCGCGCGCGGCAGCTCGCGAGCGGCGCCGGAGTCGCGAGCGGCTTCGTCACGATCACGCCGCCCGAGCTCCTCTCGTTCGAGCCGCACCAGCCGGAGCTCTGCGGCTTCGTCCCGACGACGTTTCTCGACATCACGCCGGTGTGGGACCGGAAGGTCGCGGCGATGGAGGCGATGGGAGCCCAGTCCTACCTGCGGCAGTACTACGCCGAGCGGGCCGGCCATCGCGCGAACCACGCACGCCGCATCTCGGGGCGAAGCGGCATCCGCTACGCCGAGGCGTTCCAGCGGGAGCTGCCGGTGGTGGTGGACGCGCTATGACTGACTACGCCGAGCTCGCCGCACTGGGCGTCGCGACCGTCCACGAGGCGGCCGGCCGGACCGGGGTCGTCGATCTTCCGCTGATCCGCGTCGTCCCGGGCTCGCGGGTCGCGGGTCCGGCGCGGACGGCGCTCTGCATGCCCGGCGACAACACGATGGTGCACGCGCTCGTCGCGCACGCGAGGCCCGGCGACGTCCTCGTCCTGACGAGTGCCGAGCAGGCGCCGGTCGCGTTCGTCGGCGACCTGCTTGCGACGCAGGCGCAGGCACAGGGGGTCGCGGGAATCCTCGTCGACGGTGCCGTCCGTGACCTCGACGAGCTCGCGGAGCTCGGGCTCCCGATCTGGACGCGGTTCGTCCGCGCACAGGGCGCGACGAAGGGCGACGTCGGGAAGCTCGACATCCCCGTGGTCGTCGGGGGCGCCGAGATCCGTCCCGGCGACCTCGTCGTGATGGACTGCGACGGTGCCGTCGTGGTGCCGGCAGATCGCGTCGACGAGATGCTTCCGGTCGCGCGCGAGCGGGCGGAGCGGGAGACAGCGGTTCGGCAGCGCTACCGGGACGGCGACCTCTCGTACGACCTGCAGGGCCTGCGCGCGCTCGTCGAGGGCTGATGGAGGTCGCCGTGCTCGGCCTGGGCGAGGCCGGCGGCCGGATCGCGGCCGACCTCGCGGCGGCCGGGTGCGCGGTGCGTGGATGGGATCCCGTGGCTCGGCCGGCCGGCATCGACACCGCGCCCGATGCTTCCTCCGCGGTGCGCGGCGCGGAGATCGTTCTCAGCATCAACGCGGCGGCGGTCGCGCTCGAGGTTGCGGGTGGAGTCGCGGGCTCGCTCGCCGACGACGCGGTCTACGCGGACTGCAACACCTCGTCACCGGCGCTCAAGCGCGCGCTCGCGACGAGCGTGCCGGCCTCCTTCGCCGACGTCGCCCTCGTCGGCACGGTGCCGACCCTCGGCCTGCGAACGCCCGCGCTCGTCTCGGGCGCAGGTGCCGAGCGGTTCGCCGAGCTCTTCCGACCGCTCGGGATGCCGGTCGACGTCGTCGGTTCCGCTGCGGGGGACGCGGCAGGGCTCAAGCTCCTGCGGAGCGTCTTCATGAAGGGCCTTGCGGCCGCCGCGATCGAGAGCGTCGAAGCGGCGCGCGCCGCGGGTGCCGAGGAGTGGGTACGCGCGGACATCGCATCGGTGATCGGCGAGCCGCTGCTCGAGCGCCTGCTCACCGGATCGCGGGCGCACGCCGCACGCCGGGTGGACGAGATGCGTGCCGCCGCCGACTACCTCGAGGAGCTCGGCGTTCGCCCGCGCGTCGCGGCCGCCGCGTCCGAGTGGCTTGCCGAGCTCCGCGACGGGGACCTGTAGCGCCTGACCGTTGCGACGCCCTCAGGCGGGCGCGAGCCGGTGGCCCATGCCGAGCGAGATCTCGGCTGCCGTCTTCTTGACCGCGGGGCCGAAGCGCGCGGTCAGCTCGTCCATCGACCCCATCGTGCGATGGATCGCGAGATTGAGCGCCGCCAGGACCTCTCCCGAGTGCGCGTGGATCGGCGCGGCGACCGATCGCAGCCCGTACGCGAGCTCCTCGTCGTTGACGGCGATGCCGGCGGCGCGGATCCGCGCGAGCTCGACGCGGAAGGCGTCCGCGTCGGTGATCGTGTTCGGTCCGCGCCGGACGAAGTCGATCTGCGCGATCAGCTCCTCGCGCCGGTCCTCGGCGACGAACGCGAGGATCGCCTTGCCCATGGCGGTGCAGTAGGCGGGCAGCCGGGCCCCGACGTGCAGGTTGAGGTCGATCTCGCGCTGCCCCGGTTGCGCGGTACGGCAGCGCTCGATGTAGACGACGTCGATGCCGTCGAGGATCGCGAGGTTGACCGTGTGCCCCGTCTCGTCGGACAGCCGGCGCAGATGGGGGGCGGAGATCTCGCGCACGTCCATCGAGTTGATCGCCGAGAACC
This sequence comes from uncultured Actinomycetes bacterium, assembly GCA_963742525.1. Lineage (GTDB taxonomy): Bacteria > Actinomycetota > Thermoleophilia > Gaiellales > Gaiellaceae > Gaiella. The sequence goes on from CAVUMD010000004.1 coordinate 468,179, forward strand.
CGAGATCGAGCACCTTTGGCCCGAGCCGGTAGCGCTTGGAGTCCGGATCCTGCTGGAGGTAGCCGAGCTGCGCGAGCGTGGCGATGTAGCGATGGGCGGTACTGCGGCTCAGAGACAGCTCGCGCGAGAGCTCGCTGACGCCGATCAGCGGCCGCTCGGAGTCGAACGCGGAAAGGATCGCGAGCCCGCGCTCGAGCGACTGCGAGGTACCCGTCCCGGTCTCCGACACCCCACCGATCGTAGCGCGTTGTCTCATTCTCTGGAACGCCGTCTTGACAAACGGGCAGACGCTTGAGAGGCTCGTGGCGTTCTCGCCGGGACGTCGCCGTCCCGCGTCCGCATGCGGGCCGCCGGCGGCTCCTCGCGGGTTCTATCCGACGGGAGGATCGGTCGTGAGGGACGGCGAGCAGGTCGAGCTGGTTGCGCTCTACTGGACGGTCTCGGGCCCCGTCGAGGTGCACGTCGGCCGGGAATGGAGCCTCTTCGACTGGGCCGACCGCTGCGCGGAGGCACGCAAGGTGGGCTTCAGCGGCCTCGGCATCTGGCACGCCGACCTCGAGCACGTGCTCGAGACGCGCAGCCTGAAGGAGATGAAGCGGGCCTTCGACGACAACGGCCTGCGCCATCTCGAGGTCGAGTGCCTCCTCGACTGGTTCCTCGACCCGGGGGACGAGCTCCGCCGGGCATCGGACCGGACGCGCGCGCTGCTCTTCGAGGCGGCCGGCGTCCTCGGCGCCCACCACGTGAAGGTCGCCAACATCTTCGCGAGGGAGGCATCCCTCGCGCAGCTGACCGAGCGGTTCGGCGAGCTGTGCGCGGACGCCGCGAACCACACCGATGCGAAGATCGTGTACGAGCTCATGCCCCCCGACGTCAACGTCCACACGATCGACGGCGTGCTCGAGGTCGTCGTCGGCGCCGGCGCGTCGAACGGCGGTGTCGCGATCGACACGTGGCACATGTCGAAGCTCGGGATCGCGCCGGACGAGCTCCGCCGCATCCCCGTCGAGTACCTGGCATGGGTCGAGCTCTCCGACGGGCAGATCGCGAACATGGACGACCCGGTGGACGAGGTGATCAATCATCGGGCGCTGCCCGGAGAGGGCGAGTTCGACATCCGCGGCTACGTCGACGCGTGCCGCGACCACGGGTACGACGGCCCCTGGGGGGTGGAAGTGCTCTCCGAGGAGCTCCGCAACAATCCGATCGACGTCATCTTCCGGCGTGCGTACGACACGACGATCGCCCAGTTCGAGGCGGAAGGGAGCGCGGCATGACGGCACCGCAGGGAGTCGAGACGCTCGACCGCGAGCACCTCGTCTGGATGCTGACGCAGATGCTGCGGATCCGCGAGTTCGAGGAGCGGGTCAAGCGGACGTTCGAGGACCACCCCGGCGTGATCCGCGGGCACACGCACCTCGCGGACGGCGCCGAGGCGTCGATCGTCGGCTCGATCGCGAACCTCGGGCCGGACGACCAGTTCTTCACCACCTACCGCTGCCACGGCTACCCGATCGCGCGCGGCACCGACCCGAAGGCGATGATGGCCGAGATCTACGGACGCAGGGACGGGCTCTGCAAGGGGCTCGGCGGCTCGATGCACCTCACCGACGTCGCGAACGGCTTCCTCGGCACCTCGGGGATCGTCGGGGCGGGCATCCCGCATGCGACGGGCGCCGCCTGGGGCGCGCAGATCCGCGGCAAGCGGGCAGGTCGTCCTCTGCTTCTTCGGCGACGGCGCGTCGAAGCAGGGCGCGTTCTTCGAGTCGCTCAACATCGCGTCGCTCTGGAAGCTGCCGATCGTCTACGTGATGGAGAACAACGGCTACAACGTCCACACGCGCACCGAGCAGGAGGACGCGAACCGCGCGGCCGGCGAGGACCTGTCCGTGAAGGCGAAGGCGTTCAGCATGCCGGGGGTGACGATCGACGGGCGCGACCCGCTCGAGGTCTACGAGACCGTGCGCAGCGCGGTGGCTCGTGCGAGGGCAGGAGACGGCCCGACGCTCGTCGAGTCGCAGATGTACCGGCTCTCGGCGCACGGCAACATCATCGCGCCGCCCGGTGTGCCCCTCCACTTCCCCGAGCACGAGGCGATCGAGAAGTTCGGCGCGCCGGAGGAGTACGAGGCCGCGAAGCAGGGCGACCCCGTGCCCGCCTTCCGCGGGCGGCTCGTCGCGGACGGCGTCCTCACCGGCGAGGAGGCGGACGCGATCGCCGCGGAGGCGCGCAAGGAGATGCAGGCCGCGGTCGACTTCGGGCTCGCGAGCCCGTTCCCGGAGGTCGAGACCGCCCTCGACCACGTCTACGCATGAGGAGGCGATGACGAATGGCACACGAGCTTCCGTACATCGCCGCGATCGTCGAGGCGATCCAGCTCGAGATGGAGCGCGACGAGAGCGTCCTGTACTTCGGCCAGAACATGGCGACGACGGAGAACGAGCCGTTCGTCGACGCGTTCGGCAAGGACCGCGTGCGCGTCACGCCGATCTCCGAGACGGCCGAGATCGGCATCGCCGTCGGCGCGGCGCTCGCCGGCTTCCGGCCCGTCGTCGAGCTGTACATGGCCGAGTTCATGCTCGTGGCGATGGACCAGGTGCTGAACGAGGCGCCGCGCTTCCGCGGCATGAGCGGCGGGCAGGTGAAGGTGCCGATCGTGCTGAAGGCGGGGTACGGGTTCACCGCCGGCTGGGCCGGCCAGCACACGGGGACGCTCACCGGGCTCTTCATGGGCGTGCCCGGCCTCAAGGTCGCCGTCCCCTCGACGGCCGCCGACGCGAAGGGCCTGATGGCGACCGCGATCCGGGACGACAACCCCGTGGTCTACCTGCACCACTATCTGCTGACGCTGGAGCACGGCGAGGTGCCCGACGGCGAGCACCTCGTACCCTTCGGCGAGGCGGCGGTGCGGCGCGAGGGCTCGGACGTGACGCTCGTCGGCACCGGCTGGACCGTCGACCGCGCGCTCGGCGCCGCCGAGCGCCTGGCGGAGGAGGGGATCCAGGCGGAGGTGATCGACCCGCGCACGATCGCGCCGCTCGACATGCGGACGATCCTCGAGTCCGTCGAGAAGACGGGCCACCTCGTGCTCGTCGACCAGGCGACGCGGCACGCATCGGTCTCGACGGTGATCGCGGGCGAGGTCGCGGAGCACGGTTTCGGTTCGCTCGAGGCGCCGATCGTCCAGGTGACGGGGCTCGACGCCACGATCCCGTACTCGGAGCCGCTCGAGACGTACGTCCTGCCCGACGAGGACAAGGTGGTCGCGGCGGTGCGCGGCGTGCTCGGGACGGCGCCCGTCACCGCGTGAGGCGGTAGTGGAGAAGTTCGACGGAGGGCAGGCCGCGCGCCTGCTCTCCGTCATGTGGTCGATCCGCCTCTTCGAGGAGCGCGTCGGGCAGCTCACCCGCGCCGGAGAGATCGACGGGCTGATCCACCTCTCGATCGGCCAGGAGGGCGTGGCGGCCGCAGTCTGCACACAGCTCCGCGACGACGACCACGTCTACTCGGGACACCGCGCGCACGGGCACGCGCTCGCAAAGGGAGCGAGCCCCGAGCGGGTCATGGCCGAGCTGATGGGGCGCGACACCGGCCTCTGCCGCGGGCTCGGCGGCTCGATGCACCTCGTCGACGCCGAGCACGGCTTCATGGGCGCGACGGGCGTCGTCGGCGGCAACGTCCCGCTCGCGCTCGGGAGCGCGCTCGCGTCGCGGCTCCGCGGCACGGATGCGGTCGCGGTGGTGTTCTTCGGCGACGGCGCGGTCCAGGCGGGGCACTTCGTTGAGACGGTCAACCTCGCGGCGCTCTGGGCGCTGCCGCTCGTCCTCGTTTGCGAGAACAACGGCTACGCCGAGTTCACGCCACGGTCTGCTCACACGGTCGTCGAGCGGGTGTCGGACGTCGTCGCGCCGTACGGGCTCGAGCGGGCGACGGTCGACGGCAACGACGTGTCCGAGGTGTGGGAGGCGTTCGGGCGGTTCCTCGCTGCCGCACGGACGGGCGGGGGGCCGTTCCTGCTCGAGTGCCTGACGCACCGCGTGCGCGGGCACTACGAGGGCGACCCCGGCCGCTACCGCGAGGCGCTCGCCGAGGCCGAGTGGCGCGAGAAGGACCCGATCCTCCGGCTCGAGCGCCAGGGGCGCGCGGCGGGCTGGTTCGACGAGGAGGGGCTCGGCGGGATCGCGGCCGCGGCCGCCGACGCGGTCGAGCGCGCGGTGCGCTTCGCGCGGGAGAGCCCGTTCCCACCGGCCGACCTGACCGAACGGATGGTGTACGCGGATGGCTGAGACGACGACGATCGGCGCGATCAACCGCGCGCTCGCGGTGGCGATGCGCGGCGACGAGCGCGTGATCGTGCTCGGCGAGGACGTCGTTGAGGGCGGCCCGTTCACCGCGACGGCGGGACTCGCCGAGGAGTTCGGCGTCTCACGTGTTATCAACACGCCGATCAGCGAGGCCGCGATCACGGGCGTCGCGATCGGCGCCGCCCAGGCCGGGCTCCGGCCCGTGCTCGAGATCATGTACGTCGACTTCCTCACGCTCGCGCTCGACCAGCTCGCGAACGCGGCCGCGAAGGCGCACTTCATGTCCGGCGGCCAGCTGACCGTGCCGCTCGTCGTGCGGACGCAGGGCGGCGCCGGCCACCGCGGCGCGGCGCAGCACTCGCAGAGCCTCGAGAGCTGGCTGACCCACGTGCCGGGGCTCAAGGTCGTGATGCCGAGCCGGGCGGTCGACGCGGCCGGCCTGCTCGCGAGCGCGATCGGCGACCCGAACCCGGTCGTCTTCGTCGAGTGCAAGACGCTCTACTTCCGCAAGGAGGAGGTGCCCGACGAGCTGCCGGCCGTGCCGCTCGGGGAGGCGGCGGTGCTGCGGCGAGGGGCGCGACGTCACGATCGTGGCGCTCTCGCGGCTCGTCCACGACGCGCTCGGCGCGGCGGAGCGTCTCGCCGCCGAGGACGGCATCGAGGCGGAGGTGATCGATCCGCGCACGCTCGTCCCGCTCGACCTGAAGGCGATCGTCGCATCCGTGGAGCGGACGACGCGGCTCGTCGTCGCGCACGAGGCGGTCGCGCACGGCGGCGTCGGCGCGGAGGTCGCGGCCCTCGTCCAGGAGGCGGCCTTCGACCACCTTGACGCGCCCGTCGCGCGAGTCGGCGCACCGTTTGCACCGGTCCCGTTCAGCGCGCAGCTCGAGGACGCGTACCTGCCGGGTGCGGACGAGATCGTCGCCGCGGTCCGAGGCCTGAGATGATCCTCAACCGTCGACCGAAGGAGCGCTCCCATGCCTGATTACGTGATCGTCGGCGCCGGGACGGCGGGCTGCGTGCTCGCCGCCCGTCTCACCGAGGACCCCGACGTGACCGTGCAGCTCCTGGAGGCCGGCGGCCCGGACACCGCCCCGGAGATCCACGTGCCGGCGATGTTCCCGGTCGTCTTCAAGTCGAGCCTCGACTGGGATCTCCTCGGCGAGCCCGAGCCCGGGCTCGGCGGACGGCGCCTCTACCTTCCGCGCGGGCGCGTGATCGGTGGATCCGGCTCGATCAACGCGATGATCTACCTGCGCGGCCACCGCGCCGACTTCGACGGCTGGGCGGCGGACGGCTGCACGGGCTGGTCCTACGACGAGGTCCTGCCGTACTTCAAGCGGTCCGAGGACAACGAGCGTGGGGAGGACGCGTTCCACGGCGTCGGCGGGCCGCTCTCGGTATCGGACAGCCGCTCGCTGACGAGCTTCACCGACCTGATGCTCGAGGCAGCCGTGCAGGCGGGCTACGAGCACATCCCGGACCTGAACGTCGACCGCCCGGAGGGCGTCTCGCGCTTCCAGCTCACGCAGCGGAACGGCCTGCGCTGCTCGACCGCCGACGCGTTCCTCCATCCGGCGGAGGGCCGGCCGAACCTCGAGGTCGTCTCGGGAGTGTTCGTCGAGCGGCTCGTCTTCGAGGGCGACCGTGCCGTCGGCGTCGAGCTCGTGCGCGGCGGCGTCCGCGAGACCGTCCGCGCCGAGCGCGAGGTGATCGTCTCCGGCGGGACGTACCAGTCGCCGGTGCTTCTGATGCTGTCCGGAATCGGCCTCACGGAGGAGCTCGAGCCGTTCGGGATCGCCGTCCGGCACGAGCTTCCCGTCGGCAGGAACCTCCAGGACCACTGCATGGTCAACGTCAACTACCTCACCGATCGAGCCCGGGCTGTTCGGGATCTTCACGCCGGAGAACTTCGCGCTCCTCGAGAGCGAGGGCCGTGGGCCGCTCACCTCGAACTATCCCGAGGGAGGCGGCTTCTTCCGTACGCGCCCGGAGCTCGAGGCACCCGACGTCGAGTTCCACTTCGCCGCCGCGCCGTTCTTCGACGAGGGCCTCACGCCGCCGCCGGACAACGGCTACGCCTTCGGGCCGGTGATCGTCAAGCCGGCCTCGCGCGGGAAGGTCATGCTCCGCACGCCGATGGCGGACTCCAAGCCGCGCGTGCTCTGCAACTTCCTCGCCACGGACGAGGACCGCGCGAGCATGCTCGCCGGCGTGCGGATCGCGCTCGAGATCGCCTCGCAGCCGGCGCTCCGCGCGATCGAGCGCGAGACCCTCAGCGCTCCGGCCTCCGACTCGGACGCCGACATCCTCGACTGGGCGGCGCGGGCGAGCCAGACCGTGTACCACCCGACCTCGACGTGCGCGATGGGCGCCGTGGTCGACGCCGACCTCCGCGTCTACGGCGTCGAAGGCCTCCGTGTCGTGGACGCGTCGGTGATGCCGACGATCACGCGCGCGAACACGAACGCCGCCACGATCATGATCGCGGAGAAGGCCGCCGACCTGATCCTCGGAAGGGAGCCTCTGCCCGCCGCGGCGTGACGCGCTGTCGTCAGGCGCGGCCGGCGCGCTCGCGCGCGTAGGCGACGAACGGCTCGATCGCCGCCGGGTCGACGAGCGCGTCGCGGCTCGCCACGTCGCTGACGGCCGCGCCGCCGATGATCCGCTTCACGGGCAGCTCGAGCTTCTTGCCGGTCATCGTCCGGGGGATCGCGGGCACCGCGTGGATCTCGTCGGGCCGGTGCCGCGGCGAGAGGCTCGTCCGGAGCGCGTCGGCGATGCGCCGCTCGAGCGCGGCGTCGAGGACCACGCCGTCCCGGAGGACGACGAACAGCAGCAGGTCGTCGGTCTGCTCGAGGTGGACGACGAGGCTGTCGAGGACCTCGTCCATCTCCTCGACCACGCCGTACAGCTCGCTCGTCCCGAGGCGCACGCCGCCCCGGTTGAGCGTCGCGTCCGAGCGCCCGGTGATGACGCAGCTGCCGCGCTCGGTGAACTGGACCCAGTCGCCGTGCCGCCACACGCCGGGGTACTGCTCGAAGTAGGCGGCGCGGTAACGGGAGCCGTCCGGGTCGTTCCAGAAGCCGACGGGCATCGACGGCATCGGGCGCCGGATCACGAACTCGCCGAGCTCCCCGACGACCGTGCGGCCGTCGAGATCGAAGGCGACGGCGTCCACGCCGAGGCACGGCGCGGTGATCTCGCCCGCGTACACGGGGAGGATCGGATACGCCGACACGAGCCCGGAGCACACGTCCGTGCCGCCGCTGCCGACGTTGAGGAAGAGGTCGGCGCCGAGCTGCTCGTAGAGCCAGGTGTAGCCCTCGGGCGGGAGCGGCGACCCGGCCTCGGCGACGGTGCGGATCGACGAGAGGTCGAAGCTGCGACCCGGCTCGAGCCCGTCCTTGCGGCACGCCATCGTGAACGCGGGGCTCAGCCCCATGAACGTCGCGCGGGTCTCCTCGGCGAGCCGCCACTGGAACGAGACGTCGGGGTAACCGGGATTGCCGTCGATCAGCAGGATCGACGCGCGGAGGACGAGGTTCGAGACGAGCGCGTTCCACATCATCCAGGCGGTCGTCGTGAACCAGAGCACCCGGTCGCCGCGGTGGATGTCGAAGCAGAGCCCGAGGTTCTTGCAGTGCTCGAGGAGGATGCCGCCGTGCCCGTGCACGATCGCCTTCGGCAGCCCGGTCGTGCCGGAGGAGAAGAGCACGTACAGCGGGTGGGCGAACGGGACGGGGTCGAACTCGAGGGGGCCTGGCTCCGCGAGGAGCTCATCCCAGCCGATCGTGCCCGGCAGCGCATCGCCGGGGCCGCCCGCATACGGGACGTGGACGACGTGCTCGAGCGACGGCAGTCCCGCCCGCACCGCGGCGACCTGCTCGCGGCGGTCGACGTCCTTGTCGCCGAATCGGTAGCCGGCGATCGCGAGGAGGACCTTCGGCTCGAGCTGCCCGAGCCGATCGAGGACGCTCCGCGGACCGAACTCGGAGGCGCACGTCGCCCAGATAGCGCCGAGGCTGGCGGTGGCGAGGAACGCGACGAGCGTCTCGGGGATGTTCGGCAGGTACGCGACGACGCGGTCTCCCCGGCCGACGCCGAGCCGCTGCAGCCCTGCACGCGCCCGCGCGACCTGCTCCCGGAGCTCGCCGAAGGTCAGCTCGAACGGATCGCGCGTCTGCGAGCGGGCGAGGACGGCGACGGTACCCAGGTCATCCTCGCGCCCCAGGGCATGCTCGGCGTAGTTCAGCTCCGCGCCGGGAAACCAGACGGCGCCCGGCATCGCATCCGAGGCCAGCACCCGCTCGTACGGTTTCGCCGCCTTGACCTCGAAGAAGTCCCACAGCGAGCCCCAGAAGCCCTCGAGATCGTCGATCGACCAGCGATGGAGGTCGTGGTAGTCCGTGAACGCGAGCCCTCGCTCCGCCTCGAGCCAGTGGAGGTAGCGGCCCACCTCGGAGCGCTCCCGCGCATCCGGAGACGGCGTCCACAACACCTGGCCGGGAACCGGCGCCGTCACGCCGCCCCCTCCTTCCCGACGTGATCGCGGCCGAGGAAGGCATTCGCCCAGGCGCTCGTCCCGGCGAGCGCGTTGTCCTTGACCACCACCGGACCGTCGAGCATGGACTCCTCCTCACCGTAGGCCTTGAGACGCTCGTACGCCTGGGACCAGATGCACTCGCTGTCGTAGACCTCGCAGAGCCCCTCGCGCGTCCCGCCGCACGGGCCGTTGCGCTGGTTCTTCGCGCACTGCGACTCGGGGCACACGTACGCGATCTCGGGCAGCGAGCAGTCGCCGCAGTCGAGGCAGCCGAAGAGCGCCACCTTGGCCGCCTGCTCGGCCGCATGCGCGGCGCGACGCGCAACGCGCGGCCCCTTCTCGAGCCCGCGGTACAGCGCCCGCCCGGTCGGGTGGAGCGGCGCCTCGGGGGCGAAGACGCCGTCGTGCATCCGGCGGCTCACGCGGTACGTGAACGGGACGCGCAGGTCGGTGCGCCGCCGTCGCTTCGACTCGAGGTACGCGCCGCTCACGGTGTCGGACGAGAGGCCCGTGTCGGGGTCGGGCTCGAAGAAGTAGAACTCGTCGTCGAACGGGTAGCGGAGCTCCGGCACGAACGTTCGCCAGTCGTCCGGCGCGAAGCCGCCGGCGAGGTCGACGATCTCGCCGAAGGTGGCCGCCGGCGTGTGGCCGCCGAGGTAGACGCCGCCGAAGCCGAGGCCGCGGGCCACCGCGAGGTGCTTCGCCGCGAGGTCGACGAAGAACGCGCGGCCCTTGTCCGGGCTCGCGCCGTGGCGCTCGGCCAGCTCGAGCAGGCGGTCCGTGACGACGACCCCGGGGATCTTCCCCTGGTGGAACGCGCGCGCCGCCGGGCGCGAGAGCAGGTAGACGTTCGCCAGGGCATGGAGCTCGAGGCCGTCGCCCCGGATCCAGCGGAGCAGCTCGTCGTCCTTCCGTACGTCCCAGCCGATCTGGTTGATCACGAACCGCGCCCCTGCGTGCGCCTTCTTTCGGAGCTTGAAGTACTGCGGCATCACCTCGCGCTCGTGGCGCTTGTGGTTCGTGACGACGCAGCCGAGGAAGAAGTCGGTGCGGTCGAGCCGGACGTCGGGCTTCCGCGCGTCGGGCAGGCCCTCGTTCATCTCGGCAAGGAGGCCGAGTAGCCCGACGGAGTCGATGTCGAAGACGGGTGCGGCCAGTCCGCGGTGCCCCATGATCGGATAGTCGCCCGAGAGCGCGAGCACGTTCGAGAAGCCGGCCGAGCCGAGCTGCCAGCCGCGGCTCTCGAGCGCGTTGCGGTTCCAGTCCTTGCAGGCGAGGTGGATGATCACTTCCTGCCCGCGCGAGATCATGTCCGTGCCGAGCGCGTCCGGCGAGAACATCGCGTTGCCGCCCGGGTTGTCCGTGATCGACAGCACGTCGATGCGAGGGTCGTCGGCGAGCTCGCGCGCGAGCTCGAGCACCCCGCCGCTCCCGTTCGCCGACACGAGCCCGCGGCTCGTGACGATCTCGGTCGCGACGACGAAGGAGCCGGGCCGGGCGAGCCGCTCTTCCAGCGTGGCGATGGTCGGGCTCCTTCGTCCGTCGTCGGTGGGCGTCAGACGGACGCCGTCCGCCAGCCCTCGGCGTACGACGTGCGCGCGACCTCGCCGTACGGGCACGGGCTGACGATCGCGCGGATCTCCGCCTGCACGTGCCGCTCGACGACCGGCTTCGCCGAGCCGCCGCCCTCCTCGCCCCAGACGATCGTGACCTCGTTGCCCAGCTCGACGTCGTCGTCGACGACCGCGAGCGAGAGCATCGAGCGCTCGTTGTAGCTGTATCCCGAGAACGTCGACACGCCGACTGCGTGGTCGCCGGCCATGACGCTGTCGTTGGGCCAGGTCGAGTAGTTCGAGAGGGGCAGGTCGATGTACTTGGCCGGGTCGCCCTTCTCGAACAGCGTCCCCATCGCGCGCGCCACGTCCTCGCCGTTCCACGCGAGCGTGACCTTCCGGCGCGCGGGCTGGTCCATCTGCTCGAGCGCCTCGCGGCCGACGAAGTCGTGGTCGAACTTGACGAAGCCGCCGTACCCGAGCTCGTGCGGCGTGAGGTAGTAGTCCTCGATGTCGTCCGAGGTGAGGCTGCCGCCGAGCGAGCCCGTCGCCTCGTACCAGTCGGCGGGGAGCCACTCCCGGTACGCCTTCATCTCGTCGCCCGTGAACACTGCAGGGAGCGGGCAGGGAATCCAGCCGGACTCGAGCGTATTCGTCGCGTAGGCGCGGGATCCCACCTGGCGGAGTCCGAACTCGGCGCCGCCGGCAACGATCGCGCCGCGTACGTCCTCGCGCTCCTCCCACGGCCCGAACAGCTCGAGGCCCGGGGCGCCGGACATGCCGTGGTGCAGCGCGCGGACCTCGCGGCCGGCGATCGTGAGCCGGCCCATGTTGAAGAACGGGATCTCCGGCAGCGCGGCGCCGGTCGCCTTGCCGAGCACCTCGAGCGCCGTCGGGCCCTGTACCTGGAAGCGGTAGATCTTGCGCCCGCCCGTGGGGTTGACGGCGGTGCGCTCGTCGCGTTCGACGGCGACGTCGTAGTCGCCCGTCTCGGCGTGGTACTGCACCCAGTTGTGGGCCGACGGGCGGCCGACGAGCGACACGCGGTTCTCGGCGAGGAAGAAGAGGATCGCGTCGCCGATCACGTAGCCGTCCGGGTTGCAGCAGACGAACTGCTTCGCCTTGTCGACGGCAGCGTTCCCGAACGTGTTGACGCCGAGGTCGGAGAGGAGCCGGATCACGTCCGGACCCTCGAGATAGAGGTCGGTCATGTGGTGCGACTGGTCGAAGAGCGCGGCCGTCTCCCGCCAAGCGACCTGCTCCTCCCGCCAGTTCGTGAACTCGGGGGGAACGGCGGGGTAGACGTACGGGCCGATCTGCGAGTTGCGTGCCAGCTCGACCGCGCTGCCGGCGGCCTGGATGGCGTCCTCGAGGCTCCTCTGGGTCATGTCGTGATCGCCTCCTTCTCGTTCGCGACGTCGGGGGTGCCGTAGGTGTGGAAGCTGTCGACGGTCTTCACGCCCCAGAACTGGCCGCGGGCGCGCTCGGCGGCGCTCCACGTGACCGGCTCCCGGTCGGGGTCGTAGACGAAGTACCCGCCGGTCGTGACCTCGATGCGGTTGCCGCCGGGCTCGATGCCGTAGAGGAAGAAGCCCTGCGCGACGCCGTGCTTCGACGGCGCCGCCTCGATCGGCACGCCCGCGTCGACGAAGAGGTCGGCGGCGCGCAGGCACTCCTCGCGCGTGTCGACCCAGAACGCGAGGTGGTGCAGGCGCCCGCGCGCGCCGTACGCGTCCGCGACGTAGATCAGCTCGTGGGCGGCGATCGTGAGGCTCATCCAGGCGCCGGTCTCCGTGCCGTCGTCGATCTCGATCCGCTCGTAGAGCCGGTAGCCGAGGACGTCCTGGCAGAACTCGCGCGTGGGTCGCACGTCCGCGGCGAGCAGGTTGACGTGGTCGAGCCGCTTCACCGCCGCGCCGCGCCCGACGTAGCGCTGCGGCTGGTTGCGCCAGGAGGGGGCGAGGTGCGGTGGGGCCTCGTAGCGCTCCGCCTCGTAGAACAGCTCGAAGACGTGGCCGTCCGGGTCGGTGAAGCGGTAGGCGGGCCCGTGCCCGACGTCGCCGTCGGTCCAGCCGGTGCCGAGCCCCGTCGCCTCGACCGCGGCAACGCGACGCTCGAGAGCACCGGGGCTCCAGGCGCGCAGTGCGACGTGCCCCAGACCCGCGTGCGGGGCCTCGGTCAGCTTCAGGGAGTAGCGCAGGTAGTCGCCCCAGCCGCGGAGGTACACCGACTGCCCGTCACGAGCTTCCTCCTCCATCCCGAGGACGTCGACGAAGAAGCCGAGGCTCTCGTCCGGCGTCGGCGTGTAGAGCTCGGCGTGCGCGATGTGCGCGACGTCGTGGAGCTGCTCGGTCATGCCGGCGTCATTCTCCTGCGACCCGGCGTGAGCCCGCGACGATCATCTCGCGGGTCTCGTCCTCGCCGAAGCCCGCCCCGAGGAGGTGGTCGGCCCACATGGCGAGCCCGTCCTCGACCGGGGGGTAGTCGGGATTGCCGAAATCGCTCGAGAAGAAGTTGCGCTCGAGGCCCACCGCGCGCACACCGTCGAAGACGTGCTCGAAGGTCGTCTTGCCGGAGAAGGGCGTGCTCAGGCAGCGCTCGATCAGGCAGCCGCGCTCTGCGAGCGCGACCTGGTCCTCGATCGAGAACCGCTGCGACGTGAACTCCGGATGCGTTATGACGACGTGCTCGACGCCCTCCTCGAACGCCGCCTCGACGACGGCGAACGCGTCGTCGCGGGCGAGGTGCGCGGTCGCGAGCACGAGACCGTGTCGCGCGACCGCGCGCAGGACGTCCCGCGTCTCGGGAAGCACCCGCCCGGCGTCGTCGGTGACGTGCACCGGCTCGACGCCGAGGCCGAGGCCGCGGAGCTCGTGCTGGAGCTTCGCCCACTGAGGCACGTTGTCGCCCGGCTTCGGCTCCGAGCGGCCCGCGGTCTCCGCCGGCGAGTCGAACGTCGGCATCCAGACGATCCGGGCGCCCTCGCGTGCGGCGATCTCGACCGCGAGCGCGTTCATCCCGCCGACGGCCCGGTTGAGCGTGATCGCGCCGTGCACCCGCACACCCGGCACGACCCCGGAGACGACCTGCGCCCGCTCGGCGGTGGACGTGTAGTGCGACTTGAGCGTGAAGCCGGCGAGGCCGACGTCGAGGCAGCGCCGGGCGAGCGAGACGTCGTCGATCCGCCGCGGTGGGACGTCGGGCCCGATGTGGACGTGCAGGTCGTAGGCACCGACCACGAGCGCGCGGGCCCGCTCGCTCGGTGTGTCCATGCCGGGTGCGGGGGCTGGTGGCGGTGTCGGGCGGTCGGTGGTCTGGCTCATACCGTCCCAAATCTTGTTGACAATATTGCCGCTGATCTGGTTGACTCGATCATACGCAAAGTTCGGTGCTCGAATGCGGGGTCGACCGTTCGGTCACGCAGCCGTGTCGTTGACGACGAAGTCACGTCTTAGGTGGAAGGAGAGCCATGAGTCGCTTTGCCCGTAGCGCGGCGCTCGCTGGAGCAGCGCTCACCGCGCTGGTGCTCGCGCTCGCCGCTTCGGCGACGAACGCCGGGTCGGATCGCAGCGTCGCCCCCTCGGCCGGGGCCGCCGTGACGAACTACCTCACGTACGTCCACGGGAAGCGCGGGAAGGCCAATCCGAAGCTGTCGAAGGTCTACGTCGGCTGGGTCAACCAGCAGGGTGGCCAGGTCGTCATCGGCGGCCTCGCGACAGCCGGGGCGCAGCTGGCGGTCAGGTACGTGAACGACCAGCTCGGCGGCGTCGGCGGCCATCCGGTCGCGCTCGTCCAGTGCTTCATCAAGTCGAACGAGGAGGAAGGCACGACCTGCGGCCAGAAGCTCGTCAACGACAAGCGGATCTCCGTCATCGCGACGGGCGCCGTCGCCACGGGAGCCCAGTCGCTCTTCGCGACGATCCGCGGCACGAAGCCGGTCGTCACCGGTGTCGCCACCACTCCGGTCGACGGCGCGCAGAGGAACGGCGTCGTTCTCTTCGGCGACGGCCCGCACATCCTCCTGCCGTTCGGCAACTACGCGAAGAACGTCCTCAAGGCGAAGACCGCCGCGGTCATCTACCCGAACGCGCCGGGCGTCGCGGAGGCCGGACAGGTGATCGCGGCGGGCCTGAAGGCGGCCGGCATCGACGACGAAGCAGGTCGGCTACACGCAGGGCCAGACCGACCTGACCGCGCCGCTGACCGCGGCCGGGGCGACGACGGCGGACTTCATCGGCCCCTACGGCACGGCGTCCGACTGCGCGAACCAGGCGAAGGCGCTCCAGCAGCTCGGCATCACCGACTCGAAGAAGATCATGACGGCGCCGCTCTGCCTCAACTCGCAGGTGATCGACGCGCTCGGCGACTGGCCGCTCTGGACGTACGCGATCGCCTCGTCGCTCTACGGCGATCCGACCGACAAGGGCATGCCCGCCTACAACGCGGTGATCAAGCGGTACAAGGCGGAGAAGAACGCGCCGGATCCGTGGCACATCGTCGCGTTCTCCGAGCTCCTGACGACCGTCCGGTTCCTCAACGAGGCGAACGCGGGAAAGGCAGGAATCACGCCGAGCGCGGTCCTCGCACGCGCGAAGGCGTTCAAGGGCCCGCTCGCGCTCGGGCCGCCGAAGCTCCAGTGCGGCAAGTACAAGGACGCACCGGGCATCTGCAACGACATGTTCCAGGCGTTCACCTACAAGGGCAAGTTCGAGTTCACGAGGGCGTCCGGCTGGATCGGGCCGTGAACGGCCCCTAGACGAACGACGCACCTCAGCCGACGGGGCCGGTCGAGCCCGGCCCCGTCGGCTGATCCTCGAAGGACAGACGTGAACGAGATCCTCCTCTTCCTCCTGCTCGGGCTCGGGACCGGGGCGACGATCGCCGCCATCGCGGTCGGCGTCGTCGTCACGTACCGGGGCTCCGGCTTCATCAACCTGGCCGCGGGCGCGATCGCCATGCTCGCGGGCTTCTCGTTCTGGGCGCTCCGGACCGGCGAGCTCGGCTTCACGGTCGGTACGCCGCTCGCGGTCGCGCTCTCGTACGTGTTCGTGATCCTCGTCACCGTCCTGATCGAGCTCGCGGTCTACCGGCCGCTCCGGACCGCCGCGCCGCTCGCGAAGCTCGTCGCCTCGCTCGGCGTCCTCCTCACGGCGCAGGCGACGATGCTCCTCGCGTTCGGGACGTCGCAGCATCCCCAGCCGACGATCATCCCCATCCGGGTGATCCGCATGCTCGACGGGGCGGTGCCCCTGTCCGCCTTCGTGCTCAGCGGCATCGTCGTCGCGATCACGATCCTGCTCTGGGCGCTCTACCGCTGGACGCGCTTCGGGCTCGCGACCCGGGCGGCGTCGGAGAACGACGTCGCGGCACGCCTCGCCGGCCTGTCGCCGAACGAGCTGTCGCTCGCCAACACGCTGCTCGCCAACCTCCTGCTCGGCACGCTCGGGATCTTCGCCGGCTCGGTCGCGGCGCTCGACACGACCACGCTTCCGTTCCTCGTCGTGCCCGCTCTCGCCGCCGCCCTCTTCGCCAGGCTCACGTCGTTCTGGATCGCGTGCGTCTGCGGCCTCGGCATCGGCATGCTCGAGTCGCTGATCGAGTACGCCTCGACGAAGTCGTGGTTCCCGACCAGCGAGGGCGCTTGCCTGGCCGGGCGTCAAGGAGCTGCTCGTCTTCGTGCTCATCGTGGCGGCGATGTTCCTGCGCGGCGCGTCGCTGCCGACGCGCGGCGAGCTGGTCGAGCAGCGCCTCCCCGACGTACCTCGCCCGAAGCACGCGGTCACGCTCGCGATCCCGTCGACGCTCCTGTGCGCGATCGCGCTCGTCGTGCTGCCGTTCGACTTCCGCCAGGCGCTGACGAACTCGTTGATCGGGATCGTGATGGCCCTCTCGCTGGTCGTGATCACGGGCTTCGTCGGCCAGATCTCGGTCGTCCAGCTCGCGCTCGCCGGCGTCGCCGGCTTCACCGTCTCGCATCTCGCCGTCGACGCGGGGATCGGCTTCCCGCTGGCGCCGCTCGCGGGCATCGCCGCCGCCGTGCTGCTCGGTCTCGTGACCGCGGTGTCGGCGCTGCGCGTGCGCGGCGTGGCCCTCGCGGTCGTGACGATCGCCGCCGCGGTGGCCGTCTTCAACTTCGGCTTCGTGAACCCGCACCTGGGGCGGCGGCGCGACCGGCTCGCCGGTGCCGGATCCGAACCTCTTCGGCATCAACCTCGGGCCGACCGCGTCGTTCCGCGGCCTCGACGGGAACCTGCCGAGCCCCGTGTTCGGGTGGGTCGCGCTCGCCGCCGCCGTCCTGCTCTCGGCTCCTCGTCGTCTCGGTGCGCCGCGGCATCCTCGGTCGGCGCATGCTGGCGGTCCGGTCGAACGAGCGCGCCGCGGCCGGGGCGGCGATCGACGTCCGCAACGTCAAGCTGACCGCGTTCGGCATCAGCGCGCTGATCGCAGGCGTCGCCGGCACGCTGTACGCGTACAACTTCGGCTCGGTGAGCGCCGATCGCTTCAGCGTGCCGCTGGCGCTCAGCCTGATCGCGTTCGCCTACGCGGGTGGCATCACGCTCGTCTCCGGCGCCGTCTTCGCCGGGCTCATCGCCGCGCAGGGGATCTTCCCGTACGCGCTCGACAAGTGGTTCGGCCTCTCCGGGAACTGGTTCCTGCTCTTCGGCGGTCTCGTGCTCATCTTCACGCTGATCCAGAATCCCGAGGGCGTGGCCGGCTCCTTCTACCGGACGGCGCAGGCGCGAGCCGCGACGGAGCGCCGAGGCGACCCCGCCGTGAGCGCCGTCCTGCGCACGACCGGCCTGTCGGTTCGCTTCGGAGGCGTGCACGCCGTCGACGACGTCGATCTCGAGGTCGACGAGCGCGAGCTGGTCGGCCTGATCGGGCCGAACGGCGCCGGCAAGACGACGTTCGTCGACGCGATCACCGGCTTCGTCCGCTACACGGGCAGGGTCGAGCTCGACGGGCGCGATCTCGCGGGGCTGCCGCCGCACGTCCGGGCACAGCGCGGCCTCGCACGGACCTGGCAGAGCACCGAGCTGTTCGACGACCTCACCGTGCGGGAGAACCTCACCGTGGCGGCGGAGCGGCCCTCGTTCCTGGCGCTCGCCGCCGAGCTCGTCGGACGGCGCGCGTCGGTGACGGACGCCTCGCACGAGGCGCTCGAGCTGCTCGACCTTCGCGCGCTCGCCGACGCGATGCCCTCGGAGCTGACGCAGGGCCAGCGCAAGCTCGTCGGCGTGGCGCGGGCGATCGCGATGCGGCCACGGCTCCTCTGCCTCGACGAGCCGGCGGCCGGCCTCGACACGCACGAGAGCGAGGATCTCGGTCGGCGGCTCCGGGGGATCGCCGACGCGGGCACGACGACGCTCCTGATCGACCACGACATGGGGCTCGTGATGAACATCTGCGACCGCATCGTCGTGCTCGAGTTCGGCAAGGTGATCGCGGCAGGCTCGCCGGACGAGGTGCGACGCGATCCCCACGTCGTCAAGGCGTACCTCGGCGGCGCGACCGCCGCGCAGCCGGCCGAGCCCGTGGCCGGCGAGAGCGCTACGCGGGCGGGGACCCCATGAGCACACCCGTGCTCGAGATCGACGGCCTGACCGCCGGCTACGACTCCGCGGCCGTCATCCGCGACCTCGACCTCGTCGTCCAGCCCGGGCGAGGTCGTCGCTCTGCTCGGGGCGAACGGGGCGGGGAAGACGACGACGCTCCGCGCCGTCTCCGGCCTCGTCCACCCGATGGAGGGCGGCATCCGGTTCGAGGGCCGCGACCTGAGCACGTCAAGGCGAGCGCTCGCGCACGACTCGGCATCGCGCACGTCCCCGAGAACCGTGGCCTCTTCTTCGGCCTCACGGTCGCCGAGCACTTCCGCCTCGGCTATCGGCGGGAGCGGCTCGACGCCGACGTCGCCTACCGGTACTTCCCTGCGCTCGCCGAGCTTCGCGACCGGCGCTGCGGCCTCCTCTCGGGCGGCGAGCAGCAGATGCTCGCGGTCGGGCGGGCGCTCGCCCGGCACCCGACGCTCCTGCTGCTGGACGAGCTCAGCCTCGGCCTGGCGCCGGTGATCGTCGAGGGCCTGCTGCCCGTCGTGCGGAGCTACGCCGAGGAGAGCGGCTGCGGCGTCGTGCTCGTCGAGCAGCACATCGAGCTCGCGCTCACGATCGCCGACCGGGGCTACGTCCTCTCCCACGGGGAGATCGTCTTGAAGGGCGAGGCGGAGGAGCTGCGGACGAACCACGAGCTCCTGATCTCGAGCTACTTCGGCGAGCACACCGACCTCTACGCTGGAAAGCCGCGATGACACGACCTACCGACAACTCCGGGAGCGACTACGACAGGCTGCGCGCCGCGATCGTCCGCGGCGAGATCGCACCGAACTCCCGCCTCGTCGAGTCGGACATCGTCACGTAGCTTCGACATGACCAGGGCGGCCGTGCGCAACGCGCTGATCCGGCTCGAGCAGGAGGGGCTCGTCGTGCGCGAGCCGCATCGAGGCGCCCGTGTCCGCCAGGTCACCGACATCGAGGCGGTCGAGATCCTCCAGGCGCGCGCCGTGCTCGAGGGGCTCGCCGTCCGCCTGACCGCCGAGCGGATCGACGAGGCCGGCGCCGAGCG
Source organism: uncultured Actinomycetes bacterium (assembly GCA_963742525.1). Classification (GTDB taxonomy): domain Bacteria; phylum Actinomycetota; class Thermoleophilia; order Gaiellales; family Gaiellaceae; genus Gaiella. Next base: position 487,201 of record CAVUMD010000004.1, read on the forward strand.
GCTGCGCGCCGCCCTGGCACGACACCGTGAGCTGCTCGAGTCCGGCGACCTGCTCGGCGCCTCGGACGCGAACGCCGACCTCCACGCGGCGCTCCTCGAGCTGTCCGGGCACAGCACCGCCCAGCGCCTGATCCACGGGCTCAACTCGCAGACGGTGCGGTACCAGTACCGGACGATCCTGATCCCGGGACGGCCGGCGGCGTCGCAGGCGGAGCACGCCGCGATCGTCGAGGCGGTGATCGCGCACGAGCCGGAGAAGGCCGAGGACGCGATGCGCCGGCACCTGTTCAACGTGGCCGACGCGCTCCAGCGGGGGTCGCTGACGCGCATCGACAGCGTGAGCCGCGGGGTGATCGAGGCCGGCGGTGGGTAATCATCCAGCACAAGCGAACGCGCCGCGGCGCGGGGAGGGATCGACGTGAGCGAGAAGAGCCTCGAAGACCTGCTGCGATCGTCGGGGAACCCGGTCGAGCTGCTTCGCAACTCGCAGGCGGGCCCGAACGTCTACCCCGGCGTGCCGTCGGAGTACACGAACTGGCGCGACGAGCAGCAGGCGTGGCAGCGGACGTGCGTGCTCTACAACCAGTCGTACCACATGGCCGATCTCGCGGTGAAGGGGCCTGACGCCCTGAAGCTGCTCTCGCACCTCGCGGTCAACAGCTTCGAGGGCTTCGGCGTCGACCGCGCGAAGCACTTCGTCCCCTGCACGCCGGACGGCTACGTGATCGGCGACGTGATCCTCTTCCACCTCGCGGAGAACACGTTCAACCTCGTCGGCCGCGCGCCGGCCCTCAACTGGATCACCTACCACGCGGAGACCGGCGGCTACGACGTCGAGGTGGAGCTCGACCAGCGCTGGGCGATGCGTAGCGACGGACGGCGAAGGTCCTACCGCTTCCAGGTGCAGGGGCCGAATGCGATGCAGGTGATCGAGAAGCTGCTCGGAGGCCCACCGCCCGAGCTCACGTTCTTCCGCATGACCGAGGTGACGATCGCGGGAAAGACCGTCCGCGCGCTGCGGCACGGCATGGCCGGCCAGCCCGGCTGGGAGCTCTTCGGGCCGTGGGACGACGAGGCGCCGGTGCGCGAGGCGATCGTCGAGGCCGGTCGCGAGTTCGGGCTGCGCCAGGTCGGCGGGCGCGCCTACTCGTCCAACACGCTCGAGTCGGGCTGGATTCCGTCGCCGCTGCCTGCGGTGTACACGGGCGATGCGCTGACCGCATACCGCGAGTGGCTGCCCGCGGCGGGCTACGAGGGCTCGGCGTCGATCGGCGGCAGCTTCGTCTCGGACGACATCGAGGACTACTACTTCACGCCCTGGGACCTCGGCTACGGGAGCTACGTCAAGTTCGACCACGACTTCATCGGGCGCGAGGCGCTCGAGCGGATGGCCGAGGGCGAGCATCGCCACAAGGTCACGCTTGCGCTCGACGACGAGGACGTGCTCCGCACCGTCGGCACGATGCTGCGGAAGACCGATCGCGCCAAGTTCGTCGACTGGCCGTCCGCCGTGTACTCGATGCACCCGTACGACCGGGTGACGGTCGACGGCGAGACGGTCGGGGTGTCGACGTGGATCGGCTACAGCGCCAACGAAGGGAAGGTGCTGACGCTCGCCGTCCTCGACGAGGAGCACGCGGAGCCGGGGACCGAGGTCACGTTCGTCTGGGGTGAGGAGAACGGCGGCACCCGCAAGCCGACCGTCGAGCCGCACGTCCAGGTCGAGATCGGCGCGGTTGTCAGCCCGGTGCCGTACGTCGAGACCGTCCGGAGCACCTATCGGCCGGACAGCTGGCGGACGGCGCGCGTGTGACGCGAGACCTCGGCGGCGACCTCCGCGACCGGCTCGAGATCCGCGAGCTCGTCGAGCGCTGGGTCGTCTGGCGCGACGCCGGAGATTGGGAGCGGTTCCGCACCGTCTGGCACGACGACGGCCGCATGATGGCGACCTGGACTCAGGGGACGGCGGACGAGTTCATCGCGATGAGCAAGGCGGGGTGGGAGACGGGCGTCCGGATCCACCACGTCCTCGGCGCGCAGTCCGCGGACGTGGCCGGGAACCGGGCGATCTCCCAGGTCAAGATGGAGATCCACCAGCGCGCCGTGGTCGACGGCGTCGAGGTCGACGTCACGTGCAGCGGGCGCTTCTACGACTTCCTGGAGAAGCGGGAAGGCCGCTGGGGGCTCGTGCTGCGCCAGCCGATCTACGAGCTCGACCGGATGGACCCGGTCGACCCTGCCGCACGCCTCGAGCTCGATCCCGACCTGCTGGCCCGGTTCCCCGGGGGCTACCGGCACCTCGCCTACCTGCAGACGCGGGTCGGCTACGAGGTGAAGCCCGACATGCCGGGGCTGCAGGGCCCCGAGGTCGAGGCCCTCTACGCGAGCGGCGCCGCCTGGCTGAAAGGCTTGCCTGCTCCAGGGGATCCCGCAGGAGCGGGATCCCCTCCGCAACGAGTAGATCCCTGAAGGCCGCCTGCAGCCTAACGGCTGCGGCGAGGTGCGTTCCTCGACGGCGGGCGCTCCAGTAGGGTGGCGACCGTGCCGCCGACCGTGCGTGACGCCGCCTTCGACGTCCTCCGGGGGCACGGTCTCACGACGCTCTTCGCCAATCCGGGCTCGACCGAGATCGAGCTGCTCTCCGATCTCCCGGGTGACCTGCGGTTCGTGCTCGGGCTCCACGAGAGCTCGGTCGTCGGCATGGCCACGGGGTTCGCGCTCGGCCGCCGTGAGCCCGCGCTCGCGATCCTCCACACGACTCCCGGCCTCGGCAACGCGGTCAGCGCGATCGCGACGGCGCGGGTCAACCGCGTGCCGCTCGTGGTGCTCGTCGGGCAGCAGGACAGGCGCCACATCGCCTCGGAGCCGTTCCTCACGGGGCGGTTGCAGGGGCTCGCGGGCGACTACCCGGTCTGGGTCGACCAGCCGCTGCAGGCGCAGAGCGTCCCGGCGTCGATCGCGCGCGCCTACCACGAGGCCGTCACGGGGCGCGGTCCCGCGCTCGTCATCGTGCCGATGGACGACTGGGCCGCCGAGGCGACGCCCGCCGAGGAGCAGGCCGCGCCGCGGCAGGTGGTGCGCGCCGCCGGGGCGGTCGACCACGCCGTCGTCGCCCAGCTCGCCGAGCTCGTCGAGCGTTCCTCGCTTCCGGCGCTCGTCGCAGGTGCCGGGATCGACGACGCGGACGCGTGGGCGGCTGTGGTCGCGCTCGCGGAGCGCCTGTCGTGCCCCGTCTGGCAGGAGTCGTTCAGCGGACGGGCGGGGTTCCCGCAGGATCACCGGCTGTTCGCGGGGCATCTCGGGGCTGACCGGCCGCGCCTCCGCCAGGCGCTCGAGCCGTACGACCTCGTGATCGCCGTCGGCGCGCCGGCGTTCCGGCAGTACGCCTTCTCGCCGGGCCCGTTCGTCGAGCCCGGCACGACGGTCGTCGTGATCAGCCAGGACGCGGCCGAGGTGCATCGCAGCACGGCCGACCTCGCGGTCCTCGCCCCGCCGGGGGCGATGTGCTCGGCGCTCGCCGGCGCCGTCGCCGTACGACAGACCGCGCCGCCGGAGCCGTTCGAGCGCCCCGAGCCCCCGGAGCCCCCGGGGCCCGGCGCCCCGCTCCGCGCCGGGCACGTCTTCGCCGCGGTCGCCGATCGGCTGGCGGACGACGCGATCGTCTTCGAGGAGTCGCCGTCCAACCGTCCGGAGTTGCTCGCGCGCCTGCCGGCGCGGCAGCCGCTCGGGATGCTCAGCCCCGCCATGGGTGGCCTCGGCTTCGCGCTTCCGGCCGCGACCGGCATCCGGATGGCGTGCCCCGACCGTCCGGTGGTGGCCTTCGTCGGCGACGGCTCGTCGCTCTACTCGATCCAGTCGCTCTGGAGCGCGGCGCACTATGGCGCCGGGGCGCTGTTCGTGATCCTCTCGAACGGCGGGTACGCCGTGATGGACCGCCTGTCCGAGCAGCACGGCGGGACGGCGCCGTGGCCCAGGCTTCGGCGTGGACGTCGCCGGCCTCGCGCGGGCCTTCGGCTGCCCGGCGCGGACGCTCGCGACCCACGACGAGCTGATCGCGACCCTCGACGAGGTCGTGCCGGCGCTCGCGGGCCGGGACGAGCCGCTCCTGCTCGAGGTCGTGATCCAGCCGGACGAGACCTTCGCGCCGTGAGCCTCGAGGACAAGGAGATGCCATGAAGGCCGCGCTGATGCGGGAGTACCACCGGCCGCTCGAGCTCGTCGATCGCCCGGTGCCCGAGCCGGCGCGGCACACGGACGTCCTCGTCCGCGTCGGCGCCGCCGGGGTCTGCGCGACCGACCTCCACGCGATCGACGGCCTGATGGAGCCGGCGGGTGTGACGCTGCCGCTCGTCCTGGGACACGAGAACGCGGGCTGGGTCGAGGCCGTGGGCGACGGCGTCACGACGGTCCGGTCCGGCGATGCGGTGCTCGTCTACCCGCCGTACAGCTGCGGCCTCTGCGTCCCGTGCCGGCGCGGCAACGACATGCACTGCGTGCGACACGCCTTCACCGGCCTGACGGTCGACGGCGGGTTCGCCGACTACGTGCTCGTCTCGGAGCGGTCGCTGATCGCACTGCCGCCGGGCGTCGAGCCGGTCGACGTCGCTCCGCACGCGGATGCCGGCATCACCGCCTACCACGCGGTGCGGCGGCTGTCGCATCTCGCGGGGCCCGGCTCGACCGCGGTCGTCATCGGGGTCGGCGGCGTCGGTCACATCGCGCTCCAGCTGCTGCGTGAGCTCGGGTCGGCCAGCGTCATCGCGATCGACACCGACGAGCGCCGCCGCCGGCTCGCGGGCGAGCTCGGCGCCGACGAGGTGATCGACGGCCGGGCGCCGGTCGACGCCGTCCGCGAGCTGACCGGAGGGCATGGCGCCGACCTGGTGCTCGACTTCGTCGGCACGGACGAGACGCATGCCGCCGCTGCCGCGATGCTCGCGCGCGGCGGCACGTCGTCCGTGATCGGCTACGGGGGCACGGTCTCGATCCCCTCGGTCGCGCTCGTCGCGAGCGAGCAGGCCGTGGTCGGGAACCTCGTCGGCACCTGGGTCGACCTCTGGGAGCTCCTGCAGCTCCACGCCGCCGGACGGATCGTCCTCAAGACCGAGGTGCATCGCCTCGACGACGTCAACGACGTGCTCGCCAAGCTCCGCGAGGGGGACGTCACCGGCCGGGCGGTGCTCGTACCGGGCTAGGCGCTGCGCGCAGGCGGCTCGGGCACGCCGAGCTCGCTCTGCAGGGCCACTGCGAGCGACGCGACGCGCAGGTCGGCGCCCGCGGGCCCGATCAGCGAGACGCCGACCGGGAGGCCGCTTCGCCCGACACCCGCCGGCAGCGCCGCCACGGGGAAGCCGGTCCAGTCCCAGAGGTGCGTCAGCGAGATGAGCGCGTAGTCGGTGCCCCAGTGGTCGTAGCCGTCGCCGCGGAGCGGCGCGACGACCGGGATCGTCGGCTCGAGCACGGCGTCGATCCGGTGCTCCGTGAGCCACGCCGACCACGCGCCGGTCAGCAGCCGCCGCCGCGCCTGGGCCGCGACGTACGCCTCGCCGGTGACCGCGCGACGCTCGCCCTCCTCGAGCCATTCCCTGATCGAGTCGCGGTAGCGGTCGCGCTGCGCGTCGAAGCGGCGGTGGTACGTCACGAGGTCGGTGGTCAGGACGTCGAGGAAGTCGTCCCCGATCGGGCCGTGCTCCTCGGGCGCCCGCGGCTCGACGACCGCCGCGCCGAGGCGGCGGCACGCCTCGAGCGCGGCGTCGAAGCCCGTGGCCACGTCCGGGTCGAGCTCGACCTCGCCGATCCGGGGAGAGACGGCGACGCGCACGCCTTCGAGACTCGTCGCGGAATCCGCAGAGGGGAGGGCCTTGTGCGCGCTCTCGGCGCGCCCGCGGTCGGGGCCGGCCATCGCGTGGAGCAGGAGAACGCAGTCGGAGATCGTCCGCGCCATCGGCCCTCCGTGGTCGAGGCTCCAGGAGAGCGGCACGACGCCCGAGAGCGAGACGATGCCCCGGGTCGGCTTGATCGCCGACGTGCCGCAGCACGCGGAGGGGATCCGGAGCGATCCCGCAGTGTCGGTGCCGGTTGCCGCGGGAGTCATACGCGCGGCGAGCGCCGCCGCGGACCCGCCGCTGGACCCGCCGGGCGATCTCCTCAGATCCCAGGGGCTGCCGACCTGGTCGGTCGTCCCGCCGACCGCGAACTCGTGCGTGTGCAGGTGGCCGAGCAGCACCATGCCCGCGGCGGACAGCTGGGCCCAGGCGTCGCAGTCCTGCGCCGGCACCTCCTCGAAGAACCCGCTCGAGGCGGTCACCGGCTTGCCGGCGACGCCGTAGAGATCCTTGAGCCCGATCGGCACGCCCGTCAGCGGCGGGGCCGGCCCGTCCCGGCGCACGGCGGCGTCGCTCAGCCGCTCGTCCGCGCGCGCGGCGGCCTCGAGCGCGTCCTCCTCGTAGACGCGCACCCAGGCGTTGATCGAGCCCGGGTCGCCGTCGTGGCCGTGCGTGCCGTCCACCTCGCGGATCCGCGCGAGGAAGGCCGCCGTGACCTCGCCGGCAGAGAGCTCGCGCCGCTGGAGGTGGGCGGACAGCTCCGCGACGCCGAGCCGCGCGACGTCCGTCACGATGGCGCGAGGAAGCGCCGAGGATTGTCGATCGTCATCTCGTCGATCTGCGCCTCGGTGACGCCATTGTCCCGCAGCACCGGGAGGATCTGCGTGGAGAGGTGGAGGTAGTCGGGTCGCTCGTCGGCGAAGTTCGGGTCGCCGACCATGAAGTCCATGAAGCATGCGGCGTCGTGCGAGAGGTGGATGCGGTCGCCGTAGCCTTCCTCGAGGAGCGCGAGCAACGTCCGAACGCGGTCGGCGTCGGGGTTGAAGTGGGGGATGTTGAAGCGGTCGAAGCCGAGAATCGCGCCCGTGTCCGCAATCGCCCGCAGGTACGGCAGGTCGTTGCTGTCGCCTGCGTGCGCGACGACCAGCCGGGTCGGGTCGACGCCGCGACTCGTGAGCGCTTCGAGCGCGAGCGTTCCCGTGCCTGCGGTCGCGTTCGTGTGGACCATCACCGGCGCACCTGTCTCGCGCGCCGCGATCGCCACGGCGTCGAGGATCCTCGGGATGTCGCCGACGACGCCGTGCTCCTCGACGGCGCACTTGATGAACGCCGCCCGGACCCCTGTGTTGTCGATTCCCTCGCGGAGCTCGCGGACGAACAGTCCGGCGATCGCCTCGGCGCTGCGGTAATGGAGGAAGTTCGGGAGCTCGAGGAATGCGTAGACACCGGTAGCGACGACGATGTTGAGATCGACCGCGGCGTTGATCCGCTGTATGCGCGGAATGCAGCGGCCGAGGCCCGGAGCCGTCGGATCGACGAACGTCCGGTACCCCGCATCGCGGACCGCCCTGAGCTTCTCGATCGCATCGCGAACCCCGGCGTCCTCGTCCCAGTAGCTCTCGCCCCACACGCGCCCGTAGTTCTGGAGCGCCTCGGGCTGGAGGATGAAGACGTGCTCGTGGGGGAGCGTGCGCCCCAGCTCGGCCGCGACGACGGGCCCGCGGACGGTCTGCACCAAGGACGACGGCTCGGGAACGCCCGCCACGGCTACGAGAGGCTCTCGAGCGCCTCCCCGCCCGGGTCGACGCTCTCGCAGCAGGTAGGCGGACTGGAGCAGCTCCGGCTCGTCCTTCAGCCGCTGCGCCGTCCCGTGGTAGTGGATCCGCCCGCGCTCGAGGACGTACGCGGTCTGGGCAAGGCCGAGGGCGACGTGGGCGAACTGCTCGATGAGGAGGACACCGACACCGCTCGCCGCCACCGACTCCAGCACCGGCACGAGCCGCTGGACGACCACGGGAGCCAGGCCGAGCGAGAGCTCGTCGACGAGCACGTACCGCGGGCGCGAGACGAGCGCCTGCGCGAGCACGACCATCTGCTGCTCGCCTCCGGACAGCGACCGCGTGGCGAGCCGCCAGCGCTTCTCGAGCTCGGGGAACAGCTCGAGCGCATGGGCAATGCCGCTCCGCGCCTCGTCGCGCCTGAGCGCGTACGTCGCGACGCGCATGTTCTCCTCGACGGTCAGGTTCGGGAGCAGCTGGCGGCCCTCCGGGACGATCGCCACCCCTGCCGCGCGAATCTGCTCGGGCCGGCGCCGTGTCAGGTCGGCATCCCCGATCGTCACCGTGCCGGAGGTCGGGCGGAGCACGCCGCCGACCGTGAGGACGAGCGTCGACTTCCCGGCCCCGTTCGGCCCGAGGAGTGCGGTGACCTCGCCGGGTGGGATCGTGATGGAGACGTCGCGCAGCACCCGGCGCCCGCCTCGCGCGACCGAAAGGCCGCTGAACGAGAGATTTGTAGCCGCGACGGTGCTCACCCGACGTCCTCCGTGCCGAGGTACGCCTTGATCACATTCTCGTCGCGAAGGACCTCGGGGGTCGGGCCGGAGGCGATCAGCTTTCCGAAGTCGAGCACCGCGGTCGTCTCGCAGCACGCCTGGACGAGGCTCATGTCGTGGTCGACGAGCACGACGAGCGCCCCGAACTGCCCGGGGATCGCCTGGATCACGAGTCGGAGGTGCTCCGTCTCCTCCTCCGGCAGGCCGGCCGCCGGCTCGTCGAGCAGGACGACGCGCGGGCGCCCGACGACCGCCCTGGCCACCTCGACCAGGCGCCGCTCGCGCGCGCCGAGGCCGCCGACCCGGGTCCGGGAAGGCGTCTCGAGGCCGACGAAGTCGATCGCCGCCTCGACCTCTGCCCGCTTGCCCCTGCCCTTGACACCTGAGTGCTCGTAGATCATCGCGACGTTGTCGAACACCGAGAGCTGCTCGATCGCCTGTTCCGTCTGGAACGTCCGGCGCAGGCCCCAGCGGGCGCGCTTGTAGTCGGCCATCCGCAGCAAATCCTCGCCAAAGGCGCGGATCGACCCCGCAGCCGGCTTGACGAACCCGGAGAGGACGTTGAAGAACGTCGTCTTGCCCGCTCCGTTGGGGCCGATCAGCCCGCAGGTGCCACCCGGGAAGGTGACGCTCATCCCGTCGATCGGGGTGACGCCCGAGAAGCGGACGGTGAGATCCTCGACCTCGATCACGCTGTGCCTCGTCCCGCAACCTTGCCGAGACCGCGCCGGATCAGCCGGGCGAGGTTCGCCATGTCCTTCGGGAACTGCTGGGCGAGCCCACCGGGCGCCGTGAGGAGCACCTGGAGCAGGCCCGCGCCGAAGAGGATCAGCACGAAGTTCGGGTTGATCCCCCACTGCACCTGGAAGAGGAACGGCAGGAGCTGACTGAAGCACCCGGCGATCACGGCGCCCCAGAGGCTGTAGATCCCACCGATCAGCGTCGTCGCGAGCAGCGTCAGCGAGTCCTGTGTCTGGAACGACTGTGCTGTCGGCTGGCCGACCTGTGCGGCGAGCAGTGCCCCGGCGACGCCCGCCATGAACGACGCGAGCGCGAACGCCCACATCTTGTAGAGCACGATGTTGACGCCGGCAGCGAGCGCCGCGGGCTCGCTCTCCCGGATCGCAGCCCAGGCGCGGCCCGGCTTGCCGCGGACGTGGAGGAGCGCGACGAGGAAGATCACCGCGGCGACGACGACGACGTAGCGGTAGTACGCGGTGTCGCCCTCGGCGATGGCCGGTCTGCGCACCGGCTGGAGACCCGAGAGGTCGGGCGTGTCCGTCCGGCCGGTGAACCCCCCGCCGCCGTTCGGGAAGTTGATCGCGACGAGCACGACGTTCACCGCGCCGGCCGCCATCAGGGTGATGAGTGCGAGATAGAGCCCCGAGAGCCGGATCGCGGGCAGGCCGATCAGGACGCCGACCACGCAGGTGATCGCCCCGGTCACGAGGAGCAGGACCGGGAACGGGAGGTGCACGGCGAAGTTGAGGCGCGTCGCGGTCCAGACGCCGATCACGAGCAGTGCCACCTGCCCGAGGGAGATCAGGCCGACGCGGCCGTACAGCAGCCCGAGCCCGAGGGTGATCACCGAGTAGATCGCGACGCTCGTGAACGTCGTCGTCCAGTCGGCCCCGATGGTCGGGAGCACGAACAGCGCGATCGCGAGAAACACGGCGATCACGACGATGCGAACGATCGTTGCCCGGTCGAGGGCGCGGGCGGATCGCGTCACGGCGCCCGCCCGCTCGCGCGGTGTCGGCGTCGCCTCCAATGTCTAGCGAGCCGCCCGCGAGATCGTCACGACGCGGCGACGAGAGAGCCAGAGGAGCGCGACGATCGCGAGCAGGAAAGGCGCGGCCGACCTATATCGCGCGAGCGACGCGTAGGGCGCGAAGATCGCCTGCGCGAGCCCGACCGCCAGGCCGCCCAGGAAGGTCACCCAGAGAGACTGGAGGCGCCCGATGAGCGCGGCAGCGAGCGCTGCGATCACGAGGAAGGTGAGTGCGGCGTAGTCGAGCGACGTGATCAGGTCCGGCATCAACAGACCGGCCGCTCCTGCGACGAGCCCCGAGCCGAACCACGCCGAGGCCTCGACGCGTCGGACGGGAACGCCGAGTGTGGCGGTGATCTCGCGGTCGTTCGCTATCGCCCGGTAGGCCGTCCCGAGGTTCGTGTACCGGAGGAAGAGGGTCGTCACGACGGTCAGCGCAACGGCGAACGCCAACGCGATCACCTGCGTCCAGTTCACGAACGCCCCGAACAGCGTGAAGGTGTGGCTCGAGCTGGGGAGGGGCAGGAAGCGCGCGAACGCGCCGCCGACGGGGGCGCGCCAGGCCATGATGCCGAGCAGGATCAGGGCGAGCCCCAGCGTCCCCATCATCTTGACGAGGGGATCCCGCGCCGCGAAGGCGGGGCCGAAGATCAGCCCGTAGGCGAGGTTGACGACCCCGCCGAACGCGACGCAGGCGACGTACGCGAGCCAGTGTGGCCAGCTCGTGTGGTTGAGCATCCAGTAGGCGATCAGGGCGCCGCAGGCGCCGATCGCCCCGAACGCGAGGTTCAGGACGCCGGTTGCCTGATAGAGCACCACGATCCCGACGCCCGAGAGCGCGTACACCCCGCCGAGTGCGAGACCCAGCACGATGTACGGCTTGAAGAACTCCCAGTCGACGCCGAAGACCGCGAACGCGACGACGCTATGCACGGCTCCTCCGGGGCACCCTGATCACCACTGGTCGCTCGATTACTTTCCGGTGTTGAGGTTGAACTTCTTCTCCCAGACGCGCGTCTGGGCCATTTCCTTGTCCACCGGCGCGATGGCGAAGCACTTCTCCTTCAGGACGACCTTGCCGTCCTTGTAGTCGACGGTGATGTCCCAGTTGTTCGGGATGTGGTACGGGAGGTTGTTACCGACGTACCACGGCTTGCAGAGCATGTCCGTCTTGACGTTCTTCAGGCTGCGCACGGCCGCGTTGTACGACTTTGCGGTGACGGGGCCCTTGACGTTGAGAAGCGCCTGCGTCGCGAACTTCCCGGCCATGAAGCCCATCTGCGCGAACGCCTGCGGGTCGATCTTCGTGTACCTCTTGAGGATGGCCAGCATCAGCCGGGTGTCGGGGCCCTGGGAGGCATCGAGCAGGCCGAACTCCGAGTTGATGAACAGCTTCCCATCCCACTTGCCGAACTGCCCCGCCATGAAGGTGTTCGCGATCGGCGTCGACGAGCCCCACTTGACCTTGTCGATGAGGCCCTGCGCCTCCGCCGCCTTCATGAGCGCCGGAGCGGTGTCGGGGGTGAAGTCGAGGATGATGCCGCCGCCCGGGCCTGCGGCCTGGTACAGCTGCTGGACGATCGTGTTCGCGTCCGTCACCGGCACGGTGACCGGGATGCTCTTGCCAGGGATGCCCGCCCGCTCGGCGACCTTGATGGCGGCACCGTCGGCGTACGCCGCGATCGTCGACGGCGAGGCGACGACGATCGACTTGGCTCCGGCGCGGACGAGGGCCTGCGCCGCGCCTTCGTTCGAGTAGCGCGGCCCCATGTTCACCTCGACGATGGACGGCGTCCCGAAGCACTCGGCCTGCACGCCGGCGCCGATCACGGTGTAGCCCTTCGACTTGTAGTACTTCCAGTTGGTGCCGCACTCCGTGAAGCTCGTGTTGCCCACGATGCCGACGACCTTGTCGCTCTCGACGAGCTTGCGCGCGAGCGCCGCCTGCTGGGCGGGGTTGAGCTGCTCGTTGTAGAGGATGTACTTGACCGGGCGGCCGCGGATCCCGCCGTTGTCGTTCACGCAGTCGAAGTAGGCCTTCGCGACCTTGCCGATCGTCGTGAAGTCCACTCCCGGGATCAGCATGTCGATGCCGCCGATCGTGATGGGCCTGCCGGTCGCCTTCTTCCCGGTGCCGAGTCCGCAGACGGACTTCGTCGCGGATGCCTTGCCCGATCCGACCGGCGCCTGTGCGCCCGTCGCCCACCCCGCGAGCATGAGCGCCAGGACGCTGGCGCCCGCGGCCGCAACGCCGATCATCGTTCTTTTCGATCGCATGGAAGCCTCCATTGGGTCTTCGAGGTCGTCTTTGACCGAACTCCGCGGCCGAAGCCGCGTCACGGCTCCGTCAGGGTCTCGCCACGTGCACCCTCCTCACGTCGGGGCGCCTCCGCGGTCCGGCTCCGAGCCGGGAGAGAACACGTCGGTCCGGCGAACGACCGACCGGTCGGCTCGACGCACGGGTAGCGGTGCACGGACCGTCCGGCGACCGCTTCGACGCCACCGTTCCCTCCTTCACGTCCCGGATACTAGACTAGTGTCTTGACGAATGGAACACTGCGTTGGTCGGTATCGACCGGCGCACGACGGTCGGGTCGAGCGCGGGGCGTGAAAGGAGAGACCAGGGATGAGCACCCAGACCGAGACCGGCATCGACACCGGGCTCTTCATCGGGGGCGCGTTCGTCGAGGCCGAGGGCGGCCGGACGTTCGAGAACCGCGACCCCTGGAGCGGCGACGTCGTCTCCGACGTCGCGAGCGCGAGCGGGGCGGACGCGACGCGGGCGGTCGAGGCTGCCGCCGAGGCCTTCCCCGAGTGGTCCCGCACGCCGCCGGCCGTGCGGCAGGGCATCTTCCTGAAGGCGGCCGACGTGCTCGAGTCGCGCCAGGACGAGGTCGTGTCGATGCTGGCGCGGGAGACCGGATGCACGTTCGGCTTCGGCATGTTCCAGATGCATTTCGTTCCGGGTCTGTTCCGGCAGGCGGCGGCGCTCGCGTACGCGCCGCTCGGAGAGGTGATCCCCTCGGACACGGGCGCGTTCGCGATGGGCATCAGGCGCCCGGTCGGCGTCGTCGGCGCGATCGCGCCCTGGAACGCGGCGCTCATCCTGTCCGCGCGCTCGATCGCCGCGCCCCTCGTCCTCGGCAACACAGTGGTGCTCAAGCCGTCGGAGTGGTCGCCGCAGGTCGGCGGCCTCCTGTGGGGCGAGGTCTTCGCCGAGGCGGGGCTCCCGGCCGGCGTCCTGAACGTCGTGACGCACGGCCCCGGCGAAGCGCAGGCAATCGGCGACGTGCTGATCGAGAGCCCCCACGTGCGCCGGCTGAACTTCACGGGCTCGACGGCCACGGGCCGCAAGCTCGCCGAGGCCGCAGGGCGCCGGCTCAAGCGCGTCGTGCTCGAGCTCGGCGGCTACAACCCGCTCATCGTCCTTGCCGATGCCGACCTCGAGTACGCGGTCAACGCGGCGACGTTCGGTGCGTTCCTCCACCAGGGCCAGATCTGCATGTCGGCACGGAGGATCATCGTCGAGCGGCCGATCGCGGACGAGTTCGTCGCCCGCCTCGCGGAGAAGACGAGCGGCCTCAAGGCCGGCGACCCGTCGGAGCACGACACGATCATCGGCCCGCTCATCAACCCGGACGCGCTGGCGACGGTGCAGAGCCGGGTCGACGGGGCGGTGAGCGCCGGCGCGAAGGTCCTTGCGGGCGGGAGCGCCGAGGGACCGTGCTTCCAGGCGACCCTTCTTGCAGACGTGCCCGCCGACTCGGAGTTCGCGAACGAGGAGACGTTCGGCCCGGTCGCCGCGATCGAGGTCGTCGACTCTCCCGAGGAGGCCGTCGCGCGCGCCAACGCCACGGCGTACGGGCTCGCGTCCGGGATCATCACGTCGGACACCGACCGCGGGCTCGAGCTCGCCCAGGCGATCGACGCAGGGATCGTCCACGTCAACGACCAGCCCGTCGGCGACGAGCCGCAGATGCCGTTCGGCGGCGTGAAGGACTCGGGCTTCGGCCGCTTCGGCGGCACCGCGGTCGTCGACGAGTTCACCGAGACGCGCTGGATCACGGTGCAGCGGGGCCCGCACCCGTTCCCGTTCTAGCGGTGACAGGAGGCTCGATCGGCTCGATGACGGCGACATTGACAACGGCCGCGGAGGCCGTCTCTGTCATCAGGAGCGGCGACACGGTGATGGTCGGCGGGTTCGGGCTCGTCGGCGCGCCCCTGATGCTGATCGACGCGCTTGTCGAGGAGTCGGATGCGACCGACCTCACCATCGTCTCGAACAACATCGGCGAGCCCGGCCGCGGCCTCGGCAAGCTCCTGCGCCAGGGTCGGATCCGCCGCGGCATCTCGTCGTACTTCACGTCGAACCCCGAGGCGGTCGCGGCGGTCAACGCCGGCGAGATCGAGGCGACGCTCGTCCCGCAGGGAACGTTCGCGGAGGCGATCCGGGCGGGCGGCGCGGGGATCGGCGCCTTCTTCACGCCCGTCGGCGCGGGGACGCAGCTCGCCCAGGGGAAAGAGGAGCGCGTGATCGGCGGGGTGCGCCATGTACTCGAAGCCCCGATTCACGCCGACGTCGCGCTCGTCTACGCGGCGCGGGCGGACACCCTCGGGAACCTCTGGTACCGGCGCACCGCCCGGAACTTCAACCCGCTCATGGCGACCGCGGCCGACGTCACGATCGCGGAGGCGGGGGAGATCCTCGAGGTCGGGGAGCTCGAGCCGGAGTCGGTCGTGACGCCGCATCTCTACGTCGATCATCTGGTCGCCGCGGCGTGAGCCCCGACCCGAAAGCCCGGATCGCGACGAGGGCGGCGCTCGAGCTCGGACCCGGGGAGGTCGTCAACCTGGGGATCGGCATCCCGAATCTCATCCCGGAGTTCCTCGGGCCCGACTCGGGCGTCGTGCTGCACACGGAGAACGGCCTTCTCGGCGTCGGGCCACGACCGGAAGGGGACGAGCTCGACCCCGACCTGATCGACGCCGCGAAGCAGCCGATCACCGCGTTGCCGGGAGCCGCGTACTTCGACAGCGCGTCGAGCTTCGCCATGATCCGCGGCGGCCACGTCGATGTCGCCGTGCTCGGCGCGCTCGAGGTGAGCGCCGCCGGCGACATCGCGAACTGGGCCGTTCCCGGAAAGGACGTGCTCGGCGTCGGCGGCGCGATGGACCTCGTGGTGGGCGCGCGCCGCGTGATCGTGACCATGACGGCGACGTCGTCGCGCGGTCAGCCCAAGGTCGTCGCCGAGTGCACCTACCCGCTCACCGCCGCGGGAGCCGCCGATATCGTCGTCACCGAGCTGTCCGTCTTCCGCCTCGTCGACGGCGAGCTGCGCCTGACCGAGCTGCTCGACGGCGCGACCGTCGACGACGTCGCGGCCGTCACGACCGCCCCGTTCGTCGTCGCCCTGGAGGAGAGCCATGTCGGTTGACGTCCGTCCGTTCCCCGAGGTGGTCGACGCAGACCGCGCCGGCCCGGACCCCCCGTACGACCACTTCGAGTACGTCGGGACACGCCTGCGCGCTCCGAAGGAGCCTCTCGTGATCATCCCGACGACGCTGACGGAGCTGACCGGGCCCGCCTTCGGGGAGTCCACGGTCGATCCGCGCGACGCCGACCTGACCCGCCAGCATGCAGGCAACCCGCTCGGCGAGCGGATGGTCCTGAGCGGGCGTGTCCTCGGGAGCGACGGGAAGCCGCTCCGTGGGCAGCTGGTCGAGATCTGGCAGGCGAACGCCGCCGGGCGGTACGCGCACGAGGTGGACGACCACGATGCGCCGCTCGACCCCAACTTCAGCGGTGCGGGCCGCTGCCTGACCGACGACGAGGGCCGCTATCGGTTCGTGACGATCAAGCCCGGCGCGTATCCGTGGAAGAACCACGCGAACGCCTGGCGCCCGAACCACATCCACTTCTCGGTCTTCGGTCGCGCCCTCACCGAGCGGCTCGTGACGCAGATGTACTTCCCCGGCGACCCGCTCTTCCCGTACGACCCGATCTTCAACTCGGTCCGCGACCCGAAGGCGCGCGAGAGGATGATCTCCACCTTCGATCTCGGGCTCACCGAGCCGGAGTGGGCGCTCGGCTTCCGCTGGGACATCGTCGTCGGCGGCAAGGACGCGACGCCGCTCGAGGAGCCGCACGATGACTGAGCCCGGCATCACGCCCTCTCAGACGGCAGGCCCGTACCTGCGGATCGGCCTCCTGCGGAACATCCTCACCCCGAACGTCGTCGATCCCGCCGACGCCCGCGCGATCCGCATCCGTGGGCGGCTGACGGACTCGGCCGGAGACGGCGTGCCCGACGGGATGATCGAGACCTGGCAGGCGAACGCCGCCGGCCGCTACCACCATCCGGCCGACGAACGCGACGACGTCCCGCTCGAGGACGGCTTCGCCGGCTTCGGGCGCTCCGGGACGGAGGACGACGGCCGCTTCGAGATCGTCACGGTGAAGCCCGGGCGGGTGCCGTGGCCGGAGGGTGGCCTGCAGGCGCCCCACATCGGTGTCACGGTCTTCGCGCGCGGGCTGCTCAAGCACGCGGTCACGCGTCTCTACTTCCCCGACGAGACCGAGGCGAACGCCGAGGACCCGGTGCTCTCCCGCCTGCCTCCCGAGCAGCGGGACACGCTCGTCGCGGTGGCCGAGGACGGGGGCCTTCGCTTCGACATCCGCCTCCAGGGGCCGTCGCACACGACATTCTTCGCGGTGTGACCGCGTTCGACGCGCTGTTCGTCCCCGCCGAGCTCCGCCAGGCGGTCTCCGGCCGATCGTGGCTGGAGGCGATGCTCGAGATGGAGCGTGCGCTGGCCGCGGCCGGCGCAGCGGTCGGCCTCGTTCCCGGCCCGTCCGCAGATGCGATCGCCTCGGCGTGCTCCGATGCCGACGCGTACAGCTGGGACGGGCTGCTGGACGACGGACGTGCGGTCGGCAACCCCGCGGAGCCGCTCGTCCGTGCGCTCCGTGCCCGCGTCGGCGAGGAGCACGAGCGCTTCGTCCATCTGGGGGCGACGAGCCAGGACGTGCTCGACACGGCGGCGATGCTCGTCGCCCGCAACGCGGTGGCCCTGGTGCTGGCTCACGTCGACGCGGCAGCAGACGCGTGCGCGGCGCTCGCCCGCGAGCACCGCTCGACGCCGATGGCGGCGCGCACGCTGCTCCAGCAGGCGGTCCCGACCACGTTCGGCCTGGTCGCGGCCGGCTGGCTCGTCTCGCTGCTCGATGCCCGCGCGCGTCTCGAGGAGGTCGGTGAGAGCGGCCTCGCGGTGCAGCTCGGCGGGGCGGCCGGGACGCTCTCTGCGCTGGGAGACGACGGCGTGCGCGTCGTCGACGCGCTCGCGCGGGAGCTCGAGCTGGCCGTGCCGACGCTGCCGTGGCACACGAACCGCGTGCGCGTCGCCGAGCTCGGCGCGGCGCTCGCGACGGTCGCGGGAGTCTGCGGAAAGATCGGGCTCGACGTCGTCCTGCTCTCCCAGACGGAGGTGGACGAAGTGCGCGAGGCGGCGGGTGGCGGCTCGTCGGCGATGCCGCAGAAGCGGAACCCGGTGAAGGCGACGCTGGCCCGCTCGTGCAGTGCGCTCGCCGGCGCGCATGCCTCCGTGCTCCAGCACAGCCTGGTGCAGGAGCACCAGCGGGCCGCGGGCGCATGGCATGCCGAGTGGGAGGCGCTCTGCGGGGTGCTCGGGTTCACAGGGGGCGCCGCCGCGGCGGTTGCGGAGTCGCTCGGCGGCCTCGAGGTGGACGCCGCCAGGATGCGCGTGAACCTCGACGCGACGGGCGGGCTCGTCCTCTCCGAGCGCGTCGCCGCGGCGCTGGCGGAGCGGCTCGGGCGCGGCGCCGCGCACGAGCTGGTCGCCGCTGCGGCCGAGGCGCCGTCGTTCCGGGATGCGCTCCTCGCCGACCCGCGCGCCGGGCTCGACGGGGAGGAGGTCGACGCGCTCCTCGACCCGACGACGTACCTCGGCTCGGCCGGTGCGTTCGTCGACCGCGCCCTGGCACGCTACGACACCGAGACGGACGGCAGGAGGGGAGGCTCGTGAGCGACGAACCGGACGGGACGCACGGCCGCGGCATGGATGTCCGCCGCGCGGTGCTCGGGGACGACCACGTCGACCGCGCGATCGAGCGCACGACGCCGTTCACGGAGGACTTCCAGGACTTCATCACGCGGTACGCCTGGGGGGAGATCTGGTCCCGGCCCGGTCTCGACCGCCGCACGCGGAGCGCCATAACGCTGACGGCGCTCGTCGCGACCGGGCGAGAGCACGAGCTCGAGATGCACATCCGCGCAGCGCTGCGGAACGGGCTGACGCCGGACGAGATCGGCGAGGTCCTCCTCCACTGCGCGGTCTACTGCGGCGTGCCGGCCGCGAACGGTGCCTTCGCGATCGCGCAGCGGGTGATCGACGAGGAGGAGGCGCAGTGAGCCGGGCGGTCGTGCTGTCGGCGGTGCGCACGCCGGTCGGCCGGTACGGAGGCGGGCTCGCCTCCGTCCGGCCCGACGACCTTGCGGCGCTCGCGGTCGCGGCCGCCGTCGAGCGCGCGGGAGTCCCCGCGGACGAGATCGAGGACGTCTGGCTCGGCTGCGCCAACCAGGCGGGCGAGGACAACCGCAACGTCGCCCGCTTCGCCGCGCTGCTCGCGGGCCTGCCGGACTCGGTCGCAGGCGTCACCGTGAACCGGCTCTGCGCGTCGGGGCTCTCCGCGATCGTCGGCGCCTGCCATGCCGTGATCGCCGGCGACGGCGACCTCTTCGTGGCCGGCGGCGTCGAGTCGATGACCCGCGCGCCGCTCGTCACTGCGAAGCCCGACGCGCCCTTCGCGCGGGGCAACCGGACGGTCTACGACACGACGCTCGGCTGGCGGTTCGTCAACCCCCGGTACGAGGAGCGGTTCTCGAGCGAGTCGATGGGGGAGACGGGCGAGAACGTGGCGGAGCGCTGGAACGTCTCGCGGGAGGATCAGGACGCGTTCGCGCTCCGTTCGCAGGAGCGCTGGGCGGCCGCGCAGGCGGAGGGCCGCTTCGCCGACGAGCTGATCCCCGCGGGTGAGCTCGAGCACGACGAGCACCCACGGCCGGACACGTCCGCCGAGAAGCTCGCGGGCCTGCGACCCGCGTTCCGCAAGGACGGCACCGTGACGGCCGGGAACGCGAGCGGGATCAACGACGGCGCCGCCGCCCTCGTGATCGCCAGCGAGGAGCGCGCCCGGGATCTCGGCGTCCAGCCGCTCGGGGCCTTCGTCGGCTCGGCCGTCGCGGGCGTCGATCCCGCCGTGATGGGCATCGGCCCGATCCCGGCCGTCCGCAAGCTGCTCGACCGCACGGGGATCGCGGTCGAGGACGTCGACCTCGTCGAGCTGAACGAGGCGTTCGCCTCGCAGTCGCTGGCGGTGGTGCGCGACCTCGGGATCGACGAGGAGCGCGTGAACGTCAACGGCGGCGCGATCGCAATCGGCCACCCACTCGGGATGAGCGGTGCGCGGCTCGTCGTGACGCTGCTCCACGAGCTCGGTCGCCGCCAGGGCCGGTACGGGGTCGCGACGATGTGCGTCGGCGTCGGCCAGGGCCAGGCGGCCCTGTTCGAGCGGGGCGCCTCGTGACGAAGACGCAGGTCGCGATCGTCGGAGCAGGCCCGGCGGGCCTGACGCTGGCCCAGCTGCTCCACGTCGCCGGGATCGACTCGGTCGTCCTCGAGAACCGAAGCCGCGAGTACGTCGAGGCGCGGATCCGGGCGGGTGTCCTCGAGCACGACGTCGCCGAGCTCTACGAGCAGGCGGGCGTCGGTGAGCGCATGCGCCGCGAGGGGCTCGTCCACACGGGCGTCGAGCTGCAGTCGGGCAGCGAGCGCCACCGCATCGCCTTCGACGAACTGGTCGGCAGGACGATCGTCGTCTACGGGCAGACCGAGGTCGTCAAGGACCTCATCGCCGCGCGCCTCGAGAGCGGCCGCCCGCTCTACTTCGAGGTCTCGGACGTCTCGCTCCACGACCTCGAGAGCGAGCACCCGCGCGTGCGGTACGTCCACGAGGGTGCGGAGCAGGAGCTCGAGTGCGACGTCGTCGCCGGCTGCGACGGGTTCCACGGCGTCTCGCGGCCGAGCATTCCGGCGGGCGTCCTCCGGACCTTCGCGCGCGACTATCCCTACGGCTGGCTCGGCATCATCGCGGCCGTCGCGCCGTCCCACGACGAGCTGGTCTACGCGCACACCGAGCGTGGGTTCGCGCTTCTCAGCATGCGCTCGCCCGAGCTCTCACGCCTCTATCTCCAGTGCGCTCCCGACGAGGATCTCGACGTCTGGCCGGACGAGCGGATCTGGGAGGAGCTGCAGACGCGGCTCGGCGTGGACGGCTGGACGCTGCACGAGGGGCCGATCCTCGAGAAGGGCGTCACGCCGATGCGAAGCTTCGTCGTCGAGCCGATGCAGTGGGGGAGTCTCTACCTCGCGGGCGACGCGGCGCACATCGTGCCGCCGACGGGCGCCAAGGGCCTGAACCTCGCCGTCCGCGACGTGGCGGCCCTCGCGGAGGCGCTCGTCGCCTGGTATCGCGACGGCAACGCGGCGTTGCTCGCCGCCTACTCGGAGACCTGCCTGCGGCGGGTGTGGCGGGCCGAGCACTTCTCGTGGTGGATGACGACGATGCTCCACCGCGCTCCGAACTCCGACGAGTTCACCCTCCGGCTCCAGCAGTCCCAGCTCCGCTACCTCCGCACCTCCCCTGCGGCGGCGCGGTCGCTCGCCGAGAACTACGTCGGCGTCGAGCACGCCTGAGCTACGCGGCTGCCCGGAGGTACGCGAGTACCGCGAGGACGCGGCGATGTCCGTCGGCCCCGTGCAGGTCGAGCTTGCCGAGGATCGAGCTGACATGGGTCTCCACCGTCCGCTCCGTGAGCCAGAGCTGCTTGGCGATGCCAGCGTTCGTCCGGCCCTCCGCCATCAAGCCGAGCACCTCGCGCTCGCGCGGCGTCAGCTGGTCGAGCGTGTCGTCTCCCGCCGGTGGGACGAGGAGCTGCTTCACGACCTCCGGGTCGAGCGCGCTGCCGCCGCTGCTCACGCGCTCCGCAGCTTCGAGGAACTCGTCGACGTCGAGAACCCGGTCCTTCAGCAGGTAGCCGAAGCCGCCGCCCGAACCGACGAGCTCGACCGCGTGGTTCGACTCGACGTGCTGCGAGAGCACGAGGACGGCGGTCTCCGGGCGTCGCTGGCGTATCTCGGCCGCCGCGCGCATGCCCTCGTCCTCGTAGGTCGGCGGCATGCGCACGTCGACGATCGCGAGGTCCGGCTCGTGCTCGGCGACCACCGACAGGAGCGCCTCGGCGTCGCCGACACGGGCGACGACCGTGTGGCCGGCGTCCTCGAGCAGGCCCGCGACCCCCTCGCGGAGCAGCACGGTGTCGTCGGCGATCACGATTCGCACGGGATCGCCACCTCCACGCGTGTGCCCCGGCCCCGAGGGCTCGAGACGGCAAGCGTTCCGCCGTGGGCGGCCACGCGATCCTGCAGACCGGCGAGGCCCGAGCCGCGCCGGACGACCGCCCCGCCGATGCCGTCGTCGGTGATCGAGACCAGGAGCGTGCCGTTCTCCCGGACTGCGCGCATGGACACGCGCGATGCGGACGCGTACCGGACCGCGTTCGTGAGCGCCTCGCACGCGACGAAGTAGGCCGCCGCCTCGACGCTCGCCTGGACGCGCTCGTGCGACACGTCCACGACGACCGGGATCGGAGCGCTCCGGGCGAGGTCGGCCAGCGCTGCCGAGAGGCCGTCGTCGAGCCGCGCGGGTCGCACGCCTGCGGCGATCTGCCGCAGATCCCCGATCGCGCCGCCGATCTCGTCGACGACGCGGTCGAGCGCGGGGGAGAGCACGGCCGCCCCGCGCGGGAGCCCTCGCTGCAGCCGCCGCACCTGGACGCCGAGCGAGACGAGCCGCTGCTGGGCGCCGTCGTGGAGGTCCCGCTCGAGGCGGCGTCGCTCCTCGTAGCCCGCCTCGACGATCCGGGCGCGCGACGCCTCGACCTCGGCCAGCTGGAGACGGAGCTCGACGCGGAGGCGGGCCATCTCGATGGAGAGCGCCGCTGCGCCCAGGACGCCGTCCAGCAGGTCCAGCCGCGCAAGGAGCGCGGTGTCGTGGAGCAGGACGGCCGTCCGCGCTCCGTCGCGGTCGATCTCGGTCCGCGCGCGGCCGTCGTCGGTGAGCTCGACGAGCTCGCCCGTCGCATCCGCGAACGCCTCCGTCGCAGGAAGCCAGAAGCGCAGCTCGGCGAGCGGGTCGCGGAGCGCCTCCGCGAGGACCGTGCCGATCTCCTCCGGGGCCCGGCGCCCGTCGCGGACCTCGTCCTCGAACGTGCGCACGCGCCGCACCCCGTCGTAGCGCGCCCGGCTGAAGCGTCGGTCGACGAGATCCTGGACGCGCCGCCGGAGGGGAAGGAACCCGACGGCGACGACGAGCGTCGCCACCGCCGTGACCCATTCGGAGCCGCTGCCGACGAGGACCCCCAGCCCGACCGTCAAGCCTGCGAACGCGCCCACGAGCAGGGTGGTCAGCGTCACGTAGACGAGCGTGCGGTTGACGAGCCGCTCGATCGCGTAGAGCCGGTACCGGGCCACGGCAACTCCGACCGAGACCGCCATGGCGATCTCGACCCCGAGGAGCAGCGGGAACACGACCCAGTCGAAGAACGTGACGCCGAGGACCCACCCGAGGAACCCCGAGGCGAAGCAGAGGGCGAGCACGACCGGGACGAGCAACGCCGCCCAGGCGAGCCAGAGCACCTGCAGCCGCTCGATCCCGCTCGAGCGCCGGAGCCGGAGCCGGATCGCCACGGCGCCGGCGACGAGGCTGGCGAGCATGCCGACCCACAGCACCCAGAACAGCCACTCGAGATGCTCGTCGGCCCAGGTGCCCACCGCGCTGCCCGCCATGGGGTTCGGAACGTCGGCGTCGTCGCCGTAGAACGGGCCGGGGTTGAGCAGCATGAGACCGATCACGCCGACGAAGCTCACGATCGCGGCGCCGATGACCCAGCGCCAACGGGGCGAGAGCAGCCGGCCGTTCGGGAAGACGTAGGCGACCGCGATCGGCCATGCGTAGAGCAGCGGCCAGGTCGCGCGATCGATCTGGAGCGCCCAGCCCTCGTCGAGCGCCAGAACGAGCGGGAACTGGACCGTCACGACGAACGCGCCGGTCAGCATGATCCACGCGATCCTGTTGCCGGGGTGCCGGAGCGCGATCAGGAGGCCGACGGTCGTCGGCGCGAGAAAGGCGGCCGCGACGAACGGAACGGCCCAGAGCGGGATCCATCCCCGCAGCCCGCCGACGTCGAGCACGGGGAGCGCCAGGAACACGGTGGTGGCGGTCGCGACACCACATGCGGCCAGGCGAAGCCTCTGCATGCCGCCATCTTTCGCCTCCGGGGCCGCCAAGGCAATACGTGCTGGCACGGGGATCGACCCCGTGGCCGGGCCGATGTGATCCCGGTGCTCGCGCCGATGTACCGAGAGAACCGCCGTCCTACCGTCGTCGGGCACCTGCGAAACCTCGTGAAAGGGGAGCCCGATGATCAACAACCTGCGGTGGATCGGCGCCCTCGGAGCCGTCTACGTCGCGTGCGCAGCGGTCGGCACCGCCCAGGCGGCGGCCCCGGACGACCGCGCCGAGGCGCGTGGCCCCGGAGCGATCTCCGCGGCCCCGGCGTCCGGCCCGAAACCTCCCGGCGGGCGACGGGCTCGCGTGGGACGACGCGGCGCTGAGCGCCGTCGCAACCGTCGCCGTCGGCGTGCTCCTCGGCGCGGGTGGCGTGAGCATCCGCTACCGGCGCGGCCTGACGCTCCGGTGAGCCGTTCGTGGTGGGGCGGGCGCGGTCCCCGCCCCACGCGGCTCCCGTGACATGACAGTAGGATCAGGCCGTGGCCTGGGCCCGCGACGACGCCAAGCTCGATCGCGTTCGCGTCCTGATGGGTGAGCACGGGCTCGACGCGATCGTCGCCCGCGCGCCGGACAACGTCCTGTACCTGACGAACTTCTGGGGGATGAAGGGCTGGGACGCGGTCGTCTTCCCGCGCGAGGGCGAGCCGACCCTGTTCTGCGTCGAGGCGTCCGCGGACGACGCGGCGCGCACGGCCTGGACGAGCGACGTGCGGCTCGTCGACGGGTATCTCGCCGACGACCCGCGCCCGCCCGTCGTTCGCACGCTCGAGCTGGTCGCGGCCCTCGCCCGCGAGCACGGCACGGTCGGCCTCGAGCTGTCGCTCGGCACGCAGGCCTCCGACCGGATGGTCGGCGAGCCGACGACGTACACGAAGGCATGGTTCGACGCGTTCCCGCGCGCCGTCGACGCGACGCCTGCGCTCGTCGAGGCGCGCACCCGCAAGACCGCGCAGGAGATCGAGCGCATGCGGATCGCGAACGAGATTGCCGCGGCGGCGATGGACCATGCCCGCGGCGTGATCCGGCCGGGGATGACCGAGGCGCAGATCGCCGCCGAGTGGCTCGGCTTCGTCCACGGCGAGGGGACGGGCTGGGGCGGGAAGGTCGACCTCGCGCTCGGGTTCTCGCTCGTCTGGGCGGGCCGCGGGATCAGGACGTTCACGGCGACGTCGAATCTGCCGGTCGTCGAGGGCGAGCCGACGCTCTTCGAGATCTGGGTCTGCGCCGACGGCTACTGGGCCGACCACACGAAGAACCTCGTCGTCGGCGAGCTCACCGATGCCTACCGCGAGCTCGAGGCGGCGCTGCGGGGGGTCTACGACGATGCGGTCGGGTTCTGCGTCCCGGGTGCGAGCCTCGCCGAGCTCGACCGCCGGATCCGCGAGGGGATCGAGCGCATCGGCTACCCCGGCCAGCCTTCCCATCCGATCTGCCACGGCGTCGGCGC
Organism: uncultured Actinomycetes bacterium; assembly: GCA_963742525.1. GTDB lineage: Bacteria > Actinomycetota > Thermoleophilia > Gaiellales > Gaiellaceae > Gaiella. The sequence goes on from CAVUMD010000004.1 coordinate 512,227, forward strand.
CCGCGCGCACGAGCCGCCCTATCCGCACCAGGCGGCAGGCGGCGAGCTCCAGGAGGGCACGGTGCTTGCAATTGAGCCAGGGTGCTACTGGGACGGCGGCGGCGGCCTGCGTGTCGAGGACAACTTCCTCATCACCGCGGACGGGGCGGAGAAGCTGTCCCCGTTCCCCGACGGGATCGTGCAGGCGTGACGCTCGACCGCGCGAAGGTCTGGACGGGGTCGGTCAACGAGCAGGCGCTCGACCCGCAGTCGCGCACGACGGTCGGGCTCTACGACACGACGCTCCGTGACGGCGAGCAGACGATCGGCGTCGTGCTCACACCGGAGGAGAAGCTCGAGATCGCGCGCGCCCTGGACGCGGCGGGGATCGACCGGATCGAGGCCGGGTTCCCGCGCGTCTCGGCCGACGACTTCGAGGCGGTCAAGGCGATCGCAGCGGCGGGGCTCGGGGCGGAGGTCTGGGGCTTCTCGCGCGCCGTGCAGGCCGACGTCGACGTGCTGGTCGAGCTCGGCGTGTCGGCCTCCGTGATCGAGAGCCCGATCTCGGACGGCAAGCTCGACGCCCTCGGCGTCTCGCGGGAGACGATGCTCGAGCGCATCCGGAGCGCGGTCGCGTTCGCGACCGGGCACGGGATCCGCGTCGCGTTCTTCGGCGTCGACTCCTCACGGGCGGATCTCGAGTTCTTCGACCGTGCGTACGAGGCCGCGGTCGAGGCCGGCGCCGCCGAGGCGGTCGTCGTCGACACGCTCGGGATCGCGACGCCGGAGGCCGCGGCGTTCCTCGTCTCGCGCGCGCTCGACCGCCTGGACGTGCCTGTGCACTGGCATGGCCACGACGACTTCGGGCTCGGCACAGCCGCGGCGATCGCTGCAGTCCAGGCCGGCGCGACCTGGGTGCAGGGGACGGTGAACGGGATGGGCGAGCGGGCCGGCAACGCCGACCTCGCCGAGGTCGCGCTCGCGCTGGAGGCGCTCTACGGGATCCCGACCCGGTTCGACCTGACGCAGGCGAGGACGCTGTCGCGCCTCGTCGCCGAGAAGGCCGGCACGCCGCTCCCGCCCTGGAAGGCGGTCACCGGCGAGGCGCTCTTCACGCGCGAGTCGGGCGCGGTGGCGGCGCAGTTCCACGACCCGCCCGCGATCGAGCCGTACGCGTCCGAGCTGGTCGGGGCCGAGCGCGGCATCGTCCTCGGCAAGAAGAGCGGGATCGACTCGATCCGGATCGCGCTCGAACGGCTCGGTCTCGACGTCCCAGCAGACGGCCACGCGGAGCTCCTCGCGCGCGTGAAGCAGCTCGGAACGGACAAGCAGCGGCTCGTCACCGACGACGAGCTGCGCGCGCTCGTCGCCGACCGATGACCATCGAGCGGCAGGCGTTCTTCGAGGTGATGGCTTCGTTCCCGTCCGGCGTCGCCGTCGTCACGACCCTCGACGAGGACGACGTGCCGCGCGGGCTGACGACGACCGCCGTGTGCAGCGTCTCGGCCCACCCGCCGACGATCCTCGTCTGCGTCGACCTTGCCTCGCGGACTCTCGCCGCGCTCCGCCACCGGCGACACTTCGTCGTGAACTTCCTCGGCGAGGGGCGCAGCGAGCTCGGCCTGCTCTTCGCCTCGAAGGCGGAGGACAAGTTCGCGGACGTCTCGTGGACCCGCTCCGCGTCCGGCCTCCCGCTTCTCGCGGCGGATGCGCTCGCGTGGGTGGACTGCGCGACGACCCGAGAGCTCGAGGTCGGCGACCACGTCGTGTTCGTCGCCGAGGTCGAGGACGGCGCTGTCCGGCCCGAGCTCGAGCCGCCGCTCCTCTACTACCGTCGCTCGTGGGGGGTGTGGTCTCCGGTGCACGAGGCGGACGAGCCCGACGCCGTCGCGATCCCCGCGATCGAGGTCAGCGGCCGCGACCTCCGCTGGCAGGGCGCGGAGATGTGATTCGGGAGGTCTCGGGTCCGGGGTTGCGGCGCCGAAGGCGACGCCTTCGGGGATCTGCCCCGCCGAGGCCCGGGGTCCGAGCGGCAGGAATCCGCTTGGCGGATTCCTGCTCGCGAACAAGCCCGAGTTTGACTGTCATGTCACCGGGGTGGGATACTCGCGCCAGGCTTGACATGTCACAGTCGAGGAGGGGCGGGTCGATGCGCTTCAGCCTGTACACGGAGATGCAGCTCCACGAGGGGAAGTCGCCCGAGCAGCTGTACGGAGAGGTCCTGGAGCAGATCCAGAATGCCGACCGGCTCGGGTACGACTGCTACGCGTCGGTCGAGCACTTCTTCTTCCCGAAGTTCTCGATCTCGACGAACCCGACGGCGCTCTTCGCCGCGGCGGCGCAGCGCACCCAGCGGATCCGCTTTCGCACGATGCTCCATGCGCTGCCGTACCACAATCCGACCGTGCTCGCCTCGGCGATCGCCGCCACCGACATCCTCACGGGCGGCAGGTACGAGTGGGGGGTGGGTCGCGGTCACGGCTGGATCCCCGAGAAGGCCGGTGTCCCCCTCGACGAGCACGCACGGCCGCGCTACGAGGAGGCGGTCGACCTGCTCTTCGCCGCGCTCGGCAACGAGCGCTTCTCGTTCTCCGGCGAGTACTACGAGGTTGCGGACTCGCACATCGTGCCGTTCCCGCAGCGGAAGTTCCGGATCTTCCTCGGAGGGACCTCCGACCGGACGTACGAGCTCGCCGCCGAGCACGGGTGGGGGGTCGCCGTCCCGCCGCTGCTGCCGTACAAGGCGCTCGAGCAGCAGCTCGACCTCTACCGCGAGCGCTGCGCCGAGCACGGCAACGAGCCGGACATCGTCTGGATCCACGCGTGCCACCTCGACCCGGACCGCGAGACCGCGCTGCGCGAGGCCCGCGACTGGGTCACGAAGTTCATCTACGGCAACAGCTCGCCGCTCCTCGAGTACGAGAAGCCGTCCGCCGACGACCTGAACAAGGCGGGATACGGCTTCTACGCGGCCGGGATCATGGAGCAGCTCGCCGAGGTCCCGTTCGAGCAGCTCGTCGAGGAGGACTACGTCTGGGTGGGCACGCCCGACGATGTCGTCGAGCGGATCGAGGAGACCCGGCAGATCTGCCCGGGGATCAGCGAGATCGGGATCACGGTCAACGCGGGCGGGGCGCCGCACTGGATGGCGATCAAGAACCAGGAGCTGTTCGCGTCCGAGGTGATGCCGCGCGTGCCGGACGTCGTCCCCGTCGGTGCCGCGAAAGCCGCGTGATCGAGCGCGTGTGCGTGATCGGCGCGGGTTCGATCGGCAGCCTGTTCGCGGGGCATCTCGCACAGGTGGCCGACGTCAGCGTCCTCACGCGCCGCGAGGACCACGCGGAGGCATTGAACCGCGAGGGGCTCCGTGTCACGGGCCGAAGCGACCTCCACGTCCGCGTCACGGCCTCCGCCGACCCGGACGCGATCGAGCCCTTCGACCTCGGCATCGTCGCGACCAAGGCGAACGGCCTCGATTCGGCCGCGACCGCGCTCGAGGGCCGGTTCCCCGACGCGCTCGTGATGACGACCTTGAACGGGCTCGGCGCCGAGGCCGTCGTCCGCGAGCACGGTGAGTGGCCGATCGTCTCGGCGGTGACCTTCATGTCGGGCACGAAGCACTCGGACACGGAGGTCGAGTACGTGCTCGACACGGCGACCTGGATGGGGCCGTTCGAGGACACGCCGCTCGAGCGGGTCGAGGAGGTCGGCGACCTCGTGCGGCGATCGGGACTCGAGGCGGAGGTCTTCCCGGACCTGCTGCCGGCGCAGTGGTCGAAGCTCATCTTCAACGCGACGGTCAACTCGGTGGCGGCGCTCACCGGGCTCCGCCACGACCACCATTTCGCCGACGAGGCGGAGCCGTCCGACCTCGGTCACCTGGTCCGCGACCTCGTCGACGAGGGCAAGGCCGTCGCCGCGGCAGCGGGCGTCGACCTCTACGAGGACCCGTGGGAGATGAACGTCCACGCGACGCGCAGAGGCTCCGCCCACTATCCATCGATGCTGGAGGACGTCGAAGCACACAGGGCGACAGAGATCGACCTCATCACAGGCTCACTCGTCCGCGAGGCGGAGCGGCATGGCGTCCCGGTGCCGCTGCACACGGCGCTGTATCGCCTCGTCAAGGCGAGGGAGGAATCGTGGACGGTGTCCACACCAACGCTCCAGGAGGAGTAATGACGAGAAGGACAACAGGGGTCGTCGCAGCGGCACTCGCGGCCGTGGCGGCAGTTGCGGCTGTCGCCGCAGCGACGGCTCCGGCGGCCACACGCGCGCCGATCGTGATCGGCTGGGCCTACGACGGCAACGGCGCGATGGCGCCGTTCGACGGGCCCGCGCTCGCGGCGGCGCAGATCCGCGTCAAGCAGGTCAACGCGAAGGGCGGCGTCAACGGTCGCCGCCTGCAGATCGCGACCTGCAACACCCAGGGCAACAAGCCCGCGATCGCCCGCTCGTGCGCCGCGAAGCTGCTCTCGCAGGGCGCGAACGTCATCTTCACGACCTGCGACGTCGACTTCGCGGCGCCGGTCGTGCAGGAGGCCATCAACCGGGGCGTCCTCGCGGTCGCGCCGTGCATCGGCACCGACCAGATGGGGCCGAAGCGGTTCGGAGCGAAGGGCCGGCTCGCGTTCTCGTTCGGCAACGTGGCGCAGGACGAGGGCTCGGCCATGGCGCAGTACGCGTGGAGCAAGGGGTGGAAGTCCGCGAGCCTCGCGACCGACACCGTCATCGTGTACTTCAAGGACGTCGTCAAGGCGTTCAAGGCCCGGTACACGCAGCTCGGCGGCAAGATCGTCGACGAGGAGACGTACCAGTCGCTCGGCTCGACGAACATCACGAACGCGGTCACCCGTCTGAACGGGAAGAAGGCCGACGTGATCGTGACCGCGACGGCCGGTGCGTTCGGTGCGCTCCCGCAGATGATCTCGGGGCTCCGGACGCTCGGCAACAACACGCCGGTCCTGAACTCGTGGGCCGGTGACGGCGTCTACTGGGTCACGAAGGAGCCGCAGGTGACGAACTACTACTTCGTCACCTTCGCGTCGATCTTCGGCGACGACCCCGTGCCCGCGATCAACACGCTCGCAAAGGCGCTGAAGGCCGGGACGGGCGGGTTCGTGACGGGCTCGGCTGCGATCGACGGCGTCGCCACCGCGATCCGCCGCTCGGGTGGGTCGACGAACGGCGTCCGGCTCGCGGCCACGATGGAGAAGTTCAAGAAGGTTCCGACGCTCTCGGGCCTCGTGAGCTTCTCACCGCAGCTGCACACCGTGTTCGGCCGGCAGTACCGCGTGATCCAGATCCAGGACAACAAGGGCAAGCGCGTCGGAGCCGTCGTCGCGAAGGTCGTCCCGAAGATCTGACCGGGACGGCGACGATCGGCGCGGAGGAGCACCGGCAGGAGGAGCGGCGGCCCGGAGGGACACTCCGGGCCGCCGCTCTCTCCCGCTCGTTCGACGGGATCGCCGCGGTCCGCGAGGTCTCGCTGGAGCTCCACCGGCACGAGGTCGTGGGGTTGATCGGGCCGAACGGCGCCGGCAAGTCGACGCTCGTCAACCTCCTCACGGGCTTCGACCGCCCGAGCTCCGGGACGGTCGAGCTCCATGGACAGGACATCACCCGCTGGAGCGCCGGCCGGCGAGGCCGCCACGGTCTCGCCAGGACGTTCCAGCACAGCCACCCGTTCCGCTCGCTGTCGGTGCGAGAGAACGTCGAGGTCGCCGCGCTCGGGGCAGGCGCCTCGGCGGGCGCGGCGCGGCGCGCGGCGGACGAGCTTCTCTCTCTGCTCGGCCTGGAGGGCGACGCGGAGGCGCCCGCCGGAGCGCTCGCGCACGGGCACGAGCGGCGGCTCGGCGTGGCGCGCGCGCTCGCGACGCGGCCGAGCTTCGTGCTGATGGACGAGCCGGCCGCGGGGCTGCCCGAGGCCGAGGTGCCCGAGTTCGCCGCGGTGGTTCGGTCTGTCCGCGACGACCACGGCGCCGGCGTGCTCCTGATCGACCACAACATGGCGCTGATCATGGACGTCTGCGACCGGATCGAGGTGCTCGACCAGGGCAGGACACTGGCCGCGGGAACGCCTGCGGAGATCCGGGCCAACCTCGACGTCGCAGCCGCCTATCTCGGCGAGAGCGCCGTCCACGAAGGCCCGTCGTGAGCCGCCCGCCGCTCGTCGTCTCCGACCTCGAGGTCCGGCACGGGTCGGTCATGGCGGTCCGGGGCGTCTCGTTCGAGGTCGCGCCGGGCGAGATCCTCGGTCTGATCGGCCCGAACGGGGCCGGCAAGTCGTCGACGCTCCACGCGATCATGGGCCTCGTTCGGGTCGCGGGCGGCGACGTCCGGCTCGGGGAGCGCTCGCTGCGCGGCCGCTCGCCGGAGGTCATCGCGCGGAGCGGCGTCGCGCTCGTCCCGGAGGGACGCCGGATCTTCGGCGAGCTGACGGTGGACGAGAATCTCCGGCTCGGGCTCAGCGCACGCCGCTCCATGGAGGGGGCTGCGGAGGACGTCGACCGAGCTCTCGAGCTCTTTCCCGTCGTCCGCGAGTTCCGCTCGCGCCACGCCGGAGCACTCTCGGGGGGCCAGCAGCAGCAGCTCGCGATCGCCCGGGCTCTCGTCTCGGCGCCGGACGTCCTGCTCCTCGACGAGCCCTCGCTCGGGCTCTCGCCGACGGTGACGGACGCGGTCTTCGAAGCACTCGCCGCGATCCGCGACCAGGGGCTCGCCGTCGTGCTCGTCGAGCAGCGTGCGCAGCGGACGGTCGCGCTCGCGAACCGCTGTCTCGTCCTCGCGAACGGTGAGGTCCGCCTCACGCTGACGCCCGACGACGCCGCCGACACCGAGCGGATGATCCACGCCTACCTCTCGTGACCGGCCTCGTCGCGAGCGGCCTGACCGACTTCCTGCGCGCCGCGGTGGACCCGCAGGTGCAGGTCGACGCGATCGGCATCGGCGCCGTCTACGCGCTGATGGCCGTCGGGATCGGCCTCGTCTTCGGCGTGCTCCGACTCGTCAACTTCGCCTACGGACAGCTCGTGATGGCCGGGGCGTTCGCGCTCGCGTTCGCCTCCGACCGCGACTGGCCGGTGTGGGCGGGCATCGTGCTCTGCTTCGCGGTCGTCATCGCGCTCTCGATGGCGATGGAGCGCGTCGTCTTCCGCCCGCTCCGGACGCAGTCGGCCGCGACGATGCTGGTCGCGACGTTCGCGGTCGCGTTCCTGCTGCAGGCGATCGCGCTCGTCATCGACCAGCGCGACGACACCCTCGGCGAGCCCGCCGCCTCGCTCGCGCGCCTCAACCTGCCGTGGGTCGTCTTCGGCACCGACGTCAGGAAGATCACGGTGGTCTCGATCGTCACTGCCGCGGTCTGCCTCCTGGCGCTCGTGCTGTTCCTCGAGCGGACGACCGTCGGCCTCCAGATGCGGGCGGCGGCCATGGACTTCCAGACGGCGCGGCTGCTCGGCGTCCGCGCGAACCGCGTGATCGGGTCGGCCGTGCTCGTCTCGGGCGTCCTCGCCGCGATCGTCGCTGTCATGCTCACCGTCCAGCAGCCGCTCGTCACCTCGACCTTCGCGCTGCGCGAGACGATCGTCGTGCTCGCGGGCGTCGTCGTCGGGGGGATGAACCGGCTCCTTTCCGCCACCCTGGGCGGGTTCGCGATCGGCTACGCATCGGGCCTGCTGGGCGGTGCGCTGCCGACCGAGCAGAGCCAGTACCTGCCGTCCTTCCTGTTCGGGCTCGTCATCCTCACGCTGCTCGTCCGGCCGGGCGGCCTCTTCACGCGGGGCGGGGCCCCGGTGGAGCGGGTATGAGACGCGCTCGCACGACCGTGCCGCTCGCCTTCCCGCTGGCGCTGGTCATCGCCACGGGCATCCTCGGGACGTTCTTCGAGCGCTCGACGGAGATCTACTTCATCAACGCCCTCGTCTCGGTCTCGATGGTCGTCGCGCTCTACACGTTCGTCGGCAACTCCGGCGTCCTCTCGTTCGGGCACATGAGCTTCGTCGCGATCGGTGCCTGGACGGCCGGAGTCCTCTCGGTCCCGGTCGAGGAGAAGCCTGCGACGATGCCGTCGCTCTTCGGCTTCCTCGGAGACTCGACGGTCGGGAACGTGCCGTCGCTCCTGCTCGCCGCGCTCGTGGGAGGCGTCTTCGCGCTCGTCGCGGGGCTGCCGTTGATGCGGCTCTCCGGCCTCGCGGCCGGCATCGCGACGTTTGCGGTGCTCGAGATCACCAACAACATCCTCCGCTACTACGAGAGGATCGGGCCGGGGCTGAACGTGTTCTCGTCCGTCCCGGAGACGACGGATCTCCAGCAGGCCGCGATCGGCGCGGCGGTCGCGATCGTCGTCGCCTTCGGGTACCAGGTGAGCCGGTTCGGGCGCCAGCTCCGTGCGGCACGCGACGACGCGCCGGCGGCGCGCGCGGTCGGCATCTCCGTCTACCGGCAGCGGCTGATCGCGTTCGGGTTGTCCGGCGCGCTGGCCGGGTTCGCCGGAGGGCTCTACGTCCACTTCCTCCCGATCAACGTCGATGCCGTCTACCTCGATCTGACGTTCCTCACGCTCGCGATGCTCGTCGTCGGAGGGATGACGAGCCTCTGGGGCGCGGTCGTCGGGGCGCTCGCGGTCTCCGGCCTCGACTCCGTGCTGGCGGAGGCCGAGAACGGCCTCGGCGGGATCGACCTCCCTGCGGGCAGCCGCACCATCGTGGTCGGAGCGCTGATGGCGCTCGTCCTCATCCTCCGGCCCGAAGGGATCACCGGCGGCCGCGAGGTCCGCCCGGGACCGCTCCTGCGATCGCGACGCCGAGAGGAAGGAGCAGCATGAGGATCTGCGTGGTCGGGTGCGGGGCCGTGGGCTCGCTGTTCGCCGCGAACCTCGCGACCCTGGACGACGTCGACGTGTGGGCGTTCGATCTGAACAGATCGCATGTCGACGCTATCAACCGGAACGGTTTGCAACTCGTCGGGGCCGGGGAGGTCATCGGTCGCCCGCAGGCGACGAGCGACCCGGCGTCGATTCCGGCCTGCGACTTCGGCATCGTCGCGACGAAGGCGATGCATGCCGATGCGGCCATCGCAGCGACAGCGCACGCGTTCGCCGACGGGGCGGTCGCGAGCGTGATGAACGGCGTCGGCAACGAGGAGACGCTCGCGCCGCACGTCGAGCGCGTCATCCGCGGGACGACCTTCCCGGCCGGGAAGCTGCTCGAGCCCGGCGTGGTCCAGTGGGACGTGAAGGGCGACACGACTTTCGGCCCGTTCGAGCCGAGGCCGATCCCGGTCGAGACGATCGCGCCGCTCGCGGAGGCGTGCACCCGGGCCGGCATGCCGAGCACGGCGGTGGCCGATGCACGGCCCGGGCAGTGGCGGAAGGTGATCTTCAACGCGGCGACCAACCCGATGGGCGCGCTCACCGGGCTCACCCACGGGCGGCTCTGCGAGCGGCCGGACCTCCGCGCCGTCGTCTCGGGCCTGGTCGAGGAGGGGAAGGCTGTCGCGGCCGCGCAGGGGATCGAGCTGGACGCCGACCCGGAGGAGCTGATCGACCATGCGGCGCGGCCCGACGTCGCCTACGGCCACAAGGCGTCGATGCTCCAGGACATCGAGGCGCGACGGGCGACCGAGGTCGACTACCTGAACGGCGGCATCGCGCGCTTCGGGCGGGAGCTCGGCGTCCCGACGCCGCTCCACGACACCATCACCGCACTCATCAAAGGGGTTGAGGCTTCATGGGAACAGCAGTCCTAGACCGGTCCGCAGAGCTCGACCGGCGCTACGCCAACGTCCGGGAGGCGATGGCCGCCGCGGAGCTCGACGGTCTCGTCGTCGCGGGCAGCGAGTACTCGGGCTTCGAGGGCGCCGTCACGTACATGTCGGGGTTCCAGATCGTCCACCGCTACGCATACGTCGTCGTCCCTGCCGACGGCGATCCGCTCGTCGTCTTCCCGGCGGAGGCGCGCTACGTCGGCGAGCACGGCACCGCGCTGATCGAGCAGCGCTTCGATCCCCATCCGGGTGCGGCGATCGCTGCCTTCGCGAACGACGCCGGCTGGAAGCGGATCGGCGTCTACGGCCTCGACTACGTGATGACCGTGCGCGACTACCGGCCGCTCGAGGGATTCGAGATCGTGCCGTTCGACGTCGAGTTCGACCTCGCCCGCGCCGTCAAGAGCGAGGCCGAGCTCGAGAGCGTGCGCGACTCCGTGCGCATCAACCGGCGTGGCTTCGAGCTGTGGGCGGAGGCCTACGCGCCGGGGCGCACCGCGGCCGACGTCATGGCGGCAGCGGAGGAGTACTTCATCGCCGAGGGCTGCGGCCGGCTGACCATGAACATGGTGCTCACGGCGCCCGGCCGTTCGGGAATCGCCTTTCCGGAGTTCAAGATCGCGCGGAAGGAAGAGGTGCTCGGCGACTTCGTCCTGCCCTCCCTCGAGGTCGCCGGCCCGGGGATGCACTGGGTGGAGGTCTCGCGCGCGGTCGCGGCGGCGGGGACCGAGCTGTCGGACGACACGAAGGCGATGGCCGAGGCGTACGACGAGTACTTCGAGGCGGCGAAGGGCGCGATGCGCGCCGGCGCGACGTGCCATGACGTCCACATGGCCGTTTCCAAGGGGTTCACCGACCGCGGATACCACCTCGGCCACGTCACCGGCCACTCGATCGGGATGACGATGATCGAGTTCCCGAAGGTGGGGGAGGGCGTCGAGACCGAGCTGCGCGAGAACATGGTGCTCTCGATGCATCCGCACGCGATCGCCGTGAACGGCGAGGACTGCCTGTACATGCAGGACACGTGGCTCGTGACGGCCGGGGGTGGCGTTCCGCTCGCCGGCCTGCCGATGGAGATCGTGCGAGGGTGAGCGTGGCGGAGGGCCTCGTCCGGAACGAAGACGGCGTCACGCGGTGCCGGTGGGGCGGAGGGGATGACCTCGCCTATCGCGCATACCACGACGACGAGTGGGGGCTGCCCGTCACCGACGACGTGCGGCTGTTCGAGAAGCTCGCGCTCGAGGGGTTCCAGGCGGGGCTCTCCTGGCTCACGATTCTGCGCAAGCGCGAGGCGTTCCGCCACGCCTTCGCCGGCTTCGACTTCCACGAGGTCGCCCGCTTCGGCGAGCGCGACGTCGAGCGGCTTCTCGGCGACGCGACGATCGTCCGCCACCGCGGGAAGATCGAATCGACGGTCAACAACGCGCGCCGCGCGATCGAGCTCGTCGAGGCGGAGGGCTCGCTCGCGGCGTTCGTCTGGCGGTTCGAGCCGGACCGAGCGGTGCGACCGGGGCGCGTCACCCACGAGGCGCTGCGCGGCGTAGCCCACACGGACGCGTCACGCGCGCTCGCGAAGGAGCTCAAGCGCCGCGGCTGGACGTTCGTCGGCCCGACGACGGTCTACGCGTTCATGCAGGCGATGGGCCTCGTCGACGACCACCTCGAGGGTTGCGACGCACGTCCGCGGGTCGAGGCGGCGCGGGCTTCCCTCACGCGTCCCGTGACGTAGAATCGAACCGTGAGCTGGCCGTGGATCGTCCTGCTCGCCCTTGGCGTCCTGGTGGTCGCCGCCGCGGAGTGGCCGAGGGTCTCGGGCGTACTGGGCGCCGATGCCCGTCGGCGGCGTGACCGGGAGCGGCGCAAGGCGAAGCTCCGCGTGGTGCGGACCGACGACGACGACTTCGTCGAGAGCGTCCGGCGCGACCTGGATGCGCTCCCGACGACCGAAGAGCCCCGCTCGAAGCGGCCCTAGCCGGCTAGCGCCGCGCCGCGTGAGCGGAGAGGGCCCTCGCGAAAGGCCCCCGCCGCGTCACGCAGCAGCTCCCCCCGTCGAGCGCGTGCGGCCCCCCGCTGCCGTCTGCAGGAAGGCGAGCAGCGCATCCGCGCTCCCGAACGCGACGGAGTCGCCGGTCCGGACGTGCTCGACCACACCGCGGAGGCCCACGGCCGTTCCCCACGTCGGTTCCGGGGCCTCCCACAGTCGGACGACGAACGTCTGCGTCAGCGAGCCGCCGGCGGCGGAGTCGTCGACGCTCGACGCCGTGTCCTCGTCGCGGTGCATCGCGCGATGGTGCACCTCGGAGTTTCAGGTTCGCTTAGGGCCTGTTTCAGAGTTCGGGATGGCTCTGCGGCGCCGGGAACGGCGCCGACTCGACGCCGATCTCGTCCATGCGCGCGCAGTACGCGCGGAAACGGCGTCGCGCCTCGCCGTGCCGGCCCGCCCGGTCGAGGGCGGCCACCAGCCCGAGATGCGCGGGCTCGTCGTACGGGTCGCGCTCGAGCACGCGCAGCGAGTAGCGCGTCGTCGCGTCCACGTCGCCGCGCGCCGCGGCTGTGTCGGCAAGCGCGCGGGCGACCGCGACGTACGTCGCGCGCGCCTCCTCGCGCATCGATAGCGCCCAGTCCTCGTAGGCGTCCTCCTCGAGGAAGTCGCCGGCATAGACCGCCTCGGCGGCGGTGAGCCGCGTGACGGCGTCGCTTTCCCCGGCCCGGTGCAGGCGGAGCGCCTCCTCGGCCGTCCGCAGGAACGCCTCGACGTCGACAGAGAGGTTCGCCTCGTCGAGCCAGACGGCGTTCTTGTCGGCACCGACGAAGTGATCCTGGTCTCGCCGCTTGCCGGGGTCGAGGACGCCCCGTACCGTGCTGAGGAGGACCGACAGGCGATTCCCCAGCGGGCCGGGGCTCTGGCCGGGCCAGAGCGCCTCCATCAGCGCCTCGCGCGGAGTCGGTCGGCCGCGCCGCGCGACGAGGATCTTGAGCAGATCGCGCGCCTTGCGAGACTGCCACGCCCCGAGCGGCACGGGCTCGCCGGAGAGGAGCACGCGGAATCGCCCGAGCGACTGGACGACGACCGGCGGGACGCCGGTCAGCGGGTGGACGAGCGCGATCGCCGCTCGGTAGCCCTTCGCGCCCACCTCCGCGAGCGCAGACTCGGCGCACCGGGCCGCCTCGTCGTCGCCGGTGAGCAACGCGCCCACCATCGCCGCACGCGCCTGGCCGGCGGGGTTGCCGAGCTCCCGCCAGATCGTCTCTGCCTCCGCCGCCCGCCCGACGCCTCCCGCGCGCGGATCGGCCAGCGCACGGAGCTCGAGCGACTCGGCAAGCGCCGCCCGGTCGCGCCGGCGGCCGGCCTCGGACGCGGCCTCCGCCGCGTATTCGGCGGCGCGGGCGGCGTCACGGCGCACGAGCGCGACCCAGCCGGCGGTGAGCACGGCCTGTGCCCGGTTCATGCCCGGCCCGAGCGCGAGCGCCCGCTGCGCGAGCCGCTCCGCCTCGTCGGGGTCGTCTGCCGCGACTGTGCGTGCGAGGCCGGTCAGCGTCGGCCCGAGGCCCTGCACGTCGCCGGCCTCCTCCGCGTGCCGGAGCGCCTCCTCGTACGTCACGCGGGCCAGCGCCGCGTCGCCGCGGATCCGGTAGACCTCGCCGAGCTTTTCCAGCGGGTACGCGATCATGCGCGAGCCGAGCCGCTGGTAGAGCGCGCGCGACACCTCGAGGTCCGCGATCGCCTCGTCGAACCGACCGAGCCGCGAGAGCGCTTCGCCCCGGTTCGACAGCGCAAGCGCGCGGAAGACCGCAAAGCCGGTGAGATCGGCGAGCCGCAGCGCGTGGTCGAGCTCCGAGAGCGCCTCTTCGTAGGAGCACTCCTCGACGTGCCGCGAGCCGCGGTTCGTGCGCACGCGGACGAGCTGGAGCACGTCGCCGGCCTGCTGGGCATAGTCGAGGGCGCGGAGGTAATGCGCGTCGTTGCCGCCGCGGTCTCCCTCGAGCGCCGCGAGCATCGCCAGCACGGTGTGCGCGGCCGCAAGGGCCTGTGCGTCGCCCGCCCGAGTCGCGATCTCGAAGGCACGGGCGGCATCCGCCCGGCAGGCCTCTGCGTCGGCGCGCAGCCACTGTGCCGACGCGCGCCAGGCGAGAAGCAGCGCGACGTCGCGGGGCTCGCCCGACTCGTCGGCGCGGTCGTAGATCGCCACCGCCTCGTCGAGGCGGCCTCCGAGGTGGAGCAGGAGGCCCATGCGCCAGGCGAGGGCCGGCGGGAGCCTGTCTGCACGCTCCGCTGCGCGCTCGAAGCAGCGGAGGGCGTCGTCCCAGTCGCCGCGGACCTGATGCGCCTCGCCGACGAGCTGCTCGACGGCAGAGGTTCGAAGCTCGGGCGAGAGCCGGCCCGCCGCGTCGAGCACGGCGTCGACGGCCCCCTGGGAGAGAAGCGTGCCGCCGTAGGCCTCGAGCAGCCGTGCCGTCTCGGTGGCCTCGGCGGCGGAGAGCGACCGCAGCGCCTCCTCCGGCTCGTGACGGCTCTCGAACCACCGCGCGGCGGCGATCCGCACCTCGCGCATCTCGGTGGCGCTCGGGGACGAGTCGCGCAAGGGCGAACTCGCGCACCGGCGCGCCGAGCGCGTACCACCCGGGCTCGCTGCCCTGGAGCTCGACGAAGAGGCCACGGCGCGCCAGGGAACGCAACGTCTCGTCGGCTCCTTCGATCCCGAGCGCGTCGCAGAGCTCGGCCGTGAAGCGCTCGAGCGGCGCCACCCGCGCGACGAGCTCCGCGACCCGCGGGTGCTCGCCGGCGAACACCTCGGCGGCCAGGTAGGCGAGGAGCGGCCCGCCCGGTCGGCGCATGCGCTCGAGCGCGGCGGGCATGTCGGCGGGCGCCACTCCCCGCAGGGACTCCACGGCGAGGCGCACCGCCGCGGGCCAGCCGCCGGTGAGCCGGTGCAGCTCGGCGGCGACGGCCGCGTCAGCGTCCCCCGTGAGCTCGGTGAGCAGCGTCGCGGTCTCGTCGACGTCGAACGCGAGCTGCGAGCCGGTGATCTCCATGACCTGCCCCTGCCCTCTGAGTCGCTCGACCGGGAACGGAAGCTCGGCACGAGAGGCGAGGACGAGGTGCAGGCGCTCCGGCGCTTGGCGGCAGAGCGCCTCGATCGCCTGGATCGCGCCTGCCGACGGCGCGATCTCGTGGACATCGTCGAGCACGAGAAGGAGGTCGCGGCGAAGCTCGCTCTGGAGGATCTCGCAGATCAGCGCAGCGAAGCCCCGGCCCCGGCCGGCGTCGTCCTCGCCGCTGCCCGGGCCGGCCCCCGCCTTGACGGCGTTCGCTGCGTCTACCGGGAGGGCCGGGACGCGCAGCCGGAGGGCGTCGGCTACGCCGTGCGCGAACGTGGCCAGCGAGAGGTCGTCGGACGAGACCGTGTACCAGGCGCAGTTCAGGTCGCTGGCCCAGGCTGCGAGGAGCGTCGACTTGCCGAAACCCGCGCCCGCGACGACGCTCGTCAGGCGGCGTCGCTGAACGTCGTCGAGGATCGCCCGGAGGCGTGGGCGCGGAAGAAGCGGTGCCGGGGCACCAGGCGGGCGCAGCTTGATGGTCGCGGTCGTGCCTGCCGGTGGGGCCGGCGCAGCCGTGCCTCCTCGAGTTGCGGCATCCACTGCGACCGCCAAACGATAGTCACCCGGCCGCGACACGGCCGCGCCCGGCTCGGCGCGCGCTCAGCGGACGATGGTGACCGTCGCCGAGACGATCCGCGTGTTCGGCAGGATCCGCGCGACGTTCTCGTTGTTCCGCGTTTCCTGGAAGTCGGAGAGCGCGAGCCGGAGGCGATGACGACCGGGCGCAAGGGGCCCTGTCGCAACGCGGATCTCGCGGCCGACGAGCGGGGCGCGCGCCTCCCGGCCGTCGAGCGTCGCCTCGATCGAGCTCACGTCGATCCCCGAGCCTCCGTCGGTGACGGTGACCCGAATCGGGTCCCCGCGCCGGACCTTCCGGCTCACGATCGCGGCAGCCGGAGGCTTCACGTCGTCGACCCAGAAGCGGAAGCGATAGGTCCCGGCCCCGGCGGCGTCGGGGCTGTCGAAGACGACGTAGTAGGTCCCCGCCGAGGGGCGGACAGCGCCTGCGACGGGCACCGGGCTGCCGAAGTCCGTGACGTACGGGTTCTGGTCGAACGGGAGCGCGGCGTAGCCCGTGAGCCGGTTCTCGTCGCCGCCGCGGACGACGCGCGGCTCGACGCGCGACCCGGGCCCGCGCGAGACGATCGCCACCCCGAAGTTCGCGATCGGCCTGGTGAGACGCACCCGGAACACCTGCTCGGGGCCGGCAAGGCGCGAGGAGACGGGAGCGTCGGCCGGGACCTCGGGATAGCGGTACGTGTCGACGAGCGCCGCTCTGCCGCGCGTGTTGCCGCTGTAGAGGCCTGGTTTCCGGAGGGTGCCGGCCTTGGCGACGGAGAGCTTCGGGATCTCGACGCGCCCCCACACCGGGATTCGGCGCGTCACGGTCCCACGCCGCAGGATCACGGCGCCGGACACCTCGCCGTCGGCCGTCCCGGAGACGAGGTCGAGCGAGAGCGGGCCGGGGACGGTGATCGTCGGAGGGACGTCGATCTCCGTCCCCTCCGGCGTCCCGCTCAATGTGACCGACACCGTCCATTCCCCCGCACCGCCGCCGACGTCCTCGACGGCGACGCTCTTGCTCGTGATCGTCTCCGAGTGGACGAGGCCGAACGAGACGGCCGTGGGCGTCGGCCGGATCGCGGGGGCGTCGGCCGCTGCGACGTCGACGAGGCCGGCGCCGGCGCGCGTCGGGCCGACCTGCCCGTCGCCGCCGGCCAGGGGCTTCGCCGTCGCCGTCAGCGCGGCCTTGACCTCCGCGGGTTTCCAGCTCGGATGGCGCTGGAGGAGGAGCGCGACCGCACCGGAGACGTGGGGCGCGGCCATGCTCGTGCCCGACGACAGGCCCCAGCCCCCGGGCTGCGAGGAGAGGATCGACGTGCCCGGTGCGACCACGTCCGGCTTCAGGCGGAGCGAGATCGGCGTGGGTCCCGCAGACGAGAAGCTGGCCATGGACGGCGACGCCGTGGACGTCGTCGCACCGACCGTGATCGCCGCCACCGCGCTTCCCGGGGATCCGACCGAGCCGCGGCCGAAGTCGTCGAAGTCGTTGCCCGCCGCGACCACGGGCACGACTCCCGCTGCGGCCGCCGCGTCGAGCGCCAGCGCGACGATGTCGCGCGACGGCTCGATCTCCGGCTCGCCGAGCGACAGGTTGATCACGTCCATGCCGTCGGCGACCGCGGCCTCGATCGCCGCGACGATCTCCGGTGCGTTCCCGTTGAGGCCGAGCCCCGACCGCGTCGGGACCGTGAGCGCCTTGTAGTTGCCGATGTAGGCGCGCGGTGCGATCCCGCTGATCCGCATCCCGTTGGCGTTCGTGTTGGCATTCCCGGCTGCGATCCCCGCGACGTGGGTCGCGTGGCCGGAGTCCTCGGGGTCGAACGGCACCCCCGCGTACTTCCAGGTGGCGCCGGACGGAGCGAAGGCCCGGGCGACGATCACCTTGGCCGTCGTGTACGCCGCCTGGCCCTTCGGGAAGCCCTCGGGCATCGTGTACCCGGACGGGTCGAAGAACGCGTGCTTCTGGTCGACCCCGTCGTCGATGATGCCGATCTTGATCCCTGCGCCGGCGTTCCCGAGCGTCGAGCCGGGCAGGTCCCTCGCGCGGATGGTGGCCGCGTCGGGGCCGGCGAGCGTGTGGTAGGTGACGTCGGCGAAGACCTGCTTCACGCCGGGGAGGCGCGAGAGCCGTGCAAGCTCGCCGCGCGGAACGACGACCGCCAGCCCGTTGGCCACCAGCCGATACCGCCAGCGGACGCTCGCCGCCGGGATCGTCTCGCGGAGGGCCGCCGTGAAGCGCCGCTGCTGCCCGTCGATCCGCCGCGCGGCGCCGGCGATCCCGCGTGCGCGCGCAAGCGGCGGCGCCGCGAGCTGGACGACCACCTCGGTGCGCGCTCCGGACGGCGGTCGGGCCTGTGGTGCGCCGGCGCCCGTGCCCGCGAGCGCCGCCAGCAGCGCTGCGGCCACGAGAGCGGCGAAGGAGGGGAGCGCGCGGGTCACGTCGATTGAGACGCCGACCGGCGCCTCCAGTCGGCGCCCAGCCCGCGCTATGCGGATGAGAGGACTTGAACCTCCACGCCCTTACGGGCACACGGACCTGAACCGTGCGCGTCTACCAATTCCGCCACATCCGCGCGGACGACCAGTGTAGCCGCGCCTACGAGCCTGCTCGCAGCGCCTCGAGCACCTGATCCGCGTGCTCGTCCGGCTTCACCTTGCGAAAGACCTTCGCGACCTTCCCGTCCGCGCCGATGACGAAAGTCGAGCGGTCGACGCCCATGTACGTCTTCCCGGCGTACGACTTCTCACCCCAGACGCCGTACTCCTCCGCGACCGCGTGCTCCGTGTCCGCCAGCAGCGTGAACGGCAGGTCGTACTTCTCCCTGAACTTCGCGTGCGACGCCTCGCCGTCGGGGCTCACGCCGAGCACGACCGCGCCGGCCTTCTCGAACTCGCCCCACGCGTCGCGAATCCCGCATGCCTGGGCGGTGCAGCCGGGCGTGTCGTCCTTGGGATAGAAGTAGAGGACCACCGGCGATCCCTTGAGCGACGACAGCGTGACCGACTTGCCCGTGTCGGAGTCGAGCGTGAAGTCCGGTGCCGGGAGTCCCTCGTCCACTGCCACTGTCGCCTCCGTTCGTCGGGTCGTTCGCACAGCGCGAGCAATGAGCGTATCTCCACCGCTGCAAGGCGCCGCGCGGTTTCACGCTCGTGCGCCCGACGCGCGTGAGACGCTGCGCCGTTAGCCGGCGGTTAGCGCCGGGGTCGACCCTGTGGGCCCATGCGACGTTCGAGGAGGTGCTCCATGCGGTCGAGAGTGTTCAGCCGGAGCCTCGTATCCGGAGGCCTCGTCGGTGCCGTGCTCGTCGGCTCGTTGACGATCGTCCCTGCGGCTCTGAACGGCACCCCGCGAGGCGGCGGGCGCCCCGTGATCGCGAAGCCGGTCGCGTCACCTGCACAGCCCGCTGCGGGACGGCCGTTCACCGTCTCGTTCAAGGTGACCCGGAGTGACAACGGCAGACCCTTCGTGCGCGGAAAGATGACCGGCGATCCCTCGATCGCAGGGCGGGTCGTGCAACACACCGAGTCGTTCAAGGGGGGAACCGCCCGCGTCTCGCTCGTCGTCCCCGCGAGCGCCACCGGCAAGACGCTGAGGGTGGCCGTGGCGATCAGGGACGGCTCGACGAAGACGTCTCGGGTCGCCACGTACCGGGTCCAGGGTCGGCCGTCGGTGTCGGTCGGCGACGCATCGGTGACGGAAGGAAATGCCGGCACGACGCCGCTGTCCTTCCCGGTGACGCTCTCCGCGGCGAGCACGCAGCCCGTCTCCGTCACCTACGCGACGGCCGACGGGACCGCGACCGCGCCGTCCGACTACGCCGCGGCGAGCGGCACCGTCACCTTCGGCCCGGGCGAGACGTCGAAGACCATCTCGGTCGGCGTCGTCGGCGACCTCGCGATCGAGCAGGACGAGACTCTCACGGTCACCATCTCCGGCGCCGTGGGCGCGACGGTCGCCGGCGCCACCGCGACCGGGAGGATCACGAACGACGACACCCAGGTTCCCATCACGGTCGGCGCGTACAAGGGAATCATCGAGGGGAACGCGCTGTTCCTGGACGTCGTCGACCGGTACGTCACGCACTTCCGCTCGAACTACGTCCGGATGGACTGCGGCTCCACGGGGATCTACGTCTTCGGAGACCTCGACTGGGGCGACTCGCGGTTCACGATCCGCCCGGACGGGAGCTTCAGCGCCTCGGCGGACTCGACCGGGACGGTGTCGGGGAACCCGGCCAAGTTCCACGACGAGCTCAGCGGGCGCTTCGACGGGACGAACGTGTCGGGCACCGTCCTCGGCTCGGTCGAGTACGACCGCGACGGAACGCACCTGAGCTGCACGAGCGGCCAGCGGCCGTGGTCCGCGTCGCTTCAGGGCTGAGGCGACCGGCTGCTGCGCGGGGGAGGAGGAAAGGCCCTGGAGACGGGGCCTTTTCCTCGCGCGCTGTGAGAAGATCGCGCGCGGTGATGTCTGCGGAGGCGCCGTCGGTGCCATCAAGTGCTGAGCGCCGCGGGGCGAGTCGCTACGCTCGCCGCGTGGCGGAGATCCACCCGTGGCTCGGCGCGGCGGTGATCGCGGTCTGCGCGGTCGCCGCGTTCACGGGCGGCTACCTCTACTGGCGCGGCCGAGGCGCAGGACGCGTCACGACGCACCTGCTCTCGCTCGCGCAGACCCTGCTCGTCGCGCAGGTCGGGGTCGGGCTCCTGCTGCTCGCGGACGACCGCCGCGCGGCCGAGCAGCTGCACTACGCGTACGGGACGATGGCGCTCGGAGCGGCGCTCGTGCCGTGGTTCTACGCGCCGGCGGAGGGGCCGCGCCGGCTGCTCTGGTTCGCCGCGACCACCGCCGTCGCGGCCGCCCTCGCGATTCGCGCCTACATGACGGGATCGGCATGAGGCGGCTGTGGGAGAGCAGGTTCGTCCGCGGCCTCCTGCTGATCGCGATCGTCTCCGCGGCCATCGTGGCGCTCTCGCTCGAGAACGCGCTGCTCACGGCGGGCGCGTTGATGAGCGTCGCATTCTTCCTCGCGATCGCGTTCTTCCTCTTCCTGCTCTGGCGCGAACGGCGCGGCGACCTCGAGGCGTGGAGCGACCTCTCGCGCCGGACGTTCTACGGCGCGATCGTGCTCGCCGTGGCCGCGATCGGCGCGCTCATCGGGCTCGGGCCGACGGGTGCCGACGCGATCGCCTTCTTCGCGGTCATCGCCTGCTGCGTCTGGGCGATCTGGCGCGTCTGGCGCCGCGAGCACCGCTACGGCTGATGCAGGTGCGCGAGATCCTCGACTCGGGCGACGCCGTCCGCCTCGCGGAGCTGCTCGCCGAGGAGACCGGTCTCGCGACGGCCAGGATGGAGCGCTCGTGCGACCACCCGGGAGGCACGTCGCCGCTCGGCTATGTCGCGATGCTGCGCTACGACACGTCGCGAGGCGAGTGGCGCGACGTGACGGGCACCGGCCAACTGGCCCGCGCGCTGCTCGCCGCCGGGGCGCCCGTCGACGGCGACCCCGGCGAGCCGGAGACGCCGCTGATCACCGCGGCCAGCTACGGCGACGCCGCCGTCGCGCGCGTCCTGATCGAGGCGGGCGCCGACCTCGAGGCACGGGCGGCGGACGACGCGGGCGGCGTGCCCGGCGGCACGGCTCTCCTCCATGCCGCCGTGTTCGGCATGACGGACGTCGTCGACGTGCTCGTCGCGTCCGGGGCGCAGGTGCACGGCATCGAGGAGGCTGCAGCCGCCGGCGACGTCCGAGGTTGGCTCGACGATGCCACGGCGGACGCGCGCGTTCGCGCGCTCGTGATGGCGGGGGACCACCAGCGACTCGACGTCATCGACGCTCTCGTCGCCGCGGGGACACCCGTCGACGCCGCGGATCCGGTCTTCGGCGGGCAGCCGCTCCGCACTGCGGCGTCGAATGGCCGCCCGGCGAGCATCCGCCGGCTCCTCGCGCACGGCGCCGAGCCGAGCCTCCGTGACGAGCAGGGCCGCACGCCGCTCGATCTCTGTCGCGCCGGGAAGACACCGGGTCACCGCGAGGTGGAGGCGATCCTCACCCCGCTCACGGACACCGCCCGCGGCACCTGACGACGACTCGTGGTGAATCGGCGCGCGGACGTGTCGGCGCGTGCCTACCCGGTTGGCGATGGGTACCGCGTCCCGTCGGGCGCGGTGTAGAGCGCCTCGGCGCTCGGAAGCTCGGTGACGGCGCCGTCGAGCGCGTCGAGCGCCGTCCGGACGTCGACGAGCTTGCCGACGAAGATCGGCGTGTCGCGCTCCGTCCAGCGGGAGGCCTCCGTCTCGCGCAGCGTCATCATCAGATGCATGAAGTCGGCGGGCTCCTCCGTCTCGAAGGCCGGCATGAACTCCTGGTCGTCGATGCCGAAGGAGTAGGTCGTGTGGTTCGTGACGGTCACGAACGCGCCGCCGACCTCGGCGTGCTCGCGCATCGCCTTCGCGCGCTCCTCGAAGCTCAGGAAGTACCACGGCCGGCGCTTCACGAACGGGTAGACCACGAGGTACGGCGCGTTGCGCGGCGCGACGCGGCCCTGGCGGACGCGCTTCTTGTCCGTATAGACGGACGGCTTGGTCGTGCCGAGATACGAGTACGGTGTCTCGAGCCACGCTGCGAGCGGCGTGCCGTTGAGTGCGGCGCCGAGCTCGAGCAGGTCGTCGTACCGCTCGGTGATCGACCAGAGGAAGAAGTCGGCCTCGGGTCGCACACCGGTCGTCGTGTAGGCGCGCAGGCCCTCCATGCGACCTGCGAACTCGTCGACGACCTCCGCGAAGGCGTCCTTGCCTGCGGCCCGCTCGTCGATCGGGAGCCGTCGCCAGGCGGGGTCGAGGTGGAAGAACCGGTACCCGACGTACTGGCCCACACCGGAGCCCTCGATCCGCTCGTACTGGCGCTCGCCCATCGCGCCCCGAATGGTACGCATGGGCGTCCGCAGGCGATGCGGCACGATGCGCGGATGACGAAGACGCAGTACTTCACCGCGACCAGCGTCGACGGGTTCATCGCCGACGCGGACAACTCGCTCGACTGGCTGTTCGAGGTCCCGCGAAACGGCGGCAGCGGAGCGGAGGGCTTCGGCGCGTTCTTCGCCGGCGTCGGCGCGATGGCGATGGGCGCGACGACCTACGAGTGGGTGTTCGCGCACGAGCGGCTCGACGAGCACCCGGAGAAGTGGCGCGAGTGGTACGGCGCGACCCCGACGTGGGTCTTCACGCACCGGCGGTTGCCGCCCGTCGCGGACGGGGACGTCCGGTTCGTGGAGGGCGACGATCGGGCCCGTGCACGACGAGATGGTCGCCGCGGCGGACGGCCGCAACGTGTGGCTCGTCGGCGGCGGCGAGCTCGTCGGCGCCTTCGCCGATCGAGGGCTCCTCGACGAGATCCTGCTCGGCGTCCAGCCGGTGTTCCTCGGCGCGGGGGCGCCGCTGCTCCCCCGGCGCCTGACGTCGAGGCGCATCCGGCTCGAGTCGGCCAGACAGGATGGGCAGCAGGTGCAGCTCGTCTACTCGGTCGGCGCTCCCTGAGTCACTGCGGGTGCAACTCGCCGCTCTGGCGGCTCGCGGACGCGCCGGGGTTGACCGCCTGCGTGACCGTCAGCTGAAGCCGCAGGGGCGCCGTCCCGAGCTTCCGACCTGTCAGTGACGCGACGCTCGTGCGACCGTAGCGCGCGTAGCCGCGAACGGTCGCCGCGACCGCGCCGTTCGTGGTGCGCGTCGCCTTCAGCTCCCATCTGCAGTCGAGCGTGCAGCGGAAGTGCGTGTCCCGCTTGCCGCCCGTGAACTCCTTCGGCCCGGGGAAGCGGACGTTGGTCAGGCGGACGTCGAGCGCGAGGCCGTCGCACCGGGCGATCGAGCCGCCGCGGGTCCGGTCGAGCGAGTCCCGCACTGCCGGGAGGCTCGACTTCGGCGTGCCGTCCGCGTAGTAGACCCCGGACTGCCAGCTGAGGAGCGCCGACTCGTCCTGCGAGTGGAAGAGCAGCACGCCGGCCACGGTCGGCTGGCAGAAGGCGAGGCGCAGGCCGAGGTCGTACGCCGCCGCCTGCTGGTACTCGTCGACGGGCTTCGTGGTGGTCGGCTCGGTGCCGGTGTAGAGGCTCGCCTTCCCTGCGGGGATCGACGCCTCGATGCCGAACTCGTCGTAGAGGATCGGCAGCGACGAGCCCTGCTGCGCGGTGCCGTCGAACGCGGTGCCGAGAAGCGACACGAGCTTGCCGTAGTCGGCGAGCCCGATCGAGGTCGAACGAGGATGCGGTAGGTCGGGGCTCACCGACGAGTTGTCCGGATAGGGGTGGAACGCGAAGCCGTCCATCACCGGCAGCGTTCGGCCGCTCGCCCGGTACGCGGTGCCGAGCGACTGGATGAACGCGGTCGGCGACGTGGTCGGGCGGATTCCCTCGGGCCGGTCGGACCCGCGCGGCGAGACGGCTCCGCCCCAGACGCGCAGGGCGGGGTCGACCGCCTTGAGCGCGTCGTACGTCTTCGCGAGGAGCCCGAGGTAGGCCGGCGCCGACGCGATCGACCCGTCGGGCGCGAACTGCGGCAGCCAGAAGCGGTTCAGGTTCGGCTCATTGCCCACGATGACGTCGTCGAAGCTCGGCAGGGCGACGGCGAGGGCGGCGGCGTACTGCGCGAACTGCGTCTGGGCGACCGGATCGAGCGGCGTCGTCGCCGAGCCGGGCGAGTAGACCGAGACGTAGACCTTGACGCCCGAGAGCCGTGCGGCCGCCTCGACGTTATGGAGGATCTCGAGCTCGCCCGCGGTCGGCGCGGTGAGACCGGGTCGCCAGTTGGAGGTGACGCGGACGGCCGTCATTCCCGCGAGACGCAGCTCGGTCATCTTCTCCTTCGCCGTGACGAGATCAGGCGCGCGGACGGCATCCTCGGCGGCGCCGAGCGCCATCGTCGGGCCGCCTGCGAGCGCCGGCCCCGCAAGCGCGAGAACCGCGCCGACCGAGCCGGCGAGCGTGGTCAGGATGCGCCGCAAGGTGGGGGTACGCTAGCTCCGATGCGTGAAGATTCCGTTCGGGAGCAGCTGAAACGGCTGCCGACGGGTCCGGGCGTGTACCTGTTTCGCGACGAGCGCGACGAGATCCTCTACGTCGGCAAGGCGAAATCGCTGCGTGCCCGCGTCCGGAGCTACTGGAACCGCGGCGGCGACACCCGCGCGGGCATCGGCCAGCTCGTCGAGCGCGTCCACCGGATCGAGGTGATCGTGACGCAGAGCGAGGCCGAGGCGCTCCACCTCGAGCAGAATCTCGTCAAGCGGCACCGGCCGCCGTTCAACGTCCGTCTCCGCGACGACAAGTCGTTCCCGTACATCGCGGTGACGGTCTCCGACTCCTACCCGCGCGTGATGTTCACGCGCGAGCGGCACCGGCGCGACACCGTCTACTTCGGGCCGTACGCGAACGCGAAGAAGGTGCGGGAGACTCTCGACGTGCTGAACCGCGTCTTCCAGTTCCGCCCGTGCGAGGGGCCGAAGCCGGGTCGGCACTCCGGGATCCCGTGCCTCGACTTCCACATCGAGCGCTGCACGGCTCCCTGCATCGGCGCGATCTCGGAGGAGGACTACGGGGCGATCGTCGAGGGGGTGATCGAGTTCCTCTCCGGCGAGACACGGCCGATCCGGCGCGCGCTCGAGCAGCGGATGCGCGACGCCGCTGCCGACGAGCGCTTCGAGGAGGCCGCTCGCTACCGCAACCGGCTGCGCGCGATCGAGAGCCTCGCGCAGCGGCAGGCAGCGGACAAGCAGGCGGTGGGGACGATCGACGTCGTCGGGCTCGCAGTCGACGGCGACCGCGCCGCGGTGCAGCTCTTCCCGCTCCGCGACGGCAAGCTCGTCGACCGGTTTGCCTTCCACCTGGAGAACGTCGCAGGGCAGGACCGCGCCACGATCCTCGAGTCGTTCTGCGTCGAGCACTACGGCAGCGCGCCCGCGGTGCCGCCGCAGGTGATCGTCCCGTCCGACATCGAGGACACGGAGGCGCTCGCCGCGTTCCTCGGCGATCTGCGCGGCGCACGGGTCGAGGTTCGCGCTCCGCAGCGCGGCGAGAAGCGCCGTCTCGCCGAGCTCGCGGAGGAGAATGCGCGGCTCGCGCTGGAGCACGACCTCTCGGCGCGCGAGCAGCGCCGGCAGCGGCGTGTCGAGGCGCTCGAGCAGCTGCGCGAGTCGCTCAACCTCGAGAGCCTGCCGGTGCGGATCGAGTGCTTCGACGTCTCGAACATCCAGGGGAGCGAGATCGTCGCCTCGATGTCGGTCTTCGTCGACGCCGAGTCGAAGCGCGCGCACTACCGCACCTTCGCGGTGCGCGGCCTCGAGGGCCAGGACGACTTCGCGGCGATGGGCCAGGTCGTGGCGCGAAGGTTCGCGCGGCTGCGCGACGCCGCCGCGCCCGACCGCTACGACGAGAGCTTCGCGTCCATCCCGAACCTCGTCGTGATCGACGGAGGCAAGGGGCAGCTCGCGGCCGCGCTCGAGGCGATCCACGCGACGTACGACCTTCCGCGGGTGGCGGTCGTCGCGCTCGCGAAGCGCGAGGAAGAGGTGTTCGTCCCCGGGCGCTCGGCCCCGGTGCGCCTCGAGCGGCACGACCCGGGTTTGCAGCTTCTGCAGCGTGCTCGGGACGAGGCCCACCGCTTCGCCCTCGGCTTCCATCGCAGGCGGCGAGACACCCGCGCCTTCGAGTCGATCTTCGACGACCTCGAGGGGATCGGGCCCGCGCGACGGCGGGCGATCCTGCGGCACTTCGGCTCGGCCGAGTCGTTCCTGGCCGCGTCGCAGGAGGAGCTCGAGGGCGTGCCGGGCCTCCCTGCGCGGACGGCGCGTGCGGTCTACGCGCAGCTCCACAAGGCCGGCAGGGCCTGACGCAGTGCGACGGTCTATCGTGCGCGCATGACCCTGACCGTGGGTGGTGGCCCGTTCGGCCAGCGTCCGACGGGCCGATTCGACTTCGACCCACCGGCGCAGGTCACGTTCGTCGAGGTGCACCCGCGGAGGGTGCGGGGGATCAACGGCGAGGAGACCGTGGTGGACAGCGAGCGCGTCAGGCTCGTGTACCGCACCGGCAGCCTGCCGCACTTCGCGTTCCCCGCGGAGGACGTTCGGCTCCCGGCCGACGTCGAGCCGGCGGTCACCGGGTACGTCACCGTGCCCTGGGGGACGGTGGAGCGGTGGCTCGAGGAGGACGACGAGATCATCGTCCACCCCCGCGACCCCTACCACCGGATCGACGTGCTGAACACCTCCAGGCATATCGTCGTCCGCGTCGACGGCGAGGAGGTCGCCCGTTCGGAAACCACGCGGATCCTCTTCGAGACCGCGCTGCCGCAGCGGTACTACCTGCCGCGCGACCACGTGCGCATGGAGTGGCTGTCGCGCTCGCTCGTCCGCACCGGCTGCGCATACAAGGGGTACGCGGAGCATTTCGACCTCGGATCCGTCCCGGCAGTCGCGTGGTCCTACCGCGAGCCGAGGCCCGAGGTCGCGCTCGTGCGCGACCTGGTGTGCTTCTACCAGGAGCGACCCGAGGTGGCGCTCGAGATCGACGGCGAGGTCCGTGCCTGGCCCCCCACGCCCTGGTCACGGGTGGATTGGATCTCGCGCTATCTCGGCTCGTCGGCGGACTCCGCCGGCGGCGGCGAGACCACCGACCCGTAGCGCACGGTGCCGAGCGTCAGAAAGATCGCGAGGAAGCCGATCACGACGTTGATGACGGTGATGGTCAGCTTCATCCCGACGCTGAAGGCCAGGAGCGTCGAGCGCGCGACGCCGACGTCCCGGAAGGCGTAGACGAGGAGCGCCTGCTCGGTGCCGATCCCGCCCGGGGTGGCGGGGACGAGCGTTGCGAGGCTCATCGTCGCCTGGACGAGAACGGCATGCTCGACGCTCTGCGGGATCCCGAAGGCCCCGAGGAAGAACCAGACCGTCGTGAAGCGCAGCGCCCAGTCGGCGAGCTGCCAGACGACCACCGTGCGGACGTAGCGGGTCGGCGGGTCGAACACCGCGAATCCCTGGGCGACCTTGTCCCGGAGGCGGTTCCAGAAGTGGTGTAGGAGCCACGTCCCGCCGGCGACCACCGCCACGAACAGGATGACGGCCGGGGGGCGAACGACCCCGTCCTCGACGGCCCAGCCGTACTCGAATGCAGGCAGGGAGGAGAGGACGTCGAGCGACGGCAGCAAGCCCTGAGTGAGCGCGAAGACGAAGACGGTCAGGGCGAGCGCCATGTCGACGAACGTCAGGACGACGTTCGACGACACCACCGTCGTGTAGGAGCTGCCCGGGATCGCGCGGTGCGCGAGAACGATCCGCACGGCGTCCCCGGCCCGCGCCGGGACGATCGCATTGACGCCGACGCCCGCGACGTATGCCGCGAAAATGGGCGGCCAGCGGACGGGGCGATCCGGATACGCGGCGGCGAGGACGTTTCGCCACGCGCGGCTCGTGCAGCAGAGCTTGAGCAGGTGGCAGGCGATCGCCGCCAGGAGCGGCAGGATCGCGATGTCGGCGAGGAAGTGCCAGAAGCTCTCCGTCGCGGTGCGGATCTCGTCGATCACGCGCTCACGGTAACCCGAGCGTGGGGAACTCCATGGTTGCCCACGTGCCCCTCCTTCACGATCGAAACGACCGGGACAGGGGCCGAGGGATCTCGAGCGACGCCTTCGCGGCGCGCGCGGCTCAGGTATCCGGTTGGAGGAAGGGGTAGCGGTAGTCGGTCGGCGGGACGAGGGTCTCCTTGACCGTCCGCGGGCTGACCCACCGGATGAGGTTCCACATCGAGCCGGCCTTGTCGTTCGTGCCGGATGCTCGGGCGCCGCCGAACGGCTGCTGGCCGACGACCGCCCCGGTCGGCTTGTCGTTGACGTAGAAGTTCCCCGCCGCGTAGGCGAGCGCATCGTGCGCTTGCCCGATGGCGGCGCGGTCGTTCGCGAACACCGCGCCGGTGAGGGCGTACGCGCCTGTCGCGTCGACGAGGTCGAGCGTGTCGTCCCACTTCGTCTCGTCGTAGACGTACGCGGTGACGACCGGCCCGAACAGCTCGTCCTGCATCAGGCGGAAGCCGGGGTCCTCGGTCTTGATCACGGTGGGCTCGACGAACCAGCCCTCGGAGTCGTCGACGTTGCCGCCGGCAACGATCTCGGCACCCGCCTCGCGCGCCTCGGCGATCGCCTGGGCCTGGGTCTCGAACGCCGAGCCGTCGATCACCGCGCCCATGAAGTTCGTGAAGTCGCGGGGGTCGCCCATCGCGATCGTCGGCACCTCGCGCTCGAGCGTCTCGCGGATCTCGCTCCACAGATTCGACGGGAGGTAGAGGCGCGAGGAGGCGGAGCACTTCTGCCCCTGGTACTCGAACGAGCCGCGGACGATCGCGGTCGCGACCGCCTCGGGGTCGGCAGACGGATGGGCGAGGATGAAGTCCTTGCCGCCGGTCTCCCCGACGATGCGCGGGTAGTTGCGATACCGGTCGATGCCTCCGCCGATCGTGCGCCAGATCGAATGGAACACCCCGGTCGACCCGGTGAAGTGGACGCCGGCGAGCTCCGGGCTCGAGAGCGCGGCGTCGCCCAGCTCAGCGCCGGGGCCGAAGACGAGGTTGATCACGCCGGGCGGGAGGCCCGCCTCCTCGAGGAGCCGCATCGTGTACCAGGCCGAGAGCGCCTGTGTCGACGCCGGCTTCCACACGACCGTGTTGCCCATGAGTGCCGGCGAGGTCGTGAGGTTCGCGCCGATCGCGGTGAAGTTGAACGGGCTGATCGCGAGGACGAAGCCCTCGAGCGGGCGGTATTCCAGGCGGTTCCAGACCCCGGCGGACGAGATCGGCTGCTCCTCGTAGATGCGCACGAGGTACTCCGCGTTGAAGCGGAGGAAGTCGATCGTCTCGCACGCGGCATCGATCTCCGCCTGGTGGGCCGTCTTCGACTGGTTCAGCATCGTCGCCGCGTTGAGCGTCGAGCGCCACGGGCCCGAGAGCAGCTCGGCGGCGCGGAGGAAGACCGCGACCCGCTCGTGCCACGGAGTCGAGGCCCAGCCTGGGTGTGCGGCCCGTGCAGCGGCGATCGCCCGCTCGACGTGCGAGGCGTCGCCCTTTGCGACGTCCGCAAGGACGTGGTCGCGGTCGTGGGGCATCACCGCCTCGAATGTCGTAGCCGACTCGACCCGCTCGCCGCCGATCACGAGCGGGATCGCCAGCCGCTCCGCCGCCATCCCGTCGAGGCGCTGCTTGAGCTCGGCCCGCTCGGGGGAGCCCGGCAGGTACGACCGGATCGGCTCGTTCACGGCCGCGGGGGGCCGGAAGATTCCCGGGGCGCTCATCGGGGCGATTGTAGAGTCGAGGTGATGGGCATGACGCGGCACCACGCCGCCGCGGACGGCACCCGGTACCGCTACGCGGCCGACGGCTGGGGCATCGGCGAGATCGTCGTGCGTGACGGCCGTCTCGTGGATCACGTTCTCGCGTCGCGGCGCGGCGGGCGCTCCCCCCGGGCGGGAGGCCCCAATGGGGGAACGAGCGCCCCTGATTTCACGCTAGCCGCGAAGCTGTCACGGGAGGGTGACGACTTCGTGCCGAGTCTGTGCCGGCGTTTCGCGGCGCACCTCGAGGGGATCCCGGTGGCGTACGACGACGTCGTCCTCGACGACGGGCACCTGACGCGGTTCCAGCGGGAGCTCCTCGCCGCCGCGCGCTCGGTCGGATGGGGGGAGGTCGTCACGTACGGCGGGCTCGCCGCCCTCGCGGGTCGGCCACGCGCGGCTCGGGCCGCGGGGACCTTCTGCGCGCGGAACCGCTGGTCGCTGGTCGTCCCCTGCCACCGGGTCGTCGCGGCCGGCAAGGACGAGCCGTTCGAGCTCGGGGGGTACGGCTCCGGCGGGAATACCCTGAAGCGCCGTCTGCTGGCGCTCGAGCAGACCCTCCTGTGAGCACCGGGGCGCTGGTCGCGGACGCCCGCGCCGAGCTTGCGGCCGTCGCGCCGGAGCGGCGCTGCGATCGGCTCGCCGAGATCTCCGCGCTGTTCCATACGGCGGGCACGGTGCACCTCCTCGGACGCGGTGAGCTTCGGTTTCAGCTCGACCTCGCGGAGTCTGCGGTCGCACGCCGGGCGTTCGCGATCCTGAGAGCGCTGCGCGTCGATTCCGCGATCCGCACGTACCAGCGGCGGTCGTTCGCCCGAGGCGCACGCACGCAGCTGCTCGTCGAGGGCACGGCCCATGCGATCGACATCCTCACCGAGGGTGGAGTGCTCTCGCGTGATCGGCTCCCCCTCGACCGGCCGCCCGGCCGTGTCGTCGCCCGCGCGTGCTGCCGGTCGGCGTACCTCCGTGGGGCGTTCCTCGGCGCCGGATCGCTGAGCGGGCCACGCTCGCCCCACCTCGAGGTGCGCACACCCCTTCACGCAGGGGCGGCGTTCGTCCGCAGCGTCGCGTCCGCTGCCGGGCTGCGCATGCACGTGATCGACCGTGCGTCCCACTCCGCCGCATATGCGAAGAGCTGGGACGCAATCGAGGGCTACCTCTCCGTGTCCGGTGCGACTGCGACCGTCCTCGGGCTGGAGGAACGCGCGCTCGTGGCCGGTCTGCGGGCGGACGCCAACCGGCTCGCCAACGCCGACCACGCGAACCTCGTACGGCAGAGCCGCTCCGCGCGGGCACAGCTCGATGCCGCGCGGACGCTCCGCGCCGACGGCGTACTGGAGCGACTGCCGCCGTCGCTCGCGGAAGCCGCGGAGCTGCGCCTGCGCCACCCGTCGCTTTCGCTTCGGGAGCTCGCCGGGCGCGCCGATCCGCCCGTGACGAAGGCGGCCATGGCCGGTCGTCTCGCGAGGCTGGTCGAGGTCGCCGAGGCGACGCGAGCCGCGCCCGGCGCACCGGGTTGAGAACGCGGCCCTCGACCCCCATACTCCACCCCGGTGGGCTCGCGCTCCCGGGCGGGGATTCAGACCCCATCCGCGCCTGGTGCCGGAGCGCGCACGTGGGGGAGGGGACGTCCTCGGAGCTCCTCCCTCAGCCCACCGCTCCCTCGGTCGGGCACGACCGCCCCTCACTAGACTCGCGGTGAACGCAACCCGAGCACACGGAGGCGAGAACAGCATGGCAACCCGGGTCGGCATCAACGGCTTCGGCCGGATCGGCCGCAACTTCTTCCGCGCGCAGCAGCAGCTGGGCGCCGACGTCGAGATCGTCGCGCTGAACGACCTCGGCGACGCGAAGACGATGGCGCACCTCCTGAAGTACGACTCGGTCCTCGGCCCGTTCGCCGGCGACGTCGAGCTCGGGGACGGGGTCATCCGGGCCGGCGGCGAGGAGATGAAGATGCTCTCCGAGCGTGACCCTGCGAGCCTGCCGTGGGGCGACCTGGGCGTTGACGTCGTGCTCGAGTCGACCGGACTCTTCACCGACCGCGCGGGAGCGCAGAAGCACCTCGACGCGGGCGCGAAGAAGGTGCTGATCTCCGCGCCGGCAACCGACCCGGACGTCACGGTGGTGCTCGGCGTCAACGACGGCGACTACGACCCCGCGAGCCACAACATCGTCTCGAACGCGTCGTGCACGACGAACTGCGTCGCACCGCTGGCGAAGGTCGTGGACGACCTCGCGGGGATCGAGTCCGGCTTCATGACGACGATCCACGCGTACACGAACGACCAGAACATCCTCGACCTGCCGCACAAGGACCTCCGCCGTGCCCGCGCTGCCGCGATCAACCTGATCCCCACCACGACCGGCGCCGCGAAGGCGATCGGCATCGTGATGCCGCACCTGCAGGGGAAGGTCGACGGCGTCTCGGTCCGGGCGCCGGTGCCGACCGGCTCCCTCACGGACCTCGTGGTGACGCTGGGCCGCGAGGTGACGAAGGACGAGGTCAACGCGGCGTACAGGGCGGCTGCCGATGACGGCCCGCTCGCGCACGTTCTCCAGTACTCGGAGGACCCGCTCGTGTCGACCGACATCGTCGGCAACCAGCACTCGTGCATCTTCGACAGCCTGATGACGATGAGCCACGGGAGAACCGTCAAGGTGTTCGGGTGGTACGACAACGAGTGGGGGTACTCGTGCCGGCTGGTCGACATCGTCGGCAAGCTCGTGGCGTGACACGGATGAGGCGCAGCGCGTGAAGCTGACGCACGTCCGGCTGCTGGTCGACGACGCGCCGGCCTGCTTCCGCTTCTACCGCGACGTGATCGGCCTGACGCCGACGTGGGGAACCGAGGCGGAGGGGTACAGCGACTTCGAGACGGGCGGCGGCTCGACGCTCGCGGTCATGGGGCGGGTCGGGCAGTCGGAGGTCGTCGATCTCCGTGAAGCCGGAGACGGCGCGATGCTCGTCTTCGGCGTCGACGACCTCGAGGCTGCTCTGGCGGGACTCAGAGAGCGCGGCGCCGAGCCGGGAGAGATCGTCGACCGTCCGGACTGGGGCATCCGCTTCGCGCACCTCCGCGACCCCGCGGGGAACCTCATCGAGGTCAACTGCCCGATCCCGATGGAGTGGGATTGAGCCTCCCGCGCTCGGTCGAAACGGCGGAGGTCGCCGGCAAGCGCGTCCTCGTTCGCGCGGATCTCAACGTGCCGCTCGAGGAGGGAGCGGTCGCCGACGACACGCGGATCCGGGCGGCCGTGCCGACGATCAGGCTCCTCCTCGATCGCGACGCCGCGGAGGTCGCCGTCTGCTCGCACCTCGGTCGCCCGAAGGGGCACGATCCTGCGTTCGCGATCGCCCCGGTCGCGGCGCGCCTCGCGGAGCTCGTCGCCGACGACAGGCTGCGCGTGCTCGAAAACACCCGCTTCGATCCAGGCGAGACGAAGAACGACACCGAAACGGCGCGCAGGCTCGCCGACGGGATGGATCTCTACGTCGACGATGCCTTCGGATCCGCGCACCGTGCGCACGCGTCGACCGAGGCCGTAGCCCATTTGCTGCCCGCGTACGCCGGGCTGCTCCTCATCGCGGAGCTCGAGCACCTCGGGCGCCTGCTCGGCGACGTCGAGCGACCGTTCGTGCTCGTCGCCGGCGGCGCGAAGGTCGAGGACAAGCTCGGGGTCCTGCGCAAGCTTGGGGGGCGGGCCGACACCGTCATCGTCGGCGGCAAGATGGCCGAGGAGCTGCGGGAGGGCGCCACGCTGCCGTTTCCGGTCGAGCTTCCGAGCGACGTCGTCGCAGCAGCGTCGTTCGACGCCGACGCCGAGAGCCGCGTCAGCCCGTACGACGACCTCCCGGACGGCTGGCTCGGGCTCGACATCGGCCCGGACAGCCGCGCGCGGTTCGGTGAGCTGATCCGCGGCGCGAAGACGGTCTTCTGGAACGGGCCGATGGGCGTCTTCGAGTGGGAGCCGTTCGCAGGAGGGACGAAGGCGGTCGCCGAGGCGGTCGCCGCGGTCGAGGGGTACACGGTCGTCGGCGGCGGCGACTCCGTCCGCGCGATCTCCGAGCTCTCCCTCGACGACGACGTCGACTGGGTCTCGACCGGCGGCGGGGCTTCGCTCGAGCTGCTCGAGGGCAAGGAGCTTCCCGGCGTCGCGGCGATTCCCCCTGCGTGACTCAGGCGACCGCGTAGACCCGCCACGCTCCCGGCACGCCCTTGAGGCGGTGCTCGCCCCTGTCTGCGAGATCGAGCCCTGACCCGGCGGTGAGATCGCGGACCGTCTGCGACACGAGGATCTCGGACGGCCCGGCGAGGCTGGTCACACGCGCGCCGATCGAGACCGCGAGCCCGGCGATCTTCCCGTCGATCGTGCGGCACTCTCCCGTGTGGAGGCCGGCCCGCACCTCGAGGCCGAGCGGCCGCACTGCCGCGACGATCGCCTGTGCGCAGCGGATCGCGCGGGCCGGGCCGTCGAACGCGGCAAAGAATCCGTCGCCTGCGGTGTCGAGCTCGCGCCCGCGATAGCGCGCGAGGCAGCCCCGGACGACGGCGTGATGGTCGCGGAGCAGGTCCGCCCAGCTGCGATCGCCGATCTCCGCCTGTCGGGCGGTCGAGTCGACGATGTCGGTGAAGAGCACCGTCGCGAGAACGCTCTCGAGCTCGACCTCCTCCTCGTGCAGCTCACGTGCGAAGCGCTGCACTGCTTCGAGGTACGCATCAGGACGCTCCTGCATCACCGTCGGTGCGGAGCCCGGGAGCGTCTGCAGCCGTGCGCCGGGGATGAGGCCGGCGAAGGCCTTCGCCTCGCCTTCCAGCTCGCCTCCGCGGCTCAGGACGAGCGTCGGCACCCGGATGGTGCCGAGCACGTCGCGGACGTCGGAGTCGTAGAACATCCGCCAGAGTGCGACGGCGTCGCCGGGAGCCGCTGAAAGGCGCATCCACTCGAGCCACCACTCGACCGTCTCCTCCCGGCTCATGCCCTCCATCGGCCAGGGCGCGTGCTCCTCGGCGTACTCGGGCGTTCCCCAGCCCGCTTCCATCGCCTCGAGCTCGCGGTCGAACTCGTCGCGACGCATCCCCCAGGGATAGTCGGGGGCCCACGCGATGCGCGGCGCCGTGTTCATCAGCGCGAGCCCCAGCGTCCGGTCGGGGTACGTGGCCGCGAAGAGGCACGAGAGAGGACCGCCGTCCGCTCCGGCGACGACGAGTGCGCGTTCGGCACCGGCGGCGTCGAGCACCGCGGTCAGGTCGTCCATGCGCTCCTCGATGGGCGGTAGCCGCCGATCGCGCAGGCGGTCGGAGAGACCCATGCCGCGGCCGTCGAAGCTGATCGCACGACCGAGTGCCGCGTACCCCGCTTCCATCGCTCGGACGGGCGGCGGGAGCCTGAGAGCGAGACTGAAGACGTAGGCACCGATGCGGAGCACGTCGATGCCGCCCGAGCCGTCACCGTCGACCCGGTAGGCGATGTGGTATTCGCCGTTGCGCGCATATCTGATCTCGCTGGTCATCGGAAGCCACTGACTAGGATCACCTCCGTGCTCGTCGCCGGCAACTGGAAGATGTTCAAGGGGCCGGCGGAGACGGTCGCGTTCCTGGAGGCATTCGAGCCGCCCGCCGGTGTCGAAGCGGTCGTCTGCCCGCCGTTCACGTCGCTCGCCGCCGCAGTGCGGCCGTGGGGTGCCGATCTACGCCCAGAACGTCCACTGGGCCGCCGAGGGCGCGTTCACGGGCGAGATCTCGGCGCAGATGCTGCTCGAGCTCGGGGTCGAGGGGGCGATCGTCGGGCATTCCGAGCGGCGCCAGTACTTCGGCGAGACGGACGACACGGTGCGCGCCCGGTGCGAGGCGGCGCTCGGCGCCGGGCTGCGGGTCATCGCCTGCGTCGGCGAGACCGGGGCCGAGCGCGAGGCGGGGGAGACCGACGCGGTGCTGCGGCGCCAACTCGCCGCGATCCCCCGGGACGACGCGCTCGTGATCGCGTACGAGCCTGTCTGGGCGATCGGGACCGGAAAGACCGCGACGCCCGAGATGGCGCAGGCGGCCCACGAGACGATCAAGTCCCTGCACGACACACGCGTGCTCTACGGCGGCTCGGTGAAGCCCGAGAACGCGGCCGAGCTGATGGCACAGCCTGCGATCGACGGCGCGCTCGTCGGCGGCGCCTCGCTCGAGGCGGAGTCGTTCGCGGCGATCTGCCGCGCCGCGCTGCGATGAGCCGCGCGGGGCTGCCGCTCGTCACGCTGGTGATCCTCGACGGCTGGGGGATCGCGCCGCCCGGCCCGGGCAATGCCGTCGACCTCGCGCGAACGCCCGTCTTCGACGACCTCGTGGCCCGGTATCCGACCACGGAGCTCCGCGCGTCCGGGCCGGCGGTCGGCCTGCCCGAAGGCCAGATGGGGAACTCGGAGGTCGGGCACCTCACGATCGGCTCGGGCCGCATCCTCTTCCAGGACCTCGTGCGCGTCAGCCGTGCCGTCGAGGACCGTTCCCTCCTCACGAACGAGGCGCTGCTCGGCGCGTTCCGGCGCGCGAAGGAGCGCGACGGCGAGGTCCACCTGCTCGGCCTCGTCTCGACGGGCGGCGTTCACTCGCACATCTCCCACCTACGGGCGCTGCTCGACCTCGCCCGCCGCGCGGGGATGGAGGAGAGGACGTGGATCCACGCCTTCACCGACGGACGCGACGTCTCGCCGCACGCCGCGGCCGACGACCTGGCGACGCTGCCGCCCGACCGGATCGCGACGGTCGTCGGGCGCTACTACGCGATGGACCGCGACAAGCGCTGGGACCGGACCGACCGCGCGCTCGACGCGATGGTCGGCGGCATCGGCGCGAAGGCCGAGGATCCGGTGGCCGCGGTGCGCGCGAGCTACGAGCGCGGCGTGACCGACGAGTTCGTCGAGCCGGTGGTGCTCCGCGGCCGACCGCGGCTCGATCCCGCGAAGGACGCCGTGATCGTCTTCAACTTCCGGCCCGACCGCGTGCGCCAGCTGACGCAGCGGCTGCTCGAGGCGAACGCCGACGTCGTCACGATGACGCGCTACAGCGACGACTTCGACTGCCCCGTCGCCTTCGGCGAGCAGACCGTGCCCGACACGCTCGCCGAGACGTTGAGCGAGGCCGGGCTGCGCCAGCTCCACGCGGCGGAGACCGAGAAGTACGCGCACGTCACGTACTTCTTCGACGGCGGCGTGGAGGAGCCGTGTGGCGGGGAGGACCGAATCCTCGTCCCGTCGCCCCGGGACGTCGCGAGCTACGACCTGAAGCCGGAGATGTCCGCACCGGAGGTGGCCGCCCGGGTGGTCGCTGCGCTCGCCGAGGGCTACGGCTTCTGCGTCGTCAACTTCGCGAATCCGGACATGGTCGGCCACACCGGCGTGATTCCCGCGGTCGTCTCCGCCGTCGAGACGGTCGATGCCTGCCTCGCCCACGTCGTCGAGGCGACGCACCGCGCCGGCGGCGCCTGCCTCGTGACGGCCGACCACGGGAACGCCGAGAAGCTGCTCGAGGAAGACGGCGTCAGCCCACACACCGCGCACACCACGAACCCGGTGCCGCTCGTCGCCACGGTGGGCGGCGCGGAGCTCCGCGCGGGTGGGGAGCTCTCCGATCTCGCGCCGACGGTCCTCGGCCTCCTCGGCCTCGAGCAGCCTGCCGCGATGACCGGGACGAGCCTCGTCGTGAACGACGATCGCTGACACGTCACCGAGTCGTAAATTGTGTGTGAAACGTCGCGAATGGACTGTATGCTCGCGGCGCATTGGCCCTGACGCAGCCCGATCACGGTGTGCTCCGCAAGGCCCAGCGCGGCGACGAGCGGGCCTTCGACCTCATCGTCAGGGCGTACGAGCAGCCGGTCTACAACTACGTGCTGCGCCTCGTCGGGGATCGCAGCCTCGCAGAGGATCTGACGCAGGAGGTCTTCCTCCGCGTCTACCAGGGCCTGCCCGGGTTCTCCGACCGCTCGCGGTTCACGACGTGGCTGTTCCAGGTGACGAAGAACCGCGTGCTCGACGAGCTGCGCGCGCTCGAGCGCCGTCCGCGCGCGGTCGTCGCGCTCGACGACATCCCACCGCTCGAGGTCGTCGACCAGCCGTTCGAGCGGACCGAGACGATCGACGCCGTCTGGCGCGCCGTCGAGGCGCTCACCGTCGACCTGAAGATGGCGCTGCTTCTCCGCGACGTCGTCGGCCTCTCGTACACCGAGATCGCCGACGCCCTCGAGATCACGCTCGCGACCGTCAAGTGGCGGATCTACAAGGCCCGCGAGGACGTCGCGATCGCGCTGGCGCGCGACGGGATCACCGCGCGTACCGCGACGACGACGCGCGCTCCGGCAGTCGCCGCCGCCGAGTAGCGGCACCGCGTCCTCGTCGGACCCCCGGCTGCGGTTTCGCGACCGGCCGTACGATGGCGTGATGGAGGGGATCGACCCGACCCGCGCGCTCGAGACGGCTGTGGCCGGCCTCGCCGGAGTCCCGGTCGAGCTCGAGCGTCCCGCCGACGCCCGTCACGGCGACTACGCGACGAACGTCGCCCTGCGTCTGGCGGGCCAGAGGCGGCAGCCGCCCCGCGAGGTCGCCGAGGAGCTCTCCGCGCAGGTCGCGCAGCTGGAGGGAGTCGCCGCCGTCGAGGTCGCCGGCCCCGGGTTCCTGAACCTGACGGTCGCGGACGCCTGGCTGGGATCGGGCCTCGGCGCGGTGCTCGACGCGGGGCGGAGGTTCGGCGCCGGCTCTGCGGAGACGCCCGAGCGCGTTCAGGTCGAGCTGGTCTCGGCGAACCCGACCGGCCCGATCACCGTCGCGGCCGCGCGGAACGGCGCATACGGCGATGCGGTCGCCCGCCTGCTCGAGTTCGCGGGCAACGAGGTCGAGCGCGAGTACTACTACAACGACGCAGGCACTCAGATGGACCTGTTCCGCGCGTCCGTGGACGCGATCCGGCGCGGCGAGAAGCCTCCCGCCGACGGATACCAGGGCGACTACATGGCCGATCTCGCGCGGGAGCCCGGCGATCCCGTGCCGCGGATGCTCGAGCGGATCGAGGCCGACCTGGAGCGGTTCCGGATCCACGTCGACACCTTCGAGCGCCAGAGCGTCGTCGAGGCGGAGATCCCGGCGGCCCTCGAGGCGATCGAGACCTTCGAGGCGGACGGCGCCGTCTGGGCGAAGACGACCGCGCACGGGGACGACCGCGATCGCGTGGTGATTCGCTCCGACGGGACGCCGACCTACTTCGCGGCCGACGCCGCGTACATCCGCCGGAAGTTCGCGCGCGGCTTCGACCGGCTCGTCTACGTGCTCGGCGCCGACCATCACGGGTACGTCGGGCGCCTCGCCGCGCTCGCGGAGATGCTTGGCCACCCACGCGAGACGGTCGAGGTCCTGATCTACCAGCTCGTCCACCTGACGCGCGGCGGCGAGGCCGCGGCGATGTCGAAGCGGCGCGGCGACGTCGTGTTCCTCCACGACTTCATCGAGGAGATCGGCGTCGACGCGGCGCGCTGGTACCTCCTCTCCCGCGGACACGACCAGACGATCGAGATCGACGTCGACCTCGCCGCGGAGCGGAGCCAGAAGAACCCCGTCTACTACGTGCAGTACGCGCACGCGCGGGTCGCGGGAGTGCTGCGGAACGCCGGCGCCCGCGAGCCCGACCCCCGGCCGTCGGCGCCGCTCGCGCCCGAGGAGCGTGAGCTCGTGAAGCGGCTACTCGAGCTGCCCGGCGTCGTCCGGGAGGCGACGGAGCGTCGCGGCCCGCACGCCCTGTCCGCGTATGCGATCCGCGTCGCGGACGACTTCCACCGCTTCTACCACCACCACCGCGTGCTCGAGTCGGAGGCAGAGAGCTTCCGCCTGGCGCTCTGCGCGGCCACGCAGGCCGTGGTCGCGATCTGCCTCGACCTGCTCGGCGTCGAGGCCCCCGAGAGGATGTGACGCGGACGCCCCTCTGCACGGCGTCGGCGGTGGCTGCGGCGGGGTAGGATCGGGCGAGCGATGAGCGACGGGGCCTCACGGACGCCGCCCGACCGAAACCTCGCGCTCGAGCTCGTTCGGGTCACGGAGGCGGCGGCCATGGGCGCCTCCCGCTGGATCGGCCGTGGCGACAAGAACGCTGCCGACCAGGCCGCCGTCGACCTCATGCGCTTCATGGTCAACTCGGTCTCGATGCGCGGCGTGGTCGTGATCGGCGAGGGAGAGAAGGACGAGGCGCCGATGCTGTTCAACGGCGAGGAGGTCGGCGACGGGACGGGCCCGGAGGTCGACGTCGCGGTCGACCCGCTCGAGGGGACCCGGCTCACGGCTCTCGGCATCTCCGGGGCGATCTCGGTGATCGCGGTCGCCGAGCGCGGCTCCATGTTCTTCCCCGGCGCGGCGGTCTACATGGACAAGATCGCCGTCGGTCCCGAGGCCGCGGATGCGATCGACATCGACGCCTCTCCGGCCGAGAACGTCGCGCGGGTCGCGGAGGCGAAGGGCGTCGAGCCGAACGAGGTCACCGTGGTCGTGCTCGAGCGCGACCGGCACGACGAGCTGATCGCCGAGCTGCGCGACGCCGGCGCGCGCGTCAACCTGATCCGCGACGGCGACGTCGCGCCGGCGATCGCCGCCGCCCAGCCCGGAACCGGCGTCGACATGCTGATGGGCATCGGCGGCACGCCGGAGGGCGTGATCTCCGCTGCGGCGATCAAGTGCCACGGCGGCGCGCTGCAGGGGAGGCTGTGGCCGAGGAACGACGACGAGCGCGCGGCGCTCGTCGACGCGGGTTTCGACGTGGACAAGGTGCTGACGCACGACGACCTCGTGCGGAGCGACAACGTCTTCGTCGCCGCGACCGGCGTCACGGGCGGGCCGCTCCTGCGCGGCGTGCGCGTCGGCGCCGAGGGGATCGAGACGGAGTCGATCGTGATGCGCTCGCGCTCGGGGACGGTGCGACGGGTCGCTGCGCACCATCCCTCGGGCAAGCTGAGAAGACTGCGAACGGAAGGAGGCCGCTGATGGCGGCGGAGGAGCTGAACGCGATCGCGAAGTCGATCGTCGCCGACCACAAGGGCGTGCTCGCAGCCGACGAGTCCACGGGCACGATCAAGAAGCGGTTCGACTCGATCGGCGTCGAGTCGACGGAGGAGAGCCGCCGTGCCTACCGGAACCTGCTGTTCACCACGGCGGGCTGCGAGGACTACATCGGCGGCGTGATCCTCTACGACGAGACGATCCGCCAGGCGGCCGACGACGGCACGCCGTTCGCGGAGCTGCTCGCCGGCAAGGGAATCGTCCCCGGCATCAAGGTCGACACGGGCGCCCAGGATCTCGCCGGTCATCCGAACGAGAAGGTGACCGAGGGGCTCGACGGGCTGCGCGCCCGCTTCACGGAGTACCACGAGCTCGGCGCGCGCTTCAGCAAGTGGCGCGCGGTGATCACCATCGGCGACGGCATCCCGACCGACGCCTGCCTCCACGTCAACGCGCACGCGCTCGCGCGCTATGCAGCCCTTTCGCAGGAGGCGGGCATCGTGCCGATCGTCGAGCCCGAGGTCCTGATGGACGCCGACAACTCGATCGAGCGCTGCCACGAGGTGACCTCGCGCACGCTCCACCTCGTCTTCGAGGAGCTCGACCGCCAGGGCGTCGCCCTCGACGGGATGCTGCTGAAGCCGAACATGGTCATCTCCGGGAAGGGCTGCCCGACGCAGGCAGCACCGGCCGAGGTCGCGGAGCGGACGATCGACTGCTTCCTCGGGCACGTCCCGGCGATGGTGCCCGGGATCGTGTTCCTCTCCGGCGGCCAGTCCGAGGTCGAGGCGACGGAGAACCTGAACGCGATCAACCGGCTCGGCGGCCCGTGGCCGCTCTCGTTCTCGTACGGCCGGGCGCTGCAGGCCTCGGCCCTCCAGGCATGGGGCGGCGATCCCGCCAGCGTGGACGCGGGACAGGACGCGTTCCTGCACCGCTCCCGCATGAACGCGCTCGCGGTCGCCGGCGACTGGAGCGCGGATGTCGAGCAGGCCGTTCCCGCCTGAGCCGCGGTAGCGCGGAGGGTCGTCGTCGCGCCCTCCGCGCTGCGGCGAGCCGCTACCCTCGACGGGATGGCCGCTCGCACGGCAGCCGTCGCCGCGACGATCGCCCTCTGTGCACTGCTCCAGGTGAGCCTCGCGCCGGGCGGTTCGACCGCGGCGACACGCGTCACGGTCTTCGGCGACTCGGCTGCGACGGCGATGGCGTACGACCCGGACGCGCGGCGCACGCTCGGACGAGGCATCGACGTGCGCCTCGAGCTTGCGGCATGTCGTCGCGTGGGCGATGCGAGCTGCCCCTACGACGGCGTGCGGCCGCCGAACGTGATCGAGCGCGCCACCCAGCTGGGGAGCGAGCTCGGCCCGGCCGTGGTGGTCGTCGTCGGCTACAACGACTACGAGGCGAACTACGCCGGGAACATCGAGCAGGCGCTTTCGGTCTTTGCCAAGGCCGGGGTCCAGCGCGTGCTCTGGCTCACGCTCCGCGAGTCCCGCCAGAGCTACGCGTCCATGAACGACATGATCCGCGACGCTGCGCGCCGCCACCCCGAGCTGACCGTCGTCGACTGGAACGCAGCGTCGCGCAGCAACCCGCCGTGGTTCCAGCCCGATGACATCCATCTGACCGCGACCGGGGCCGAGGCGATGGCAAGCCTCGTGAACGGCGCGCTCGTTCAGCTCGGGATCGCACCGAAGCCCACGCCTCCCCCGGTGCGCAGGCTGCTCGCCATCGCGTCGCGCGCGCTCCCGACGGGGCACCCGGGCCGGCGCTACGACGTGCTGCTGAAGGCGACGGGGGGCACGACGCCGTACCGCTGGACGCGCGTCGGCGGGTCGCTGCCGCCCGGCCTTCGCCTGGCGACGACCGGACGCGTCACCGGTGTTCCGGCGCGCAAGGGAACGTTCACCGTGCGCGCGCGGGTGGCGGACCGCTCGGGCACGGCGCGGACGCGGGCCTTCTCGCTGCGGATCGCGTAGCGGCCGCCGCGAGCGGATGGTGGCGTGCCGCCGTTCGCGGCACGCCACCGCTACGTCGACCTAGGCAGCCGTGAAGTACGCGTAGAGGCCGTCCGGAACGTGCTGCGCGTCGCCCGCGAGGCCCTTCTGGACATAGCCCGCAGGCGGTGTGTCGCACGTCAGGCCCTTGCCCTCGACGAACCGCGCGAGTGTGGCACTTAGACGCCGTCCTGGGTCACGTAGACCTGGCCGCCGCCCCACGGGCCGAGGCCGCTGAAGCCGGACGCGCACGAGTTCGCGGTGAAGATCGTGCCGACGACGTTGCCGTCCAGCATGACGACGACCTCTGCGACATCGTCGCAGTAGCACTCTTCGGGGACCTCGGCGTTGTAGAAGAGCGCCGCCGCGCCCACAGCGTCGCCCGCCT
This sequence comes from uncultured Actinomycetes bacterium, assembly GCA_963742525.1. Lineage (GTDB taxonomy): Bacteria > Actinomycetota > Thermoleophilia > Gaiellales > Gaiellaceae > Gaiella. The sequence continues at coordinate 555,403 of CAVUMD010000004.1, forward strand.
GGAGCGAGACGGTCGTCGAGATCGACTGCCACTCGTCCTGGCTGCCGGCGGTGACGCCGCCGAAGTACGAGCCGCCCCCCGGAGCGCCGCCCGGCATCACGGCCGCGTCGCCACTCGGCACGTCCACCGCCCAGCCGCTGAATCGCCGGTCTCGAAGCTCCCGTTCTCGGCGAACGCCGCAGGGGCCATGACAGCGGCCACGAGCGCGACGAGCACCACGGCAGACTTCCGCATTTCCGTGAACCTCACGTTCGGTGTGGGCCGGACCGCGCGAACACGGCCCACCCATCGACCTTACGAGTGGCTCTGCGACGCGACCTTGCCGAACCCTGCGACATGCGCGTCCCGAACGGCGAGGGTCGCGACGACGGGACGACGCGAGACCGCACGCGTTTCGGCTGGTGGCTCCGCGTACCCAGGCAGAGCCACCAGCACTGTCCGATTAGACGAGCGGATCGCCCCGCGCGGCAGGCGCCTTCACGAACTCCGAACGTTGGCCACGATCTCGCAGCGAGAAAACGGCGATTTGAGCCGAAGCGGGCGATGGGGCTCGAACCCACGACCCTCAGCTTGGGAAGGACATGCAGCAGGAGGACAGCAGCCGTCAGGGGGCGCCAACCCGCATGGCTACGTGACGTTGAGAGGCGGTGTTCAGCTCCTAGACGCCACGAACAGACACGGAAACCTCACCACGAACCTAACCATCCCGCGGCGGCGTGAGGGCCGGAAGCGCAGGCCGGCGGCAGGTCGCAGCGACGAAGTATGCGCGGACCGCCCCGGCCATCCAGAAGCTCGGGCTAAAGGAGAGAAACCCGAGCCTCAACCGGAGCAGGCCCCGGTCCGCGCTTCCACCGTACTCCCTTCGCCCGGCCGTCTCAGCCTTTCGCGAACTCCTCGGCAGCCCGGGACTCGAACTCGAACCCGACGACGGGCTCGTCGCCGACGACCCATGCGTCGTGTCCGGGATCAATGGTGTAGGCCTGACCTGGGCCGATCTCCTGCTCGGTGCCGTCGTCGTGGACGACGCGCATCGTGCCCGACTGCAACAGGCCGACATGGCGCACCTGGCACCTTTCGCCTCCGACGACCGGCTTGATGCACTCCGACCATTTCCATCCGGGCTCCAATCGCATCCGCGCCGCACTCGTTCCGCCCAGCCGAACGAGCTCGATCTTCGTCTTGTCGGGCGTCCGAGTCTCGTCGGGCGACCCGAAATCGCCTACTTCTACACCTGCCATGCGGCGCCTCCTTGTCTATGCACGCGGCTTTACCCCTTCGAGTCTTCCACGGTTCCCAACTCGGGACAACCGCCCGCGACTCCTCCTCGAGTAGCCCATGTTCTTCACGCACGAACCCACGAGAGGCCGGCAGCGCCTCAACTTCCGGCGAGCGCCTCCCGGGATCGCTGGGGTCAGCTGGAGGCCGCTGGTGTTCTCCCGGTCCGTCCGGTCGAGCCGTTCGAGTTCGTCGATGGCCCCTCCGGCCGGAGTTGTTTCCGCGAGCCGTGCTGGACGGCGGCCGCAGAACCTAACCAAAGCCTCACCATCGCTCACGGCGCCCGTGAAACAAGAGCGTCCACCTTCAAACGAAAAGCCCCGATTACCGGGGCATTTCTCTAGAGCGGGCGATGGGGCTCGAACCCACCGACCGCTCCGCGACGATCGACGTACAACGCCAGCAGCCACGCGGGTTTGCGACTAGTCTCGCCGCGAAGGCGGGGCTCAACCACATCGCGAAAGTGCTTCCATGCTGCCGTCTTGGTCAGGCACTCGCCGTGCTTGTGCTCAACTAATGGTTCGAGATCGAGCAGACCCTGGGCGAGCTGCGGATCAGGCTGGGTGAGCGGTCGACGAACTAGCCGAGGCCGCGACCTCTTTGGCCGAGATCGGTATTTCTGCGCTTCGATCGACGCGTGTGGCTTGCGCCGCGAGTTCGTGCAAACGCGCACTCCATGGGCTGAGGACGCTTCTAACGGCGATCGATTCTCCCGCGGCGGGGAGCTGCTCTCCGGTGTAGGAGTAGGCGCCCACTTCGATGAACGGAGGGCGGGGCCTCACCAACGTGACGGGGTACGTCGTGGGCTCGATCCTGCCCCCGTGCGCGGCCTTGTTTGTTACTTCCGAGCCACCCGCGCGAGGCTTTCGGCAGCGGTGAAGCGTCTCCTCCGGGACGCCTAGGTGCGAGCTGCGAGCGCTACCGGGTTAGCCTGGACGCGTGGGCACGCTGATCCTCGGCTGCGCGTTCGCGTTCGTCGTCGCGACTGCAGCGCTCGTCTCGAGCTGCCTGCGCCTACGCTCGACGGTCGGCATTCTCCTCGCCGTCTACCTTCTCGCCACGACCGAGATCGTCGTCGTCTCGCTGGCTCTCTCACCCGCTCGTGCGCTGACCCGGCTCGCCGTGATCGCGGTCATCGCCGCCGCGTTCGTCCTGGCGCTCGTCCTGTGGCTGTGGTGCGAGCGTCCCCGACCACCTCTGGCCCCCGTGGCGCACGCTCTGCGCGACGCTCTCGACGATTGGGCCGTCGCCGCGCTGGCGGCTCTCGCGGTCGCCGTGCATCTCTACCTGCTCCTCGTCAGTCTCACGTTCCCGCAGAGCCTGCCGGACACGTTGACCTACCACCTGCCGCGGGCTGCGCTCTGGAAGCAACAGCACGCCGTCGCGTACGTGCTCGATGCTCCGGACAACCGGATCGATGCATTCCCTCCGGTCGCCGAGATCGAGACCATGGCCTCGATGGTCCTGAGCGACGGCGACCGGTACGTCGGCCTCGTCCAGTTCTTTGCGCTCGCCGGCGCCAGCGGCGCGATCGTCGGGATCGCGCGACGTCTAGGCCTGAGCCGCAGAGCGGCGCTTTTCGGGGCGCTGGCCTTTGCGACGTTCACCGTCGTCGCGCTGCAGGCGCCGACCGCCCTCAACGATCTCGTCGTCGCGTCGCTGCTGGTCGTCTGCGCGTACTTCGCGCTCGGATCGTCACGTGTCGAGCTTGGACTCGCAGCCACCGCCCTCGCGCTCGGCCTCGGCGCGAAAGGGACGGTCATCTACGCGCTACCGGTCCTCGCTGCGTTCTTACTCGCGAGCCAGCCGCGGTCGCGCTGGTGGTCGCTTGCGGGAGCCGGAGCGGCGGGTCTCGCAGCCGGGTCGTTCTGGTTCGTGCTCAACCTCGTCGAGACCGGTAATCCACGCGGGGGCGTCACGCTCGATCGGGACGTCGATCCTCTGCTCGAGCGGGTCAGGATGTCCTTCGTCGATCTCTTCGAGTTGTCGAATGCGGAGGGGTCAGGCCTTCTCGTCTCGCCGCTCTGGGGGCTCGGCGCGTTGGTCGTCGCATCCGTCGTGGGAGCCGTGCTCGCCATCCGCGGACACCGCCGCGCCGGTGGGGTCGCACTTGTCGTCGGCGTGCTCGCATTCTTCGCCACTCCGTTGATCGTGACCTGGGCGCACGTCGCCGATCGGGTGCTCGCGCACGCCCGCTCTGCGGTCGGCCTCGGGAGCGGGCCGGCGTCACGTCTGCCGCCGGGCTTCATCGAGTCCCCGATGGTCTCGTCCTACGGGCTGGCGTTCGTTGTGCTGTTCATCGGCGCCGGCGTTCTCGTCGTGGTCGACGTGCAGCGTCGGCGGCTGCCCGGTGCAGCGCTCGTCGCCCTCGTAGGCGTGCCGTCCTCGGTCCTTCTGACCGCGCTTACGCTGGCCTACGACCCTCAGCGCATGCGCTACGTGGCTTTTTCAGTCGCCCTGGCCGCGACGGTGTTCGGAACTGCGCTTCGCGTGCGGTCGCTGGCATGGACATCGGTGGCGCTGACGGCGGTGACGCTCGCGTTCTCGGTCGCGTACTTCGTTCCCCGCCCCGCGGGTCTCGCGCTCCTCGCGGCGAATCGAACTCCCGACAGGAGCGCCCGCTGGTTCGTCCAGGCGGAGAGTGGCGCCGGAGACCTCGACGCGTTCCATTTTCTCGCCGACCGGATTCCTCCAGCGGCGACGATCGCGCTCGACGTCGTACCCAGCACCTACCTCTACCCTGCCTGGGACGCCGAGCTGCGACGCACCGTTCTGTTCGTCCCCGCCGGCGGACAGGTGCCCGAGAAGGCCGAGTGGCTCGTAATCGGCCCGTCTAGGCCGACGAACGCGGGTCGCCTCACGGCGGGCGGGTGGCGGCTCCAGCTCGCGTCCTCGGGCGGCTGGCGGATCTTCCGCCGTACCTGAAGCGGCTGCTCGTCACGCTGGCCTCCGGTCGATCGAGCGGTCCCGACGAGGCCCGCGGCGCCGAAGACATGAGAGCCCCCTGTGAGGTATCCCCCCTGGTCCGATCGGACGGATGGAGACGACCCCTGCACGCGGTTCGAGGCGATCAGGTGACTGAGCGCGACCGGGGCTACGGCTGGCCGCATGAGCAGGACCGGCGACGGTGGGCGCGGCGCGTCGCCTCGGGCATGGTGCTCTGCCGCAGATGTGGCAACCCGATCCTCATCGTGAACGGCGTCCCCGAACCTTGGGATCTCGGCCACAACGACACCAACCGCTCGCTCCCCGCGATGGCCGAGCACCAACGGTGCAACAGAAGAACCTCGGCGCACCGGGTCGAGCGGAGGAGCGGACGCAGCTCACGGCCGCTGCCGGTGCCTCGGCCGAGCCCAGAAGACTTCGCCGAGCTCGGACGGAGGATCGAGGAGGGCCGCGGCGTCGTCCGCTGCAGCAACTGCGGACGGGCGATCGTGCCCCCGGAGGCGTGGCGCCAGGACTCGGCGCTCGGCCCGGTTCAGATCGGCCGTGCCCGGCCGAGTACTCGGCGGACGAGTTGCCGCGGCCGAGGATCTGGTCAAGGGACTGGTTCGGGCCGTGACCGACCGGCTGCTCACCACCCGTCAGGTGGCGGCGTGTCTCGGCCTCTCGCCCGAGACGGTCCTGCGGGGCTGGCGTCGCGGGCAGATCCCCGGCGGGATCCGGATCGACTCGAACCGTCTGAGTGGTTCTCGGTCGAGTGGCGCGACGTCGACCGGACGGCGGGCGTCGTGCTCGTCGAGCGGACATACGCCTACGGCGTCACGAAGAGCTACGGCAAGACCGCCCGGAGCCGTCGTCGTGTCCCGTTGTCGACGAGGGCGCTGGAGGCTCTGGACGCGACTCCTCGGCGTCTCGACGTGCGGCTTGTGTATCCCCGGCCACCGGGGCGGAGTTGTCGACCTGAAGAACTTCCGCCGGTCTCAGGAAACCCGCGCTCGACGCCGCGGGGATCCCGCCGCGACGGATCTACGACATGCGCCACTCGTTCGCCACCTGGGCGCTCGATGCCGGTCTGTCGATCTTCGATCTCGGTCGCTACATGGGCACGAGCGTGGAGATGATCGACAGGACGTACGGGCATCTCGCGCAGGGCGCCGAGGAGACGGCGCGGGCGAAGCTCAACGCCGCCTACCTACGACGTTTGGGGCATGAGCGGGGCATGGCCGGGAGGGGGGAGGACGGCTAAGACGCCGCAACACCGCATGGATCCTGAAGCGGGCGATGGGGCTCGAACCCACGACCCTCAGCTTGGGAAGCTGATGCTCTACCAACTGAGCTACGCCCGCGAGGGCCGCATCGTAGCCGTTTCCGGCGCATCGACTACCTCTCCAGGATCGCGCGGCTCCGAAGCGGCGACCGCCAGAGCGGTTAGCGGCCGATACTCACGACCAGGCGTATGGCGGTGTCGTTCGGAAGCTGTCGTCCGGTCTCCGCAGGTCGTTGGCTCAGAATGGTGCCCGCCGCTCGCTTGGAGTGAATGCGCCGGACGGCACCGATCGAGCACTCGGTCTTTGTGATTCGTGCCTTCGCCACTGCGAGTTGAAGCCCGACCAGGCGTGGGACGACACAGTCATCTCGTACGGGACACTGACGGTCATCGAGTCGCGCCAGTTTCGGGCGCACACCCAGTGCCCGCCGGACACCACGCAGGATGAGTCGGAGCGTGTGTACGTCTCGAATAGCTCGCGCACCTCGATCGTGATGGTGTGCGATCCCTCCGAAAGCGGCCGCGTCGTGAAGCTCGTCGCTCGGTCGGATCCGCTCCTGACGACGGACCCGTCGACGGCGAGCGATTGATTGAAGACGTTTGCGCTCTCCAGCTGCCACGCGATGGTCACGGAGTGATCGCCGTTGACGGACGCTCCGCGAATCGCCACGCCGTAGGCGCTGTCACGAGCGTCGGCCACGGTCGGAGCGAGCAACGCCACCAGCATCGCGACACAAGAGATCGGTCGCTTCATCTGACGTCCTCCGCATCCGACATCCAGGGGTCGCTGGCGTACGACCTGGACTGACGTACAACAACACCGTTCGCGAACCCGTCAGACGACTGAATCGCAATTGCAGTTGGGGAGAGGGGATGCGGTTACGGCCCGACCAGGTGTCGGGAACCCTCCACGTCTCCGTCCGCCGCATCGACGGTCGTTCCCCCGTTTCCCCCGTTTCCCTCTCCCCGTCGTTACGTGGCAATTCTCACATGGGAACAGTGGCGAAGTCAACCCGCTGACGAGAAATGCTCAGGGGCCGGCGACGGCCGGGGCCGCACACGAGCCTCCCGGCCCGTGCCGCTCGCGGCAGGGACGCCGATGCTGTCCTCAGTTGCTCGTCGTGTGTGCTGGCCATGGCTGTCCCCAGACGGCTGGTTCGCCGGCCTGGGTCGCGGCGGGGACCTCGACGAGGCGTCCGCACTTGACGTCGTACACGAACCCGTGGATGGGATGGTGCGTTCTACGAGTGGGTGGCTGCGGATGCGCGTGACGTCGTCGACGACGCTCTGTTCGCGGTCGGCGATGGTGAGCCGGTCGACCTCCCGTCCGTCAGGCGAGCCGGGCCGGTGCCGATGTCGCGGAACCCGTCGGGGACGAGCTCTGCGGTTTCGAGGCTCCGCTCGAGAAGGTCTCCCATCACGTCGTTGGTGAAGTACTCCATGCCGCATTCGGTCTGGTGGAGAGCCATCGACGGGCCACCCGTTGGAGGCATGCGCCGACTCGCGCCGTCCCGACAATCGGAAGCGGAGGCGCGTTTCCGCCGGCACCTGACGTCCATGCGCCCCGGGGTAGGCCCTGCCTTCGCCGGGGCGTCGTCGAGCCCTCGGACTGCGCGCCTCCGCCTTGGACCGGCTCACGGATCCATCACACACGCCGCGTACGCTCCGATCGCCGTGCGCCTCGCACTCCTCGCCATCCTCGTCGCGGCGCTGACCGCGGGCATCGCCTTCGTCGAATCGACACCGGGGAGGGCGGCGCCGGCTCGAGCGACGGCCGCAGCCGATGTGTTCCAGGGGCTCGGCACGTGGATCGACGTCTACGACACCGCCGTCTACGCCACGCCGAACGCGCTTGCGGCGCGGCTGGCGACACGTGGCGTGCGCACCGCCTGGATCGAGACTGCGAACGACCGCTCGAAGACGGACGTCGTCGACCCGGCCGGGCTCGGGCGCACCGTGGACGCCCTCCACGCGCGCGGGATCCGCGTCGTCGGCTGGTACCTGCCGGGCCACGACAACCACGCACGGGACCTCCGCCGCGCACGCACGCTCCTCTCGTTTCGCACGCCGCAGGGCGGAGGGTTCGACGGGATCGCTTTCGACGTGGAGTCGCTCCGGAACAAGAACGTGAGGCAGCGCACCGCGCGAGTGGTCGATCTACTTACAAGGCTCGGGGCGGAGGCGGGATCGACGCCGGTCGCTGCGATCACGTACCCGCCGCGGGCCTTCGAGCGGCATCTCACCTGGTGGCCGGGCTTCCCGTGGACGCAGATCGCCGCGCAGGTCGACGCCTTCGTGCCGATGCTCTACACCGGAGGCGGCTTCAACGGCTACGACGCGACCTACGGCTACGTTGCCCGATCCCTCAGGCTCCTGCGCGCGGCCGTCGGCCCGGACATCGCGGTCCACGCTGCGGGCGGCGTCGCGAACCGGATGACGGCGGACGAGCTTCGTGCCTTCGACGACGCCGTGCTCGACGACGGCACGGCGACGGGCTGGAGCCTCTACGACCTCCAGACGACGACTCCCGTCGGCTGGGCGACGATGGCGCGCCTCTCGTCCTCGCTCGGCTGACGCGCGCTAGTCCGCCAGCCACGCCTCGCGCAGCCGGGCGCGGGTCGCGAGGAGATGCTCGGGCACGACCTTCACGTCGGCGAGCACGGGCATGAAGTTCGTGTCGCCCGCCCACCGCGGCACGACGTGCTCGTGCAGGTGCGCCGCGATCGACCCGCCTGCCACCTGCCCCAGGTTCCAGCCGACGTTGAAGGCGTCGGCCCCGTAGATGCGCCGGAGCGCGTCGATCGCCCGCGTCGTGAGGAGGTGGATCTCGGCCGCCTCGTCGGGCTCGAGTTCGGACAGCTCGCCGACGTGCCGCAGCGGCGCCACCATGACGTGACCCGACGAGTACGGGAACTTGTTGAGCAGCACGAAGGCGTGCGCGCCGCGCGCGACGACGAGGCTTTCGTCGCCGAGCTCGCCCGCCGCCTCGACGCAGAACACGCAGCCCTCCTGGCTGTCCGCCTCGGCGATGTACTCGAGCCGCCAGGGCGCCCAGATCGGTCGCGTCACTCCGCCATCCTCTCGATCTCGGCGATCGCAGCGGGGACACGGCCGTGCGCGAGCTCCTGTCTGACCCGCGCGCGGTTCTCTGCGAACCGCGTCACCTCGTAGACGATCAGCAGGCAGAGGACGCCGAGCACGAGCCCGAGCGTCAGGAGCGCCGGGACCTCCAGCGCGACGGGGTAGAGGAGGAGGGTCGCGAGCGCCGCGAGCGAGCGCTGCCGGCTCAGCGAGTGCACCTGGCGCCACCGGAACGCGACATGCCCGAGGAGGTACAGCGCGACGCCGCCGACGAGCGCCGCCGCGGGCACGGAGTGGAGCGGGTCGCCGACGTGCTCGAGCGTCTTCTTGAGCCCGAACGCGGCGAGCACGATTCCCGCGACGAGCGGGAAGTGGATGATCGAGTAGGAGTCGCGCGCGAGCTCGTTCTGCTCCTTGCCCGGTGTCGCGTGCAAGAGTCGCCGCTCGCCGAGCCAGACGATCACGTCGAAGTAGAGCCACCAGAGCGCCGCCGCGACCGCGACGCCGAGGATGGACGCGGCGATGATCCCACCGTCGACGATCTCGTGGGCGCCGACGCCGATCGAGACGATCGACTCTCCGAGCGCGATGATCACGATCAGCCCGTAGCGCTCGGCGAAGTGCGACGGCATCAGCTTCCAGCCCTCGGCGAAGAACAGGAGCGGGATGCCGACGTCGAAGGCGATGGCGACCGCCCAGAGCGCTCCCTGCAGCACGCCGTCGGTGAGCGACGCGGCGGCGAGGAGCGAGACGCCGACCGCAGTGCTGCACCCGAGCCCCGTGACCGACCGCCGTAGGCCGGGGTCGTCGCGGCTCGCCATGGTGAACAGCCAGATGTGGGCGATGCGGACGACGCCGTAGGCGCACGCGAACACGAGCGCGTCGTCGCCGAAGGCGTGCGGCACGGCGAGCGCGGCCACGAGGAAGGCTGCCATCGCCGCGAACATCGCGATGCGCACGGCTCCCTCCTCCGGATCGACGACGCTCGTCAACCACGCGTAGCCGCCCCACGACCACCACAGCACCGCGAGCACGAACAGCGCCTGGACGAGTCCCGTCCACGTCGGCGTCCCTGCGATCAACGCGGTGCACTGCGTCAGCGCGAGCACGAAGACGAGGTCGAAGAAGAGCTCGAGGGCCGTGACGCGCTCCTCCTCGCGGCGTACCGCCGTCAGCCGTCGCGTCCTCGCCTGTGCCGCCTCCACGATCACGATCCTCGCACAGCCGGTCGACGCCGCTTATGCTCGCCCGGCCGCGTGCCCTACCGCTTCGTCGAGAGCCCGAACAAGACCGAGACATCGGGAAGGACGTTCGACCTCGTCGTGATGCACACGATGGAGATCGCCGAGCGGCCCGATGCGGCGATGATCTGCGCCCGCTGGTTCGCAACCAGCGTGTCGAAGGTGTCGGCGCATTACTGCGTCGACGCTCAGACCGTGATCCAGTGCGTCCGCGAGAAGGATGTCGCCTGGCACGCGCGGGGCGGCAACACGCACTCGATCGGCGTCGAGCTCGCGGGCTTCGCGCGCCAGACCACCGACGACTGGGAGGACGCATACTCGACCGGCGTCCTGGGTCATGCATCGGTGCTCGTGGCGGACGTGTGCCGACGGCGACGCATCCCGACCCGATGGCTGACTGCCGACGACCTACTGGCCGGACGACGCGGGATCACCGGACACGCCGAGGTGAGCAAGGCCTACCGGAAGAGCGACCACTGGGATCCCGGACCCGGCTTTCCCGTCGAGTCCTTTCTCGACCGGGTGCGGCGGGCAGGGCAGGCGCGCGCCTAGCGGGCGAGCGTGATCTTCGCGAGGCCCTGCGGCGCGTCTGCGTCGAGGCCGCGGGTGTGCGCGAGCGACCAGGCGAACAGCTGGCCCGGGATCACCGAGAGCAGGGGAGAGAGCAGCGAGATGCTCGGCGTCGGGACGGGCACCCGGTAGGACGCGCCGTCGATGCGGGCCGCTGCCGTCCCGCTCGCAACGAGCGTCGCTCCCATTTCCCGCGTGCGCGCCGCGGCCTCCTGCACGGGCGCCAGCGTGCCGTCGTCCGAGGCGATCGCCCACACAGGGAACAACGGGTCGAGCGCCGCGACCGGGCCGTGCGCGAGGTCGGTCGCCGTGAGCGGCTCGGCGGCCACGCGGCAGGTCTCGAGGAGCTTGAGCGCGATCTCGCGCGCGGTTGCGAACTCGACACCGCGGCCGATCACGAACATCCGCCCCGTGTAGGCGAATTGGAGCGCGAGCGGCGCCGTCGCCTGCTCGAGGCCCGGAAGCGCGGCCTCGGCGAGGTCTGCGACCTCGCGGATCCCGTCGCCGATCTCGGCGCCGCGGCCCGCGACGTGGCCCGCGAGCAGCGCCAGCGTCGCGAGCGTGTTCGTGTACGTCTTCGTCGCGGCAACGGCGAGCTCCGGCTCCGCCGCGAGCAGGATCGTCGCGTCCGCCGCGAGCGCGAGCTCCGACGCGGCGTCGTTCGTGACCGCGATCGTGAACGCGCCTGTCTCCCGCGCGCCGCGGATGTACTCGACGACGTCGGGCGTCTGGCCCGACTGCGAGAGCCCGATCACCGTCGAGCCTGACATGTCGAGCGGTGTCCCGTAGTGAACGGTCAGCGTGATCGAGTCGCGCATCGCCGTCCAGCGGGGGAGCAGGCCGAAGGCGTAGATGCCGAAGGAGGCCGCGTTGTCCGACGAGCCGTGCCCGACGATGCGGACGAGCCGGGCGTCGCGTGTGCGCACCGTCGCCGCGATGCGCCCGATCTCCGCGTCCTGCTCGAGGAGGCGGCGGAGTGCTGCCGGCTGCTCCCGGATCTCCGCGAGAAAGCGCGTGCCGGGCTCGGCGCCGTTCTCAGCCGGCGACAAGCGTCTCACCGCCCACGAGGGTGCGAACGACCTCGAGCGCGTCGTCGAGGACGACGACGTCGGCGGGGCCGCCGGGCACCAGGCGTCCGAGCGTCGGGTCGCCCAGCACGCGCGCGGGCACGCTGGTCGCCGCCTCGAGCGCACGCTCGAGCGGGACGTCGACCGCGACGAGGTTGCGCACCGCCTCGATCATCGTCAGCGCGCTGCCCGCGAGAACGCCGTCCTCGCTCCGCACCACGTCGTCCGCGACCACGATCTCGATCTCGCCCAGGGCGTAGGTCCCGTCGCCGAGGCCTGCGCCCGCGATCGCATCGGTGACGAGCGAGAGACGACCGGCTGCGACGCGCCAGAGGAGCCGCACGATGTCCGGGTCGAGGTGGACCCCGTCGACGATCGCCTGGAGGACGACGTCGGGGCGCACGAGCGCGGCGCCCACCACTCCGGGGTCGCGGTGCGCGAGGGGTCGCATCGCGTTGAACACGTGCGTCACCGCGCGGACGCCGCGGTCGAACGCCGCATGCGCTTCCGCGGCGGTGGCGTTCGTGTGACCGAGGGAGACGACGATGCCCCGACCGTGAAGGAGGTCGACGAGGTCGAGCGCCCCGGGAAGCTCCGGCGCGAGCGTCACGAGGCGTACGCGGCCCGCACCGAGGAGCCGCTCGAGGAGCGCCGGATCGGGGTCGCGGCGAGCGGCGAGACGATGCGTCCCGAGCCGCGCGGGTGAGAGGAACGGCCCCTCGAGGTGGACGCCGAGGATTCGCGGCCCGGGAGCGCGTGGGGGGACAGACGCGATCGCCGGAACCAGGTCGGCCTCCTCGGAGGTGATCAGCGTCGGAAGGTAGGCCGTCACGCCGGTCTCGAGGAGCGCCTCGCCGGCGGCCGTGAATCCGTCGGCGTCCGTACCGAGGAAGTCGACGCCCGCGAACCCGTTCACCTGCAGGTCGACGAAGCCGGGCACGGCGATTCCGCGACCGACGCCGTCGAGGCCGACGGCCTGGATCCGGCCGCCGTCGATCGCGACGTCGCCGGAGACGAGGCGGCCGTCGACGAGCGCAGCGTCGACGCCCAGCCTCATTGCCCGAGCGCCTTCCGCACGACGCCGCCGGCCCGGGCGAGCCGTTCGCGCGCCGTCGAAGCGTCCACGCCCGCGAGAAGCGTCACGATCGCGACCTTCGCGTCGCCGTCGGACGCATCGAGCGCCGCCGCGACCTCCGCCGAGGACGCACCCGTGGCGAGCTCGACGATCCGGCGGACGCGGTCGCGGAGCTTGTCGTTGGTTGCCACGACGTCGACCATCAGGTTCCCGTAGGTCTTGCCGAGCCGGATCATCGAGACCGTCGAGATCGTGTTGAGCACGAGCTTCTGGGCCGTCCCGGCCTTCAGCCGTGTCGAGCCGGCGAGCACCTCCGCGCCGACCACCACGGCGATCTCGCGGTCGGCCGTTGCGCCGATCGGAGACCCTTCGACGCAGACGACGCCGACGGTCAGGGCCCCGGCACCGCGCGCAACCCCGAGCGCGCCGAGGACGTACGGCGTGCGCCCGCTGGCGCTGATCCCGACGACGGCGTCGCGCTCGTCGACTGCGAGCGCCCTGACCTCCGCGGCCCCCGCCTCGGCGTCGTCCTCAGCGTGTTCCTGGGCCGTCGCGGCACTGTCGGCGCCGCCCGCGACGAGCGCGACGACCCGGCCCGGATCGAGCCCGAACGTCGACTGGCACTCGACGGCGTCGACCAGGGCGAGACGTCCCGACGTCCCGGCGCCGACGTAGACGAGCCTGCCGCCGCGCGCGAGACGAGCCGCGATCTCGTCGATGGCGGCGGCGAGGGCTTCGCCTGCCGCTGCGACCGCGTGGGGAACGGTCGCGTCGGCCTCGCCCATGAGGCGGACGAGCTCCGCCGTGGAGCGGAGATCGAGGTCGGCTCCCGCAGGATCTCTGCCCTCGGTCGGAAGCTCGTCGAGTCCCGGCTCGTTGCGGATCGCCGCCATGTGTGCCAGTCTATGCACGCCGTGGTAGAGTGGTCAAGACCAATGTGGGGCTTCCGGCAGTCGAGTGGTCCTGCGGGGCGGCGGTAGGCGGCCATGGCGACGATCGAGCTCGAGCGCATCACGAAGGCCTACGACAACGGCTTCGTCGCCGTCGACGACGTCAGCCTCTCGATCGCCGACGGCGAGTTCATCGTCCTCGTCGGGCCTTCCGGGTGCGGCAAGTCGACGCTCCTGCGCACCGTCGCCGGGCTCGAGGAGGCGACCGCGGGCGAGGTCCGGATCGACGGCGTCGACGTCACCGACCTGGCGCCGCGACGACGCGACATCGCGATGGTCTTCCAGAGCTACGCGCTCTACCCGCACATGAGCGTCCGCGAGAACATGGCCTACGGCCTCAAGGTGCGGCGCGCGCCGAAGGCCGAGACCCGACGGCGCGTCGAGGAGGTCGCGGGCATGCTCGGCCTCACGGAGCTGCTCGAGCGCAGGCCGGCGCAGCTCTCCGGCGGCCAGCGGCAGCGGGTCGCGATGGGCCGCGCGATCGTGCGCGAGCCGCGCGCGTTCCTCATGGACGAGCCGCTCTCGAACCTCGACGCGAAGCTGCGCGTCGGCATGCGCGCGTCGCTCGCGGAGCTGCACTCCCGGCTCGGCGTCACCACGATCTACGTCACGCACGACCAGACAGAGGCGATGACGCTCGGCCAGCGCGTCGCGGTGATGCGCGACGGCCAGATCGTCCAGGTGGACGAGCCGCAGGCGCTCTACGCCAGGCCGCGGGATGTGTTCGTCGCCGCGTTCATCGGCTCTCCGTCCATGAACCTCGTCGAGGCCGTCGTGGACGCTGACTCGGTCCGCATCGGCACGCACGTGATTCCGCTCGACCCGGGCAGGAGGCCCGGGAAGGACGGCCGCGTGGTGCTCGGCGTTCGCCCGGAGGCGTTCGAGGACGCTGCGTTCGCCGATCCGAGCCTCCCCAGGCTCGAGGTTCAGGTGGACGTGCTCGAGCAGCTCGGCGCCGACACGCACGCGTGCTTCCGGGTCGATGCGCGGCGACCCGAGGTCGACCTCGGGAGCGACGCGGACGACACCGCGCTGCTGCCCGAGCAGACGACGCTCTTCACGGCCCGGATCGATCCGCGCTCCACCGCGAGGCAGGGTGCGGGCCTGGCGCTCGCCGTCGACCCGGCCGCGTTCCACTTCTTCGACGTCGAGACGGGCGCTGCGGTCGCCGCCGAGCCCCAGACGGCGACCGACACGGGGCAGGTGGCCGTGGCATCCGCGGAGAACTGGTCTTGACCATGAGGCGCACCGGGACGAAGCAGAGCGAGACGCGCAGCCAGGTGCTCGACCTGATCGAGCAGCTCGGCGTGGGGGAGGCGATTCCCTCCGAGCGCCAGCTGTCGACCAACCTCGGCGTCTCGCGGCTCACGGTCCGCGCGGCGCTCGACGAGCTGGTGCGCGAAGGGCTGCTGGTGCGCCGTCACGGGAGCGGCACGTTCGTCAGCGAGCCGAAGATCGCGCAGGAGCTGACGATGACGTCCTTCACCGAGGACATGCAGCGGCGAGGCATGACCCCCGCGTCGCGCACGCTCGATCTCCGGGTGACGCCTGCCGGCGCCCATCTCGGCCGGTTGCTGCACGTCTCGCCCTCCGAGCCGGTGGTGATCATCAGCCGCCTGCGGCTGGCGGATCGGGAGACGATGGCGATCGAGACGCTCCACGTCCGCGAGGCGCTCGTTCCGGGGCTCTCGGCGCGAGATCTCGAGCGCCAGTCGTTCTACGGGCTCCTCCTCGACCGGTACGGGATCGACGTCGTCGGCGGGCTCCAGACGATCGAGCCGACGGTCACGAACGAGACGGAGTCCGAGGCCCTCGGCGTGCCGCTCCACTCACCGGCCTTCCTGTTCGAGCGCACGACGCGGTCGTCGACGGGCGAGATCGTCGAGTACGTCCGCTCGATCTACCGGGGCGACCGGTACCGGCTCGTGACCGAGCTGAACCGGGGGCCGGCCCGGAGGCCGGGCAACGGCCAAGCGGCGCAGGGTTAGCGAAGGTTGGTCAGTACCAGATTCGCCCTCGCGTCCGCGACGGCCGTCGAACTACGCGGCCTTGCGCCGAATTACCCGTCAAGTGGTCTTGACAACTCTTGAGGTGTGTGCCAGTGTTCCGAACCGTGGCCAAGTGGTATAAGCCAGTGAGCGGCGCCGCGTCCCACGACCCGACCGGCCACCGGGAGATCCGGGCGACGCGCTCCGCTTCACGATGCGCTTGGGGGTATCGCCCATGAGAGCACGCATCATCGGGGCCGCCGTTCTCGTCGGCGCCGCCCTCGCCGTCGTCGCGTCGACCGCCTCGGGCGGGACGCAGGCGGCCAACAGCATCACCGTCTGGCTGCAGGTTGACGCGCAGGCGACGAACTGGGAGCCGATCGTGAAGGCGGCCAACGCCTCGTTCCAGAAGGATCATCCCGGCGTCGCGGTCAACGTGCAGTACCAGACCTGGGGGAACCACCTCCAGAAGTTCGACGCGACCCTGGCGGGCGGCTCGACGCCCGACGTCATCGAGATGGGGAACACCGAGATGACGAAGTACATGGCCGCGGGAGCCTTCCAGGACCTGTCGTCCGAGAAGGGCTCGCTGCCGAACTCCGGCACGTGGCTCGACGGCCTTGCTGCGTCAGGCCGCTACGGCGGGAAGCTCTACGGCGTCCCGTACTACGCAGGCTCGCGCGTCATCACCTACCGCACCGACCTCTTCAAGAAGGCCGGGATCAAGGTGCCGACGAGCCTGGCGCAGTTCACTGCGGGCGGGAAGAAGCTGGCCGCACAGAACAAGCAGAAGGGGTTCTCGCCGGTGTACATCGCCGGCACGGACTGGTACGTCGCGATGGGCTTCGTCTACGACTTCGGCGGCAAGATCGCGACGCAGGTGAGCGGGAAGTGGAAGGGCACGCTCGCCTCTCCGCGGGCGATCGCCGGCCTGACGGCGTACAGGAACTTCTTCAACGCCGTCTCGAAGGGGTCCAAGACCGCCGACGAGACGCATCCGAACCCGTACACCGTCTACGCACAGGGCCTCGTCGGCGCGATGCCTGGGCCGGCGTGGTTCAGCTGCTGCGTCGGTGACGAGTACAAGAACGCCACCGCACAGTTCGTGATGCCGAGCCATACCAAGGGGCAGCCCATGCCGGGCTTCCTGGGCGGCTCGGACCTCGCCGTCCCGGTCGGCGCCAACAAGGCGCTCGCCGTGGACTGGATCAAGGCCTACACGTCCACGCCGTCGATGACGTCGCTCCGCGGGATCGGCAACATCCCCAACACGACGTCGCTCCTCGGCAACAGCGTCAACGAGCGGGCGGCGAAGCGGAGCTGGTTCGTCCCGACCGCGAAGAACTGGGTGAACGTCGAAAACGGCAACATCCTCCGCAACATGCTCTCCCAGATCCTCACCGGCCGCCTCAGCGTCAAGCAGGCGGCACAGTCGGCGAGCGACAACATCGCCTCGGTGCTGAACGGCTGAGCCGGGTCGTGCGGGGCGTGGATCAGCGGTGACATCTGATCCCGCCCCGCACGCCGCCGGCGGCGCGGTGGCCGTCGACGCGTCGCCCCTTCCCGCGGCGCGTCGACGGCCGCTCGGCCCGGCCGCGGTCGCGCGCGGATCGGTTCCGTACCTCTTGGTCGCGCCGGTCGTGGTCGCGATCGTCGCGATCCTCGGCTACCCGCTTTACAAGCTCGTCGCGCTCTCGTTCCAGCAGTACGGGCTCCCGGAGCTGATCCAGCGCCACGGGGAATGGATCGGCCTCGAGAACTACCGCTCCGTCCTGTCGGACAACGTCTTCTGGGACACGCTGGTGCGGACGATCGTCTTCACCGCAGCGAACGTCGGCCTGACGATGGTGATCGGGACGCTGCTTGCGCTGCTCCTCCTGCGGCTCTCCACGCCCGTCCGCATCCTGCTCACGTCGGGGCTCGTGCTCGTCTGGTCGATGCCGCCGGTCGTCGCCGTCCAGGTCTGGTACTGGATGACGAACTTCCAGAACGGCATCCTCAACTACGTTCTCACCGAGGTCGGCGTCGGGGACTACTTCCAGCACGATTGGTACGGCTCGCCGTTCTCGCAGCTTTCGATGGTCACGGCCATGATCGTCTGGGGCGCCATCCCCTTCGTGACGGTGACGGTCTACGCCGGCCTCGCCCAGGTCCCACGGGAGCTCGTCGAGGCGGCCCAGATCGACGGCGCCAGCCCGCTGCGCGTCTTCCGCGACGTCACGTTCCCGGTGCTCAAGCCGATCCTGCTCATCCTGACGAGCCTGTCGATCATCTGGGACTTCGGGGTCTTCACGCAGCCGTACCTGCTGATCGGCGCCTCGCACGTCGACTCGTCGAACTACCTGATGGGCGTCTACGTCTACATCGAGGGCTACGCGCACTCCGACTTCGGGCGTGGCGCTGCGATCTCGATCTTGATGCTGCTGATCGTCGCCGCGCTCTCGGTCGTGTACGTGCGGCGGATGGTGCGGATGGGGGACGTGACGTGACCTCGGTGCCGATTCCCGCCCGCCCGCGGCGCGGCGCAGGGGCGCGGTTCGTGCGGCGGCGCGCGTGGGACGCGCTCGGTATCGCGCTCTGCCTCGTGCTCGTGTTCCCCGTCTACTGGATGGTCACGACGGCGTTCAAGCCGGACGACGAGATCAACGGCATCACACCCACGTGGTTCCCGAGCTCGCCCACGCTCGACCACTTCCGCGACGCGATGGCGCGGCCCTACTTCTGGGACACGGTGAAGAACAGCCTGATCGTTGTCGTCGTGGCCGTGGTCGCCTCGATGGTGGTGGCGTTCCTCGCAGCAGTCGCGCTCGCGAAGTACCGCTTCTCGGGCCGGAAGGTCTTCATCGTTGCGATGATCGGAATCCTCATGCTCCCGTCCGTGGGGCTCATCATCCCGCTCTACGTCGTGCTCGCCCGGTACCACCTGACGAACACGCTGACGGGCGTGATCCTCACCTACCTGACGTTCGTGCTGCCGTTCGCCGTGTGGACGCTGCGTGGCTTCGTCCTCGGCATCCCGAAGGAGCTCGAGGAGGCGGCGATGGTCGACGGCTCGAGTCGCGTCGGAGCGTTCGTGCGGATCCTCCTGCCGCTCGTCGCACCGGGTCTCGTCGCGACGTCCGTCTTCGCGTTCGTCACGTCCTGGAACGAGTACATCTTCGCGAGCGTGCTGCTGTCGGACCAGTCGAAGCAGACCGTTACCGTCTGGCTCTCGGGCTTCTACGGGACGAGCCGCAATACCGACTGGGGGGCGCTGATGGCCGCATCGACGCTCACGGCGATCCCGGTGATCGTCTTCTTCCTGCTCGTCCAGCGGAAGATCATGTTCGGGCTCACCTCCGGCGCCGTGCGTGGCTGACCGGTCGCCCGCGTTCCCCGCGATCGTCCCCAAGCCTCTCGCGGTCGAGCCCGGGAGAGGCGCGTTCGAGCTGACGCGCGGCGCGCGGATCGTCCTCGGTCGGGAGGACGACGCGGCGCGCCCCGTCGCACGACTCCTCGCGGAGACGCTTCGTCCGGCGACGGGCTTCCGGCTTGCCGTCACGACCGTCCGCGGCGCGCCGGCAGGCGGGGACGTGGCGCTCGCGCTGCGGCCCGCCGACCGCGCGCTCGGCGACGAGGGCTACCGGCTGTCGGTCGAGCCCCGTCGCGTCCTGCTCGCTGCCCGCACGCCCGCAGGCCTCCACCGCGGCACCCAGACACTGCGGCAGCTCCTCCCGCCTGCGATCGAATCGATGAAGAAGCGCCTCGGGCCGTGGCACGTCCCCGTCGTCACGATCCACGACCGTCCTCGGTTCGCGTGGCGCGGGATGATGCTCGACGTCGCGCGGCACTTCTTCGGCGTCGCAGGAGATCGAGCGACTGATCGACCTGCTCGCGCTCTACAAGCTGAACCGGCTGCACCTGCACCTCACCGACGACCAGGGCTGGCGGCTCGCGATCCGCTCGCGACCGCGGCTCACGCGCCTCGGCTCGTCGACCGCCGTCGGTGGCGGTCCAGGCGGCCGTTTCACGCAGCGCGACTACCGGCGCATCGTGGCCTACGCGGCCGAGCGGTTCGTCGAGGTCGTGCCGGAGATCGACATGCCGGGCCATGTGAACGCCGCGCTCTCCGCGTACGGCGAGCTGGCGTGCGACGGGATCGCCCGAGCCCCGTACACGGGCATCGACGTCGGCTTCAGCTCGCTCTGCATCCGCAGGGAGGAGACGTATGCCTTCGTCGACGACGTGGTCGGCGAGGTCGCGGCGCTCACCCCGGGCCCGTACCTCCACATCGGCGGCGACGAGCCCTTGTCCACCGACCCCGACGACTATCGCTTCTTCATCGAGCGCGTCCAGCGGATCGTGCGCGCCCACGGCAAGCGGATGCTCGGCTGGGAGGAGATCGCGCGCGCTGCGATCCGTCGCACGACCCTGGTTCAGCACTGGCAAGACCCGCAGCTCGCGCGCACAGCGGTCGCCAGGGGGGCGAAGCTCGTCCTCTCGCCCGCGCCGAAGACGTACCTCGACATGAAGTACACGCGGTCCTCGCCGCTCGGGCTCGCCTGGGCGGGGACGACGAACGTCCGTACCGCCTACGACTGGGACCCGGCGACCCTCGTGGACGGCGTGGAGGAGCGGAGCGTCGCCGGCGTGGAGGCTCCGCTCTGGTCGGAGACGATCTCGACCCGGGTCGGGCTCGACCACCTCGCCTTCCCGCGCCTGCTCGGCGTCGCGGAGATCGGCTGGTCCCCCGCGGAGGGCCGCCCATGGCGCGATTACCGGCAGCGTCTCGCCACGCACGGCCCGCGCCTCGACGCTCTCGGCGTCGCCTTCCACCGCGCTCCGGAGGTGCCGTGGTCGTGACGAGCGCCGTGGCTCAGCGCTTGCCGGTGACCGACCCGAGGCCCGTGTTCAGCTCGGCACGCGGGCACGAGCCCCAGTAGCCGCGGCGGGCCTCCCGCGCCTCGTCCACTGCGTCGAGCAGCTTTTCTGCATACGCGCCGCGCTCCTTGCGGAAGAAGTACGGCGAGGCCGCGCCGGCCCGGACGAGCTCGACATTGACGTTCGCCCCCCGGACGAAGACATAGCGCAGGAGGCGGCCGTACCTGTCCTTGTCGTCGAGCCTCGGATCGGCGGCGAGCGACACGCGCGTCCCCTTCGGCGCGAGGGCGATGAGCGCCTGGAGTGCAGCGCGCCCGTAGCAGTCGGTCTCGAGCTCGGGCGCATCGACCTGGAGCAGACGCACCTTCCCGCCGTTCGTCAGCGTCAGCGTGTCGCCGTCGTTGACCCACTCGACGACGGCCGTGGCACGTCCCGTCGTCGTCGACGTCGTGTCGGCATTCTTGGATCCCTGGCAGCCCGACGCGAGCACCGCGACGAGCGCGAGCGGGATCAGTCGCTCGGCACCCACACAAGCCGCGTCTCGAGCACGCGGACGTCCGTCGCCTCGAGCCGGATCGTGAGCGTGTCGATCTCGTCGGCCGTCGTCTGCCAGCGCTCGTCGATCTCCGCCACCTCGTCGAGGATCTCCTGCTCGAGCTGCGCGAGGTCGTCCTGGGTCGCATCGACCTTCTGCTCCGCGGACTCGCGGCGTTCTGAGGTCCGGGCGGTCATGCCGCGCCGCGAGGCCGCGCCGCCGATCGCGCTCGCCATCGAACGCGCGCTCTTCCGGCCGCCGAAGAGCGCCCCGAGGACGGCTCCGGCACCGGAGACGAGCTCCGTGGCCTGGCGCGTCCGCGTGTCGGTGTCCAGCTCCTCGACGCGACGCTGCGCCTGCGCCAGCGCCTTGTCGAGGCGGTCGCGCTTCGCCTCGAGCCGGTCGCGGATCTTCGCCGCCTCCGCGTCGGCCCGCTCCTGGGCAGCCGTGTCGCAGCGCGTCGCGAAGTCGTCGGCCGACTCGCCGGGCCGCGAGACCAGCTTCAGGGCACGGTTGCGCTGCAGCTCGAGCGGGCGCCGCTCGACGAGGTGGCGCTGGATGTCCCTCGCCGTCTGCGTGAAGAACTTCGATTCGGCGACCGGCGCCTGCGGGAGGACGAAGACGGCGCCGTCGGGAGGCCCGGTCGAGAAGTCGCGGTCCTCGTAGTCGACCTGCGACTCGCTCGCGAGGTCGAGCCCGCCGTCGAGCGGCCCGTAGACGGCCTCGAACTCCTCCTGCTCGTCGACGTCCGCGGCGCTGTCGTCGTAGCGGAGAGAGACCCGCGCCGCGAGGAAGGCGCGCAGACGTGCGGAGCCCACCGTCGCGCCCACGTCCTTCGCCCACGCTGCGGCCGGGTCGAGGTAGGACACCGCGACACCGGCGGCGACGGGGGGCGGGATCGGCGTCTCGTCCGCGCCCAGCTCTGCGGCAGGCGCGGGCGCAGCCGTCTCGCCCGGCGCAGGTGCCGAAGGTGGCGCCGCAGCAGCCGCAGGCGCGGCCACCGGCGGAGCAGGCTTCAGCCCGGCGAGCTGATCTTTCGTCAGCGGCCCGCGGAGGTACGACATCGCCCACCGCGTCGTCAAGAGCCGCGGTGTCGACGACTTCGCGGAGACGAGGAGGAACTGTCGCTTGTCGAGGCCGCCGATCGCCCTGTCGAGCTCGGCCACGTCGGTCGTCCCCGCGGCGGAGCGGAGGCCTTCCAGCACTCGCGCCTTGTCGTTGGCGGTCTGGAGGCGCCCGACGAGCCAGGTCCCGGCGTTCGACATCGCCTTGTAGTCGAGATCGACGGGGTTCTGCGTCGAGAGGACGAGCCCGAGCCCGAACGCGCGCCCCTGCTTGAAGATCGTGAGTATCGGCTTCTTCGGTGGCGGCGCGGCGCTCGGGGGGACATAACCGAAGACCTCGTCCATGTACGCGAGCGCGCGCAGGTCGGGCGTCCCTTCCTGACCGCGCATCCACGTGACGAGCTTCGAGAAGACGAGCGTGACGACGAACTGGCGCTCCTCCTCGGAGAGGTGCGCAAGGTAGATCACGGCGCAGCGCGGCTTCCCGTCGGCCGTGAAGAGGAGCTTCTGCAGGTCGAGCGGCTCGCCCTCGCCCCAGGCGGCGAAGGTGGGCGACGCGACGAGCGCGTTCAGCGTGAACGCGAGCTTCGTCCGGTCGGCGGGCGGGAAGAACTGGTCGATCTCGAAGACGCCGAGCTTGCGGATCGGCGGCGTCTGGATCTCGCCGATCAAGGCCCCGAGATCGAGGTCGCGGCCGGCGCGCCACGCGTTCTCGATCAGGTTCGAGAGCAGGACGTGCTCGCGGCTCGAGAGCGGATCGGCCTTGATCCCCACGAGCGCGAGGAGGCTCGTCACGGTCCCTTCGATCTCGTCCCGCAGCGCCTCGGCATCCGTGTCCCAGGAAAGCGCCGGCGCGTCGAGCGAGCCGACGATGTTGAGCGGGATGCCGGCGGTCGAGCCGGGCGTGTAGATCGTGACGTCGCCGGCGTCCTTCAGCGCCTGCAGGCGCTCCGGGCCGATCCCGTTCGCCGCGAGGCCCTCGCGCCAGATCGTCGCCTGCTTCGCCGCGTACTCGTCGACGGTGACGCCGGCGGCCTGCGCGTCGGCCTCGCTCACCCAGGGCCGGAAGCTCGCCGGATCGAGGTCCGGGAACACGAGCGCGAGGTTCGTCATGTCGCCCTTCGGGTCGAGCACGAGCGTCGGGATCCCCGCGAGGCGCGCCTCCTCCAGCAGGACGACCGCGAGGCCGGTCTTGCCCGAGCCCGTCATGCCCGTCACGACCCCGTGGGTCGTCAGGTCGCTCGAGCCGATGACGACCTCGTCGGCGCCGGCCTTGCCGTTTGCCGGGTCGATCGCGTAGCCGATGTGGAAGGAGCCCCTGTCCGCCATCGGCCCGGAGTCTAGAGTCGGGCGATGCTCGACAGCTTGAGAGTCGCCCCCGGGACCGCGGCACGCATCGCGGAGCGGAGCACGGACGACAGGCTCGGGCTCGACAAGGACGACGGCGAGAAGCGGCTCGACGAGCTCGTCGAGCGAATCGACGAGCTCCAGTACCGCCTCTACGCCGAGGGGCGCCGCAGCGTGCTGCTCGTGCTCCAGGGGCTCGATGCCTCCGGGAAGGACGGCGTCGTGCGCCGCGTGTTCGAGGGCGTGAACCCGACCGGGGTGAGCGTCACGTCGTTTCGTGCCCCCGCCGGCGCGGAGCTCGAGCACGACTACCTCTGGCGGATCCACCGCGCGCTCCCGCGGCGCGGCACGATCGGCGTCTTCAACCGCTCGCACTACGAGGACGTGGTCGCCGTCCGGATGTACGAGATCGCGCCCGAGCCGGTCTGGCGGCCGCGCTACGCGCACCTCCGCGACTTCGAGCGGATGCTCGTCGACGAGGGGACGACGGTCCTCAAGGCGTTCCTCAACGTCTCACGCGACGAGCAGCGTGCGCGGTTCCAGGAGCGGGTCGACGATCCGGGGAAGCGCTGGAAGTTCCGTCGCGACGACCTGAAGGTGCGCAAGCGCTTCGACGACTGGGTCGCCGCCTGGGAGGAGGCGGTCACGGAGACCTCGACCGATTGGGCGCCGTGGCATGTCGTGCCGGCCGACCGGAACTGGGTGAAGGCGCTCGCCGTCGCGGAGCTCGTCGCCGGCGCGCTCGAGCGGCTCGACCCGCAATTTCCCGATCCCGAGGAGGGGATCGAGGGGATGCAGATCCGATAGGGGAGCCGCGACGTCGGAATCGCCGCCGTGGATTCCGACGCCGCGGTTGGGGAGAGGAGGTCTAGAGCAGGATCCGCGCCGCGAGCGCGGGTGGACACCCGCGCCGCACGAGATCGACCGCGTCGTGCAGGTCGACCTCCACGTTCGCCGCGAGCACCGCAGCCGCGTCGAGGTCGTACCCAGTCCTGCAGAGCGCGTCGAACCGCCAGGCGAGGACTTCGGCCGCCTCGTCCACGCGGAGATCTTCGAACTGTGCCGCCGTCATTCCCTGCCCCCTCTCGTGAGAGCCGACCGCCGCTCGGGGCTCTCGATTGCCATGCGAGTAACGTCGTCCATGGTGCCGGGGCGGACTTCCCCCACGGGGCGAGACGTGCCTAGCCGTTCGGGTGGTCGCCGGTGGAGCGCCGGGGCGAGCGAGGGACTGGCACGGGGCGCACCTCCCGCATAGGCTGCGGCCGTTGCGGGTCTGGGGGACACACATCGCGGACGAGCTGGCCGTCGACCTTGTCGGCCTGCTCCGCGATGCCGGCTTCGACTCGACCGCCGCCAAGATCGCCGAGGCGCTGACGTGGGGCCGCTCAGGTCCGACGCTCACCCCGCTCGACGCGGAATGCCTCCTTCGCGCTCTCCACACGCCGCCTCACGGGCTCGTGGAGCTTCGCGCGCTGCTGGTCATGAGCATCCGCGAGCCGCCCGGAACGGTCATGTCGTGCATCGAGTGCGACTGCGTGAGCGAGACCGCGCCCGGCTGGGTCGCGGTGGTCGTCGAGGACCCGGACGGCGTCGACGCGGCCGGGATCGCCACGTACTGCCCGCCATGCGCGGCGCGGGTGCTCGAATACGCGCCGCGCGGCGGCGTCTACACCTGACTGTTCGAGCTCCGGTAGCCGCGGTCGCGGCTCGCGCTCACCCGCTCATCGTGTCGTGCAACTCGTACCAGCCCTCGCGCGCCGGCGGCGCGAAGTCCTCGCCGCTCTCGGTCGCCGCAGCGATCATCGACTCGATGATGGGCTCGAGCCGCTCCGTCATGAAGCGCTCGCCGTCCTCGCGCGTCTGCCAGACGTCGAAGATGCGGAACACGCCTGCGTCGGTGTCGAACCCCGCGCTGTGGAGGAGCAGGCCCTGCGGTACGACGCCCTGGAGATCGAGCTTCGAGACGAGGGCGTCGTAGTTCGTCGTGCTCGTGTCCCCCTCCACGATCGGGAACTCCTGGATGAAGGCGATGGCCACGGCGCTCCTTCCTCTCGACGATGCGGCGCCCGTCGAGGGTAACGCGGTCGCGCGGACATTTCACGGCTGCGCACGCGCGACAACGCGAGCGCAACGTGTCGGCGGAGCCGGCGGGCCCGAGGTGGGAGACTCGCCGTCCGGACGTCGGCTTGCTTCTTCGGCGACCGGGTGCCGTTCGTGTGCCAGGGTCTGGCCGACGCGATTCGCGCGTTTGCGGCAACCCGTCTAGGGAATTCTGCACTCGGCAGTTCCGGGTTTCCACAGCGAGTGGACACCGAGGGGGACCGGTTCGCAGAGGGCAGGGAACGGCTCTAGCCTGACGCGAGTCCCGCCTCATCGTCGAGCTCGCGCGCGTAGAGCTCGAGCCGTTTCTGTCAGCTCCAGCGCATCACGGATGCGGTGGCTGTGGGGGCACCAGGCCCCGTCTAATGCGAGGGCCCGGTACCCCTCGGTATGTGAGGTCGCATCAGTCGGGTACCAAACTCGGTACAGAGTTTCGCCCTCGCCGGGGGGAATAGGCATCTGCCATGCGGGAGCGGTAACCGGTAGAGAGGGTGCCGCCGGGTAGTTTCCTGAGCGCAGGTCAGTGTCACGGCTCCCGCCGAGGAACACCGAGGAGGACGAATGCCCGCGAGGCGCGATATTCTTCCGATCCCGGATCGGCCCTATGACGGGCCTGTTCCGTTGGACGCGAAGGATCCTGAGGCCACGTTTCCGCCGATCGAGCCGCTGCGGCCGCCCGACGGAGCGCCGAACGTTCTTGTGATTCTGCTCGACGACGTCGGCTTCGCTGCTTCGAGCGCATTCGGTGGTCCCTGCGCGACGCCGACAGCTGAGCGTCTTGCCGGACAGGGTCTCAAGTACAACCGCTTCCACACAACAGCGCTGTGCGCTCCAACGCGGCAAGCGCTCCTGACCGGCCGCAACCATCACACGGTCGGGATGGGCGTCATCACCGAGCTCGCCACGTCGGCGCCCGGGTACAACTCAATCCGCCCCAATACCTGTGCGCCGCTCGCGCAAACGCTGCTGCTGAATGGGTATTCGACGGCTCAGTTCGGCAAGTGCCACGAGGTGCCGGTCTGGCAGTCGAGTCCCATGGGGCCGTTCAATGCTTGGCCGACCGGGGGCGGCGGATTCGAATACTTCTACGGCTTCATCGGGGGCGAGACGAACCAGTACTACCCCGCGATCTATGAGGGCATGACGCCGGTGGAGCCCGAGCAGACTCCGGAGGAGGGTTACCACTTCACGAAGGACATGACCGACAAGTCGATCAAGTGGGTGCGCCAGCAGAAATCGCTCATGCCCGACAAACCGTTCTTCATGTACTTCGCTCCAGGAGCCGCCCACGCTCCTCACCATGTGCCGACCGAGTGGTCGGACAAGTACAAGGGTCGCTTCGACGAAGGCTGGGACAGGTTGCGCGAGGAGATTTTCGCGCGTCAGAAGGAACTCGGCGTCGTCCCTGAGGACGCGGAGCTCACCGTCCGGCACGAGGAAATCCCCGCCTGGGACGACATGCCCGACGAGATGAAGCCTGTCCTCGCCCGTCAGATGGAGGTCTACGCCGGGTTCCTCGAGCACACTGATCACCACATCGGGCGGCTGGTCGACGCGCTCGACGACCTTGGTGTCCTTGAGGACACGCTCGTCTACTACATCATCGGAGACAACGGTGCCTCTGCGGAGGGCACGGTCAACGGGACCTTCAATGAGACATTCATCTTCAACGGCGCCGCGGCGCTCGAGACACCCGAGTTCGTGGCCGCGCGCATCGATGAGTTCGGCACGGCTACGGCCTACAACCACTACGCCGTTGGCTGGGCGCACGCCATGGACACGCCCTACCAGTGGACGAAACAGGTCGCCTCGCACTGGGGCGGAACACGCAACGGGACGATCGTGCACTGGCCGACGGGCTTCTCGGCGCGTGGAGAGGTGCGCTCGCACTTCCACCACGTCATCGACATCGCTCCGACCGTTCTCGAGGCAGCAGGGCTTCCGCAGCCGACCAGCGTCGACGGCGTCCAGCAGCATCCAATCGAAGGCACGAGCATGCGCTACTCCTTCGACGGCGCAACGGACGCCGACCGTCGTGAGACGCAGTACTTCGAGATGTTCTGCAATCGCGGCATCTACCACCAGGGCTGGACCGCGGTGACGCGTCACTCGACGCCGTGGATCATGGCGGAGCTCCCTCTCTTCGAGGACGACATCTGGGAGCTCTACGGCCCCGACGATTGGAGCCAGTCGCGCGACCTCGCTGCCGAGATGCCAGAGAAGCTCGCAGAGCTTCAGGCGCTGTGGCTCGAGGAGGCGAAGAAGTACAACGTGCTTCCGCTCGACGATCGCCGCATAGAGAGGTTCAACGCCGACCTCGTCGGCCGCCCCGTGCTCGTCAGGGGCAACTCCCAGCTGCTCTTCGGCGGCATGGGTCGGTTGAGTGAGAACTCGATCCTCAACATCAAGAACAAGTCCCACGCGGTCACGACGGCCGTGATCGTTCCCCATGGAGGCGCTGAGGGCGTGATGATCGCCCAGGGCGGCTCCTTCGCCGGCTGGAGCCTCTACGCGAACGAAGGGAAACCGACGTACTGCTACAACCTGCTCGGCCTCCAGCGCTTCAAGGTCTCTGGCGACTCACCGATTCCTTCCGGCGATCACCAAGTGCGGATGGAGTTTGCTTACGACGGCGGTGGCCTTGGCAAGGGTGGCACGGTCACCCTCTACGTTGACGGCGACAAAGTTGGCGAAGGGCGGGTCGATGCCACGGTGCCGATGATCTTCTCCGCGGACGAGACTGCGGACATCGGCTCAGACACTGCGTCGCCGGTCAGCGACGACTATGGAGCGACTGACAATGCGTTCAACGGCAGTGTGCTCTGGGTACAGATCGACCTCGGCGAGGACGCCGAGGATGCCGACCACCTGATTACCGCGGAGGAGCGTTTGCGGGTGGCGATGGCGCGTCAGTGATGAGCCTGCACCGCTGATCGACCCGGTTCGTCCGCCTTGAGCTCCCGCTCCTCGATCCGCAGGTAGCTCGCGAGCCGCCAGTAAGTCCGTTGACCACGGGACCTACAGCGGGGGAGGCACTGACTCGCTCGGGATTGCTCCGCAAGATGACCGCTCCCTCAGGCGCTTCGGCATGGTTTCTGCACCTCAGCGCCCGCGCGGGGCGAACGCACGGTCTGGTTCGCATAGCCCTTTGACGTCAACGATCGGGGCCATCAGCGCACCGCCGGGATCTCCCTAAACGCCCGCAGCGCTCCAGCCGGCTTCACGTTGCAAACAAGGGTGGAGGGTCCTCAGGCGGCCCCGGCCACTCGAGATCCCCCGCCGATTTCTGCGTCGCATCGACCGGTTGTGGTGCGAGCGTGGAGACAATCTCCTCGGCGCCAGACTCGGACCACGCCCCAGTCGCGACGAGGAGCCGCGTGACCGTTTCGGGTTTAGCGCCTCTGCGAAGGAACTCTGTGACGTGCTCGGGCGTGACCGACACCGATCGTGCGCTTTCCATCGGCTACTCCTGCGTCGAGACAGCGTTTGGTGCGAGTAACTACCCAACGCACGGGCGACTCAATCGGGCTCGAGACGTGGCGGGATGAGCGAGCGCCTCCTCACCGAGGACGAGGCGGCCGAACTGCTGGCGGTGCCGGTGTCCTGGGTCCGTGAGTCGACGCGGCCGGGGCGATGCCGTGCGTGCGGCTTGGCCGGTACGTGAGGTTCGAGCTTGCCGCCGTGGAGGCGTGGCTCGAGGAGTGCAGGCGACCCGGGCGGGCGATCCTGTTGCGGAGGCCCCCGGGCGAGGCTTAACCCATCTCGCGCCCCGGCAGGAGTACCCTGTTGTGGACTGGCCCTGCACTTCGGTTTCGGCCTGAGCCCGCAACCCACCAACGCGCGATGCGCGCGAGGCGAGG
This sequence comes from uncultured Actinomycetes bacterium, assembly GCA_963742525.1. Taxonomy (GTDB): domain Bacteria; phylum Actinomycetota; class Thermoleophilia; order Gaiellales; family Gaiellaceae; genus Gaiella. Next base: position 584,626 of record CAVUMD010000004.1, read on the forward strand.
AGCTTCAAGGCGAACGGACCTTTTGCGGGGCCAGATCGACTCGCGGCATGGTGCGAATGCCTTGCGGAGCCGCTGTCATCCGTTACGAGGGGCACCCGCGGCGTCGTGTGGCGGATCAACTTCGTTGACGCGGACGGCCGGCAGGTGAGGGAGGCGGTCGGACGTGAGGCGAGCTGGATCACTCGCAAGCACGCCGAAGGCCGCGCTCCGTGAGCGGCTCGTGAAGGTCGAGACGAGGAATGGCGCAAGCCGGCCCCGACTACGTTCCGGGAGTGCACGCAGCCGTGGTTCGGACGCGCCGAGACGAGGCGCGGCCGGAAGCCGGGCACCGTCGCTGCCACTCGGACGCGTCTCGCTCACCTCAACGACGTGTTCGGCGATGTGGCGGTCGCGTCGATCCGTCCGCGGGACGTCGCCGCGTTCGTCGACGACCAGCTCGGGACGTTCGCAGCCGGGACAGTCGACGTCCACCTCAACTCCTCCACGACGTAACGAAGGGCGCGGTCGCGGACGAGTTGATCCCGTCGAACCCGGTGAGCGGGGTGGAACATCCGAAGGTGAGACGCAACCGGTGGCGGATCGTGATGGCCACGGCGGGCCACCGGTCGATGCAGACGACCAAGCAGTACTCCACCTGGCCGGTGTCGTGTTCCGCGACGACGCGGACGCGCTCTCCAGGAGGCTGCTCGGGGTATCAGAAGCGGGTACCAGACAGCCGGAAACGGCTTCGCTAAGCGGTTCCGGCTAGATCCAGCGCTTCCAGCGGAAGAAGCCGACCATCCCTGCGAGCGTCGCAACGAGCCCACCGAGGATGACCCAGAACGCAATCCTGGTCGCTTCGCCCGGGTAGACGACGTTCATCCCGAAGATGCCGGTCAGGAGGGTCAGCGGCAGCATCGTGACGCTGATGATCGTGAGCAGCCGCAGCACGTCGTTCTGGCGGTGGGAGATCACCGACTCGTTCGTCTGCTCGAGCGCCTCGACGACCTCCTTGTAGTTGTCGAGCTGGTCCCAGATCCGCTCGACCGCGTCGTTGATGTCGTCGAAGTAGAGCTCGAGCTCCTCGGGGAGGAAGCGGTTGATGCGCCGCTCCAGGACGCGCAGGGTCGAGCGCTCCGGCTTGATCACCTTGCGGTACGAGATGATCTCCTGCTTGACGTTCGAGAGGTCCCGGACGACGTCCTCGGCAGCGCCGGCGAACATCTCGTCCTCGATCCGGTCGAGCTTGTGGCCGATCTTGTCGAGGATCGGGAAGCAGTAGTCGAACAGGTCGTCGAGGACCTCGTACAGCAGGCGCCCGGAGCCCTTCGCGAAGAGCTGCTCCCGGAAGGCGTCGTCCGACTCGCAGCGGGCGAAGAGCCGCGTGACCGGCAGCAGCTCGCGCGCCGGGAGGGTGACGAGATAGTCCTGGCCGATGAAGACGTCGAGCTCGGCCGCGTTGAGCCGCTGCACGGCCTTGTCGAACACCGGGAAGTGGAGGACCGCGAAGAGGTACTGCTCGTCCTCGTAGTCGTCGACCTTCGGCCGCTGGCGCTTGGAGACGATGTCCTCGACGTCCAGCGGATGCCACCCGAAGCGCTCGGCGAGCATCTGCGCCGTCTCGAGGTCGGGCGAGACGACGTTGACCCAGGTCAGACCCTGGGCAGTGAGCTCAGAGACCTGCGGGGTGCGTGCGACGTCGTCCGCGCCGATGCGCGGCCGGGCGCTCCTGCGGATGCGGGGCAAGCTCGGCACGGGGACTGAGCGGGTCGTCGGTCGTCAACACCATGTTCGTCATTCTAGTCGCGCTGCCTGCGTCTGCACGACCGAGGGCGGATCCCTCCCGCCGGGAAGTGTGCCAACTCTGTGTCAACTGCGGCCCGGCTCTTTCGCCCGCGTTGGCAACACGGTATCAGGGAAGGAGTCCTCGTCTCCACCCGAAGGGAGCCTCACATGCACCGAGCCCTAGCCCTTGTCGTCGTCGGCCTCCTCGCCGTGGCCGGCGCCTTCGTCGCGCCGTCCGCGCGCGGCGCGTCGCCGGACGTTCTCGTCAGTCAGGTCTTCGCCGGCGGAGGCAACGCCGGTGCGCCGTACTCGAACGACTTCGTGGAGCTCTTCAACCGCGGGTCGACCGCCGTCGACGTGAGCGGCTGGTCGCTGCAGTACGCATCCGCGACCGGCACGTCGTGGCAAGTGACCGCGCTGGCGGGATCGATCGCGCCGGGGCGCCACTATCTCGTCCAGTTCGCGTCCGGCGGCACCGTCGGCGCCGGGCTCCCGACACCGGACGCGACCGGTACCTCGAACCTCGCCGTCTCGGGCGGCAAGGTGGCGGTCGTGCGCAGCGCGACAGCTCTGACCTGCGGAGCGACCGCGGGCAGCTGCTCGGCAGTGACGTCCGTCGCGGATCTCGTGGGCTACGGGGGCGCGACCGACTTCGAGGGAGCTGTTGCGCCCGCGATCGACAACACCACCGCTGCGACCCGTGCCTCCGGCGGCTGCGTCGACACCGATGCCAATGGTGCCGATTTCATCTCGGCGGCAGCCGCGCCACGGAACTCGGCGAGTACCGCCCTCGCGTGCGGCACGGAGCCGCCGCCGGAGGGCAGCGCGTCACAGAGCGCGACGGTCGACGTCGACATCGAGTCGGTGCTGTCGATCGCGCTCGAGCGTCCGATCGTCAGCTTCGGCAACGCGACGACGGGCAGCACGCCCACGCCGGTCTCCGAGCGGCTCACCGTGACGAGCAACAACGCGGCGGGGTACTCGGTCACCGCGCACAGGACGGCGTTTCAGCCGACCGGACCTGCCGCTCGGCATCGCCGGCACGGCTCCGACCGGCGGCCAGATCGGTCCCGCCCTCGCAGGCGGCGCCATGGCGGCGATCCCGATCCCGCCGGCCACCGACCTGCTCGTGGGCACGACCGCCGCGCGGAGCGCCGCAGCCGGTGATCTCTGGGATACGCGGCTCGGATTCGTCTCGCCGCTGCCCGTGGTGCCGGCCGGGCGCTACACGGCGACGGTGACATTCACCGTGATCGGTCGATGAGGCGCGCGACGGCCCTCGCCTTCGTGGCGCTCACGCTCGTGCTCGTGCCCGCTCCGGCGGGCGCGGGCACGACGCGGCCACCGCTGGGACTCGCCGTGACGCCGGCCCGCGTAGCGCTCGCAGGCACGGGGAAGGCAAGCGTCCGCATCACGAATCCGGGTGTCAGCGCGGTCGTGGTCGACGTCGCCCGGGCCGGGTTCTCCCTCGACCTGCGTGGGCGACCTCACGTCGTTGCTCGACCCGGCCTCCGGGCTGCGACACCCTGGCTCACCGTCCGGCCGGGGCGTTTCGTCCTGCCGGCGGGCGCTACGAAATGGCTCACCGTCGCGTCGCGCCTGCCGCGTCGCGTCGAGCCCGGCGACCACGACGCGCTGGTCCTTCTCACGACGCGGCCGTGGCGCTCGGCCGGTGTGGCGGTCCGGATGCGCATCGGCGTCGTGGTCGTCGTCCGCGCGCCGGGCCGCATTGTCCGGTCGGTCGCGATCCGCGGGTTGCGGGTCCGGCACGCCGGACGCGCACGGACGCTCGAGCTCGTCCTGGCCAACCGCGGCAACGTGACGGAGACGATCGACGCCGCCCGCGTGCGGCTCCTCCTCGTGCGCAAGGGCACCCGCTCGTCGGTCCGCACCGAGACGCGCGAGCTTCGTCCGCGGACGAACGGCGTGGTGCAGCTCCGCTACCGGGGCCGGCTCGCGGGCTGGGTGACCGCGCGCGTACGGCTCACGCTCGAGCCCGGTCGCCTGGTCCTCTCCCGGACGTTCCGGGTCAAGCTGTGAGACGTCGCCTCAGATGCGGGATTCGAGCCCGGCCGCCGCGATCGCCGCGGCGGCGAGGCGCTCGTCCTCCGCCCCCGGCAACCCGCTGACGCCGACGGCGCCCACGCGCCGGCCGGCGGAGAAGGCGGCGACGCCCCCGTGGAAGAACGAGAACGCGGGGTCGAAGCTCGCCAGCTCCGTCGGAGAGCCCTGGAGCTTCTCGGCGAGGGCGCGGGTGGACGTGGCGTCGCTCCGTGCGGCCGTGTAGGCCTTGCGCCGGGCGTTCTCGAGCGTGTCGCGCGCAGCACCGTCCATCGCGAGGCAGGCGACAACCTCGCCGTGGTCGTCGACGGCCACGATCGACACCGGTCCGGGGGCGACCTCGAGGGTGGCGCGGATCGCGGCGAGTGCCTGCTCGTGCGTCACGGTGTCTGGTTTACACGACCGCGACGGGTGTCGGGGCTCGTGGGCATCGTCGGCGCGCAAGGACGGTGGCGCAATGCGACTCCTGCGGTTGCTCTGCCGTGGGGGGCGTCGCGTCTCTGAGGTACTTGACATTGCAACGCCCAAAACCGCTGCGGCACCCGGGGGCGCGACCGATCCGGGTCACCGCTCCGGACGCTAAGGGGAGACAAAGCATCTGGACGCCAGCCGCAGAAGTCGCCGCGCCCCCACACCATGGTGGACCTCCCTGGCGAAGTGCACAAGCACCACCATCCGCCGGCTGACCGAGATCCGGAGGCGGCATGTCCGGGTACCACTCCAGCCCGGCGGCCTTGTGCTTGTCAACCGCACCGTCCCGCCGCAGCGGCTCATCGACGACGCCCCTCCAGAGCGCCGCGCCGCTGGATCGCACCGCAAGCCGCGGCGCCCGCATCCGCACCGCGAGCGCCCAGCCGATGACAACCTTGCAGGATTGAGGTCCGGACCCCGTCCTTGACCAATGGGTAGCGCCAGATCCAGCCGAGTCTCCGACGCTGACTACATGGGCCTACTGCTGAGACGCTGGCGTCACAAGTACTCCCCGAGCGCCCGCCGAGGACGCCAAGCCGCCCGCGAATTAGCGGCCCGGCTCGAATACAACGCATGGGTGGCACAGCAACGGTCGCTGACGCGCCACGGCGACGGGACTGCTGCCGAGAACCGGTAACGCGTCCCCGCCCTCGCTCACGTCCGAGCCCAGTCGCCCGGCGCTCCACGATCCGGTGTGCCTGGCACTATCGGTGCCGTGCGCTTTGTCGGATTCTTCCTTGTGACGTTCGGCGTGGCCGTAGCGGCCTTCGCAATCGCCCACAAGATGGGCCTCGACCAGTCGTGGCGCAACGGCCTCCTCGGCGCAGCCGCGCTCGCCGCCGCCTTGACGATTCTGGATGTGCTCGCAAACAAGGGCACGCGGCGCCTACCAACCGCGCGGTAGCGAGGCGCGCGGTCACTCGGAGGAGGAGATTTCGGGGGTCGGCCGGCCCGTCCACGGCACCCGAGCTACTCGGTCTGCTCGCCTCGTCACGCGCTCGCCGAGCTCCGCGGCGACTGCTCAGCGAGGACGCGTGGCGCTTCGGCCAGGGTCTCATCCAGTCCGGTAGCGTCTGGACGATGCGGATTGCTGGCGTACGACTGGGAGCGCCCGTCGCTCGCCTCCTCTCGGACCTTCTCGAAGGTGACGGCCATCCGGAGACCGCTGGCAAGATCGCGGACGCCATCAAGCTGCAGGTAACCGTCGAAGCACCGCTGACGGGCGCTGACTATGAGGCGATCGCCGAGACGCTCAGCCGTACCTGTCCGCCACCGCTGTACCGGCTCCGGACGGAGATCCTCGAGCAGCAGCAGCGCCTGCGCCGTATCACCGGCGGCTAGAAGAGGCTCCGCGCGGCCGCCGCCTACCCGCGACTTCGCCCAGGTGTCAATCGTCGTGCTGAGTAGGGATCGCGTCGGTCGCCCCTCAGTGAGAGCCTTCCTCCATCAGGTCGACGTAGTCGATGCGAACGGAATCCATCTCTACCCCGGCCTTTGCAAGCTCTGGAAGCAGGTCGGGATTGTTCAGTGCACCCGCGGCCGCTTCCCTGGATTCGTAGGTTTCCTCGAGGATCACCAATCCTGGATCGTCCTGCCCTCGCCATATGCGGTACGTCTGGACCTCGGAGCTGAGCGGCATCTCGAAGATGCGGTCGTACTCGATCTTCCATGCGTCGTAGTCGGCGACTCGGTGGTGGATCATGACGGTGGTCATTCGCAGCCTCCCAGCGCGATCGGGGCGGCGATTCTAGCCCCGAAGGTGTTGCGGATCAGGCGATCAGTGCGGCGTACTCGAGTTCGGTCGCCTCGAGCAACACATGCGCATACGTATCGATCCTCATCGACCCGCTCGCGTGGCCCACGAACGCCGCCACCCGCGGGATCGGGGTGCCACGAAGGACAAGGAGTGATCGCCGGTGCCGCATGATGGGGTGACCAGTGCGGCGTCCCGGTGGTCCTACATCCGCGTGTAATTGCCGTACGCACGCGCGCGTCCTCCATGTCGGGAACACCCTGTCTTGAGCATCACGGTCCTCAGACGTCACGGCCGAGGCGAGTTCGACCCGCCGTCCGGCGCACTCCGAGTCTTCCTCGCGGCCGACAGGACGCCTCCCACCACGGCCGCGCGCGACAATGAAGCCAAGCGAGAGGGAGGTCAGTAGTGGCGGCACCGAACCAAGAGGGAGCACTTGCCGACGCGGTGCTCCAACGCATCGGCCAAACGGTAGGGCAGGGTGCGACCGTCTCGACCGTCTTCGGCGAGCCTGTGGAGCGCGAAGGGATCACGGTGATCCCGGTGGCGAAGGCACGCTTCGGTTTCGGCGGCGGTGGTGGTGCCGGAGCGCACGGCAGCGCGGACGGGTCTGGTGGCGGTGGCGGCGGCGGCGCGATCGTGAGTCCCGTCGGATACATCGAGTTGAGCCACGGAGGCGCCGAGTTCAAGCGGATCTCCGGCCCCTTCGAGCGGGTGGCGCTCGTAGTGGCCGCGTCGCTCGCGCTGCTCGCCGTCAGGGGGCTGATCGTCGAGTAGACGACCGATCTTCTCACGCGGGCTTCGCGATCAACTAGCCGGTCACGCGCAGTACCTCAACCTGTCGGTGACCAAGGCTGGCTGGCAGACGTACTCGCTCTGGACGCCCGTCGCGCTTGGTGACCCAGCCTCGGAAGCGCGGCCAGCCGTCGTAGGGGATCACGATGACCGACGCCCACTGGTAGAAGCAGCGTCGGTCGCGGTTTCAGAGCGTCGTCTCCACCGGCTCGGACACTTGGTTGCCTACGGAGTCGCGGGTCGCGAGAAGTACTTGATCGAGGGGGCCGAGCGCGAACCGAATGCTGCCGTCGTTCGGTTCTCCCTGGCCCATGCCGTCTACGTCGGTAGCCCGAACGATGAGGCGTTGGACGGCCACCCGGTGTACCGGCGTGGCCTCACCCACTACACGTTCCCCGAGGTCAAGGACTCGGGTTGGATCGAAACCCTCGAGCGCCGTAACCGCGTCCATGAGAGACATGACCCAAGCCGCTTTGAGACGCTCCGACACTTTGTTCTCCCGTTCCACGACGACACGTTCGAGTGTGTCGGGAGAGGCGTGCAGAGCGAGCTTCTCCTTGCTGACTATCCAGGCCTCGCGCTTCGCGACTACTGGTAGTCCTGCGGCGTCAGCGATGCCTGTCGTCCTGCTCGTCGACGATCGCCTGGGCGTCGCGAGTTCGTATCGTTTCACCCTGGTGGGCGAACCCGACGAGAGTACTCATGGTCGGACCCGCATGTGGCGCGTCCGTCGCGGCGTGAACCGCTACATAAACCCGATCACCCGCCCCCTCGCGAGGAGGCTCCCCGGCTTCGCCATCCTGACGCACACCGGCCGGAAGTCTGGACACAAGTACCAAACGCCGATCAACGTCTTCAAGCGAGGCAACCACTACCTCTTCTTCCTGACCTATGGGTCGGACGTGGAGTGGGTGAAGAACGTCCTCGCCACCGGGTCCGCGTCGATCGAGACACGCGGTCAGGTCGTCGAGCTTGTCGAACCGGAACTCATCACCGATCCCGAGCTTCGCGCCGCGCCGCCTCACGTCCGCTTCCTCGAGGGGCGGATCGCCGGTGCCACGGAGTACGTGCGGATGCGGGTTCATCGTCGGCGTGATTCACTCAGGCATCAGCGCGACATGTCGTCGTACGCGCGTTGATGGATGGCCTAAGCGCCGGCCCGCGCCTGCCGGATCCTGAGACGGCACCGGGACACCACCACCTGCTCTTTTCCGACCCCGCTGACACACCTCACCCACGGGTTTGAGCCGTTCCCGCGTGGGTGTGTGGGGTTCGATGCGCCCGGCAGGAATCGAACCTGCGACCTCGCGCTCCGGAGGCGCGCGCTCTATCCCCTGAGCTACGGGCGCGCAGGGAGACCGAAGTGTAGACGAGTAGGAGAAGAGCTCAGGTTGGCGGTTGGGCCACAACCGGCGCCTCGCGATGCCGTGGCGTCGGTCATCTGCGGCGAGCTAGGTTTGCGCCCCATGGACGTCCGCGCCGAGATCGTTCGCCTCTACCTTGCGCAGACGTTCGTGATCAGCCGGGAGTCGCAGGACTGGGCGGACGTCGTCCACGTCACGATCGGGCACGACGGCACCGAGGGCAGGGGGGAGGCGGCGCCGATCGAGCGCTACGGCGAGACCGCCGAGAGTGCGCTCGCGTTCGTCGAGAAGCACGTCGGCCTCGTCGGCGACGATCCGTTCGCCCTCGAGGAGATCGGCGCAAGGATCGGGGAGATCGGAGGCGAGCAGGCGGCGAAATGTGCGCTCGACGCGGCGCTGCACGACCTGCAGGGCAAGCTGCTCGGAACGACCGTCAACCGGATTCTCGGCGTTTCGCGCGTCGGCCCGCCGACCTCGTGGACGGTGTGGCTCGGCGACCCGGACGACATGGCGCGCCGCGCGGCGGACGCCGCGCCGCGCTTCCGGCGGCTCAAGCTCAAGCTCGGAGGCGGCGACGGGCTCGACGTCGAGCGCGTCCGCGCCGTCCGGGCGGTGACCGATCTCCCGTTGATGGTCGACGTCAACGAGTGGTGGACCGTCGACGAGGCACTCGACGCCGTCGGCGAGCTCGCCGAGCTCGGCGTCGAGTACGTCGAGCAGCCGCTCCGCGAGGGCGATCGCGGCGGCGCAGAGCTCAAGCGGCGCTCGCCGATCCCCGTCTACGTCGACGAGGACTGTCACACGCTGGCCGATGTCGCGGCGTGCCAGGAGGTCGCGCACGGGATCAACATCAAGCTCGCGAAGTCGGGCGGCATCCGCGAGGCGATGAGGATGGTGCACGCCGCGCGCGCTCTCGGTCTGGGCGTGATGCTCGGCTGCATGATCGAATCCGGCCTTGGAGTCGCCGCCGGCTGCGCGGTCGCGCCGCTCTGCGACCACGTCGACCTCGACGGGAACCTGCTGCTCGCGCACGACCCGGCGCCGGGCCCGTCGTTCGTCGACGGCGTCCAGGTCGCCTCCGAGGAGCCGGGGCTTGGCTGCGGGTGAGCGGACGCTGATCCTCGCCGAGGGGTTCTCGGCCGATCCTCATTACGGGAAGACGATGCGCGGGGTCATGCGCTACCGCCGCGACGACGTCGTCGCGATCCTCGACTCGACGCGCGCGGGCGACAGGGACGCAGGCGTTCCCGTCGTCGGTGACGTGGAAGGCGCCCTGGCGGTCGGACCGGAGGTCGCGATCGTGGGGGTCGCCACGCAGGGCGGGCGGTTTCCGCCGGCGTGGCGCGACATCTTGCGCGCGTGCATCGCAAACGGGCTCTCGATCGAGAACGGCCTCCACGAGATGCTCGCCGACGATCCGGAGCTGCGCGCGCTCGCCGACGCCGCCGGCGTCGAGCTGCGGGACCTTCGCCGGCCGCCCGGGGGTCTCGACTGCGCAACCGGGGCGAACCTCGAGGTCGACGCCCGGATCGTCCTGACCGTCGGGTCGGACTGCGCGATCGGGAAGATGACCGTCTCGCTCGAGCTCGACCGAGCGGCACGGGAACGCGGGCTCGCGTCGCTCTTCGTCCCGACAGGGCAGACGGGCATCGCAATCGCGGGCTGGGGGATCGCGGTCGATGCCGTGGTAGCCGACTTCATCTCGGGGGCCGCCGAGCGACTCGTGATCGAGGGACACCGGCGCGGCGGCGACCTGTTGTGGGTCGAGGGGCAGGGATCGCTCGTCCACCCTGCGTACTCGGGTGTCACGCTCGGGCTCTACCACGGGTCGGTTCCGCACGTGCTCGTGCTCTGTCACCGGGTGGGCTCGACCGAGATCGAGGGCTCGCCCGGGCATCCCATCCCGCCGCTCGGCGAGCTCGTCGAGCTGCACGAGCGCGTGGCGCTGCCCCGCCGTCCGGCACGCGTCGTCGCGCTCGCGCTGAACACCGCCGGTCTCGGCGACCGCGAGGCACGAGAGGCCGTGGCCGCCGCGGCGGACGAGACCCGCCTGCCGGCGGCCGATCCCGTCCGCGACGGGGCCGATGCGCTCCTCGACGCCGTGCTGGCGGGCCTTCCGTGATCCTGTAGCATCCCGAGCCGCTCGACCGGAGCTGGCGGCAACGAGATCACGAGGGGGGTCTGCGGCAGGTGCGATCGACGGGGGGGAGGGCGCGCTCGCGCTCGTTCGTCGCAGCCGTTCTGCTTGCGCTCGTCTGCGCTGGCACGGCGGCTGGCGCCGACGTCGGGGCAAACGACGACACCGGCAAGTTCGCACCGGACGCGGGCACGGCGTTCTACGCAGAGATGGCGTCGCTGGGGCTTCGGCAGACGGTGGTGACCGTCCGCTGGCTGCCGAGCGACCCGCTCGCGCTCGGTGAGCGGCCGCTCCTCGACCTGACGGTCGCCGCCGCGCGCGCGGCCGGCTTGAGCGTCGTGTTCGCGACCTATCCGTACCCGACCCGCGAGGTGGAGGCGGGGCTCGCGCGGCCCGAGGCATTCGGCGCCTGGCTCGGCGAGCTCGCCCAGCGGTATCCGACGGTCAGGCAGTTCGTCGTCGGCAACGAGCCCAACCAGCCGGCGTTCTGGCGGCCGCAGTTCTCGGGGGCCAAGCAGCGCTCCGCGCGCACGTTCGGCCCGTTCCTCGCTGCGGGGTACGACGCGTTGAAGGCAGTCGACCCGACGCTGACGGTGGTCGGGGTCGGTCTCTCGCCACGCGGGAACGATCGTCCCGCCGCCAAGAGCAACGTCTCCACGTCACCCGTCCGCTTCCTCGCATCCCTCGGCGCCTGGTACCGGGCGAGTGGCCGTGGCCGCCCGCTCATGGACGGCCTCAGCTTCCACCCCTACCCGAACGCCGCGACCGATCCGCTCGACCGCGGCTATCCGTGGCCGAACGCGGGCTTCGTCGACCTCGCCCGGATCAAGCAGGCCGCGTGGGATGCGTTCGCCGGCACCGCTCAGCCGACGACCGTCGACGGGCTCCGTCTCTATCTCGACGAGGTCGGCTGGCAGGTCGACACCACCGGCCGCACCGGGTACGCGGGCGCCGAGAACGTTGCGGTGACCGACGAGGCGAGCCAGGCGGTGGTCTACGGGGAGCTCGTCCGGCGGGCGGCCTGTGATCCCGACGTTGCGCAGGTGAACGTCTTCGGCTTCCGTGACGACGCGCTGCGAACCGGGTTCCAGGCGGGGCTCTTCCGTGCCGACGGCAGTCCGCGACCCGCGGCCGACGCCGTGCGGGCCGCGGTTGCCGAGCCGGGGTGCGCGGCCGCGACCGGCGCGGCGTGGCGCCCGTCGAAGACGGTGCTCGGGGCAAAGTCACCCGTCGTCAAGGTCACTCCCACGGCGATCACGGTCGACGTGACGGCGATCGAAGCCGCGTCTGCCCGCGTCTGCCTGCTACCGGGCTCGCACACGCTCCGGAGCGCCCGACGGATGCTCGCGGGTCGCGCCGAGCCCGTCGGCTGCACGACGGCGGCAGTCACCCAGGGCCGATGGGCCTCTGTGCGTCTGCCACGCCTGGCCGGCCGGGTCACCGTCGCCGTTCGGCTCGCGGCGGAGACGAATCCCGCGCGGTCGACGACGGTCGTGCGCCCGATCCGGTAGCCCCCCGACTGGCCCGCGCCGGCCGTGCGCGAGCCGATCACGCTGGAGCCCTTGACACCGAACACGTGTTCTGTCAACATGCGAACACATGTTCGTTCCATCGTACATCGGCAGGATCCTGCTCCTCGCGCTCGCCGTCCTCCTGGTCTGGGCGTTCTTCGCCGGGGAGTCGGGTGCGGGCGGCCCCGAGCGGAGCTACCGCGTGAAGCCCGGCGATACCCTGTGGTCGATCGCCGAGCGGACGTACGCCGGCGATCCACGCGAGGGTGTCTGGGAGCTGCGCGAGCGCAACGGGCTCGACTCGACGACGATCACGCCCGGTCAGGTTCTCGTCGTGCCGACGTAGAGGCGGGAATCCGGCCGGGGCTACGATCGGCCCCCGTGGATCTCGACCTCGTCTTCCTCGGAACGTCCGCCTCCGCGCCGACTGCCGCGCGTGGGACGGCGGCGACGCTCATCCGGCGCGGCGGGGATCGCCTTCTCGTCGACTGCGGCGAAGGGACACAGCGGCAGCTCCTCCGATCCGACGTCGGGCTCGTCGACCTCGAGCACGTCTTCCTGACGCATCTCCACGCCGATCACGTGCTCGGGCTCCCGGGCATGCTGAAGACGTTCGGGCTGCGCGGGCGCGAGGTCCCGATCACCGTGTACGGGCCGCGCGGAACGCGCGCGCTGCTCGGCGCACTGGGCGTGGTCGTCGGGCGGGTCGCGTACCCGCTCGAGGTCGTCGAGCTCGGCCCTGACGAGTCGGTCGCCCTCCAGGACTACCGCATCGAGACCTTCGCCGTCGCTCACCGGACGACGGCGGTCGGCTACGCGCTGCGGGAGGACGAGCGGCCGGGAAGGTTCGACGTCTCCGCTGCCGACGCGCTCGGCGTGGCGAGCGGCCCGCTCCGCGGCGCACTTCAGCGGGGTGAGGCGGTCACACTGCCGGACGGCCGCGTCGTTCGGCCCGCCGACGTCCTCGGAGCGCCGCGCCGCGGGCGTACCGTCGTGATCACGGGGGACACGGCACCTGCCGCCTCGGTCGTCGAGGCGGCAGCCGGTGCGGACGTGCTCGTCCACGAGGCGACCTTTCTCGCCGACGAGCGGGCGCGCGCGAAGGAGACGGGACACTCCACGGCGGCGGAGGCGGCGCTCGTCGCCCGCGAGGCCGATGTCGGCCTCCTTGCGCTGACGCACCTGTCCGCGCGGTACCCGCCGTCCGACGTGGCCGCCGAGTCGCGGCAGCTCTTTCCTCGCACCGTCGTTCCGCGCGATTTCGACCTCCTCCTCGTGCCGCTTCCCGAGCGAGGCGAGCCTCAGCTCGTCGGCCGCGGCGGGAGGCGCGGGCGCGTGACCGAGGATGTAGGCTCAGGCGCGTGAGCGAGCTCGTCCAGGTGGCGGTCGCCGGCAGCGTCGACGAGGCGGAGGAGCTCCAGGCGCTCCTGACGAGCGCGGGTATCGCCGCGACGCTCGAGGGTGCGGTCGAGGAGCATCCGCAGGCGCACGGCGACGGTCCGGTCCGGCTCCTCGTGTCCGCCGACGAGCTGGACGCGGCGCGGGACGCGATCGAGGCTCTCACCGAGCCGGACGACCAGCTTCCCGGCTGACGCCCTCGAGGCGCTACGCGGGGGAGAAGGCGATCGTAGTCGTTCCCGCGTAGCCGGAGTTCTCGAGCTCGAAGACGCAGGGGCGCGTCCCGTTCGCGTAGGGCGGCGCGGGGATGTGATACGTCATGGCCGCGCCGTTCGGCGTGTCGAGCTGCCGTACCGCGAAGCCGTCGACGCGCGCCTCGATCGGATCCCCTGACTTGCCGAGCACGGTCACGTCGAGCGTTCCCTGCCGGCACGCGTAGACCGTGATCCGGGCGGTGCCCGAGAAGTCGCCGTTCGGGAGGAACCCCTCGGTGCGAAGCGCGACGCGTACGGGCTGCTCGGGACGCCATGCCACGAGCCCGTATGCCTCGCTGTCGCCGGCCGCGCGCGCCGCGACCTCGGTGCCGACGAGCGTGATCGTCGACGGCGTGACGACGAGTGGCCGCTCGAGCTGCGTCCCGAATGCGTCCGAGAGCGCGCCGTCGGGGCCGATCCCGACGGACGCCGTCACCGGCGGGAACGGGGTGGTCGCGGGCGCGAGCCGGACGGCCTCCACGATGCCGCGGTTCCAGAAGATCGTGCGTGCCGTCGCCGTCCAGAGCCGATCACCGGTCACGAGCAGGGTCGCGTCGTCGAGCCCTGCCCCGTCGAGCCAGGTCGGCTGCTCGGACCCGATCGCCACTCGCTCCTCGTGCGCCGACGCGTCGGCGATCCGATCGCCTGCGTCGACCGACAGGAGCGCGAGGCCGACACCGACGACCGCGGCGGTCACCCATGCGAGGCGCCGCGGGAGCCCGAGCACGAGGGCGCCCGCGGCGAGGGCGGCGGCGACGAGTGCGGCGCGGGCCCAGCCCTCGGAGCCGAGTCGCATGAGGCCGGCGGCCGTCGGTGCATTCGGGAGCGTCTCGGGCGTCGCGAGCTGCGCGATCGGCACCGTGGCCGCGCCGACGACGACGAGGCCCCAGAGCGGGAGCACGACCGGGAGCGCGCGCGGTGCGCCGCGCGAGATCCACGCGCAGAGCCCGACCGCGAGCAGCGGCAAGAGGGTGAGCAGGTAGCGCTCGGCGATCGTGCCCACGAAGACGGCGGCGAAGAGCCCGACCTGGACGACGAGGAGCGCCGTGTAGCCGAGCGCGGTCGAGACGAAGGCGCGCAGGGCGGGATCCGTGTCGCGGCGGGACAGCACCGTCCACGCGAGGGCACCCGATGCGAGCAGCGTGGCGCCGAGGCCGAGAACGGCGACGTCGAACGCGTGCCACACGACCTCGTGCAGCCGCTCGGCACCGACGCCCGTCGCCTCGCCGATCGGCGTGTACGCGCCGAGGAGCCGCCGGGTCGAGAGTTCCCCGCCGGCGGCGACTATGACGGCGACGACGAGCCCGGCGGCCGCAGCGGCGAGCGCAGCGAACCAGAGGAGCGGCCGCAGGCGCGTGCGGTCGCGTGCCGCGACCGAGTCGACGACCGCAGCGAGGAGGAACGCCGGCAAGAGCACGAGCGCCTGCAGACGGACGGCCGCGGCGGCTGTGGCCCACCCCACGAAGACGCCGTACCGCCACATCGACGGCTTCTCGAGCGCCCGCGCCAGCATGAGGAGCGCCACCGTGACCACGGTCAGCGTGAGCGGCTCCGTCATGAGGAACCCGGCGTAGTGGAGCACGGGGGAGACGAGCACGAGCGCTGCGGCGGCGACGGCCCACCACGCCGACGCGAACCGGCGCGCCCAGAGGTAGGTCGGCACCGCGACGAGCGACATCGCGAGCGCCTGCAGGAGCCGCGCCCACTGGATGCCGTCGGTCAGATCGAGCCAAGCGAGCGGGGCGCCTATCAGCGCCGGCGTCAGCAGGCTGTAGTACGGGGACGGGAAGCTCCGCAGTGTCAGGGTGCCGTGCGACCAGAGCCCCTCGCCGAGCATCCCGTAGACCATCTCGTCGGGCGCGATCCACGGAGTCGAGAACGCCTGCGCCGCTGCGAAGCGCGCTGCGGTGGACACGACGATCAGCCCGACCACGGCGAGCGCCGTGCGCGACGTGCGCCGCGGGCGCGGCGAAGCGGACGTGGCCGTCTCCGAGCCGGTCACGCGGGCATCCTCACTGCCGTCCGTGTGCAACGTATGAAGGCCCGTCCAGCATGGCCGTTACACTCGCACGCGGGTTCCCTTTAAGCCGGTCCAGTGAGGCCGGGAAGGAGCGATGCGATGCAGACCGATTCCCCCTCGCGCGGCCGGGCGCGCGAGATCCTCGACGAGGACGCCTTCGGGCGGACGCTCGCGCGACTCGCGCACGAGCTGATCGAGCGCAACGACGACGTGCCTCACCTCGCTCTCGTCGGCATCCACACGCGAGGCGTCCCGCTGGCGCGGCGGCTCCAGGCGCTCGTCGCCGAGCGGAGTGGGGTCGAGCCCGCGCTCGGTGCGGTCGACATCTCGTTCCACCGCGACGACGTTCTCGTCCGGGGCCGTGAGGCGCCGCTCCATGCGCAGCCCGTCGTCCGCGGCACCGAGCTGGACTTCGCGCTCGAGGGCCGAACCTGTGTCCTCGTCGACGACGTCCTCTTCACGGGGAGGACGATTCGGGCCGCGATCGACGCGCTCCTCGACTTCGGCCGGCCCGACCGCGTCCAGCTCGCGGTGCTCGTCGACCGGGGCCACCGAGAGCTTCCGATCCGCCCCGACTACGTCGGCAAGAACCTGCCGACGGCGCTCGACGAGCGGGTGCGCGTGGAACTGGACGAGATCGACGGCCGCGACCGCGTCGTGCTCGAGCAGGGGGAGGGCGAGCACCATGGCTGACGCGCACCCGCGCCACCTCCTCGGCGTCTCCGATCTGACACGTGACGACGCCGAGCGGATCCTCGACACGGCACGCGCGCTCGAGAGGTCGCTCGACCGTGAGATGAAGAAGCTGCCGACGCTCCGCGGCAGGCTGGTCGTGAATCTCTTCTACGAGTCGTCGACACGCACGCTCTCGAGCTTCGAGCTCGCAGCCAAGCGGCTCTCGGCGGACACGATGGTGCTCCGCGCGAGCGGGTCGTCGGTCGACAAGGGCGAGTCGCTGCGCGACACCGCCCTCACGCTCGCGGCGTACGACCCGGACGTGATCGTGATCCGACACCCGCACATCGGCGCTCCGCAGCTCGTCGCGGCCGCGACCGAGGCGCACGTCGTCAACGCCGGCGACGGGAAGCACCAGCACCCCACCCAGGCGTTGCTCGACCTCCACACGATCCGGAACGCCCTCGGCCGTCTCGACGGCGTCACGGTCGCGATCGTCGGAGACGTCCTCCACTCGCGCGTCGCGAGGTCGCTCGTCGAGGCGCTGCTCCTCGTCGGCGCCGAGCCGGTCCTGATCGCCCCGCCGACGCTCCTTCCGCGGGACGTCGAGGCGCTCGGGGCGAAGGTCAGCCACTCGATCGACTCGCTCGCGGACGCCGATGTCGTGTACGTCCTCCGCATGCAGGCCGAGCGCATGGAGGCGTCGTACGTCCCCTCGCTGCGGGAGTACACCGCGCTCTACGGGGTCACGCCGGACCGCGTTCGCCCCGGGCAGGTCGTCATGCACCCCGGGCCGATGAACCGCGGCGTCGAGATCGACCCTCGCGTGGCCGACTCCGGCGCGTCGCTCGTGACCACCCAGGTGCGCTCCGGTCTCGTCGTCCGCATGGCGGTGCTCTACGACCTGCTCACGGCGCCCGGGCTCCACGTGGCCTCGGCGCCCGTCATGGAGGTCGCGTAGTGCTGGTGTCCCGGGACGGCCGGGCCGACACGCTCACCGTGCGGGCGCGCGTGGTCGACCCCTCGGGCGGGCTCGACCAGCCCGCGTCGGTGACCGTCGTGGACGGCGTGATCACGGAGATCGAGGCCGTCGCAACGGTTCCCGAGGGACTCGTCCTCGCGCCCGCGTTCGTCGACCCACACGTCCACCTCCGCACGCCCGGCCGCGAGGACGAGGAGACGATCGCCTCCGGGACCGAGGCGGCCGCCGCGGGAGGCTACTGCGCGATCGTCGCGATGCCGAACACCGAGCCGGTCGTCGACAACGCCAGCGTGCTCGAGGCGCTCGTCGAGGAGGCGCGCGAAGAGGCCGTCGTGCCGACGGGGTTCACCGCCGCGATCTCGAAGGGCCAGCGCGGGGAGGAGCTGACCGAGATGGCGGAGCTCGCCTCGGCGGGCGCGATCGCGTTCACGGACGACGGGAGGCCCGTCGCGTCCGCGGGACTGCTGCGGCGCGCGCTCGCCTACAGCGCGGTCGCCGACCGGCCGCTCGCCCTCCACTGCGAGGAGCCGACGCTCTCTGCGGGCGGTCAGATGCACGAGGGAGCGGTCTCGGCCGCGCTCGGGCTTGCCGGCTGGCCGTCCGTGGCGGAAAGCCTGATGGTCGAGCGTGACCTCTCGCTCGCAGCCTACGAGGCCCGTCCGGTGCACCTGCAGCACCTCTCTGCGCGTGCCTCCGTGGACGCCGTTCGCCGCGCCCGCGCGGCTGGTGTCCGGGTCAGTGCCGAGGCGAGCCCGCATCACCTCTGCGCCACGGACGAGCTCGTGCGTACCCTCGACGCCAACGTGAAGATGAACCCGCCGCTCCGCACCGAGGACGACCGGCGCGCGCTCGTCGAGGGACTCCTCGACGGCACCATCGACTGCGTCGCCACCGACCACGCGCCGCACGCCCGCCACGAGAAGGACGTGCCCTTCGAGGAGGCCCCCTTCGGCGTGACCGGCCTCGAGACAGCGTTCGGAGCGCTCAACACGTTCGTCGTCAGGACGGGCGAGATTCCACTGGTGACGCTGCTGGAACGGCTCTCGGCGGGGCCGGCGCGCGCGCTCGGCCTGCCCGTGCCGCGCATCGCCGTCGGGGAGCCCGCCAACCTCGTGCTGCTCGACCTCGAGGCGGCGTGGACCGTTCGGGAGGAGGCCTTCCGCTCCCGCTCGGCGAACTCGTGGCTCCTCGGCCGGACCCTCGTCGGAGCGGTCGTGAAGACGGTCGCCGGCGGCCGGGTGGTGTTCGCGTCGTGAGCTCGCGCGGCCACGGATACCTCCTGCTCGAAGACGGCACGCTCTTCCCGGGGCGCTCGGTCGCCGCCGAGGGCTCCGCCTTCGGCGAGGCGGTCTTCACGACCGGGATGACCGGCTACCAGGAGACCGTCACCGACCCGAGCTACGCGGGGCAGCTCGTGTGCTTCACCGCGCCGATGATCGGCAACTACGGCGTGGCGGACGCGAGGCTCGAGTCCGAGACGCCGCACGCGCGCGCGGTCCTCATGCGCCGCCTCGGCGGCGAGGGCTGGGCGTTCTGGCTCGCCGAGCGCGGCATCGTGGCGCTCGACGAGATCGACACGCGAGCCTTGACCCTACGGCTCCGCGACGCCGGCGCGATGCGGGGGGTCGCCGTGTCGGACGAGAAGGTGCTGCCGCCTTCCGACGCGCTCGAGCAGGTGCGTGGCCAGCCGCTCATGGAAGGCCAGGCGCTCGTCGCACAGGTGTCGACTCCGGCGCCGTACCGGGCCAACGAGGACGGCGACGTGAGCGTCGCGGTGATCGACTACGGCCTCAAGCGCTCGATCCTCAAGCGCCTCCAGGCGGCGGGCGCGTCGGTCACCGTCTACCCGCACGTCTGCGACCCGGACGATCTCGCCTCCCACGACGGCGTCCTGCTCTCGAACGGCCCGGGCGATCCCGCCCCGCTCGCCGAGGAGACGCAGGTCGTCCGCGAGACGCTCGGCCGTGTTCCGATGCTCGGCATCTGCCTCGGGCACCAGCTGATGGGGCTCGCGACGGGGCACGAGACGACCAAGCTTCCGTTCGGCCACCGCGGCGCGAACCATCCCGTGCTCGACAAGCGCAGCGGCCGCGTCCTCGTCACGAGCCAGAACCACGGCTTCGCGGTGGTCCCGACCGAGGGCACGGAGGAGACGCACGTGTCGCTCTACGACGGCACGGTCGAGGGCTTCGACTTCGCCGAGCTGCGCGCCGCCTCCGTCCAGTTCCATCCCGAGGCGGGACCGGGGCCGCACGATGCCTGGCCGATCCTCGAGCGCTGGGTCGAGGGGCTCGCACGCTGATGCCGGCCCGCCGCGACATCCACTCGATCTGCGTGATCGGCTCCGGCCCGATCGTGATCGGGCAGGCCTGCGAGTTCGACTACGCCGGCTGCCAGGCGCTCAAGGTGCTGCGCGAGGACGGCTACCGGACGATCGTCGTCAACTCGAACCCGGCGACGATCATGACCGACCCCGGGTTCGCCGACCGGACATACATCGAGCCGCTCGACCTCGAGGGCGTCGCAGACGTGCTTCGGCGCGAGCGCCCGGACGCGCTCCTCCCGACGCTCGGCGGGCAGACGGCGCTGAACCTCGCGATCGAGCTCGATGCGGCCGGGGTGCTCGAGGAGCTCGGTGTGGAGCTCCTGGGCGCGCGCGTGGACGTCATCCGGCGCGCGGAGGACCGCCAGCTCTTCCGCGACGCGGTGCAGAGCTGCGGCCTCGAGGTGCCCGAGTCCCGCATCGTCGAGTCAGTCACCGATCTCGACGGCGCGCCGGTCCCCGCTGTCGTCCGCCCGGCGTTCACGCTCGGCGGGCACGGGGGCGGCTTCGCGGACGACACGGAGGCGCTCCACCGGCAGGTCGAGCGAGGCCTCGCCGAGAGCCCCATCGGCCAGGTGCTCGTCGAGCAGTCGATCCGCGGCTGGGACGAGTTCGAGCTCGAGGTGATCCGCGACCGCGCCGACAACGTCGTGATCGTCTGCTCGATCGAGAACCTCGACCCGATGGGCGTCCACACCGGCGACTCGGTCACGGTGGCGCCGCAGATGACGCTCTCCGACGAGGCCTACCAGGAGCTTCGCGACGCGGCCGCCGCGGTGATCCGTGCGGTGGGCGTCGAGACGGGCGGTTCGAACATCCAGTTCGCGCGCCACCGCGATACGGGCCAGCTCCGCGTGATCGAGATGAACCCGCGCGTCTCCCGCTCGTCGGCGCTCGCCTCGAAGGCGACCGGGTACCCCATCGCGAAGGTCGCGGCGAAGCTCGCCGTCGGTTACACGCTCGACGAGATCCCGAACGACCTGACGAAGACGACGCCTGCGAGCTTCGAGCCGACGCTCGACTATGTCGTCGTCAAGTTCCCGCGGTTCGCATTCGAGAAGTTCCCGGGCGCCGACCCGACGCTCGGGACGCAGATGAAGTCCGTCGGCGAGGCGATGGGCATCGGTCGGACGTTCACCGAGGCATTCCTCAAGGCCTTCGGCTCGCGCGAGCTCGATCCCGGCTCGCCGACGCCGTGGGCGACGATCGACGACCTGCCGGAGGGGCTCCATCCGTGGTTCGTCGAGCAACTCGAGGCGGCGAAGCGGGAGCTGCGGACCGGAGACATCCGCCGCGCGAAGCGCGCGGGGTGGGGCGACGACTCGATCGGCGCGGCCTGGGGCACGTCCGGCGACGACGTGCGCCGCACCCGCTACGCGCGCGGCATCAAGCCCGCCTACCGGCGGGTCGACTCCTGCGGGGGCGAGGTCGAGGCCGGCTCGAACTACCTCTACTCGACCTGGGGAGAGGAGGACGAGGGGCCTCCTGCGTCGACGAAGCCGCGCGTCGTGATCCTCGGCTCCGGACCGAACCGGATCGGCCAGGGGATCGAGTTCGACTACTGCTGCGTCCACGCCGTCCAGACCTTCCGCCGGCTCGGCTACGAGGCGGTGATGGTCAACTGCAACCCGGAGACGGTCTCCACCGACTACGACACGTCCGACCGCCTCTACTTCGAGCCGCTGTCGCCCGAGGAGGTGCTCGCCGTCCTCGACCGCGAGAAGCCGGTCGGCGTCGTGACGCAGTTCGGCGGGCAGACCCCGCTCCGGCTCGCACGCCACATCGAAGCGGGCGGATACCGGATCCTCGGAACGCCGCACGCGGCCATCGATCTCGCGGAGGACCGGGAGCAGTTCGGTGCGCTCGCCCGCGAGCTCGGGGTCCGCTGCCCACCGTGGGCGACCGTCGAGAGCGTCGAGGAAGCCCTCGCGGCGGCCCGGGAGATCGGCTACCCCGTGCTCGTCCGCCCGTCGTACGTCCTCGGTGGCCGCGCGATGCGGATCTGCGACGGCGAGGACGACCTTCGCGCCGCGATGGCGGCGGTGAGCGGGCCGGTGCTCGTCGACAGCTTCGTCGAGAACGCGATCGAGATCGACGTCGACGCGCTCTGCGACGGGACCGACGTCTTCATCGGCGCAGTGATGCAGCACGTCGAGGAAGCCGGGGTCCATTCCGGCGACTCGTCCTGCGTGCTCCCCGCGCAGTCGCTCACACTCGCGAATGCGCTCGAGGTCGAGCACGTCGTGAGGCGGCTCGGACCCGCGCTCGGAGTCGTCGGCCTGCTCAACGTCCAGCTGGCGATCGCCGACCAGACGGTGTACGTCCTGGAGGCCAATCCGCGCGCCTCGCGCACGGTCCCGTTCGCGAGCAAGGCGACCGGCGTCAACCTCGTCGAGGCGGCGTGCCGCCTGGCGCACGGCGACCGGCTCGCCGACCTGGGGCTGACGCCGCCACGTCCGACCGAGGTCAGCGTCAAGGCGGCCGTGCTGCCCTTCGCGCGGTTCCCCGGCGCCGACCCGGTGCTCGGTCCCGAGATGCGCTCGACCGGGGAGGTGATGGCGACCGCGTCCGACCTTCCCACCGCGTTCGCGAAGGCGGAGCGCGCCGCAGGCCGGCCACTGCCCACCTCGGGCGTCGCCTTCCTCTCGGTGCGAGACGGCGACAAGGCGAGCATCGCGCCGATCGCGGCCGCGCTCGCGGGGCTCGGCTTCGAGCTCGTCGCGACGACCGGGACGGCGCGGACGCTGCGCGCCGCCGGCCTCGACGTGGAAGAGGTCGGGAAGGTCGCCGACGCGGAGCCGGGGGAGGCGACCGTCGTCGACCTGATCCGCGAGCACCGCTGCAACCTGGTCGTCAACACGCCGCAGGGATCCGGCGCCCGTGCCGACGGCTACCTGATCCGCGAGGCCGCGCTCGTCGCCCGCGTTCCCTGCATCACGACGATCTCCGGCGCCGCCGCGGCCGTCCACGCCATCGCGAACGCGCGCGCGGAGGCGACGCTGTCCCTGCAGGAGCGCCTGGTGGTGTCCGCCTCGGGCGGCAACGCCTAGAGCGTGCGCACCGAACGACTCACCGTCGTCTCGAGCGAGCCGGTCGGCCCCTACCGGCTGGTTCGTCTGAAGCGTGCAGGGCTCGAGGCAGGAACCCCGGGGCAGTTCTTCATGCTGGAGGCACCCGGTCGGGTGCTGCCGCGTCCGTTCAGCCTGTGCCTCGCGCCGAAGGCCGAGCTCGGGTTCCTCGTCGACCCGATCGGCCCCGGGACGCGCGCGATTGCGGGGCTCGGGCCGGGTGACGCGATCCGGGTGACGGGCCCCCTCGGCAACGGCTTCGATCTCTCCGTCGCCCGTCCGCTCCTGGTCGGCGGCGGGATCGGCGTCGCCCCGTTCCCCTACCTGTCGGAGCGGCTCGGCCGGCCGCCGGCGTTGCTCGGCTTCCGGACGGCGCATCACGCGGAGGCGGCCGCGCTCGTGCCGAACGCCGAGGTCGTCCTCGACCCGACGCTCGTCACCGACGCGCTTCCCGACGACCCCGGCGACGTCCTCGCCTGCGGCCCGGAGCCGATGCTCGACGCGCTCGCGCTACGCGTGCCGGGCGCCCAGCTCGCCTGCGAGGCGCCGATGGCGTGCGGCTACGGCGCCTGCTACGGCTGCGTCGTGCCGCGGAACGGCTCGTACCTCCGCCTCTGCATCGAGGGCCCGGTTCTCCTCGCAGGAGCCGCATGACGATCCCGCTTCTGAACGCCTCCGGGTGCCTCGACCCACTGACGGCGCCCGACGTCGCGCGCTCACTCGACGTCGTCGTGACGAAGACGATCACGCCGCTCCCGCGCGCCGGCAACCCACCGGTCCGGATCGCGGAGACCGAGAACGGAATGCTGAACTCGATCGGCCTGCAGGGGCCCGGCATCGACGCGTTCGCCCGGGAGAGCCTGCCGCGGCTCGCGGAGCTCGGGGTGCCGGTCTGGGTCTCGGTCGGCGGCTTCTCGGCGGACGACTACGCGCTCTGCTGCGCGCGCCTCGACGGGCACGACCGGATCGCCGCGATCGAGCTGAACCTGTCGTGCCCGAACGTCGAGGAGGCGCCCGAGACGGCGGCCGAGCTCGTCGCCGCGGCGCGCGGCGCGACGTCCAAGACGCTCTACGCGAAGCTCTCGCCGGCGCAATGGGACATCGCGGAGTCGGCGCGCGCGGTCGTCGCGGCGGGTGCCGACGGGCTGTCGCTCGTGAACACGCTCCGCGGGCTCGCGCTCGATCCGGCCACACTGCGGCCCCGGCTCGCGCGGGGCGCGGGCGGCTACTCGGGCCCCGGCCTCCGGCCGGTCGCGCTCGCCTGCGTCCACGCGTGCGCAGAGGCGGTCGACGTCCCGATCGTGGGCATGGGCGGGGTCTTCTCGGGCCGCGACGCGGTCGAGCTCGCGGCGGTCGGGGCGAGCGCGGTCGCGCTCGGGACGGTGCTCTTCGCCGACCCGCTCGCACCCGCGCGCATCCGAGCCGAGATCGTGCCCGAGGTCGCCGCCCTCGGCTCCGAGGGTCTTCTCGCCAACCGCGCGCGCCTGTTGTCCATATAGCAAAAAACCTGCAAATCGCCGAAAACAGTACTGCTTGATTCGCCGTCTCAGCTTGCTAGACTCGGCGCCTCAATGGTCACGTCGAAGACGCACGCCCAGGCACCCGCACGGTCGCTCGACCAGCGGATGGAAGCCCTCCAACGTGCGAACGACATCCGCGTCCGGCGTGCACAGCTGAAGAAGGACCTGAAGGACGGGCGCGTTCAGATCGAGTCGATCCTCCTCGACCCGCCGGAGTACGTCTCGACTGCGAAGGTCTTCGACATGCTGATGGCGGTCCCGAAGTTCGGCCGCGTCAAGGCGGCGCGTCTGCTGAACCAGTGCCGGATCAGCCAGTCGAAGACGGTGGGCGGCCTCTCCGAGCGTCAGCGGGCCGAGCTCGTCAATCTCTTCAACCATCGGTGAGCCCCGGCTCCGCCGGCGGTGACCCGACATCCCGCCGGTCGGGAGCGTGAAGCCCGTCTTCGTCGTCACGGGGCCGTCCGGCGCCGGCAAGGGCACGCTGATCCGCGCGCTGCTCGAGCGGCTCCCGCAGCTCGAGGTCGCGATCTCCGCGACCACGCGGCCGATGCGCGCCGGGGAGGAGGACGGGCGCGAGTACTGGTTCCTCGACGACGCGCAGTTCAGCGAGCGGGTGGAGGACGGCGAGTTCCTCGAGTGGGTCGAGTACGTCTCGCACAAGCGCTACGGAACGCTCCGGTCGGAGATCGACCGGATCGGCGGGCACGGCCGCGTCTGCGTCCTCGAGCTCGAGCTCGACGGGGCGCTGCACGTGCAGCGTGAGGTGCCGGGCGCCTGCACCATCTTCATCGCCGCCGACGTCGACGAGCTCGAGCGGCGGCTCCGGGAGCGTGCGACGGAATCGACCGGCGAGATCGAGGATCGCATCACCCTGGCCCGCTACCAGCTCGAGCAGGCGCACCGGTTCCGCTACATGGTGCGCAACGACGACGTCACGCGGGCCGGCGAGGTGCTGGCCGCGATCGTCGAACGCGAGCTCGTCCTCGCAGGTACCATGGCGTCCCGATGATCGAACCCCGCATCGACCAGCTCCTCTCGCACACCGCCACCGACATCGATCCGCCGTCGCGGTACGCACTCGTCATCATGGCTGCGAAGCGAGCTCGTCAGATCAACAACTACCACCATCAGCTCGGAGAGGGTCTCGGGCTGGAGGACGCGCCCCCGCCGCTCGTCGAGTCGCGCTCGAAGAACTACCTGACGATGGCGATGGAGGAGATCTCCCGGGGCAAGCTGACGTTCGCGTACGGCGCTCCCGCGCCGTAGATCCGCTTCGCGGACAGCATCCGGCGTCGTCACCGGCAGAATGGGGCCGTGGCGCGGATCCTGGTCGGGATAACCGGGGGCATCGCGGCCTACAAGGCCTGTGAGCTCGTGCGTCTGCTCGTCCGGGCGGGCCACGACGTCACGCCGATCACGACGCGCGGCGCCGAGCGCTTCGTCGCTGCCGAGACCTTCTGGGCCCTCGCGCGGAAGACCGAGCCGGCCGACCCGTATCCGCACCTCGCCGATGCCGACCTGCTCGTCGTCGCGCCGCTGACGGCGAACACCATGGCGCGGCTCGCGCACGGCCTGGCCGACGACCTCCTCACCGAGACCGCTCTCGCGCACCGCGGGCCGCTCCTGCTCGCGCCAGCGATGAACACGGCGATGTGGGAGCATCCCGCCACGCAGGCGAACCTCGCTGTCCTCGTCGAGCGCGGCGCGGAGATCGTCGGGCCCGACGACGGCGAGCTGGCCGAGGGGCTCGTCGGCACGGGGCGCATGGCGGCCCCCGTCGAGGTCGCCAGACGGGTCGAGGGCCTGATCGAAGGGCCCGCCGCGAAGGGGACGCTCGCGGGACGCACGGTGCTCGTCACCGCGGGAGGGACGCGCGAGCCGCTCGACAGCGTCCGCTTCGTCGGGAACCGCTCGTCGGGCCGCATGGGGGTGGCCCTCGCCCACGTTGCGCGGGAGCGCGGAGCGCGCGTGACCCTGCTTGCGGCGAACCTTGTCGTTCCGGAGCCGGCCGGCGTCGAGGTGGTGCCGGTGCCGACCGCCGCCGACCTGCGGCGCGAGGCGCTCGCTCGCGAGGACGCCGATGTGATCCTGATGGCGGCCGCGGTGTCCGACTACCGGCCGGCCGAGACCGTCGCCTCGAAGCGACCGAAGAGCGCCGAGCCGTGGACCGTCGAGCTCGTGCCGACGGCCGACGTCGCACGCGCGCTCGGTGCCGCCCGCCGTGACCATCAGGTGCTCGTGGCGTTCGGCGCCGAGAGCGGGGAGGACGGGCTGGCGCGGAAGCGGTCGATGCTGACGGACAAGAACGTCGATCTCGTCGTCTACAACGACGTGGGGCGCGACGACATCGGCTTCGACAGCGACGAGAACGAGGTCGTGCTCGTGGCGCGGGACGGCGAGCGCGTCGTCCCGAAGGCGTCGAAGACGGCGATCGCGCACGAGATCCTCGACGAGGTCGAGCGTCTGCTGGCGGGCCGCCGATGAGCGAGAGCGCCGAGCTCCAGCCGGTCGTCGCCGAGGGCGATGCCGCCGCCGACATGGCGGCACGGGTCGTGGAGAACCTCGGCTCGGCGGTGCACGCGTCGCCGGAGACGCTCCGGCTCCCGCTCCTGTGCCTGCTGGCCGAGGGGCACGTACTCGTCGAGGACGTCCCTGGTGTCGGCAAGACCGTGCTCGCGAAGGCGCTCGCGCGCTCGCTCGACCTCACGTTCCACCGCGTGCAGTTCACGCCGGATCTCCTCCCGGCGGACGTCACGGGCGTGAACGTGTTCGACCGTCAGAGCGGGGCGTTCCGCTTCCGGCCCGGACCCGTGTTCGCGAACATCGTGCTGGTCGACGAGATCAACCGCGCGTCGCCGAAGACACAGTCGGCCCTGCTCGAGGCGATGCAGGAGGGACAGGTCACGGTCGACGGCGCGACACACATGCTCGTGCGCCCGTTCCTCGTCGTCGCGACCCAGAACCCGGTCGAGTACGAGGGGACGTATCCGCTCCCCGAGGCGCAGCTCGACCGGTTCGCGGTGCGGATGACGATCGGCTACCCGCCCCTCGGGGAGGAGGCCCGCATGCTGGCGGAGCAGACGACGGAGCCACCACTCGACCAGCTGGAGCCCGTCGCGCAGCACGACGAGCTGGTTGCCGCGATCACGGCCGCACGCGCCGTCCACGTCGAAGAGTCGATCAACCGGTTCGTCGTCGCGCTCCTCCGCCACACGCGCGCGAGCGACAGGCTTGCGCTCGGGGGCAGCCCGCGCTCGGGGATCGCGCTGCTGCGCCTCGCGAAAGCGCGGGCGCTCGTCGAGCGCCGCGACTTCGTCGTCCCGGAGGACGTCATGTCGCTCGCGACTCCTGTGCTCGCCCACCGGCTCATCCTCGCGCCCGAGGCGCGGGCGACCGGCGTCACCGTCGAGGAGGTCGTCACGGAGGCGCTCGAAGCGACGCCGGCGCCGGTATGAGCCGGCTTCGCGGCACGGGTGCGCTTGCCGCCTGTGTCCTCGCCGGCGCCTGGCTCGTCGGGTCCACGGCGCTCGCGTTGATGGGGGTCGGCCTCGCGCTCGCAGCGGTCGCGGTCGGGGCCTGGCGGCGCCTCGTCGTGCAGGGAATGTCGGTCGAGCGCAGGCCGCTCGACGGCGAGCCGGTCGAGGGAGAGCCGCTCGCGATCGAGGCCGAGGTGCACGGCCGCCTCCGGCTCTGCGGCTCTCTCGTCTGGGAGGAGAGCCTTGGCGCGCTCGGCCCGCGGGCGGCGCCCGTCTCCAGGGACGGCCGCGCGCACGTCGCGTTCGACGCAGTGCCGCGCGGGCGCTACCGACTCGACAAGGGACGTCTGGTCGCGGGCGACCCGCTCGGTCTCGGCCGCGCGGTCATCGAGGGGGAGACGGCCTCGTTCGTGACCGTCCGTCCGCGGGTCCCGGAGCTCCACTCGCTCTTCACCGACACGGGCACGTGGGGCGACGGCGGCCGGCGGGCGCTCGTTCGTCGTGCGAGCGGGCTCGAGCCCCACGGCGTCCGGGAATACGTCGAGGGAGAGCCCCTCCGTGCCGTCCACTGGCCGACGTCCGCCAGGCGCGGCGAGCTGATGGTGCGGGAACTCGAGGATGCACCGCGCGAGAGCATCGCGGTCGTCCTCGACGTCGACGCCGCGACGGTCGCGGGGCCGCGCGGCGCCTCGAGCCTCGACGACGCCGTCCGTTCGGCGGCGGGACTCGTCCGCGCCCATGCTCTGCGCTCGAGGCAGGTGCTGCTGGTCGTCGCGGCGACCCGAGCCGGTGCTCCAGCGAGTCCGCGGCATCGGTCCGGACTGGGAGCTCGCGCTCGACGCGCTGGCCGCCGCCGAGCCGGCGCCCGGGACGGCGCTGCGCGAGCTGATCGCCCCGCAGAGCGCGGTCGGCCGCGTGCCGGAACTCGTCGTCGTCACCGGCCGGCCGGACGTCGTGGCGGACGCGCTCGTCGCGCGGGCCGCCATGGGCCGCTCGAGCGCCCTCGTCGCCGTCGACGCGCCGACGTACGCCGGGCGCCCGCCCGCGCGAACGTCCCCGGCGCTGCTTCGCCTCGCCGCGACCGGGGTGGCGCTCGCCGTCCTTCGGCACGGTACGCCGCTCCCCGAGGCGCTGGGCACTCTTCGAGCGAGGGCCGTTGGCTGACCGTCTCTCCCTCCGCGCCGTGCTTGCGGCAGCACCGGCCGTGGGGGCCGTCATGTACGCGTGGACGCTCCTCGAGGCGCCCGCCGCGCCAGGCGCCTTCGCCGTGGCGGCCGCGCTCGCGCTCGTGCCCGCGCTCCTCGCCGACTGGCGCTGGCGGGCGGTCGCGACGCTTGCCGTCGGCGCGACTGCCCTCGCCGTGGCGTTCGAGACGTGGCCGCACCACGGTCTGCGAGACGCCTGGGACGGCCTGCGCGACGCGCCGGCCGTTCAAGCCCCGTTCGACCCGTCGGACGTCTCCTCGCTCCACGGCCTCGTCGTCGTCACGGCGTTCGCCTTCGCGCTCGTCGCGGCGCTGGGAGCAGCGTGCCGGCGCCCCTGGATCGTCGTCGCCGCGGTGGCGGCAGGGGTCGGCTTCCCCGCGGTGCTGCTCGAGGACGGACACGCGCTTCTCCTCGGAGCCCTCGCACTCGGCTCGGCGCTCTGGGCGTCGCTCGTGCTCGGGGCCGCGGGTGTCCGGCGCGGCCTGGCCGGTGTCGCGCTGGCCGGGGCGCTGGTCGCGATCTCTGCCGGGGTCGCCCTCGCCGGCATCGCTCCCGGCGCTGGGCAGGTCGACTGGCGCGGCTGGGACCCGTTCGCCGGCGGCGGCTCCGGCGACGTCCGCTTCCTTTGGGACGCAAGCTACGCGGGCATCGACTTTCCCATCCGGCCGACCGTGATGCTCCGGATCCGCGCACCGGCGAGCGCGCAGTACTGGCGGATGTCGACCCTCGAGACGTTCACCGACGACCGCTGGATCGAGCATCTCTTCCCGGTGTCGCTCGGAAAGGCACGAGGACGCCTGCCGCGGAGCCCGCTCGCGCCGCAACGCGACCTCCGGCCCGCGGCCTGGCTCCGGCAGGAGGTCACGGTCGCCGGCCTCGACGACACCCGCGTCCCGGCCGCGACCGAGCCGGCGCGCGTGGACGGGCCCTCGCTCGGACGCGTCGAGGTCATGCAGGGCGGCGTGATGCTCTCCGAGCGGCCGCTGCGACGCGGCGAGACGTACACCGTCTGGAGCCATGCGCCCCGCCCGACGCCGCGCCAGCTCGCGGCTGCGCCCGCGCGCTACCCGCCCGCGGCCGAGCGCTACGTGCAGCTCGAGTCGGCGCTCTTCCCCTGGTTCGGCGCCGCCGGCCGCGTGGCGCAGGTCGACCGCATCCTTCGCCAGGATCGCAATCTCGCCCTGCGCCCCTACCAACCGCTCTGGGAGGAGGCACGCCGGCTCACTGCCCGCACGCGCTCGCCCTACGAGGCGACGCTGGTGCTCGAGCGATGGTTCCGGACGCGCGGCGGCTTCCGGTACGAGGAGCACCCGCCCCCGAGTGCGTCGAGCCCGCCGCTCGTCGACTTCGTGGAGGTGACCCGGGCCGGGTACTGCCAGCACTACGCGGGTGCGATGGCGCTGATGCTGCGGACGCTCGGCATACCGGCTCGCGTCGCCGTCGGCTTCACCGCGGGCACCTGGAAGGCCGGCGTCTGGACGGTGACCGACCAGCAGGCGCACGCCTGGGTGGAGGCATGGTTCGCGGGCTACGGGTGGCTCGCCTTCGACCCGACCCCAGGCCGCGGGACGCTGTCGGCCGTGTACACGCTCGCGTCCGACTCGGCGGACGCCGTGCGCGCGCTCGGCACCGGCCGATTCCTCGACTTCTCGCCGCGGCAGCCGACGCCGGGCGCCGCCGTCGGCCAGGTGGTGACCAGCCCGGCCGATGCGGCGACGGTGCCGTGGTGGCTCGTCGCCGGACTCCTTGCCCCGCTCGTGCTCGTTGTCGGGATCGTCGGCGCCAAGCGTGCCCGGCGGCTCCGGAGGTTGCGGGACGGGGACGCCCGCCGCCTCGCGGCGGGCGTCCGCGCAGAGCTCGTCGACGCGCTCGTCGACCGAGGCGTGACGCTCCAGCCGCACGCAACGCCGACGGAGCTCCGCACGACCGCGGAGCGCGTCCTCCGCCTGCCGGTGCGGTCGCTGACGGACGCGATCGCCGAGGCGCGGTACGGGCCGGAGCCCCGCGCGCGCGGGTCCGCGGAGCGGGCGCGCAGCGAGCTGCGCCGGATCCTCTCGGCCGCCGCTGCGCGAGAGACGCCTCGCCGTCGCGTTCAGGCGACGCTCTCGCTGCGCTCGTTCAGGCCCGAGGGCGCACGGTGAGCGAGGCGTACGACCTCTACCAGCAGGGCCGGGCGCACCTCCGGAGCGGGATGCCCGCGCAGGCCACCGTGGCGCTCGAGAAGGCGAAGCGGCTCGAACCCGAGAAGGCGTCGATCCGCGAGGCGCTCGGCATCGCGTACTTCCGGATCAAGCGGTGGGAGGAGGCCGAGGCCGAGTTCCGCAAGGTCCTCGAGCTCTCTCCGGCCGACGACTACGCGCACTACGCGCTCGGCCGGGCGCTCCGCAACCAGGGGCGCCACGACGAGGCGCGGACGCACCTGAAGCTCGCGCGCTCGCTCAGGCCATCCCGCGGCTCCGAGCTCGAAGGCGGCCCTGCCTAGTCGGCGAGGTCGGCGACGAGCGAGGCGTAGCGCCGGAACCTTCGCGCGGCGCCTACGGCGAAGGCGGCCCGGTACGCATCGGCGGTGTCCGGGTCGAGGGTGGCGGCATAGCTCTCGCGGAGGTCGAGCAGGCGGTCCGCGATCGCGTCCACGACGAGCTGGTAGTCGCCGTACGCCTCCTCCGCCGTCTCCCGCCCCGCCGCGTCCCACGCGGCCTCGGCGTCTTCGGCCTCCTGGAGCAGCTCGGCGTCGTCTTCGGCGAACAGGCTCAGCTGACGCCCGACGAGCTCGTCGAACGGCCCGCGGCGTCTGAGCCTCACGTGATCTCCTCGTAGAGCGCGAGGTGCGCGGCCGCGGCGGCGTCCCACGTGAGCTCGTCGCGGGCGCGTCGAGCACCGTCGCGTGCCGCCGCGAGCGCGTCGGCGTCGTCGAGCAGCTCTCCGAGCGCAGTGCTCAGCCCCTCGACGTCCCCCGGCGGCACCACGCGCCCGGCTCCGAAGCGAGCGACGACCTCGCCGAGGCCTCCGACGTCGTAGACCACCGCCGGGACGCCCGCGCCGAGCGCCTGCAGGAGAGCACCGGACTGGTCGAGCTCGGCCCGGTAGGGAAAGACGGCGACCGTTGCCTCCGACAGGGCGTGCTGGAGCTCCTGCGGGCCGAGATACCCGAGCCGCCACTCGGCCCGCGCGCCTGCGGTCTGCCGGAGCTCCTCGAGGGGGATCCGGGGATCGCCGGCGACGAGCAGGCGGGCCCCGTCGACGGCCAGCGTGGCGCGAACGGCATCCGGAAGCCCCTTGTAGGGCCGGATCACCCCGGGCGCGAGCACCGTCCGGCCGTCGTCGGCCCGCGGCGGGTCGCTGCGGAAGACGGGGTGGGCGACGACGCGAAGCTTCTCGGGGCTCACGCCGTATCCCGCCAGCGTGTCGCGCCCGCGCTCGGAGTGGACGACAACGCGGTCGAAGCGGTCGAACAGCCGCCGCCAGAGCCGGTGCCGGCCGGCCGTGCGCCGGGGGACGAGGTCGTGCGCGGTGAAGACGAGCGGCCGGGGCGTCCGGAGCAGGAGCACGTCGAGCTCGGGCACGGCGAGCCACTGCAGGTGGAGGACGTCCGCGGGCCGGGCGAGAAGCCGGCGCATCCCGACAGGGTGCTCGAGCGTCTTGGCCGCGCGCCGCAGCCGGCTTCGGTCGATGGTGCTCGATCGCCCGTAGAACCCGTCGACGAGCTCGTACCCGTCCGCTTCGGGCCGCGTGCCGAACCGGAACGGCGACGTGACGAGCTCGACCGTCGCCCCCGCGTGGCCGAGCGCCGAGGCGAGCTCGTGGTCGTACGGAGGCGTGAACGCAGGGGGATCGGCGAGGACGACGTGCATCGGCGCAGAGCGTCGACGGTACCCGTAGCCTCGGCGGCCGGAGAAGCGATGCAGCTCGTCGTCCGCACCTGGAACGTCTTCCACGGCAACGCCGATCCGCCGAGGCAGGCGGGGTACCTGCGCCGGATGATCGAGCTCGTCACGGGCGACGGTCCCGACGTCGTCTGCCTCCAGGAGGTGCCGGTGTGGGCGCTCCCGAGGATCGACGACTGGTCCGGGATGCGCCGCTTCGACGCCGTCACGCGGCCGCCGCTCTGGCCGGGGCCGGTGTCGAAGTGGGTTACGCGTGCCCACCAGGGGTTCTTCCGCTCCGGCCTCGCCGGGCAGGCGAATGCGATCCTCGTCGCACCGCGGCACGCCGCGACCGATCTCGGGCACGAGCGCATCTCGGAGCACGGGCGCGAGCGCCGCCTCGTCCACGCCGTCCGGATCGCGGGCAGCTCCGGCGTGACGGTCGCGAACCTCCACGCCTCGAACGACCATGCGAACCCCGACGTGCCGCGCGGGGAGGCGATGCGCGCCGCGGCCTTCGCGGAGGGCGTCGCGACGCACGGCGACGTCATCGTGCTCGCGGGCGACTTCAACGTCCTCGATCCGGCGCTCCAGGCGTACGCGGGGACACGGGACGGGATCGATCAGGTCCTGGTCCGTGGCGCGCGCGTCGAGTCCGTTGTCGCGTGGCCCCGCGAGCAGCGCGTGCAAGATGGCGTCGTGCTCTCCGACCACCCCGTCGTCGAGGCTCGCATCGAGACGGAGGCGTCGTGACCTTCGAGGAGGCCCGCGCGCTGTTCCCCGTGCTCCAGCGGATCGCCTACCTCAATGCGGGCACGTTCGGGCCGCTCGGGCGCCCCGTCGCGGACGCGCTCGTGGAGGCGGTCGAGCACGATGCCGAGTACGGCCGAAGCGGCTTGCCGTACTTCGAGCAGACGATCGCGCTGCGGGACGAGGCCCGTCAGGCGTTCGCGAGCCTCGTCGACGCCGATCCGGCGCAGGTGGCGCTCACGAGCTCCACCACCGAGGGCTGCGCGATCGTCGTCCGCGGCCTCGGCCTCGAGCCGGGCGACGAGGTGGTGACGACGACCGACGAGCACTTCGGGCTCCTCGGCCCGCTCGGCGCGAGCCCCGCGACGGTCGTCGTGGTCGAGCCCGACCCCGACGCCATCCGCGCGGCCGTCACGTCGCGGACGCGCCTGATCGCGTCGTCGCCGGTGCTCTGGACGACCGGGGCGGTGCTCCCGCTCGCGGAGCTCGGAGCCGAGACCGGCGTTCCCGTGCTGGCCGACGGTGCCCAGGCGGTCGGCGCGATCCCGACCGCAGCGGATGGACTCGACTTCCTCACGATCTCGGGGCAGAAGTGGCTCTGCGGGCCGGATGCGACGGGTGCGCTCGTCGTCCGGGACCCGGAGCGAATCACCGTGACGTCGCCGAGCTACTTCGCGCAGACCGGGCACGACCCCGACGGCGCATACGAGCCACAGGCCGGCGCGCGCAGGCTCGAGCCCGGCTGGTGGTCGCAGGGCACGCTCCGGGCGATGCTCGCAGCGCTTTCGCTGCGCCCCGCGTGGGGCTTCGAGCGCGCGTGGGAGGCGGCCGAGCGGTGCCGCGAGCTGCTGTCGGGGCGCGTCGACGTCGTGACGCCGGCCGACCGGGCGACCCTCGTCAGCTTCCGCCCCGACGGCGAGGAGCCCGCGGACGTCGTCTCGAGGCTCCACGCGGCCGACGTCCACGTCCGGGAGCTCCCGGGCCGCGGGCTCGTCCGCGTCTCGTGCGGCTGGTGGACGAGCGACGACGACCTCGATCGGCTCGTCGCAGCCCTCGACGGCTGAGTGCGCGGCTACGCGGCGTCGGCGGCGGTGCGGAGCCCGAGCTCGCCCGCGATCGGCTGCAACGCCGCGATGACGTTCGCGACGTGCTCGTCGAGCTCCAGCCCGATCAGCTCCGCGCCCGCGTAGACCTCGTCGCGGTGCACGCCGGCCGCGAAGGACGGCTGCTTGAGCTTCTTCCGCACCGACTTCGGCTCGAGGCCGTCGAGACCGGTCGGCCGCACGAGCCCGCACGCGTGGACGAAGCCCGACAGCTCGTCACAGGCGAAGAGCGTCTTCTCGAGCTGCGTCTCGCGCGGCAGCTCGAGGTGCTCCGCGTGCGACAGCACCGCCCTGATCACGATCTCCGGATAGCCCTCCTCGCGGAGGATCGGCGCTCCGTCCTGTGGATGCTTGTCGAGCGTTGGGTGAATCTCGTAGTCGAAGTCGTGGAGCAGCGCGACACAGCCCCACAGCTCCTCGTCCTCGCCCGAGCGCCGCGCGTATCCGCGCACCGAGGCCTCGACCGCGAGCGCATGGCGGAGGAGCGACTCGCTCTGCGTGTAGCGGGTCAGCGTCGACCAGGCCCTGTCGCGGGTGACCTCCACGGAGCCGGGTACGATACCGCCCCGCTATGCAGTCGTTCGTGATCGAAGGCGGACGTCCGCTGTCGGGGACCGTTCGCGCCGCAGGCAACAAGAACGGGGCGCTCCCGATCCTGGCGGCAACCGTGATGGCGTCCGGACCGGTCGTCCTGTCGAACGTCCCGCGGATCCGCGACGTCGAGACGATGGTCGAGATCCTCGCCGACCTCGGCGCAGACGCGGCGTGGACGGGCCCGAACGAAATCCGGGTCGACGCGACCGGAGTGGGGAAGACCGCGCTCGATCCCGTCCTCGGCCGGGAGATCCGCGCCTCGTTCCTCCTCGCTGGGCCGCTGCTCGCCCGCTTCGGCCGCGCGACGGTGCCGCCGCCCGGAGGCGACGTGATCGGCCGCCGGCGGCTGGACACGCACATCCACGCGTTCATGGAGCTCGGCGTCGAGGTCGAGTTGAACGGGGCCTACGACCTGCGCACCGACGGCCTCCGCGGCAAGCGGATGTTCCTCGACGAGGCGTCGGTCATGGCGACGGAGAACGCCGTCATGGCGGCCGTGCTCGCGGAGGGCGAGACGATCGTCGGCCATGCCGCCTGCGAGCCGCACATCCAGGATCTCTGCCACTTCCTCGTCTCGCTCGGCGCGCAGATCGAGGGCATCGGCTCGAACATCGTGCGGATCACTGGCGTGCCCGAGCTCCACGGCGGCGAGCACCGGATCCGGCCGGAGCACGTCGAGGTCGCGAGCTTCGCGGCGCTCGCGGCCACGACCGGCGGCGACGTGACGATCGAGGACGTCGAGCCCGACGATCTGATCTCGATCGTCCCGGCGTTCCGCAAGCTCGGGATCACGCTCGAGGTGGGGGAGACGTCCCTGCGCGTCCCGCCGGGGCAGGAGCTGCACGTCGTGGACGACCTCGGCGACCAGATCCCGAAGATCGAGAGCGGCATCTGGCCCGCGTTCCCGGCCGACCTCACCTCGATCGCCGTGGTGGCCGCGACACAGGCTCGCGGCACGGTGCTCGTCTTCGAGAAGATGTTCGAGAGTCGGCTCTTCTTCGTCGACAAGCTCGTCTCGATGGGCGCCCGCATCATCCTCTGCGATCCGCACCGCGTGGTCGTCACCGGCCCCGCCCGCCTCTACGGGCAGCGGCTCGAGAGCCCTGACATCCGCGCGGGGATGGCGATGGTGATCGCAGCGCTCTGCGCCGAGGGCGAGTCGAGCATCGGCAACATCGGCCAGATCGACCGCGGCTACGAGCGGATCGACGAGCGGCTGCGCGCGCTCGGCGCGTCGATCGAGCGGACGGAGCTGTGAGCGGCGCCCGGCTCTCGGACGGCACCGGCACCGCGAACGTCGCGACCGGCGTCCCCGTGCTCGACCACCTGCTCGCGGAGCTGGCCCGTGCGGCCAGGTTCGACCTCGCGCTCGAGATCGACCCGGACGATCCCGAGGCGGAGGTCGACGCCGCCGGCACCGCGCTCGGTCGCGCCGTCGCGCCGCGCCTCGAGCCCGGGGCGTACGGCGAGGCGACGATCCCGGCGGACGAGGCGCTCGCGATGGTCGTCGTCGAGCGGGCGGACCGCCCGCTCGTCGCCTCGAACGCCGACCTGACCGGGGCGGGCGGACTCGGCACCGACCTCGCGGCGCGGTTCCTCGGCAGGCTCGCCGAGGAGGCCGGCCTGACGATCCACGTCCGGCTGATGGAGGGCGAGGACACGGGCCACGCCCTCGCGGCGATCTTCAAGGCGCTCGGCGTCGCGCTCGCGCGGGCGATCCGGGGCGGCAACTGACGAAAGGGGACACTCCGTGGACAAGCGCGTGATCCGCACCGAGGCCGCTCCCGCACCGTTCCAGGGCGCGCCCTACAACCAGGCGATCGTCGTCGGCGAGCTCGTCTTCGTCGCCGGGCAGCTCGGCCTCGCGCCGGGAGACACGGCAATCGAGGGCGACGTTGCGACGCAGACGGGGCAGGCGCTCTCCAACCTCGCCGCCATCCTCGAAGCCGCCGGGAGCTCGATGGACAAGCTCGTGAAGACCAGCGTCTTCCTGCTCGACCTCGCGGACTTCCAGGCGATGAACGAGGTCTACGCGACCCGTGTCGGCAGTCAGCCTCCGGCTCGCTCGACGTTCCAGGTGGCCGCGCTTCCCTCCGGCGCCCGCGTCGAGATCGAGGCCGTCGCCCACCTGTAGGCGCGAGACAGCGCCGCTCCGCCTCCCCGTGCCGACCCAGATCCGACGCTACGTCCGCTCGCTCGGTCTCGATGCGTACATCGTCGGTGGCGCCGTGCGTGACGAGCTGCTCGGCATCGACCACGCGGACGAGGACTTCCTCGTGCCGGGCGTCGACCACGCCGGCCTGCGCGCGGCGCTCGAGCCGCACGGGCGGATCGAGGACCTCGAGGTCCACGGCCAGCTCGTCGGCGTCCGCTTCTACCCGCGCGACCCGGCGATCAGGGCGCTCGCGCCGGCCGGGCTCGAGCTGACACCGCCCCGCCGCGAGCAGAGCGTCGGCCCGGGGCATCGCGACTTCGAGATCGTCGCCGACCCGACCGTGTCGATCGTCGACGACATGGCGCGACGCGATTTCACCGTCAACGCGATGGCCAAGCGCCTCGAGACGGGCGAGCTCGTCGACCCCTTCGGCGGCCGCGCGCACCTCGAGCGGCGCGAGTTGCACACGGTCGGGCCGAACAGCTTCCGCGAGGACCCACTGCGGATCCTGCGCGGGCTGCGGCTCCTCTCGCAGCTCGGCTTCACGCTTACCGCCGACACGCTCGCGCAGATGCGAGCCGAAGCAGCCGGCCTCCGGCACGTGTCGGGCGAGCGGATCGGCGGCGGCGTGGCCGCCGACGGAATGGGAGAGCTGTCGAAGCTCCTGCTGGGTACCCGACCCGCCGAGGCGCTCCGCATCGCGCGCGACACCGGCGTCCTCGTCGAGGTCCTGCCGGAGTACGGGGCGGTCATCGGTCACGAACTCGGCTCGAGCCGGCAGCCGGGGCCGCTCGAGGAGCACCTCTTCGCCGTCATCCAGGAGACCGCCGATCTGGCGGCCGAGCTGAGCGTGCGCCTCTGCGCGCTGCTCCACGACCTCGGCAAGCCCGAGGCCCACCGGACGGGCGCCCCGGATCACGCGCAGGTCGGCGCGGTCATGGCCGGCGCGATCATGCGCCGCCTTCGCTACCCGAATGCGCTCCGCGACGAGGTCTGCCGCCTGGTGGCAGGCCACGCGTTCTGGCTGGACGGGCCGATCGACGGCCTGTACGCGCGGCGCTTCCTCGCCTCGCACGGGATCGACCGTGCGCGGCGGCTCGTGCTCCACAAGCGGGCGGACCTCCATGTGAAGCGTGTCGCGCCCTGGGAGCTCGAGCATCTCGCGCAGCTCGAGCGGCTTCTCGAGGACGAGCGCGAGAGCCCGCACCGCCTGTCGCACCTCGCGATCGACGGCAACGACCTGCTCGCGGCCGGGTACCGCGAAGGGCCGGCGATCGGCGCTGCGCTCGCCCGCCTCCTCGACCTCGTCGTCGACGATCCCGCCGCCAACGATCGCGACACCCTGCTCGCCGAGGCGCGCCGATGGCTGCCCTGAGCGCGTCCGGCATCCGCGAGCGGTACCTCCGTCTACGTGAGGTGGCAGGGCCGTCCGTCACCGTCGTGGCCGCCACGAAGTACGTGCCGCTCGAGGAGCTAGGCGTGCTCCTCGAAGCGGGCGTGGAGGTGGTGGGGGAGAACCGGGCGCAGGACCTCGCTGCCAAGCACGCCGTCTACGGCGACGCCTTTCGCTGGCACTTCATCGGCCACCTGCAGTCGAACAAGGCGAAGGTGGTCAACGCCATCTGCGAGCTCGTCCACTCCGTCGACTCCGAGTCGACGGCGCGCCGGCTGACGGTCCCGGCGCTGCTCGAGGTCAACCTCTCCGGCGAGGACACGAAGTCGGGGGTCGCCCCGGAGGACATCGCCGACTGGCTCGAGCAGTTCCCGGCGATCCGCGGGCTGATGACGATGCCGCCGCTCGCGGCCGAGCCGGAGATGTCGCGGCCGTTCTTCCGGCGACTCGCGACGCTCGCCGCCGAGCATGGGCTGGCCGAGCTCTCGATGGGAACCTCGCAGGACTGGCGCGTCGCGGTCGAGGAGGGCGCGACGCTCGTCCGCGTCGGCTCTACCCTGTTCCGCTAGGAACGTGTTCGTCGTCACGAGGGGCTACGATCCCGCCTGACATGGGCCTCGGAGACGTCTGGAACCGCACTCTCGTCTACTTCGGCATCGCCGAGGACGAGGAGTGGGACGACGAGGAGCTGACGACGGGCGACGAGCTCGAGCGCGACTACCGCAGACGCGAGCGCGCGAACGTCCGCCGGCTTCCGAAGCGGCGCGAGGCGGAGGCATGGTCGGAGCCCGACAGCGTGTCCGAACCCGAGTCCGACCCAGCGCCGGCGCGATCGTCGTCCTCGAGGCGCGCCCGGCTCCGCGGCGTCGACAGCTCGGGGTCGCAGGTGCGCGTGCACCTCGTCCTGCCGCGCAGCTTCAACGACGCCCAGCAGATCGCCGACCGGTTCAAGGACTCCGTCCCGGTGATCCTGAACCTCCAGTCCGCCGACACGGAGCTCTCGAAGCGCCTGATCGACTTCGCGAGCGGCCTCACCTACGCGCTCGACGGCAGCATGCAGCGCGTCGCCGACAAGGTCTTCCTCCTGACCCCGCGGAACGTCGAGGTGTCCGCGGAGGAGCGCGCCCGGGCGCTCGACCCCGCCGGGGCGTTCTTCAACCAGGCCTGACGTCCCGCCGGGGGCGAGAGGAACCGCGCGGATGGGCGAGAATGCCTGACCCATGGGCGACACGGGCGTCGGCTCGATGCTGCTGGCCGACACGGCGACGTCGGTCCAGCGCTTCGTGTCCGTTTTCGTCGGCGTCTACGTTCTGTTGATCTTCGCCTACATCATCGCCTCGTGGGTCCCGGCCGGCAGCTCGCCGACGCTCGAGCGCGTGCGGCAGTTCCTGTACGACGTCTGCGAGCCCTACCTGCGCATCTTCCGTCGCGTGATCCCCCCGCTCGGCCCGCTCGACCTGTCGCCGATCGTCGGCGTGATCGCGCTCTACGTCCTGGAACGGCTCGTGAACACCCTGATCGGACGAGTCCTGTGAGCAAGGAGGAGACGAGATGTCACTGACACCGGTGGAAGTGCGGCATCTGGAGCTGCGCCGCGGCCTCTTCGGGTACCGGCGGTCGAGCGTCGAGAAGGCGATCGACGACGTGGCGGACAGCTTCGAGGCCGTCTGGCGCGAGCGTGCCGAGCTCGGCGAGCGCGTCCATGTGCTCGAGACGGAGGTCGCGCGGCACGTCGAGCTGGAGACCCTCTTGCGCTCGACGCTCGTCTCGGCAGAGCGGGCTGCGCAGGACATGAAGGAGCAGGCCCGCCGGGAGGCGGACGTGATCGTCCAGGAGGCGAGTGCCGAAGGCAGGCGCCTGGTGCGCGACGGGATCGCCGAGAAGGAGCAGCTCCTCGCCGAGACGCACCGCATCCGGGCGATGCTCCGGGCCGCGCTCGAGATCGTCTCCGACGGCGCTTCCGAGGCCCGCGAGGCCGAAGAAGCGGCGAGTCCCCCCGGGATCCAGCGCCTCGCCGGATAGCGGCGCCGACGTCGACTGCGCGCGTCACTATCCTTCGGGCGTGCAGTCGACTCGGCAACCCGCCGTCGCGTCGCGCGGAACCGTCAGGCTCCGCGTGCGGGTGTCGCCCGGCGCGCGCCGCTCGGAGGTCGTCGGGCGGCTCGGCGACGCCTGGAAGCTCCGTGTGCGCTCGGCGCCCGAACGGGGGCGGGCGAACGACGAGGTCACCGCGCTTCTCGCGCGCACGCTCCAGCTCTCCGCCCGCGACGTCCGGATCGTGTCGGGCCACACATCGCGAGACAAGCTCGTCGAGCTCGACTGTCTGACGATCGAGGACGCGGAGCGCAGGCTGTCGTCGGGGAAGGACGACATCGCGTGACCATCGAGCTCGACGCGCGGCGCAGTGAGCTTCTCGACCTTCGCGGGAGGGTGCTCGGGGCCGCAAAGGACATCGTCGAGGGCGACACCGACGACGGGGAGCTGTCGAGCGCCGCGGGCGACCAGCATCTCGCCGACCACGCGAGCGACATGCTCGACCGCGAGGTCGACGAGTCGCTCGAGGACAACGCCGAGGAGATCGTGCGCGAGATCGACGCCGCACTCGAGCGGATCGCGGCGGGCACGTACGGCATCTGCGTGAACTGCGGCAAGCCGATCCCCGAGGAGCGGCTCGATGCCGTCCCGTATGCGGTGCTCTGCCTCCCGTGCAAGCGCGAGGAGGAGGAGGGCCGATGAGCGAGCCCGCACGCGCGGAGCCGCCGCGCGCGCCGCTCGAGGTACGCGTCGGCTCGGCGACGAACGCGCTGCAGCCGGTGCCCGGCGCGTCGCGCTCGCTTGCCGCCGGTCCATCCCAGTGGGTGGGTCTGGCGCTCGTCGCGGTGGCCGCGGCCTGCGCCGACCAGCTCACGAAGGCAATCGTCTCCAACCGGCTCTCGCTCGGCGGCGCAGTGGACGTCGCCGGCCCGTTCACGATCCACCACGTTCGCAATACGGGAATCGCGTTCGGGCTGTTCGCCGACTCGACGTCCGTCGTGATCGGGCTCACCGCGATCGCGATCGGCGCACTCGTCGTGTTCTTCGCCCGCTCCGGCCGCAGGCACCCGCTTCTGCCGGTGGCCGTCGGCCTCGTCCTCGGCGGGAGCGTCTCGAACCTCGTCGACCGACTGCGGCTCGGCTACGTGACGGACTTCCTCGACCTCGACTACTGGCCCGCGTTCAACCTCGCGGACACGTTCATCGTGGTCGGCGTCGGCCTCCTGTTCCTCTCGTTCGTGGCGGCCGACCGCTCGAGCGCCGCCGTTGGCACCTCACCGCTTTCGCGTTCCTGACGCCGACGCGGGGCGGCGGCTGGACGCGGTCGTCGCGGACCTCGCCGAGGTCGGGACACGTGCGCTCGCGGAGCGTCTCGTGACTGGGGGCGACGTGCTCGTCGACGGGCGGCCGCGTCCGAAGAGCCATCGGCTCGCGGGCGGCGAGGAGGTCGAGGTCGCGCTTCCGGCGGCACGGGTGCTCGTTCCGGTCGAGCTCGCGCTCGACGTCGTGTACGAGGACGAGCACCTGCTCGTCGTGGACAAGCCTGCGGGCCTCGTCGCGCATCCCGCCGGACCGGACGGTCGAGCGACGCTCGCGCACGGTCTGCTCGCGCTCGGAGCGGCGGGTGGAGACCCAGAGCGGCCGGGGCTCGTCCACCGCCTCGACCGCGACACGTCCGGGTTGCTCGTCGTCGCGCGCTCCGACGAGGCGCACGGGCGGCTCACGGCCGCGATTCGCGAGCGACGGGTCGAGCGGCGCTACCTCGCGCTCGTCCTGGGATCGCCGCGTTCCCGAACCGGGAGGATCGAGGCGCCGATCGGCCGCGACCGCCGCGACCGAACGCGCCGTTCGCTCGACACCGAGACGCCGAGGGACGCGGCCACGTGGTTCGAGGTGCAGGAGCTCATCGGGTCGCGCGCGCTCCTCGAGGTGCGGCTCGAGACGGGGAGGACGCACCAGATCCGCGTCCATCTGGAGGCGATCGGGCTTCCCGTCTGCGGTGATCCCGTCTACGGCGTCGCCGGCGACCTGGGCCTCGAGCGCCAGTTCCTGCATGCCCACCGGCTCCGCTTCGAGCACCCGTTCACCGGCGCCGAGCTCGACCTCTCGTCGCCGCTCCCGCCCGACCTCACGGCGGCGCTCGAGCGAGCCCGCGCGGCGTAGCCGCTACGATTCGCCGGTTCAGACCCGCCGACCCGACGAGCCTCCGGACGGGGGTGCCGGCGCCTTCCAGCCCGGTTCCGTCCGCGCCCGCCGGCGCACCGCAATCAACCGAAAGGACGCAACGTGGCAGTCGTCTCCATGAAGGAGCTGCTGGAGGCCGGGGTGCACTTCGGCCACCAGACGCGCCGCTGGAACCCGAAGATGAAGCGCTTCATCTTCGACGAGCGGGGCGGCATCTACATCATCGACCTCCAGCAGACGCAGGCGCTGCTCCAGGAGGCGTACGACTTCGCGCGAAACATCTCCGAGCGCGGCGGCTCGATCCTGTTCGTCGGGACGAAGAAGCAGGCGCAGGAGGCAGTCGTCCGCGAGGCGACGCGCGTGGGCCAGCCGTTCGTGGCGCACCGCTGGCTCGGCGGCCTGCTCACCAACTGGCGCACGATCGCCGACCGGATCTCGTACCTGCAGGAGCTCCGCCGCCTCAAGGAGGAGGGCCAGCTCGACCTCCTGCCGGCGAAGGAGCGCATCGCGATGGGCGCCGAGCTCGAGAAGCTCGAGGCGAACCTGGGCGGCGTCTCCACGATGAAGCGCCAGCCCGACGCCGTGTTCATCGTCGACCTGCGCAAGGAGCAGCTCGCGCTGCGCGAGGCACAGCGGCTCGGCCTGCCCGTGATCGCGCTCGTGGACACGAACTGCGATCCCGATGAGGTGTCCTACGTCGTGCCGGGCAACGACGACGCGATCCGCTCGTGCTCGCTCGTGATCCGCGCGATTGCCGACGGCATCGAGGCCGGCAAGACGAAGGTGACGGAAGCCGAGATCGCAGCGGCACCGACGCAGGAGGAGCCCGCGGCCGTCGCCGAGCCCGACGCCGCAGAGCCGGCCGAGAACGCAGCGGACGAGAGCGCGGCGAGCGACGAGCCTGTCGCCGTCGAGAACGGAGCCACGTCTTGACCGGCGTCGCGGAGATCAGCGCCGCCCTCGTCAAGGAGCTCCGCGAGGCGACGGGCGCCGGGATGATGGACTGCAAGCGCGCGCTCGTCGAGACGGGTGGCGACCTCGATGCGGCGAGGACGCTGCTGCGCGAGAAGGGCATGGCGGCGGCCGGCAAGCGGGCCGACCGCGCCACCACCGAGGGCCTCGTCGGCGTCATCGTCGAGCGGGGCAAGGCATCGATCGTCGGCCTCGGCTGCGAGACGGAGCCCGTCTCGAAGAACGACGCGTTCCAGGCGTTCGGCGAGAAGGTGCTTCGCGCCGTCCACGCCGACGGCCCCACCGCGGCCGAGAGCTTCGACGCGGAGCGGGCGGAGCTGATCGCCCAGCTCGGCGAGAACATCGTGATCGTCGGAGCGGAGCGGTTCGACGGTGGCACGCTCGCCGCCTACGTCCACCCACCGGCCAACAAGATCGGTGTCGTCGTCCAGCTCGAGGGGGGCACGGAGGAGCTCGCGCGCCAGGTTGCGATGCACGTCTCGTTCGCAGCACCGGCGTACACCGCCCGGGCCGACGTCCCGGCCGAGGTCGTCGACGCCGAGCGGCAGATCTACCTCAACTCCGACGAGCTGGCTTCCAAGCCGGAGCAGGCACGTGAGAAGATCGTGGACGGCATGCTCGCCAAGCGCTTCTTCGCGGCCGCGCCCGGCGGCGTCCTGCTCGAGCAGGCGTGGATCCACGACGCCTCGACCACGGTCGGCAAGGCGCTCGAGGAGGCAGGGGCGAGCGTTACGGCCTTCGCGCGGGTCTCGGTCGCCGGATCGTGACCGCACAGCCCGAGGAGCTGGTGGAGCGGCCCTCCGGGGCCGCTCCGGCGTTCCGCCGGGCACTCCTCAAGCTCTCGGGCGAGAGCCTGATGGGCGACCGCGAGTACGGCGTCGACCCTCGCACCATGACGTCGCTCGCGCGTGAGGTGCTGGCAGTCCAGTCGGCCGGAACCGAGATCGCGGTCGTCGTCGGCGGCGGGAACTTCTACCGGGGCATGAGCGCCGCGGCGGAGGGCATGGACCGCGCGACCGCCGACTACGCCGGCATGCTCGCGACGCTCCTCAACGCCCTCGCGCTCCAGGACGCGCTCGAGCGCC
The DNA here is from genome assembly GCA_963742525.1 of uncultured Actinomycetes bacterium. GTDB lineage: Bacteria > Actinomycetota > Thermoleophilia > Gaiellales > Gaiellaceae > Gaiella. Next base: position 629,536 of record CAVUMD010000004.1, read on the forward strand.
TCGGCGCACAGACGCGCGTCCAGTCGGCCCTCACCGTGTCGGAGGTGGCCGAGCCCTACATCCGCCGCCGCGCGATGCGCCATCTCGAGAAGGGCCGTGTCGTGATCTTCGCCGCCGGGACCGGCAACCCGTTCTTCACGACCGACACCGCCGCTGCGCTGCGCGCGCTGGAGATCGGCGCGGAGGCGATCCTGATGGGCAAGAACGGCGTCGAGGGCGTCTACGACGGGGATCCTCGCCTCGATCCCGACGCCCGCTTCCTGCCCGAGCTGACCCATCTCGAGGCGATCGAGCGCGGCCTCAAGGTGATGGACACGACGGCGCTGTCACTGTGCATGGACAACCACGTGCCGATCCACGTGTTCGAGCTCGCCGAGGGGAATATCGTCCGCGTGGCGTCCGGCGAGCGGATCGGCACGATCGTCTCGACGCCGGCGAGCGACGGCGAATGACAACACGCGAGAGGGAGGCGTAGTGGCAGCGATCGAGGAGTTCCTTGCGGACTGCGTGCGGCGGATGGACGGCTCGATCGAGCACACGCGCACCGAGTTCAACTCGGTCCGCACCGGCCGCGCGTCGACGGCGCTTCTCGACCGCATCACGATCGACTACTACGGCACGCCCACGCCGCTCTCGAACATGGCGACGATCAGCGCCCCGGAGGCGCGCCTGCTCTCCGTGCAGCCGTACGACGCGACGCAGATCAAGACCATCGAGAAGGCGATCATGGAGTCCGACCTCGGGCTGACGCCGTCCAACGACGGCAAGCTGATCCGTCTTCCGATCCCGTCCCTGACCGAGGAGCGGCGCAAGGAGCTCGTCAAGCTCGTGCGCCGGTATGCGGAGGACGGCAAGGTCGCGATCCGGAACGTCCGGCGCGACGTCATGCGCCACCTCGAGGAGCTCGTCCGGAACGGCGACGTCGGTGACGACGAGGAGCGCCGCGCCGAGGCCCAGGTGCAGAAGCTCACCGACGACCACGTCAAGCGCATCGACGAGCTCCTCAAGCACAAGGAAGCCGAGATCATGGAGGTTTGACGCCTTCGGCGCCAAACCTCTCAACGAGCGTGTCCACGGACCGGGTCGGGCTTTCCAGCGACCAGTCGCGCGAAGCGCGAGTGGTCGCCATCATCATGGACGGCAACGGCCGCTGGGCAGAGGCGCACGGCACGACCGTCGCGGAGGGCCACCGGGCCGGCGCCCGCGCGCTTCGCCGGACCGTCGAGGCGGCGATCGACCTCGGGATCGAGACGCTCGTCGTCTACGCGTTCTCCACGGAGAACTGGACGCGTCCCACGGACGAGATCGCCGACCTGATGGTCCTCCTGTCCGAGACGATCGACGAGGAGCTCCCGGATCTCGCGAAGCAGGGCGTGCGCACCCGCTTCCTCGGCCGGCGCGACCGCATCGACCCGGCGATCCAGGAGCAGATGCGCGCGCTCGAGGACGAGACGGCCTCCCTCGACACGCTCGCTCTCTGGATCGCGTTCGACTACGGGGGGCGCGCGGAGATCGTCGAGGCGGCGCGCCGGCTCGTGGAGGAGGGCAGTCCCGGCCGAGGACGTCGACGAGGCAGCGCTCGCCGAGCGGCTGTACGCGCCCGAGCTCGGCGACATCGACCTGCTGATCCGCGCCTCGGGCGAGCTCCGCATCTCCAACTTCCTGCTGTGGGAGCTGGCCTACTCCGAGCTCGTCTTCACCGACACGCTCTGGCCCGACTTCGACGTCGACGACCTGCGCGCGGCCGTCGAGGCGTACGCCGCCCGCCAGCGCCGCTTCGGGGCGCGGGCGTCCCGATGAGCCCGTTCCTCTCGCGGCTCGTCGTCGCGGCCGTCCTGCTGCCGATCGTGCTCGGCGTCGTCTGGCTCGGCGGTTGGTGGCTCTTCGGGCTGGCCGCCGTCGGCGGCCTCCTCGCGTTGCACGAGCTCTTCACGATCTCCCGCAGCCTGCGGCCGATCGTGCTCGGCGGCTACGTCGGTGTGCTCCTGACGCTCCTCGGCGCCCAGCTCGGCGGGGCGACCTGGGTGCTACCCGGGGTCCTCGCGACGGTTCCGGCCGCGCTGCTCGTCTTCTTCGTCTCGAGCGCGCGCCAGCATGCGGTCGCGGGTTTCGCCGTGACGGTGCTCGGCGTCGCCTGGGTCGGGGGCGGGCTCGCCTACCTGATGCTGTTGCGGGACATCCCGAGCGACGGGCGCTTGTTGATCTTCGTCACGCTGCTGACGGTCTTCGCCGACGACACGGCGGCGTTCTTCGTCGGGCGCGCGATCGGCAGGCACCGGATGGCACCCGTGATCTCACCTGGGAAGTCGTGGGAGGGCTTCGTCGGCGGCACCGCCGCCGCCGTCGCGGTCGCCTTTTTCGCCCTCTACGACCAGGACGTCGTGACGACGGGCGAGTCGCTCGTCCTCGGCCTCGTGATCGGGGTCGCCGCGACACTCGGCGACCTCTTCGAGTCGGCCGTGAAGCGCGATCTCGGGGTCAAGGACTCGGGGCGGCTGCTCGCGGGTCACGGCGGCGTGCTCGATCGGGTCGACTCGCTGCTCTGGGCCGGTCCTGCCGCGTACATCGCGCTCCTCGCCCTGACCTGAGCCTGAACGGCCCCTTCACGGGGGCTCAGGCATCCTTGCGGCGTGAAACGTGTCGCGATCCTCGGGGCGACGGGGTCGATCGGCCGGCAGGCGATCGAAATCGTCGCCCAGCATCCGGAGCTCGAGCTGTGCGCGCTCCAGTCCGGCTCGACGCCACTCGGGGAGCTCGCCGCCGAGCATGCCGTCGAGCACGCCCAGATCGGCGGGGATCCCGTTCGACTGCTGGAGCGCAGCGGCCCCGACATCGTCCTGAACGCCGTCGTCGGATTCGCCGGCGTCCGGGCGACGTTGTGGGCGCTCGAGCACGGTGTGACGCTCGCGCTCGCCAACAAGGAGAGCCTCGTCGCGGCCGGCGAGCTCGCCGTCGCCGCGCACGAGCGTGGGGGAGGGCTGCTCCTGCCCGTGGACAGCGAGCACTCGGCGCTCCACCAGTGCCTCGAGGGGCGCGACCGCGCAAGCGTCGCGGGCCTCGTTCTGACCGCATCCGGCGGGCCGTTCCGCGGCCGCACCCGCGACGAGCTCGCGGACGTGACCGCGGAGCAGGCGCTCGCCCATCCCACCTGGCGGATGGGGCCGAAGATCACGGTCGACTCGGCGACGCTCGCGAACAAGGGGCTCGAGCTGATCGAGGCCCACTGGCTGTTCGGGCTGCCGTACGACGCGATCGACGTCGTCGTGCACCCGTCCTCGATCGTCCACTCGCTCGTACGCCTCCGCGACGGCGCCCTGCTCGCGCACATGGGCCTCCCGGACATGCGCGTCCCGATCTCCTATGCGCTGACGTACCCGTCGCGCTCGGCGACGCCCGTGCCCCAGCTCCCCCTCGAAGGGCTCACGCTGGCCTTCGAGGCGGTCGACGACCACGCGTTTCCGCTGCTCGGCCTGGCCCGGGCCGCCGGCGAGGTCGGTGGGACAGCGCCCTGCGCGTACAACGCCGCCAACGAGGTCGCCGTTGCCGCGTTCCTGGAGGGCCGGCTCGCGTTTGCCGATATCGCATCCGTGGTCGAGGAGACACTCGCTCGCGTCGACGGCGCGCCCGCGCGCGACCTCGACGAGCTCGTGGCTGCCGACGGCGAGGCGCGGCGCCTCGCCGCCAGGGGGCTGCAGCCCGCATGACCATCTTCGTCGCGATCGTGGGCCTCGGCGTGCTGATCCTCGTGCACGAGCTGGGCCACTTCGTCGTCTCGCTCGTGCTCGGCATGCGGCCGCGGCGGTTCTACATCGGGTTCCCGCCGGCGATCTGGAAGCACACCCGCAACGGCATCGAGTACGGCGTCGGAGCGATCCCGCTCGGCGGGTTCGTGAAGATCCCCGGAATGCACCGCCCGTCGCCGGCGGACGTCGACATGGGAATCGGCCGGGCGCTCCGGGAGGCCCCGGCGCTCGAGGGCGCAGCAGCCCGCCTGCGCGGCGCGCTGGCGGCCGACGACCACGACGCCGCGCGCGACTCGTTGCGCGTCCTGCGCGAGCTCACGGCCGAGCAGGAGCTGTCCGCGAACACCGTTGGGGCGCTCGAGAAGGGCCTGGACGACCTCACGGACGCGCTCGGCCCGACCGCCTACTGGAGAGCGCCGACGTGGAAGCGCGTCGCCGCGATCGGCGCCGGTCCCGCGGCCAACATCGTGCTCGCTCTCGTCCTCTTCACCGGTCTCTTCATGACCTCGGCGGGGAAGGCGACGACCACCGTCCAGGCTGTCTCGACCGGCACCCCGGCCGCTACCGCCGGCCTGCAGGCGGGCGACCGGATCGTGTCCATCGACGGAGCGGTCGTCCAGGCCGAGGACATTTCCCACCTGATCTCCGGCTCCGACGGCCGCACGCTGACCGTGGTGGTGGTCAGGGACGGGCGGCGCGTCACGCTCCCGCCGACGGCCGCCCAGCGCACCGACGGCACCTACCGCCTCGGCTTCATGCTGTCCGGCGAGGGGCTGCCACCGCTCGCAGGCCACGTGGGAGGCGTTCGACCTCACCGGGCAGGTGACGCGCGACATCGGCTCGTCGCTCGGCCGACTCGTGACCGGCTCCGGACGCGACCAGATCTCCAGCCCCGTGGGGATCGTGCAGGGGTCCTCCGACGCGGCGAAGCAGGGAACGGAGAGCTTTCTGTTCGTCCTCGGGCTCATCTCGCTCTCGATCGCCCTGCTCAACCTGCTGCCGCTGCTTCCCCTCGACGGAGGCCACATCGTCTTCGCCATCGCCGAGGGCATCCGCGGGCGCTCGGTCCGCCGGGAGATCTACGAGCGCGTGTCGGTCGTCGGGATCGGCCTCGTGCTGCTGCTGTTCGTGATCGGCCTCTCGAACGACATCGGCAGGCTCTCTTGATCGTGGGGGAACCATGGTTCCCCCACGAGCCCCCTCCTTCCGGTCGCTGAAACCGCCGACCACACATGGCCTCCCGGCCGGCAAAGCCGGCCTCCGGCCGCGACCGTCTGGCTTTCCATCACCGCCAAGGTGAGAAGAGGTCGAGCGCTCGCAACAGCCTTGCGCGGTACTCGGCTCGCGGCACCTCGACCGCGCCGAGGGTCTCGAGGTGGGGCGTGACCCACTGGACGTCGAGCAGGCGGCCGTCGGCCTCGCCAGCGTCGCGCAGGAGATCGATCAGCCCGACGAAGGCGGCCTTGGAGGCGTCGGTGCGCACATGGAACATCGACTCGGCGGCGAACAAGCCGCCGATCGCGACGCCGTACAGTCCGCCCGCGAGACCGTCGGCGTCCCATGCCTCGACGGAGTGCGCCCAGCCCAGCTCGTGCAACTGCCCATACGCGGCCTCGATGCTCGGATCGATCCAGCTGGCGGCGTCCCCCGGCCTCGCACATCCCCGAACCACGTCCGCGAAGGCCGTGTCGACCCGGATCTCGTAGCGGCGCCTCGCCCGGCGGAGCGAGCGCGAGGGCGCGAAGGACTCGAGCGCCACGACGCCGCGCCGCGCCGGAGAGAACCAGCCGATGCGCGCCCCCACCGGCATGGGGAAGAGGCCGAGGCGATACGCAGCGACGAGGGTCCCGGGCGCAACGTCGGCGCCGACCGCCCAGAGATCGTCGCGGTAGTCGTCCGGCGGCGCCTCGAGCCGCCAGGGCGTGGGAGGGGGCTCGGCCGGCACGCCAGGCATGGTGCACACCCGTAGCGCGCCCGCGGCGCGGGTACCCTGACCGCGATGGCGAGCGCGCACCAGATCCGCGTCGGCGGCGTCCCGATCGGCGGCGGCGCGCCGGTCGTCGTCCAGTCGATGACGCTCACGAAGACCCACGACGTCGAGTCGACGACGGCGCAGATTGCCGCGCTCGCCTCCGCCGGCTGCGAGATCGTCCGCGTCGCCGTCCCCAAGAAGGAGGACGCGCGGGCGCTGTCCCTGATCGTCCGCCTCTCGCCGGTCCCGGTGATCGCCGACATCCACTTCAACGCCTCGCTCGCCCTCGACGCGATCGACGCCGGGGTCCACGCCGTGCGTATCAACCCCGGCAACATCGGCGGGCCGGACAAGACGGAGCAGGTCGTGAGAGCCGCAAAGCGCGCCGGGATCCCGATGCGGATCGGCGCCAACGCCGGCTCGCTGCCGAAGCACCTCGAGGCACTCGCGCGCGAGGACACGGCCGAGGCGCTCGTCGTGGAGGCGCTCGAGCAGGTCCAGATCCTGGAGCGCCTGGACTTCCGTGACTTCAAGATCTCTGTCAAGGCCTCGCACGTGCCGACGATGATCCGCGCGTACCGGACGCTGTCGGAGAAGGTGCCCTACCCGCTCCACCTCGGCGTCACCGAGGCGGGAACGCCGTTCGCCGGGTCGATCAAGAGCGCCGTCGGCATGGGGGCGCTCCTGATGGACGGCATCGGCGACACGATGCGCGTCTCCCTCACTGCCGACCCCGTGAAGGAGGTCGAGGTCGCCTGGGAGATCCTGAAGGCGCTCGGACTGCGCGAGCGCGGGCCGGTGATGATCGCGTGCCCGTCGTGCGGCCGCGACAACGTCGGAGTCGAGAGCCTCGCTGTCGTCGTGGAGGACCGCCTGCGCGACTACCCGCAGGCGTTCGAGGTCGCGGTGATGGGCTGCGCGGTGAACGGCCCGGGCGAGGCGGGTGACGCGGACTTCGGGATCGCGGGCGGCCGGGACGTCGGGTTCGTGTACGCGCACGGCAGGGTGCTGAAGAAGGTCTCGTCCGACATCCTGATCGACGAGCTGTTTCACGAGATCGACCGCTGGATCGAAGCCGGGATGCCGCGCCCGAAGCGGCTCAAGTTGGCCAAGCCCGCCGCGCTCGCGATGGCCGAGGCGAGCCTGATCCCGATGGGCGCGGCCTCATCCGACTGATCGGGAGTTCAGCTTGCGCCCGGCGGGGCCGATACCGTCCGGGCATGCTGCGGCGCGCGCTCCCCGTCCTCTGCCTTCTAGGTGCCCTCGTGCTCGTCACGGGCTGCGCGGGCGCGAAGTCGACCGCCTCCTCGATCCCGGAGTCGGCGTCGCTCGCCCCGGCCGACGCGCTTGCCTACGTGACCGTGGTGACGGACGAGGGCTCGGATCAGTGGAAGAACGCCGCGAGCCTCCTCGAGCGCATCCCCGGCGCGAAGGACGGCGTGTCGGGGTCGATCGGCTCTGCTCTCGGCGGGCAAGGCATCGACTGGACGAACGACGTCCGGCCCGCGATCGGCCCCGAGCTCGTCGTCGTCGCGACCGCGGACGAGCAACCGATCGTGCTCGTACAGCCCACCGACGAGGCGAAGCTCGAATCGCTGCTCGCGAAGGGCGACACGACCTACGTCCGCGCCGATGTCGACGGCTGGCAGGCGCTGGCTCAGAGCCAGGCCGCACTCGACGGCTACCGCGCGGCGCTCGACAGGGGCTCGCTCGACGACGTCGACGCCTTCGAGCAGGGATTCGGGGCTCTTCCCTCCGAGGCGCTCGCCCGCGCCTGGGTGGACACGGCCCGGCTCTCGAAGGACCTCGGCCAGCTCGTCGAGCAGGCCTCGACGGAGGTCGACCTCGGGCTGGACTGGCTTGCCGCCGCCGTCTCGGCGGAGGACGACGGCATCCTGCTCACGCTCGGGATGCGCATGCCGGGCGGCGGCGACACGCGCTACGAGCCGGAGCTCTTCGCGCGGGTCCCCGCGGACGCGGTCGCCGCGGTCTCGTTCGGCGGCACGCAGGAGATCCTCGACCGCGTGCAGGGGAACGTCGACCTCGACAAGGTCTCCGGGACGATCGAGGGCATCACGGGCGTCTCGCTGAAGGGACTCACCGACGCGCTCAGTGGCGAGGGCGCGCTGTACGTCCGCCCGAGCGGCGAGCGGGTGCCGGAGGTGACGCTCGTGCTTCGCCCGCCCGACGCCTCGAAGACCTGGGACACGCTCGACGGCCTGGCCCGGAAGCTCGCCGAGCAGGCGAAGACGACGGTCACGGTGCGGACAGAGGACGGCATCGAGGTGCGTCGTGTCGCGACCGACCAGGTCACGGTCTCGTACGCCCGGCTCGACGGCGACACGATCATCGCGACGACCGGAGACACCGGGATCAGGACGTTCCTGGCGGACGGCCCGAAGCTCGCCGATGGCGATGCGTACAAGCGTGCCGCCGACGCGGTCGACATGGGGGAGAAGACCCGCGGCTTCGTCTACGTCGACGTCGACGGGGTGCTTCCGCTCGCCGAGCAGGCAGGCGCATCGCTGCCACCGGACGCCTCCGACGCGATCTCCGCGGTCGACTCGTTCATCCTCGAGGCAACGGGCGCGGGCGACGTGACGAAGGTCAGCGGCTTCGTCCGGCTGAACGACTGACCCGCGCACCCTGTCGTCTAGATTGTCGCCGATGGTGCAGCGGCAGTCGACGCTCTTCCTCCCGACGCTCCGGGAGGACCCCGCAGACGCAGAGGCCGTCTCGCACAAGCTGCTCGTCCGCGCGGGCCTGATCCGCCAGCTCGTCACGGGCCTCTGGACGTTTCTTCCCGCGGGCTGGCGGGTGCACGAGAAGATCGTGCAGATCATCCGCGAGGAGATGAACGCGATCGGCGGCCAGGAGATGTTCATGCCGGTCCTCGCGCCCGCCGAGCTCTGGCAGAAGACCGGCCGGTACCCGATCCCGGAGCTGCTCAAGGTCTCCGACCGCGGCGGGCGGGAGTTCGTGCTGTCCATGACGCACGAGGAAACGATCACGTTCCATGCCCGCGAGCTCGGCTCCTACCGCGAGCTGCCGAAAGTCCTCTACCACTTCCAGACGAAGGAGCGCGACGAGCCGCGGCCGCGCGGCGGGCTGATCCGGGTTCGCGAGTTCGTGATGAAGGACGCGTACTCGTTCGATCGCGACGACGAGGGCCTCGACACGTCGTTCCGCGCCCATGCCACGGCCTATACGCGGATGTTCGAGCGGTGCGGACTCGACTTCGTCGCCGTCGAGGCCGAGTCGGGGATGATGGGCGGCAGCGAATCGGTCGACTACCTCGCGCCGGCCGGCTCGGGCGAGAACACCCTCGTGACGTGCGAGCGCGGCGACTACGCGGCGGACCTCGAGATCGCCCACGGGGTGCCCCGTGCACCGTCGTTTCCGGACCGGCTGGACGCGCCGGCCGAGGTCGAGACGCCGGGAATCACGACGTGCGAGGCGCTCGCCGACTTCCTCGGCATCGACGTCGCGGCGACGTCGAAGGCGATGCCGGTCGTAGCCGACGGGAAGGTCGTCCTCGCACTCGTGAGAGGCGACGACCGCCTGGACGAAGGCAAGCTCGCCGCAGTACTGGGGTCGAGTATCAGGCCGGCCGAAGCCGACGAGATCAGGGAGGCGTTCGGCGCGGACCCCGGTTCTCTCGGGCCGGTCGGGTTCGATGGCGTCGTCGTGCTCGACGAGGCGCTCCGGACGGGGCAGTTCGTCGCCGGCGCGAACCGCACCGGCTACCACCTGCGCGGCGTGGAGCACGGGCGGGACTTCGACGCTCGGCTCGCCGACATCCGGCTCGCGCGCGAAGGTGACACCTGTCCGCGTTGCGGCGGCGCGCTGCGGTTCCAGACGGCGGTCGAGGTCGGGCACATCTTCAAGCTCGGCGCGGTCTACTCCGCGCCGCTCGAAGCCACGTACCTCGACGAGCAGTCTGTCGAGCATCCGCTCGTGATGGGGTGCTACGGGATCGGCCCGGGGCGCGTGCTGGCCGCCATCGTCGAGCAGCGCCACGACGAACGCGGCATCGTCTGGCCGGCGTCGGTCGCCCCGTACGACGCACACGTCCTGTCCCTCGGCGGCGGCTCGGACGACGTGGCCGGGCTCGCTGCGGAGGTCGCAGAGGAGCTGTCGGCCGCCGGCCGGGACGTGCTGCTCGACGACCGCGACGCCCGCCCGGGGGAGAAGTTCGCCGACGCAGACCTGCTCGGCTGCCCGCTTCGCGTCACGGTGGGCAAGAAATCGCTCGACGACGCCTCGGTCGACGTCCGTCGCCGGTCGGAGACCCAGGACACGCGCGTGCCGCGCGCGTCTGTGATTGACTGGACCATGGAGGACTGATGGCGGCGAAGAAACGGACCTACGCCAGTGATCCGCTCGGCCCGGCGATCGAGAAGCTGATGGCCGAGACCGGCGTGACCTACCGTGCCCTCGCGGAGAAGTCCGGCCTCTCGGCCGGCTACCTGAACCACATCGTGCACGGCAACCGCCGCGTCCCCTCGACGCAGGTGATCACGCGGATCGGGAAGGCCCTCGGCGTGAAGCCGGACTACTTCCGCGAAGTCCGCGTGCGCATCATCATCGGCAAGCTCGAGGAGACGCCCGCGCTCGTCGATCGCCTGTACAAGCGCCTCTCGTAGCGCCCCCGTGACGGCCCGCGAGCCGGAATCCGGTTGCCCCTCGTCTGGGGGATCCTCGCGTGAGGGGGGTTCCACTCGCGCCGGCCCCTGACATGATTACGTCGATCGATAGTCGCGTTTGACAGCCGAGAGGGGACTCGAGATGAAGCTGAGGCTATTGGCAGTTGGGCTCGGAGCGGTCGCTCTAGGAGTGTCGAGCGCGGTCGCTGCACCGCCGCCCGGTAAGGGCAAGCCGGAAACGACCGGCAAGCCGGCGACAGCGGGGAAGCCTGCGACAGCCGGTGCGCCGTGCCGCCCGAAGGTCACCGTCGTGCTCAAGGGCACGCTGTCGAGCGTGGGTTCCGCGTCGCTGGGCGTCCACGTGGAACACGGCAATCGGTGGGCTCGTGCGTATACGAGCCTCGGTGCGGCGACGCTCGTCGTGGACGACGCCACGAAGATCCGTCGGAACGGCAAGAAGCTGGTCCGCGACCTTGCCGTCGGCGACCGGCTGCTCGTCCAGGCTCGAGCATGCAAGGCGGATCTCACCGCGCAAGGGACGCCTCCCGCGCTGACTGCGGTGCGGGTCGTCGCGCACCCGCCGAAGTCGTAGGTCAACCATCTGCCGAGGCGCAGCTCGCGTCACTCGGTCACGGGCTTGGCCTGAGGGCCGGGCACTCCCGGCCCTCTGCCTGGTCGAACTCGAACGGCCCCGCTGACGCGACACCGGCGGTCAGTGTCCTCGTCTCGGCTTGCCGGGTACGATGCCCGGATCGCGGGGCGTGGCGCAGCAGTCGATATACCAAAGTGGACGAAATGCAAGTCCGAGGTAGGCTGTGCCGCGTGCCTCAGCCGCTACCGCGAGCGTTCCGCCGCCAGCTCCAGGCGGTCGACGCGGAGAAGGTCGCGAGGATCGTGGCCGCGGTCGGTGACGAAGCGGCTAGTGGTGGTGGCGCCGGGTATACACGACGCTCCCGGGGGTCACCAGTTTCACGTCTGGATCCCAGCGGCCGATGTACACGGCGTCGTCGGTGATGCCGATGCCGAAGCTGCCCCTTATGCCTTTCTTCGTCTCGCCGCATTCGACTGAGGGGGCGGTGTACGGGGAAACCGCGCTCTCAGAGCGGACGTGGCAGAAGACGTGCATACCGGTAACCGGCGCGATGTCGCCGGTGTGCAACGGGACGATCCGGAATTCGCCGACCGCCCCAGCCGTCGCCGCTGCCCCGAGTGCCATCCCCGCGATCCCGACTGCTACCGATCTGAACATGTTGCGACCTCCTCCAGGAGATCAGATGGTTCTGATCTTCCGACTTCGTGACTCAGTGGTGCGCCTTGAGCCTCTCGTGGTCGGTCTCGCGCCTTTGCAGATCAATGATCCGCCCTCTGACAAGCGCCGCATCGGGTTAAACCCTGATTTGAGTGTCGCTCGGCCTGGCGTTCTCGATTCGCTCAGCGCTCGAAGGCGGCGGCGAGCTTCTCTCCGAGCTTCGCCCGTCCCTCGTCAATGAGGCCCGCGTACCGTTGGCATTCTGTTGGCATCCGCGCCGGGCCGGAGCGAGTGGGGAGGAGCTGTTCCCGGCGTTCCGCTTGAACGCTACGATGCCCGGGTCGCGGGGCGTGGCGCAGCCTGGTTAGCGCGCTAGTCTGGGGGACTAGAGGTCCCGAGTTCGAATCTCGGCGCCCCGACTGAGGATCCATGCGGGGTTGCGGCCTGCCGCCGCACCCCGCTCACCCGACGCAGGTCCACACAAGGTCCACAAACCCTCACGGGGCGACGCTCTCCGCGCCGTCCGCAGCCTGGCTGAGGTAGGCGTCGAGCGCGACCCGCGTGCGGTCGGCGGAGTCGGGCAGGAGGTGCGCGTAGGTCTTCGAGAGCTGTTCGAGATGACAGCGCCGGGCTCGCCGCGGAGCTCGTTTCCAGCCAGTTCGCGAAGGCGATCGGGCAGGCGGTCGACCTGGCGATCATCGACGGCTCGGGTGTCGGTCAGCCCACGGGGATCCTCCACACCGCCGGCGTGACGGACACTCCGGTCGCGGGACAGACCGGAAAGCTGCTCTTCGACAGCGTCCTGATGGCGATCGGACGTCTATCCGAGGACTTCGTCACGCCGGACACGCTCGTCCTGCATCCGCGTGCCTTTGTGAAGTTCGCGCTCGCCTATGACGGCGGCGCCTACACGTTCCAGGGTGGCCTCGCGGGCGCTCTTGAGGGCACCGGAATTACGGTCATCTCGGACGCGAACGTGCCGACGAACCTCGGCACCGGCACGGACGAGTCTGTCGCCATCCTCGGCAACTTCCAGCTCGGCGCCTACTTCCTGAACCGGAGCTTCGCGATCGAGGCGAGCAGAGATGCAGGCTGGATCACCGACGAGACGGTCTTCCGCGGCGTCCGGAGGTTCGGATTCGCCTGCGTCGTTCCGGCCGCCTTCGAGGTCTTGTCCGGGATCGAGGCGTGATGGCCGACAAGCGCGAGACGTTCGAGCAGGTCCGCGACGAGGCCGGCCGCACGAGGCTCGACCGGCCGTTCACGCCGGACGAGGCGAAGGCCCAGGACGCCGAGAATCGGGCGAAGCTGGAGAAGGGCCGCACCGGCCGCTTCGACCCGTACCTCAGCGGCGAGGAGCAGCAGGCGCGGGCGAAGCGCGGACGAACCCGCGTCTGAGGGCAGCGGCTTCAGCTACCTGATGGCCGTGATCTTCGACTCGATGCGCTCAAGACGCGCGTCCAACGCGGTGATCGCCGCTCGTGTCTCGATCAGCGCATCGAGGGCTGTCTTGGCCTCGTGCTCATCGTGCGCGCGTTCGGCGGCCTGCGCCTTCGCGCTGCCACGCTGGATCACGATGCTGGTCACCCCTGCCGTGAGGAATGTGATGAAGGAGATGCCGAGCACCATTTCGATGCCCCCGATGACTTGTCCGACGGTACTCGTGGGCACGACATCTCCGTAACCGACCGTCGTGACCGTTTGCAGCGCCCACCAGATCGCCAAGCCCAGAGACGGGAAGTTGTCGGAATCGAAGACGCGGATCACGATCGCCCCGACAAAGGCCAGTCCGACGAACGTAAGGGAAAGACCCAGGACGACGGATCGCGCGTTGGCGATCCGCATAGCGCGGCGCTCGATGAGTGAAGACGTTCTCGGTGGCGGCGTAGTGTCGTCCCCTGTCATGGACTGAGGTTCAACGACGGGGCCAGCTTTCCTCGCAGTGGAGCGGGTCGCGTCGCTCCTTCGACCGGCGTGTGAGAACGTATGTTCGTGACCTCAGAAGGCCGACCCGGCGCACGACTCCAGCGCGCTCTCGCGGCAAGGAACCTGACGGCCGCCGAGCAGGCAGCGTTCGAGATCGCGTTCATCTCGCTCGCGCAGGCCCGCGAGCTCGTGGAGCTGTACGCCGAGAAGGGCGACCCGAAGTACGAGCGGGCGGCGCTCAAGTACCTGACGCGCTACATGGCCGAGGGGAGCCCGTCGCTGGCCGACGTCGCCCAGATCGCCGGGGTCCTCGCGGAGCGCGGGCTGCTGATGCGCGGGTTGTAGGCCGACGAAGTTCGCCGACGGTGGACGGGGCGCTAGATCGGGAAGGTGACGCCGAGAAACAAGGCCCTCCCGCGTCGACGTTGAACTCCTGCTCCCCTGCAACCCACCAGAGCGACACCGCATCCAGGCTGACACGGACAACCGGGATGTTCGCCCCATCCTCGCGGCCACCAAAGAGCACTCTCACGTCGGCGAGCGTCATCGCCTCCGGCTCGTCCGACCCGTCCAGACCGTCGCCGGGTAGCTTGACATCCGCCGTCGCCCGCTCGCTTGCCGCCCCCGATCGCTCCGCGTTGTTCTTGACCGGCAGCCGCAAGTTGCCCTCGTAGTACCGTCGTTGCAGCGGCGCCTGTGTCCCGGTGGCGAACTCGCGCGAAGGGCGGGGAACGCCCGTCACGAGATCGCTAGACGTGAGCGTCAATCCAGATCCGCGGACCTGCTCCTCCGGCCCTCACCGCGCTGAACAAGAGCGGCAAGACATGGATCAGCCATGGCGTGCGATCCTACGTCATCTCCACCGCCAGCCCGACGGTTGGCACGCGGCTCAGGAGGGAGGCAGCGGAAGCTGTGACAGCTGGATGACCGACAGCACGAGCAGGATGATGCCCAGACCGATCAGGCCATAGCGGACGCCTCGGTACGGGAAGTGTGTCGAGATGCCGACGAGGAAGAGGATGCTGGCCAGGACGACCGTGAGCCGGACGTACTTGTCGGCGGTCGAGCCGTCCTTCTCGCCGTCGAGAAAGGCTGCCTTGGCTCGGGCGTCGAGGATCCGAGCCTCGGTCGCACCAGGCCGCTTGTACTGCGGCATGTACGTGGGGCCCCGCGGTGCTTCGGGGTTTGTCTCCGGCTTCGTCGAACGCCAGGCGTCGAAGGCGGCCTTGAACTCGGGCCGGAACCTATGTTCCGCGAGCCGCATGGCCGTCTTGTTGCCTGCGATGTATGCCGCGAACCAGGACTCGAAAGTGGACGAGTCGAAGTTGCGTAGCTCGAACGCGTCGGCATCTGCCCGGCTCGCCTCGATCCGAAGGCTCGACGCCGTGGCGAGTTCCACCCGCGATTCCGTCGACCACTTGGAGGCCGCGTACCCCGACCACGCCGCCAGCAGCGCCACGACCGAGAGCAGGACGGCCTCGGTGATGGAGATCAGCCGGTCGCGCCGCTCGTGCGGGTCTGCGTGTTTCGCGTGCTCACCGATCGCCTTCCCGACCTGGCTCGCCGAAAGCCCCTCCGGCATCGAGCGAGCCTAACGACCCTACCAACCGCGTGATCGCCTGCCGCACCCACCGGCGCGACCTCGACGAGGCGTTAATGCCCTGACTGTCGAGCTCAGGCCGCGGCCGGCGCGAGCTCCGTCGCCCAGGCGAAGGGCTTGAGGTCGATCACGCCCGACCCGATGATCTCGATCTGGCGCCCGTCGGGGAGCGTCACGGTCTCGCCGGGGTTCGGCACCCGCGCAGGAAGACGTACCGGCCGTCCTCCCACTCGTCCGGGCGCTCGGCGGCGTTGACTCGGAGGGTGCAGTCGAACGGTGTCATGACCGTCGGCCCTTCGACGTGCCTGACGACACGATCAGTTTCGGCACCTCCGGCTTCGGCGGGTGCAGCAGGTCGTAGACCTGCGCTCCGGCCTCGACGCTTGTCTTGATCGCCTGAACCGCGCCGCCGACCGAGGCGACGATCAGTGCGATGTCGGTCAGCGCGCCGCGCTCGATGTTCTGCGTCGGTTCGTTCG
The DNA here is from genome assembly GCA_963742525.1 of uncultured Actinomycetes bacterium. GTDB lineage: Bacteria > Actinomycetota > Thermoleophilia > Gaiellales > Gaiellaceae > Gaiella. The sequence goes on from CAVUMD010000004.1 coordinate 645,151, forward strand.
GGACGGGTTCGTCAGACATGACGTTCTCCTGGGTTGAGGGGCGACCGGTCAGGCTCGCAGCGACGCCGGACGGTGCGGCCCGCGCGAGGCGCTGATGCCGTGAGCGCAGGTCCACAATAGGTCCACAAACGTCCCGAAACCGCGCCGAGGAGCCATGCGGGCCGATCATCGGAAACGTAGGATCCATGCGACCTCAGGCCATGTTCCGACAACCCTCTCCACCCGCCTGCGTAGTCTGGGGGACTCGAGGTCCCGAGTTCGAATCTCGGCGCCCCGATCAACGAAAGGCCCGCTCAGGCGGGCTTTTGTTGTCTCAAAGCTGAGGCGGGCCGAGGGGCGTGCCCCGCGTTCTACCGCGGGGTACGCCCTCGATTTCGTCGGCGGCTATGGCATCGCGTCCGCGGCCACCGGCGCCCTCTACGAGTGCAGCTTCGCGTACGCCGCGGCAGCGCCCCAGCTGTACTGCGCCACGAGATCGTTGTCAGCGCGGGCGTTGAGCGCGGTACGCGTCTGCTGCTTTGCGTAGGTCGCCGCAGCGCCCCAGCCGTACGTCGCGACCATGCTGCTGTCGTTGAGATGCAGCGTGTGCGCGTCGGCTGCCGTCGCGAGAACGAGCGCGGCCGCGCCCGCGAGGCAGATGCGGTGAATCGTGTTCGGGGAAAGGGGGTTCATGAGGTGCTCCTTCCGAGTCGCTGCCATGTCCGGAACACCGTCGACGATCGGGCTGGAGAAATGCTGACCGTTCGCTGGATGCCGCTGTTTGGCGTCCACCTGAGCCGCAGCGGACGCTCTTTCCGGCTAACTGAGCCCCGCCACCGCGCTCGCCCGCCGCTCCAGCGCCTGAGCCCCGCAGCGGGGTTCCTATGAAGGGGTATCGACTGACCCCCAGTCGAGCCCGAACCCCCCCGTATGGGGGAAGAGTCGACGGCGTGCCGAGGGGAAGGTATCGACGGTGTCTGGGGTCGAACACGTGCGTGCCTACGGGTTGCCGGAGGTTGCTGTCGGACGCGACGGCGTCGACGCGAGTCCGGTGGTCCCACTGCTGCTAGTCGTCATCGCACTCGCTGCCGCGACCATCTGGTTTGTCTGGCTTCCCCTGGTCGACAAGTCAGCGAATACAAGACGGTCGTGTGAGGTGTACGTCCTGCCATCGGGCAGCACCAAGTGCGTCCCATACTGGACGCCCGAATCGGCCGCGGCGAAACAGGAGTCGGGCCGGAGCACCAAGGACTGACCGGAGACGGACGAGCGTTTCACGGCTCGTACTTTCGGGGAACGGGTTCGATGCACGTCGAATCCCCGACGGCGTCGTCTTGGTTCTGTGGTCGCCCTATGGTCGCCAAATCCGAGCGAACCCGTGCACACGAGGACACTCGCTCTGGGCAGATTCGGCTATTCCGACCCGTTACGTGCACCCGAGTACACCTTTCTGCACCGGGTCGTCCTCCTCCGAAACACGTCCGACGAGTCAGGGACGGGCGCGTCCAGAACGCCCCAACACGCTCGACGGCGTTTCGATCCGGCGCCAAACAGGCAAGCCTGTATCGGCGTGTACTGGCGACACGACATCTACCTGGCGGGCGTCCCCGTGAGAGCTCTCGACGCCATCGAGCTCATCTGGCGCCTCCGCAACTACGGCTTCCTCGACACCGCCGAACGGATCCAACGCGCCCTCACCATCAGGACGTTGCCGGCCGAGCTCCGCGACATCGAGCGCGACGCCATCTTGTACGCACTCCACGGCCAACTCACGAGCCCCGGCCTCGCCCGCCTCTGGTCCGCTCTGCTCGAGCAGCAAAACGCCGCCTGAAATCTGCCTCACCGCCTCGGGGAGCTCCGCGCCGTCTTGCTCCACGAGAACCTCGCCCGCACGCGCCACGGGCTCATCCGAGCGGATGGATCGAGTGGGGCCGTTGCATTCGCGCGGAAGCCGAGTTGAATTCGGGTGGGGAATGCGGCGATGTTGTTCTGCGAGCGATGCGGCTGCTCGGGGGAGCCCGGCATGGGTTGGCTGAGCGTGGTCCGCGCCGACATCGTCCCGACGCAGGGGACGGGCTGGATGCTGGAGTACTGCCCACCATGTGCCGCCGCCGTATTCGGGTATCGGCGCCCGCGGGACGGCACTCCCGCTTCGGAAGCGGCCCGAGACGCGAGGACGGTTAGAGCAGACGTTGGCGAGTAGACAGCGGTCGGCGGCTCGGTGCATCCAGCGTCCGGCCGATGTCGCTCGAACGAGCAGCTTGCGACGAGAGCGAGACCATCTGATGACCGTCCTACGGTTCGCGGTACAACCCTTAAAGGAGGGCACGTGATGGCCGGTGGTGACTGGAACGTCGCAAGACTCTCTCCGATGATCCTCATCGGAGCATTGGCGATCGTTGTCGGTGCCGTTCTGTGGGGCCTGACGGACATGGGCGTTGGCGGTGCCATTCTCTTCGCCGTCGTAATCCTCGCTCTGGGACTTGTCGGGGTGTGGATGCTCGACAAGCGTCGAGGACCAGTCGCGTAGCGCGTGAAACGCTCGGTTGTCACGGCGGTCCTTGCACGGATGCTCGTCGCCGCGGGCTGCGGCTCCGATTCATCGGAGAGCACCACCTCGGTCGAACAGATCCAGTCGTTCGCCGACCAGCAACTCCAGCTCCGTCTCGAGCAGAACCAAAGCGCCAGCCCGTTCGACTGCGAGGAGCACGACGGCGGGGAATGGGAATGCGTCAGTGACGTGACGACAACCACCGCGAACGGGGACACCGACACCACAGAGCTCACCGTCAATGTCACCTGCGAAGCCGCGAACTGCACGTACGCGCCCGAGACCTGAGCACCGCTCCCGCCTCGGAGACCCTCACTCGCTCTCTCAGTACCAGCGTCCGCGGGCGAAGCCACCGAACGCGACCAGTCCGACGAGGGCGACGATGATCCCCACCCAGACGCTCCAGAAGATCGCGAGCAGGATTCCGATGATCACGAGGATGCCGCCGAGACCGATCCCGCCGAGGCTGCCTCCGCCGGTGCGTTCTGGTGTTGCCATCGTCTGCCTCCTGCCGGTTGGTTGCGTCAGTCGTTCTACCCCGTTTCGGTAGGTGTCATGCGTCGGGGAAAGCGCGGTGCAGTGTTGCAGGAGCGGCGCAGACTTGGGATCGGGTTCGTACGGGCATGAGGACCGAC
>CAVUMD010000005.1:0-24152 GCA_963742525.1 uncultured Actinomycetes bacterium
TCGCGACGGTTCTCGCCGTCGTGGCGTTCGTCTGGGCCTTCGTCGCGGCGCGGCAGGCCGTCCTGTGGGTCTTCATCGCGCTCTTCCTGGCAATCGTGCTCCAGACACCCGTCACGTGGCTCGAGGAGCGGGCGCGCATGCGCCGCGGGAATGCCGCGATGGTCGTCGTGCTCGGCGTGATGGGCTTCCTCGGCATCCTCTCGTACCTCCTGATCAGCCCCTTCGTCGGCGCGGTGCGAGATCTGATCCAGGACCTGCCGACGATCGTCGAGCGGATCCGCGCCTCCGACCTCTTCCAGCAGATCGACCAGCGCACGGACATCGGCGACAAGCTCCAGGAGAAGGCCCAGACACTCGCAGCCGACCTGCCGACGAAGCTCGGCGACGCGTTCGAGGTCGGCGGCAAGGTCTTCGGGTTCGGGCTGGGCGCGATCACGATCACGTTCATGACCCTGTTCCTCGTGATCGACCTGCCGAACCTCTCGCGGTCGCTGCACAGCGTCCTCTTCCCGCGCGAGTCGGCGCGCACCGCCGTGCTCGAGGACCGGATCACGCGGACGATCGGCCGCTACGCGCTCGGCGCCGTCGTCATTGCGACGATCGCGGGGACGATCCAGGGGACGGCGGCGTGGCTCCTCGGTGTCCCCTTCGCGCTGGCGCTCGGGATCATCGCCGGGCTCCTCGGCCTGATCCCGCAGGTCGGCGCGACGCTCGCCGCGGTCGTCCTCTCGCTCGTCGCCCTCACGCAGGGCGTCCCGCAGGCGCTGATCATGCTGACCGTCTGCATCGTCTACCAGCAGGTCGAGAACTACGTGCTCCAGCCGACCATCCAGGGGCGGGCCGCGGACATCTCGGGGTTCTTCGTGATCGCGAGCGTGATCGTGGGCGCGGCGCTGCTCGGGGTCGTGGGGGCGCTCATCGCCGTCCCGCTCACCGCGTCGGCGCAGATCGTCGTCCGCGAGCTCACTGCCGAGCGGCGCGCCGCGGTCGCGCTCGCCCATGCCGCGACGGCGCCGGCGGGCGGCGCGGCGCCGCCGGACGACTAGCCCCGGACTCCCTCAGTCGCTGCGGTCCGGCAGTCCTCGCAGGCCCCCCGCAGCACGACGTCGTGCTGGTCGAGCGCATACCCGAGCTTCCCGGCGGCTCGCTCCAGCGCCCGCTCGAGCGGCACGTCGCTGAACGGCTCGACCTTCCCGCAGTCGTCGCACACGAGGTGGTGGTGATGATGGTCGTCGGACCGCGCCGGCTCGAACCGCGCGATCCCGTCGCCCGCGTCCACACGCTGGACGAGGCGGAGCTCGGCGAGCGTATCGAGCGCCCGGTAGACGCTTGCGACACCGACGCCGCCCCCGTCGGCCGCGATCCCGTCGCGGATCTCCTGGGCCGACCGGCAGCAGTCCTGGCCATCGAGATACTCGACGACGGCGCGGCGCGCGCCGCCGCGACGGAGACCCGCTGCGCGTAGCCCGTCGAGTGCCCGGAGACTCCAGCTGCTCATCCCTAAACGATAGCGATTCTCATCCTCTGGTAGGCTCGCCCCGGGGTGGTTTCGAGAATCGTTCTCTTGTGCATCCTCGCGGCGACGATGCCGGCGCTCTCGGGCTGCGGTGGCGGCGCGAGCGACGGCACGATCGTCGCGGCCTTCTATCCCCTCGCATTCGCCGCCGGGCAGGTTGCCGGCCTCGATGCGGACGTGGTGAACCTCACACCACCGGGGGCCGAGCCGCACGACCTCGAGCTTTCGCCCCGTGACGTCGGGCGCGTACGGGACGCCGCGCTCGCGGTCTACGCCGGCGACGGATTCCAGCCGGCCGTGCAGCAGGCCGTGGAGGGTCGCAGCGGGCCGTCCGTCGACGTGCTCGCGCACGCCGGGGCGGTCGGTGACGATCCGCACGTGTGGCTCGATCCCGTCCGCTTCGCAACCGTCGCGCGGGAGATCGCGTCGGCACTGGGGACGCCGACCGCGGCCGACGATCTCGTCGCGCGGCTCGATGCGCTCGACGACGAGTACCGTCGGGGTCTCGCACGGTGCGTGCGTCGTGAGGTCGTCACGAGCCACGCGGCGTTCGGGTATCTCGCTGCCAGGTACGGCCTCGTGCAGGTCCCGCTGGTGGGCCTGCAGCCGGAGGCCGAGCCCGGCCCGCGGGAGGTCGAGCGACTGGTCGACGAGGTGCGCGCGACGGGTGCGACCACGGTCTTCTCGGAGCCGCTCGCCTCGCCGGCCCTCGCGGACGCCGTCGCGCGCGAGGCCGGCGTCGCGACCGCCGTCCTGGACCCGCTCGAGGGCCTCACGGCGGCCGAGGCAGACACGGGCGCCGACTACTTCAGCGTCATGGAGAAGAACCTCGACGTGCTGCGGACGGCGCTCGGATGCCGGTAGCCGCTGATGTACCGGCCGTCACGCTCGACGGCGTGTCGTTCGCGTACCGCGGTGGCCCGCGTGTCCTCGAGAACGTGTCGCTCGAGGTGGAGCGCGGGGCGTTCCTCGGCATCGCCGGTCCGAACGGAGGGGGGAAGACGACGTTGCTTCGCCTCGTGCTCGGCCTGGAGCGGCCCAACGCCGGGCGCGTGCGGGTGTTCGGGGCGGCTCCACAGTCGCGGCGCGTGCCGCGTGTGGGCTACGTCTCGCAGCGGGCACAGCTCGCCTCCGCGACGCCGGTCACCGTCCGCGAGGTCGTCGAGGCAGGCCGTCTCTCGGTGCGCGGCCCTCTCGGACCGCTCCGCGCCGAGGACAGAGCCGTCGTGGCGCGGACCATCGAGCGGGTCGGGCTCGCCGACCGTGCGAGCGCGCCGCTGCGGACGCTGTCGGGCGGGATGCAGCAGCGGGCGTTCATCGCACGTGCGCTCGCGGCCGAGCCGGCGCTGCTCGCGCTCGACGAGCCGACGACAGGAGTCGACGCCGAGTCGCAGGAGTCGCTCGCCGCGCTTCTCGCCGAGCTCAGGACGGAGCTGGGGGTGACGATCCTCTACGTCTCCCACGAGTTCGGCGCCGTGGAGCACGTCGTCTCGCGCCTCCTCCTCGTTCGCGGCCGAATCGTGTTCGACGGCGCCCCCGCCGACCTGCCGGCGCTCTGGCACGACCCCTCCCACGCGCACTGATGCTCGACCTCGAGTTCATGCGGCTCGCCTTCGCCGTCGGCATCGTGGTCGGCGTCCTGGCGCCCGCAGTCGGGTTCTTCCTCGTGGAGCGGCGGCAGTCACTCGTGGGGGACGGGCTCGGCCACGTCGCCTTCGCCGGTGTCGCCGCGGGCTACCTGCTCGGCATCTCCCCCGTGCTGACGGCGCTCTGCTTCGCCGTCGTCGGCGCGTTCGCGATCGAATGGCTCCGCTCGCGCGGCGGGACGGCCGGGGACCAGGCGCTCGCTCTCGTCTTCTACACCGGGATCGCGCTCGGCATCGTCCTCGTCTCGAGCGCGAACCGCTTCGACGTGGGGCTCTTCCAGTTCCTCTTCGGCTCGATTCTCACCGTGACCCGGAGCGACCTCTGGGTCGTGCTCGCGCTCGGCACCGTCTCGCTGGCCGCGATCGCGCTCCTCTACCGGGGCCTCGTCGCGGTCGTGCTCGACGAGGAGGGAAGCCGCGTCGCGGGCGCCCCGGTCGCGTCGCTCAACACCGTCGTGGCCATCCTCGCCGCGCTCACGGTCGGGATCTCGATGCGGATCGTGGGGATCCTCCTCATCGCAGCGTTGATGGTGCTGCCCGTGATCGCCGCGCAGCGGGTCGCGTGGAGCCTCCGCTCGACGATGTGCCTCTCGGCGGCGATCGGGCTCGGCTCGGTGCTCGCCGGGCTCACCGTCGCCTACTACGCCGACCTGCCGCCCGGTGGGACGATCGTGCTCCTCGCGGCCGGGGCCGTCGTGGCGGCGACGCTCGCCGGTGCCGCGCGCGGCAGCGCCTGACGCAGCGCAGCGTAGGCTTCCCGGGTGGCCGACGCCGCCGCCCGCATCGTCTTCGACCACGTGACGAAGCGCTACCCGGGTCGGGCGGCTCCCGCCGTGGACGACCTCACGCTCGAGATCCCGGCCGGTGAGATCTGCATCCTCGTCGGGCCCTCGGGCGGCGGGAAGACGACGGCGATGAAGATGGTCAACCGCCTCGTCGACATGACCGAGGGCGACATCCGGATCGGCGACGAGAGCGTTCGCGACCGGGACGTGACCGAGCTCCGGCGGGGGATCGGCTACGTGATCCAGCAGACCGGCCTCTTCCCTCACATGACCGTGGCGGAGAACGTCGCGACCGTGCCGCGGCTGCTCGGCTGGGACAAGCAGCGGATCGAGGCACGGGTCGACGAGCTGCTCGACCTGGTCGATCTCCCGGCGGTCGACTACCGCGCGCGCTACGCGGCCCAGCTCTCCGGGGGAGAGCGCCAGCGGGTGGGGCTCGCGCGTGCGCTGGCCGCGGACCCGCCCGTGATGTTGATGGACGAGCCCTTCGGTGCCCTCGACCCGATCACGCGGACCCGGCTCCAGCACGAGCTCCTCCGCATCCACCGCGAGGTCCGGAAGACGGTGATCTTCGTGACGCACGACATCGACGAGGCGATCCTGATGGGCGACCGGATCGCGATCCTCCGTCCCGGCGGCCGCCTGGCGCAGTACGACACGCCGGAGGCGATCCTGGCCGGACCGGCCGACGACTTCGTCGCCGACTTCGTCGGCGCCGACCGCGGGCTCAAGCGCCTCTCGCTCACACGGCTCGACGAGCTGCCGCTCGAGCCGCTCGACGGAGCGCGCGGACCGGCGCTCGCAGGCTCGACCACGCTCCGCGACGCGCTCTCGACGATGCTGAGCGAGGGGAGCCGCACAGTACTCGTTCTCGACAGGGACGGCGCGCCCCGCGGCTCTGTCACGCTCGACGCGCTCGCGGAGCGTCTCGCGTTGTGACCGGGATCCTCGCGGCGTCGGGCCCCGTGATCCCGGACTTCGGGGAGGCGAGCAGCTGCGTCCAGGACAACCGCCTGTTCTGCCCCGACTGGGTCCGTGACAACTGGGGGCCGGTGCTCCAGCCCGCGCTGCTTCAGCACGTCAAGCTCACGGTGATCGCCGTCGCGATCGGCTTCGTCCTCGCGTTCGCGGCGGCGCTCGCCGCGCGGCACCGGTCCTGGTTCGAGCGGCCGTTCGACCTGTTCTCCGCCCTCGTCTACACGATCCCGAGCCTCGCGCTCTTCCAGCTGCTCGTCCCGATCACAGGGCTCACCGTGACGACGGTCGAGGTCGCGCTCGTGTCGTACACGCTCCTGATCCTGTTCCGGAACATCCTCACCGGGTTCCGCTCGGTTCCGACCGACGTGCTCGAGGCCGCGCGGGGGATGGGCATGGGCTCGTTCCAGGTGCTCCGGCGGGTCGAGCTGCCGCTCGCGCTCCCGGCGATCATGGCCGGGGTGCGCGTCGCCACCGTCTCGACGATCGCGCTCGCCACGGTCGCCGCCTTCGTGATCCCCGAGGGGCTCGGCCGGCCGATCTTCCTCGCGCTGCGGCAGTTCTTCAACACGGAGCTGATCGTCACGGCGCTCCTCGCCGTCGGGCTCGCGCTCGTCGCCGACGGCCTCCTCGTGCTGGCCCAGCGCGCCCTGACGCCGTGGACGCGGGTGAGGGCCGGGTCGTGATCGCCGACATCTCCGTCTTCGGCGACGCCCTTCGCTTCATCCAGGACAACCCTGGCCTCCTGTGGGACAAGGTCGTCGAGCAACTGGAGCTCTCTGCGGCGGCCATCGGCGTCGGCCTGCTCGTCGCGCTCCCGATCGGGATCGGGCTCGGGCACCTGCGGCGCTACTCGTTCGTCGCGATCAGCGTCGCGAACGTCGGGCGGGCGCTGCCGACGCTCGCCGTGATCGCCGTCGGGATCGTCTTCCTCCCCGTCGGCTTCACCGTCGTGCTCATCGCGCTCGTCGTGCTCGCGGTGCCGCCGATCCTGACGAACGCGTACGTCGGCGTGAGCGAGATCGACACCGAGACCGTCGAGGCCGCCCGCGGGATGGGCATGACCGAGCGGCAGATCCTCCAGCGGATCGAGCTGCCGCTGGCGGCGCCGCTCCTCTTCGCGGGGATCCGCACGGCAGTCGTCTTCGTGGTGGCGTCTGCGACGATCGCGGCGATCGCCGGAGGCGGGGGGCTCGGCGACGTGATCGTCAACCAGGCGAGCTACGGGATCGAGGGCGTGATCGGCGCATCCATCCTCGTCTGCGGCCTGGCGTTCGCCTGCGACGGCGTCGTCGCGATCGTCCAGCGGCTGGTGACGCCCAAGCCTCTCCGCGGTCGCCACGCCGAGGACGCGATGCTCGTCGCGGAGCCCGGAAGGGAGGGGGCCGCCCTGTAAGGTCGAGGGCGTCCGGGCCCCACCGAAAAGATCGGAGGACACATGATTCGCAAGCACACCCGGCGCGCCGCGAAGGCGGCGTTCGCGATCTCACTCGGGGTCGCGATCATCGTGGGCGGAGCCAGCGCGGCCACGACCGGAAGCTCCAGGTCGACCGCGACGCCGATCATCGTCGGCACCAAGAACTTCGGCGAGGCGTTCGTCCTCGGCGAGCTGTACAAGCAGGCGCTCGAGGCGAAGGGCTTCGACGTCTCCTACAAGGAGAACATCGGCTCCACGGAGCTGATCCAGAAGGCGCTCACGAGCGGGAAGATCACGCTCTACCCCGAGTACGTGGGGATCGCCTACACCGTCACCTTCAAGAAGAAGGCGTTCCCGGCGTCCGCCCGGGCGACGTACGGCACGGTGAAGAGCCTGTACGCGAAGAAGGGCTACACGGTCCTGCGCATGACGCCCTTCCAGGATGTCGACGCGGTTGCCGTGCTGCGCACCACCGCGACGAAGTACGGCCTGAAGTCGGTCGCCGACCTGAAGAAGGTCCCGGACCTGACGCTCGCGGCGTTCCCCGAGTTCCGCACGCGGGCGACCGGGCTCGTCGGCATGAAGAAGCGCTACGGCGTCACCGACGTGAAGTTCACGCCGCTCGCCGGGATCAGCGCGTACAAGCTGCTCGACGACAAGAAGGTGCTGGCGGCAGGGGTCTTCTCGACCGATCCGCCGCTCGCGACCTCGAAGTACGTCGTCCTGAAGGACCCGAAGAACATCTTCGGCTTCCAGAACGTCGTCCCGATCGTGTCGAACAAGCTCGTCTCGGAGTACGGGTCGAAGCTGACCTCGACGCTCAACGCCGTGAGCTCGAAGCTGACGCTCAAGGCGATGCTCGCGATGAACACCGCCGTCTACGTCGACCAGAAGCCGGCCAAGCAGATCGCCGACGCCTTCCTGAAGGCGAACGGCCTCAAGTAACAGGCGGGGGGTCTCAGGCGCGCTCCGCGGTCAGAGCCGCGGAGCGCACCAGACCTACGCGACGAGCTGGACTGCGTCCGCGCCCGCCTCGTGGCAGTCGCGGCAGCGGGCTTCGTAGGTGTCGAGCGCGCCGACGACGATCGTCTCGCCCGAGTAGGGGGCGGGCCTCCCGTCGACGAGCCGCTGCGTCGTGGTCGCGGGCCCGCCGCAGCGGTGGCACACGGCCTGCAGCTTGTCGGCGAACTCCGCACGGGCGAGCAGCTCCGGCATCGGCCCGAAGGGCAGGCGCCGGAAGTCCTGGTCGAGCCCGGCGGCGATCACGCGCACGCCGCCGTCGGCGAGCGCGAGTGCGGCGTCCACGATCGTCGGCTCGAAGAACTGCACCTCGTCGATCCCGACCACGTCGCAGCCGCGCGCGCGGGCGACGAGCTCGGCGCAGCCGTCCACCGGGACCGCGGACATGCGCACCCCGGCGTGGCTGACGACATCGGCGGCGTCGTAGCGGTCGTCGATCCGCGGCTTGAAGAGGAGGACGCGCTGGCCGGCGATCTCGGCCCGCCGCAGCCGGCGGATCATCTCCTCGCTCTTGCCGGAGAACATGGGGCCACAGACGACCTCGAGCCAGCCTCCCCGCTGCGGCGGCACCCTGATCACGAGCGGGATCGTAGTGAGGCCGGTGGACGGAACGACGGGGGCATTTCGGGGCTCGCTCGGGGGTCGAATGCCCAAGGAGCCTTGCTACACTCACGCACGGCTCGGCGGCGTAGCTCAGTTGGTTAGAGCAGCGGAATCATAATCCGCGTGTCGTAGGTTCGAGTCCTACCGCCGCTACCTTCACCTTCCTTTCCCGCCCCGAACGAGAACGAGAGAGAATGGCCACCGGAGTCAGAGTCGCGATCACGCTCGCTTGCACGGACTGCAAGCGACGCAACTACCAGTCTCAGAAGTCGAAGCGGAACACGCCCGACCGGGTCGAGTTTCGCAAGTACTGCCGCTGGTGCGGCTCGCACACGCTCCACCGCGAGACGCGCTAGGAGCGGGAGGCAACCACGATGGCAGGAGAGACGAGACGCCAGCGGCGAGACGCGCGGCGCGCCGCGGATCAGGAGCCTTCGCGCTCGGGCCGCCCGGCGCCGGTCCCGGCCGGTCCGGCGCCGTCCGCCCCCGCCGTCGAGCACCACGCACGCCGGGGCGGGTTCGTTCGCGAGTCGGTCGCCGAGCTCAAGAAGGTCGAGTGGCCGACCCGAGCCCAGGTGATCCAGGGCACGATCGTCGTCATCATCGCCTGCGTCATCGTCGGTGCGTACCTCTGGGGCGCCGACCAGATCTTGAAGCCGTTCGTCCGCGACGTGCTCCTCGGACAGTAGGGAGAGACAGAGCTCAGATGTTCCACTGGTACGTGATCAACACCTACTCCGGCCACGAGAACAAGGTGAAGGCCAATCTCGAGCACCGGATCGTCTCGATGAACCAGCAGCAGCGGTTCCGGCGCGTCGTCGTGCCGACCGAGCAGGTGATCGAGACCAAGGATGGCCAGAAGGTCCAGACCGAGAAGCGCGTGCTCCCCGGGTACGTCCTGGTCAACATGGACCTGAACGACGAGGCCTGGACGGTGGTCAAGGGCACGCCGGGCGTGACCGCCTTCGTCGGCGCGGGGGCCAAGCCGTCGCCGCTCTCGACGGCAGAGGTCGACCGGATCCTCCACGCGGGCGGCGTAGCCGGCGCGCCGGCTACACGGGCGCAGGTCGAGTTCTCGCTCGGCGAGTCGGTGAAGGTGACGTCGGGCCCGCTGTCCGACTTCGACGGCGAGATCGTCGACGTCAACGCAGACGCCCAGAAGCTCAAGGTGCTCGTGGACATCTTCGAGCGCCAGGTGCCGGTCGAGCTCGCGTTCGACCAGGTCAAGAAGATCGACTAACGACAGAACAGATAGGAGGAGGCGCCAGGCGCCGCACGCACTCCGATGGCCAAGAAGGTCCTCACACTCATCAAGCTTCAGATCCCCGGCGGGCAGGCGAACCCTGCGCCGCCGGTCGGCCCCGCGCTGGGCCAGCACGGCGTCAACATCGTCGAGTTCACGAAGGCGTTCAACGCGCAGACCGCGCACGAGAACGGCCGAATCATCCCGGTCGAGATCACCGTCTTCGAGGATCGATCGTTCACCTTCATCACCAAGACGCCCCCCGCGGCCGTGCTCATCAAGGAGGCGCTCAACCTCGCATCCGGCTCCGCCGAGCCCAACCGCAACAAGGTCGGCCGTCTCACGCAGGCGCAGCTCCGCTCGATCGCCGAGACGAAGATGCCCGACCTCAACGCAAACGACGTCGAGGCCGCGATGCTCGTCATCGCAGGCACCGCCCGGTCGATGGGCGTGGAGGTGGAGTCGTGAGCCCGCACGGCAAGCGGTACAAGGAGGCGCGCGGAGCGATCGATCGCGAGAAGCTCTACGCGCCCGGCGAGGCGGTCGCGACGCTCAAGGGGCTGCCGGACGCGAAGTTCGACGAGACCGTCGAGGTGCACTTCCGGCTCGGGCTGAACGTCCGCCACGCGGACGAGCAGCTCCGCGGCACGATCATGCTCCCGCACGGGACCGGTCGCGAGATGCGCGTCGCAGTGTTCGCCGAGGGCGACAAGGCGCGCGAGGCACAGGACGCGGGTGCGGACATCGTCGGCTCGGCCGACCTCGCGGCGAAGATCGAAGGCGGGTTCCTCGACTTCGACGTCGCGATCGCGACGCCGGACCAGATGGGGAACGTCGGCAAGCTCGGGCGGGTGCTCGGGCCGCGCGGCCTCATGCCGAACCCGAAGACGGGCACCGTGACGTTCGACATCGCCAAGGCGGTCTCGGATGCAAAGGCCGGCAAGCTCGAATACCGCACCGACCGCGGCGCGAACGTCCACCTGCCGATCGGCAAGAAGAGCTTCGGCGAGAGGCAGCTGCTCGAGAACTACGCCATCGTGCTCGAGGAGATCGTCCGCGCGAAGCCCGCGGCGGCGAAGGGCCGCTACATCAAGAGCATCACGTTGACGACGACCATGGGGCCGGGACTCCATCTCGACTCGACGCGGGTCCGCGACATCGCCGACTCCGCCGAGGCGGTTTCGGCCGACGAGGTGGCTGCTACCGTCTAGCCGCGAAGCAACAGAAACCGCCGAAGACAGCCGGCAGCCCCGCGGGGCAGAGGTCCGGCCGAGGTAGGTCAGGAGCACGTCGCAGGCGATGCCTGTCCCTGAGCCCACCTCGCGAGGTGGGCTTAGCCGTTTCCGGGAGGAAGCGGCCGGAGGAAACCGACATGCAGAGAACAGAGAAGGAACAGGTCGTCGCAGAGCTCGCCGAGCAGCTGCGCTCGACCGACTCGCTCATCGTCGCGGACTACCGCGGGCTGACGAACACGCAGCTCGAGGAGCTCCGCGTCAGGCTCCGCTCGAGCGGCGCGCGCTTCCAGGTCGTGAAGAACACGCTGACGCGGCGCGCCGCGTCGGAGGCGGGCGCCGAAGCGCTGCTCGCGCTGCTCGAGGGCCCGACCGCGATCGCCTTCGTCGACGCCGACGGTGACCCCGTCGCCGTCGCCAAGGCGCTGTCCGACACCGCGAGGGAGACGAAGGTCCTGGCGCTCCGCGGCGGGACGCTCTCCGGGCGGTCGATCTCCGGGGAGGACGTCGAGGAGCTCGCGAAGCTCCCGGCCCCCGAGGTGGTCAAGAGCCAGCTCGTCGGCGTCATCGTCGCGCCGCTCACGCAGCTAGCCGCGCTCGTCGCCGCTCCGCTCCGCGACCTCGTCGGCCTGATCGACGCGCGGATCGCGCAGCTCGAGGAGGGTGGAGACACGTCCGGCTCAGCCGCCGTCGCCGAGGAGGCGCCGGCCGAGGCCGTCGCCGACGAGGTGGCGGAGGCCGAGAGCGAGGCGGCCGCGCCGGTAGAGGACGTCGCCGCCGAGGCGACCCAGGAACCAGAGGCAGCCGACGAGGCCCCCGCGGCCGAGGACGCCGAGAACGCAGACCCAGGAACCGAGGAGGAGTAGGAAATGGCAACGGACACCGCAAAGGTGCTCGAGACGCTCGGCAGCATGACCGTGCTCGAGCTCGTGGAGCTCAAGAAGGCGATCGAGGAGGAGTGGGGCGTGACCGCCGCCGCTCCTGTCGCCGTCGCGGCGGCGCCCGGCGCGCCGGCCGCCGGTGACGGTGGCGCGGCCGCGGAGGAGAAGGACTCCTTCGACGTCGTATTGACCGGCACCGGCGACAAGAAGATCCAGGTGATCAAGGTCGTCCGCGCGGCGACCGGCCTCGGGCTCAAGGAGGCGAAGGACCTCGTCGACGGTGCCCCCGGCACCGTCAAGGAGGCGCTCGCCAAGGACGAGGCCGACAAGCTGAAGGCCGAGCTCGAGGAAGCGGGAGCCTCCGTCGAGCTGAAGTAGCGTGGGGGAACCCGTGGTTCCGCCACGGGCCCTCCTCTCGGCCGGCAAAGCCGGCCTCCGGCCGCGACCCCCGGTGCACGGAGGCCGCGAAGGGATGGCAAGGGCCCGCCTCGGCGCGGCCCTTGCGCCGTGCGCTACACTCACCGGTGGACAGTTCCGCCGCCCCTCCGGGGTTGCGGCGGAGCATGCGTGTCCGCTATTCTTCGCTGTTCCGCTTCGAGCCTGGCTCTCACTCTGCCCGTCCTCATCACTGACCGCCGTACGTAAGGGAGGCTGTTCTTGAGCAGCACCGCAGTCGCGCCGCGCGCGCGCAAGACGTTTTCGCGCCTGAAGCACGTCCTCGACCTCCCCAACCTGATCGACATCCAGAAGTCCTCGTTCCAGTGGTTCCTGGACGAGGGGCTCCGGGAGACGATCAACGACATCTCGCCGATCACCGACTACACCGGCACGTTGGCGGTCGAGTTCGGCGACTACGAGTTCGGCCCGCCGCAGCACTCGATCTCCGAGTGCCGCGAGAAGGACCTGACCTACCAGGCCCCGCTCTCGATGACCGTCCGCTTCGTCAACACGGAGACGGGCGAGATCCGCGAGCAGCGTGTCTTCATGGGCGACTTCCCGATGATGACCGAGCACGGCACGTTCATCATCAACGGCACCGAGCGCGTGATCGTCACGCAGCTCGTCCGCTCGCCCGGCGCCTATCTGATGGAGCCGAAGGACGCGACGAAGCAGGTCTTCACCGCCAACCTGATGCCGTCCCGCGGCTCGTGGCTCGAGCTCGAGATCGACAAGAAGGGCATCGTCTACGCCCGCATCGACCGCAAGCGGAAGCTGCCGATCACGACGCTGCTCCGCGCGCTGCCGGCCGAGGACCCGACCACCGGGTTCCAGCTCGACACGTCGACGAACGAGGCGATCCTGTCGCTCTTCGACGAGTCGACGCGGGCCTACATCCAGAACACCCTCGACAAGGACCCCTCCACACGTGAGGAGGAGGCCCTCATCGAGGTCTTCAAGAAGCAGCGCCCCGGCGAGCCGCCGACGCTCGACAACGCGCGCAACCTGCTGCGCTCGCTGTTCTTCGACCCGAAGCGCTACGACCTGACGAAGGTCGGCCGGTACAAGCTCAACCAGCGGCTCGGCGTCTCGGTGCCTGAGGACGTGCGCGTCCTCACCACCGAGGACATCCTCGCGCTCGTGCGGAGGCTCGTCGACCTGCCGGCGCGGCTCGGCGTGCTCGAGGACTCGAAGGACTTCGCGGCCGAGGCAGCCGTCATGTCGCGCGAGCCCATCCGCGGCGAGCTCGACGAGTACGAGCACTTCGGCAACCGCCGGCTCCGCACGACGGGCGAGCTGATCCAGGAGGCGTTCCGCGTCGGCCTCTACCGCATGGAGCGCGTGGTGCGGGAGCGGATGACGACCGAGGACGTCGACACGATCACGCCGCAGACGATCATCAACATCCGCCCGGTCGTGGCGGCCCTCAAGGAGTTCTTCGGCTCCTCGCAGCTGTCGCAGTTCCTCGACCAGACGAACTCGCTGTCGAGCCTCACGCACCGCCGGCGGCTCTCTGCGCTCGGCGCAGGTGGCCTGACCCGCGAGCGCGCGCCGATCGAGGTGCGCGACGTCCACCCGACCCACTACGGCCGGATGTGCCCGATCGAGACGCCGGAGGGCCCGAACATCGGCCTCATCGGCGCGCTCGCCTCGTACGCCACGGTCTCCGAGTTCGGCTTCATCCAGACGCCGTACCGCGTCGTCGAGAAGGCGAAGGTCTCCGACGAGATCATCTACCTCGACGCCGCCCAGGAGGCGCAGTACACGATCGCGCAGGCGTCGGAGGCGGTCGACCCCAAGTCGGGCAAGTTCGTCAACGAGCAGGTGCTGTGCCGCTCCGCGGCCGGCGAGGCCGTGATCGCGCGGGCCGAGCAGGTCGACTACATGGACGTCTCGCCGGCGCAGATCGTCTCGGTCGCGACGGCGCTCATCCCGTTCCTCGAGCACAACGACGCAAACCGGGCGCTGATGGGCGCGAACATGCAGCGGCAGGCCGTGCCGCTGATGATCCCGCAGGCGCCGCTCGTCGGCACCGGCCTCGAGTACCGGGCCGCCGTCGACACCGGCGACGTCGTGCTGGCGCGGAACGCCGGCACGGTGATCGACGTCGACGCCGAGAGGCTCGTCGTCGAGGGCAAGGGCACCCGCGACGAGTACCCGCTGACGAAGTTCATGCGCTCGAACCAGGGCACGCTGATCCACCAGAAGCCTGTCGTCGGGCTCGGCGACTCGGTCCGCAAGGGCGAGGTCCTGGCGGACGGCGCGGCGACCGACGGCGGCGAGCTCGCGCTCGGCGCGAACCTGCTGGTCGCGTTCATGCCGTTCGAGGGCTACAACTTCGAGGACGCGATCGTGCTCTCGGAGCGGCTCGTCAAGGACGACGTCCTGAGCTCGATCCACATCCACGAGTACGAGATCGACGCGCGCTCGACGAAGCTCGGCGACGAGGAGATCACCCGCGACATCCCGAACCGCTCGGAGGAGTCCCTCGCGAACCTCGACGAGCGCGGCGTCGTCCGCATCGGCGCCGAGGTCGGCTCGGGCGACCTGCTGGTCGGCAAGGTGACGCCGAAGGGCGAGACCGAGCTGACCGCCGAGGAGAAGCTGATCCGCGCGATCTTCAAGGAGAAGGCGCGCGAGGTCCGCGACACGTCCCTCAAGGTCCCGCACGGCGAGGGCGGCAAGGTGATCGGCGTCAAGACGTTCTCCCGCGACGCGGGCGACGATCTGCCGCCGGGCGTCAACGAGCTCGTCCGCGTGTTCGTGGCGAAGAAGCGCAAGATCGCGGAGGGCGACAAGCTCGCCGGCCGCCACGGGAACAAGGGCGTCATCTCGAAGATCGTCCCCGAGGAAGACATGCCGTTCCTCGAGGACGGCCGCGCCGTGGACGTGGTGCTGAATCCGCTCGGCGTGCCGAGCCGGATGAACATCGGCCAGATCCTCGAGACCCACCTCGGCTGGGCGGCCGCGCACGGTGTGTTCGCCGAGGGCGATCCCGTCAACGTGCGCGCGCCGATCAACGCGCCGGACCCACGCGCCGTGGCGACGCCGGTGTTCGACGGCGCCACCGAGTCGGACGTCGACGAGGCGCTGATCGAGTGGGCCAAGCAGAGCGAGACGATCGCGATGAACGTCGACGAGAGCCGTGCCGAGGGCCGCCGCTGCTCGGGCAAGGTGCAGCTCTTCGACGGCAAGTCGGGCGAGCCCTTCGAGCAGAAGGTGACCGTCGGCTACATGTACATCCTCAAGCTGCTCCATCTGGTCGACGACAAGATCCACGCGCGCTCGACCGGCCCGTACTCGCTCGTCACGCAGCAGCCGCTCGGCGGCAAGGCGCAGTTCGGCGGCCAGCGCTTCGGCGAGATGGAGGTGTGGGCGCTCGAGGCGTACGGCGCCGCGTACACGCTCCAGGAGATGCTCACCATCAAGTCCGACGACACGATCGGCCGCGTCAAGGCATACGAGGCGATCGTGAAGGGCGAGAACATCGCCGAGCCGTCGATCCCCGAGTCGTTCAAGGTCCTGCTCAAGGAGATGCAGTCCCTCTCCCTCGACGTGCACGTCCTCTCCGACGAGGGCCGCGAAGTCGAGGTGCGCGAGGAGGACGACGAGCTGCTCCGCGCAGCGGAAGAGCTCGGGATCGACCTCTCGCCCGCGTCGATTCGCGGCACCGCCGGCGAGCCGACCGTCCAGGAGGTCGAGGAGGGTGCGCCGGAGGACGCCGCCGACCCGGGCCTCGCATCCGACGAGGAGCTCGAGGAAGGGCCGGGCGACGAGGAGCTCGCGCTTCCGGCCGACCTGGAAGTAGAGGACTGAGACGCGGGTGCAGCGCCTCGCGCTGCACCCAGGAGAACTGGCAAACGAATGACGGAGCTGGACACGCCCTTCCAGGGACGTGTCCGAAGGAGAAATCCCCTTGGCGCAGATCGACATCAACGACTTCGACGCGATCCGGATCGGTCTCGCTTCGCCGAAGCAGATCCGTGACTGGTCGATGGGCGAGGTCACCAAGCCGGAGACCATCAACTACCGCACCCTGAAGCCCGAGCGCGACGGCCTGTTCTGCGAGCGCATCTTCGGTCCGACGAAGGACTGGGAGTGCTACTGCGGCAAGTACAAGCGCGTTCGCTACAAGGGGATCATCTGCGAGCGCTGCGGCGTCGAGGTGACGCGCCAGAAGGTGCGCCGCGAGCGCATGGGGCACATCGACCTCGCCGCGCCGGTCTCGCACATCTGGTTCTTCAAGGGCGTCCCGAGCCGGATCGGCTACCTGCTCGACATCGCGCCGCGCGAGCTCGAGAAGGTCCTCTACTTCGCCGCGTCGATCGTGACCGGCGTCGACCAGGAGAAGCGCGCCGCCGACCTCGCCGACCTCGAGGACAAGGTGCGTGGCGAGTCCGAGCAGATCTACGTCGATCGTGACGAGCAGCTGTCGGCGCTGGACGATCGGCTCAAGCGCCGCCGCGACTACCTCTCGGCCGGCAAGGACAAGGGGTTCGACGAGGACGACGAGTTCTGGGCCCGTGGGCTCTCGAACTGGGCCGAGGACCAGATGATGCCGTCGCTCGACGAGGCGCGCTCGCTCGCGGGCGCGATCTTCCCCGACCTGGCCAAGAACGTCGCCGGCGAGGATCCGAAGCGGCTCCGCGAGCTGGTCCGCCAGACCGCCACCCGCGACGACCGCCGTCTCGCGCCCCGCGAGATCGAGTCGGTCGGCACGGCGGCGCAGGAGATCCGCACCGCCCTCGACCCGCTGCGCGCGGAGCTCGAGAAGGCATCGGGCGCGAAGAAGGGCGCGATCACGAAGCACCTCCACAAGCTGCTCGACCAGCTGCTCGCCGGCGAGGAGCTGTCGGGGGACGACGCCGAGCTGGCGTCGTCGATCGACGCGAAGAACCTCGAGCGCGCGCGCCAGATCGGCAACGGCCTCCTGCGCGACGTGCTCGAGCGGGCGGAAGCCGACGCAGACCCCGATCAGGTCCGCGAGCTCGCCTACGACCTCTGCCTCGTCGAGGGCGCCCGCAAGGAGGACCTCGAGGCGGTCCAGCAGTGGGCGACGAAGGTCAAGGAGATGGTCGCCGACATGGAGAGCCGTCGCGAGGACACGCGCGAGGCGGCCGTCGAGGGCGTCCGCAGGCTCGAGGACACGTGGAAGCTCTTCCGCGAGCTCGACGTCAAGCAGGTCGTCAACGACGAGCAGCTCTTCCGCGAGCTGAAGGACCGCTTCGGATCGCCGTACGGCTTCGGCGTCTACTTCCGTGGCGGGATGGGCGCAGAGGCGATCCGCGAGCTGCTCCGCGACCTCGACCTCGAGCAGGAGTCGCTCATGCTGCGCGACA
The DNA here is from genome assembly GCA_963742525.1 of uncultured Actinomycetes bacterium. Classification (GTDB taxonomy): domain Bacteria; phylum Actinomycetota; class Thermoleophilia; order Gaiellales; family Gaiellaceae; genus Gaiella. The sequence continues at coordinate 17,096 of CAVUMD010000005.1, forward strand.
CCATCAAGACGTCGAAGGGCCAGAAGCAGCAGCGCGCGATCAAGCGCCTCAAGGTCGTCCAGGCGTTCATCACCTCGGAGAACAAGCCCGAGTGGATGGTCCTCGAGGCCGTGCCGGTGATCCCGCCGGAGCTTCGCCCGATGGTGCAGCTCGACGGCGGCCGCTTCGCGACGAGCGACCTCAACGATCTCTACCGGCGCGTGATCAACCGGAACAACCGCCTGAAGCGGCTGCTCGACCTCGGGGCGCCCGAGATCATCGTGAACAACGAGAAGCGGATGCTCCAGGAGGCGGTCGACGCGCTGTTCGACAACGGTCGCCGCGGTCGCGCCGTGACCGGCCCGGGCAACCGGCCGCTGAAGTCGCTCTCCGACATGCTCAAGGGCAAGCAGGGCCGCTTCCGCCAGAACCTGCTCGGCAAGCGCGTCGACTACTCGGGCCGCTCGGTGATCGTCGCCGGGCCGAACCTGAAGCTGCACCAGTGCGGGCTCCCGAAGCTGATGGCGCTCGAGCTCTTCAAGCCGTTCATCATGAGCCGGCTCGTCGAGCGGAAGTCCGTCCAGAACATCAAGGCGGCCAAGAAGCACGTCGAGTCGATGGTCCCGGAGGTCTGGGACGTGCTCGAGGAGGTCATCGCCGAGCATCCGGTGCTGCTCAACCGCGCACCGACGCTCCACCGCCTGGGCATCCAGGCGTTCGAGCCCGTGCTCGTCGAGGGCAAGGCGATCCAGGTGCACCCGCTCGTCTGCCACGCGTTCAACGCGGACTTCGACGGCGACCAGATGGCGGTCCATCTGCCGCTCTCCGCGGAGGCCCAGGCAGAGGCGCGCATCCTGATGCTCTCCTCGAACAACATCCTGTCCCCGGCGCACGGCCGCCCGCTGGCGACCCCGACGCAGGACATGGTGCTGGGCGCCTACTTCCTCACGTACTGCCCACACGACCCGCTCGCGGAGAAGACCGGCGAGGAGCTCGTGAAGGAGCTCGGCGTCAAGGGCCTGAGGCGGTTCGCGACCGAGGAGCAGCTCCAGTTCGCCCTCGAGGATCCGCGCGACACCATCTCGCTCTCCGACCCGATCGAGTTCCGCCGCGGGGACGAGGTGCGCCTCACCACGCCCGGGCCGGGCGATCTTCGAGGCCGAGCTCGAGCGCTCGCTCGACGACGCAGTGCTGGACGGGCTGCACGAGCCGCTCGTCGTCGACCGGGCGCTGACGAAGCGTGAGCTCGACGCGCTCATCGACAAGCTCGTCGGCGAGTACGGCGCCTACGCGGTGGCCACGGTCCTCGACACGATCAAGAGCCTCGCGTTCCGCTACGCGACACGTGCCGGCATCACCGTCTCGAAGAACGACATCGTGATCCCGCCCTCGAAGGAGGAGATCCTCTCCTCATACGAGGCGAAGGTCGCCAACGTCGAGCGCGAGTACGAGCGCGGGCTGATGACCGAGAACGAGCGCAAGGAGCGCGTCATCGCGGAGTGGACGCAGGCGACCGACGAGGTCGCGGACGCCATGAAGGAAAACCTCCACGAGACGAACTCGATCTTCATGATGGCCAACTCGGGCGCCCGCGGGTCGTTCAACCAGATCCGCCAGCTGGCGGGGATGCGCGGCCTGATGGCGAACCCGAAGGGCGAGATCATCGAGCGTCCGATCAAGGCCAACTTCATGGAGGGCCTGTCGGTGCTCGAGTACTTCATCTCGACGCACGGTGCCCGCAAGGGCCTCGCTGACACGGCGCTTCGCACGGCCGACTCGGGCTACCTGACGCGACGCCTCGTCGACGTCTCGCAGGACGTCATCATCCGCGAGGAGGACTGCGGCACGTCGGACCACGTCCCGCTTCCCGCGATCCTCGACGGCCAGATCAACCTGAGCGCCGCCGGGCGCGTGCTCGCGGAGGACGTCCACAAGCCGCTCAAGGACGGCAAGCCGGGCAAGACCGTGCTCGGCGAGAAGGGCGAGCTGCTCACCAAGCCCCGCCTCCGCGAGGTCGTGGAGCAGCTCGAGGAGGCGGCCGACACGGCGCTGCTCCCGGTCCGCACGGTGCTCAAGTGCCGCAGCGAGGTCGGGGTCTGCCGTGCCTGCTACGGGACCTTCCTCGCGACGGGCGACATGTGCGAGATCGGCGACGCGGTCGGCATCATCGCCGCGCAGTCGATCGGCGAGCCGGGCACCCAGCTCACGATGCGCACGTTCCACACGGGCGGCGTCGCCGGAGACGACATCACGCAGGGCCTGCCGCGCGTGGTCGAGATCTTCGAAGCGCGGAACCCGAAGGGCGCGGCGACGCTCGCCGAGGTCGGCGGGAAGATCTCACTCGAGGAGCAGGAGCGGACGGTGCTCGTCACCGTGACCCCGAACGCGCTCGACGAGAACGGTGAGCCGCTGCCGGTGAAGGAGTACACCTTCCCGAGCCGCACGCGGCTGCTCGTCCGTTCGGGCGACACGGTGGAGCAGGGCGATCCGCTCAACGAGGGCTCGCGCAACCCGGCCGACATGCTCGAGCTGCACACGCGGGCCGTGCGCGGCTCGACCCCGACCGAGCTGTACCTCGTGGGCGAGGTGCAGAAGGTCTACAAGTCGCAGGGCGTCGACATCCACGACAAGCACATCGAGCTCATCGTCCGCCAGATGATGAAGAAGGTGCGCGTCGAGACCCCGGGCGACACCGAGCTCCTTCCCGGCCAGCTCGCGGACAAGGTCGTCCTCGAGCGGGCGAACGACGCGGCCCGCGGTGCCAAGGGCGAGGAGGCGACCTTCGAGCCGCTCATCCTCGGGATCACCAAGGCCTCGCTGGCAACCGAGTCGTTCCTCTCCGCCGCCTCCTTCCAGGAGACGACGAAGGTCCTGACCGACGCGTCGATCGAGGGCAAGGTCGACCGGCTGCTCGGGCTCAAGGAGAACGTGATCATCGGGAAGCTGATCCCGGCGGCCACCGGCCTCAAGAAGTACCGCGGCATCGACATCGAGCCGTCCGAGCCGCTTCCCGCGGCGATGTTCGGCCCGGGCACGGATGCCGAGCTGCTCGCCGCGCTCGAGGAGATCGGCGACGGCGACGGCCTCGACCTCGCTTCGCTCGGCCTCGGTTACGAGGACGTGCTGCCGGAGCTCCCCGAGCTGCCGGACCCGCCCGACGCGCCCGACGCGACCGACGAGGTCTAGGCGGCAGAGAACCGGGGGTCAGGCGTCGTGCGGCGCCTGACCCCCGAGCAACCTGGCCGCGAGCTCGACGGCGTCCTCGCCCGACTCGAGCTCGACCGCCCTTCCCGACGATGGGCAACGCGTCTCGATTCGCGCGAGGACGCCGAGCGCATCCGCACGGCCGAGCCCCGGAAGCACGAGGGCGACGGCGCGCGGGCCGACGGCGTAGACCGGCACGCCGGCGACGGAGCGTGCGTCGCGCGCGAGCGTCGCGGCGTCGCCGTCCTCTGAACGGACGACAGCGGCCGCCAGCCGGTCACCTTGCGAGTGGGCGCCGGCGACGTCCAACGCCAGCTCCTGCAAGAGCCCTGCGCGCCCCGCCAGGTCGTCCTCCACGAGCGGCGCCGGAGCCGGGGACGGCGGCGCTGCGTCGGTGGAGTCGTACGACGAGAGCATCGTGAGCTCGCCGAGCGACGCGACCGCCCGGTCGATCCGCGCGGCGACCTCGGTAAGCACCTCGAGCCGGCGCCGCGCGCGCGAGACGTGCCGGCGGCGTGACGCGACGACGAGGATCGTGATCCCGGCGAGCGCCGCGACGGCGAGAACGGTGACGGCAATGCCGAGGCTCACGCTTCCGAGTATCGACCTTTCGGCCGGGAGCATCAGCCTTCGAGGACGACTTCCCCCGGGTCGAGCTGATGGAGAGTGCCGTTGGCCTTCGGGCGATCCCCGGCCGAGCCCGACACGAGGACCGATCCGCGGCGAGCGTGCTTCGCCTCGGTGAGCGCCGCCTCGGCGCGGGCGACGAACGAGTCCACGTCGTCGCGCACCTCGAGCTCCGCGATCCCGCCCGACACGGAGACCGCGCCGGCGTCCCCGATCGGATTGGCCGCGAGTTCGTCGCGGATCGCCTCGAACAGCTCCGACGCGTCTCCGCCCTCCGAGCCCGGCCGGACGATCGCGAAGCGGCCGCCGCCGAGCCGGAATGCATAGTCGAGGCGGTGCGTCACCGACCGGAGGCGGTTCGCCAGCTCGAGCAGGACGCCGTCCGCGGCGACGATTCCGATCCGCGCGTTCAGCCACGTGAGACGGTCGACGTCGATCACGAGCAGCGCGAGCGGATAGTGCGCGAGGCGGGCCCGAAGAAGCTCCCGCTCCAGCACATCGGGGAACGACTGGCGGTCGAGGAGGTCGGTGAGCATGTCGAGCTCGGGGACGACGTCCGGGTCTCGCAGGTTCAGCGCGCGCGAGATCGGCGGGCGCGCCTTGTCGACGAGCGCCGCGAGGCCGTCGACGTCCTCCTCGCTGAAGCGTCGCGACCCGTCTCTCGTCAGGACCCCGAGCAGGCTCTGCGCCTCTTCCTCGGGTAGGAGCGGCATCACGAGGCCGGCCCTGACGGGCGCCTCTCCCTCGGGTGCCGCGATGTCGCCCGCGAACCCGACCTCGATCGCCCGCGCGCCGCGGTAGTCCGGAAAGCCCATCCGCGCGATGTGGTTGGTCTCCGACTCCGACAGGCCGACCGTGGCGACGATCGGCGTCCCCTTGCCGCCGGTCACCAGGGCGATCGCGCCGTCCGCCGACGTCCGCTCGCGCGCCAGCTCGAGCGCCCGCACCATCGGCTCGGGATCCTCCTCGAGCTCGAGGGTCGCGAGCTGCCGCGAGCTCTGGAGCGTGGCGAGGGCGTCGTTGAGCACCTGGGCGAACCCGGCCAGGCGGTCGTCGTAGCGCCGCAGCATGGTCTCCGTCACGTTCGCCTGGCGGCTGAGCAGCCTTCGGATGGCGAGGACGAAGAGCGCGATGGAGAGACCTGCGAGGACGAGCGCCGCGACCGCGATCCACGTGGTCATCCCGCACCGCCCCCTCTCGTGCCGGGCACGCGTCCCTCCATCGGGCTAACCCTACAGAGGGGGGTGGCTGTCGCAGCCTCGCCGGACGGCGCCGTCGGGACCGCGCATTATCCTCGCCCCGTGGGGAAGATCCGTGCGCATCTCGTGCCGCTCGGCGTGGGGCCGGAGGGCGTCGAGCCGGCGCTGCACGAGGCGTCGCCGGGAACGCCGGTGCCGCTGCCGGCGCTCGACATCCCGCGGTCGCGACGACCCGGCTGGCCCACGCTGGCCGCGCTCGCAGCCGGTTGCGGCGTCGCGGCGATCCTGCTCGGCGCCTGGGCTCTCGTCGCAGACGTCCGCTCCGGCAAGGAGGCCTCGTCACCGGACACTCCCGCGCTCGAACGAGCGGTCGCAGTTCTCGCGGGGCCGTCGACGGAGCGCTTCCCGCTGCGGGGCTCAATGGGGCGGATCACGCTCGTCGTCGGCGTCGGCGAGCGCGGCGTGCTCGCCCTCGACGGCCTCGGCCGGGCGCCCGACGACAGGATCTACGCGGCCTGGCTCGTCCCGCCGGGCTCGGCCACACCGGTGCGGGTCGCGCTGTTCTCCGGGGACGAGCCTGCGGTGCCGCTCTCGCGCCGGGTCGGTCGGGGGGCGCGCGTCGGGGTTACGCTGGAGGCTGCGCCTGCACCGGACCGGCCGTCGCGAAGCCTCCGGCTCGTCGCCGCCCGGAGCTGAGCACCCTCAGTCCGACGCCACGCTCGCGCGGTCCTTGCCGAGGTCCTTGGCGGTGTAGAGCGCCGAGTCGGCCCGCTCGAAGAGCCCGGCCGCTGTCTCGCCGTGGCGCAGCTCGGCGATCCCCGCGGAGATCCGCACGCGCCCGCCGCCCGGAACCGACATGGACGCGACGCCGTCGTGCATCCGCTGGAACAGCTGCGCGGCGTCGTCGGCGGTCGACTCCGGCATGATCACCGCGAACTCGTCCCCGCCCACGCGGCAGCCGACGTCGACGGAGCGGATCGAGTTGCGCAGCCGTTCGGCCACCTGCGCGAGGACGGCATCGCCGGCGAGATGCCCGATCCGGTCGTTGACCGCCTTGAAGTCGTCGAGGTCGACGATCAGGAGCGCGAGGCGGCGGTCGTAGCGCTGCGCGCGGAGCGACTCCCGCCGCAGCGTCTCGTGGAAGTAGCGCTGGTTGAAGAAGCCCGTCAGCGCATCGGTCTCGGCCATCTGGCGCGCCTCGCGGTAGCGGCGTGCATTTTCGATCGCGGGGATGCAGGTGGCGGCGATCTGCTCGACCGCCCCGACGCGCTCGGGCGGCGGTTCGTAGCCGGGCGTCCGCCAGAAGAGGGCGAGCGTGCCGAGCGCGTTCCCGTCGCGGCTGACGAGCGGGACGAACAGCCCGCCTCGGATCAGATGCGTGTCCGCCGCATCGGCCGCCCCGTAGCGGTAGCTCACGGTGATCGGGCCGGGCGGAAGCGAGCCGCCGGCTCCGGACGAGGGCGGGTGCGCCGCCTCCTCCGCCGTCAGGCCGCGGGTCGCCACGGTCGCCGGCCCGCCGGTCTCCTCGAGCACGACCATCGCGGCGTCGAAGCCGGACACCTCGAGCGCTGCGTCGAGCACTCGGTCGAGAAGCTCGTCGAACTCGATCGAGCTGCCGAGGTCGCTCAGGAAGCGATTGCGCTTGCTCTCTCGCTCGGCGCGCTCCAGGGCCTGCGAGAGGTCGCGGCCGAGATCGTCCATGCGCGTGCGCATCTCGTCGACCGCTGCCACGAGCCGGTCGTCGCGCGGTGAGGCCGGCTTCCGCCGTCCGAGCGCGACGGCGAGGCCGACGAGGCCCAGGAGGGCCACCGCAGCGATGATCAGGATGATGGTCGTTCCGCTCGAGATTTGCCGCTCCCCAACCCTTCCCCGAACCGCAATCTAATCGGGCGGGCACCGTTCGGGAACCCCGGCTGCTCGTGAGCCTCGATCTCTGTCGAGACACGGCGTCGCCCGCGCACGCGGTCTCCGGGTTTCGGCTACCATTTCCGATCCCGGACGGCGGCACGTCTTGCCTGCCGGCCCTTTCTGTGCCAGAGAAGAACTGC
>CAVUMD010000006.1:0-61654 GCA_963742525.1 uncultured Actinomycetes bacterium
TGACGCTAGGCACGCGATCTCCTTGTCGTCAGGCGTGTCTTGCGACGCGTCGCGCGAGTCGCCTCGATGTGCGGCTGACCTTCCCGCGAACGTCGAGTTGCCCTCGAACCAACGCGACGAGGGTCGCCTGCGCCGACACGCGCCTCAGTTCGAGCCGGCCAAGACGCGACGGTCTGAGCCGAAGCGGGACGTCGTTTGGTTCCAGCGAGATCGGAGCCTCGGGGGCCCACAGAACGTGACGGAGTACGTCCACGTAGACGTTGCGCCGGGTGCGGGCCAACCACGGCTTCCGGAGGATGTGGTGCAACACGTACGGCTCGAGGCCGCCCGGGCCTACGCAACGGACGCCTTGGACGCGGTGGATACGGCGAAATGGCGGCACGGGAGAGAGCGACTTGCTGAGCCTGACGACCGACTCGGGGTCGGCGGACGTCATCAGGTACGCGTTCATGATGTCCTGATCACCGAAGTACAAGGGATCCGCCAGGGCGCCGCGGCCGAAGTACGTCCGACTGGGATCGAGACCTTCCTCGAGCCGTGCGACGGTCTCCAGCATCGGAAGCATGAGCGATCGAGCGCCGAGGAAGTGGCCCGCGATCACGTAGGTGTTGCGTACTGGCGGGCCGAGCCCGAGGGACGACCACTCGTCGAAGAATCGGCCGGGCATGTTGTTCTCGAAGACGACGAGCTTTCCCGAGCGTGCTACGTCGACGAGCGGCCCGAAGTGCTTGACGACGAGGACGTCGGCGTCCAGGACGACCATGACCGAGGCCGGGTGAAGTCGTGGCGCGACCGTCTTCGCGAGCTCAGCGCGCACGCCGCCCGGTGACGGCACGACGGTGGCGCCGCGGTTCAGGACCGATCGTTGTTCCGCGGTGAGGCCCGCATCCGTGACGAAGACCGGCTCGTCGTGGCCGACGAGGCGTAACGAGTTGACGAGACCGACGACACCCAGGAAGTGGTGCGAGTCCGTCACCGTGTAGAACGCGATGTCCATCGACCCTGACGATACGCAGAGCGTGTCGTTCTTGAATCGATCACGCACGTGAGCTCCTGCACTGGCGTGACCGGCATCATGTCGGGAGCTCCCCGTGCCGGCCACGCCGAGACCGTTCCGAACGATCACTCGTGATGCTTGCGCAACACGGCTTTCTGGCGAGGCACGAGCGAGCGCAGGTCGAGCGCGATTGGGAGAGCGTCGAAGCTGCCGCGTGGGACGTGTCGACGAGGACAGGGCTGGGGCTGACCCAAGCGAGCGCGTCTACCCGCCTTGGCGGTGGCCCCCCGGCCGCCGTGACCTGGCGGTGGTTGTCGTCACTCGGTTGCCGAGTACGCTGAGGAGCATCCGACGTGAGTTGCCGACTTCGAACAGGGGGACATGGTGTCCAGGTCGTCCCGCAAACAGTCGGCAGCGTGTCGGCGTCGGGGTAGGAATCACAGTTGAATGCCTCTTCCGATACCCCCGACGAACCGCAGCGGGAGACTTCAGACGACTCGGCCGCGGTCGCCGGCCGCCTCGATGACGAGACCATCCGTCGCCGTGGGTCGGCGGCGATGTTCTACGTCCTCTCGTGGGGGTTCGCAAATCTCGTCATCACGTTCTTCGGAAGCGTCGTACTCGCGCGGCTTCTCAGCCCGCGGGACTTCGGGCTGATCGCCGTAGGGCAGACGGTCGCGACGCTCGCGAGCACAGTGGCCGAGGGTGGCATCGCGAGCGGGTTCATTCGCCAATCGGAGGGAATCGCCCTCTCGGTTCTACGCTCGATCAACGGATTTCAGTTCGTCATCACGCTGGCATTCGCAGCCGTGCTGACCCCAATCGCACTGCAGTTCGGCCTGGCGGGCGCAGTGACCGCACTGATGGTGTGGTCGATGCCGATTGCGAGTCCGCAGATCGCGGGGCGAGTCGTTCTCGGTCGCGAGCTTCGGTTTCGAGCGATCGCCATCGTAGAGGCGGTAGGCGTGCTCGCCTACTACGCCTGGGCGATCGCCGGTGTGCTGGCGGGTTACGGAGTCTGGAGCCTTGCGTCCGGCACCGTGGTGCGAGCAGGCATGTCAACCCTCGCGGTCGGCGGCATCGTCAGCTGGAGATTGCTCGTGCCCTCGCTTGCCCGCTATCGAGATGTTCTCGCAGTGATCGGCTTCGGCATTCGTTTCTCGTTGTTCAATCTCACCAATGTGCTCTACGACCAGGGGAAGAACATCGTCATCGCGGCCTTCGGCGGCACCGCGGCGCTCGGGCTTTGGGTGCTTGCCGGCCGCCTGCTGCAAGTCCCCTACTTGATGTACCAACCGATCAATCGGGTCGCGTTTCCTGCGTTCTCTCAGTTCATCGCGTCCGGAAGGGACCCGCGTCCGGTGCTCGAGCGCGTCGTGAGGCTGTCGTTCGCGGCGTCGACGCTCGTACTGCCGGCATTTCTCGTGACGGTTCCAGGCGTGATCACCTCGCTCTTCGGTGCAAAATGGGACGACGCGGCGCTCATCTTCCCCGGAGTGATCATCTCGTTCTTCATCGGGGTCCCGGTGGGCTCCGTCTGCATTCAGTTCCTGTTCGCCGTGGGTCGACCGTCGTACGTGCTGCGTGTTGCGGTCATCACTTCGGCTCTCAATCTCGCGGCGATCGCGGTACTGATGTGGATGATCGGTATTTCCGGCATCGGGTTCGGCACCATTCCAGGCGCTGCAGTGGAGAGCATCCTGTTGGCGCGCCTCGTCCACCAGCTCACCGGTGCTCGGCTATTCGCCTCGATGCCCGTTTTCTCGGTGGCGAGCGCCCTCGCGGCGGCCGCAGGTTTCGTGGTCGGAACTGTCGTCGGGCACGACTTTCTCGGCGCGTTCCTCGCGGGAACGACGGCGGTCGCGGTCGCCGCCGTCGTCTGCGCCGCGACGTCCCGGTCGGTCGTCGCAGACCTGCTCAGCGTCGGCCGCCGATCGGTGTCGACCGCGATCGCCGAGGGCCAGTGACGTGAGCTTGCGGCCGGCCCCCGAACGGATACAACCTGTATGTCCCTGGCTCGCCCGCTCGGAGCATCGACGAAAGGACGCTGTGGCGCACGATCAACGCATTCGCCGGCAAGCCGATCTGGAGACGATCCGTTGATCCGTGGCGCTGCATCGTGCCGCCACTGTGGAGCGCCACTCGAGTTGACAGTGGTCGACCTCGGGAAATCGCCACTGTGTCAGACAGTGCTGACCGTCGAGCAGCTGGAGCAACGGGAAGCCTTCTACCCACTCCACGTGCGTGCGTGCGAGCAGTGCTGGCTGGTTCAGATCGGCGAGTTCGTGCCTGCGGAGGACATCTTCACCGAGTACGCCTACTTCTCCGCGTACTCCGATTCCTGGGTGGAGCACTCTCGCCGTTACGTGGACGCCATGACCGAGCGACTCCGACTCGGGCCTGACAGCTTCGTCGTCGAGCTCGCCTCGAACGATGGCTACCTCCTTCAGCACTTCCTGCCGAAGGGGATTCCCGTCCTGGGCGTCGAGCCGGCGAAGAACGTCGCTTCAGCCGCAATCGAACGGGGAGTGGACACGCTTGTCGATTTCTTCACGGCCGATCTCGGGCAACAGCTTGCAGAGGAGCGAGGCCACGCGGATCTCATTCTCGGCAACAACGTCCTCGCGCAGGTCCCGGACATCAACGACTTCGCAGCGGGCGTCGCGCGGCTTCTGGCCCGAGAGGGAACCGCGACGTTCGAGTTCCCGCACGTCGCGAAGCTGATCGAGCACCTCGAATACGACACGATCTATCACGAGCACTTCTCGTACTTCTCTCTGCACGCGATCCGCGCAATCTTCGGGATGCAGGGGCTCGACCTCGCGGACGTCGAGGAGTTGCCCAGTCACGGTGGCTCGCTCCGCGTCTTCCTACAGCATGCGGAAGCTGGCGTCCGGCCGTCGGCGGCTGTCGTCCGGTTGCTCGGACGGGAGGATGAGGCCGGTCTGCTCGACTCCGAGACGTACCGCCGGTTTGCGGAGGGCGTGCGCACGTCGAAGCATGCACTGCTCGAGTTCCTCATCGGGTTGAAGCGTGAGGGCAAGCACGTCGTCGGCTACGGCGCTCCCGGAAAGGGGAACACCCTGCTGAACTACTGCGGGATCCGCACGGATTTCCTCGACTACACGGTCGACCGAAACCCGTACAAGCAGGGAAAGCACACGCCCGGCACGCACATCCCGATCCACGCGCCCGAGCGCATCGCCGAGACGAGGCCGGACGTGATCCTCATCCTTCCCTGGAATCTCGCGAGTGAGATCCGCGAACAGCTCGCATACACGGCGGAGTGGGGAGCGAGGCTCGCGATCCCGATTCCGACCGTGCGCTTCCTCGACGACGAGCGTGGCGCGAGCGAGCCGCGCGTCGCCTGATGCTTCGTCTCGGGCCGTCCGACGGCACACCCGTGCGCCGTGTGCTGGCGATCGGAGCTCACTCCGACGACCTCGAGATCGGCTGCGGCGGCACCATCCTCGCGATCTGTGACGCGGAGCCCGACGTCTCGATCCACTGGGTCGTCCTCGCTGCGCCCGGCGAGCGAGGTGACGAGGCCCGCGCGAGCGCCACGGAGGTGTTGTCGGATGCCGGGGATCGATCGATCGAGATCCACGCGTTCCGGGACGGATACCTGCCGCACACGGCCGCCGAGGTGAAGGATGTCTTCGAGGATCTCAAGGCGCGCGTCGACCCCCAGCTCGTCCTCACGCACACCCGGGACGACCTCCACCAGGACCACCGCTTGGTCTGCGAGTTGACCTGGAACACGTTCCGGGATCATCTGATCCTCGAGTACGAGATCCCGAAATGGGACGGAGACATGGGCCGCCCGAATCTCTATGTTCCCCTGTCGTCGGATCAGGTTCAGGAGAAGCTGGAGCTTCTGTCGTCGAACTTCCGCAGCCAGGAGCGGAAGCACTGGTTCGACGCCGAGGTCTTCAGCGGGCTGATGCGCCTGCGTGGGATGGAATGTCGGGCGCCGAGCGGGTTCTCCGAGGCGTTCGTCGCCCGAAAGGTCACGTTCGACATGGGGGCCGTCGACCGCTGACGCGTCGCGGCCGGCGGCCTTCGGTCCGGGCCTCGTCGTTCCGAGCGCTCAGTCGACGTCGACGAGGAGCCCGTGGTCGGCGAGGATCGCCGCCGTGGCGGCGACCTCTTCGAAGGCGACGCGGGCGCGGGTTGCGATGTCCAGCAACGAATGCTCCCCGTCGCACAGCGCGAGAAGCCACAGCATCACGAGTTGCGCGTCCGGGATCGCCGTTCCGCCGAGTGCACCGTAGAGCCCGCGCGAACCGAGCTGCGGCTCACCGTACGGCGCCGTGCTGCGCATCCGCCGGTCACCGTCGAGAACGGTGACGACTCTCGCGAGGATGTCGAACGACTCGCCCAACCGCTTGGCGCTCACGAAGTCGAGATTGTCCGCGGACGTGTGGTATTCGGGGAATTGCCCGTGTCGACCGCGCATGAGCGATCCGACCGGCAGCCGGAACCCGGGTGAGTTGAAGTGACGCTCGTCGTACCCGTACGGGAAGTAGTCGACCACCTGGTGCGGCAAGCCCGAGGTGGCGAGAACGTGTGCCGCCGCACGGTCAGTGAGGGTGTCGCCGGTGAGGGTGCGCTTGAACGTGAAGGGGTGCGCGTCGCCGAGACACGTGAGCGTCAACCCGGCCGTGATCTTCTCGAGCGATTCCGTGTTCCGGGCGAGCCATGCGATGGCCCCGATCGTGCCGGGAGCGAAGAGGAACCGAACCGAGTGTCGCAGCGGCGGTCCGGCCGACAGGTCGCGCGCCAGCAGCGTCGCAATGGAGATCCCGCTGAGGTTGTCGTCGCAGAGCGAGGGATGACACGCGTGGGCCACGATCAGGACCTCGTCCTCCGTGAGCCCACGCACGAGCGCTTCCCCGTACGTTAGGGAGCCGGGGCCGAGTGTCGACTCGATCACGACGTCGAGGTCGCCCGACGGGAGCCCGTCGAGTTGCCGCTGGGAGAGGCAGAACCCCCACGTGCGCTCGTAGTAGGAGGTTCGATACGGCACGGAGTCGGGCCGATCGGGAAGCGTGTGCAAGCGAGGGCGTAGCTCGTCGAGCGTCATCCTTTCGCGCACCGGCTCCGAGTAGTTCACGACGTGGAGGTTGCTTGCGCGGAAGTCGACGAAACGCCGACCGGTGGCGTCGGCGATGTACGCGTCGTCAACGTTCCATTCGTCCGGGATCACCCAGTCGAGCACCTTCGTCCCGGACCGGACCTCGGTGATGCCGAGCGGCACGTGCTCGGCGATCACCGACAACGTCTCGCGCAACCCGTTCCCCGTGATGCTGCGGCAGATCGGATAGAGGCGCTCGATCAGCGCGTACGCCTCCGTGCCCCGATCGGCAGCGGTCATGAGCTATCCGGAGGCACGGAGGAGCAACTCGGGGGCGAAGTCGGGATAGGTTCGGTCGCGTTCGGACATCACGAGCGGCTCTACCGGCCATTCGATCCGAAATGACGGATCGTCCCAACGGAATCCGATTGCGACGCCGTCCTCGAACGCGCGACCCATGTGGTAGTAGATGTCGGACTGGTCCTCCAGCGTCACGAACCCGTGGGCGAAGCCCTCGGGGACGTAAAGCGCCAACGCATTTGCCGCGCTCAGTTCGATCCCGAGCCACTGGCCATGCGTCGGTGAATCGGGTCGGAGATCCACGACGACGTCGTGGACGGCTCCTCGGACACAACGAACGAGCTTCGACTCCCAGCGGCCGGCAACGTTGAGGTGCATGCCCCGTAACGTGCGCGCGGCTGAGTTCGCCGACAGATTGCACTGTGGGAATCGTGGAATGATCCCGTGCGCTTCGAACTCGGTCTCGCAGAACGTACGCGTGAACGCCCCACGCTCGTCGACTCGACTATCGGGATGGATGATCACGGCTCCGAGTCGCGTGGGTTCGAACCGCACCCTGCGTAGGATATCGATGGGTACCGTGGACTTCTGGACCGGGCGGGCTACGATCCGCTGCAGGGACGTCCGCACGACCATTGGCCGCTGACGGACGTCGGCGGCACGCAACCGAGCAGTTCCACCCGCGGCCAACCTGAGCCATGACACCATTTCCGAGTCCGCCTCTCACCTCACCCGGGACCACGTAGTGCAGACCGGGGCGCACTGGTCCGACCGACGGGTTCTCGTCACCGGGGCGACGGGCCTCGTGGGGGCGTGGCTGTGCCGATGGCTCGTCGAGCGAGACGCCTTCGTCGTCACGTACATCTGCGACATGGACCCTCAATCGGAGCTCATGCGAAGCGGGGTCGTCGAAAGGACGAACGTCGTGAACGGTCGCCTCGAAGAACCCGACGTTGTTGAACGCGCCATCAACCTGCACGAAGTCGACACGGTCATGCACCTCGGCGCGCAGACCATCGTTGGCACGGCGTTTCGTTCCCCGCGCCAAACCTTCGAGGCCAACATCGCGGGCACGTGGAACGTGCTCGACGCTTGCAGGCGTCACCCGAAGCTGGTCAAGCGTGTCGTCGTTGCCTCGAGCGACAAGGCATACGGCACGTCCGAGATACTCCCGTACGTCGAGGGCATGCCGCTGAACGGTCGAGCGCCGTACGAGGTCTCCAAGTCCTGTACCGATCTGATCGCCCAGTCGTACGCTCACACGTACGGCGTCCCGGTCACGATTGCGCGCTGCGGGAACATCTACGGTGGCGGTGACCTGAACTGGAGCCGGATCATCCCAGGCTCGGTGCGCAGTATCGTCGAGGGACGACAGCCGTACATCCGCTCCGATGGGAAGGCCGTACGGGACTACATTCATGTCGACGACATCGTCGAGGCCTATATGTTGCTGGCGGATCACTCGGACCGCGCCGAGATGGCGGGAGAAGCCTTCAACTTCTCGGACGAGTCGCCGCTCGCGGTCATGGAGATCTACCGGGCGGTCTGCGACGAGTTCGGGGGCTGGGTCGAGCCGTTCGTCGCCGACCGGGCCCAGGACGAGATCCCCGACCAGCGCCTTGACGCGTCCAAGGCCCGTACCGCCCTGGGCTGGCGACCGTCGCTGAGCCTGGCGGACGGCATGCACAAGACCGTGGCCTGGTATCGGGACTACCTTGGCTGATCGATAATTCGATGGTGGCTCGGTCACGCGCGTGGGTAGCGGTCGTCGTCGTGCTGGCCGGGATGGCCGCCGGTTGCGGTGCAGGGAGCACGACGCAGGTCCGGTCCGCGACGGGCACGCCGACCCGAGCCGACTGCTCCCCGAGCCGTAGCGGTCCGGCGTACCCGTTGCGCGTCCGGGGTCGACATCTCGTCGATGCGCGAGGCCGTCCGTTCCTGATCAATGGAGACAGCGCATGGTCGCTGATCGCACAACTTCGGGATGAGGACGTTGATCACTATCTCGATGATCGAAAGCGGCGTGGCTTCAATGCGGTACTGGTCAATCTTTTGGAGGCAAGGTACTCGTCTAAGGCACCCGCTGATATCTACGGCAACCAGCCATTCCTCGTGCGAAACGACTTTGCCTCTCCGAACGAAGCATATTTTCGGCACGCGGACTCGGTAATCGAGAAGGCGGCCAAGCATGGATTGCTCGTGTTGCTCGATCCCGCATACTTCGGGTATTCGGATGATGGATGGTACGACGTGATCGATGGCAACGGCGTTCAGAAGCTCGAGCAGTACGGGCGCTACCTCGGAACCAGGTATTCGCACTGCCCGAACATCATGTGGGTGATAGGCGGTGATCGCACGCCAAAGGACACGGCGACGGGTGACGCGCTGGCACGCGGGATCGTCGCGACGCAACCTCGAGCGCTCCTGACGGCCCACGCGGACTCCGAGGCCCCCGTCGATCGGATTTGGGGTGGATACGAGTGGCTCGGCGTGAACACGCTGTTCACCTACAAGGATGTCTGGACAAGAGCGATTGCGCTCTACAAGCGGTCGGCGAGGCCGTTCTTCTTGATCGAGTCGGCGTACGAAAATGACGGGTTCAACCCGCAGACGCCGACGCGAATGCGGACGCAGGCTTATCAGGCAATCCTCGGCGGATCGACCGGCCACGTCTTCGGAAACAATCCGATCTGGCACTTCGATGGCCCGGGGTGCTGCTCGTCCGTCCCGTTCCCCACGACCTGGCAGAAGGCGCTCGGGTTGGAGGGGTCGCAATCGATGAGTGTCCTGGGGAAGGTCCTTTCGCGTTATCCGTGGTACGCGATGACACCGGATACGAAAGCGACCTTCGTGACGTCCGGCCTCGGCCGTGGCCTCGACCGCGTCGCTGCCTCGGTGGCGAACCACGGGTCTCTCGCTCTCGCCTTCATCCCGTCGGCGCGAACGATTCGCGTGAGCTTGAAGCGGTTCCGTCGTCCGGCGGCTCTCACATGGGTCGATCCGACCAACGGCGCGCGACGTCCTGCCGGGTCCGTAGCGGCGACCAGTGTGACTCTGCGGACACCGGGCACGAATGCGCGGTCAGGCCCGGATTGGCTGCTCGTCGCCCAGGCGGGCGCCAAGTCGCGCGCTGCCCGCTCGAGCGCGCGTGGGTAACGGCTTGGAGCCGGCAGATTTTGGCGGGAGGTGGCACAGCGTGCTGCGCGACAGCTGATGGGCTCCATCGGACACCGCATCCACCGTCTCGCGGGGGCGGCGCGCAACCTGAGAACGCGCCGCACCGATGCTGCACGCACCTACTGGGGGCAGTCCGGCGGTGCGGACTGGAAGGGTAACTCGCACTGGCGCGACTCACCCGTGCCCGGGTGGGCCGAGATCTGGGACGAGATCGGAGGAGTCCACCTGTCGATGTACGAGCGCTTCGCGCGATGTCGCGACGGCGAGGCGACGGACCGCATCGTCGAGTGGGGCGTCGGGGGCGGCGCGAATGCCGTTCGCTTCGCGCCGTTGGCACGAGAGTTCGTCTCCGTCGACGTTGCGCAGGACAGCCTGGACGAGACGGGGCGTCAGGTCGGGAGGGTGTGCAGCACCCCGGTGCGGAGCGTGCTCGTCAGCCTCGACGACCAGTCCGGCCGTATCTCCGACCTCCATGGCAACGTGGATCTCTTCCTCTGCTTCTACGTCCTGGAGCTGGTTCCGAGCGAAGCCCACGCCCGGGAGATCGTTCGCTCGGCATTCCGGATGCTGCGCCCCGGAGGAGCGGCCATCCTTCAGACCAAGTACCGGCGCTCCGCGCCGAAGCCACCCCCGTGGGCGAGCTTCTCCCGTGATCTCGCGAACAGCTACGTCGTCGGCGTCGACGAGTTCTGGGAGCACCTGGGGCTGACCGGGTTCGATGTGCAGTACACGGAGCTCGTCCCGCGCAACCGTCTCGACCGGTACTACGCCTACTACTTCGCGACCAAACCGGGATAGTGCTCGGGCACTCGAGGGCACATATGACCCGGTCGAGAGGGAATCGCCCCTACCATCTCGCACTGTTCGGCGTTTTCGGAAGTGGCAATTTCGGGAACGACGCGACGCTCGACGCCTGCATGGCAGCGTTGTGCCCGCCGCTGCCGCGGTCTCGGATCCTTTGCATCGCGGCCGACCCGACAGGGATCGCCGGGGCCTACGGCGTCGAGGCGGTCGGGTTGACCCGGCGCAACAGGTACGGCCAGGTGCTGAGCGAGCTCAGCAGCCTCTTCCACGCATGGCGCAGCATGCGGCGGGCCAGGCGATTGATCATTGCAGGGACAGGCGTGCTCGACGACCAGCATGTTCGTCCCACCCAGCTTCCGCTCGAGGTTCTCCGGTGGTCGCTCGCCGCGCGCCTGGCAGGCGCGAAACTCGTCTTCCTGTCCGTCGGCGCCGGGCCGATCGATCAGGTCTGGAGCCGGCGCTTTCTGAAGACGGCCGTCGCCCTGGCGCACGAAGTCAGCTATCGCGACAGCAGGTCAAAGGACTTCATGGCGAGCATCGGCCGCGACGTCGGCAGTGATCGGGTGCTGCCCCGACCTCGCGCTCTCTCGAGCCGCCCGTCGACGCCCAGCGCCCCTCGGCGGCCCAGAGGCAGTCGCGATCGGGGTACTGTCGCGTCTCAACTGGCCAGAGAGCCCCGATGGATATCGCCGCTACGAGGACAACATCGTCGAGCTCGCCGAGAGAATTGCGGCGGGCGGCGGGCTCGTTCGCATAGTCACCGGAGACGAGGCCGACGTGGATACGCGGGACGCCATCATGCAACGGCTAGCCTCGACGGAACTGTCGGTGGAGGCCGACGAATGCCACTCGTTCTCGGACGTCGTTCGGATCGTGTCCGCCTGCGACGTCATGGTCGGCTCTCGGTATCACAACCTTGTTGCGGCTGTGATCGCCGGGATACCGATCGTCTCCCTCGCGTATGGCCCGAAGAACGATGCGCTCCTCGAGCAGTTCGAGATGCCGTCCTGGGGCCACGACATCGATAGCTTCAGCGTCGAGGTCGTGATGTCGCACGTGCGGGAAGCATCTCGACGACCGCGCGTGTTTCGTGACACGTTGGAGGGCTACACGCAGTCGATTCGTGACGAATTCGACCATCTGATCGATGACTGACTCGCGCCGCGATCACGCCTCGAGCGGCCGCGTGAGCTCCTCGACGCTGTCTCGGCCGCCGAAAGTCTCCGTGGGTCTGGCGGTGTACAACGGGGGAGAAGATATCTTCACGCCGCGATCTCGTCGATTGTCACGCAGACGTTTCGAGATTTCGAGCTGATCATCTGCGACAACGACTCGAGCGACGGCACTCGAGAGATATGTCTGGGCTTTGCCGCCAAAGACGAGCGGATTCGATACCTTCGCAATCCTGTCAATATCGGCGGCGTACGGAACGAGAACCGCACGATGTTCCTGGCGAGGGGGGAGTACTTCAAGCTCGCAGCCCACGACGACCTGATCGCTCCGGAGTTTCTCGAGCGGTGCGTCGCCGTACTGGACTCCGACGAGATCTGCGATGTCTGCGTCACCGGTGCCGTGATCATCGGGGAGCGAGGCGAGCCGATCGAGACGCGCGTCTCGCGAGCCGGGAGCGAGTCGCGCTGTCCCCGGTCCCAGCGGATCCGTTCGATCGCCGACTGGCGCTACTCGTGCGAGGCCTCATACGGCCTGATGCGCATGAGCGCGCTGCGAGAGGTGCGTCCGCAGATGAACCACGTGCACTCGGACCGAGTCGTTCTCTCGGAGCTCGCCCTGCGGCGACCGTTCGTGCTGCTCGAAGAGCCCTTGTTCTACAAGAGGATCTATGAGCAGAGCGCCTATGCGGATCCGCGCGGGCGAATGGTGTGGTACCAGCCTGAGCTCGCGCGGACCGGGGGTATCCGCCTTCCCCACTGGCAGCAGGCAGGCGATTACGTCGCGATGCTCGGGCGGAGCCGGATGGGATCGCCGACCGGGCAATGTGCTTCGTGGAACTCCTCCGGTGCTATTGGCACATGCGGCGCGACCTGGCCCTCGATGCGCTGGACGGCCTGCGGATGGCGACCCGCGGGAGGCAGGCACGGCGACGTCGCTACGACAGCTGAGTCGCCAAGGCACAGGATGACACTAGAGGCGAGCAGCTCGGAGCCGATCGGAGATGTTCTCCATGTCGTCGCCGCGCCCTCGTGCGCCTTGATCTGTGGTGTCGTGACCGACAATCTCCGCTCCGTGGGACAGGCTCCGGTGGTATCCATCGCTCCTGCTCGAGGGGTACGACCGGGATGCCGAGCAGCGGCGGCTCGCCGACGAGGCACGCCTAACCGGTGTTCCCGTGGTGACCACCCGTTCGCCGCTCGGGCGGCGCAGGATCGACCGGGTGCGGATGTTCTTCGACGACTGGTTCTACCTCCGTAACTCCCACGCGTCGGTCGTCCATGTGCACGCGACGGACATCAGCGTGCGGGGATCCCCTGCCGAATGGCTCTCGGCCGTGGTGCGCCGGACGCCGATCGTCACGAGCGTCTACCCCCTCGGCTCTCGCGGGAGCGAGCCAGTGGCCGTAACCATCGGCCTGCAACAGGCCGGGAGGCAGGTCTGGCATCGCGCGATGCCGGTCGATGAGATGCGTGAGACGAACTGGCTGTACGAGGAGGTCTGGCGCGCTCAGGCGCGCGATCGACGGGCTTGAGAAGGACGGGGACGCGGCGGGCGCTCGCCGTCTAGGGCCAGACACGCCAGGGCGGGTGCCCGCCGGCTTTCGATCTCGTCCAACAGCACCTTGTCCTTGAACGTGTCCATGTTGCGCCAGAACCCGTCGTACGGGTAGCGCCATCAGCTGCCGCTCGGCGATCAGCCGGTCGAACGGCTCGACGACCAGCTCTTCGCCTGGGTGCATGTAGTCGAAGATCTCCGTGGCGGAAGACGAAGAACCCGCCGTTGATCCGCAGCGCGTCGACCGCGCCGACCGGCTCGAGGCTGCGTGACGTAGTCGTCGGGCGTCGGCGTGCGACGATGTGGAACGTGTGCGGGCGCGGCACGCTGAGGAAGCGTGCGCGATCTTGTCGCGCGCGACGGAAGTAGTCGACGTAGGCGTCGAGCGGGAGGTCCGACAGGCCGTCGGCGTAGTTGGCGAGGAACACCGTCGTCGTCCTCGACGTGCGGCGCGGACCCGGCGCAGGCGCTCGCCGATGTTCGACGTCGCGGCCGGTGTCGACGAACGTGATCCGCCAGTCGTCGATGTCGCGTGCGGAGCAGCTCGACGTGGCGCCCCCCGTCGGCGAGCACGAAGTCGTTGGACGCGCACTCGTCGTAGCGGAGGAAGTAGCTCCTTGATCCGTTGGCCGCCGTAGCCCGAGGCAGAGGATGAAGTCCTTGTGGCCGTAGTGCGCGTAGTACTTCATCAGGTGCCACATGATCGGGCGCGGCCCGACGTCGACCAGCGGCTTCGGGATCTGGTCGGAGTAGTCGCGCAGCCGCATCCCCATGCCCGCCGCAGAACAGCACGACCTTCATGACCGCCATACCCCCTGTCCAACGCTCGTGCGGCCGACAATTCCCTCCTCGCAGAACCTAAGCAGATCCCCACTGGTTGGGAAGCCTCTCGCGACTCGTCCGTGACGGCGCCACTGGTCGATTTGAGGGCACCGGACTATGGTGGAAGCCGTGGGGACGCGAGACACCCAGGTCGAGCTGCGGGAGACCGCCCGGTCCGAGCGGCCGTCGCGCGAGCCTCGCTCGACCTCGACGCGAGGCTCCGGACGCTCGTCCCCGGCGGCGCGCACACGTACGCCAAGGGGATCGACCAGTTCCCGGAAGGATGCGCACCCGTCCTCGAACGAGGGTCGGGCTGCCACGTGTGGGACGTCGACGGGAACGAGTACATCGAGTTCGGCATGGGCCTGCGGGCCGTGACGCTCGGTCACGGCTATCCGGCCGTCGTCGACGCGATCGCCGCACAGCTCCCGCACGGCACCAACTTTGTGCGCCCGTCGCGGCTCGAGCTCGAGGCTGCCGAGACGTTCCTGGGCCTCGTCACCCGCGCCGACATGGTGAAGTTCACGAAGGACGGATCGACGGCAAACACCGCCGCAGTCAAGCTTGCGCGCGCCTTCACCGGTCGCGATCTCGTCGCGCTCTGCGTCGATCACCCGTTCTTCTCGTACGACGACTGGGCGATGGTCGCGACGCCCGTGCGCGGCGGCATCCCGGCGAGCGTCGAGGATCTGACCTTGACCTTCCGTTACGACGATCTCGCCTCGGTCGAGGAGCTTCTGTCGCGTCACCCCGGCGAGATCGCGTGCTTCATCCTCGAGCCGGAGCGTGCGTCTCCACCGAGCGAGGGGTACCTGCAGCGTCTGCACGAGCTGGTCGCTGCGGATGGAGCCCTGCTCGTCCTGGACGAGAACGTCACGCGGGTTCCGGTGGCACACCGGGGGCGCGCAGGAGGTCCACGACGTCACGCCCGATCTGTCGACGTGGGGGAAGGGGATCGCCAACGGGTTCGCTCTATCGGCGCTCGCCGGGCGGCGCGAGATCATGGAGCTCGGAGGGCTAGACCACGATCGCGAGCGTGTCTTCCTCCTGTCCACGACGCACGGCGCGGAGCACGTCGGCCTCGCCGCGGGGATCGCCACGATGGCGACCTACCGCGACGAGCCGGTGATCGAGACGCTTCACGTGCGAGGTGAACAGCTCCGCGACGGCGTCGAGGCAGGCGGCGCGCGCGCGCGGCATCCAGGATCGTTTCACCGTTGCTGGGAGGGGTTCGTGCTTGTTCTTCGGCACGGCGGACGCCGAGGGGGCGCCGTCGCAGGCGTTCCGGACGCTGTTCCTCCAGGAGACGATCACCCGAGGGCTTCTCGCCCCGTCGTTCGTGGTCAGCTATTCGCACAGCGAAGCGGACATTGCCGCGGCGGTCGAGATCGTGGACGAGGCGCTCGACGTCTACGCGGCCGCACTCGAAGGCGGCGTCGAGCGCTTCCTCCGTGGCCGTCCGGTACAGCCGGTCTACCGCAGCTTCAACTGACGAGCGCGGCCGGTCGGAGCGAGTCGAGCGTCTCGACCACGATGATCGGCGAGCGCGAGCACCTCGTCGGCGGGCGGGTAGTGCCGGTTCGGATACGCGATCACGCGCATCCCCGCCGCGTGCGCTGAACGGATCCCGCTCGCGGAGTCCTCGACCGCGACGCAGCGAGCCGGGTCGACTCCGAGGCGCCGCGCCGCCTCGAGGTAGACGTCGGGCGCCGGCTTGCCGCGGGCGACCTCCTCGGACGACACCGTGACCTCGAAGAGCTCGGTCAGCCCGAGCTCCCGCAGCACGGTGTCGATCAGCTCGCGGTTCGACGACGACGCGAGCGCCAGCCGGAAGCCGGCCTCCGCGAGCCCGCGGACCGCCTGGACGGCGCCCGGCACGACGGGGAGATCGACCTCGTAGCGGGCGAGCATCCGCCGGACCACCTCCCCGTTGATGACGTCGGGCGGCTCGCGCAGCCCGACGACCTCGTGGAGGTAGCGCGACCACTCGTGCGAGCTCATCCCCATCATCGCCTGCTGCGCCTCGGGCGTGTACCGCCCGCCCCACTCGTCGGTCAGCTCCTCGCGCACCTCGTCCCAGAGGTGCTCGGTGTCGACGAGCACGCCGTCCATGTCGAAGACGACCGCCTCGATCTGCGCCGGGGCTCGCACCAGCCGGATCGTACGGCGATCAGAGGGGCTTGCAGAGCGTGTCGTTCGCGTACACCGCGCGCTGCTGCTCGACGAGCTGGCGGTCGAGCGCCTCGTCGTAGGCTCCGGGCGCGGCGCCCTC
Organism: uncultured Actinomycetes bacterium; assembly: GCA_963742525.1. Classification (GTDB taxonomy): domain Bacteria; phylum Actinomycetota; class Thermoleophilia; order Gaiellales; family Gaiellaceae; genus Gaiella. Next base: position 16,177 of record CAVUMD010000006.1, read on the forward strand.
CCAGGCCACGTCGGGCAGGACGCCGGGGCCGATGACGGTCGCCCGGTAGCGCGTGCCCTTGCCGGCCGGGCGCTTCCCGACGGCGGGGTAGCCGGGATACGGGTCGTGTGGGTACAGCCCGTAGCAGAAGACGCCCGTGCCGCGGTGTGCGAGGAAGCTGTTCTCGCGCTTCCAGCCCGGCCCGTAGGCCGAGTCGAGCGTGTCGAGGTAGATGTTGCGGCCGAACCCGTCCGCCGGCACGCCCTTCGTCGACGCCGCGAAGCCGTAGGCGGGCTGGCCGAGGTACGTGAGCCGCCCGAACAGATGGTCGAAGCGTCTGCTGTAGGCCCAGTTCGTCCAGATCTCCAGCTTCGGGAGGTCGCCGCTCCAGTGGCTCAGGCGGAGCTCCCAGGAGGCTTGCAGCGGCTTCCACGGATCGAGCCCGAGGTTGGGCAGCCCGCGCTGCCACGCCTGGAGCGCCCAGTGGCTGCCGTCGCGCATCGTGCAGGCGGTCACGAACCAGGGAAGCTGCGGGCCGGTGTACTTCCCGCACGCGTTGACGAAGCCCGCGGAGAGCGTCTTGCGGTACGTGCCCCAGCCGCCCGAGTAGTCGACGCGGAAGGCGACCTGGGGCTGGCCCGGGGCGGGGTGCCGCGCGTTGACCGCTCCCCAGGCGAGCACCGTCCACTGCTTGCCCTTCGCGCGGTAGCCGACGAGCGCCTGGCCGCGTGCGTTGACGCGGAGGGTGACGTCCTTCGCGTCACGGGCGATCAGCTGCGACGCCTGCGCGCCGGCGGGGAGGCTGAGCGCGGCGAGCAGGAGGGCCGTGAGGATGGCGCGCCGCATCGACGGCTGGATCGGCATCACCCGCGGAAGAGTAGAGCCCCGGCGCGAGGGATTCGCCGCTAACCGATCCGGCCTCGGCGGCGTCTACACTTCCGTGCACGTGGGGTCTCAGGGGACCGAGGGCCTCGGGTGAACGTCGCCGGGTCGGTCGTCGACGTCCTCGAGTCCGCATCCGATCGCTTCGGCCGCCTCGACGGGCGCTTCCTGGTGGCGGCTCTCGTCCTCCAGCTCGGGACGCTCGCGTTTCGGTCCTTCGCCTGGCGAGGCGTCCTCGTCGCGGCGTACCCGGGGCGACAGGTCCGTGTGCTCTCGGTGGCCGGCGCGTACGCCGCCGGCGTGGCGATGAACGCCTTCACGCCGGCGCGCGGCGGCGAGCTCGCGAAGGTCCTGATCGCCCGCACGCAGATCGTCGGCTCGACCGTGCCGACGCTGGCGGCATCCCTCGCCGTCGTGACCGTCGTCGACGGACTCATCGGCAGCGCGCTCCTGGGCGTGCTCTGGGCGACGGGCGTCCTCCCGGTGCTACCGGCGCTTCCGGGCACGGTCGCGGTCGGGCTCGGTGCGCTCGGTCTCGCCGTCGCGGCAGCCGGCATCGCGGTGGCGTTCCGTCTGCGTCCCGAGCCGATGCGGCGGCTGGCGCGCCGTGCGGCCCAGGGGCTCCGGATCGTGCGGCAGCCGGGCCGCTACGCCTGCACGGTGCTGCCGTTCCAGATCGTGGCGTGGGCCTGCCGGATCGGTGTCGTGTGGCTCGTCCTCGCGGCGTTCGGCATCCGGACGAGCCTCGCGACCGCCGCCCTCGTCGTCGTGCTGAACGGTGCCTCGACCTTCGTGCCGGTGCCGGGCGGCGCGGGGACACAGCAGGTCCTGGCGACGTTCGCACTGCAGGGCGCGGTCTCGACCGCGGCGGCTGTCTCGTTCTCGCTCGGGCTCCAGGTCGGCGTCACCGCCGTCAACGTCACGGTCGGCGTCGCCTCGATGATGCTCCTCTTCCGGACGGCCCGCCCCGCCGGAGCTCTCCGGAGCGCCCGCGCGCTCGTCGCACAGCGCGCCGTGCCCGTCGAGTAACCCCGCATCGGCCCCGCTGCTCGTCTCCGTGCGGCGCCGCCGCGCGGTCGACGCTTGCGTGAGTGAAGTAACGTTGCTATAGATTTTGAAGTGTTGACGCCTACTCCGGCCGCCGAGGCACCGTCGCTCGAGCTCGTCCTCAAGCGAAATCCGGTCGAGCGGTTGAAGCGCGAGAAAGGGCCCCTCGGCATGCTCGACGAGCTCCCGGCGCTGATCGCTGCAGGCTACGCCGACGTCGCGGAGGAGGACGTCGTCCGCCTCAAGTGGTGGGGGCTCTACCACGACAAGCCCAAGGTCGGCACGTTCATGCTGCGCGTCAAGCTCGCGGCGGGGCGGCTGACCACGCCGCAGCTCCGCGCCATCGGCCGCCTCGCGCTCGAGCACGGCAAGGGCGAGGCGGAGCTGACGACACGGCAGAACGTGCAGCTCCACAACCTCCGGCTCGACGCGCTCCCGCAGGTGTTCGAGGAGCTCCACGCAGCGGCGCTGACGAGCCTCGGCGGCTGCGGCGACACGGTTCGCGCGATCACCGGCTGCCCCGCCGCCGGGATCGCCCACGACGAGCTCTTCGACGTGACGCCGCTGCTCGACGAGGCGCACCGGTTCTTCACGGGGAACCCCGACTACGTCGACCTGCCGCGCAAGCACAAGATCTCGATCTCGGCATGCGCCTCGCGCTGCAACGCGCCGGAGATCAACTGCATCTCGCTCGTCGGCGTCCTGCGCGACGGCGAGCCGGGCTTCTCGGTGCTCGTCGGCGGCGGCCTGTCGTCCGTCCCGCGGATCGCGCGCGACCTCGGCGTGTTCGTCCGCCCGGACGAGGCGATCGCGGTGCTCCGCGCGATCCTCGACACCTGGCGCGACGACCTCCGCTGGCGCGTGTCTCGCGTCAAGTCCCGGATGAAGTTCATGGTCGACGCACTCGGCCCCGAGGGTGTCCGAGCGGAGGTCGAGCGGCGGCTCGGGTACGCGCTGCCGTCGTTTGCGCTCCCCCCGATCGATGTCGAACCGGACGGTCACCTCGGCATCCGCACCCAACCCGACGGCCGGGCGAGCATCGGCGTGCCCGTCCACCTCGGGCTGCTCGGCGGCGCGCGCCTCGTCGCGCTCGCAGACCTGCTCGAGCCGCTCGGCGCGGAGGCGAGGATCACGCGGCAGCAGAACCTGCTGCTCGCGAACATCCCCGCCGCCGACGTCGACGCCGTCGTGGCGGCGCTCGCCGGGCTGGAGCTGCCCCTCGAGCTCGGCGGTCTTCGCGGCAACGGGATCGCCTGCACCGGGGAGCCGCACTGCAACTACTCGGTGACCGAGACCAAGTCGCGGCTCGATGCGCTGATCGGAGGGCTCGAAGACCGGTTCGGCGAGGACGTCTCGCAGCTGCGGCTGCACCTCGACGGATGCCCCCACGCGTGCGCGCAGCACTGGGTCGGCGACATCGGCTTCCAGGGGACGACCGCGCGCGACGAGGACGGGCAGCGCGGCCAGGCGTACGACGTCTACCTCCGCGGGGCTCTCGGGCCGCGCGCGGCGATCGCGCGTCCCGTGTTCCGGCGCGTGCCGACACTGGAGCTCGACGAGCTGGTGCACGGCCTCGTCGGAGGCTGGCTCGCGAACCGGGCGGAGGGCGAGAGCCTGCGCGTGTTTCTGGACAGGACGACGGACGACGAGCTCGGGCTGCTGGCCGGGCGCGAGCCGGCACGCAGCCGGAGAGAGGAGGCGGCAGCGTGACGAGCATCGAGCTGATGGACGACCTCGAGGCGGGGGAGCTGTCGGTCGAGTTCGAGGGCCTCGAGCCGTGGGACGTGCTCGAGTGGGCGCTCGGGCGGTTCGGAGAGCGGCTCTCGCTCTCGACCGCCTTCCAGGACGGCGACGTCGCACTGATCGACATGGCGTACCGCATCGACCCGGAGGTGCGGGTCTTCTCGATCGACACCGGCCGGCTGCCGCAGGAGACGCACGACCTGATCGAGGAGCTGCGCGAGCGATACCCCGGGCTGCGGCTCGAGCTGCTCTCGCCCGACGGTGGCCACGTGCAGCGTCTGGTCGACCGCCACGGGCCGAACCTGTTCCTCCGCTCGGTGGAGCAGCGGCTTCTCTGCTGCAACGTCCGCAAGGTGCAGCCGCTCAACCGGGCGCTCGAGGGGCTCGACTGCTGGGTCACCGGCCTGCGCCGCGACCAGTGGGCCTCGCGCACGGACATCCGCAAGGTCGAGATCGACCACGACCACGACGCGATCGTCAAGCTCAACCCGCTCGCGGAGTGGACGCACGACGAGGTCTGGGACTACCTCCGCGAGAACGACGTCCCGACGCACGCGCTGTATGCGCGCGGCTACACGTCGATCGGCTGCGCGCCGTGCACGCGCGCGATCGGGCCGGACGAGCCCACGCGCGCCGGACGCTGGTGGTGGGAGACCGACGCGCCGAAGGAGTGCGGGATGCACTGCTCGATCGAGACCGGCGGCTTCGAGCACGAGCTGCACGCGATCCTCGGCGCGGACGCGGCCGCGTGACGACGGTCCTCCTGAAGGGCGAGGAGCTCGAGGTCGCGCGCGCGGAGGTCGAGGCCGTGCGCGCGGCGGTCGGCGGGGGCGACTACGCGGATCTGCTCGACGACCTCCTCGACGTGCTCGCCGACGGCGCGGAGCTGGAAGCGCGCCACGCCGGCGAGCTCGACCGATTGCTCACGCTCGCCCTCCAGTCGGGCCGCGTGCGCGCGCTCTACGGACCGGGCGGCGAGCAGGCTGCGCTGCGCGCCTTCCGGAAGCTGCCGACCGGGGCCGAGCTCTCGGAGAGCACCACCGCGGTGAACGCTGCGCTGGCGGCGCTCGATGGCCGTGCGATCGAGCGGCTGTCGCTGACGGCTGTCGGCCCGGGCTCCTTCACGCTCGCCGTCGCGACCGACGGCCCGCAGCTCTCGATCCGGCTCGACCGCCAGGGGGCTCGCGTGACGAGCGTCGAGGCATGAGCGAGAAGCGGTACTACATGGCCTGCCTCGACCTCTCGGGCCGGGACGTGCTCGTCGTCGGCGCCGGATCGGTCGCGCACGAGAAGATCGAGGGCCTCCTCGACGCCGGCGCGCGCGTGACCGTCGTCGCACCCGACGTCTCCGAGCCGGTCGAGGCCCTTGCGCGTTCGCGGCGGCTGTCGCTGATCAGTCGGCCGTACAGGACCGAGGATCTCGAAGGACGCTTCCTCGTCGTCGCCGCGACCTCGATCACGCCGGTGAACGAGCGCGTCTACGCCGACGCCGAGGCACGCGGGATGCTGTGCAACGTCGTCGACGTACCCGAGCTCTGCAGCTTCATCCTCCCCGCGGTCCACCGGGACGACCCGATCGCGGTCGCGATCTCGACGGGCGGCGCGTCACCCGCGCTCGCCCAGCGGCTGCGGGACGACGTCGCCCGGCTCGTCACCCGCGAGCACGTGCGGCTCGCGCGCGATCTGCGCGAGCTCCGGCCGTGGGCGAAGGAGCACCTGCCCACCTACGAGGCGCGGCGCGACTTCTTCCGCGAGCTCGTCGAGGAGCGTCTCGGGTGACGGTCGCGCTCGTCGGTGCGGGTCCCGGCGACCCCGGGCTGATCACCGTGCGGGGCCTCGAGCTGCTCCGCGCGTGCGACGCCGTCGTGTACGACCGCCTCGTCGCCCCCGAGCTCGTCGACGAGACACCCGCCGACGCGCTGCGGATCCCCCGCGACGGGCTCTTGCAGAAGCAGATCGACGACCTCCTCGTCGCGCTCGGCCGACAGGGGCTCGAGGTCGTCCGCCTGAAGGGCGGCGACCCCTACGTCTTCGGGCGAGGCGGCGAGGAGGCGCTCGCGCTGGCCGAGGCGGGGATCCCGTTCGAGGTCGTCCCGGGCATCTCGTCGATCGCGGCCGTCCCCGCTGCCGCGGGAATCCCGGTGACGCACCGCGGCGTCGCCGACCGGGTGACGATCGCGACGGCGCACGCCGCCGACGGATCGCCGCCCGACTACGCGTCGCTCGTGGCGGCGGGCGGGACGCTCGTCCTCTTCATGGGGCTCGGGCGGCTGTCGCGAGCTGGCGGATGGACTGATCCGCGCGGGCATGGCCGCTGCCACTCCCGCCGCCGTGGTCTCGCGCGGAACGCTTCCTGATCAGGCGATCGGCACCGCCACGCTCGACGAGATCGCGGACGTCGCCGGCGACCTTCCCGGGCCGGCGCTCGTCGTGATCGGCGACGTCGTGGCGCTGTCCGGGCGGCTCGGCCTACAGCGCCGGCGGGCCCGCCTCGAGGACGCGCCGGATGCCGCGCACGGCCTGGCGGATCCGATGCTCGTTCTCGACGAGCGCGAAGCGGACGAAGCCCTCGCCTCCCGGGCCGAAGCCCGATCCCGGTGAGACGGCGACCTTGCCCTCGCGGGCGAGGTGCTCTGCGAAGGCGAGCGAGCCCATCGCCGCGAACGGCTCCGGGACGGGGGCCCAGGCGAACATCGTCCCGCGCGGCTTCGGGAACGCCCAGGAGGCCCGCTCCAGGCCGTCGCAGAGCGCGTTCCTCCGCGAGCGATAGACCTCGCAGACCTCGACGGGCGTCTCCGGCGCCTCGTTGAGCGCGGTGATCGCGGCGATCTGGATGGGCTGGAACGTGCCGTAGTCGAGCCAGCTCTTGAGGCGCGCCAGCGCTCCGCAGACCTCTGCGTTGCCCACGAGGAAGCCGACACGCCAGCCCGCCATCGAGAAGGACTTGGTGAGCGTGTAGAGCTCGACCGCGACGTCGCGCGCGCCCGGCACCTGGAGGATCGAGGGCGGCTCGTGCCCGTCGAAGCCGAGGTCGGCGTACGCGAAGTCGTGGACGACGAGCATCTCGCGCTCGCGCGCGAAGCCGACGACGTGCTCCATGAAGTCGAGCTCCACCGTCGCAGTCGTCGGGTTGTGCGGGAAGGACAGGAGAAGCACGCGAGGGCGCGGGGAGGCGCGCGCGTAGGCGTCCGCGAGGTTCGCGACGAGATCCTGGTCAGGCGCCATCGCGACCTGGAAGACACTTGCGCCCGCGAGGATCGGCGCGTGGATGTGGATCGGGTAGCTCGGCGCCGGCACGAGCGCGGCGTCGCCGGGCTCGACCAGCGTCCACATCAGGTGGACGAGCCCCTCCTTCGCGCCCATCGTCGCGACGACCTCGGTCTCGGGGTCGAGCTCGACGCCGAACCGACGCCGGTAGAGGTCGGCGCACGCGGCGCGCAGCTTGGGGATGCCCCGCGACGTCGAGTAGCGGTGGTTGTGCGGTTTCGCGGCGGCTTCCTGGAGCTTCGCGACGGCGACCGCCGGCGAGGGCAGGTCGGGGTTCCCGAAGCCGAGGTCGACGACGTCCTCGCCCGCGCGCCGGAGCTCGAGCGTCAGCTCGCGAATCACGGCGAACACGTACGGTGGCAGTCCGTCCAGGCGGCGGAAGGTGTGGGTCACGCCGCCTCCGCCGCGAGCTCGAGGCGGCCGAGGCCGGCAACGTCCACGACCGCCTCACCCGGCGGCACGTCGGCCGTCACCGCGGCGGGCGCGAGCAGGAGATCGCCGACACGAAGCCTCGTGTTCGCCTCCGCGAAGCGTCTCGCCGCCTCCCAATCGACGTCGTTCGCCGTCGCCTCGGTGGTCGCTCCGCCTGCAGTCACTCGGACGGACGGCGCCCGCGGCGCCTCGTCGAGCGTCGTGAACCACGGACCGAGGACGATCCCGAAGTCGCGGTCCTTCGGCGGAGCGAGCGCGGGCGCGCGGAGCCGTGCGACGGGGGAGACCGCGACGACGGCGTCCAGCCCGACGAGCCCGGCGAGCCCGGCGTCGAGCGCGATCGCCGCGTCCGGGGCGGAGATCACGGCGCCCGGTCCGACGAGCGCCGCAGGGTTCGCGAACTCGAACGCGCCCTCGACGTCGAAGACCCTGATCGAAGGCGGAACGGCGAGCGGCGCGAGCAGCGTCACCTCAGCGAGCGGGTAGCGCGCATGGTCGCGGGCCTTGCCCCCGCCCGTGAAGACGTGCTGCAGCGTCTGCGCCGCGAGGTGCACCACCTCGTCCCCCTCGACCCGGCCGACCCAGCCGCGCTCCATGGGCATGGCGACAGGGTGGAACATGCAGAGCCTCATCGAGGAGAGCCTACGGATCGAGCGACGACACGAACCACCACTCTCGTCGCAGCGCCCGGACGAGCTCGGCGACGTGACGCCAGCCGTTCGCCGTCGCCCAGGCGTCGAGCGCGACGGGTACCTCCCGGCCGAGCCGCTCCCGGAAGTACCACCCGACGAGCTCCCCGTCGCCGGGGGTCGCTCGATCGGACGGGAGCGATGCGACCGCGTCGCCCTTGCGCTCCGCGCGGCCGGCGAGCCGCGCGTAGGCGTCGTCGGAGCGGACGGCCAGCGCCATCTCGCCGGCGACGGCGTCGCGATGAGCGTCGCGCGCCCAGCGCAGCACCGCCAGCCGTCGGGCGACCTCGGGCAGGTCGGTGCGGTCGAGATCGTGCCCATCGAGCCACGTGTCCAGGTCTTCGGGCTCGAGCAGGCCACGGGCCCTCCGCTCCTCCTCGAGCGCGGCCTCGTGCGCCCAGGGCGAGACGTCGACGCCGGCCGTCGCGGCAGCGTTCCGCGCGAGCGCGGTGAGGAGCGAGCGATCAGCGAGCCGGCCGTACGCGTCCGGGTCGAGGCGGGCCTCGTCGAGCACCGCGTCGAGCGCGGCGTCGGCCGTCGGTACCGGGTCGTCGCCGCTCGCGAGCTCGACCGAGCGCCGCGCCTCCTCCCAGTAGCGCGTCCGCTGGAGCGTCCACGCCGGCCTGAACGGCTCGAAGCCCTCGTCGAGGTCGCGGCGCATCGCCTGCAGCAGCTCGAACGCATCCTCGCGCTTGCGCTCGACGCGGCCGTCCGGCAACCACGCACGAAGCTGCTCGTGCTCCTCGTTCCCCCGTTCGAGAGCCGCGACGAGCGCGCGCTCGGCGTAGAACGTCGTCTTCACTCTGGCCAGGAGCAGATCGGACGTGGCCCCGTCGACGACGCCCGCCACGACGGCAGCGGCAAGGGTCGCGCGCACGTCGACCATCGCGTCGGAGAGCGCGCGGAAGCCGTGCTCGGCGCCCGCGTGGGCGACCGCGACCTCGTCGTCGTCCTCGAGCACGCCGTCTGCGTATGCCCGGTACACGTTCCCGACGCCGCGCATCCCGAAGGCGTCGAGCTCGGCGGCACGGAGGGCGCCCATGCTCGCCGCACCGTAGACGTGCACGCCCTCGGAGAGGGCGAAGAGGATCTCCTTGTGCCACACGGCCGGCACCCGCTCGAACACGCCGTCGACGAGGCCGATGGCCCGCGGCCGGCGAAGCGCCGCCCGGAGGACGTCACCATGAGCGGCGGGTGGGCGGTACTCGGCGTCGAGCACGGCTCGCGCCTCGTCGTGTGACAGCGTCGGCCCGAGGAAGACGACGACCGGCGCCGTCATGTCTCGCGCAGCGCACGACGGCGCGGGCCGGGAACGGCTGGAGCGACCTTGTCGGTCCAGCCCTCGAGCCCGGGAACCACCATCCGGACGACCGGAACTCCGACGTCGGGCCGCGTCAGGTCGACGAGGATCGCCTGCGCGATGCCGGCTCCGCGCAACCGGTCGAGCTCGTGTGCCACGTCGTCGTCGATCGTCTCTCCCGGGACGTGCGCGACGTCCTCGAACGCGCGCCGGGCCTCCGCGGCGAGCGCCCTCGTGTGCGACCCGATTGCGCCGGCGTCCTTCACCCGGCGGTAGAGGGATGGTGGACAGTCGTCGCGGCTGCCAGCGATCAAGGTCAGGCGGCTCTGCGCCGCCTCGGTCAGCGCACGCGAGAGGGCGACCCCGCGGTCGGGATGGCAGCCGCCCCCGGTCGCGGCGGGCAGGCGCCGGAGGACGTCGCTGCGCCGGTCGACGATCGTCGCGGAGAAGACCGGCAACGCGATGTCGGTCGTCAGGTCCCACGCGACGACGCCGACACCGGCGCGCTCGTACGTCTCGAGCAGCTGCCGGCAGCCCGCGTCGGTGACGCTGTCGAGATCGACCCTGCGCGTCGCCCGGTCGGACGCAGGGCGCTCGTCCCACAGCGCGAACGCGTCGCGCTCGACGGCCTCGCACAAGGCGTGGCTCACCGCCTCGAGCAGGTGGTTCCCCGCGGCGAGCCCCGTGCCGTTCGCGAGGAAGCACCCCGACCCCTGGGGGCCGGGCGAGCGGAAGTCGAGATGGACGCACTCGTACGGCACCCAGAGCCGCTCGCCCCCGATGACGTCCGTGCCCTCGATCCAGAGGATCGAGAGATCGGGGTGGAACCGGGACCACGAGGGCCGCGGCAGCAGCTCGACGTCGACGACACACGCGACCTCGCGCAGCTCGCGGTACGTCGCGAGCCGGAGGGGAAGGAGGACGTGCTCGGCATGCCACGCCTCGAGCGCCTCCATGATCCCCGAGACCTTGGCCGAGACGAGGTCGACGCCCTTTCCCTGCGAGACGGAGAGCGAGCGGCCGTTCGGCCGGCAGACCATCACGACCGGGATGCCGACGACGTCGAGCCCGGTGACGACGGCCACGCGTGTGACGCCGATTCGCGGGAGGGCCGGCTGGAGCCGCTCGAGCGTCCGCTCGGGCTCGACGGTGCGGTGCGTCCCGTCGCGGTGGAGCTTCTGGGCGTCGGCGGGCCGTGCCACCATCGGTCGCGCCGCCGGCCGGGGCAGGGCTACGACTGGGCGCTGCCGGCCGGCCCGCCCTCGGGCATCGGCATGAACGCCGCCGCGTCCGATCCCGCCTCGGGCATCGGCATCCGGGCCGCGTCCTCGCCCCCGGCGCGGTCCACCGCGAAGGCGTGCAGGCGCGGCACGTTGGCCGCGACGTCCGCGCCGGCGGTGAGCGGCTCGGGCACGTTCGTCACGGCGTACCCCGAGAGGTCGGTCTTCGGGATGAAGTAGTGCGTGCCGTCCTCGCCGCGAAGCAGCACTCCTGGCGTCGTCTCTCCGGTCACCGTGGACCTCCTTGCCCCGTCGTGAAATGCCCTTCCGGACGTCGGCCGGTTGCGAGAGCCGTGGCCCTCGCGTGTCCCGCCACGTTTCTCTTGGCGAGATATATCACCGTCGCGCGCGCGATGTCTTCGTCCGCCACGGCGTCGTGGCCGGCGAGCACTGCCACACGCGCCCGGTCGAGGAGCGTGTCGGCGAGGACGTTCGGCCACTCGGTCGTCGCGGCCAGCCGAACGGCCTCGTCGCCCAGCTCCCGCGATCGCTCCCCGGTCGCCTGCAGCGCAAGCGCGCGTGACAGCGCGCTCCGCCACAGAACCTGCGACAGCACGTCGGCCTCGCCCGCCGCATCGCGCGCGACCGCAGCGAACGCCGACGCCTCGTCGGGGCGGGCGAGCTCGACGAGCGCGTGCGCGAGCTGCCCCGCGAGCGTCGACGAGAAGGCAAGGCTCCCGGCGTCCCGCAGCGCCTCGTACGACGGACGTAGGGCGCGCTCCGCCCGCTCGGGGTCGCCCGCGAGGAGCTCGGTGCGGCCGACGTTCTGCCCCCACGACGCCCAGAGCACGATCCGCTGCCCCTGGCGCTCGGCGATCCCGCGCATCCTGTCGAGCGCGGCGCGCGCCGACGCGATGTCTCCGGCCTGGGCGAGCAGGTACGCGTGCCCGGCCAGGACGAACGGCTCGGTCGCCGGATCGTCCCGCTCGGTGCGCAGGAGCGCTTCGGTCGCCTCGAGCGCATCCGGCACAGGCGTAGGGCCCCACGCGAGGTTCATCGCGCGCATGCCCGGAAGCCGACCCGCGAGCGGATGGGAGAGACGGTCGGCGAGGACGCCCAGGCGGTCGATCGCCTCGCGGGCGGCCGTCGACCGTCCGATCGTCATGCTCGTCAGATATGAGACCCAGCAGGCGCGGAGCAGCGCCTGGTCGTCGTCGTGGGCGGCGAAGAGCTCGATGCCGCTCTGCGCTAGCTCGTGGAGGCGCTCGACGGCCGTCGTCGTCGAGGCCAGCTGAAGCTCGATCTCTCCCCGGCACAGCGCCGCATGATCCCGCGTCACCTCGTCCACCGAAGCGGTTCCGTCGAGCTCGTCCAGCACACGGAGCGCGTCGGCGTTACGGCCTGCGTCGAGGAGCGCCTCGGTGAGCTGGACGAGGATCCGTGCGCGCTCCGGCCCCTCCGTCGGCAGCAGGGTCGAGGCCCGCCCGAGAAGCCCCGAGGCAGCGTCGATATCGCCGCGGCGTGCCGCCCGGTCGCCGGCCGCGGCGAGGCGACGGGCTGCGCGTGTCCCGAGCGCGCGGGTCTCGCCGTCCGGCGGGCCGAGCTCCGTCCGGTAGCGGTAGCTCTGCTCGAGGTGGTAGCCGAGGATCTCCTCGTACTCCGCGATCCGCGCGCCCACCACTCCTTCGAGCCAGTCGGCGAACTGCACGTGGAGAAGCGCGCGAAGCCGCTTCGCGGTGCCCTTGTAGGCGGCGTCGCGGACGAGGAGATGCTTGAACCTGTACGCCGCCTCACCCGCGAAGCTCGCCTCGGCGGGCCGGACGAAGTCCTTCGCCGCGAGTGCCTCGAGGTCGGCGTGGACGGAGGCGCGGGCAGCTGGGTCGACGAGGGCGACGACCGCGCCGCGGTGGAAGACCTCGCCCTCGACCGAGCCCCGTTCCAGGGTTGCGCGTGCGCCGGGCTCGAGCGAGTCGAGGCGTGCGCCGAGGAGTGCGTTGAGGCTCGTCGGCAGGGCGAGCGCATCGAGGTCGCCGAACAGGCTCGAGCTCCCGTCATCAGGCCCGAGGGCGCCCTCGTCACGGAGCATCGCGACGAGCTCCTCGAGGAAGAGCGGGTTCCCTCCCGACGCTGCCGCGAGCCGCGCGCGCAGCGCCGCCGGTGCACCTCCGAGCACGACGTCGAGCAGCCGTTCCAGGTCCTGTGCGCCGAAGGGCTCCAGTCGCACCGTCGCGTTCCAGTCCGGACGCACCTCGACGAGCTCCGGGCGGGCCAGCCCGAGAACCATGACGGGCGCGGTGCCGAGCGCCGACGGCAGGCCGGAGAGGAGATCGAGCAACGTCGGCTCCGCCCACTGGATGTCGTCGACGATCACCACCAGCGGCCGCTCCCGGGCGCCCGCCGCGAGAAAGGCTGCGATCGCACGCGCGGTGTCCTCGGCGGTGGCCGACCCGCCTGCGACGCCGAGCAGCAGCCCGACGTGCGCGGCGACCGCAGACGGCTCCTCCGTTCCCGAGATGTGCGTTTCCAGCAGCGAGAGCACCTCGTCCGGCGAGTGCTCGTCCCTGACGCCGGCCAGCTCGCGCGCGATCTGGCCCACGGCCCAGTACGTGATTCCCTCGCCGTACGAGAGGCACGTCCCGCGGACGACCCGGGCGCGTGTGCCGATCCGCGAGACGAGCTCGGCGACCAGGCGGGACTTGCCGACGCCCGGCTCGCCCAGGACGGTGGCAAGGCGGGCAGTCCCGGACGCGACGACCTCGTCGAATACCTGCCCGAGGCGGTCGAGGTGCTCGGCTCGGCCCGTGAACGGCGTCCCCGCCGGCCGCGCGATCGGCCCGAAGCCTGCGACCTCGAGCAGTCGGTACGCGGGCACCGGCTCGGACTTCCCCTTCGCCTGGAGGGGCGCGATCGCCTCGACGCGCACCGCGTCGCGCACGAGGCGGAAGGTCGGCTCGCCGAGCAGCACGTCGCCCGGGCCCGCGGCCTGCTCGAGCCGTGCAGCCACGTTGACCGGGTCGCCGGTCACGAATGTCTCGCGGCTCGCGCTGTCGCCCGCGACGACCTCGCCGGTGTTGACGCCGATCCGCAGGGCGATGCGTGTCCCGAAGCGCTGCTCGAGATCCTCGTTCAGGGCACCGAGGCGCGCCTGCATCTCCAGTGCGGCGCGGCACGCGCGCAACGCATCGTCCTCGTGCGCCTCCGGAACGCCGAAGACCGCGAGGACGGCGTCGCCGACGAACTTCTCCACCGTGCCACCGTGACGCTCGAGCGCGCCGCGCATCTCGTGGAAGTAGGAGAGCATCAGGCTGCGGACCGCCTCCGCATCCAGGCGCTCGCCCATCGCGGTCGAGCCCGACAGGTCACAGAAGACAAGCGTTGCGAGCTTCCAGCGCTCCGGGTCGGCGGGTGCGAGGGCGGTGCCGCAGTTCATGCAGAAGCGCGCCTCGACGTCGACGCTCGAACCACAGCCGGGACAGATCACGCCCGTGACACTACGGCGGAGACGTCGTAGAGTGACGTCTCGTCCGTCGCACGCAGCGGTCGAGACCGCTCGACCCGATCCGTGCGATTCGAGAGGGAGCTTTCGATGACCGAGAGGCGTAACCCGTTCCGCAGGCGGCTGGTCGTCGCTGCGATTCCCGTCGTCCTCGTGGCCGCCGCGCTCGGGGGCGCCGCGACGGGCGCGCCGAGCGCGACCGTGACGACGATCACCGTGAACACGCTGCCGATCGCCAATGCGCTTCCGCTGGACCTCGGGATCCAGAAGGGCTTCTTCGCCGCGCAGGGCATCGAGATCAAGAAGACGACGCTCCAGAGCGGGAACGACATCGTGCTCGCGCTCGCCAACAACCGAGGCGAGATCGGTTACATCGGCTACACGCCCGGGATGATCGGCCGCACGCAGGGCATCCCGATCACGGTCGTTGCGGCGAGCGAGACCGAGGGAGCGTCCGAGGCGGACAACTGGCAGAACGTCGTCGTCTCAGGCTCGAGCTCGATCCGCAGCCCGCAGGACCTCGTCGGCAAGACGGTTGCGCTCAACGCGCTCAAAGGCGTCGCCGAGATCGTCGTGCGGGGCGCGCTCGACAAGCTCGGGATCGACTCGAGCTCCGTGAAATACACCGTGATGCCGTTCCCGGCTATGCCCGCAGCGCTCGCCAGCGGGCTCGTCGACGCCGTCCATACGCCCGAGCCCTTCATGTCGCAGATCCTCGCGGCCGGCGGTCGCGTCGTGCTGGCTCCCGGCCCGGTGCTGGGCCGGTACTTCCCGAACGGCTGCTACTGCGCAAGGGAGGACTGGGTACGCGCGAATCCGGGGCTCGTGACGCGCTTCCGCGCTGCGATCAACCAGTCGCTCGTGTACGCGAACAGCCATCCCGACGAGATCCGGGCGATGCTTCCGGCCGCGATCCGGAACATCCGGCTGCCGACGTGGAGCCCACTCGTCGACCGCGTCCAGCTCCTCAATCTCGCGAAGCTGGCGAAGAAGTACGGCGCGATCACGACGTTGCCGAACATGACGAAGTTCGTCCCGAGCTTCGTCGAGGGCGGCCGGACGCTGCAGGCGACGGTCGGTCAGGGCGCGTTCCTCACCCTGAGGCTCGACGGGCGCATCGTCACGCGCCTCCGAGCGGGCAAGTACACGGTGGCCGTGGCGGACCGCTCGACGAGGGACAACTTCCACCTCGTCGGCGGCTCCGTGAACCGTGCGACGAACGTCGCGAAGCGGCAGAACGCGACCTGGATCCTCGACCTGAAGAAGGGGGTCTACCGCTACTCGTCCGACGGGATCACCAGGAGGAAGGCTGTCTTCAGGGTGGAGTAGACCACTTCCTCCCCACGAACACCGCAGCCGACGACTCTAGTGGACGGTCGCGGTGGGAGGCGCGAAGGCCTGCACGTCATGCGGGATCCTCGAACGGCCGGCCGAGAACGAGCTGCATGTCGCGGATCGCGCGCGTCCTGAACAGCGCCTCGCAGGAGGCGAGGTAGAAGTCCCAGATCCGGACGAAGCGGTCGTCGAAGCCGAGCGCGCGAACCTTGGGGAGGCTCGCGAAGAACCGCTCGCGCCACGCCTTCAGAGTGTCCGCGTAGTGCGGGCCGATCTCGTCGAGTCCGACCACCATCAGGCCGGAGGCGCGGCTCATCGCCGTCTGCAGCGCCTCGAGCGACGGCAGCAGGGAGCCGGGAAAGATGTAGCGCTGGATCCAGTCTTCCTTGCGCCGGTAGCGCTCGAAGCGCTGGTCGGGCATCCCGATCACCTGGATCGCAGCGAGGCCGCGGGGAGCAAGCAGCCGGTCGCAGGCAGCGAAGAAGGTCGGGTACTGGGCGTAGCCGACCGCCTCCAGCATCTCGATCGAGGCGATCTTCGAGAACTGCCCCTCGAGGGTGCGGTAGTCCTGGAGGCGGATCTCGACCCTGTCCGCGAGACCGGCCGTCGCGACGCGCTCGCGGGCCAGCTCGAGCTGCTGCTGGGAGAGCGTGACGCCCGTGACCCGCGCGCCGTACTCACCGGCCGCCATCAGCGCGAAGCTGCCCCAGCCGCAGCCGATCTCGAGCACACGGTCGCCGGGGCGCAGACAGAGCTTCTCGCAGATCGCGCGCAGCTTCCGCTCCTGTGCCTGCTCGAGCGTGTCGCCCTCCTGCCACAACGCGCAGGAGTAGGTCATCGACTCGTCGAGAAACAGCCGGTAGAGGTCGTTGCCGATGTCGTAGTGGTACTGGATGTTCGCCCGGGCTTTGCGGAGGCCTTGGCGCGGGGAGACGTGGGGGCGGTGGCGGTCGAGCCGCGCAAGCCGCGAGCCGGCACGCCACGTCTCGAGGTTTCGCACGACGAGCGCGATCAGGCCTGGCAGGTCGTCGGTGTGCCAGTCGCCGGCGGCGTAGGACTCGCCGAAGCCGAGGCCGGGGGAGCGCGCGAGCCGGCGGAAGACGTCGTTCGAGGTGACGGTGACGACGATCGGGTCGCCCGTTCCGGCCCGGTACGACGCGCCCACCCGGGAGGTGCAGCTCGAGCGCGCCGTGCTCGACCCGGCCGAGCGCGCTGATCGCGGCGCGCTCGGCGAGACCGGCCCCGACCCGGCGCCCGGCGGGAAGCTCGCGCAGCACCTCGGTCATCGTCTCACCGATCCCTCGCCGGGCACGAACGGCGGCTTGTGGAAGAACGGCACGCGCTTCAGCCAGAGCCTCGCCGCCTGGAAGTGGATCAGGACGGTCACCTGCAACGGCATCAGCGGATAGCGGATGAGCGCGCGGGCAAGCGTCCCGCTCGTCAGCGGCCGACGCGTCCCGGTGAGCGTGGCGAAGAACGGCCGCGCGCCGCCCTCGCTGAGGTCGATCCGCACGTCGAGCCGCTCGCCCGGCTCCGAGAACCACCACTGGTAGCTCTGCTCCAGGCCGAAGAACGGCGAGACGTGGAGCTTCTTGTCGTGACGGTAGGAGAGCCGTCGTTCGCCCATGTCCCGGTTCTCGGGTGAGAGGAGGTAGGGCAGCCGCTCGCCGAAGGTGTTGCTGACCTCGGCGACGATGCAGGCGAGCTCGTCGCCCTGGTAGCAGTAGAAGAAGCTGACCGGGTTGAAGACGTAGCCGAGGACGCGGAGGTTCGTCAGGAGCAGGATCCGGTCGGCCTCGATCCCGTGCTCGGCGAGGAAGGCGCCCACGTCGAGGTGATCCCGGTCGTGCAGGCTGACCACGCTGCGCCGGTTCCATCCGAACAGGCGGACGCGTCGGTCGAGCTCGGGCAGCTCGTCGAGGTCGAGCAGGTAGAAGCAGACGCGGTAGCGGAAGACGTTCCTCTTCGGCGTCGTGCGCGCGTGCATCACGGTGCCGGTGTAGAGCGCCGACCTCACGCGCGGCCACCGATCGCGGCTGCGGCGGCGAGGCCCGAGCGCAGACCGTCCTCGTGGAAGCAGTAGCCCTGCCAGGCCCCCGCAAACGCGGTGCGCCGCGGGCCGTTGAGCCGTGGCAGCTCGGGCTGCGCCGCCATCGACTCGTGGGTTACGAGCGGGTGGCGGTACGAGAAACGGCGGATGATCCTCGCCGGGTCGATCTCGTCCGTGCGGTTCAGGGTGACGCAGTAGTGCTCGTCCTCGTCGAGGCGCTGGAGCTTGTTGAGGTAGTAGGTCATCGTCGGGCGGCCATCGTCGCAGCCGCAGTCGCGAAGCTGGTAGTTCCAGGAGCCGCGGGTGGCGGTGCGGCGAGGCAGGAAGCGCTCATCGGTGTGGAGGACGGTGTCGTTCTCGGTCGTCCCGAAGGCGCCGAGCAGGCGGCGCTCGTCCTCGCTCGGATCCTCCAGCAGGCGCAGGGCCTGGTCGGCGTGGGTCGCCACCACCACGCCGTCGAAATGGCGCAACTCGTCGCCGGCGAGCCGTAGCTCGATGCCGTCACCAAGGCGCCGGATCGAGCGGACCTCGGTCGAGAGGTTGATGCGCAGGCGCTCCTGGAGCGCGCGTACGTAGCTCTGGCTGCCGCCGGTGACCGTCTTCCAGCGGAGGCGCCGGAAGCCGAGGAGCCCATGGTTCGCGAAGAAGCGGACGGCGTAGACCAGCGGGAAGTCGAGAGTCCGGCTGGGAGCGGTCGACCATAGCGCCGCGCAAAGCGGTACGAGGAAGTGATCCCGGAACCGGGGCGAGTAGCCCTCCTCGGCGACGTAGCGTGCGAGGCTCCAGTCCGCGCACCGGGGATCGTCGAGAGCGCGACGCCCGAGGTGCAGGAAGCGGGCGATCTCGAGCGTCAGCCGCGTGAGCGGCGGGCGGCTGCCCGAGTACTCGAGGTCGTGCCGTTCGCAGGCGACCGAGAAGCTCATCTCCGACGGCTGCGTGCGGACACGGAGCTCGCGGAAGAGGCGGACGAGGTTCGGGTAGGTGTCCTCGTTGTGGACGATGAAGCCGGTGTCGAGCCGGAGAGTCCGGCCTGCGACCAGGTGCTCGACCGTGTTCGAGTGTCCGCCGGCGCGGTCGTCGCGCTCGAACAGCTCGACGTCGTGGCCCTTCGACAGCGCGTGCGCGGCTCCCAGACCTGCGATTCCCGTGCCGATCACTGCGAGCCTCATTCCCATAGTCTAGACAATACCTGAACAAACCTTTGCTACGCTCCCGTCATGGCCCGCTACGTCACGACGATCTCGTCGGCGCTTCCGCAGGTCGAGGCGTTCGCCTATATGGCCGACTTCGCCAATGCCCGCCTGTGGGACCCGAGCGTGAGCGAGGCCCGCCGCGTCGGCGAGGCGCCCCTTGGGGTCGGCTCCGCCTTTGACCTCGTCGCACGCTTCGGCGGGCGCGACGTTCCGCTCCGCTACGAGATCGTCGATTACGACGCACCACGACGGGTCGTATTGGAGGCGCGACGTCCGGGATTCGTCTCGAGGGACACGATCACGGTCGAGCCCGCCGAGAACGGGTCGATCGTGCACTACGACGCGACACTCGCGTTCGGTGGGCTCGGACGGCTGCTCGATCCGGTGATGCAACGCATCTTCAATCGGGTCGGGGCTCGCGCGACGCTCGGGATACAGACTGCACTGAACTCATGACGCCCTCGCCCGCGGCGAGACTCGTCGATTGGACGCTGGAGGCGAGCGTCGTCGGCAGCTTCACGAAAATCGGTTACCACACCCGGCAGCGGCTCTTCGACTGGACTCCGTTGCAGTCGCTCCGTCTCGACGGCAAGGTCGCGATAGTGACCGGGGCGACCTCGGGCCTCGGACGTACGGCCGCCGAGTCGATCGCGGAGCTGGGCGGGCAGGTTTGCATCGTGGGGCGCGACCCAGGGCGGACCGAACGCGCACGCAGCGAGATCTCCGTCGCGGCAGGTTCCTCGGTCGAGGCCGGCATCGCAGATCTCTCGTCACTCGCCGAGACCGCCGCCTTCGCGGCCCGCTTCGCGACGAGGCACGACCGCCTCGACGTGCTCGTCCTGAACGCCGGTGCGCTCACCCACGAGTACACGGTCACGGGCGAGGGGAACGAGACGACGTTCGCCACGCACGTCCTGTCGCCGTTCCTCCTGATCCGTGCGCTGCGGCCTCTGCTCGAGGCCTCGGCCTCGTCCCGTGTGATCCTGGTCGCGTCCGGCGGCATGTACACCGAACCGCTCGACGTCACCGCCCTCGACCCCGGCCCCGGCGGGTACGACGGGACGAAGGCATACGCGCGCTGCAAGCGCGCACAAGTCGTGCTGGCAGAGGAGTGGACGCGAGACTTGCTAGGCACCGGCATCGCCGTCAACGCGATGCATCCAGGCTGGGCCGGAACTCCCGGGCTTCGGGCCGCGCTTCCCGGCTTCAGCCGCATCGTGGGGCCGCTCCTCCGAACGCCGGAGCAGGGCGCCGACACGATCGTCTGGCTGGCCGCCGCTCCGGACGCCGCGGACCCGAGCGGGCTGTTCTTCCTCGACCGGCGACCGCGGGCGAAGCACCGCCTGCGTCGGACGCGTCGTCCCGACGAGGTCCGCGAGGCGGCGAGGCTCTGGCGGCTCTGCATGGAGCGCACCGCCGCATTCACACCAACCGGCGGCTCAGACGCCTGACCCGGCAGCCGTGAATGTGCTGCGCCGCCCTCCGAGCAGCTGGTCGACCGCGTCACGCCGGTAGTCGAAGATCCGCGCGAGATCACGAGCGACCACCACGCGGTGTGCGATCGTGCCAAGCGCCCCGTACGGCATCCGATAGAGAACCGTGTCGCGAATGAGCGTGCCATCGTGTCGCTCCTCGAAGGTGTGCGTGTGCTCCCAGAGACGGAATGGGCCTGCCACCTGCCTGTCCACGAAGCGCCGTCCCGGTCTCCACTCGACTATCTCGGTGCGCCAGCGGACGGGCAGCCGATGCGTCGTGAGCACGTATTCGATAGTCGCTCCCTTCTCCATTGGGATCGGTCCCGGTGTGAGGATCCGGAATCGAAGCCACGGCGGCGTGAGCGCTTCGAGGTTGTAGGCGTCGGCGAAGAATGCGAACGCGTCCTCGACCGACAACGGGACGAGCTGAGAGCGTTCGATCCGGTGCGGCAACGCAGACATGATCGAGATCGGTGGCGATGACCCGAGGTCGCTAGCTTCCTTCAGGCAATTTCTGGACGAGGCAGCGAACGGCACTCGTGAGGACCGGGGCGAAGGTCATGCCCGCGCAACCTCGTCCGCTGCCGCAACGAGATCTCCGTCCAGGCGGCGCGCGCCCAGCCGGGCGGAGAGCTCGTCCGTCGCGCCGGGGCCGGCGAGCGCGAGCGGCACGAGGCGGGCGAGCCGGCGGAGCGAGGCGGCTTGCGCCTCGAGCAGGGCGGGGTCGAAGCTCGAGACGACGGCGAGTGCCGGCTTCGTCGTCTCCGCCGTCCGGGTGAGCGTCGCGATCGGCGTGTCGGCGCCGAGAAACAGGATGCGCCAGCCGTGCGAGCGCAGGACGAGCGCGAACGCCAGCAGGGTGATGTCATGCGTCTCGCCGGGCGCGCAGGAGAGAAGCGCGAGCGGGCCGGTCCCGCGGTCCCAGAACCGGGCGAGCGCGAAGAGCCTGCCGCGGATGAGGTTGCTCGCGAAGTGCTCCTGGCTGATCTCGATCTCGCCGCGCTCCCAGCCGTCGCCGACCTGTTTCAGGGTGGGCAACACAACGTGGCGCAGCGACTCCTCCAGGCCAAACGCAGCAAGGCTCTCGTCGAGCGCCGAGTGAGCGGCGGCCTCGTCGTAGCGGCAGATCGCCCCGAGCAGGCGAGTGGCGGCGTCCTCGAGCAGACCCTCGGACGGGCGCTCGTCTGCGAGTGCGACACGGGCGGCCTCGGCGGCTGAGAGACCCTGGTCGAGTCCGCGCCGCATGCGTTCTACGCGAGTGGCGTCGGCGGCGGTGTAGAGCCGGAACCCGCCCGGCGAGCGAACCGGCCGCGTGAGCCCGTAGCGGGACTCCCACGCGCGGAGCAGCTCGGGCGTGACGCCCACTCGGCGCGCGAACTCGCCGATCCGCAGCTGTCCAGGATCCGCCGCCATCGAGCCTAACTATACAGACATTAAACAAACGCTTGACGAGGATCTCTCTTTTCGGCTACTGTTGCACAGAATTTATACAAACTCTAGACAAGGAGTGATCGCAGACAGATGCAGCACAACGTCGTGGAAACCGCAAGGCAGGCAGGGACGTTCCAGACTCTGCTCACCGTCGTCGATGCCGCCGGGCTCGACGAAACACTCGCCCCGGGCCGGATCACGTCGGCCCAGATCACGCGCGACAGCGAGCCGAAGGCGGACGAGGGCGGCCGGCTCGCGATTGCCGTCAACGGCGGCGTGACCGTCGACGACGCCACCGTGATCCAGGCGGACCTCGAAGCCGGAAACGGCGTCATCCACGTCATCGACCGAGTCCTGATCCCCGCCGCGTAGGCGGCCGCAACCCGAAAGGAACCCCGACATGAAGAAGCTGGGAACAACGATCGTGATCTGTGCCGCGGCGCTCGCCGCCGTCGCCTCGATCTCCGCGGCCTCGCCTGCGAAGACGACGGCCACGGGTCAGAAGAACATCGTCCAGACCGCGGTTGCCGCGGGCAAGTTCAAGACGCTCGTCTCGCTCGTGAAGAAGGCGGGCCTCGCAGGCACGCTCTCCGCCCCGGGCAGCCTGACCGTCTTCGCACCGACCGACCAGGCCTTCGCCAACCTGAAGAAGAACAACCTCGCCCTCTACAACCAGGTCGCCACCAACAAGAAACTCCTCCGGTCCGTGCTCACCTATCACGTCGTCGGCAAGCGCATCCCCGCCGCCGCCGCGATCGCTGCGGCCAAGAAGGGGCTGAAGGTCAAGACCGTTCAGGGTGAGTCGATCGGGCTCTCCTTCAAGAGCGGGAAGATCGTCCTCAACGGCGCGGCACGTGTGGTGATGCCCGACGTGAAGGCATCGAACGGAGTGGTCCACGCCATCGACGCAGTCATCGTGCCGCCGTCGCTGGCGCAGTCGCCCGCGCCGACGCAGTCGATCGTCCAGATCGCTTCCGGCAACCCGGAGTTCTCGACGCTCGTATCGCTCGTTCAGAAGGCCGGCCTCGTCGAGGCGATCTCGGCGCCCGGACCGTTCACCGTCTTCGCCCCCACCAACGAGGCGTTCGCGAAGCTTGCCAAGGCGGCGCCTGCTACCTATGCGGCCGTCCTCGCCGACCCCGCGCTGCTTGCGAAGGTGCTCACCTACCACGTCGTCGCCGGCGACATCAAGAGTGCTCAGGCGATCGCAGTCGCACAGCAGAACGGCACCGTCCAGGCCCTCGAGGGGGAGCAGATCTCGCTCTCGCTGAACGGCGGAAAGCTGACCCTCAACGGCAGCGCCACCGTCATCACCGCCAACATCCTGGCGACAAACGGTGTGATCCACGTCATCGACACCGTGATCGTCCCGCCCAGCCTGTCGGCGTAGCTCGGGGACACACTTCCGTCCAGGACGGCAGCCGGTCTCGCGTTCACACGGTGCGACGCGAGACCCGCTGCCGTCCGAGTCACGGACGCACATCGCTCCGCCCGAGCGCACGTACCTGGCGCGGTCAACGGGTCGAACGACTGAACGACGCGCGGCCCGTGATGTGCAGGGAACCAAGCCCTCAACCCTGTGGGTGAGCGATTCCGACTGAGCGGCGGGGCTGGGATTCGAACCCAGGGGACGCTTGCACGTCCAACGGTTTTCAAGACCGCCCCGTTCGACCGCTCCGGCACCCCGCCGAGCGGGTCAGTCTACGGAGCTACGCCGCGCGAGCAGGATGCTCTGCGGCCGGCCGCTCCTCCGGCACCTGCCGGTCGGCGTCCTGGAGCGCGAAGACCAGCTTCGTCCGGACGAGGAGCGTGGGAAGATCGACCGCGACGAGACGGCGCACGAAGCGCTCGGCGACCTCGCGCTCGAGCGCGATGCCGTTGCTTCGCGCACGTACCGCGGCGCGCAGCGCGTTGCGTACGGCGACCCGACCCTCGAAGTTGGGTGTCAGATCCACTGCTTCCCGCATGACGTTCAGCTCCGTCCGCGACAGCCTGACCCACACATCGCCCTCGTGCCGCATGGCCGCAGTGTACCCCTGCAGGGTGACGGGGCAACCCTCGTCGAGAGATCGGATCACCCTTGCGGGGACGCGGCTGCGCGCACGGCGTCCTGCCCGCGTGCGGGCGTCGTTCCCGATGAGAGCCGGGCGGCCTACGCGGCGACCGCGGGCTGCGGACGCCGGACGTCCGCGATCCCACGCTTGCGCGGCCCGCGGACAGCGTGCAGCAGCTTTCCGCGGGCCGTCGCGGTGGCCAGGTCGACGGGGACGAGGCGGTTGGAGAGACGCTCGGCGATCCCGAACTCGAGCTCGAGGTCGCCGAGCCGGTGTGCGCGCACCGCCGTGCGGAAGAAATCGCGCAGCTCCTGGCGTCCCTCGAAGTTCGGGGTCACCTCGATCGCCTCGCGAAGCGCGAGGAGCTCAGCGCGCGTCCACTTGACGCGGACCGTTGCCGCAGGCCGCATATCCACGGTATCGCCGGTCCGGCCGTGCGGCGATCTGGCGCTTGGTATGGAGTTCAGCTAGCCACTCGGTCAGGCGCGCCGAGCGGGCGGAGCACCTCGGGCACCTCGCCCTGGAAGTTCTCGAGGATCGCGAGGGCCATTCGGTCGACGACCGCCGTCCCGTTCAACGTGTGGACCGGCTCCGGCCCGTGCTCGCCGCGGAAGCGGATCTGCAGGCGCCGCGCCTGGAAGTCCGTCGTGTTCGAGATCGACGCCGTCTCGCGGTAGCGCCCCTGGCTCGGGAACCAGACCTCGACGTCGTAGGTCTTCGCCGACGCGGCCGACATGTCGCCCGCGGGCAGCACCACCACGCGATAGGGCAGGCCGAGGTCGCGCACGAGCTCTTCGGTGTTCGCGAGCAGCAGCTCGAGCTCGTCCCAGGAGCTCTCGGGTCGCGTGAGGGAGAACTGCTCGACCTTGTTGAACTGGTGGACGCGGATCATCCCGCGCGTGTCGCGCCCGGCCGCGCCCGCCTCGCGGCGGAAGCACGGCGAGAACGCGGCGTAGCGGAGCGGCAGCTCGTCCGCCGTGAGGATCTCGCCGGCATGGAAGCTCGCCACCGGGATCTCCGCCGTCCCGGCGAGGTACAGGTCGTCCTCCGGGAGTACGTAGACGTTGGTCTCGTCCGACGGGAACGCGCCGGTGCCGACGAGGGCGCTCTCCCTCACCAGCACCGGCGGCAGCACCGTGACGAACCCCTTGGCGGCGAGGCGGTCGAGGGCGAGCCGGTAGAGAGCGAGGGCGAGGCGCGCGGTGTCGCCCACCCAGTACCCGAAGCGGGCGCCCGACATCTGCGCCGCGCGCTCCATCTCGAAGCGACCGAGCTCGAGGTGGTCGCGCGGCTCGTCGAAGGTCGGCGGCTCGCCGGCGCGGCGCACCTCGCGGGCGTCCTCTTCCGTCGACCCGTCCGGTACGTCGTCGTGCGGCGGGTTCGGTACGCGCAGCGCGAGCGCGTCCCGCTCGGCCTCCGCCGCCGCGAGCCCGTCCTCGGCCCGCTTCAGCTCGGCCTTCACCGCCTGGAGCTGGCCGAGCTGCTCCGGCGTCGGCTTGCCCTTGAGCTTCGTCTTCCCGCGCAGCTCGTCGACGCGCGGCACGAGCGCACGCCAGCGCTCGTCGGCCTCGAGCAGCCGGTCGAAAGCGTCGCCCGCCCCTTTGCGCGCCAGTGCCGCCCGAACAGGCTCGGGGTTCGCGCGCGCTGCCCTGAGGTCGATCACGGCATCGAGTCTAGAACGGCCTCGATCACGGACGCGACGCCCTCCTCCGCGGGGCCGAGGCACGTCGCGTCGGCGATCGCGCGCAGCCGCGGATGCCCACCCTCGACGGCGACGCCGAAGCCGGCCGCCTCGAGCAGCTCGACGTCGTTCTCGCCGTCCCCGAACGCGACCACCCGGTCGAGGGCGAGCCCGAGCCGCTCGGCGACGAACGCGAGGCCGGATCCCTTCGTCACCTCCGGGTTGCCGATCTCGAGCATGTACGGCAGCGAGGTCGTGAGGAACGCCCGCGTGCCGAGCCGTCGCTCGAGCTGTGGGCGGATCTCCGCGAGCACCGGTGGCTCGGCGACGGCGACGAGCTTCGTCGGGGGCCGCTCGAGCCACGCGAGCAGGTCTCCGACGGCGACGACCGGCAGTTGCTGGAAGACGGAGTACCGGCGCGTGTAGTCGTTCTCCGCCGCGACGTAGAGCTGGTCGTCGACATAGACGTTCGGGGAGATGCCGAGCGTCGCGAGCTCCTCGATCGCGTCGCGCGCGACGTCGAGGTCGAGCGGACGGTGGAGCAGGAAGACGCCCGACGGCGGATCGACGACGGCAGCGCCCTGGTAGCAGATCACCGGCTCGGGGAGCCCCACGTCGTCCAGGTAGCGCTTGACGGAGCGGAACATCCGACCGGTGGCGATCAGCACCGGCACTCCCGCCGACTGCGCCCGCGCGATCGCCGCCCGGGTGCGCTCGCCCACGATCCCTTCGGACGAGATCAGCGTCCCGTCGAGGTCGCAGGCGAACGCCTGCACCTCCGGGGCGAAGTCAGGAAGGTGCCTCAGCCGCCCGTCGCCGAGGAGACGAACGCTGCGACGTCGGCGATCTGCTGCGGCTGCAGCTGATCCTTGAAGGACGGCATGCCGCCCTGGCCGAGCGTCACCCGCTGGACGACGAGCTCGTCGGACGGCTTGGCGTCGTCGAGGTTCGGGCCGACCGTGCCGGATGCATTTGCCTCCGACAGCGTGTGGCAGGCGGCGCACCCCGCGCTCGCGAAGACCTCCTTGCCGGCCGCCGCGTCGCCCTTGAGCGCCAGGGCGGGAAGATTCTCGTTCGCTCCCGTCGTCGTCTCCTCGGGAACCGTGCCGACGACCGTCTCGGGCGTCGCGGTGACCTCCTCGCCGCCGCAGCCCGCCAAGACGAGCGCGACCGCCGCCAGCAGGAGCGCAAGGGCTGCGAGTGGGCGGCGCATCGCGCGCAGTCTAACCAGGTGCGTCCGCGCTCCGCGCGCCGATCCGTCCTCGAAGCGCCGGATCACGAACGCTGCCACCGCGCCGAACCCGATCACGTCTCCGGGGGTGTCGTTGACGACGAGCGAGACGAGCAAGGCGACGAGCACCGCGTCCGTGAGGGGGCGTCTCGGCCTGCGGGTGGCGACGACGACCAGGACGGCCAGAGAGGCGAGGACGGCGAACGCCGGGCCGACTGCGCCGAACGTCCGGCGGGCGGAGAGCTCGAGCCGGTCGGCGATGTCGCCGAGGACGGCGCCGGGACCGTCGCCGACCGCCTGCGTCACGTGGCTCGACCCGCCGATCGCCGCGTCGAGGCCGACGAGCACGATTGCCGCAGCGACGCCCGCCACCACGAGCGCTGCCACGCGTCGAAAGTCGAGCCGCACGCCGTGGGTGCGTACGAGCAGGGTCGCGTACGCGGCGAGCAGCACGAGCAGCCCACCGCCGTCCGCCCCGAAGCGGCTGCCCGCGACGGCGACGAGCGAGAGCCCCGCAACCGCGACGCCGAGGCGCCCGAGGAGCGCCGGGCCGAGGATCGCCGGGACGAGGAGCATCGTCTCGAGCAGGTTGGAGACGCCGTAGAACCGCCCTGCCTGGGACGGGCCGAACGGGGACAGCGCGACAGACTCCGCGTCCAGCCCGAGGACGAAGAGGTACGCGAGCAGGACCGACGCGCACGCGAGCCCGAGCGGAAGCACGGCGGCGGCCAGCGCCACGATCGCGACCACCCACCAGCCTGCGAGCCAGAGGTTCGCCGCCAGGCCGACCAGCACGACCCGCGGCGCGAGGCCCGGTGCGAGGACGGCGGCGATGTACGACGAGACCGCCGAGCAGCAGGGTCAGCGGGAGGCGGATGCGGTCGTTCCGCTCGATCCGCTGCTCCAGGCGCTGCAGGGTCGCCACCGGGTCCTGCACGGCGACCACCTCGAGCCTGCCGTGCGCGACGTCGGAGAGCGAGACGAGGCCGTCGATCCGCGTCGAGCTCGAGGTGAGAACGCCGCGCTGCCCGGGCGTCACGGCGATCGGGTAGCGCGTGTTCTCGCTCTCGCCGCTCGGAGGCAGGACGACCAGCGTGTCGGGCGGCGGGCCGTCGTCGAGCTCGATCAGCGACGGGCCGCTCGGAGCGCCGCCGAGCAGGGAGCTCACGACCTTGCCGGTGAGCAGCGTGTTGAGAGCGCTCTCGCGCGTCACGGTCGGCCCCGCCCCAGGCACCGCGAGCCCGACGGCCCCCGTTCCCGCGTACCGCTCGAGCGGGAAGGGGTCAACGACGCGCACCGCCGCGGCGGCGGGGGCGGACAGGGCAAGCGCGGCAGCGAGGACGGCGAGCGGTCTCGTCACGGTGGGAGTCTCTCCGACGCACGCCGGTGGCGTAGGCTCTGCGCATGATCGTCGAGCGCTCGATGGACTCGCGGTACCTCTCGAACGCCTTCGTCGTCGGCGACGAGCCGGGCGGCGTGGCCGTGTTCGTCGACAGCGGGGCGCCGCTCGAGCCGCTGCTCGAGACGATCGAGCGCGAGCGGCTCACACCGACGCACATCCTTCGCACGCACAGCCACCCGGATCACGTCGAGCACGAGGACGAGCTCGCGAGCCGGTTCGGGATCCCCGTCCTCACCGGGGCGGTCGAGACGGGCGGCCTGCGCGTCGAGGCGATCGAGACGCCCGGGCACTCCGACGACGGCGTCGCGTTCGTCGTCAACGGCGAGATCTGCTTCTCGGGCGACACGCTCTTCCGCGACGCGGTCGGCGGCGGGCCTGCGGACGTCGTGCGCGATTCGGTGATGGAGCGGCTGATGACCCTCGACCACGGCCTGCGCGTGCTCCCCGGCCACACGGTCGAGACGACGATCGGCCGGGAGTGGGAGCGCAATCCGTTCGTCCGGTTCTGGCGCGGCCTCGACGAGGAGGTCGGGACGCCGTGCACCGTCGGCGGTGTCGCGGGCGTCGTCGTCGTCGAGTCGCCCGACTACGACGGGAAGGGCAAGCTCCTCGTCCGCCTCGACGGCGGCGAAGAGCGGATCGTCGGCGCGTCCCGCGTCGACCGGTAACTCGGCCGTCTCTCAGCCGCGCTCCGTCTCGCGCAGCGCGCGGAGAAGCTTCGACTTGGCGACCACGGTTTGCAGGTCGAGGGCGAGAAGGTTCGCCGCGAGGCGCTCGGCGAGGTCGACGTCGAGCGTCACGTCGCGGTGCTGCGTCGCCGGTGACCGCGCGGCGAGCGCGGCACGAATCTCGTCGCGGCCCGCGAACTCCGGCGTCAGCTCGATCGCCTCCCGGACGGCGACGAGCTCGGGCCAGGACCAGGGGACGGAGACCTCTTCCCGCTGCTGCACGGGCCGACCTTATCGGCCCGGCCGCTCTGGTCGGCTCAAGACCCAGAGGCCCGGCGTCGGCGGCACGGCGCGTCCGGCGACGCCGCTACGGTCCAGCGCCCGTGCGTCTCGTCGTCGCCCGCTGCGAGGTCACCTACACCGGCCGCCTCACCGCCTACCTGCCGGAGGCGATCCGGCTGCTCGTCTTCAAGGCCGACGGCTCGGTGCTCGTCCATGCAGACAGCGGCGGGTACAAGCCGTTGAACTGGATGACCCCGCCGACGATCATCGAGAACGGGGAGGACGTGATCGTCGTCCGCAAGCGTGCGGGGCGGACGGAGGACCGGCTCGAGATCCGCATCTCGGAGCTCCTCGCCGAGTTCGAGCACGAGCTGGGCGACGATGCGGGGCTCGAGAAGGACGGGGTCGAGCGGCACCTCCAGGAGGCGCTCGCGGAGATGCCCGTGCGGGTCGAGCCCGGCCTGCGCCTCGTCCGTCGCGAGTGGCCGACCGACGTGGGGCCGGTCGACCTCATGTGCCGCGACGAGGACGACGGCTGGGTGGCCGTCGAGATCAAGCGGATCGGGACGATCGAGGCGGTCGAGCAGCTCTCGCGCTATCTCGAGGTGATCCAGCGCGACCCGGCGCTCGCGGCCTGTCGCGGCATCCTGGCCGCTTCCGACGTCAAGCCCCAGGCGCGGACGCTCTGCGAGGCGCGCGGGCTCGGCTGGGCCGAGGTCGACCTCGCGGTGCTCCGCGGCGAGCGCGAGCCCGACCTCACGCTCTTCGACGCCTGACCGCGACGACGATCGGCGCCGTGCTGCGTACGCCGCGGGACTAACGGTCTATCCGTACGCGGTGGCTGACCGCGTCCGGCTCGTGGAAGCGCACGAGGCCCTCGCCCTCCGCTCGCAGCTCCTCGCGGGCGGCGCGGGGGAGGGGCTCGAACGGCTCGAGCCAAAGCGTTGCCTTCTGCGCCGAGCGCTCGACCCGCCAGCCTCCGGCGACGGAGCCGTCCACGAGGAACGTCGCCATCGACTGGGGCGTCTTCGTGGAGAACACGAGCTGCCGGAACCGCTCGGGCAGGATCTGCGTGCGGCGCACGTGCACGAGGAGGGCGGCGTCCCAGTGGCCGAGGAAGCGGATCGGCGCACGGGTGTCCTCCGGCGGGAGAGGCGCACGGGGGACGTCGTGGAGCTCCCTGCCGTCCTCGTCGCGGAAGGTCCGGGTCGGGATTCGCTCCGCGACGGGGAGCAGCGTCGCCCGTTTCACGCCGGCCCAGCTCGCCGCGTCCGCCAGCGTGGAGGGACCGAAGGCCGAGAGGTAGCGGCGGAGGAGGTGCTCGAGGCCCTCGTCCTCGGTGACCTGCTCGGCGGGCAGCCACTCCGCCGCGAGCCTGAACAGATCGGCACGCCTGCGCTCCCAGGTACCCGACGGGGGCACCCGCACGAGCGGGATCCAGATGCCCGACCAGACGGTCGCGCTCTTCTCGGGGAGCAGCGCGTCGATCTCCGTCCGGTGCCACGCTCGACCCGCGAGTGCCGTCTCGAGCTCCCGGGCAGCGAAGTCGACGTTCGCGGCGGACTCGTGGCGCCCCCACGTCCTGAGCCACCACTCCTGTCGCGACGGCCCGAGCGCTGCGGCGAAGCTCCAGTAGTCGCGCGGCGAGACGATGTGGATCGTCGAGCGCATCAGCGTCCCCTGGACGGCGCGGCGCCGCTCGAGCGCGCGGGTGAGGTCGTCGCGCGAGAATCCGTCGATCGTCGACCAGAGCCGGATGTAGGGCGACGGTGCGTACTGCGCCTGAAGGCCGCCGACGCGCTCGAGCGCCCGGCCGAGCGGGATCCTCACCCGTGCGAGGAGCAGCTGCCGGGCGAGAAGGGCGCGGTTCAGCCGTCTCGCCGAGAGCGTCACGGCCGAACCGCCGCCTTGAGGTAATCCCGCGGCGGATCGTCGAAGAGCGAGGCGACGCCCTCCAGCCCGACCTCGTGGGTGACGAGCCGCTCGAACGGGTACGCGGCGCTCGCGAGGAACGCGAGCGCCGCGCGGAACTGCCGTGGCGTGTGGTGGAAGGAGCCTGCGAGGCGCACCTCCTCGTAGTGGATCCGGTACGGGTCGACCGCGACCCGGGCATCGCGCGGCAGGCCGCCGAACGCGAGCACCGTCCCGCCGGGGCGGACGAGGGCGAGGGCGCCCTCCCACGCCTCGACGGTCCCGGCTGCCTCGATCACCACGTCTGCACCCTCGGGCTCGGCGGCGACGGCGCCGAACGACGCGGAGAGCGCGCGACGCTCCTCGCGAGAGCCGACGCCGACCGGGTGACCGCCGGCGTCGGCGACGCACGCGCAGAGCATCAGCCCGATCGGGCCGAGGCCGACGATCGCGACGGTGTCCCCGCGCTGCACGCCCGCGACATCGACGCCGTGGAGGCAGCAGGCGAGCGGCTCGGCCATCGCGGCGACCTCGGAGGCGAGACCCGGCGGGACGGGGAGGAGGTTCGTCTGCGCGATGCGTTCGGGGACGAGGAGCAGCTCGGCGTAGGCGCCGTTCAGGAGCGGGAAGAGATGCTCGCAGAGCGTCTCCTGGCCGCGCGCGCAGGCGGCGCACGCTCCGCACGGCGCCGAGTTGGCGGCGACCATGCGGCGGCCGGTCGCGACGTCGATCCCGCAGACCTCGTGCCCGAACGGGCTCGGCGGCGGGCCAAGGAGCACGGGGTGTCCTCTGCGGTACGCCTTGAGGTCGGTGCCGTCCGTGAGCGCGACGTCGACCCGCAGCAGCACGTCGCCGTCTCCGAGGCTCGGCTCGGGGACAGCCTCGAGGCGGAGATCCCCGGGGCCGTGCAGCCGCAGTGCTCTCACGGCGTGAACACGACCTTCAGCGCGTCGCGCCGGAGAAAGAGCTCGAGCCCCTCGGCGAACCGCTCGAGGGGCAGGACGACCGGCTCGGGGACGTCGAGGTCGTGGAGCAGCGCGAGCGCCTCGCGCATGTACGCGGGCGTCGCCGATCGCGCGCCGAGGACGGTCAGCTCCCGCCGGTAGACGGCCGCCGCCGGGATCTCGCCCGCGTCCGCGAAGACGAGAACGCTGCCGCCGGGCGCGACGACCTCGAGCGCGGTCGCGGCGCCTCCGCTCCCCGAGAGGACGACGGCGTCGACGGGGCCGTCCGGCGCTCGGCCCGCTCGGCGGGGATCCACGTCCACCGCGAACACCTCGTCGCCGCGCCGTTCGAGGACGAGCCCGAAGAGACGGCCGACGAAGCCGTTGCCGACGATCAGCACGCGGCCGCGGGGGATCCGCGCCGCGCCGCGCAGGACGCACGCGAGCGGCTCGACCATCGTCCCGCGCCAGTCGGGCCAGTCGTCGGGGAGGTCGAGCCACTCGTCGGCGCGGACGTGCTCGGCGAGCCCGCCGGGCCGGATCGTGGGCCCCGAGAACCGCTCGCAGGTCGACTCGTGGCCGGCGAGGCAGCGCTCGCACTCGCCGCAGGGCACGTGGTGGACGAGCGCGACGCGGCGGCCGTCCTCGAGCTCGGCGACGACCTCGTGCCCCAGCACCGAGCCCGCATGCGCCGCGTCGAACTTCTCGACGTCCGACCCGCAGAGCCCGCAGGCTAGGACGCGCGCGACGGTGCCGGGCCCGCCGGGTGCCGCCACGTCGGAGAGGACGGGCTGCCCGCCGGCATCGAGGACGATCGCCCGCACGGCGCGTATCGTAGGGCGCTCCGAACGGAGGGAGGAGCATGCCGCTCAAGCTGCATCGGTGTCCCGCGACCTGGGCGAAGATGTCCGGCCATCCGTGCTGGCGCGTCCAGAAGGCGCTCGACGACATGGGCGTCGAGTACGAGGTCGTCAAGGAGGCGTGGCCGCGGCGGAGCCGCCGCACAGCCGTGATCGAGGGGACGGGGCAGAGCGCCCTCCCGGCGATCGAACTCGAGGACGGGACGTGGTATCGCGAGCTGTCGGGCGAGATGGAGAAGGCGATCCGCGCGGGCCGCTTCGGCCCCGGCCACACCGCCTGACCGGCGCTACACTTCCCCTCTCGCGGGGCTATAGCTCAGTTGGGAGAGCGCCTGGATCGCACCCAGGAGGTCGGCGGTTCGAGTCCGCCTAGCTCCATCGTCCCGAAGCGCCGCGTAGCCATCTGGTCGGAGCGCGCGAGCCGGCTCGACGCGGTCGGCCCGGAGCCGCCACGTACCATCTCAAGCGCCGGCGACGAGTCCATGCCAGAGTCAGAGCACGGCCAGTGCAGCTTTGGGAGTCCTGTCTTGATGTCGGCGATCGGCACGGTGTGAGTCTCCCGGAAGGGTTCAGCCTGCGGCCGGCCCGCGACGAGGATGCCGAGCGGGCGGCTGAGCTCGTCAACGAGGAGGCGCTTCTTCATCTCGGCACGCCGATCTGGTCGACGGACCAGGTGCTCCGGCACTGGAGCAACCCGGTCGTGGACCGCGAGCGCGACGTCGCGGTCGTCGAGGCGCCAGGCGGGGAGATCTGCGCCTGGTTCTCGCTCGTCTGCGGCCCTCCGCACGTCGAGGTCTTTGCGCTCGGGGTGGTCGGCCTCGCCTGGCACGGGCGCGGTCTGGGCGCCTGGATCCTCGGCGAGAACGAGCGGCGGGCGTACCGGTTCATCCAACTCGCCCCGGCCGGCGCGCGGGTCGTGATCCACGCGGGCGCGCTCGCCGACGACCCCGCCGTCGGGGCGCTTCTCGTGGCAGCCGGCTACCGCGAGATCCGGCGTTTCCAGCTGATGCGGGTCGACTTCGCAGGCGTCCCGCCGGCCCCGAACGTGCCGGCGGGCATCAGCATCGACCAGCTCGACCCGGAACTGGACGTCGAGGCCGCTTTCGACGCGCACCACGAAGCCTTCGCCGACCATTGGGGCGAGACGGAGGAGACGCCCGAAGAGTTCCGGCACTGGCTCATCGACACACCGCGGTTCGACAGGGAGCTGTCGCTTCTCGCGCGGGACGGGCCGGTCGTCGCCGGGTACCTGTTCGCATGGCTCGACGCAGAGGAGGACCCGTCGCGTGGTTACGTCGCGGCACTCGGCACGCGTCGTCTCTACCGCGGCAGAGGGATCGCCGAAGCGCTGCTTCGGCACGTCTTCCGCACGCTCCTCGACCGTGGCAAGCGAGGCTGCGACCTGCACGTCGACTCGGACTCGCTGACGGGCGCGACACGCCTCTACGAGCGCGTCGGCATGACCGCACACCCGCGCTTCGCCACCTGGGAGAAGGAGTTGCGGCCCGGGAGCGAGCGCGGCTCGTGAGCGACGAGGGGCTCGAGGCGAAACGAATCTGACACCAGCCCTCGACGTTCCGAGCGCCGTCTATTCGACGTCCTTGGCCGGGAAGAGGACGGACGGTGCCGGCTCCTCCGCCGGATCCTTCTCTCGGAGGACGATGTCGATCAGCGTCACGAGGATGCTCGCGATCGGCACGGCGAGAATCACTGCAAACCCGCCGAACACAAGGCCGACTGTCGTGACCGAGACGAGCACGACCAAGGGTGAGAGGCCGACGGAATGCCCGAGGACACGTGGGATGACGACGTAGTCCTCGAGAAGGCGCACGCCGATGACGATTGCGGCGGCGAGGACGGCGAGGTGGGCCGACACGGAGAGGCCGACGCCCACTGCAAGGACTCCGGCGACGAGTGGCCCGATGACCGGCACGATCTCCACGACGCCGGCGAAGACGCCGACGAGGAGCCAGTACGGCAGGCCGATCGCCCAGAAACAGGCTGAGAGGAGGGTGGAGATGATGACGACGAGAATTGCCTGGCCGCGCACGAAGGCCCCCAGTCGAAGCTCGATCAGCGTCCAGGCATCACGGACGGTCTTGCGTTTCGGCCGTGGCAGGAGCGAGCAGACGAAATCGACGGCACGCTGACGCTCGAGGATCCAGTACGCCGAAGCGGCGAACACGAAGAACATGCCGATGATCACCTCGAACGCGATACGGCCGTACTCGAACGCGGGGTCGACCAGACGTGAGCCGGACGGCAGATCGTTCAGCTTCCGATCGAGCGCGATCAGGATGTCGTGCTTGATCCCGGTCGATTGCTGAGCCTCGTCGCGAAGGCGGTGCTGGTCACCGAGTGCGCCCTGAACCTGATCGACGGCGGCCGGTACGACGAGCCACAAGGCGACGCCCAGAAGGGCAATGAGTACGGCGTAATGGAGAACGACCCCGATCCCGGGCCGGATCCCGCGGCTCGCCAGCCAATCGACCCCGGGGCGGAGCGTCGCGGCGAGAATGATCGCGCTGAAGAGCAGCGCGACGACGAGCCGTGCCTCCCAGACCAGGACGGCCGCCAGCACGATCCCGACGACGACGAGCGTCCCAACCGCCACGCGCGCCGCAACACGCGACAGATCATTGCCGGGCTCGTCCTCGACCGGAACGAGATCGATCCCACCGTCATGTACCTCGACCGTCACCGACGGTAACTACCCCGCGAGGCTCGAGCCGACACCTCCGCGTAGCCGACCTAGACGGCCGAGTGCTCTGTGATCGACCCGGACGGGCTGATCGTGAAGGCGTCGGTGAAGGGAAGGAGGGCGCGCAGGCCGCCATCGTCGATGGAAGCGACAACGCGCAGGTCGCGGTGCTGCTCGTCATCCCAGAAGCCTTCGAGCTCGACGTGATAGGTGGCCCCCGAGAGAGATGTGACGTCCGAACGCTCCTGCTTGCCGGCGAGCCGTTCGGCCAGATCGGCGTACCCCGCCGCCTGGAGTCTCAGGAACTCGGCCCGCAACACACCCTTGGCCTCCTCGTCACTCATGGATCACGTCTACCCAACCCCGCCGAAGCCGAACCCGAAGCTCCACGACTTCCGCATCCGCCTCGGCCGCGTCGGTCAGGTCGCGCAGAACGGCGTTTCAGAGATGTCCGACGAGGGAAGAACGTGGCCCGCTCCTAACACGGAGGAAGCATGGGAATCATCGCGTTCATCATCCTTGGTCTACTCGCCGGCGCGATCGCGAAAGCGATCATGCCGGGCGACGACCCGGGCGGCTTCATCGTCACCGCGATCATCGGGGTCGTCGGCGCACTGCTCGGCGGCTTCGTCGCAGCGGCGTTGTTCGACGCTCACCCACTCGACGAGTTCTTCGACATCTCGACGTGGCTGACGGCCATAGTCGGCGCAATCGCGCTGCTCGTGATCTACCGCCTCGTTGTGGATCGCGGCGGACACGGCCGCACCCTGCGCACCTGATGTTGTTCGGCGATCGGGACGCCACACGTGGCGTCCCGATCGCCATCGGTTGCAGTCGCTTCAGCCGGCCGGTCGGGCGCCGAGCTCCTCTCGGACGGTCGCGAGGATCTCGTACGAGTGGACGCGTGCCGAATGGTCATGGATTGCGGCGGCGACGATCAACTCGTCCGCCTCGGTCTCGGCGATGACCGACTCGAGGCCTTCGCGCACCGTGTCCGCGGATCCGACGTACGAGCGGCGCAGGACATTCGAGACGTGGGCCTTCTCGGCAGGGGTCCAGTGCGCCTCGATGTCGTCGACGGGAGGCGGGAGCTGACCTCGGTTGCCGCGGATGACATTCAGGAACGCCTGCTGCGCCGAGGTGAACAGCCGTTCGGCCGTCGTGTCGTCGTCCGCTGCGATGACGTTCACGGCGACCATCGCGTAGGGCTCCTGGAGTTGGGCC
The DNA here is from genome assembly GCA_963742525.1 of uncultured Actinomycetes bacterium. GTDB lineage: Bacteria > Actinomycetota > Thermoleophilia > Gaiellales > Gaiellaceae > Gaiella. The sequence goes on from CAVUMD010000006.1 coordinate 52,674, forward strand.
GAGGGTTGGAAGCGCGCGCGGTACACCTCGAGCGCCGGTAGCAGCAGATCGGGCGCGAAGTGCGAGGCGAACGCATAGGGGAGACCGAGCGCCGCCGCCAGTTGTGCGCCGTAGAGGCTCGAGCCGAGAATCCAGAGCGGCACATGCGAACCGACGCCGGGAATCGCGAAGACCGTCTGCCGGGGGAGTGGATCGCCGAGCAGCGCCTGGAGCTCCAGCACGTCCTGCGGGAACGAGTCGGCGGTCGGATCCTGGCGCAGCGCGCGCAGCGTGACCTGGTCGGTGCCGGGCGCGCGTCCGAGTCCCAGATCGATCCTGCCCGGATGCAGCGCCTCGAGCGTCCCGAACTGCTCGGCGATCACGAGCGGCGCGTGGTTCGGGAGCATGATCCCTCCCGCCCCGACCCGGATCGACTCGGTCGCGTCCGCGAGGTGCGCGATCACGACCGCGGTCGCCGCGCTGGCGATCCCGCCCAGGTTGTGGTGCTCGGCGACCCAGTACCGTTTGTAGCCGAGTCGCTCGGCGTGGCGCACGAGGTCGATCGAGTTACGAAGCGCGTGCGCCGGCGTCCCGCCCTCGACGATCGGTGCGAGGTCGAGGATCGAGAGGGGCAGCACTCCCCGAACTTACCCGTGAGCCCCAGTGAGCCGGCAGACGTCCGTGGCCCCGGGGTCAGTTGCGAGCACGGCGACGCGTCCAGTGCCGGATGAAATACACGGGCACCGCGATACCGGCAGCGAGGAACGCCGCGATACCCCATGCCGTCGCGTGCTGACTGCCGTGCCTGGATGCGTGCGCGAACACACCGGCCGAGATCGCCGCCGCGAGAGCGACCGCGATCAGGAACGTGACGGGATCGGCCGTGGCCACAAGGGACACGATACGTCCGAGGATGCCCGGCCCGTGAGCCAGCGAAATGGGTGCGGGCCATCGTCCGTCGCGGATCCCGTGAATCGTCGGTGCGCACCTATAGTCGGAAGGTGATCGACGAGCGCGAGCGCCGGGACGCCCAGCTGTACGCGGTCGACAAGCTCGCCGAGGTGGGCATCGTCCTGACCCCCGAGGAGCGTGATGCAGTCGAGGTCGCCGACTTCGGCCTCTCGCGGCTCGCCGAGACCGGCCTGCAGCTCCTCGTCTACGTCAACACCGACCGCTACTGCGCGAAGGAGCTCGTCCTACGGCCGGGCCAGACGTGCCCGGAGCACCGCCACCCGCCCTTCGAGGGCACCCCGGGGAAGGAGGAGACGTTCCGCTGTCGCAGCGGCCTCGTCTACCTCTACGTCGACGGCGATCCCACGCGCGACCCGGTGTGCACACCCCCACCCGGCGCGTACACGGTCGGGCGCGAGATCGAGCTCCGGCCGGGCATGCAGCACACGATCCCGCCCGGGACGCTGCACTGGTTCCAGGCAGGGCCGGAAGGCGCCGTCGTCTCCGAGTTCTCGACCACGAGCCGAGACGAGCTCGACGAGTTCACGGACGCGAACGTCGTCCGCACGTGATGCGGCACCTCTCGTTACGATCGCGCGAGGGCTCCTGGAGCGAGACGGGTAGCTCCGCCGGCTCGCGTGCGAAGAGCAGCTCGTGAAGCTCTGCGCCGACGCGGTCGAGTTCGGGGCTGTGGGCCGTTACGCCCAGCGAGCGCGGGCGGTCGGCGCCGACGGTGAGCAGGCGGGCGATCCGGCCCGGCCGGGGGCTCATCACCACGATCCGGTCGGCGAGAAGGGTCGCCTCCCGGATCGAGTGGGTCACGAAGAGGATGGTCTTCGCTGCCGGATGCGCTCGGAGCCTGCTCAGCGCGGGACGAGCCGCTCGAGTTGCGTGACATGGTGCGGGCCGAGCTCCTCGAGGCTGCGCGCGCCGAGGAGACGCATCGTGCGGACGATCTCGCCGGAGAGGATCTCGATCGCGCGGTCGACGCCGGCCCGGCCGCCGGCCATCAGGCCGTAGAGGTAGGCGCGACCGACGAGCGTGAATCGCGCGCCGAGCGCGATCGCGGCGACGATGTCCGCACCGTTCATGATCCCGGTGTCGAGGTGGATCTCCGTGTCCCGACCGACCTCGCGCACCACGTCGGGGAGGAGATGGAACGGCACGGGCGCGCGGTCGAGCTGGCGGCCGCCGTGGTTCGAGAGCGTGATTCCGTCGACACCGGCCGCGACGATCCGCTTCGCGTCCTCCAGCGTCTGGACGCCCTTCACCACGAGCTTGCCCGGCCACTGCTCCTTGATCCAGGCGAGGTCGTCGTAGTCGACGCTCGGATCGAACATCATGTCGAGGAACTCCTCGACGGTGCCCGGCCACGCGTCGAGGGCGGCGAAGGCGAGCGGCTCGGTCGTGAGGAAGTCGATCCACCAGCGGGGACGGGGAAGCGCGTCGACGACGCTGCGGAGCCTGAGCGCGGGCGGGATCGTGAGGCCGTTGCGACGGTCGCGGATCCGGGCTCCGGAGACGGGAACGTCGACGGTGACGAGGAGCGTGTCGAAGCCCGCCGTCGCGGCGCGCTCGACCAGCGCCGCCACGCGATCGCGCTCCTTCCACATGTAGAGCTGGAACCAGTTGCGGCCGGCCGGGTTCGCCCGTGCGACGTCCTCGATCGACGTCGTGCCGAGCGTCGAGAGCGAGAACGGGATCCCTGCCGCGCCCGCGGCGGCCGCGCCGGCGCGCTCTCCCTCGGTGCGCATCAGGCGCGTGAACCCGGTTGGTGCGATGCCGAACGGGAGCGCGGACGGGCCGCCGAGGACGGTGACGCTCGTATCGACCGTCGAGACGTCGCGCAGCACCTGCGGGTGGAACTCGACGTCCTGGAACGCCTGGCGCGCCCTGGCAAGCGAGATCTCGCCCTCCGCCGCGCCGTCGGTGTAGTCGAATGCGACCTTCGGCGTCCGGCGCTTCGCGATCTTGCGCAGATCGTCGATCGTGAAGGCGGCGGCCAGCCGGCGCTTCGTCGCGTCCAGCTCGGGGCGCCTGAGCCGCACGAGCGGCGCAAGCTCTCGGGGGCGGGGAAGGCGTCGCCGGGTCACGACGGAGAGGATCGATCATCGATTATCGCTCTCACGCGCGGGACCATAACCCCTCGGCACACGCATGTCTCGCGCCGGAGCCGCGCGCTGCAAACTCCGACCGATGAAGCCGTCGGGCGTCGACCTCTACTGGCTGCCGCTCGGCGCAGGCGGGTGGTTCGTGCGGCTCAACGGCAGGGCGTACGAGGCTCTCGTGGCGGCGCTCGACCGGCGTCCGCGCGCCGACCTGTACCACTCGGCGCTGATCGTGACGGTGCCGGAGGCGCGCTTCGCGATCGAGTCGGGACCGATCAGCGGCGGTGACTCCGCGGCCCGCGGCGTCGTCTGCGAAGGGGCCGTCGGACACCGCGCGCTCGGTCGGTTTCGCGTCTTCCGCTACGAGGTTCGCTGCTGGCGCGACGGCGTCGTCCCGGATCTCGGCGAGGCGGTGGACAGCCCGCGCCGCCTGACGGACGAGCCGGCGATCGCCCGGCGGCTGCTCGATCTCGCCCCGCGCATTCCGAGCCCCGTCTGGGGACGCGACGAGCTCGGGACGGGCGACATGTGGAACTCGAACTCCGTCGTGTCGTGGCTCGTCACCGCGAGCGGCCTCGACGTCGAGTCGATCCGGCCGCCCGCCGGCGGACGCGCGCCGGGATGGTCGGCCGGCATCGTCACCGCCCGACGCGCGACGCCGTAGGCGACGCTTGCGATTCCCCGACTCTCTGTCACCATCGGCGCGAGGGAGATGTCGTTCGAGGTCGTCGGCAGGGAAGACGAGTTGGCCGCCGTTGCAGGGTTCCTGGAGGAACCGCACGACGGTCCGGCAGTGCTCGTCCTCGAGGGGGACGCCGGGATCGGCAAGTCGACGCTCTGGCAGGCCGCCGCCGACACTGCGCGCGCGCGTGGCCTGATGGTGCTCGCGTCGCGCCCGGCGGAGGCCGAGCGCAGCCTCGCGCACGCGGGCCTCGGCGATCTCCTCGAGGATGTAGCCGACGAGACGCTGCCACGACTGAGCGCGCCGCGGAGGCGGGCGCTCGACGTGACCCTTCTGCAGGACGAGGCCGACGAGCCCGTCGATGACCGCGCCCTCGCAGTCGCCGTGCGCGACGTGTTGCGGCTGCTCGCTGAGCCCGGCCCGCTCGTCGTCGCGATCGACGACGTCCAGTGGCTCGACCTCCCGACGTCACGCGCGCTTGCCTTCGCGCTCCGGCGGCTGGGCGAGGCGCCGGTGCTCCTCCTCCTCGCGCAACGGGTCGCGAAGCCGCCCGCCGGCGAGCACGAGCTCGAGCACGCCGTGGGCGAGGAGCGCCGCCGTCGGCTTCAAGTCGGGCCGCTGAGTGCCGGCGCACTGCATCGTGTCCTGCGTGATCGGCTCCGCCGGTCGTTCCCTCGGCAGACTCTGCTCCGGATCCACGAGCGGTCGGAGGGAAATCCATTCTTCGCGCTCGAGGTCGCACAGGCGCTCGGCGACGACGCCGATCCACTCGCTCCACTGCCCGTGCCCGCGACGCTCGAGGAGCTCCTCGACGCCCGCATCGCCGCGCTGCCGGTTCGCACTCGCGACGCGCTCGGGCTGGCATCGGCGCTCGGCACGGCGGCGGAATCGCTCCTCGCCCGGGCGGGCGTCTCCGGCGACGCGCTCGAGCCGGCCGCGGCGAGCCACGTGATCGAGCGGGAGAGCGGCGTCGTGCGCTTCTCGCACCCGATGCTCGCGTCGGTGCTCTATGCCGGCCTCGGTGACGGGAGGAGGCGCGTGCACGAGCGCATCGCGGCCGTTGTCGACGACCCGCTTCAGCGGGCGAGACACACCGCGCTCTCGCGTGACGAGCCGGACGCCGCCGTGGCAGCCTCGCTCGACCGGGCCACGAGCCAGGCCCGGCTTCGCGGCGTCCCTGCTGTGGCGGCCGAGCTCGCCGAGCACGCACTCAGGCTCACGCCGTCGACCGCGCCCGACGACCGACGGCGCCGGGCGCTCGCCGCTGCGCGTGCCCACCAGGCGGCAGGCGAATGGACGCGTGCCAGGGCGCTCGGGACGGGCGTCCTCGATGGGGCCGAGGGCGGCCCGTGGCGCGCGGAGGCACTCGTGCTCCTCGCGGAGCTCGCGCCGGCCGACGAATCGGTCGCCTTGCTCGAGCATGCCCTGGACGAGGCAGCCGGGCAGCCTGCTCTTCGGTCGATGATCCACTGCCGCCTCGCATGGGCGGATCGCTTCAGGTCGAACGCTGATCACGCCGGCCTCGCCCTCGAGATCGCGGAGCGGTTGGACGAGGACGTGCTTCGCATGCGGGCCCGCGCCGTCCAGGCGGTTCGCGCGTGGTTTCGCGGTGACGCCGGCGCGGACAAGCAGCTCAGGACGGTCGCCGCGGACATCGCGGGCGCGTTCGGTGGCGAGCGGCTCGTCCAGGAGGCGACGCAGGCGATCGTCAACGCGCTCCCGTCCGCCGAGGCCCGTGCGCTGCTCGAGCGCGAGCACCGCGATTGGCGTGACCGCGACGAGCCGCGGAGTGCCCGCGCGCTGTGGGGCCTCTCGTGGGTCGAGCTCAGGGCGGGTCGTCTCGAGCTCGCGGCCGAGCACGCTGCCGACGCACACGACGTCGCGATCCAGTACGGCCTGGAGGTTCCGCAGGACCATCTCCCGAGTGCCGTCGTGGCCGTCCACCGTGGTCAGCTCGACCTCGCACGCCGCCACTCCGAGCGTGCGCTCGAGCTGGCCGAGGAGCAGTTCGGTCTGCATCCGCCACAGCACATCGCGGTTCTCGGGCTTGTCGACCTCTGGAGCGGCAACCCGTCCACGGGCGCCGTCCGCCTCGCGGCTGCCGACCGTCAGGCGGTACGGCTCGGGTGGGGTGAGCCCAGCCTTCGCTGGTGGACGCCCGAGCACGTCGAGCTTCTCCTCGGTCACGGACAGCTGGACGAGGCGGCCCGTCTCCTCGACACCTGGGAGGCGGACGCCGTCCGCGTCGGCCGCGAGCCGGTGCTGGCGCACGTGACGCGATGCAGGGGGCTCGTCGCGGCGGCGAACGGCGATGTCGGGCGGGCGCTCGAGCTCCTCGAGGAAGCCGTGGCTGCGCACGGACGCGTCGGTGACCCCTTCGGGAAGGCTCGGGCGCTGCTCGCACTCGGCGTCGTGGGCCGACGCGCCCGTCGGAAGCGGCCCGCCCGCGAGGCGATCGAGGCCGCGGCCGAGGCGTTCGAGGAGATCGGCGCGGCCGGCTGGGCCGCCACGGCACGGTCGGAGCTCGGCGCCGTCGGAGGGCGCAGACAGGCTGAGGGGTTGACCGCGGCGGAGCGCCGGGTCGCGAGCCTCGTCGCCGAGGGAAAGACGAACCGCGAGGTCGCGGCCGCGCTGTTCCTGCAGGAGCGCACCGTGGCGAGCCATCTGACGCACGTCTATGCAAAGCTCGGCGTGCGCTCGCGGACCGAGCTCGCGCGGCGGCTCGGGTGGGACGAGCGGGGGGACGCGCGCAACATTCCGACGTTCTGACGTTTCCGCCGTGGCGCAAGCGCCCTAGCGTCGAACGGGTGCCGAGCTACCTCGTCGAGACCTACCTCACCCGCGCCCGAACGAACGACCGGCGCGCGAGCGAGCGACGGGCGCGCACGGCCGCGGCGGAGCTGACGCAGGGGAGCAGGCTCGTCCGCTTCGACCACTCGATCCACGTACCCGAGGACGAGATCTGCTTCTACGTCTTCGACGCACCGTCGGCCAGCGACGCGGCGCTCGCCGCGCGACGCGCCGGCCTCGATCCCCTACGCGTCGTCGAAGCGGTCTCGTCGGACAAGGAGGAGAGATGAGATCCAAGGCGATCTGGGCGTTCCTGCTCGCCGTGCTCGGCGTGTCCGTCTACGCGGCCAACGTGCTCGCCACGCCCGCTACCGGCTTCACCGGCACGACGCTCGCGAAGGCCACCTACGGCGAGGTCTTCTCGCACGTCCACACCGTTCCCGCGTCCTGGTCCGAGAAGATCCAGACGAAGGGCAATTCCGACCTGTACGTCCAGCAGAACACCTGGCAACCGGGCGGCAGCACCGGGTGGCACACGCACCCGGGGCCGAGCTTCGTCATCGTCACGCAGGGCAGCGTGACCGTCTACGACAGCGACGACCGGGCCTGCACGCCACACGTGTACACCGCGAACACGGCGGACAACGGCTTCGTGGATCCGGGAGACGGGCACGTCCATGTCATCCGGAACGAGACCAGCGCGGTTGCCCAGACGATCGCCGTGCAGCTCATCCCGGAGGGCGCGACGAGGCGGGAGGACGCCCCCGATCCCGGCATCTGTCCTTTCTGAGGGGGGAGGCGCGGCGGCGGGCGATGCGGTGCGCCCGCCGCGCCGTGCCGGCTCAGACGGTGACCACGAGCTTTCCCCGCGCGTGTCCCTCGCCGAGGTGGGCGAGCGCGTCGGGCGCCTGCTCGAGCGGGTACGTCCGGTCGATCACGGAGCTGATCGTGCCCGCCTCGAGCAGCGAGGCGAGGTATCCGAGGTCGTCCCGCTCGATCTTTGCGACGAAGAACCGCACCGCTCGGCGGCGAAGCTTCGACATGACGAGTGTCGCGCCGAGGTGCGGGAGCGGCCCTAGGCCGCGATACGTCATGGGGCCGCCGATGACGACCACGGCCGCATCCGGCGCGAGGACGCGCTGGAGTGCGCCGAGCGAGCGGCTCCCCGCGACGTCGAGCAGGAGGTCGTGCTGCTCGCCGATCCGCGTGAAGTCCTCCTTGGTGTAGTCGACGACCCGGTCGGCCCCGAGCGAGCGCACGAGGTCGACGTTCCGGCTGCTGCAGACGGCGGTGACCTGCGCGCCGAGCGCCTTCGCGAGCTGGACGGCGTATGTCCCGACGCCGCCCGACGCGCCGTTGATCAGCACCTTCTGCCCGCGCTCGACCCGGCCGTGGTCGCGGAGCGCCTGGAGGGCGGTGCAGCCGGCGATCGGCGCGGCGGCGGCTTCGGCGAACGAGACGCCCGGCGGCTTGGGGGCGATGCGGCTCTCGCGGGCGCAGGCGAGCTCCGCCCACGCACCGGTTGCCGTCCCGAACACCTCGTCCCCGGGGCGGAGGGTGGTCACGCCCGCGCCGACGGCCTCCACACGGCCGGCAACGTCGGACCCTGCGGCGGCGACCTTCGGGCGGCGCAGGCCGTTTCCCATCCGGGCGAACAGGAACCCGGTGACGCCGTACCAGTCGGCCGGGTTGACCGACGACGCGTGGACGCGCACCAGCACCTGGTCGTCGGTCGGCTCCGGCGGCTCGACCTCCCGCAGCTCGAGCACGTCCGGCCGCCCGTACCGCTCGCCGACGATCGCCTTCATCGTGCCCACCGCCGTATCCGTCTCCTGCCGTTCCATCACCATCGTCGACATCTTCCCGCCTCCTTCGTACGTACATCGTAAGCTTATGGCGTAAGGTAGACGTACAGCGTAAGGTCTGTCAAGCGATGGCATCTCGGCCGACCAAGCGACCCGCGGCCCGTCCGCCGCTCAACCGGGAGCGCGTGCTCCAGGCAGCGGTTGCGATCGCGGATCGGGACGGGATCGCGGCGCTCAGCATGCGCCGCCTCGGCCGGGAGCTCGGCGTCGAGGCGATGTCGCTCTACAACCACGTCGCGGGCAAGGAGGACCTCGAGCGAGGGATCGTCGAGGTCGTTCTCGCGGAGATCGAGAATCCCCGGCCGGGTAGGGACTGGAAGGCGGAGATCCGGCGCACGGCAGTCTCGTCGCACGACGCGTTCGTCCGTCACCGGTGGTCGTGCAGCCTGCTCACCCACGGCGGGGGCGTCAGCCGCTTCCGCATGCAGTGGATGGAGGCCGTCCTCGGCACGTTTCGGGAGGCCGGCTTCTCCCCGAACCTGACCCACCACGCCTACCACGCGATCGACAGCCACATCACGGGATTCACGCTCTGGCAGGTCGGGATGCCGTTCCGGACGCGCGAGGAGCTCGTCGACCTCGCCGACGGCTTCCTCCGCAGGATTC
>CAVUMD010000007.1:0-302082 GCA_963742525.1 uncultured Actinomycetes bacterium
CGACTACCCGTTCCTCGACCTCATGTGGACCATGGTCATCTTCTTCGTGTGGATCCTGTGGTTCTGGCTCCTGTTCACGGTCTTCGCGGACATCTTCCGCCGGCACGACCTCTCGGGGCTGGGGAAGACGGGATGGATGGTCTTTGCGATCCTCCTGCCGTTCCTCGGCGTCTTCATCTACCTGATCACGCAGAACGTCGGGATGACCGAGCGGAACCTCGCGCGCTCGCGCGCGCAGCGCGACCAGTTCGACCAGTACGTCCAGCAGACGGCGGGGAGCGGCGGCGGCGCAGCGGCCGAGATCGACAAGGCCAAGCAGCTCCTCGATTCCGGCGCGATCACGCAGGCCGAGTTCGAGGCGCTCAAGCAGAAGGCGCTCGCCTGAGGCGACACGGAGAGGTCGGCACGACATGGCGGTCGAGACGACGGTGCTGACGGGCCTCGAGCCTCGCTCGTTCTGGGCGCACTTCGAGGCGCTGACGAGGATCCCGCGCCCGTCGCGACACGAGGAGCCGGTGATCGAGCACGTCCGCGCGTGGGCGGCCGAGCACGGCTTCGAGCTCCACCAGGACGCCGGCCGGAACCTCGTCATCCGCGTCCCGGCGACGCCGGGACGCGAGAGCGCCCCGGTCGTCTCGCTCCAGGGCCATCTCGACATGGTCTGCGAGCGCGAGCCGTCGAGCCCGAACGACCCCGCCGAGGGCCGGATCGCGCTCGTCCGCGACGGCGACTGGCTGAAGGCGGACGGCACGACGCTCGGCGCCGACGACGGCGTCGCGATCGCCGCGATGATGGCGCTCGCCGAGGACGCGTCGCTGCCGCACGGGCCGCTCGAGCTGCTGATGACCGTCGCCGAGGAGGTCGGACTCGAGGGCGCGAACGCGTTCGACGGGTCGCTCGTCGAGGGCCGCATCCTCGTCAACCTCGACAGCGAGGAGGACGGGAAGCTGACCGTCGGGTGCGCGGGCAGCACCGACACCTGGGTCCGGGTCGAGGCGCCGCGTGACGCCCCGGCCGCGGACGCGGTCGCGCTGGCCGTGACGGTGAGCGGCGGCCTCGGCGGCCACTCGGGGATGAACATCGAGCTACGGGCGGTCGAACGCGATCAAGGTGCTCGGGCGTGCGCTGCGCGAGGCGCACGCGACGGTGCCGTTCCGCCTCGTCTCGCTCGACGGCGGGAAGAGCCGCAACGCGATCCCCCGCGACGCGGCGGCGGTCGTCTCGCTGGAGGCAGGTCGCGAGGCCGACTTGCGCGCGGCGATCGAGACCGCGAGCCGCGACGATTCGCGACGCGTTCTCGAAGACCGATCCGGATGCATCGGTGACCGTGGAGCCGGGCGAGCCGACGACCGACGCGTGGACGGACGCAGCGACGCGGACGCTGCTCGACGCGATCGCGCTCGTGCCGACCGGCCCGCTCGCGATGAGCCCCGACTTCGACGGGCTCGTCGAGACGAGCACGTCGCTCGGCGAGGCGATCACGGAGGGCGACCGGCTGACGCTGCACAGCCTGTCGCGCTCGTCGAACGACTCCGCGCTGCCCGAGGTGATCGCCGCGCTCGACGCCGTCGCGCGTCTCGCCGGCGGCGAGCTCGAGGTGAAGCACAACTACGGCGGCTGGCGCCCGGACCTCGACTCGCCGGCGCTCGCCGCGCTCCACGCATCGTACGAGGGGCTCTTCGGCGAGGAGCCGATCGTCACGGCCGTCCACGCCGGGCTCGAGACCGCGGTGATCGGCGACAAGGTCCCGGGCCTCGACATGATCTCGTTCGGCCCGCAGATCGAGGCCCCGCACTCACCCGACGAGAGGGTTTCGATCCCGACCGTCGAACGGTTCTGGCGCCTTCTCGTCGCGTTCGTCGACGAGCTGTCGAAGCCGGGAAAGGAAACGTGATGCGCGGACCGTGGCTCTGGGTCGTCGTGATCGTCGCCGGCGTCGTCGCCGTCGTCGGGCGTCGTCGCGCTCGTCGGGCGCGACGACAACAAGGGTCAGACCGTGTCGGCCGGCGAGTGGGCCGACAGCGTCTGCGGCTCGGTGGCGGTCTGGCGCGGTGAGATCGAGTCGATCGTCGACGAGATCCGCGACCCGACGCCACCGGCTCGCTCGGTGCCGAGGAGCCGCAGTCGGAGACACCGCAGGGCCGCACGGGGTTCATCCGCGACGGGGCTCGAGCGCACGGTGCGCGCCACCGAGACGATGATCACGGGAGTCGACAACGCAGGCGTTCCCGACACGCCGCAGGGCGAGCAGGCGGCGAACGCGATCTCCGGGTGGGCCGACGCGACGCGGAACGACCTCGAGGACGCGCAGGACTCGCTCGACGACGAGGCCGACACCCTCGCCGACGCGATCGCGCAGCTGACGGACGCGGCGCGGGCGATCACCGGCGCGGTCACCAGCGGCGTCAAGGCGGTCGCCGACGTCGCCCGCACCGACCCCGAGCTCGCGGCAGCGCTGCGCGACTCGAGCACCTGCCAGCAACTGCGCGAGGAGACGACCTCATGAGCACGATGGACTGGATCCTCGTCGCCCTCCAGGGCCTCGTCGTCATCGGGTTCATCGCCCTCGGCGTCCGCTCGGGCGGCATCGGCCTCGGCCTCTGGGGCGGCGTCGGCACGCTCGTCCTCGTCTTCGTCTTCGGGCTCGACCCCGGCGAGCCGCCGATCAGCGCGATGCTGATCATCATCGCGGTCATCTCGGCGGCGGCGGCGATGCAGGCCGCCGGGCGGCGTCGACTACATGGTCATGGTCGCGAGCAAGGCGCTCCGGGCCAGGCCGTCAAGGCGCTCAACTTCGTCGCGCCGTACGTCTCGTACCTCCTCACGATCCTGACCGGCACGAGCAACACGTTCTTCTCGATCATCCCCGTGATCAACGAGGTCGCCTACGCGAACAAGATCCGACCCGAGCGCGCGCTCGCCGGATCGACGGTCGCGAACGCGCTCGGGATCACCTCGAGCCCGGTCGCCGCGGCGATGGCGACGCTGCTGCCGCTCGTCGAGGTCTACAACTACGACCTCGTCGACGTGCTGCTGATCACGATCCCGGCGAGCATCGTCGGCATCTTCGCGATGTCGCTCGTGATGAGCCGCCACGGCACGGACCTCGAGGAGGACGTCGAGTACCAGCGTCGGCTCGCAGCCGGCGAGATCCAGCCGCCCGCTCCGGCCGCCGAGATCGAGCTTGCTGCCCTACGCGAAGCGCAGCGTCGCGATCTTCCTGGCCGCCGTCGCCGCGATCTGCCTCTTCGGCTTCGTCGAGGGCATCCGCCCGACGGTCGCCGCCGAGGGCGGCGGCGTCGAGCCGATGTCGGTGACGCCGCTGATCCAGATGATCATGCTCACGGCCGCGGCGCTGATGCTCGATCTTCGCGCACGTCAAGGCCGCCGACATCCCGTCGACGTCGATCTTCAAGTCCGGCATGGTCGCGATGATCGCCCTGTTCGGGATCGCCTGGATGGCGGACACGTTCATCGCCAACAACGAGGACGCGATCGTCCAGGCGCTCGGCAGCATGGCCGAGAACTGGCCGTTCATGATCGCCGTCGCCATCTTCCTCGTCGCCGGCGCTCACGACGAGCCAGTCGGCGGCGACGCGAACGATGGTCCCGCTCGGACTCGCGCTCGGGATCGGCGCCGGCTACATGATCGCGATGTGGACGGCCGTCGTCGGCGTGCTCTTCCTGCCGGCGAACGGCACGCAGATCGCCGCGGCGGAGGCCGACACGACGGGGACGACCAATCTCGGCAAGCGCGTCGTCGACCACTCCTTCCAGCTGCCGCTGCAGATCTGCTGGATCGTCACGGCGATCGCGGGGATGGTCATCGTCTGGCTCTTCTTCGGCGACCACACACCTGCGCCGCCCGTGCCGACCGACGACCGGTCCGTGAGATGACCGTCCGCGGCGCCGCGTTCCTCGGCATCGGCGCCATGGTCGGCGCCGGCATCTTCGCGCTGCTCGGCGAGGCCGGCGGCGGTCGCCGGCTCCGCGGTCTGGCTCTCGTTCCTGCTCGCCGGGAATCGTGTGCCTCGCTGCTCGGCTACACCGTCGTCAAGCTCGGCGTGCGCTACCCGTCGTCGGGCGGCCTCTTCGCAGTACCTGCTCCAGGGCTTCGGGAACGGCCGCCTGCGTCGGGATCGCCGCGTGGCTCGGCTACTTCGTCGGCCGATGCGTCATCGTCTGCTCGATGGTGCGCCGTCTCGTTCGGCGACTACGCGACGTCGCTGTTCGTGGCGACGGCGGCGCGGAGCGGTGGGACAACGTCTTCACCTCCGCATCGTCGTGTCGCGATGGCGGGTCGTCAGTCATCGGGGCTCGCAGCTGGTCGACGAGGGCGCAGTCGCTGATCGTGTTCGTCATGGTCGCGGTCTTCGCGGTGTTCGTCGCCGTGACGCTGCCGACATCGACCTCGACATGCTCGCGTTCAGCGGTATCCGCTCGGTGACGGACATCGTCGCGAGCGTCGCGCTCACGTTCTTCGCCTTCCTGGGCTTCAGCGTGATCACGTTCGCCGTCGGCGACATGCGCGACCCGGCGAGCGACCTGCCGAAGGCGATGTACCGCGCGCTCGGCGTCACGACGATCGTCTACGTCCTGGTCTCGATCAGCGTGTTCGGCACGCTGACCGTCGCCGAGGTCGTGGCGTACGGGCCGACCGCGATCGCCGAGGCGGCCCGGCCGGCGCTCGGGGACGCGGGGTTCACGATGATCGCGATCGCCGCCATGGTCGGGATGGCCGTGTCGGTCGTCGCCACGCTCTACGCCTCGTGCGGGCTCACGTGGATGCTCGTCGGACGTCGGCCAGTTCCCGCCCTTCTTCGGCCCCGCCTCGCGGCTCGGCGCGCACGAGCGGCGTGCTGATCAGCGCAGCGGTCGTGCTCGTGGTCGCGAACATCGTCGACCTCTCGGCGATCGCCTCGGTCGGAAGCGCCTGCTCGCTCGTGATCTTCGTCCTCGTCGGGCGTCGCCGGCTACCGGTTGCGCCGGGAGACGGGCGCGCAGGCGTGGCTCATCCTCGTCGGCGTCGCCGTGACGCTGGTCGTGCTCGCCTTCTTCGCGGTCGACACGGTGCGCAACGCTCCGGAGACGTTCGTCGCGATCGTCGTCGTCGCCGCTGCTGGCGGTGATCCTCGACCTCGTCTGGAAGCGGGCGCGCGGAGAACCGCCCGCCGGCGCAGCAGCACCAGTCACAGCGCAGGAGTAGCCGCCGGCCCTCGCGCGCTCGGCGATCGACCGATGCCTGCGGAGCACGTCACCAGTCAGCACGAGGATGACGACGTCCTGCTGTTCCTTGCGACGCTCGGCTCGGCGCTGAGCGCGATCGGCGAGACGGTGGACGCCGTGGAGACGCGGCTCGGGGTGATCGCGCGGTCGTACGAGCTGCGCGACGCCCGGTTCAGCGCCTTCCCGACATTCGTCCTGCTCACGCTCGGCCAGGGGAAGGCGGCGACGATCGAGCCCACGGCGCGGCTCTCCGGGACGCCCCGCCTCGATCAGATCGCGGCAGTCCACGCGCTCGCGAGCCACGCGGAGCGGGGGGAGGTCGCACCGACCGTCGGCATCGAGCGGCTCGACGCGATCCGACGGATGGACAACCGGTTCGGTGACGTGTCGAGCGTCGTCGGGTACGCAATCCTCACCGTCGGAGTCGCGCTGATCCTCCATCCGGCCGCGCGCGACGTCGCGTGCGCGGCAGTGCTGGGCGCGCTCGTCGGCGCCCTCCGGCGTCTCGGCGACGGGCGCCGGACGGTCGAGACCCTGATGCCGTTCCTCGCCTCCACCTGCGTCGCGGCGATCGTCGCGCTCGCGGTGAGGTACGACGTCACCGACCCTGGTCTGCGCGCGATCATCGCGTCTCTCGTCGTCTTCATCCCGGGAGTTGCGCTGACCACCGCCTTCCTCGAGCTCACGGAGGGACAGATGGTCGCGGGGTCGAGCCGGCTCGTCTGGGGCGGGACCCAACTGGGGCTCCTCGCCTTCGGGATCGTCGTCGGAATCGGGATGGTCGGCGTGCCTGCGGAGCGCGCGTTCTCGAGCTCGGACGCGTTGCTCGGCTCCTGGGCCCCCTGGCTCGGCGTGCTCGTGTTCGCCGTCGGCGTGACCATCGCCCACTC
This sequence comes from uncultured Actinomycetes bacterium, assembly GCA_963742525.1. Lineage (GTDB taxonomy): Bacteria > Actinomycetota > Thermoleophilia > Gaiellales > Gaiellaceae > Gaiella. Next base: position 6,117 of record CAVUMD010000007.1, read on the forward strand.
TGCGCCGCCCGGCAGCTTCCCGTCGCTCCTGGTCGTGCTCTACGCGGCGTGGATCGGGCAGGTCGTCGGGAACGCGCTCTTCGGCGCGTACGCGAGCGGCTTCACCGGCGCGCTCGTCATGACCGTCGCCGCCTATCTCCTCGCCCGCCTACCGTCGGCGATGCCGGTGTACGCCGTCTTCCTCTCGGGATTCTGGCTCCTCGTCCCCGGCTCGCTGGGCCTGATCGGTCTCACGACGGTGCTCGCGATACCCGAGTCCGCGTCGACCGAGGACATCCTCGCGATCGTCGCGTCGATCGCGTCCGTCGCACTCGGTGTCCTTTGCGGCGTCGAGCTCCACGCCTGGCTGACGAGGGCCGGAGGCCGAGTGCGGCGCCTCGGGCGAACGGGGCTGAGGTGCGCGGCCCCTCGCTTCGGACCGCTCGCTCCTGTACAGCGTCACCGTGCGGGTTGCGATCGTGGCGGTCGTCGTCGGGGTGTTCTGCACGTGGCTCGCCCAGGACCACGTGACCCTCAGCGGGATCGAGGGGCCGAACAACGGCTGGCTGTGCGTCCTGCTGGCGGCTCCCGCATTTCTGTGGGTGAGGTCGATGGAGCGCGGCTCCTGGGTTGGCGTCGTCGGCGTGCTGGGATGCGCGTTCGTGATCGCTGGACGGCGACCGAGAACTGGCTGACGCGCAGCCGCGTCCTGGACACCGACGTCTCCTACGGCCTGCTGCTCGTGCTCGCGGCGTGCACGGTGCTGGCGGCGTCGCCGCCGTCCACGCGGTTGCGCTCTCCGCGACCCCGCCCCCGCGCGCACGGACATGCCGCCGGCGGTCGGGGACGGACCGCCGTGGCCGTCGCCCTCCTCGTGCTCGCGCTTCTCCTCGTCCTTGTCTTCCGGCAGGTGCTCGGGATCACCCAGCGGCCGAGTTGGCCACCGCCCGCGAACGCGGTCACGGCGGCGACGCGCGGAGACGGCCACCGAGGCGTTCGCCGCCCGCGACGGAACGCGACCCCACGACGCGAATCTCGACTTCGCCTGGTCGACCGCCGCGACGATCGAGCCGTGGGTCGAGGGGAAGACGTTCTTCCCGCGGATCTTCGCGGACGTGGAGGCGGCGCGGTCGTCCGTCCACATCCTCATGTTCGGCTGGCGCGAGGGCCAGGTCGGGACGGAGATGGCCGACCTGCTCGAGCGGAAGCTCGCGGAGGGTGTCGAAGTGCGGGTGATCGTCGACGCCTTCGGCTCCCGGCCGAACGGCGCGGCGAAGGAGATGTTCAGCGCGCTCGCGGACGCCGGAGCGCAGATCGTCGTCAACGATGTGCTTCCGCTCGACCGCGACGGTCTCTACCCGGACCATCGCCACCTCGACTGGCGCCAGGACGAGGTCGGCCGTGCCGACCACCGGAAGCTCTACGTGATCGACGGCGAGGTCGCGTGGACCGGGGGCGCGGGAATCGAGGACCACTTCGAGAATGGCGGCTTCCACGACGTGATGGTTCGCGTCACGGGCAACGTCGTCCGCCAGGCACAGGCGGCCTTCCTGACGAGCTTCCGCGGCCTCGGCGCCCCCTGCCCGACGACCTCGACCCCTACTTCCCCGCGCCGTCCGCTGCCGGGACGATCCCGGTCGCGCTTGCGCAGGTCATCCCCGGCGGGTTCGTCGCCGCCTCGCAGGCGATCCGCGAGCAGATCGACGGCGCGCGCCGGCGGCTCGACGTGATGAACCCCTACCTCACGGACCGCGACATGCTCGAGCGGATCCTGGCGGCCGCCCGGCGCGGCGTCCGCGTGCGCTCGTCGTCTCGGAGACGTCGAACAACGCGCAGGCGAGCGCGGCCCTCGAGGCATCGCTACGACGATCTGATCGGCGCCGGGGTGGAGATCTGGGAGCTCCCCGGGACCGTCGTCCACGCCAAGGTGGTCGTCTCCGACGACGTCGTCAGCTTCGGCACGGTGAACCTCGACTCCTGGGCGCTCTACCGCAACTCGGAGATCATGATGATCGCGCGCAGCGCCGACACCGCCGCGCTCTTCGAGGAGCGGCTCTTCGAGCCCGACATCGCCCGCTCGCATCCCGGCAAGCCGCCCTCGGGCGTCCGCGACGGGCTCGGGAGCTGGCTGTGGGACAAGCTGACCTACTTCCTGTGAGGTCACCTGCTCGCGCGGCAGGAATAACCGAGACAATCACCGGGCATGACCACATCTCCGACGATGTCCGGCAAGGCGCCAACGGCCGCGAGCGGTGCGATGGTCGTGCTCTTCACGCTCGCGGCCGGCCAGTTCCTGATGACGCTCGACACGTCGGTCATGAACGTCTCGATCGCGACGGTGGCGAAGGACGTCGGCACGACCGTCACCGGGATCCAGGGCGCGATCACCGCGTACACGCTCGTGATGGCGGCGCTGATGATCACGGGCGCGAAGATCGGGGCCATCATCGGGCGCAAGCGGGCGTTCGCGATCGGCTGCGTGATCTACGGCTGCGGCTCGTTCATCACCTCGATCTCACAGAACCTGCCGACGTTGCTCTTCGGCTGGTCGTTCCTCGAGGGCGTCGGTGCGGCCCTGATCCTCCCGGCGATCGTCGCGCTCGTCGCAGGGAACTTCCCGCCGGAGCGGCGACCAGCCGCCTACGGCCTCGTCGCGGCGGCGGGCGCGATCGCGGTCGCAGTCGGACCGCTCGTGGGGGGCTTCTGCACGACGTACTTCTCGTGGCGCTGGGTCTTCGCCGGTGAGGTCGTCGTCGTGCTCGGCATTCTGCTCATGACGAGACGGATCGCGGACGCGCCGGTCGAGCAGCGCCCCCGCCTCGACGTGGTCGGCGCCGTGCTCTCCGCGCTCGGCCTCGGCCTGCTCGTGTTCGGCGTCCTCCGCTCGAGCGTGTGGGGCTGGATCGAGCCGAAGCCCGACGGCCCGTCGTGGGCGGGTCTGTCGCCGACCGTCTGGCTCATCCTCTCCGGCCTCTTCGTGATCTGGGTCTTCTTCCGCTGGCAGGAGCGCGTCGAGGCGCGAGGCGGCGAGCCGCTCGTCCGTGCGGAGATGCTGCGCAACAGGCAGCTGAACGGCGGCCTGATGATGTTCTTCTTCCAGTTCCTCGCGCAGGCGGGGTTGTTCTTCGTCGTGCCGCTCTACCTCTCGGTGTGCCTCGGGCTCTCCGCGCTCGAGACCGGTGTGCGCCTGCTGCCGCTTTCGCTGACGCTGTTGATCGCCGCGCTCGGCGTTCCGCGCCTGCTCCCACGTGTCTCACCCAGGCTCATAGTGCGAGCCGGCCTCTTCGCGCTCCTCGCGGGAACGGTCGTCCTGCTCGCCGCGCTGGAGGCCGACTCGGGTCCCGAGATCGTCCTCGTGCCGATGCTCCTGATCGGTCTGGGCATCGGCGCGCTCGCCTCACAACTGGGAGCCATCACGGTGTCCGCGGTCCCGGACGACCAGAGCCCCGAGGTCGGCGGGATCCAGAACACGATGACGAACCTCGGCGCGTCGATGGGCACCGCGCTCGCGGGCTCGATCATGATCGCGGCGGTCGCGTCGTCGTTTCTCTCCGGCATCCTGGGGAGCTCGGCGATCCCGGCGCGGGTGAAGGAGCAGGCGCAGGTCGAGCTCGCGGGCGGGGTTCCCTTCATCTCGGACGCTGACCTCCAGGCGGCGCTCGACGATGCGCACGTGAGCCGACGGACGACCGACGCCGCGCTCGAGGCATACGGGGAGGCGAGGATCGACGGCCTTCGCTCGGCCCTCGCGATCCTCGCGCTGCTCGACCTCGTGGCGCTGTTCCTCGCGCAGCGCATCCCGACGACGCCGGTAGGGCGAGCGCCCGAATAGCGTCCCTTGCGCGGCCGGTGCTCTGGGCAGGTGCGGCAGCACCGGATCATCTCAGCCGACCTGCCGCTCCCGACTTGTCCGGGCGCGACGGAGCTGTCACCCTCCTCGCGGAACGTCTCCGGTCGACATCGAGGGAAGGGGCTCACATGACGGCAACGCGCAGCGGGTGGCTCACCTACGCGGCGGTGATGATGTTCGTGGCCGCAGGGTTCAGCGCCATCTGGGCGGTCAACCTCTGGTCGGACGCGGCTTGGCTCGCGAACGTCTCGGACGGCGTCCTCGGCAACAAGCACTGGCTCTGGGGATTCGTCGACGCAGGTCTCGTGGTGCTCTTCGCGCTCGCCGGCAAGAGCCTCCTGGAGGGCCGGTCGTTCGGACGGTGGGTCGCGATCGTGGCTGCGTCGATCGGCTGCCTGCGCTGGTTCTACTGGATGCCGTTCGCGCCCTTCCTCGCGCTGACGATGGTCGCGATGCTGTTCCTCGTGCTGTACGCGGTGCTGGTCACCTGGGAATGACCTGAGTTGACGTCCGGCGGCGGCCGTCCAGGACGGCCGCCGCGGGCAAGATGCGCCGATGCATCTGGAGGTCAGCGACGGGCTCGTCGGGCTCGGCCTCATTCTGGCGATCGCGACGATGCTCGTCATCGCGCCGGCGCTGCGCGTGCCGTATCCCATCCTGCTCGTCATCGGCGGGCTCGTCCTCGGGCTCGTCCCGGGGATGCCCGAGTTCGAGCTCCAGCCCGAGCTCGTGTTCTTCGGCGTGCTGCCGCCGCTCCTCTACGGCGCCGCCTTCTTCACCTCGCTCAGCGACCTGCGCACGAGCGCCCGTCCGATCACCGCGCTTGCCGTTGGCCTCGTGGTTGCGACGACGGTCGGCGTGGCCGTCGTCGCCCACACGTTCGTGGACGGGCTCTCGTGGGGCAGCGCGTTCGTGCTCGGCGCGATCGTCTCGCCGACGGACCCCCTTGCCGCGACCTCGATCGCGCGCCGCCTCGGCGTCCCGCGCAAGCTCGTGACGATCGTCGAGGGGGAGAGCCTCGTCAACGACGGGACCGGGCTGGTCGCGTATCGCGTCGCCGTCGTGGCCGTCGTCTCCGGATCGTTCTCGGCCGCGCAGGCGGGTGGGTTGTTCGTCGTCAGTGTCGTCGGTGGCGTCGGGGTCGGCCTGGCCGTGGGATGGCTCGTGCGGCAGCTCCGCCGTCGCGTCGACAACCCGCCGGCGGAGATCACGATCTCGCTCCTCACGGGCTACCTCGCGTTCATCCCCGCCGAGCTCCTCGGCGTCTCGGCCGTCCTCGCCGCCGTGACGGCGGGCATCTACCTCGGGTGGTTCACGCCCGAGCTGACCACGGCGCAGGTGCGGCTCCAGTCCGTCGCCGTGTGGGAGATCGTGCAGTACCTCCTGAACGCGCTCCTCTTCGTCCTCGTCGGGCTACAGCTCCCAGTCGTCGTGGACGCGCTCGAAGGCATCTCGGCCGGAGCGCTGATCGGGTACTCGGCGCTCGTCAGCCTCACGGTCGTCGCCGTGCGGTTCGCGTGGGTCTTCGTGGTCCTGCAGGCGCCGAAGTGGCTCGCGGGCCGTATGTCGAGCTGGCGCGGCGGGGTCTTCCTCTCGTGGGCCGGGATGCGCGGCGCCGTGTCTCTCGCGGCGGCGCTCGCGCTCCCGCTCTCCACCGACTCGGGCGAGCCGTTCCCCGGACGCGACCTCGTCCTCTTCCTGACCTTCGCCGTCATCCTCTTCACGCTCGTCGCGATGGGCCTGACGCTGCCGCTCCTCATCCGCTGGCTCGGGCTCGAGGACGACGGCATCGAGGAGCGGGAGGATGCGAAGGCGCGCATCCGCGGCGCGGAGGCCGCGCTCGTGCGGCTCGAGGAGCTCGTCGAAGAGGACTGGGTGCGCGAGGACACCGCCGAGCGGGTGCGCGGCGCCTACCGGTTCCGGACGAACCGCTTCGAGGCGCGCCTCGACGACGGCGACGACGGCTCGATCGAGAGCCGCTCGCTCGACTACCAGCGGCTCCGCCGGGAGCTGCTCGACGCAGAGCGCCAGGCGCTGCTCGAGCTCCGGCGCGCAGGCGTGATCTCGAACGACGTCTGGCTCCGCGTCGGACGCGACCTCGACCTCGAGGACGAGCGGCTCGACATCTGAACGGCCCGAGGGACACGGGGGGTCGGCGCACCGGGGGTGCGGGGCGAGCTCCTAGCGTCGGTGCCTGGATGTGGATAGGGCCGGAGGACGAGCGGCCCGAGCGGCACCTGCGAGAAGTCAAAGTCATGCGTGAGATCCCCCAGGAGCTTCAGGTTCTCCCGCACCAGACGACGGGAGTCCGGGCGTCCGTCCGTCCGCGGGTTGATGCGCTCACCGCCGAGGAAGTCGTCCTCGATGAACTTCAGGTACGCGTCGAAGCTCAACGTCTGGTGGTCGACGTAGCCCCGCCGCGCGTACGGGCTGATGACGAGCCCCGGCACGCGAAGGCCGTAGCCGGATCGATCGACGGCCGGTGGGGGAACGTGGTCGTAGAAGCCTCCCCAGTCGTCCCACGTGAGGAAGATCGCGGTCGAGCTCCAATCGGGGCTCTCCATGATCGCGTTGACGATGCCGGTGACGTACGCCTGGCCCCGGCTGATGCGAGCCGTGGGATGGTCGCTGATCTCGAAGGACGGGACGATCCAGGAGACGGCCGGAAGCGAGCCGGCGCGCGCGGCCGAGACGAATGCGTGGAACGGGCGGATGTCGCGCAGCTGGTGATCCTGCGCGACCGTCGTGAACCAGGGAAGCGGGTTCCAGATGCCGGGCGTCTCCGCGTCCTGGGGGATGGTCTTGCAGAACATCGTGCCGGTCCTGCAGTCCGGCTCTCCGCCCCGGTGGACGTAGTAGCGCCAGCTCACGTGGTACCTGTGCAGCAGGTAGGTCAGATCGGTCCAGTCGTAGTGCGGGATCGCGCCGGTCGGGTTCTGCGGCTCGCCGGGCGGGGCGCCCGGGTTCTCGACGGCCGTGCGGCAACTCATCGGCCGCCCGCGCTTCGCGCACATCGCCGACCACGCCGAGACGAGGTAGAGGTGGGCGGGCAGGCTCCACGACGCGTCCGACTGGAACATGTGGTCCTGCAGGACGAAGTGACGCGCGTAGGCCCAGTAGTTCGGGATCTCGTGGGCGTCGTGGTACCCCATCACGTCCGGCGTCGAGGCTCGCGCGCCGAGCCTGCAGACTCGCGCGTTCGAGTGGCGGCAGCGGTGTCGCTCGACGCGGCGGACGGAATCGATGAAGCCGTCCATCTCGCCGTGGTCGATGTCCAGCACGGCGAAGCGATGCCCGTGCGGCCCACCGTGGTTCCTGTCGCTCGTATCGTGGAACGGCCGTCCGCACCGCTTCGTCTGGAGGTCGTGGAGACAGGCGGCCGGGACCCCATTCCGCATCGGGATCCCGTCGGCGTGGGGATACGTGCCGAAGTAGGAGTCGAACGACCGGTTCTCCTGCACGATGACGACGACGTGCCTGATCTTGTGGATGCCGACGAGGGGCGTTGCGCCGGCGGCGGGGCGCGGCGCTTCCGCGCGCGCGTCGCCCGCGAGCAAGGCGAGGGCCGTAACGGCGGGCACGAGTATTGCGGCCGCGAGTCCGATGGGCCCGAGCATCCGCGACCCGCGGGCGCGCGTGGATCGGCCGAGAGGAGGATCCCGGCCGTCCGACCGATCGGCCGTTCGTAGGAGGCGCCGCCTCGTTCGTCGAAGCGGGACGCCGCGCCGCGTCAGGTCGACGCGTCGCGTTCGCCGGGCGCCGCGTGACGCGGGTCGCCGTCGAAGATCCCCGTCCGGTAGGCGAGGACGACCGCCTGGACGCGGTCGTGCAGGCCGAGCTTGGAGAGGATGTGCGTCACGTGGGTCTTCACGGTGGTCTCGCTGATGAAGAGCTCCTGACCGATCTGCGAGTTCGACATGCCGAGGGCGATGAGACCGAAGACGTCGCGCTCGCGCGCGCTCAGGTCGTCGAGTTCCTTCGGCGGCGTGAGGCGAGGGATCCGCGCGAACTCGTCGATGACACGCTTCGTGATCGCGGGCGAGAGGAGCGCGTCGCCCGACGCGACGGTGCGCACTGCGGCGATCAGCTGCTCGGGAGGGTCGTCCTTCAGGACGAAGCCGCTCGCGCCGGCCCGGAGCGCTTCGTAGACGTACTCGTCCAGATCGAACGTCGTGAGGACGAGGACGCGCGCCTCCGGGTCGGCCGCGAGGATCCGGCGGGTCGCCTCGAGCCCGTCGAGCTCGGGCATGCGGATGTCCATCAGCACGACCGTGGGGTCGAACCGCGCCGCCTTCTCGACCGCCTCCTTGCCGTTGCTGGCCTCGGCGACGACCTCGATGTCCGCCTCGTCCGCGAGCAGCATGCGAAAGCCGGCACGCACCATCGACTGGTCGTCGGCGACGAGGACCCTGATCGTCACCGGCCGTCACCCCCGAGAGGGAGCCTTGCCCCGAGGACGAAGCCGCCGTCGGGCGCCGCGCCGGCGGTCATCGTCCCGCCGTAGATCTTCACCCGCTCGCCGACGCCGACCAGCCCGTAGCCCGGTCCGTTGCTCGCGCCGCCGCCGGCGCCGTCGTCGCGCACCTCGATCTGCAGCTCGTCGGGCGCGTAGCGGAGGGTCACCTCGGCATGATGCGCCCGCGCGTGCTTGAGCGCGTTGGTCAGGCCCTCCTGCACGATGCGGTACGCGGAGAGGTCGATGGCGCGTGGAAGCGGTGCTGCCTCGCCCTCGACGTGGAGCGTGACCGGGAGACCCGCGCGCCCGACCTCCGCCACCAGGGCGCCGACGCCGTCGAGGCCGGGCTGGGGTGCGAGCTCGAGGTCGTCGCCGTCGCGGCGCATCGCCGACAGCAGCCGCCGCATCTCGGCGAGCGCCGTGCGACCCGCCTGCTCCACCCCGCGGAGCGCACCGGACTCGTCCGCGAGCTCGTCGGGAAGCTTGTGGCGCACGGCGCCGACCTGGAGCACCATGACGCTCACGGCGTGGGCGACGATGTCGTGGAGCTCGCGCGCGATCCTCGCCCGCTCCTCCGCGACGGCGATCCGCGCCGCGGTCTCGCGCTCCCGCTCGGCCTGCGCCGCGCGGGCCTCGGCGGCGTCGGCCTGCTCGGCACGGGCGTTGAGCGCGAACCCCGCGAGCCACGCGATCCCGAACAGGAGCGGGATGAAGACGAGCTCGCCCGCCGAGTGACCCGGCTGGTTGAGGATGATCGTCGCCATGCTGCCGAGGATCACCGCGAGCCCGACGCGCCCGAGGACGACGTCGCGCAGGTTTCCGAGCAGGAACGCCGCGAGCATCCCGGCGAGGTAGAGCCCGGCGGGGAAGGGGATCAGCCGCCCGTCGACGAACGACGCAGCCGCGGCGAGGAGCCAGAACGCCGCGGGCGCGCCGAACGGGAAGCGCTGGCGCGAAAGGAGCCCGAGCACGATCACGGCGGCCGCGGGGACGCAGAACCACAGCGTCGTCTGCGGGGCATCGGCGTCGTCGCGCCGAAGCGCGACCTCGAGGACGGCCGCGACCGCGAGGACGACGAGCAGCACGTCGAATCCCCACCCGCGCGCGACCTGTCCCATCCGGCTCACGGGCTGAACGTACCCCTTGCCCTCGGCGATCGCCTCCTACCTGGGTAGGAGCCCGGATCGTCGCCTGGTGGGGCATCGAATCGGGCTTCCCGACGATGGCGCAGCGCGGTCGGCCTCCTAGCGTCGAGGCACGGGCTCATCGAGCTCGACAACCCCGAGGCTCGACAGACGAAGGAGGACGGCATGTCCCGCACCACCCACTCGAATCGCAACATCGCGGCCCGTATGGGTCGCTGGAGCGCCACCCACTGGAAGACGGCGACGTTCGGCTGGCTCGCGTTCGTCGTCGTCGCGTTCGGGATCGGCGGCCTGGTCGGCATGAAGACGATCGACGCCGACGCGCCCGGGCCGGGTGAGTCCGGCCGGATGGACAGGATCCTCGACGCCGGGTTCCCCCAGCCCGCCGGCGAGAACGTCCTGATACAGAGCTCGACGCTACGGGCGAGCGACCCGCTGTTCAGAGCAGCCGTGCGCGACGTCGTCACGGCGATCTCGACGCTCGACGTCGTCCAGCACGTCAGCTCCCCGCTCTCTCCGGCGAACGCGGGTCAGATCTCCCCCAACGGGCACGCGGCGCTCGTGGGGCTTCAGATCCGCGGCGACCCGGACACGGCGGTCGATCGGGTCGGCCCCGTGCTGGATCGGGTCGACGAGCTGCAGAAGGCGCACCCGCAGCTCTTCATCGGAGAGTTCGGCGACGCGAGCAAGGTCGACGCCCTGGTCACCGCGTACGGGAACGACCTCGGGAAGGCCGGGCTCTATTCGCTCCCGGTCACGCTGATCATCCTCCTGGTGGCGTTCGGCGCCCTCGTGGCGGCGGGGATCCCGCTGCTCCTCGCGCTGACCGCTGTGTTCGCGACGTTCGGGCTGATCTCTATCCCGAGCCACGTCTTCCCGGTGGCGATGCAGGCACCCGCGTTGGTGCTCCTGATCGGGCTGGCCGTCGGCGTCGACTATTCGATGTTCTACTTGAAGCGCGAACGCGAGGAGCGGGCCGCAGGGCGAAGCGAACAGGCCGCGCTGGAGGCTGCCGCGGCGACGTCCGGCCGCTCGGTGCTCGTCGCAGGTCTGACCGTGATCGCGGCCATGGCCGGGATGTTCCTGACCGGCGATCCGACCTTCGAGTCGCTCGGTGTCGCAGCCATCACCGTCGTGGCGATCGCTGTGCTCGGCTCGCTGACGGTGTTGCCGGCGCTGCTCTCGAGGCTCGGCGACAAGGTCGACCGAGGGCGCGTGCCGCTCGTGGGTCGCCGCCGCACCGGCGGCGAGAGCCGGATCTGGGGCGCGGTCGTCGACCGCGTGCTGCGCCGGCCGCTCCTGTCGGTCGTCCTGGCTGGTGGGCTGCTCGTGGCGCTGGCAGTTCCGGCGCTCCAGCTTCGCATGGCGATGGCGGGCCCCGACACGTTCCCGCAGGCCCTTCCCGTCGTGCAGGCGTACACGAAGATGCAGCAGGTGTTTCCCGGGACGGCGCTGCCGGCGAACGTCGTCGTGAAGGCGCCGAACGTGAAGGCACCGGCGGTGCAGGATGCGATCCGCCGGCTCGAGCGGCAGGCGCTCGCGAGCGGACGGATGCACGAGCCGATCACGGTCGACGTCAACCGGGACGCGACCGTTGCGAACGTCACGATCCCGATCGACGGCAAGACGACGGACCGTGAAGCGGACGCCGCGCTCGCGGCCCTTCGCGACCGGATCGTCCCCGAGACCGTCGGCCGGCTCCCGAACGCGGAGACGGGCGTCACCGGGCTCGCGGCGCAGTGGAAGGACTCGACCGACGAGCTGAAATCGAACCTGCCACCGGTGGTCGGCTTCGTGCTCGTGATCGCGTTCGTGCTGCTGCTCGTCGCGTTCCGCTCGCTGGTCGTCGCGGCGAAGGCGATGCTGCTCAACCTGCTCTCCGTCGCCGCGGCGTACGGCGTACTCGTGCTCGTGTTCCAGCACGGGATCGGGAAAGGCCTGCTCGGGTTCAGCTCGACCGCCGGGATCGACCCGGTCGTGCCGCTGCTCCTGTTCGTGATCCTGTTCGGGCTCTCGATGGACTATCACGTCCTCGTACTCGGCCGGATCCGAGAGCTGTACGACAGGGGCGAGAGCATGGACGACGCGATCTCGAACGGCATCAAGCGGACGGCGGGCGTCGTCACCAGCGCAGCGATTGTGATGGTGTTCGTGTTCTCGATCTTCGCGACCCTCTCTCTGCTGTTCTTCAAGCAGTTCGGCGTCGGGCTCGCGGTCGCGATCCTGATCGACGCGACGATCGTTCGGGCGGTGCTCCTGCCCGCGAGCATGAAGCTGCTCGGGGAGTGGAACTGGTACCTCCCGCGGTGGCTCCGCTGGCTGCCGCGCCTGGAGGCCGGCGAGCAGGCCGGGTCGGACACGGCCCCGGCCGCGACGTCGGCGTAACGCCTGCAAACCGGGCGGCCCCGGCTCCGAGCGATCGGAACCGGGGCCGCCCATGCGTCCCGTGCCCCCCGTGGTCAGTGCGCGTGTTGCGACCCGTCGACGTCGTCGCACGCGACGTTGACGTAGCCCGAGCGGAACGGTCGCGTCTCACCGGAGTCTGCGTCGTACGTGTGCCGCCAGACGCAGCCCGTGTCGTTCGTCAGCAAGTGGACGGACACCGACGTCTCGGCGGACGTCGTCCGCACCCGATGGATGTCGTCGTGCGGCGGGATCAGCGCGTAGAAGTCGCCCGGGCGGAGCGACCGGCGCTCCACGAGCTCGAGCGCGCCGCCTCGGTCCGCATAGATCTCCTCCTCCTGCGTCCCGCGATAGAGGCCGACGAGCCCCCAGGCGAGGTGGTCGTGGATCGGCGTCTGCGAGCCGGGCGGCACGACGAGCGAGAACAGTGACAGCGAGCCGTCGCCGGCGCGATACACGAGCCACTGGCCGATGCCCCCGCCCATCCCGCTCTCCGGCGCATCGGCCCGAAACGCCGCCGGCAGCCAGTCCGGGTCTGCGAGCAGCGCAGAGAACCGTGGCCGTATCCCATCGCACGCGGCCTCGGGCGACGACGTGCCCGCGATCGCCGCCTCGACGTCTGCGACGAATGCTCGTACGACGGGTGTGTCGAGCACGAACTCTCCGGCCATGGCCGCCTCGATCGCCGTGCGGGTTTTCGCGCGCGACCGCGTCAACGTAGGCAGGTTCATCGCCTCCGTCAAGCAGGCCGCGTGCGCCGCCCCACGGCCAGGATCCGGCCGGAAGGCTCGGAGCGCCGCCAGTGCTGACCCCATCGTCGGAGGACACCCAACCTTTCGGGCGAAGGACGTCACTCCATGGCATGGCGCGTGGACGAGGTCTGGCTCGACGCCGATCTGCTCTGGTTCCGGGAGGAGCGGCGGACGCCGTTCGGCGCGGCCGCGCTCGCGGCGCCGGCGTTCGCGGGCGACCTGTTCGACCGCCGTCTCTTCGCGCCGGTCGAGACCGGGCTCGAGGCGTCGCGGCGGCGCCGTCTCGCCTCGCGCGCGGCGCGACGCAGGAAGCTCGCGACGCGGACGGTCCCCGCCGTCGCGCTCGTCCTCGGCTCGGCCACGATGCTGCCCATCGCCGCGTTGCGCCACGGTTCCGCAGGCGCGGCTGGCCCGCTCCTCGAGGACCCGCCCAGCCTCACGTTCAACGCGGGCGAGTTCGGCTTCCACCTTCCCCGCAAGCCGGCCACGCCCGTCCGCGTCGAGCGCACCCGCGCCGAGCTGCTGTCGACGGAGCTCGGGTCGGTCTCATGGCAGAGAGCGACCTCGGCAGGCGTCTGGTTCGCAGGGCACCTCGTGGACGGGACGCAGCTGCCCCTTTCCGGGCCGGACTGGGTCACGTGGGATCCGGTCACGGACAGGACGCCGAACAAGCCGTGGAGGCTGTACGGGAACGAGCGGACGATCAGGACGCTCCTCTCGGTGATCGCCGCCTACCGATCTGCGCACCCTCAGGCGCCGCGGGTCGTGATCGGTGACATCAGCCGCCGCGGCGGCGGCCCGCTCGACCAGCATGCCTCCCACCAGAACGGGCTCGACGTCGACGTCTACTACCCACGTCGCGACGGGCACCTCAGCGCGCCGATCGCGACGAGCCAGATCGACCACCTCCTTGCGCAGGACCTGCTCGACCGGTTCGTCGCCGCCGGGGCGCACATGGTGTTCGTCGGGTACTCCGCAGGCCTCTCGGGCCCCTCGGGCGTGGTCGTTCCGTATCCGAACCACGAGAACCACATGCACGTCCGGTTCCCACTGCCGCCCGGCTGAGCCGTCCTCTTCGCGACCGTCGGTGGCATCCTCCATCCATCCGCGCCGCAAACGGAGGAGGGCACTCGATGGACAACTACCGCGTCGCACGTCTCGACCAGATGGAGGAGATCGACGACGGGCGGGAGCCGTACCGGGCCGTCCGCCATCACCTCGGCATCACGGCGTTCGGCGTCACGGCCTGGACGGCGAGCCAGGTCGGCGACCGCATCCTGAACGAGCACGACGAGACGGACTCGGACACCGGCGACCGCAACGAGGAGCTCTACCTCGTCCTCGAGGGGCGCGCGCGGTTCGAGCTCGACGGCGAGCCGGTCGACGCTGCGTCGGGGACGTTCGTCTTCGTCGAGCCCGACGTGAAGCGGACCGCGTTCGCCGAGGAGGCGGGCACGACGATCGTCGCCGTCGGCGCAACGGCCGGCAAGCCGTACCAGGCGGTCGGCTGGGAGCTCTGGTCGCCGCTCAGGCCCCGCTACGAGGCCGGCGAGCACGAGGCGCTGGTCGAGGCGCTGACGCCGCTCGTCGCGGACAATCCCGAGTACCCGCTCCTCGCCTACAACCTCGCCTGCGTCGAGAGCCTCACCGGCCGTCGGGCCGAGGCGCTCCAGCACCTCCGCCAGGCGATCGAGGGCTCGGACTTCTTCCGCGACTTCGCGAGGGACGACTCGGACCTCGACCCGATCCGCGAGGAGCCCGCGTTCCGCGAACTCGTCGGCGACTGACAAACCCGCCGGTTTCCCGCACCCTCGGGCGTCGGCAGACCGCCGTGTCCCTGATCGAGCTGCGTGGCAGGCTCGGGAGGACACGCTGCAAAGGCGACGACCGAGGAGGATCGCGATGGACACCCAGGCCGGGCATCCCGAGCTTCGTGAGCTGGATCACCGCCGCGGCGACGGCTTCGACGTGACGCTCCTCTGGAGCGCACGCAGCGGCAAGGTCTACGTCGCGGTCGAGGACGCGCGGACGAACGAGGCATTTCGCATCGCCGTCGACCCGGCCCGCGCGCTCGACGCGTTCAACCACCCCTACGCGTACAGCTGCGGACGTGGAGAGCAGGCGACGCGCCGCGCGGACGCTGCGGCCCTGCCCAACGGGGGCTGAGCGCGGAGGTGGCCGACCGAAAGTCGGCACTCGAGTCAGGTCAGGACGAACATCACCTCGTCGACGTAGCACCAGCTCCAGTCCTCGCCGGGCTGGACCGAGCGGGCGACCGGATGCCCGTCCTCGTGTGCGTGACGGCTCGCATGCCGGTTCGGTGAGGAGTCGCAGCAGCCGATCTTCCCGCACGTCTGGCACATGCGGAGGTGCACCCAGCGGCTGCCGCTCTTCAGGCATTCCTCGCACCCGGCGATCGGCCCGGCCGGCTCGAGGACCGTCACCTGGTCGAGATGTGAGCACGCGGCCGCGTTCATCAAGCGGAGTATCGCTGACCGACCGTCCTGTGAGCGGTAACGCCGCAAGGGAGATCCGTGCCGTCCCCGATGGTCGGTCGCCTCGGGAACGAGATGATCGGGGAGATCGGCGACCGGTGCGGTGCTCGTCGGCCGCCGCGACGTAGCGCGATGACGATGCTGAGTGTCGACGCGATCAGCAAGCGATTCGGGCCGGTGACGGCGCTCGACGGCTGCTCGTTCACCGTCGAGCGTGGACGCATGCTCGGCTTCCTCGGACCGAATGGGGCCGGGAAGACGACCACGATGCGAGCGATCTTCGGTCTCGTCGAGCTCGACGGCGGCGCCGTCCTGTGGGACGGAGAACCGATCGGGCCCGTCGAGCGGCTGCGATTCGGGTACATGCCGGAGGAGCGCGGCCTGTATCCGCGGATGCGCGTCGGGGAGCAGCTCGCCTACTTCGGCCGCCTCCACGGCCTGGACGCGCACGACGCACACGCCGCAGCATCGGGCTGGCTGACCCGGTTGGGCCTCGCCGATCGTGCCGGTGCGAAGGTCGTCGAGCTCTCGCACGGCAACCAGCAGCGTGCTCAGCTCGCGGCAGCGCTCGTGCACACGCCGGACCTCCTCGTCCTCGACGAGCCGTTCGCCGGCCTCGACCCCGTCGCGGTGCGAACGCTCGCGCAGGTGCTCCGCGACGAGGCCGCCCGAGGGGTCGCGGTGCTCTTCTCGAGCCACCAGCTCGATCTCGTGGAGGAGATCTGCGAGGAGGTCGCGATCATCGACCGCGGCCGGATCGTCGCCGAGGGAAGTCTCGATGCGTTGAGGCGCGCCTCGGAGCGACGGCGGATCGCGCTGCGACTCGACGGCGCGCCACCGGAGTGGGAACCGGAGATTCGAGGCGTCGACGTGGTCGAGCGCGCGAACGGCGACCTCCGCCTCCTGGTCGATCGCGACGTCGATCCGCAGGCAGTGCTTGCCGCCGCCGAACGGACGGCGCAGGTGGTCGGGTTCAGCTACGGACCGCCGTCGCTCGCGGAGCTCTTCCTGGAGCTGGTGGAGCGATGAGTGGAAGACGCGCGATCACGCTCGTCGCAACGCGCGAGATCCGCGAGCGGCTCCGGAGCAAGGCCTTCATCGCCTCGACCCTGCTGATCGTCGCGCTCCTGGCCGTCTCTGCCGTGATCGGGCGACTCTTCGACCCACAGCAGACGTTCGACTACGCGGTCACCGCTCCGGCGCCCGCGGGCCTCGCCACGGCTCTGCAAGGGGCGGCGGAGCCGTTCGACGACGCGAAGGTGAAGCTGCGCACGGTCGACTCGGCCGCGGCGGGGCGCAGGCTCCTCGAGAACGGCGACGTGGACGCGCTGCTGCTCCTGTCGACCGACCGACTCGTCTTCCGGAAGAACGTGGACGTGCAGGTGGCAGCGGTCGCCGACACGGCGATCCGCGCGGTTCGGAACGAGTTGCCGCCGGAGCCGGAGCTGACCACGGCCACGCTCCATGCGCCGGACGACGAGCCCGGCGACGCTGCGTTGCTGGTCGCGTATGCCGGTTCCCTGCTCCTGTTCATGTCGCTCGCCTTCTACGGCCAGTGGGTCATCAGCGGCGTGGTGGAGGAGAAGAACAACCGGGTCGTCGAGGTGATCCTCTCGGCGGTGCGACCGCGTGACCTGCTTGCGGGAAAGGTGATCGGGATCGGCTCGCTCGGATTGGCCCAGCTCGTGGTGGTGGTGGGTTTCGCCGCCGGGCTGCTCGTGGGCGGTGTCTTCGACGCTCCTGCGTCGCTCGGGGCGGATGTCGCGCTCGTCGTCCCCTGGTTCGTGCTCGGGTTCGCGCTCTACGCGGTCGCCTACGCCGTCGCCGGCGCGCTTGCCTCGAACCAGCAGAACGCGGAAACGGCTGCGCAGCCCGTCACGTATGCGCTGCTCACGGTGTACTTCGCCTCCTACATCGTCCTGGCGGCCGATTCCGAGGGGCCGCTCGCAAGCCTCCTCACCGTCTTCCCGCTGACCGCGCCGCTCGTGCTCCCCGCCCGGAGCGCGCTCGTCGGCGTCCCCCTCTGGCAGCACGGGCTCGCGATCCTCCTCGTCCTTGCCGCGATCTTCGCGCTCGTCCGCTTTGCCGGGCGGGTCTACGCGCTGGGGCTCCTGCACGGCGGATCGGGCCTCGGCCTCCGCGCCGCCTGGCGGATCGCCCGCGAACACTGAGCCGTCCGGGGTAGCACCTCGCTAGGCGCGCGGCGCGTACTCGACGCTGCCGAACGGCCAGTCGGACGCGAGCCACTCGCTCACCGCGCGCCAGAGCGGGGACGTCCAGCTCCGCGTGGCTCGCTCGCACCCAGGATCGTGCCCGGGCATCGACGTCGCTGTCGCGCCGCGGGTAGAGGTAGACGCACCCGACCACGTCGCGGCTCGCCGGATCGAGCACCGTGTACGTGAACCCCGTCCGGTTGCGGAAGTCGTCGGCATGCCGCTGCAGGTCTGCCCGGTTCTCGTCCGGCGTCATCTCGCGCGGCCAACTGCTCCCCTCCCATCCGGGTGTGGCGCGGATGTGCTCCATGGACGATGTCCACGCGTCGTAGTCCCGGTCGTTGTGCTCGGGGCCGAGCGGCTCGAGCACGAACTGCGGCGTCTCGAGGCGCCGGGGGATCTGGAAATCGGGCGGGACGAACTCGCTCACGTGACGGATCGTAGAGCGGCTGGTCTAGCCGGGGCCGACGGCCGGGCCGGCGCCGTCATGCAGCTCGAGCACGTCGAGAAGCTCCCCGATCGGATGCCCGGCCTGCGCCTCGTGGCGCATGGCCGTCCCCCGGTCGATCGCGTAGCGGTTCCGTCGCCCGACGCGTTCGACCGTCACGAAGCCGGCCTCGACGAGGTCGGCGACGATCCTCTGCGTGGCGCGCTCGGTGATGCCCACCATCAGGGCGATGTCCCGTGTCCGTACGTCCGGGTCCTGGGAGATGCAGAGCAGCACCTGGGTGTGGTTCGTCACGAACCGCCAGCGCTTGCCATCGACACCATTTGATTCTTGCGACAAAGTTATCGTATATTCTGTTTCGCGTTACATCTAACGCACTTAGCTGGTCGTAGATGGTAGCGGATTCGTAGGAGGAGAGATGACGCGGGGCAACGGAGCTCCGTCCACGCGATACGAGTTCGGCAACGGCGCCGCCGAGGTGGGTGGCGATCCCGACGCGACGCGGATCGTGCTCACCGGTGACCTGGACATGTCCACGGCGCCGCGGGCTCGAGCCATCGTCGAGGCGGCGTGCGCGGGCAATCCCGGGACAGTCGTCCTCGACCTCTCCTCGGTCGACTTCGTCGACTCGCACGGGTTCCAGCTGCTCGCGGCGACCCATCAGGCGTTGACGGACAACGGCTGCGTGCTCGTCCTCATCCCACCGCACGGGCCGGTTCGGCGCGTGTTCGAGATCACCGGGTTCGACCACCTCTTCGACGAGGCGCTGGCCGAGTGACGAAGGCGGGTCCGAGAGAACGGGTCAGATAGATGCCGGATCCGGACGGCGGGGTCAGCCGACCTCGGACAGACTGGCAGGTATGACGAAGTCCCCGGCGGCCACTGCGCTCGACTCGATCGTCGCCCACGTCCTCGCACCGGATCTGAAGTCGATGGGCTTCCGCAAGAAGTCGAGGCACTGGGCGCACGAAGCCGGGGAGACGCACCGGGGCGTGACCGTTCAATCGTCGCAGTTGAACGTCACGTCGGACTCGCGCTTCACCGTCGAGATAGGGGCTTCGTTCGGCGCCCTTGGCCACCCGGTGCCGAACGCACCGGGTGCATGGGGCTGTGCGGTGAGACGGCGGCTCAGCGGGCTGCGTTCGGAGCCCATCGACGAGTGGTTCGCCTTCGACGCTCTCGACGAAGCCACCATCGAACGAGCCGGGGCCGAGCTCGACCGGATGTGGGCTCAACTCGGTCGGCCGTTCCTGACGGCTCTGCAGTCTCCACCAGCGCTGTGCGACTTCGTCTGCGAGACAGGGAGTGCCGAGCTGGCGCTCGAGGTGCTCGATCAGGTCGCTGTCCCCCTCGGGGACGAGGCCCGACAGAGCCGGCTGGCACGCATCGCCGCCGATCGAGCCGCGGCACGCGAGCGTTGGCGTCACCTGCCGAATGACCCGCATCCGCTCGAGCTCGGACTCTGGGTCTGGGCCGAGGTGGCCCGGCAGTTCCACCGCCTCGGCCTCCAGCTCGGTGACGAACATCGGCGAAGCGCCACAGCGGTACTCGCCGATGCCACGAGCGGAATGCTGACGACCGGATTCCATTCGGAGCGCGACGAGGCCGACGCTCAGGAGTTGGAGGCGGCGCTCGAAGACTGACCCTGCGAGCAGGGTCCAGCGTGAGAAGGCGTTCCACACCGACGGCTGTTCGCGGAAGCCGAGCTCGAACAGGTCCGCGTCAAGGGAACGAGAGCGTCTGTTCTCCCGGCGAGACCTCGTTCCGAGCTCCTCGGCCGTCGGTCAGCCCTCTGCCCCGGAATGTTGAGTCGGGGTACGGTCTCGCTCGGCATCGAGAGACCGGGGGGTCGGCTCATCGCCAACCGGGTCTCGTTAGGCAAGACTGCTTGCGTGATCCGCGAAACGCTGACCCTCGAGGCCGACGGTGCGGTTCTCGCTGGCACGCTGACGCTTCCGGTGAGTGAGGAGCCGATTCCTCTTGTCGTGGGGGTGCACGGCGCGGAGGGTGGCACACGCGACTTCCATCTCTTCCGTCACCTGGAGGCAACGCTGCCGCGGGCAGGGCTGGCGACGCTCCTTTTCGACCGGCGCGGCGAGGGCGAGTCTGCGGGTGACAGCAAAGGGGTCTCCTACGAGCTTCTCGCCGCCGATGTTCAGGCGTGGCTACGCTGCTGCGCGGCCGACGACCGGATCGATTCCGGGCGAATCGGCCTCTGGGGGATCAGCCAGGGCGGTTGGATTGCCCCGCTTGCCGCTGCGGGGTTGCCCGAGACGGCGTTTCTCGTCGCCGTGTCGCCGGCCGGCGTGACGCCCGGCGAGCAGATGGCCTTCGCGACCCGGGCGCTGATGCGAGAGGCGGGCTACGGCAATGAGTCGGTCGAGCAGATGCTCGCGCTGCGGCGTGCGATGGACGAGCTCTCGGCCGGCCGGCTGACCGTGGCCGAGGCGCAGTCGCTCCTGGACGCTGCGGCGAACGAGCAGTGGTTCCAGCTCGCGTTCGTGCCACCCGACGCGTCGCTCATCGACGGCAGCTGGGCGAAGGAGATGGAGTTCGACATCCGACCGGCGCTCCGGAAGCTCGACCTGCCCGTACTGCTCTTCTTCGGCGAGCACGACCGCTGGATCCCGGTGGCGGAGAGTGCAGATGTGTGGCGCGCTGAGCTCGGGACGGACGCCGACCTGACGGTCGTGTCGCTTCCGGGCACGGGTCATGCGGCAACCTTCGCGGCCGAGCCTGGCGACTGGCTCGAGCACGGCCCGGTATCCACGGACTATGAGCACGCCCTTCTCGCCTGGCTCCGCGACCGCGGACTCCTCGGCACCAAGGGTGCCTAGCTTCGCGGGCCGGATGCGGGAACCTATGCCGACCCACCGCGATGATGTCTTCGTCATGGGGGTAGGCCCCGGCGACCGGCCGGGCGGCGAGGCCCCACCCGCTGACCACCCCTCCTCTCGGTCCCATTGCCTGCGGTGTCCGCGCCGCTTCGCGATGGTCGCTGCCTCGGCTTCCCGATCTTTTCGTCGACCGCTTTCTAAGCTGCTGCGATGGCGCGGAACGGCGAGACGCGGATCCAGCTCTGCGGCCGGCTCGTGGTCAAGCTCGAGGGGCGGCGGGTCGACGATGCCCTTCCCGGCGTCTTGGGCCATCTGCTGTTCGCGTACCTCGTGCTCAACCGACTCCGTCGGATCGATCGTGGCGAGCTCCTGGTGGCCGTGTACGGCGACGAGGCGACGCCCGGCCACCGGGCCCGGCTCAGCGTGCTGCTCTCCAAGGTGCGCCGGGCTACCGGGCCCGAACTGCTGGTCGGGCGGGCCCAGCTCGAGCTCGCGCTGCCGCAGCACGCGTTCGTCGACCTCGAGG
Source organism: uncultured Actinomycetes bacterium (assembly GCA_963742525.1). Lineage (GTDB taxonomy): Bacteria > Actinomycetota > Thermoleophilia > Gaiellales > Gaiellaceae > Gaiella. The sequence continues at coordinate 27,221 of CAVUMD010000007.1, forward strand.
CGGCTGTCGACGCCCTCCACCGGGCCGAGTCGCACGTCGCGAAGGGAGAGTGGGCGGCCGCCTGGGGGCCGGCGAGCCTCGCCTACGACGTCGCCAGCCGGCCCTTGCTTCGAGGCCACGACCGGCCCTGGCTTGATGATTGGCGGCGACGCATCGACGAGATGCAGCTGAGCGGGCTCGAGTGCCTGGCGACGGCCAGCCTCGGGCTCGGCGGGCCAGAATTGCCTCAGGCGGCGAACTGTGCGCGTCGCCTCATCGAGCTCGCTCCGTTCCGCGAAAGCGGCTATCGGATCCTGATGGAGGCTTTCGAGCGAAGCGGAAACGTCGCAGAGGCGCTGCGCGTCTACGACCGGCTGCGCATCATGCTCCGCGACGAGCTTGGAATTCCCCCGAGCTCGGCCGTGCAGGACATCTATCGACGCCTCCTCGGCGACATCCCTACGAACGCCTAGAGCTCCTCGGCGCGCGCGAGGATGTCCTCACGCGAAACCCTCCCGACGAGGTCGGGATGGTCGGCTGCGACGTGTGCCTGGGCTTTCGCCCAGAGCTCGTCGTCGTCCCTCCCTTCGATGACCTTGCCGCACACGCAGGTGATTCGCCTGATTCCGCTCATGCTCTCCACGATGCCATCGTAGGATCTCGGCAGGGCTCGCCGGGCGTCCATGGACGTGACACAGCGCTCACACCGGGGTTGGCTCGGGCAGCAGCTCGAGCTGTGCGAGCAGCGAGACCTGGTCGTAGTAGATCTCGCCTCCCACGACTCGACCGTCGGCGTCGAAGTGCCACATCTCGCAGATGGGTAGCGACCACGTCCTGCCGGTTGCCGGAAAGGACCCGAGTGGCCCGTCGTTGGTGCCCTTGGCGACAAAACGCGCCACCACGGTGTCTCCGGCGTCGGTGTAGCGGGCGTCGGTGACGCGGCAGTCCGAAGAACCCCGGATCCATCCAGCCAGGAAGTCGTCCTCGAACTCCCTGGGTGTCCTGAACGTGATGCTGCGTGCGTGGTCGGTCCAGCGGATGCTCTCGGCGTACTCCTTCACCATCGCGCCGAAGTCTCTGCGGTTGAACGCCTCGTGCCCGGCGCGGTAGGTCGCGACATTTCTGGATTCCATGACTCCTCCATTCGTCGTGTCCGAGCGATGCTCGCAGTGCGTCGTTTCCCGAACATTTCCCCGACCTTTCGGGCTCTGGTGGTGCGGCGAGAGAGCGCGCCCGACCAGCCGTACCGCCCTGATCAGCGCGAGGGGTGGCGTTACCTCGGGTCGCCCTCGTCCCCCCGCGTGCGCGCGTGGTGAACGAGTTGGCGTTCGCGAAGGGCCGGCCGTCCGCGACCAGGCCCCGTCGTCGTGACGATCGCGAGGGGGTGCGTCAACTCAGTGTCCTCCGGCCAGCTCTTCGAGCCGGCGGTGGACGAGCGCGGCTGCCATCGCCCCCTCCCCGACTGCCGCGGCGACGCGCTTGGTCGACCCGCTGCGCAGATCGCCGGCAGCGAACAGGCCGGGAATCGTCGTCTCGAGCACGAGCGGGTCGCGGTCGAGCGGCCACCCTTCCGGACGCCGCCCGTCTTCGAGCAGGGCGCTTCCGGTGAGGACGAAGCCGGCCTGATTGACGCGAACGCCTGCGCCTCCCGCCCATCCTGTTCGAGGAGTACCACCGATGCACAGGAAGAGGGCCGCCGCCCGCAGCTGCTCGCTCTTGCCGGTTCCGTCGGAGATCGTCACCGCTCCGAGCTCGTCGCCGTCGGCGTGGACCGCCGTCACGTTCGTCTCCAACCGGACGTCGACGAGCGGGTTGGGCTCGATTCGCTCGACGAGGTACGCAGACATCTTGGACGCGAGCTGGTCGCCGCGCACGATCATCGTCACCTTCGCGCCCGCGCGGGCGAGATGGAGGACTGCCTGGCCGGCCGAGTTGCCGGCGCCGACCACGACGACCCGGTCGCCGGCGCAGCGGGCGGCTTCGCTGCGGCCGGCGCCGTAGTAGACGCCGCGGTCGAGCAGCTCGGCCACACCGTCGACCTCGAGACGACGCCACTCCATGCCGTTGGCTGCGATCACCGTGTCGGCGGTCACCTTGTAGCCGCCCTCGATCTCGAGCGACGGTGCGCCGGAAGCATCGCCCGTGCTACCGACGACGCCGCGCAGGAGGACGAGCTCCGCCCCGAAGCGCTCGGCCTGCCGGCCGGCGAGCCGGGCCAGCTCGGCCCCGCCGATGCCGTCGGGGAAGCCGAAGAAGTTCTCGATCATCGAGGTGTGCGACGCCTGTCCACCCGGCACGTCGGCCTCGATCACGACCGTCGAGAGCCCGTCGGAGGCGGCATAGACGGCAGCAGCCAGCCCCGCCGGGCCTGCGCCGACAATCGCAAGCTCGTAGTGCTTCCGCGAAGGGGGCGTGGAGATGGCCCATGCCTCCCCGAGCAGGGCGACCGTCGCATTTCGGTACACGTCGTTGCCGTCGACGACGACGGGCAGGTCTTGCGTTCCGAGGCCGTGCTCGGCGAGCAGCGCGGCAGCCTCCGGCGACCCCGGTTCGAGGAACTCGTACGGCTGCGCCGTTCGCGTGAGGAAATCACGCAGGCGGTGATGCTCTGGTTCGAGGCTTCGACCGACGACCCGTACCGTCGGTCGAACCGGGCTCATTCCGCGGTCAGCCGGAACATCGGCTGGTCGAGGTGGGAGTAGGCCGCCACGGGGAAAGCCTATGTCCAATGCGACACTGCGCAGACATGGCGAGCACGAGTGACGTGACGGTGAGAGACAACCCGGCCGAGCTTCGCTACGAGGCCCGACGTGGCGACAGCCTGCTCGGCCAGATCCGCTACCGGACCGAGCCCGGGCTCGTGGTGCTCGTGCACACCGACGTCGACACCTCGGTGGAGGGCAGCGGCGTCGGCTCGGCGCTCGTTGCCGGAGCGCTCGACGACATCCGCTCACGCGGGTTACGCGTCGTACCTGTCTGCCCGTTCGTCGCCGCCTATATCCGCCGCCACCCCGAGTACGCCCCTCTCGTCGCCCCGGATCCGGCGACCCCGGACTGAGCCGGCCGGCGCTCGAGCGCTTGGTGGGCTAGCGGAATCGACGAATTCTGACCTGAGCGAAGGCCAAGAAAAACCGGATGCGCCCTGAGGCCCGGGCGCTATAGGCTCGCGCGGTGCCGGAACCCGTGACCCCGACGCTGGTCGTCGTTAGCGGTCCACCCAGGACGGGAAAGACCACGCTCGCTCATGCGATCGGACGCTCGATCGGCTGTCCCGCCGTCTCCCGGGACGAGATCAAAATGGCCGCTGAGCGCGCGAGTCCCGCGTTCGTCGAGGTCGACGAGCTGGCCCGACGGCGGCGCCATCTTTCGTAATCTCGCCTGGCGCGGATCTGTACCGATCGTTCCGGGGGATTGCGCTTGTCCGACGGCGGCCTACACTTCGAGCCGACCGCTCGGACCTAGGAGCGGGTCGCGCGACAGAGGGGGTACATCCGATGGCAAGGGTTCTGGCGTTGATGGCGCTGGTCGTCGCGGTCGCAGTCCCCGCTGCGCTCGCAGCCGACCCCGTTCCGACCGACTACAAGAACGCCGCGAAATACTGCAAGGCCGTTCGCGAGTCGAAGGGCGTCGAGGCCTTCCAGACGGCTTACGGAACGAACAAGAACAAGAAGAACGCGTACGGCAAATGCGTGTCGCAGACCGCGAAGGCGAAGGCCGCCAAGCGCGAGGATGCGAAGAAGGACGATGACGACGACGCAGCCGAATCGAAGGCGACGGCCGACTGTAAGAAGCAGCAGGCTGCTGACGCCGCGAAGTTCGCGAAGGACTTCAAGAACTTCGGCCAGTGCGTGAAGGCGGGTAACGCCAAGAACGGCGACGACGAGGACGACGACTAAACGGCGGGAGGGGGCCTAAGTGCGTCGGCGTCACCCTGGTCAGCGGTAGCCAAGATGGGCGAGTCGCTTGGGAAGGTCCAGGTGCGCCGGTGCGATACGTGTTTCGGAAGCGTCTCGAGGATGATCTCGCTGTAGCTCCGTCGGCCAAGCTCCGCCACGATGCCGAAGGCGTTGGGGCTCGCCGCGACGCGGCCCTGCACCTCGACCCCGGCTGCTTGCTCGAGTGCGGGCAGCGCCTGGGCCAGCACGTCGTCACCCCCGTGGGTGTCGCGGCTATTGCGATCGAAGGCCAGGTGAGCGGGATTGACGTCCTCGAGGTGCCGTCCCCGAGACCGATCGTCGTCGGGCCGGGCGATCCCGAGGGGCTGAACATCGGGACGTCCTCACTCCTCCTCCGGGGGCGGTACGGGTTCGACCAGCCGTGGCGTCAGGCGCCGACGGCGACGAGGACGAAGTCTGTGCCGAAGCCGAGGACGAGTCCCAGCAGGATTCCGGCGAGCATGATTTCCTTTCTGACGGCCCGTCCGCAGATCAGGATCAGCTCGATGACGACGTAGAGGATCGAGCCGGCCGCCAGGGCGAGGAAGGCGACGGAGAGGGCGGTGCTCACCCAGGCCTGGCCGATGAGGGTGCCGAGGAACGTCGGGGCGCCGCCGATGACGCCCAAGGTGGCGAGGAACGCCCAGCTCGGGCGGTCCTTGTCCCCGGTGAGGGGCGCGACGATGCCGAATCCCTCGGTCGCGTTGTGGAGGCCGAAGCCGATGACGAGGGCAAGGGCAAGGCTGAGCTCGTCCGCTGCCGCCGACTGACCGATTGCCAGGCCCTCCGAGAAGTTGTGCAGTCCGATCCCGGTGGCGATGAAGACCGCGAGCCAACTCGAGGGGGACATCGTGACGATGTGCCGCTCGGCCTGGTACTCGGCGATCGATGCTGCGCCGGGACCGAGCATCGCCTTTGCGCGCCGCCGCCGGAGCCAGCCGTCGTACAGCGCGAGGGACATCAGACCGACGGAGAAGCCGGCGGTCAGGAGTACCGCGAGCCAGAGAAATCGTCGGTCGTTCCCGGCCGTGAGCGCCTCCTCCACCGGCTCGACCGCCGCCGTGAGCACGTCCCAGAGGAGGAAGATCAGGATCCCGATCGCCATGGCGCTCAGGAACGACTTCGTCGCAGGGCTGACCCATTGCATGCGGCCGACCGGAAGGCCGATGAAGATGGTCAGGCCCGCAACTGCGCCCAGAAGGACGATCTGCCCCGAGCTCATGTAAGGCGAACCTTACAGTCGACGCAGGGTGGCTGCAACGCGGTAGCGCGGGACTGCGTGGCCGCCGTCGGTGCCTACGATCGGCGTTGTGACGCACGACCTCCTTCTCTTTCTCGCGACGTTCCTTGCCAGTGGGGTGGAGGCTGTCGAGGCGCTGACGATCGTGCTTGCCGTAGGCGTCGTGCGTGGTTGGCGCTCGCCGTTGATTGGCGTTGCAGCGGCGGCAGTCGTTCTTGCGGTGATCGTGGCGGTGCTCGGTCCTGCGCTTCGCCTGCTCCCGATCGACACACTCCGGCTCGTCGTCGGCGCGCTGCTGCTGGTGTTCGGTCTGCAGTGGCTGCGCAAGGCGATCCTCCGCTCGAGTGGCTACAAGGCGCTGCACGACGAGGGTGCCGCGTTCGCTGCCGAGCGCGAGCAAGCGACCCGGGTGGGTCGTGGGGCACCGACCGGGATGGACTGGTACTCGTTCACCGTCGCATTCAAGGGCGTGTTGCTCGAAGGGCTCGAGATCGTGTTCATCGTCGTCACGTTTGGAGCAGCCCAGGCCCGGGTCGCATTCGCGGCCGCGGCCGCACTCACTGCGGTCGCGCTCGTCGTCGTCGCCGGGATCGCAGTGCGATCGCCGCTCGAGCGTGTCCCGGAGAACACCATCAAGTTCGCGGTCGGGCTGCTCCTCACGAGCTTTGGCATCTTCTGGGGCGGCGAGGGTGCGGGCGTCAACTGGCCCGGGTCGGAGGCCGCGATCCTCGCCATCCTCGCCTTCCTCAGCCTCCTCTCGTTCGCACTCGTCCGCCAGCTCCGACGCCAGCGACACGCTGCACTCCCCGCAGGAGCCGGCGCGTGACGTACCTCCGCGCGTTCGCCGCGTTCTGGTGGGACTTCATCGTCGGCGACGACTGGCGCGTCGCAGCCGGTGTCGCCGCCGGGCTCGCAATCACCGCCTTCCTCGCACACCGGGACCTCGCTGCCTGGTGGGTTCTCCCCACGACAGTCGCACTCGTCCTCACCGTGTCGCTGCGACACTCGACTCGACGTGATGGCTGACTCAGCCGCGACCGCCTGCGCTGCTTGCCGCACGGCGAATGCGGTTGTCAGGTGCCGTTCAGAAATGCCGCGGGTCGCCTCGGTACCGTGGGTTGGGTGATGGAGGCTCGCGGGCAAGTCAAACAACCACCGCAGAACTGATGGCGCTGGGCAGCGCCCGAGCGGCCCCGGTTCGAGGATATGAGCCAAGGCCGCTCTGGTCGCTACACGCAACGGCCAGCCAAGGCGAGATGGCCCCCGTTACGAGCACCGTACGCCTCGATCCGGTGTAAAGCGAGGGCTGCTCGATCACGACCCTGAAGTACGCGCGACCGCGGTGGGCTTGCTGCCTCACGCTTGCCCATGTCGCGCCGAGCCCTCGCCCGCCGTGGGGAATCCGACCGAAGTTTGCAGGGTTGGGGCGAAGGCCCGCCGCAGGCCGCGCGGGGAACGAAGTCCAACAGCTACGCGTGACCTGGTCTAGTGCGGGCGGCATCGGCTAACGGAAACGACCGTGGTCACTTCCAGCAGCCGTCCCCCCGACTGCCGCCCGCGTGCAGATGGTGCCGCCGTGCCCGACCCAGTGGGCTAGACGGACCGCCAGGGATTGCCCGCGGCAGGGCTGGTCCCGATCGCGCAGGTGCGTCGCGTCTCGAGCACGCGATCCAGGTCGAGCTGCTCCGCTGCGTCCAGCGCCATCTCCGCCGCCCTACGGGTGTCGCGGCCGAAGAGACCGCGGAGCAGCCACCTCCGTGCGAGCTGTGCAAGAGGCAAGTCGAGCCTTGCCACGTCGGGCTTTCGCTTCGGCGCCAGGTACAGCTCGACCGCGAGCTTCTTCACGAGTGCCGGATCCGCTGGCGCACCGCTCACCTGCTCCAGCCGGAACGCGAGCAGCGACCCAAGCACCCGCACCTCCCGCACGCCGGCGCGCACCGTCGTGGTCAGCGAAACGGCCGTCGAGGCGACGAGCACCCACGGCACGCGGGTGAAGCGGGCGCCGCGGGCGAGCACCCGTATGGTCGGCGTCGCGACCGCGACGAAGCGTTGGACACGGTCCGCGACGTCTTCCATCTCGTCGTCCGCGGCGATCAGGAGCTTGCCCTCGGCGGCCGTTGCGACGCGCTCCTCGTTGCGGAGCACCCGGTCGACCAAGTCGTCGAGCAGATTGTCTGCGGCGCGAATCAGCGCGGACGTCATGATCTCGTCTTGGACGGACTGACGGTACGGCCCGATGCTCATAGAGCTGTCCTACCCCGTCCGGCCCGAATACCACCTCTCAACTCGGCAACCGACCCCCCGGCATGAATGTGAATCCCGGCGTTTCAGGTTCTTCCAGCTGCATGGTCTGGGGAGCGTCGAGTGCAGATACAGCACGCGGACCAGGCTCAGGCGAGTCGTCCTAGCACCAGGCCGAAGACGGTGTGCCGCCAGGTGGCTTGAGCGAACGCTCGCGGGTTTTCCAGAAGCGGCGGAATTCCTCGCGTCCCCCGCCGCGGATGGAACCGGTCGACGAAGTAGCTGAGGGGATAGAGCGCGACGTGCTCGCCCAGAGCCATCGACATCGCGAGCCGACGAGGCCGCTGCGGCCATCTTCGGCGTACTTCGTAATAGACGAGCCCGAAGACCGCGCCGTTCACGAGATGGAGTGCAAGTCCCGCCGGCCACCAAGCACGCCCACCGACAGCGACCTTCCCGAGCACAGCCACGTCGGAGTAGTGGCTACGGAGTACCCACTGGTCAAGCGGCTCCTGAACCGCCCAGACAGCCGCCCCAGCGGACCCCGCGAGCGCACACCGCAACCGGGCGCCCCCCCGCCTCGAGGTTCTCCCACTCTCTACCGGCGGCACATCACCACAACCCGACGAGAGCACACCCCGATACACCCCACGACGACGAGAAGCATGGTCTGCGCACGCATGATCGGGAGTCAACTCGTGGAGACCTCAAAACGCAAACCTCAGTTGGGTGACGCGCTCTCACCAAGTCATCTCGCGAGGGCCGCGCCGATTAGCCCCACGTCAATCTCGACCCGCGACGCCCGAGACCGGCCCTGTCGCCATCACCAACGTCGAGGGGTGGGAGTGGGCGCACGGGCTGTTAGAGGCTGCGCTAGTCGTTCTGCGGCTCGCGCGCAGTTCGCAACAAGGTCTCTGGTGGCCCATTCGATGTCGGCCTGCTCGGTCGTTTCCCATGCCTCGACGGCGCCGCGTGACGCTTGCGCCCAATGCACGGCGGCGCGCGCCTGCTGGATCGAGAGCGACGCGACGAGCGCGTTCACGTGGATCCGATCGGGGAAGAGTCCCTCTCCGTGTGCGTACTCGGTCGCGAGCCGGGCGTAGTGGTCGATTGTCCTCTGCGCGTCGTCTTCGATCGACTGGATCGTCCTGAGCAGGTCGTCCTTGGAGCCGTAGTTTGCGTAGAGCAACCGCAGGTGGGCCTCCGACTCGACCCGCGCCGGGGCTGGTGGTGTCGCGAGCCACTCCCGCAGCGCCGCTCGTCCTCGGTCGGTGATCGAGTACACCGTGCGCCGTCGGTCGCCGTTCCACTCCTCGCGGGCCTCGGCGAGGCCGGCGGTGACGAGCCGCTTGGGCTCGGCGTAGAGGTTGCTCTCTGCGCGAGGCCAGAAGAAGTGCAGCGAGCGCCGCATGAGCTTGGCGAGGTCGTATGTCGCCCACGGCTGGACCGCGAGCAGCCCGAGGATCGCGAACGACGTGGTGGAGAGCGGCCGTCTTGACATTTGCTCCTTGTAGGAGTATAGCTTACTCCTATCAGGAGCATTCGCGACTGAAGGAGAAGGAGGAGCGACATGCGTCACCCGGTTCCGCCTCTCGCCCGGCGCACGGCCATTGCGGCAGTTCTCTGCACGCTCGCGCTCGCGCTCGTGCCGACCGCGTTCGGAGACCCGTGGGGAAGTGACCACGCGGGTTCGGTCGCGAGACAGGCCCTCGACCCGGCGATCCGTACGGCCATCGCGGCCCGGTCGACGGTTCCGATTACAGCCCGGTCGACGGTTCCCGCGCCGGTCGCCTCGACCATCCCGCGTCTCTCGCCGGCCGACGACGGCTTCGCCTGGGGTGCGGCGACGCTCGGTCTCGTCACCGGGATCGCGGCGATGTGTGCCGTGCTCGTGTGTGTCAGCCTGGTGCGACACGATGGACGGCTACGACACGCGTGATCCCAAGGGTGGGGTCCGGACGTCCCCGCGTCCGGACCCCTGGCACGCCGACGAGCCGATTCCGATCAGGCTGGCGCGCAGCCACGAGTTGACAGAGATTGCAGCCTTGTTCGCGCCGGCCTTGGAGCCGTACCGCGGATCGGCCTCCGACTGGATCCTCGACGCGTACCTCGCGGACCTCGTCGACGTACGTACGCGGTTCGCCGAGGCCGAGGTGCTCGTCGCCGAGCATGACGGGCGGGTCGTGGGGACGATCGCGTTCTACGCGAACGTGCGCCACGAGGGCTGGAGCAACCTCCCCGCTGGTTGGGCAGGATTTCGCGCGCTCGCGGTAGCTCCCCGGATGCGCGGTACCGGAATCGGCCGGGCTCTCGTCCAACACTCAATCCAGCGAACCCGCAACGTCGGCGCCGAGACGCTCGGGATCCACACCATCGCCCTGCTGACGGACGCTGTCAGGCTCTACCAGCGGCTCGGATTCGTTCGCTGTCCTGAGTTCGACCTGCGGGCGGCCGACATCTTCCCCTCCGAAAACGCAGACGAGATGGTGGGACTCGCCTTCCGCCTCGACGTCGAGCCTGCAGCCCCGCCAAGGGTCTGAACTCAGGCGATCCGTCGGGACCACGCCCCATCGTCCCGACCGTCGACAGGGGGTGGTCTACCCTCGTGAGCATGGCGTGCGCGCGTGGCGGCGACCGGGCCCCGCCGGCCCGGATGCCCGCGAAGGGGGTGGGTAACGGGGTGCGCACCGACCCCGCAAGTGGGAGGTCGCGCTGGAGTGCTGATCGATGCAGGCGTCGCGGCGTGTCAGACGCATGTCAGATCCGGCGAGGCGGCGGATGTTCGGGTGTGAGAAGGACGACCGGGATCGGTCGAGTTGTTCGCTCCTGGTAGCGGGCGTAGCCGGCGTGGGTGGCCGTGATCACGATCCACAGTCGCTCGCGTTCCTGTTGCGACGCCGGCCTCGCAGTGACAGCCACCTTGTTGGTGCCGATCTCGACGACCGCGCGCGGGGTCTGCTGCAGGTTGAGCGCCCAATCGGGCGGACGATCCGCACCTCCATTCGATGCGACCACCACGAGGTCGGTCGCGTCTCGAAAGAACGTGAGCGGGGTCGTGCGCACCTTGCCCGACCGCCGACCGGTTGTGGTGAGCAGAAGCACCGGCATGCCGGCCACCGAGCCGAGGACACGTCCTCTGCTCAGACGATATGCAGCCAGGTGCGCTCTGCTGAGGAATCTGATCGCCCAACGCCTCATGGAGGGACGCCTCCGATCTCGGAGCCATTCTCGCGCGCTCCGTGGAGCCGGAACGTAACGCGCGACTGGTCAGCCCGCTGCCGGAGCCGACTCGAGCCGCAGGAACGTTCGGCGCGCGTGCCAGATGCCCCATGCAATCAGCGCGGCCAGCAGGGGCGTGCCGGTTGCGATCGAGATGACGACGAAGCCGCCGACCCCGGAGTCGAGCAGGGTCCACAACCGAAGCGCGGCCCGGACGAGAGACACGAGACCCCAGACGAACGACTGCATGCCGAACTCCCGTCGGTACTCCTTGCCGGCCCGGAACCAGGCGGGAAACGGGTACCAAGCGCCGGCGAACACGCCGACCAGCGGCTGGCCGATCGCGATCGAGACGAAGAAGGCGAGGCCCCAGAGCGCGCTCAGGACGACCGGTTGCGCGAGGTACACGGTTGGGCTGTGAGAGGCCAGCCCGACAAGGGCCTGGATCACGACGAACGCCGCCCCCACGGCGATCAGCGTCAGGTCGTGGCCGCGCCGCAGCAGCCACGCGGCCAGCGTGAGGTACACAACGGTCGAGGCGGCGATGGCAGGTGCGAGCCCCCACACCTTCCACACGGCGTAGAAGACGAGGACCGGCGCGACGGCCTCGCCGGCGAACTGCGGCGCTCCGCGCTGAAGCATCGACCGCCACGTCGGCTCGGGCAGATCCTCTAGGCGGCCCGGCGCAAGCGACTTTCCTGTGTGTCGCACCACGCGACTCCCCATTCGCAATAGTCCAGGCCCCAGCGATAGACGAGGTCGACGAACGTCGGATCTGGCCCGGTCCCGTCGTCGAGCGAGCGCAGGTACTCGAGCATCCCGCGGTAGCCCTCGCGCCGTGCGGCCAACAGTCCGAGCGCATGCTCCGAAGGGAGCATGTCGGCGAAGAACAGGCGCAGCAGCGACTCGTCGCGGAGCTCGATGTGTGTCTCGCGACCGTAGAGCCACCCGCGCATCTCACGCTGCCCTGCGGCCGTGATCGTGTAGACGCGCCTGGAGCGCGCCCCCCGCGAGCCGTCCGCCCCCTGGATCCAGCCGGCCGCCTCCATCTGCCTGAGCTCGGGGTAGATCTGGCCATAGCTCGCGGCCCAGAAGTGTCGGATCGTCCGGTCGACGGCCTGCTTGATCTCGTATCCGCTCCTCGGGCGTTGCGCGAGTAGTCCCAGGACCGCCCATGTGACCGCCTTCGGTTCCATCTATCTAAACGATATATCCTGGCGCTATATCAGTCAAGGGCGTCAACAGACGTGCCGCCGGCGGGTACGAGCGAACTGCGCGTCGGAGGAACGAATCCTCCCGGGGCGCGTCGGCCTTCACGCGTGCCGACCGCGGACGCCGAGGTCGCGAGGAAGGGATCGCCCTCCGGCAAGACCCTCATGGCGCGCAGGACTTCATGGTCACGCTAGGGCGCGCTACGTCGGCGGGGGCGAGCTCGGCCGAACCGAGATTCCTCAGCTCCTCGACCGATTGCGAAACCTTCGGCTCGACGAGCTCCGCCTCACCGACTCGACCGACCCTCGCGGAGCAACGTCTCGACCGCCTTGATGCGGGCGCCGTGACCGGGGACGGAGATCTCTTGTCGGAAGCCGTTGCCACACTCGGGACAGGTCCAGGTGGCTCATGTCTCTCGGGTGGTGCTGGTCGCGGCCTCGAGCAGATGGTTTTTGCCGTGCGTGGCGGCGGACTGGACGCGATCGAGCGACAGGCAGATGATCCCGCGGCGTGCGCGAGGATCTTCCGAGCGGGACGGTGACCTTTCTCTTCACTGACGTAGAGGGATCCACGAGGCTGCTCGATAGGTTGGGCGCCGACGCCTATGCGGAGGCGCTCGCCACGCATCGCAGGATCATTCGCGAGGCGTGCGCTGCTGAGGGAGGCGTTGAAGTGGATACGCAGGGCGACGCCTTTTTCTTCGCGTTCCCGACGGCCGATGGTGCGCTTGTCGCTGCCGGGGCATTCACGCAGGCGCTGGCCACCGCTTCGATCCAGGTGCGGGTGGGGCTGCACACGGGCACGCCGCTCCTGACCGAGGAAGGCTACGTCGGCGCGGACGTTCACCGAGCGGCCCGGGTCGCCGGGGCTGGACATGGTGGGCAGATCCTCGTTTCCGCCTCGACGGCCTCGCTCATTTCGGGGGAGGGGCTTGTTGACTTGGGCGAACATCGCTTCAAGGACCTGTCCGCGCCGGAGCGGGTCTATCAGTTTGGTGCAGGCGACCATCCGGCGCTGAAGAGTCTCTATCGCACCAACCTGCCGATTCCGGGTACGCCGTTTCTCGGTAGACAGCGTGAGTTGGTCGAGGTGCGCTCTCTGCTTGCGCGCGAGGATGTTCGGCTGCTCACGCTGACCGGACCGGGAGGCACGGGCAAGACGCGATTGGCAGCGCAGGCAGCGGGTGCTCTGGCGGAGCGGTATCCGGACGGGATCTGGTGGGTTCCGCTTGCGCCTCTGCGCGACCCGGAGCTCGTCCTCGAGACAGCCTCCCAGGTGCTTGCTGCGGAGGACGGTCTCGCCTCCCGCATCGCCGATGCGCGGATGCTGCTGCTGTTTGACAACTTCGAGCATCTGTTCGAGGCGGCAGTCGAGTTCGCGCCGTTGCTGGCTGCCTGTCCCAACCTCGAGCTCCTCGTGACGAGCCGACAGCCGCTCCAGCTTTCTGGGGAACAGGAATATCCGGTGCCGCCATTTGTTCACGAGGAGGCGGTCAGGTTTTTCGCGAGCCGGGCCCGTGCGGTTGTACCTGACCTCGTCATCGACGACGCAGTGCCGCAGATCTGCCGCCGACTGGACGACCTGCCGCTCGCGCTCGAGCTCGCCGCCGCGCGTGTGAAGGCACTCTCGCCCCGGCAGATCCTCGAGCGGCTGGAGCAGCGTTTGGGTCTCCTGACGGGTGGACCGCGGGACGCTCCCGAGCGACAGCAAACGCTGCGAGCCGCGATCGAGTGGTCGTATGACCTTCTCTCTGAGCAGGAGCGGCGGCTGTTCGCCAAGCTCTCCGTCTTCGCCGGTGGCTGCACGTTCGCGGCAGCCGAGCAGATCGCCGACGCAGACCTCGAGACGCTGCAGTCGCTCGTAGAGAAGAGCCTTCTGCGCTTCAGCACCGAGCGGTACTGGATGTTGGAAACGATTCGCGAGTTCGCGACCGAAGCTCTCGGGTCGGCGGAGCTGGCGACGCTAAAGCCGCGCCACGCCAACCATTTCCTGATACTCCTCGAAAGCGCCGAAGCCGACCTATCGGGTGGCTCGGGTGAAGACGCATTCGCCAGCCTCCAGGCCGAGCGCGACAACATTTGGGCCGCACTCGACCACTTGCGGCAGGCCGGCGAGACGGAAACCGAGTTGCGCTTCGCGATTGCCGCGGCCCGCTTCTGGAGCCAGGGCTACGTCACGGAGGGACGCCGGCGACTCGAGGATGCAATTGCGGGTGCCCCGGCGCCGTCGGCCGCGCTACGTGCCAGGGCACTCCACTGGCTCGCCAGTTTCGCGCGACTCCAAGGAGATCCGAACGCTGCCGCAGAATTCGCTGAGGCGAGCCTCGAGCTGTATCGGGCCGCGGGCGACGACATTGGCGTCGCCAGGACATCTGGGTTGATCGCGAACGTGGTAATGACCTCCGGCGACCTGGATCGTGCGAAGGTGCTCATGGAGGAAGCGGCCGAGGCGTTTCGCAGACTCGGAATGAAGCGCGAGGTCTCAATCGCGCTGGACAACCTGGGCTACGTGGCCGCGCTTCGGGGTGATGACCTCGAGGCTCAGAACCTCTATGAGCAATCCCTGCAACTTGCAATTGAGAATGATTCGGATGAGGAAGCGACCGCCGTACGCCTCAACCTCGGATTCGGCGCCCTACGTCGCGGCGACTTTGCGGAAGCGGAGCATTGGTTCGAGCAAAGCGCTGAGTACGCGGTCGAGACGGGGAACAAGGTGACGATGTCGTACTGCTTCGAGGGTTGGGGATCCATCTCGGCCGCACAGGCCGCACCGCGCCTAGGGACGCTCCTTCTCGCCGCTGCCCAGGCACTTCGTGAGTCCGCAGGGATCTCTCTCGACCCACTCGAGCACAGGACACATGACAACGCCCTCAAGAGCCTGCGAGCGGCCCTCGGCCAGGAATTCGACGCTGTTTGGGCCGAGGGCCATGGCATGGAGTTCAACGACGCGCTTGCGCATGCTCGGTCAAAGACGTAGGGCCCGGGACTCGGGCCCATCAGCCCCCGACCAGTCCCCATCACCATGATCACCGCGAGGGGGTGGGTACCCGAGCAGCCCCCTCCAGTGCGCGCGCGTGCGCGCGATGAGATAGGTAGGTGTTCCCGAGCGGTCCATCGTGGAAGGTTGCGCATCACGGCGCGGCCAGGGCGTTGATGACCGCGGCACTGGCCATGCTCGTCTGGGTCGCGCTTGTACTCGCGGCGTATGCCATCATCGCCGACCCCAGCGATTCGCGCGTGGGCCGGAGGGTCATGGGGCATCGTGTCGGGCCGACATCGGTCGCTCGGACCAGTGGATCTGGTCTAGCGTGGGTCACGGTGCGTCGGTGTGATCTGACACGAATCCGACACGGGAATTGGTCGACGGCGACGCGGTAATCGCGAGATACTGCGGGAGCAGTGAGGGAAACGGCGCCCTCCGAACGTCCCGAGCCCGGATCAGGACGGCCGGGGAGTGATCACCCCGTGGGGCCGAGATCGCGTCCGATCCGGAGGGAGACGCTCGTCGCGGCAGCGGTCGCGACGCTCCTCTCGGCCGCGCTGGTCTGGCTCGGTCCGCCCGGAACCGACCTTGCCGCACACGTGTACCAGCGCTCGCTGTTCCTCGAGCACGGATTCGCGCTCTGGAACAACTTCTGGTACGCGGGCCGCTACAGCTTCATCACCTACAGCATCCTCTACTACCCCCTTGCGGCGGCAGTCGGGATCGGCCTCCTCGCCGTAGCGAGCATCGCGGCCGCGGCCTGGGCTTTCGCCGTACTCGCCATCCGCGAGTGGGGGGCCGCCGCCCGCTGGGCGTCCAGGGCGTTCGCGGTCGTCTGGCCCTGCTACGTCCTGAGCGGCGCGTTCCCGTTCGCCCTCGGTGTCGCGTTCGCACTGCTCGCGCTCTGTGCGCTACAGGCCGGCCGCAGAGTGTCGTTCCTGTGCCTCGTCGTGCTGACCGTGGCAACGAGCCCCGTCTCCTTCCTCCTCCTCTGCATGGTTCTCGCGGCCGTCGTCCTCGAGCAGCGCAAAGGTGACTCGCGCCTCCTCTGGCTCGCCGCGGCGGTCGCGTCGATCGGGCTCGCCGAGATCGTGCTCTGGCGTGCGTTCCCCGGCGGTGGGCGCTACCCGTTTCCCGCCACGGCTGCCGCTGCCGCTCTCGCATTCTCCCTCGTGGGCTTCGCGCTAACGTGGCGCGTCGAGCGCGCCCGTCTCCTGCGTCACCTCTTCTCGATCTACCTGGCCGCGTGCGTTGTGCTCTTCCTCGTTCCGTCGAGCATCGGCGAGAACATCGCCCGCATCCGGTTCGTCGCCGTCCCGATCGCGGTGCTCGCGCTCTCGCTTCGATCCTGGCGGCCGCGCCGCGTCGCCTTGCCGGTTCTCGCACTTGCGATCTCGTGGAACCTGTCGCCTCTGGCGGCGAGCGCCGCCCAGGATCTCCACAACCCCGCGGCGAGCGCGAGCTACTGGCGCCCGGCGATCGTCTACCTCAGGTCACATCTCTCTCCGTCGTACCGTGTCGAGGCTGTGGACACGACGGGGCACTGGCCGGCCGTCTACCTGGCGCGAGCCGGCATCCCGCTCACGCGCGGCTGGTACCGGCAGAACGACTTCCCCGTGAACCAGCTGCTCTACCGGCAGGGTCACCTCGGGCGCATGGCCTACGTAGGGTGGCTGCGCAGCCTCGGGGTTCGGTACGTCGTCGCGTCACGAGCCTCACCGGACTACAGCGCCCGCGCCGAGTGGAGTCTGATCCAGAGCGGCAAGAGCCGGCTTCGGATCGTGTTTCGAAACCCGAACCTCGACATCCTCGAGGTGCCGTCCCCGAGACCGATCGTCGTCGGGCCGGGCGATCCCGAGGTGCTGAACATCGGGACGTCTTCATTGCTCCTCCGGCTCCGGCGTTCGGGCACGTATCGGATCGCGCTGCGGTATTCGCCGTATTGGGCGCCTTCGGAAGGATGCGTGTTCCGCTCGCCCGACGGGATGGTCAGGCTCCACGCGCCGCGGCCAGGGCTTGTCACACTCCGTTTCGAGGTGAAGGCGGAGACGGCGCTCGCAACGGTCGCAGGTGTCGCGACGTCCGGCTGTGCCGGCTGACCTGCGCCCGCCGGTGAGCGCCGCCCGTCCGCGCGTGTCTGTCGCCTGCGTTCTGGCGGCATTCCTTGCAGCGGGAGTCGCGACCGCAGGAATCGCCGGCGCCGGGACCGGTCGTGCCCAAACGCGGGAGGTGATCCCGAGCTTCGACCGGGTCGTGGTAGTCGTGTTCGAGAACAAGGAGTTCGATCGGGTCATCGGAAGCCCGGACGCCCCGGCCTTCCGCAGCCTCTCCCGGCGCTACGCGCTGATGACCAACTACCGGGCCGTCGCCCATCCGAGCCTGCCGAACTACCTCGCCATGGTCTCCGGTTCCAGCCAGGGCATCGCGAGTGACTGCACTAGCTGCCAGGTGAGCGCACCGAATCTGGCCGATGCGCTCGAGCGGGCGGGCATGACCTGGAAGACGTACGCCGAAGGGCTGCCCCGAGCCGGCTTCACCGGTGCAAAGGCTGGGCGCTACGCGAAGAAGCACAACCCCCTCGTCTACTTCACGGACGTCGTCTCGAGCCCCGATCGCCTGCGCAGAATCGTCCCGCTCCGTTCGTTCGCCCGAGATCTGGGCGCAGGTCGGCTCCCCGACTTCTCTCTGGTCGTTCCCGACCTCTGCCACGACATGCACGACTGCTCTGTCGCGGCCGGAGACGCGTGGCTTCGGACGTTCCTTCGCCCCCTCCTGGGTCATCCGGCACTCCGGCACGGGGTCGTCTTCGTCGTGTTCGACGAGGGCGTCTCGGACGAAGGGGGTGGCGGTCATGTCCCTGCACTCGTCCTCGGGCCGCTCGTTCGCCCCGGATCACGCACCTCGATGCCGCTCGACCACTACGCGCTACTGCGGACGATCGAGGGCGGTTGGGGCCTACCCTTTCTGGGACGGTCCCGCGGCTCACGGGAGATCACGGGCATCTGGCGCTAGCGCCCCGTCGTTCTCCTCCGGGGTGCTGCCCTCGATCAGGCGCTCTGTTGCCCTCACTGAAGGACGGGATCCCCGAGTCATGGTGGCGGTACCTGAACGGTTATGTCGCCAGTCCGGGGTACTGGCCCGGGCCTCGTGACTCGCTGCGTCTGGTAGGTCGGGAAGTCGAGTGCGACCACAAGCTCCCGCGTGAGCGTCTCGATCCTCGGCGCCCTCGGCGTCGCCTTCGAAGCAGCGGATGAATGACCGTGCGATCGCGGCCGCGACGGGGGCCGGACGTGCTTTCTCTCTGACCAATACGAAGGCCCGGGCACTCGCTCGGGCTTTCGAAGTCCCAGAAACGGCTTGAAAAGGGACGGGAGCGACGGGACTCGAACCCGCGACCTCCGGCGTGACAGTTCTGTCCCGGCCTCGTCTACGCGGGTTACAGGTGGTCTGAGCCGGGTGAACGAGCCGTAAGCGAGCAACGGCGTCGTCGGTGTGGACCACCGTTCGTCGGCGTGATCTGACACGAATCCGACATGCACGCGCGCATGTCTGCGTATCGCCGATCGCTTCGGATCGCTCAGGAGACGCGGAACGCCAGCGTTGTGCGGGTGAGCGAACCGTCGAGCGTGGCCGCGAGCCCGACGGTCAGGCGCTTACCGCGCGCACCAGCCGGGAGGCGCAAATAGCAGCGCGCCGTCGGGTCGTCCCAGACGAGGCGGATGTCTCTGAATCGCTTACCGCCGATCCAGACGTTGCATCGGATCGACCCCGGAGCCGGCGCGAACTCCACTCGCGCGACAAGCGCGAAAGGCTGCGCCGCCCGCGGCGGGCGCGGCGTAACGGAGAGCACCTCGATGCGGACGTCTCCGGCCACGCCATGCGCGGATGACGCAAGCGCGGATGACGCAAGCGTGGCTGCCGCAGCCAACAGCACCGCAGCAAGCGCGGCGAGCCAGCTGATCATGCGATCCAGACTACGCCCCTGTCGGGGCGGGCGCCAGCGTCGATGTCTTGCCGCGTGTGAGCGGAGCAACGCACGCCGAACAGGCCCGTCGTCATGTTCATCGTGAGGGCGCTCGGGGTACCCCTGGGCGAGCCCTGCCTCGCGCGTGCGCGGCGTCGTTCGGAGACGGAGCGCCACATACGCGAAGACCACCGTGAGGGGTGTGTCCGGGTGCACCTACCGTCCGATTCGGCGGCCGCCTGGAGTCGCTGCCGGCTGGGGGTTCCGCCGATGCCGGTGTCGGACGATGCTTGACGGTGTCTGCGCGCTCTCCTAGCCTCGCGTGGGTGACGTGCCGAGTCGTCTGCATCTCGCACGCAACGGGCGCGGGAGGCGAGGAGGTCGGTCGTCTGGTCGCGGAGCGACTTGGCTTCCTCTACGTCGATGACGACATCGTCGCTCGCGCGGCGGCGAGGGGAGACATCAGCCCTGCTGAGGTAGCGGACGAAGAGCGACGCAAGTCGCTCGTCAGTCGGCTTCTCGAGGCGTTGGCCGAGGGCAGCAGCGACCTGGGCGGGAGCGTCGTCGTCCAGGGGTTGGACAACGACGACGTGCGCGCCTTGATCCGCGAAACGATCGAGCGCACGGCCGCACGTGGAAACGCGGTGATCGTCGCTCACGCAGCGTCATACGTTGTCGAGCCCGGAGACGAGTCCCTCCGCGTCCTCGTCACGGCCTCGCCGTCAACCCGGGCCGAGCGCCTCGGCGACGCGGACGCACTTGAGCTCGCGAAAGCTGCCCGCGCGGTGAAGGAGTCGGACGCGGGCCGCCGCGACTACCTGAAGCGCTTCTACAAGATCGACGAGGAGCTGCCGACTCACTACGACCTCGTCGTCAACACTGACGTCCTCACCATCGAACAGGCGGCCGACCTCATCAGCCGAGCCGCTGCATCGTGACGCTCAGGACGATCGATCGCTCGCCGTAGGTTCTCGAGCGATCAGGCCCACCACGATCACCGCATCGAGGGGGAGGGAGCCCTCGAGCGATTCCCTTGTCGCGCGCGCGCGATAGAGAGTGTGGGGCGTTCGGGCCGGCCGACCCGAGACCGGGCCCCACGGACGCGATCATCGCGAGGGGGTGGGTGGGGCAGGTCGGCAACCCGGCCTGGCGTGCGCGCGCGGCGAGGTCCTCGACGAATGCGATTGGCCAGGGCCGCGAGCCAGATGCTCCCGCGGCCCTGGGGGAAGCCAGTCCTGACCGTGTCTACGGGATGGTTGGGCAGCTCGCAGGCTGCGGCTGGTCGATTCGAATTCCGGTGTTCGGTGTCCCAGCCGGGAGGTAGTAGAGGGCATAGACAACGAGTGGCTCCGAGCCCTCGTTCCGGAAGTTGTGAACTTCCGTGGTCGGCTGGAAGAAGCTGGTGCCGGTGGCGTACTTGTGGGCGGGACAGCCCGAGATGCCGTGGTAGAGCGTTCCTTCGCCCTGGGCGACCGAGACCAGCGTCGGGCCGGGGTGGGTGTGCCAGCCGGTGTGTCCGCCGGGGGCCGGTAACGGCTTCCTGATCGACAACCTGGCGCTGACCTCCAGCTAGGACAAGCGATCAACGGTGGCGGCGGTGGCGGAAACGCCACCGCTGTCGCGCCGCCCAGCACAGGCGCCGAGAGCGGGCGAACGTCTCCGGCAGCGCGAGGGCCCAGTCGAACCGACTGGGCCCTCGCTAAGCCGCCCGCGAACTCGAACTGACGCGTCGTCGGCGCGATCGGGTCGGGGCGGGTAGCGGCCGCCGTCATCAGCGCCGTCGTGCGGTCGGTTAACGAAGGATCAGGCCGAGCAGGTTCAAGCCGATGACGAGCACGAGCGCGACGATTCCGAGCCAGAACCCAACTGACCGAGGCTGAGTTCTCACGCCCACAGCGACGGCCGCGAGTCCCGCGATGAAGGCCCCCACCGTCGCCGACGCGCACCACCGCACTCCGCCCCAACGAGCCATGACCACGACACCGCCCACAAGACGAGTGCGGCGATGCCGAGGGTCAGAGATGACCGATTATCCATGCATCCGGCATCAAGGCTAGAAGCTTCACCTGATCCGTGATGACGAGGTTTGTGACGAGCGCGAGCGTCCGTCTACGGCGTGCCGAAATCAACGCCCAGAACGAGCGCCACACGTCCGAAGCGGACACCTTTCGCGAGGACACGAACATCTGGAACTCGTGGACATACAGATCCATCGTGATGG
Source organism: uncultured Actinomycetes bacterium (assembly GCA_963742525.1). Lineage (GTDB taxonomy): Bacteria > Actinomycetota > Thermoleophilia > Gaiellales > Gaiellaceae > Gaiella. The sequence goes on from CAVUMD010000007.1 coordinate 48,214, forward strand.
ACGGGCGTGCGTGCCCAAGCTGACGCTGCACCCCGACCGGGTCGAGGCCGCTCTGGGCGAATGACGACCCGTCGCGAGCAGGTCGGCGAGCGACTCGCGACGGCCCTCGGCGGACTGATCGCCGAGTGAAATCTGACTAGATCTGACTAAATCGAAGGCCCGGGCGCTCGCTCGGGCTTTCGAATCCCAGCAACGGCTGAAAAGGGACGGGAGCGACGGGACTCGAACCCGCGACCTCCGGCGTGACAGGCCGGCGTTCTAACCAACTGAACTACGCCCCCGAGCGCCGCGAGATTGTAGCGGCGGTGTCCGGCCCGGGGCGGTCGCCGGGTGTGTCGGCAGACTTCCGGGGGTGAATCTCGCCGACTGGATCGCGGTGGTCGTGATCGCGCTCGCCGCGATCAGCGGCTTTCGGCGCGGGCTCCTGACCGGAGCGCTGTCGCTCGCGGGGCTCGTGGCCGGCGCGCTCGTCGGGGCGCGCTTCGCACCCGAGATCGTCGGTGGCGCGAGCCCGTACGTGCCGCTCGTGGCGCTCGGCGGCGCGGCGATCGGAGGCATGCTCGGGCAGATGGCCGGCGCGTTCATCGGCCACTCGGCGCGCGGGCTGATCTCGATCCTGCCGCCGCTGCGCTGGCTCGACTCGGCGGGCGGGAGCGCGCTCGGACTGTGCACCGGCCTCGCGATCTGCTGGGTCGTCGGCGCGACGCTCCTCTACCTTCCCGGCCAGACGGAGGGCCGCCGACTGGCCCAGGAGTCGCGCGTGGTCTCTGCGCTCACGGAGGCGCTGCCACCCGCGACGGTCATGGACGCGGTCGAGCGCATCGACCCGTTCGCCGCGATCGTCGGCCCCGCCGCCGGAGTCGATCCGCCCGATCCAGCGATCCTGCAGGTCGCCGCCGTTCGCGCGGCGCGGCCGTCGGTCGTTCGCATCACCGGCTTCGCCTGCGGGCTCGGCATCGAGGGATCGGGGTGGATCGTGGGGAAGGAGCTGGTCGCCACGAACGCGCACGTCGTCGCCGGCATCGACCGGCCGGAGGTCGACCGCCGGGACGACCACGGCTTCGAGGCCCGGGTGGTCTCCTTCGACGCGGACAACGACGTCGCGATCCTCCGCGTTCCAGGCTTGCAGGGGACGCCGCTCGGCATGGCCGATCCCGAGCGCGGCCAGCCCGCCGCGCTGCTCGGGTTCCCGGGCAACGGCCCGTTTCGCGCGACGCCCGTGCGGATGGGGCGCGCGGCCAAGGTCGGGCTCCGGGACGCATACGGCCGGTTCCGGCTCGGACGGACGGTCATCGCGCTCCGGGGAAACGTCGAGGCCGGAAACTCGGGCGGTCCGGTCGTGGACAGCGCGGGCAGGGTCATCGCGACGATCTTCGGGGCCCGCGAGGGGTCGGACGACGGCTACGCGGTGCCGAACGGGAAGGTTGCGAACGCCCTGGCCAACGCCGGGCCGCCGCTCGAGACGGCCTGCGTGGTGCGCTGACTCAGTCGCCCGGGACGATGCGCGAGACAGGCTCCGGCCGCGGCGACCCCCGGTCGACGGGCGTGTCCGAGGTCTCCGACCGGTCGCCCGCCTCCGCGAGCAGCTCGGTCAGGGTCAGCGCCAGGGCCCGCTGTCCGTCGGAGACGAACCGGTAGCCGTCCGGGCCCACGTCGTCGGCGCGGTCGACGAGCTCCGGGTACGACCGCTCCCCCTCCGGCGTCTCGCGCCAGGCGCTGCCGAACCGCTCGAGTTGCTCGGCGAGGGCTGTGAGCGCGCTCCGGTAGCGCACCCAGCGGTGGTTGTCCCACGAGAGCCCCGGGTCGGTGCCGGGCGTGTCCGCGAAGCGATCGACGAGGGCGCGCCCTGCCGCCTGGCCGCGGAGGGTCAGCGCCTCGAGCACATGCGGTGGCATCGCAAGGTTCATCCCGCCCTCGTCCGGCGCCGTGTGGGCGTGGACGATCCGGTCGCGGTAGCCGGGCTGGTGCGTGAGCGTCGCGTCGACGTGGTTCTGCATCGTGCGGACGATCCCGGAGACGAACCCGACGACGGCGCCGAGGCCCGGCCTCGGGTCGATCCGGTGCCACGTGTCGAGCAGCCCCCCGACGTTCGACGAGGGGAGGTAGACGTTGTCGGCCTCGTTCGGGCTGCGTGGGTGGTCTGGATGGAAGCCGTCGAGGTCGATCGCGAACGTCGGCCTGGTCGGCAGCGGCGTGTCGAAGAAGTGGACCGGGAAGTTGCTCGCGATCCCGCCGTCCGAGAACCAGCAGACGTCGGCGAGCAGCGGGTGCGCCGCAGGGCGGCCGTTCTCCACCGCGTCGAGAGCCTCACGCGTGCCCTGGCTCGTCATGTCGAGCGCCCGCAGCGGGACGGCGCTGATCAGGAGCGGGAAGCTCAGGCTCATCCGGGCTGCGACCACGACGGGCAGGTCGTCAGGTGCGGGGAAGGGGCGCAACGGTACAAGCGCGTCGAGGCGTCGTCGCGCCCGCTCCCCGTCGCGGCCGGGGCCTGTCGGCGGCGGGTGCGCCTCCATCCAGGCGACGATCCGCTCGGGAAAGAGCCGACGTAGTTCCGCCGGATCGAAGAGGAGCTCACGACTCGACCACGGCATCCGTTGCGGGCGCCTGTGCGTGACGTTCGTCGTCATCATCTGGAGCTCGATGCCCCTGGCGCGGAGGTCGCCGAAGGTGAGCGGGCCGCCGTCGTCCTTGCCCGCGAGGTCGTCGATCAGGTCGGCGAGCCAGGGCGTCAGGGCCGGCGTCCGACTGCCCTCGCGGGAGAGGCCGGAGCAGAGGCCGAAGCCGTTCTCGCCCAGAGCCTTCGGCAGCCCGAGCCCGATGCGCAGGCCGAGCGCCACCGCCAGGCCGAGGAGCGCGAGGACGACGCCGGCGACCACCGCGCAGACGGCGAGCGCGCCGGAGCCCGTCCGGTGCGCAAGGACGGCGAGCGCGATCCCCGGCGCCGACCCGGCGGCGGCCGTCAGGGGGAAGCTCCGGAGCGCTGCGGCCGCGACGCGCAGCCATCTCCCGCCACCCTTCCGTCCGAGCCCCGCTGCAAGGAGGCGGAAGTACGGCCGTGTGCGACGCTCGGGCTGGAAGAGGCGGAACAGGTTGTCGCCGCCGATCCACGCGGGGAGCTCCGCGAGCCTCTCGAACCCGCCGTGCTCGCGACCGTGCTCCGCCGCGGCCGCGCCGGCGGCGGCGATCGCGCCGGCCGACGTCCCGCCGATGTTCGCGAACCGGTAGGCGCGCGCGAGCTCGCACAGTGCGTGCGGGTAGACGACACCGCTCGTGATGCCGCCCTTCAGCACCACGTCGCACGACCTCGCGGGATGCGAGTAGTCATACGTCCGCGGATCGCCGGCGGTCACGGCGAAGCGAAGAGGTCGAGCGCCGCCAGCGGCTGCTTGAACGGAGGGATCACGTAGATCCCCGCCGCGCGCTCGCGCGTCCGGGAGACGAGCTCCCGCGCGAGCTCGAGGCCGACCGCGGGCGCGTCCGGGCCGGCGTCCCGAAGCGCCGAGAGCACGGCCTCGGGGACGCTGATCCCCGGTACCTCGTTGTGCAGGCGAAGCGCCATCGCGTGGCTGCGGAGCGGCCAGACACCGACGAGGGCCGGCACCGGCCATGCGCCTCCGAGGCGCTCCACGAACCGGTCGAGCACCTCGACGCCGAACAGCGCCTGCGTCATCGCGAAGTGCGCGCCGGCGTCGATCTTCTGCCGGAAGCGCTCGAGCTCGAGCTCGAGGTCGTCGGCGGACGGGTTGACGGCGACGCCGACGAAGAAGGACGTCGGCGCGTCGATGCCCTTGCCCACGTAGTCCTCGCCGCGGTTCAAGGCGGAGAGGAGCTGGACGAGCCCGATCGAGTCGACCTCGTAGACGCCGCGCGAGCCCGGGTAGTCGCCGACGTGCGGCGGGTCGCCCGTGACGGCGAGGATGTTGCGGACACCTTCGGCGTGCGCCCCGAGCAGGACGCCTTCGAGGCCCATCACCGTCGTGTCGCGCGGGGTGACATGGGGAATCGTCTCGATCCCGGCCTCACGCTGGAGCGTCGCCGAGGTCATCAGCGCGTTCATTCGCGCCCGCGCCATCGGGTTGTCGTTGACGTCGACGTATCCGGCGTGCTCCGAAGCCCGGATCGCGCGAGCGACCTCCACGAGGCCGTCGAGCGAGCCCCCCTTCGGCGGGTCGAGCTCGACCGAGACGACCCATTCGCCGTTGCGAAGCGCACGCTCGAGTCCTGTCGCCGGCTCCGTCGCGGCGGGCGCCAGGGCGAGCTCCGGCTCGTCGACCTCGATCGTCGTGCGGGCGACGCGGCCCGCGTCGAACGCCTCGCGGACCGCCTCGATCTGGGCCGGGGTCGTCCCGCAGCAGCCGCCTACGATCCGCGCGCCGAGCCCGACTGCCTGCACCGCGAACTCGGCGAAGTACTCGGGGGTCGAGTGCGGATACACGACCCGCCCCCCGACGAGGCTCGCGAGCCCGATGTTCGGGAGGGCCGCGAGCGGGACGCCCGCGTCGCGCATCCCGCGGAGGGCCTTGAGCGCGACCGTCGGCCCCGCGCCGTGGTTCGTCCCGATCGCCGCGACGTCGAGCGCCGCGAGCCGGCTCGCGGCGACCGCGGCGCCGACCCCGCCCGTGACCTCGGCCTCGTCGTCGAACGTCAGCAGCGCGACGATGGGGAGCGAGGAGACGCCGCGTACCGCCTCGACCGCGACGACGAGCTCCTCGAGGTCGAAGAAGGTCTCGACCATGAACAGGTCGACGCCGCGTCCCTCGAGCACCTGCGCCTGCGCCGCGTACTGCGGACCGTGCTCGGCCATGTCGAACACCTCGAGCTCGCCGAGCGGGCCGATCGACCCGGCGATGAAGACATCGCGCCCGGCGACCTCGCGCGCCTCGCGCGCGAGTCGGACGGCGGTGGAGTTGATCTGCTCGAACGACTCGTCGAGGAGGACTCGCGCGAGCTTGCGGCGGTTCGCCCCGAACGTGTTCGTCTCGATCAGCTCGGCCCCGGCGGCGATGTAGCTCGCGTGGACGGCAACGACGCTCTCGGGCGCGCGGAGGTTCGCCTCCTCCGGGCAGCGCAGGCCGGACACGGCCTGCGAGATCAGCGCCCCCGTCCCGCCGTCGGCCACGACGGGCGCGCCGCTGCCGAGTCGTTCGAGGAACCGGCTCACGCTTCGACTGTAGTCCCGGCTCGCCGCGGGGATCGGGCGAAGCGGGGCTGCCGCCGGGCCCCGCTCCGACACGACCGGTCTCCGACGCCGGAGCCGGCCCCCTCGCGCCCGAGCGGCGTCCGGTGAGCGAAGCGGTCATCGGCGGCGGCGGAGGGTCGACGTATCACCCCTCCGGGGTACCTGGCTCGAGTGTCTGCTCCCCTGAGACGGAGAGGGGGCGGCCTTCGCCGCCCCGGTCTCCACTCCATCGGCCGTGGAAGTGATTGCCGTCAGTTCCCGACCAGGAGCTGCTCTCTCCATCGGCAGGAACCCTGCAGTCCTGAAGCGCAGCGTGCTACGCGTTCGGATGCACGACGCGGCCCTCCATTCCGCCGGCGACGGTGACGAGCTCGCCGGTGACGTGGCCGGACAGCCGCTCCGACGCGAGCACGACGACCTGCGCGGCCACGTCCTCGGGCACGGCGACCTTGCGGAGCGGCATCGTGCGCGTGATCCGGCGGACGTCGTCCTCCTCGAGCAGGCCGCGCGTCATCGGCGACGCCGTCCACCCCGGAGCGACAGCGTTCACCCGCACCCGCGGCCCGAGCCTCGCGGCCTCGTTCTTCAGCGAGAGGAGCAGGCCGCCCTGGATCGCAGCCTTCGCGGCGGCATAGTCCGCGTGCCCCGCCTCGCCGAAGCGTCCCGCGGTCGAGCCGACGAGGACGAGCGCGCCGTGCCCGCTCGTTGCGAGCCCGCGGAGGAAGGCGCGCGCGGTGAGGAACGTCGCGGTCAGGTTGGCGGCGATCGTCTGCTGGAAGCGCGCGAGGTCGAGCTCCCAGACGGGCAGGTCCTGAGACGGATAGACACCCGCCACGGCCGCGCAGACCTCGACGGTCCCGAGCGCGTCCCGTGCCTCGGCGAAGAGGCGCTCGGCGTCGGCTTCGACGGTCAAGTCGGCCTGTGCGACCGGCGCGCCGCCGAGCTCCTCGGCGAGCGCCCGCGCGCGCTCCTCGCCGCGGTGGTAGTGGACGAGAACGCGCGCGCCCTCGTCGGCGAACGCCCGCGCGCACGCCGCGCCGATGCCGCCCGACGCGCCCGTCACCACGATCCCCTGCCCTGCGAGCCCCGTCTCCACGGGGCCAGCCTATGCGGGGTGCCTCAGTACGTCTCGAGCGAGGCGCGCCTGCGGCCCTCCGCCTCGAAGACACGGAAGAGCACATAGGCGGCCGTCGCGTACGCGAGGCCGATGAGCGCCTCCGTCGAGAGCAGCCCGGAGACGTCGCCGAGCGCCGCGCCGGAGGCGATCTCGCGCGCCGCCTCGATCCCGTGCGTCAGAGGCAGGCAGCGCCCGATTGCCCCCAGCCATCCCGGCAGGTCGTCGTTCGGGATGTTGACGCCGCAGACGAGGAGCATCAGGAAGTACACGAGGTTCGCGCCGAAGAACACGTCACGCGCACGCAGCCCGATCGAGCCGATCAGCATCCCGAGTGCCACGCACGAGCACGTCGTCACGAGGACCGCGACCGCGAGCGCGGGCACGCTCCCCTCGGCGGGACGGAAGTCGAGCAGGAGCCACGAGGCGGCGAAGCCGAACACCGAGACGGCGACGCCGTTCACGACGAACGGCAGCGCCCGCCCCGCGAAGATCGCCAGCCGGTTCGCGGGCGTCGCGAGCAGCGGCTGGAGCGTCCCGTACTGGCGCTCGTTCGCTATGCCCATCGTCATCCCGTAGATCCCCGCCATCGCGGCGACCTGGATCGCGTTCCCGACGATGAAGAAGGCGTCGTCCTGCGAGCCGGCGTAACGGCCGACGTACGTGAAGAAGAGGATCTGGAAGAGCGGGCTGCCGAGCATCGTCGCGACGTACATGCCGGGCTGGATCCAGTTGAAGAGCGCGCGGTACGAGATCGTGCCTCCGACGAAGAAGATGCGGGCCGAGACGCTCATGTCAGCGACAGGGTGGCGCGGGTGCGCGCGAGCCGCTCGAAGTTGCGGAGCGCGAGAGCGCCGAGGCCCAGATACACGAGCCCGAGGGCGATGCACATCCCGATCTCGGGCCAGGCGTCTCCTCCGAAGGCTGCGTCGCGGATCGCGCGCATGCCCCACGTCGGCGAGAGGACCCAGGAGATCGGCGTGACCCAGCCGGGGAGGAGCGAGAGCGGCACGATCAGCCCCGTCGCGAGCCAGACCGGGTACTCGAGGAGGTTCGAGAAGGCGTTCGCGTTCCGGTAGAGCACGAACGTCGAGGCGAGCAGCAGCCCGAGCATCCCGAGGCTCAGGATCGTGGCCGGAAGCGCGACGGCGAGTGTCAGCGGATGCGCGAAGTCGAGCGCCATGCCGAAGAACAGGCGTCCCCAGAGCAGGGTCCCCGCGACGGAGTAGATGCCGATCGTCGCGGTCGCGACGGTCAGCGGCAGGAGGAGGGCGAGGAGCGGCGGCGGGGCACCGACCATCAGCTCGAGCGTGCCCTGCCAGCGCTGCCACTGGATCGCGCCCCCGGAGCCGAAGAGCGTCGCCGACCAGATCCCCATCAGCCCGGCTCCGAGGGCGAGGTAGAGGAGCGTCCCGGTCTGGCTTCCCGACTCGAACATGAAGAAGGCGATCGACGCGAAGATCACCGGCTGGAGCACGGACACGAGCACGAAGAAGAGGGAATGCGTGAGGGTCTTCAGGTGGAAGACCCAGCCGATCCCGAAGAGGCGCGCGGTCACGCCGTCACGGTAGTCTCGGCGCCACCGTGCAGGGGTGCGGCAGCCCGAACTCCGTCAGAATCGTCGCATGCACGTCGCACGGGCGAAGGTGGTCGTCAACCCCTGGTACCGCCAGTTCTATCTCCAGCGGGGCGACGCGCCATGGGCGTCGGACCAGCTCTCTCCTGCCGGGATCGAACGCGCGCTCGAGGAACGTGGGGGGTTCGTCTACGTCGGGACGTCGATGTACGGCAATCCCGTCGAGGTGACGCTCGAGCTGCACGACGAGGAACCGTCGCCGCATGAGGGAGCCGACCGCGTGACGGAGGTGTCGCTCTCGGGGTCCGGTCCGCTCGGAGTCCTCAACTGGGGCGACGACGAGCCCCAGCTCGTCTTCGAGCTGCCCGAGGGGCCGCTCCGTCTACGCGCCTCGTTCTCGGGGCTGGCTGCGGCCGATGCGCATCCGGACAACGATGTGTCCGGCGAGGAGCTTTCGCCCGAGCGGATCCTCCTGCAGCTCTGGCCCGGGCCGCTCGCGGAGCCGGCGGAGATCCGGGCCTGGGCTCGCTGAGCGTCAGGTGCGCGAGATGAGGACGAAGGCGGGCCGCGCCCCCGTCGCGGGGGCGACCATGCCCTCCGGGAGCGGCAGGTGGATCGTGAACGTGGATCCGACGCCGACCTCGCTCCGTGCATCGGTCGAGCCGTCCATCGCCTCGACGAGCTCGCGGACGATCGCGAGCCCCAGGCCGGTGCCGACCCGGCGCTCCGCGCGGAGCCTGTCGTAGAGGTAGAAGCGGTCGAAGGCGCGGGGCAGGTCGTCCTCGGCGATGCCCGGGCCGTCGTCCACGACCTCGAGACGCCCGGGCGCGGCGAGGATCCGCACGGTCCCGTCCACCGGCGTCGAGCGGAGCGCGTTCTCGACGAGGTTCGAGAGTGCCTGGAGGACGCGATCGGGATCGCCTGTCGCGAGCGCGTCGGGCTCGGCCATCGCGTGCAGGCCGACGCCGAACGAGCGGGCGGCCGCCTCGTGCCGCTCGAACGCGGCGACCGCCACCTCGCCGAGATCGACCTGCTCGGACCGGATCGAGAACGAGCGGCGACGCAGGCGAGCCAGGTCGAGCAGGTCGCCGACGAGCCGCTCGAGCCGCCGCGCCTCGCGCTCGATCACCGTGCCCGCGCCGGCCGGCTCCAGCACGCCGTCCTGGAGCGCCTCGGCATGACCGCGGATCGCCGTCAGCGGGGTCTTCAGCTCGTGGCTGACGGAGAGGAGAAACGCCTGCTCGGCCTGCTGCGTCCGCTCGAGCTCGGCCGAGAGGTGGTCGAACGACGTGGCGAGCGCCGCGACCTCGCGCGGCCCGGACGGGCGGAGCGGCTCGGGGTGCTCGCCCGCCGCCAGGGCGCGGCTCGCGGCGGAGACGCGCGCGATCGGTCTCGCCACCGCGCGCGAGAGGAGCAGCGCGACGATCGCCGCGAGCGCCGCTCCGACGAGACCGGCGACCCCGAGCCCGACGGCGAACGGGGTCCAGTCGGCGGCGGCACGCGAGGCGGGACGGAGCAGGACGATCGCCTCGTCGGCGTTCTGCTTCGCCGCGTAGAGGAAGCGCGTGCCCCGCACGTCGACGCTGCCGCTCGCCTCCCCGAGCGTGCGGAGCCGGTCGGCGCCGTCCTCGGGCAGCAGGAGCTCTGCCTGCGCGGGGGTGAGGATCGCGAGCCGCTGCTCGTCGGTGGCGAGGAACTGGCCGAGCTCCTGCTCCGTGCCGCGCGCCGGATCCTCCCGGCGCTGTGCGGCGATCAGCTCGACCTGGCGCTCGAGGGCCCGGACGCCTGCGTGCTCGAGCGAGCGCCGCGTGAGGAGCGCCCCCGCGACCACGGTGACGACGAGCGACACGAGCACCGTCGCGGAGATCCCGACGAACAGGCGGGAGCGAAGGCTCACGGCACGAGCTTGTACCCCGCGCCGCGCACGGTGCGGATGAGCTCGGGGCGGTCGAGCTTGCGGCGCAGCTGGCCGACGTGCACGTCGACCGTGCGCGTCCCGCCGGGGAACGCGAGCCCCCACACCCGCTCGAGGATGCGCTCGCGCCGGACGACGATGCCCGGCCGCTCGGCGAGGTGCCAGATCAGGTCGAACTCGCGTGCCGTGAGCTCGACCGGCGAGCCGTCGACGGTGGCCGTCCTCGAGCGACGGTCGAGCACCACGTCGCCGGCGTCGAGGACGTCGTCCTCGGTCTCGGGGTCCGTGCGGCGCAACACCGCATGGACGCGCGCCACGAGCTCGCGCGGCGAGAACGGCTTCGTCACGTAGTCGTCCGCGCCCAGCTCGAGGCCCGTGACGCGGTCGACCTCCTCGTCGCGCGCGGTGAGCATCACGACCGGCAGCCGCGAGCAGGAGCGGATCGCGCGGCACACGTCGAAGCCGTCGGCGTCGGGCAGCTGCAGATCGAGAATCGCGAGCCGGACGTCGTGTCGCTCGAGCGCGGAGAGGCCCTCGGTGCCGCGCGCCGCCCAGACGACGCGAAAGCCGTCGCGCTCGAGGTACGCGCGGACGATCGCGGCGATGTCCTCCTCGTCCTCGATCACGAGGATCGTCCCGCCGCGCGACACGTCAGGCACCGGCCCCCGCGAGGACGAGCACGACGCGCGCCGCGCCGTTCGGCGTGCGGACGATCTGCACCTGCATCCCGCCGCGGAGCGTGCGGAGCGCGACCGTCGCCGTCCCGCGCCAGGCGCGCGTCCCCCGCGTGACCGGGATGCGCAGACGCTCGCCCGTGCCGCTGCGGACGACGATCACCTGTGGCCGGACCCGGACGAGCTGGCCGACGACCGCCTCCTCCGCGACGCGCCCGAACGCGCGGATCACGAGCGCAGGCCCGGTGCCGGAGCTCACCGCCTCGGCGACGAACCCGCGTCTCACCATGGCGAGCGTCGCCGCCCGGCCGTTGAGCCGGACGCGCGTCTCCGGCCCGACGACGACCGTCACCTCGGTGCCGTCGAGCGCGCGGAGCACGATCGTGGCAGGCGCGACCGATTGCACGATCCCCCGCTCGACGACACGGCCGGCGGCCGGGGACGGCGCTGCGGCGACGAGCGCCGCGCAGACGGCCGCGAGCACGAGCGCTGCCTTCACACCGGGATGGTCACAGGACCGCGTTAGCGAAGGGGTGGACGGACGTAAGCGCTGTGTAAGGCGGCTAGGCGCGGTCGAGCGTGGCGTGCCGCAGGCTGAGCCGCTCGGCGCTGCGTATGAAGAGGTAGCCGAAGGCGCCGTAGGCGAGGCCGAGCGCGATCTCGACGGCGAGGAGGTCGGCGACGTCCGAGAGCGACGCGCCGTCGGCGACCTCCCGCGCGGCCTCGATCCCGTGCGTGAAGGGCAGCACGTTCGAGATCGACTGCATCCACCCCGGCAGCTGGTCGACGGGCACGTTCGCGCCCGTGAAGATCAGCAGCACGCCGAACATGATGTTCGCGAGCACCGCCTGCTCGCGCATCAGGAGGCCGATGCCGGCGCCCGTGAGGCCGAGACCCGTGCAGGAGAAGGCGCAGATCAGCGTCGCGAGCGCGAGGGGCGCGAAGGCCGAGGCCGGGACGTGGATGCCGACGATCAGCCCGCCGACGACGAGCGAGAACGCGGCGACGAAGAACCCGTTGACCACGACGGGCAGCGCGCGTCCGAGGAAGAGCGGCAGTCGCGGCGCGGGGCTGACGAGGATGTACCCGAGCGTGTGCTGGAACCGCTCGCCGCCGATCGTGAACGTCATCGCGAAGAGGCACGGGATCGCCGCGTACTGCACGGCGTTGCCGATCACGAAGAACTCGTCGGACTCGAGGCCGGCGGAGCGCCCGATGTAGACGAAGAGCAGGATCTGGAAGATCGGCGCGACGAGCATCGAGGGGATGTAGATCTCGGGGCGCAGGAACGAGAAGAGCGCGCGGAAGCTGATCAGGCCGCCGACGAAGAAGATCCGCAGCGACGTCATGCGAGCGCGAGGCTTCCCGCGCGCCGGGCGCTCGCGAGCACCGTCTCGAGCACTGCGATCCCGATCGCGAGGTAGATCGTGCCGAGCGCGAGCGCCAGCGCGATCTCGGGCCAGGCGCCGCCGCCGGAGGCTGCGTCGCGGATCGCGTCGACGCCCCAGGTCGGCGCGAGCAGCCACGAGATCGGCCGCACCCAGCCGGGGAGCAGCGTGAGCGGGACGAGGAAGCCGGCGATCAGCCAGACGGGATACTCGAGCAGGTTCCCGAGCGCCCAGGCGGTGCGGTAGCGCACGAACGAGACCGCGAGGAGAAAGCCCATCGCGCCGATCGAGACGACGGTCGCGACGACCGCGAAGCCGAACGCGACGGGGTTCTCGAAGGGCAGGTCGACGCCGAACACGTAGCGGCTGAGGAGCAGCGTCGCAACCATCGAGTAGAGCCCCATCGCCGACATCGCGACCGTCACGGGGAGCAGAACGGTCGCGAAGTGCACCGGGGCCGAGACGAGCAGCTCGAGCGTCCCGTGCCAGCGCTCGCGCTGCATCGCCGAGCCGGCCGACGTGCTCGTCGACGACCAGATGCCCATCACAGCGGCCCCGAACGACGCGAAGACGAGCGACTCGCTGTCGGCTCCCGCCCGGAACATGAGGAACGCGATCGTCGCGAAGAAGAGCGGCCAGAGGACGCCGAGCAGCCCGTCGAAGGACGAGCGCATCATCATCTTCAGGTGGAGCGCGAACCCGCGGCCGAGAACGCGCGCGACGCGGAGCGACGAGCGCGTGCCCGTCGCCGCCGGCTCGCCCTCAGCCATCCGCCGCGACCGGCTCCTCGGTGACGAGCGCGACGTACGCGTCCTCGAGGGTCGGCTCGCGCGTCGTGACGCGGCCGAGCGAGACGCCGTCGAGGCGCGCGAGCACGTCGTGGGTCGGCTCGCGGCCCGCCTCGGCCTGGACGACGACGACCTGCGCCTGGTCGCGGTCCTCGACGGCGACCGACGTGACGCCGTCGATCTCGCGGAGCGACTCGACCTTGCCGTTCTCGATGCCGTACACCTCGATCTCGACGACGACGCCGTCGGACACCTGCTCCTTGAGGTCGCGCGGCGTTCCCTCCGCGACGATCCTCCCGCGCGCGACGACGGCGATGCGGTCGCAGAGCGCGTCCGCCTCGAACATGTAGTGCGTCGTCAGGAGCACGGTCTTGCCCGCCTCCTTCAGACCGAAGATCGTCTGCCGGAGCTCACGCGCGCCGACGGGATCGACGCCGATCGTCGGCTCGTCGAGGAAGATCACCGGCGGGTCGTGCAGGAGCCCGCGGGCGATGTGGAGCCGCTGGCGCATGCCGCGCGAGTAGCCCTCGACCCGCTCCTTCTCGCGGCCCTGGAGCCCGACGAGCTCGAGCAGCTCCTCGATCCGCGCCCGCTGGCGGCCCGGCTCGACGCCGTAGAGCTCCGCGAAGTAGCGCAGGTTGTCGAGCGCCGAGAGCCGCTCGTAGAGGCCGCGGTCGCCGCCGAAGACGTAGCCGATCCGCTCCCGCACCCAGCGCGCGTCCTCGACGACGTCGCGTCCGAGCACCCGCGCCTGCCCCGACGTCGGGATGAGGAGCGTGATCAGCATCTTGATCGTCGTCGTCTTGCCGGCGCCGTTCGGGCCGAGGAGGCCGAAGAGCTCGCCCTCCTCGATCGCGAAGCTGACGCCGCGTACTGCCTCGACCTCGAGCGAGCGGCGCCGGAACGTGCCCGGTGGTCGTCCGGTAGGTGCGGTGGAGGTCGATCGCTTCGACGACAGGCGGCACGAGAGCTCACGCTAGCGGCGGCCCGCGAAGCGCGAGGGGCGGAAAGCCGAACCATCGGCGCGCGCCATTGACATGTCACCACCCGCGCTGCGACAGTATCCGGCCTGCGGACGCGTGGGTGGGGCGCAACATCGAGGAGCGGAACGGCGTCTCACCCCGTGAAGGCTCACCACGAAGGAGGAACGAATGAAACGACGCGGAGGAGTGGTGCTGGCGCTTGCGACGATCGTGGTCGCAGCGCTCGCATCGACCGCCGGGGCGGGCTCGTCGGCGGTCACCGCGACGCAGGCGATCAACTGCAAGAGCACCGTCAAGCTTGCGCTCATCACGCCGCTGACGGGCGGTGGCGGGTTCATCGGCCAGGAGCAGCTGTCCTGGGCGAAGTACGCAGTGAAGACCCTTGCGAAGAAGTACGGGCTCAAGGTGCAGCTCCTGCAGGGCGACACACCGGTCGAGAAGGGCCCCGGCGAGGGGCTCGTCGTCGCGCAGAAGTTCATCTCCGACCCGAAGGTGCTCGTCGCGATCGGGCCGGCGACATCCGGCGGCGTCGCATCCGCGAGCGGTGCGCTCACGGCCGCGGGGATCGCGCAGATCTCGCCGTCCGCGACCCGGACGTCGCTGACGAAGGGCGCGAACAAGGAGGCGACGAACGCGTTCTTCCGCGTCGTGCCGGGTGACTACATCCAGGGGCCGACGGACGCGACCTACATGGTCGACAAGCTGAACGCGAAGAAGGTCGCGATCGTCGACTTCCAGGAGCCGTACTCGGTCGGGCTTGCAGACGCCGCCGAGACCGTCCTCAAGAAGAAGGGCGTCAGCGTCACGCGGCTGTCGACGTCGGTCAACACGACCGACTTCTCGTCGCTCGTGACCCGCGTCTCGAACGACACCGACGTCGTGTTCTTCCCGACCCAGCAGCCCGCCGACGCGCAGACGTTCGGCCAGCAGCTGCTCGAGCAGGGAAAGAAGGCGAAGGTGTTCGGCGGGGACGGCTCGAACAGCCCCGAGGCGTTCAAGCTGGCGGGCTCGTACGTGTCCAACTTCGCGCCGGACATCAGCGGCATCGCCTCGAGCAAGGCGCTGATCGACGGATGGAAGAAGGACAACCCGAGCGCGACGCTCGGCTCGTTCGGGCCGCCTGCCTACCTCGCCGTCGAGGTTGCGCTGAACGCGATCAAGAAGGCGTGCGACGCGGGCAAGGGGAAGATCGCGAACCGGAAGCTCGTCATCCGGAACGTCAAGAAGATCAACCTCAAGACGTCGATCCTCGGGGGGCCGTTCCGCTTCTCGACGAAGTCGAACGACCCGCTGAACGCGAAGTTCTACATCTTCCAGATCCAGTCGAACGGCAGCTACAAGCTGGTCAACTAGCTCTGGCCGCTCGACCGTGTCGGCCCGGCGTGCGCCGGGCCGACACACGTCGGGCGCGGTTGTAGACTCGCGGCCCGCGTGGACACGTTCATCCAGCTGACGCTCAACGGGTTGACGCTCGGGAGCGTCTACGCGCTCATCGCGCTCGGCTACTCGCTGGTCTACGGGATCCTCAAGCTCCTGAACTTCGCCCACGGCGACGTGTTCATGGTCGGGTCGTTCATCGGCTTCGGCGTCCTGCAGCTGCTCGGGGGCTCGACCGATCCCGTCGTCCCCGTCTGGCTCCTGCTCGTGGCGATCACGCTCGCCGCGATGGCGGGCTGCGCCGTGCTCGGCGTCGCGATCGAGCGGTTCGCCTACCGGCCGCTGCGCGACGCGCCGCGGATCGCGCCGCTGATCAGCGCGCTCGGCGTCTCGTTCTTCCTCGCGTACTCGATGCAGCTCCTCTTCGGCGCCGAGCAGCGCGACTACGACGCCTTCGCGCTCGACAACGGCGCGCTCTTCTTCAAGGGGTTCGACATCGGGAACGTCCGCGTGCCCCTGCTGCGGATCATCATCATCGTCGCGGCGTTCGTGCTCATGGCGCTCCTGTGGGTGCTCGCCACCCGCACGAAGACCGGCAAGGCGATGCAGGCGACCTCGTACGACCGCGAGGCGGCCGCGATGATGGGGATCGACATCGACCGCGTGATCGTGTTCGCGTTCGTGCTCGGGTCGGCGCTCGCGGGCGCCGCGGGCGTGCTCTTCGCGCTCCGTGCCCCGACGTTCCCCTCGATCGGCTTCCTCGCGGGCCTCAAGGGGTTCACGGCCGCGGTGATCGGCGGCATCGGCTCGATCCCCGGAGCGATGGCCGGCGGCCTGATCCTCGGCTTCGCGGAGGCGTACACCCAGGGCTACATCTCGACGAAGTGGTCCGACCTGCTCGTCTTCGTGATCCTCATCCTGTTCATGCTGTTCCGCCCGCAGGGACTGCTCGGCAAGGCCGACATCAGGAAGGTGTAGCCCGTGTCGAACCCGACCGACTGGGACGACCTCTCGCAGCCGCTCGAAGGCGCCGCCGAGGCGAGCGCCGCCGAGGGGGAGACGAGCCCCGCCGTCGGTCGCGACGAATGGGTCGCGCGGCACGGCGAGCGGAGGTCCCGCCGCGAGGGAGTGCTCGGCACGCTCGAGCAGCGCCTCCAGGTCGTCCCGTGGTGGGCGTGGCTGACGCTCTTCGTCGGAATCATCTGCCTCGTTCCGGTCGGCTTCGAGAGCGGCTACGTCCGCCGGGTCGCGTTCGACACGGTCGTGTTCATGCTGCTCGCGCTCGGGCTGAACGTCGTCGTCGGCTGGGGCGGCCTGCTCGACCTCGGCTACGTCGCCTTCTTCGGCGTCGGCGCCTACGCCTACGCGCTCCTGAGCTCCGACCAGTACGACATCCACCTGCCGACGCTGCTCGTGGTCCCGATCGTGGCGATCATCGGCGGCATCGTCGGCTTCCTCGTCGGGCTTCCCTCGCGCCGGCTCTCGGGCGACTACCTGGCGATCGTGACGCTCTTCTTCTTCCAGGTGTTCCTGACGTTCACGAACAACGGCGACGACCTCTTCGGCCACAGCATCACGAACGGGCCGAACGGGATCCTGAACCTCGACCAGTTCGAGATCTTCGGCTGGACGCTCGAGCGCGCCACGCCGGACGGCCTCTTCAACATCGTCTACCTCTACGTTGCGCTCGTCGTCTTCACGCTCGTCTACGTCGCGCTCCATCTCCTGAACGACTCGCGCACCGGCCGGGCGTGGCGCTCGCTCCGCGAGGACCCGCTCGCCGCGGAGCTGATGGGCATGCCGGTCAACCGGCTCAAGCTGATGGCGTTCGCCTTCGGCGCGTCGGTCGCCGCGCTGACCGGGACGTTCGCGACGGCGCTGAACGGCAGCGTCTTTCCACAGAACTTCGAGTTCCCACTCCTCATCACCGTCTACACGATGGTCATCCTCGGCGGCGCGGGCAGCCAGGCCGGCGTGGTGATGGGGGCGGTGCTGGTCAGCGTCGTGCTCGAGATGCTCCGCGACGCGGGCGGCGACGTTCGCGCGCTGTTCTACGTCGTCATCCTCCTCGCGCTCACCGCCTTCTTCCGGGCGTCGACGAAGCTCGCGGTCGTGCTCGGGGGCACCATCGTGTTCGGTCTCCTGGCGCGCCTCGTGGCGGGCGAGATCGACGCCTCGTGGACCGCCGGGCCGGTCGACGACACCGGACGGATCGCGGCCTGGGCCTCGGACTGGGTGATCGTCCCCGCGCACATGGCCGGATGGGTCGCGCCCGTGACGTACGTCGGGCTCGTCGCCCTGGTGCTCACCCTGACGGTTCTGCAGGGCTGGGTGCGCATCGCCGTCCTCGTGCCGACGCTCTACCTCGCGGCCTTCGTCTGGGAGAACGTGATGCTTCCCCACCCCGAGTCGGCGCGCTACATCGTGCTCGGCGCGCTCCTGGTCGCGACGATGGTCGCCCGGCCGCAGGGCCTGCTCGGGCGAGAAGCGGGTGGAGATCATCTGATGGCGGCCGCGGAGAAGCTCCTGGAGCTCCGGAAGGTGTCGATGGCCTTCGGCGGCCTGAAGGTCGTCGCCGGGCTCGACCTCCACGTCGACGAGGGCGAGATCGTCTCCGTGATCGGCCCGAACGGCGCCGGCAAGACGACGCTCTTCAACCTCGTCACCGGCGTCTACGAGCCGACGCAGGGGGACATCGTCTTCGCGGGCGAGAGCATCACCGGCCTCGAGCCGCATCTGATCACGCGCAAGGGGATCGCGCGAACGTTCCAGACCCTTCGCCTGTTCCTCAACATGACCGTCCGCGAGAACGTCATGGCGGCGGCCTACGGCCACACGAGCGCGGGCGCCTTCCGCTCGATCTTCCGGACACCCGGCCAGCGGCGGGAGGAGCGCGAGATCCGTGCGCTGGCCGAGGAGCGACTCGCGTTCTTCGGCGAGCGGCTGATGGGCTACCGGTGGGACCAGCCCGCGTACTCCCTCTCGTACGCCAACCGGCGCCGGCTCGAGATCGCCCGCGCGACGGCCACGAAGCCGCGGCTGCTCCTGCTCGACGAGCCGGCCGCCGGGATGAACCCGAAGGAGACGCAGGAGATCACGGAGCTGATCGCCAAGCTGCGCGTCGAGGGCGGCTACACGATCCTCGTGATCGAGCACGACATGCACGTCGTCGAGGGCATCTCCGACCGCGTGGTGGCGCTCGACCACGGCGCTCAAGATCGCGGAGGGCACGTTCGAGGAGGTCGCCACCAACCCACGCGTCGTGGAGGCCTACCTCGGCACCGGGGGGATGGCGCGGAAGTGAGCGCCGTCTCGCCTGCCCCCGAAGCTGCTGGTCCTCTCCTCGAGCTCGAGGGGATCAACACCTACTACGGCCAGATCCACATCCTCCAGGACTCGCATCTCGTCGTGCGCGAGGGCGAGCTCGTCTGCCTCCTCGGCGGCAACGCGTCCGGGAAGTCGACGACGCTCAAGACGATCCTCGGCCTCGTCAGGCCACGCACCGGCCGCGTGATGCTCGCCGGCGAGGACGTGACGCGGATGCCGACCGCCCACCGGATCCGCCGCGGCCTTGCGATCGTGCCGGAGAACCGCCGCCTCTTCGGGCCGATGACGGTCCTCCAGAATCTCGAGATGGGCGCGTACCTCCGTCCGCGCTCCGACCTCAAGCCGGAGCTCGAGCGCGTCTACTCGCTGTTCCCGCTGCTCCACGAGCGGCGCTCGCAGCTCGCGGGGACGCTCTCCGGCGGCGAGCAGCAGATGGTCGCGATGGGCCGCGCCCTGATGTCGAAGCCGAAGCTCCTCCTCATGGACGAGCCCTCGATGGGCCTCGCCCCGGTGCTCGTCGAGCGGAGCTTCGAGATCATCCAGCAGGTGAACGAGGCAGGCGTCGCGATGCTCGTCGTCGAGCAGAACGCGAACGTCTCGCTCTCGATCGCCGACCGCGGCTACGTCCTCTCGACGGGCCGCATCGTCCTCGAGGGCAAGGCGGCCGACCTACTCGAGAACGAGGATCTCCGGAAGGCGTACCTCGGGAGGTAGCGACGGGCCGTCAGTCGCCGTTCGTGCGTGGAGCGGCGGTCATCGACCCGAGGTAGAGCTCTGCGACGCGCGTGTCGACGAGCAGGTCGGCTCCGGTCCCCTCGTGCGCGTTCCGCCCCATGTCGAGCACGTACCCGCGGTCCGCGAGCGCGAGGGCGCGGCGCGCGTTCTGCTCCACCATGACGATCCCGATGCCGCGGTCGCGGATGCCCTCGAGCTCCGCGAAGACCATGTCGGTCGCCCGGGGGGAGAGGCCCGCGGAGGGCTCGTCGAGGAGAAGCAGCGACGGCCGGCCGACGAGCGCGCGCCCGAGGGCGAGGAGCTTGCGCTGACCGCCGGAGAGCGTGCCCGCGCGCTGTCGGCGGCGGTCGCGCAGGAGCGGGAACTGCTCGACGACCGCGGCAACCGCGTCGCGACGGTCGCCGCGCGCCAGCGCCTGGGCGCCGACGTCGAGGTTCTCCGAGACCGTCAGGCTGGGGAACACGTTGTCGAGCTGGGGGACGAAGCCGAGCCCGCGCCGGGTGATGCGGTCGGGCCGCGATCCCGTCACGTCGTCGCCGTCGAACACGACGGAGCCGCTCGTCGGGCGGACGACCCCGGAAACCGCCTTGAGGAACGTCGACTTCCCGGCCCCGTTCGGCCCGATCACGGCGACGATCTCTTCCACGTCCGCGCGCAGCGACACGCCGCGGAGCACGAGCACGTTCTCGTACCCCGCGTGCAGGTCGTGGACGAGGAGCGCGGCGTCGCTCACCCGCGCGTCCCGAGGTAGGCGTCGATCACGCGCTCGTCGTTGCGCACCTCGTCGGGCGTGCCCTCCATGAGCACGCGGCCCTCGTTCATGACGACGACCCGGTCGCTCGCCTGCATCACGAACCCGAGGTCGTGCTCGACGATGAGGAACGAGAGCCCGCGGTCGGCGCGGAGCTCGAGCACGTGCGCGAGCAGCTCCTCGCGCAGGGCGGGGGCGACGCCCGCCACCGGCTCGTCGAGGAGGATCAGGCGGGGCGCAGCCATCAGGATTCGTGCCAGGTCGAGCAGCTTGCGCTGGCCCCCGGAGAGCGTTCCCGAGAGGGCGTCCGCATGCCCGTCGAGCCGGACCAGCCGAAGGAGCTCGTGCGCCTGCTCGGTCACCTCGAGCTCGCGCCGGCGGCACGCGGAGCGGCGTGCGACGACGCCCCAGAGGCGCTCGCCGGGGTGTGCCGGAGCTGCGAGTCGCACGTTGTCGAGCACTGTCATCCGCGTCAGCGCCCGGGCGGTCTGGAACGTCCGGCCGAGGCCTGCCCGCACGATCCGGTGCGGCGGCCGACGGTCGATGCGCCGGCCGGCGAGCTCGATCCTGCCCGCGTCGGCTCGCACGAAGCCGGAGATGCAGTTGAAGAGCGTGGACTTCCCGGCGCCGTTCGGCCCGATGAGCGCCGTGATCGAACCGGCCGGGACGGCCAGGGAGGCGTCGTCGACGGCCCGAATTCCGGCGAAGGTCTTGCTCACGCCGCGTACCTCGAGCAGCGCGCTCACTCGAGCACCATCTCGTCCCGTCGCCCGAGGAGACCCTGCGGGCGGAAGACGACGAGCAGGATGATCACGAGCCCGATGAGCATCAGCCGGACGTACGCACGGTCGGCCGAGTCGAGGTACGAGAAGGGCGCGAAGTCGAAGAATCGCGTCGCGGCGAACAGGAACCCGAACACGAGCGCCCCGACCGGCACCGCCCAGACACGGCCGACTCCGCCGAGGATGAGGATCATCCAGCCGAAGAACGTGATCAGCGGCTGGTAGTCGTCGGGGCTGAAGAAGGAGAACTGCCATGCGTAGACGCACCCGGCGAGGCCGGCCAGCGCCGCCCCGATCGCGAGCGCCTGCAGGCGGTACGTGAAGACGGGCTTTCCGAGCGAGGCGGTCGCGTCCTCGTCCTCGCGGATCGCGCGGAGCACCCGTCCCCACGGCGTCCGCGCGAGGCGGGCCGTGAGCCAGACGAGCAGGAGCGCCGCCGCCCAGACGAGCAGGAGCATGACCACGTCCTTGTCCCCGACGTGCAGCTGGGCTCCCACCCAGCGCTGGAACCGCTCCCACTGCCCGTTGTACTGGGCCGCCGTGCCCTGGCCCGCGAGGTTGATCGTCCCCTGTGCGCCGCCCGTCAGCCCGTTCTCGTTCGTCGCCACCCAGCGCACGATCTCGCTGAAGGCGATGGTGACGATCGCGAAGTAGTCGCCGCGGAGGCGAAGCGTCGGCAGGCCGACGAGGACGCCGGCGAGGGCCGCGGCGGCGATCGCGACCGGCGTGGCGACCCACATGCTCCACCCTTCCTTCGCGACGAGGATCGCCATCGTGTAGGCGCCGATCGCCATGAACCCGACCTGACCGAAGTTGAGCAGGCCCGCAAGACCGAACTGCACCTGCAGGCCGAGCGTGAAGAGCGTGTAGATGCCGGCCACGACGCCGACGAACGCCCAGAACTCGGCGCTCGTCAGCACGCTCATACGGTCCTCGCGTGGCCGAAGAGGCCCTGCGGTCGGAGCAGCAGCGCCACGATCAGGACGACGAACGCGACGACCGGCTTGTAGACCGGATCGACGCCGCCGCCGAACCCCTCCCAGGTCGAGAGCTCGGTCGCGACGCCCAGCACGAGCCCTCCGGCGAGCGCGCCGTACGCGCTCCCGATCCCGCCGAGCACGACGGCGGCGAACACGGGCAGCAGCAGCTGAAAGCCGAAGTTCGGGTCGAAGCTGCTCTGCACGAGCGCGGCGAGCACCCCGGCGAGACCGGCGGCGACGCCCGAGATGATCCAGGTCACGACCACGACGCGGTCGACGTCGATGCCCGAGACCTGCGCGAGCGCGCGGTCGTCGGACATGGCGCGCATGACGCGCCCGGTCGTGGTGCGGGCCAGGAACAGCCCGATCACGAGAATCGCGGCGGCCGCGGCGACGATCGTGGCGACCTGGGCGAGCGACAGGCGGACGTCGCCGATGACGTAGACCTTGAACGGGTCGACGTCGTACGCCCGGGGTTGCGGCCCCCAGACGAGGAGGATCGCCTGGCGCAGGACGAGCGCGACGCCGATCGACGCGAGGAAGAGGCCCATGAACCCCGCACGGCGCCGTCGGAGCGGCCGCCAGAGCACGACGTCGAGCGCGACCGAGAGGACGGCCCCTGCGACCATCGCGAACGCCGCCGACGCGATCATCGGCAGGCCGAGGGTCGCGTTCGCGAAGTACCCGGCGAACGCGCCGAAGGTCATCATGTCGCCGTAGGCGAAGTTGACGAGTCGGAGGATCCCGTAGACGAGGGAGATGCCGACGGCGGCGATCGCGTACACCGAGCCGGTGACGAGGCCGTTCACGAGCAGCTGCGTGAACACGCTCAGATCACCTGGGGCTCCGGGACGGTACGCCCTTCCTGGAAGCGTCGGCTGTCGAGGATGTCGAGCACCGTATCGCGCTCGCCTGCGACGCCGCCTGCGACGATCCGCCCGACGGCCGGGGCGATCATGAAGCCGTGACCACTGAACCCTGCCGCGACATGGAGGCCGTCGTGACCTGGCAGCGGTCCGAGGATCGGTTGCCGATCCGGCGTGACGTCGTAGGACCCGCTCACCAGCACGTCGAGCCCGACGTACTCGAGGATCGGAAGGA
This sequence comes from uncultured Actinomycetes bacterium, assembly GCA_963742525.1. Lineage (GTDB taxonomy): Bacteria > Actinomycetota > Thermoleophilia > Gaiellales > Gaiellaceae > Gaiella. The sequence goes on from CAVUMD010000007.1 coordinate 70,884, forward strand.
GGTCGGAGATGGCGGCGCGGACGTTGCGCCGCCACTCCGGCGCCTCCGTCGTCGGGTCACCCGTCGCACCGAGGTCGCTCGCCAGGACCCGGCCGTCGTGGAGCTGCTTCGCCGCGAACCGCAGCTCGGGCGCGATGACGAGCGGCTCGAGCAGACGCTCGCGGATCGGCGGGCTGAGGAACAGGTGTCGGGGCTCGAGCTCGATCGGCAGGTCGACGCCCAGCGGCCCGACGAGCGCACGCGTGTCGGCTCCGGCCGCGACCACGACGGACGGCGCGGTGAAGCGGCCCGTCGTCGTGTCGAGCCCCCAGGTCCCGCCGTCCGGGACGACCGCGTCGACCGTCGCGCGGCGGACGTCGAGCTGCCGCGCGATCGCGGCGATCGCCGCCCGGGGCTCGTCCATGTACCCGTCCTCCGCGCAGTACGTCGCTCCCACCAGAGACTCGGTCCGGAGGCCGGGCACCAGCCTCCCCGCCTCCGCGGGCGAAACGACGCGCGACGGCACGCCCGCCGCATTCTGGAGGCGAACCGCGGCGGTCAGCCGCTCGAGAACTGCCTCGCCGTGCGCGACGAACAGGTACCCGCAGGAGTCGAACGCGAGAGTCATGGGCCCGTCGAGCCGCTCCCCGGCGGTCGTCCACCAGGCGCGCGATTCGATCGCGAGCCGGCAGTTGAGCGTCGTGCCCCACTGCAGGCGGATGCCGCCCGGCTGGATGCCCGACTGCCCCTCGGCCACGCCAGCGCGCTCGAGGACGACGACCTGGGCGCCGCGCGTCCGAAGTGCCAGGGCGATCGACAAACCGACCACGCCGGCACCGACGACGAGGACGTCGGCCGAGGAGCGGGACGCGGCCATCGGAGTGGCATCCTAGAAAGACGGCGCCGGATCGGGGATGATGCCCTGCGTCCGTCGTGCCCGCGTGCTGTGATCCGAAGGAGGAGTGCATGACGAAGCTCACGAGGTCGATCCAGGTCGCGGTCGCGGCGGCTGCCGTCCTTGCCGCGGTCGCGGCGACGGCCACCGGCGCCACCGACTCCCGATCCGCGGCGCCGCGGAACTGCGCTTTCCAGCTGCGCATCGGCGACGTGCTGCCCTTCACCGGTGACCTGGCCGCGTACGGCGGGAACCTCGACCGGGCCGTGAAGCAGGCGGTCGTGCTCCAGAACGCGGCGCTCAAGAAGGCGGGGCTCACGAGGGCATCGGTTCGGCTCGTGGGCTCGGAGGACGGCCAGACGCAGGCGTCCGCGTCGGTCGAGGCCGCGACGAAGCTCATCAAGGTGAACAAGGCGAACGTGATCATCGGGGAGATGGCGTCGGGCGCGACGATCCCGATGGCGCAATCCGTGACCATCCCGAACAACGTCCTCCTCGTCTCGCCGACGTCGAGCGCGCCGCAGATCAGCGACCTCAAGGACAAGGGGCTCGTGTTCCGGGCGTATCCGTCCGACGCGCTCCAGAGCAAGGTGCTCGCAGGTGCCGCGCTGACGAAGTTCGGGAAGGGCGCGAAGCTCAACGTCGGGGCACGCAACGACGCCTTCGGCACGGCCCTGCAGGCGCTGTTCGTGTCCGAGTGGAAGCGGCTCGGCGGCACCATCGGCACCTCCGTGGCGTGGAACCCGGATCAGGCGAACTTCGACACGGACGCCGCGAAGCTCGTCGACGGGAGCCCGGCGGGGTGGGTCGTGATCGACTTTCCCGACACGTTCGAGAAGTTCGTCCCGTCGCTCGTCCGGAGCGGGAAGTGGAACGCGTCGAAGACCCTCGGGATCGAGGCCCTCCGGAATGCCGAGACGCTCGACAAGATCGGAGACCCGGTGAAGGGCCTGAGCGGATCGGCCGGGAGCGCGGCCGGCGGGCCCGCCGGCAAGGCGTTCGCTGCGTACTGGAAGAAGTCGGTCAAGGGCGCGAAGCCGTACACCGGGTTCGAGGGAACGGCGTTCGACGCGGCGATGACCACGTTCCTCGCGGCGGTACGCGGCTGCTCGGCATCGCCGGCGAAGATGAAGACGTTCATGCGGCCGATCTCCGGCCCGCCGGGCCTGAAGGTCACGTTCCAGAACCTCGCGGCGGGCGTGAAGGCCGCGGCGGCCGGAAAGGACGTCAACTACGAAGGCGCGTTCAGCCCGGTCGACTACGACGCCAAGGGCGACATCGGCTCCGCGGTGTACGAGATCTGGGAGTACCAGGGCACCGGCAAGATCGTCACGCTGAAGACCATCACGTTCCGCGGCTCGTAGCGCTCTCCGAACGGGAGGCGGGGGTTTCCCCGCCTCCCCGCGCGGCCGTGCTACCCCGCGTCCGGCACGATCGCGTCGAGCTCCACCTCGACGAGGACGTCGGGGATGAAGCGCGCGACGACGTAGGTCGTGTTCGCGGGCGCGATCGCCGCGAACGCCTCGCCGTGGGCCTGCACCGCGTCCTCCCATGCGGCGGCGGGCGCGAGCAACATCCTCGTCCGGATGACGTCGCCCGGCGCGGCGCCCAGCGCCGCGGCCGCCGCCAGCGCCTTCTCGATCGCTGCGGCGGTCTGTCGGTACGTGTCGCCGGGATGGAGAACGCCGTCCGGCCCGATCGCGGCGGTGCCGCTGACCGCGACGTGAGGCCCGATCCGCACCGCGCGGGAGTACGACGCGCGCTCCTCGAACGCGGTCCCGTCGCTGTGGGTCGTTCGCCTGTCGCTCACCGCTGCTCCTCGCATGCCGGAAGCGGACGACTCGTCGTCGCAGCTGCCCGCCTGCGAGACCGCACTCTATGCTTGGCCGGTGACGGAGATGAGGCTCTTCGACCTCCGCGTGACAGTCGAGCGGATCGAGGGGCGCTCGGTGTGCGGCCTTGCGGTCGGCGACTGGTTCGAGGTGACCGAGTCGTGCCGCGTCCGGATTCCGGAGGGACACCACTTCTGCCTGTACGCGCTGCAGGCGGTGATGCCGCTGCTGCCCGCAAAGATGCGCCGCCTGCCCGACGAGGACTGGCTCGAGCGGGACAGCCTCGTCTGCTGCCCCGATCCCGACGAGCGTGTCGTGATGAGGATCGAGCGCCTCGCGGAGCGCTCTCTGGTCACCGAGGAGCTGACGTAGCGCGCGAGCTCGGGATCGGCCTTCTGACCGACCAGGAGCCGCAGGCCTACGAGGCGATCGCGCGGCGGATCGACGCGGCGGGAGTCGACGTCCTCTCCGTCTACCACGACCTGCTCTACCAGCCGGCGATCGGCCCCCTCTTGCTCATGGCTCGCGTGACCGAGCGGGTGCGACTCGGCCCCGCCGCCCTCAACCCGTTCACGCTGCATCCCTACGAGATCGCCGGCCAGATCGCGATGCTCGACTCGGTCTCGCGCGGTCGGGCCTACCTCGGGCTCGCAAAGGGCGCGTGGCTGGATCGTCTCGGAATCGACGAACCGCGTCCGCTCGCCGCGCTCCGCGAGGCCGCGGCGATCGTGCGGGCACTCCTCGCGGGGGACGAGGCCGGGGTGACGGGCGAGCGATTCAGTCTCTCGCCCGGGACGCGGCTGGCCTACCCGCGGTTCCGGGACGTCGTGCCGCTCCTCGTCGGCACGTGGGGGCGCGCCACTGCCGCCTGGGCGGGCTCCGTCGCCGACGAGCTCAAGGTCGGCGGGAGCGCCAACCCGGACCTCGTCCCGGTCGTCCGCGAGTGGCTCGGCAACGAGAACGTGCGGATCGTGCTCGGCGCCGTCAGCGTCGTCGACGAGGACGGAGCCTGGGCTCGCGAGCGTGCACGGGCGGCAGTTGCGCCGTATCTCGAGGTGGTGGCCGGACTCGACCCGACGGTCGACCGCTCGGCTCCGCCCGAGCTCGCCCGCTTCTGCATCGCCGGCACGCCGGAGGAGGTCGCGGCGCGGGTCGAGGAGCTCTGGGATGCCGGCGCGGATCGGGTCGAGCTCGGAACGCCGCAGGGCAGGACGACACCGGCGGGCGTCGCGCTGATCTGCGACCGCGTCCTCCCGCTGCTCCGGCGCTGACTCGTTCTGCGCCTGGACGGCACCCCGCCGCCGCAACGTCCCCGAGGTAGGATCGCGGCGTGAGCCAGGCGCCTCCGTCGACGCGCGTCGGCGCGGCCGTCCGCGCCGAGTTCCCGATCTTCGAGAGCGCCACGTACCTCAACTCCTGCTCGCAGGGCGCCCTCTCGCACCGCGTCCGCGACGCCGTCGAGGGCTGGCTCGCAGGCTGGGACGAGAACGGCGCGGAATGGGACTTCTGGGTCGAGCGGAACGAGGCGTTCCGCGCGGCCGTCGCGCGCCTGCTCCACGCCGAGGCCGACGACGTCGCGGTCACGACCTCCGTCTCCCAGGGCGTCAGCGGGCTCGTGTCGGCGCTCGACCTCCGCGGCGAGCGCAACCGGATCGTGATCTCCGAGTACGAGTTCCCGACGATCGGCCAGATCGCCCATGCGCAGGAGCTGCGCGGCGCAGAGGTCGTCCACGTCCTGCCCGACGCCGATGGGTCGATCCCGGCCGAGCGGTTCACCGAGGCGATCGACGAGCGGACGGCGCTCGTCTGCTGCACGACGCTCTCGTACCGCTCTGGCCACCGCCACGATGTCGCCGCGATCGCCGAGGCGGCGCACGCCGCCGGTGCGATCGTGCTGGCCGACAGCTACCAGGCATGCGGCGCGGTCGAGCTGGACGTCCGCTCGCTCGGTGCCGACGTCGTGACCGGCGGAACGGTGAAGTACCTGCTCGGCACCGCCGGGCTCGGGTTCATGTGGGTCACGCCTGAGGTGCGCGAGGCGCTCGTCCCGACCCAGACGGGCTGGTTCGCGGACGAGGACATCTTCGCGATGTCGATCGCCGACTACTCGCCGCACGCGAGCGCGCGGCGCTTCGACGCGGGGACACCGCCGGTGCCGTCGCTCTACGCGGGGGTCGCCGGGATCTCGCTCGTCGAGGAGGCGGGCGTGCCGGCGATCGAGGCCCACGTCGCGGGGCTCGTCGACCGCCTGCTCGACGGCCTCGACGCGCTGGGGGCGACGGTGGTCACGCCGCGCGACCCGCGTCGGAGAGGGCCGCTCGTGTGCGTCCGCGCGCGTGACGTCGGCGAGCTCGTCGAGGCGCTCGCCGCCGACCGTATCGTCGTCTCCTCCCGGGAGGACAAGCTCCGGGTCGCGCTGCACCTCTACAACGTCGAGGAGGACGTCGACATCCTGCTCGCGGCGCTCGCCCGGAACCGCGCACTGCTCGCCTGACTCCGCCGTCGAGCGCGGCTCTTGACGAAGTATCGCAAACGCGCTATATAGCAAACATGCGATCGAAGCGGAGCGGGGAAGCGCCGGTGGAACGGCTTCGCCGACACCTCGCGGGCGCCGACGAGGGCTGGCTCTTCGCCTCCATCGCGTCGCAGGTCGCGGAGCGCCGTCGCGAGCTCGGGCTGTCGCAGGCGGAGCTCGCGTCGCTGTGCGACACCACGCAGTCGGCGATCGCGCGTCTCGAGAGTGGAGGGCGTCCGCCGAGGATCGACACGCTGCTCCGCATCGCGGACGCGCTCGAGTGCGAGCTCCGCGTTGAGCTCCGGGCACGGGTCACAGAGGAGGGCTAGACGATGTCGACGTTGGCCGAACGCATGGATCGCTTCGAGCTCGATCTCCGCCGCATGCAGCGCGAGCTCGAGGCCCTGAGACGGGAGGCGTACGCGGTGGCCGAGCCCCAGGCCGAAGTGGCGGCCGCGCCGGTCGTCACGCAGGTCGTCGACGAGCCCGAGCCGGTGCCCGCTTTCCTTCCGCCCCCGCCTGCGGTCGTGCCGCCGCGCCGGTCGCTCCCGAGCGTCGACCTCGGCGAGCTGCTCGCCCGCTTCGACCTCCTCGGTGCGCGTGGGCTCGCGGTCGCCGGCGGCGCGGTCACGGCACTGGGGATCACGCTGCTCTTCGTGCTCGCGGCGGAGCGCGGCTGGATCGGCCCGGAGGAGCGCGTTGCCGCGGGCGCCCTCCTCTCGACGCTCGTCTTTGCGGCAGGCGTCCTCCTCCACCGAAGGTACGGCCAGGTCGCAGCGGGCCTCGCGGCCGTCGGGGCGGGCATCGCCGGCGGTTACGCGACGCTGGCGGCGGCCGCGGCGCTGTACCACCTCGTGCCCGATGCGGCCGCGCTCGCGATCGCCGCGGCGATCGCCGGGCTCGCCGTCGCCGTGTCGCTCGCCTGGGGCTCGGAGCTCGTCGCAACGCTCGGTCTCGTCGGAGCTGCGCTGGCCCCCGCTCTCGAGGCGCTCGACAGCGGGATCGGGGCGCCGGCCGTCGCGTTCGGCGTCGTCGTCCTCGCCGCGACGGCCGTCGTCGCCGTCTCGCGCCGCTGGGAGCTCCTGCTGGCCGTCGTGCTCGCCGTCGTCGGCGCACAGGCTGCCTGGCTCGTCGCGGCGGAGGCGCCTGCCGCCGACGCGGCGACGCTCGCCGTCGTCGCCGCTCTGGCCCTTGTGACGCTCACCGCCGCCTGCGCGTGGCAGGTGACCGGGCGCGAGCGAGCCCTGTCGCGGCTGGCCGGACCCATCGTCCTCGCGGACGTCGGCTTCGTCCTTCTCTCGAGCCAGGCTCTCCTGGCCGCCGGCACCGATCGCGGTGTCGGACTGGCGGTCGCCGCGCTGACGCTGGGGGTCGCATGGCTCGTGCTGCGCAGGGCGCAGCCCGATCTCGCCCTCGTCCTCGGCGCGGCCGCACTGGCGCTCGGGGCCGTCGCCGTCGGGAACCTCGTCTCCGGGGACGGGCTGACACTCGCCTGGGCGGCCGAGTCGGCGATGCTCTCGCTCCTCGCGTACCGGTTCCGGGACGCGCGCCTGCAACTCGCGGCGCTCGGGTACCTCGGGCTCGCGACGGGCCACCTGCTCGCGGTCACGGAGCCGGTCGGCGAGCTGTTCCAGACGTCCGTCGACGCGTCGACCGCCATTCCGACGCTCGCAGTCGCCGCCGCCGCAACCGCCGCGGGCCTGCTCGCACCGCAGACGTATCGGGAGACGGGCGAGGTCGGTGTGCTCGCAGTCCTCGCCTCCTTTCGCGCGGCGTTGCTCGAGCGCCGTGCCCGCGTCGTCGAGGGATTGCTGGCTGGCGCCGCCGCGCTCGGCGTAGTCGCGTTCGGCGTCTTCGTCGTCTCGCTCGACGCCGATGCCGGCCATGTGGCGCTGAGCGCCGTCGCCGCGGTCGTCGCCTTGACGGGCACCGTGGTCGCTCCGCGGCGGCAGGCGAAAGGGCTCGCCGCCGCCTCGCTCGTCGCCTCGCTCGTCGTCGTCGCCGAGGCGGGCTGGTACGACGTCGACGAGCTGGCAAACGGGTGGGGCGGGACGTCGCTGCTCGTCGGCGCGGCGGGGCTGTTCGCGGCGGGCGTGCTGCTTCGCGTCCGCTGGGAGACGCCGAGGAGGCTCGGCCTCGCGTCGGGAGCCGCCGCAGTCGTCGCCTTCGTCGCCTCGTTTGTCGCGATCGACGTCCTCGCGCCCGACAATCACGAGCTCGCGTCGCGTCTCTGGTGGGCGCTCGGGACCAGCCTGGTAGCTCTCGTCTGCCTGGCCGTGGCGGGCTGGGCCTTCCGCGAGCCCCGTCTCCGGAATCTCGCGACGACGCTGTGGAGCCTCGGCCTCGTGGCTCTCCTCGCCGCCGAGCTCGCGCTCACCGACGGGGGCTCCCTGCTCGCCGTCGCGGTCGCGGTGACCGCGGCCGCGGCGGCGGTCGTTGCACAGCGGTTGCGCGAGCCGCGTCTCTGGATCGCCGCCGCCTCGCTCCTCGCGGCGGACGCCCTCGGCGTCGTCGGCGGCCTGACGCCGCCGGAGCATCTCCTGACCGCCAACTCGAATCCCGCCGCGGGCGTGGTCGCGCTCGTCGCGGTCGCAGCCGCGACCGCCGTGCTCGGCCTCACCGCGTGGAACAACCGTGGCTGGATCCTCGCCGGCGCCGCCGGCCTCGCGCTCTACGCCGCCTCGCTGGTCGTCCTCGAGCTCGCGATCCGCATCTCCGGCGCATCGCTCGAGACCGACTTCGAGCGCGGCCACACCGTCTTGAGCGCCGTCTGGGGACTCACCGGCCTGACCCTCCTCGTGCTGGGCGTGGCCCGCCGCTCGTCCCGGCTCCGGTACGCAGGCCTCGCGCTGTTCGGCCTGACCCTCGCCAAGATCTTCCTCTTCGACCTCTCGGAGCTGAGCTCGGTCGCGCGCGCCGCCTCGTTCGTCGCGGTCGGCGGCCTGCTGCTCGCGGGCGGCGTGCTCGTGCAGCGACTGAGCGAGCCCGAGGTTGACATACTCGAGCAGTGAGCGAAGCCAATTCCGCCGCCGAGCTGGAGCGGGTGATCGAGCGGTACAACGAGGCGTGGAACGCGCACGACCTCGACGCCATCGTCGAACTCCACGCTCCCGGGATGGTCTTCGAGAACCACACTGCGGGCGAGCGCGCCGAGGGCCCCGACGTTCGGCAGCACATCGGCGAGATCTTCGCCAACTGGCCGGACCTCCGGTTACGCGGCCGCCGGCTGTACGTCCGAGACGGTCTCGTCGTCAGCGAGTGGACGGCGACGGCGACGCACGCGGACGGCAGGCGCCTCGAATGGGACGGCATCGACGTGTTCCCGTTCGAGAACGGCCTCATCCTCCGGAAGGACGTGTACTCCGCCGGCCATCGGCCCCGCGTCCTCGAGACGTAGGCGTGCCCGAGCCTGTCGCGCGCCCGCGCGTGCATCTCACCGCGCCCGTGCCGCACGAGGTCGCCGCTGCGCTCGAGCCGGACTTCGAGCTCGTCGACTCGCCCGAGGGGGCCGACGGCATCCTCGTCGCGCTCACGGCACGCATCGACGATGCCTACCTCGAGCGCGCAGGGCCGCAGCTCCGCGTGGTCGCCAACTACGCGGTCGGCGTCAACAACATCGATCTCCCGGCCGCCGCCGCGCGCGACGTGCTCGTGACGAACACGCCGGACGTGCTCACGCGCGCGACGGCGGAGCTCGCGGTCGGTCTCATGGTCTCCCTGCTCCGTCGGATAACCGAGGGCGATCGCTTCATCCGGCGCCGCTCGGAGTGGGAGTTCTCGCTCGAGTTCATGCTCGGCGCGAGCCTCGACGGGAAGGAGTTGCTGGTCGTCGGGCCGGGCCGGATCGGGCGCGAGACCGCGCGCCTGGCGGAGGCGTTCGGCGCGCGCCCGTCGTTCGCGGGGCGGGACGCCGACCTGCCCGGCCTGCTCGCGGAGCGCCGACGTCGTGAGCCTCCATGTCCCGCTCACCGACGCGACCCGCCATCTCATCGATGCGCGTGCCCTAGCGGCGATGCGGCCCTCGGCGGTCCTCGTCAACGTCGCCCGCGGCCCGGTCGTCGACGAGCGGGCGCTCGTCGACGCGCTCCGCGACGGGGCGATCGCCGGTGCGGCGCTCGACGTGTTCGAGCGGGAGCCGGAGGTCGAGGAGGGCCTGCTCTCGCTGGAAAACGTCGTCATGACGCCGCACCTCGGCAGCGCCACGCGCGCGACGCGCGTCGCGATGGGAATGCTCTGCGTCGACGCGCTGCGCGCTGTCCTGCTCGAGCGGCGCAGGCCGGCGAACGCCGTCGGGTAGCCTCCCGCGCCGTGGACGGCTACGGCAGCGCGTCGATGTGGGGTGAGCTCCGGCGCGTGCTGGTGCGCCGGCCGCTCGCCGAGGACGCCGCCGCGTGGGAGGCCTACGGCTGGCGGGCCGCCCCGGACGTCGCCGCGGCGCAGGCGGAGCACGAGGCGTTCTGCTCGCACCTCGCGGATGCGGGCGCCGAGGTCGTCGTCTCCGAGCACGACCCCGGCAACCCCGATGCGATCTACACCTACGACCCGACCCTCGTCGGCCGCGACGGCGCGGTGCTGCTCGCGCCCGGCAAGGAGGGCAGGCGGAACGAGCCCGAGGCGACCGTCGCGGCGTTCGAGGCGGCCGGGATCCCCGTCGTGGGCCGCGTCGACCTGCCGGCCACCGTCGAGGGCGGGGACACGGTCTGGCTGGACGACGGGACGCTGCTCGTCGGGATCGGCTACCGCACGAACCCGGCTGCGGTCGAGGCGCTACGGACGGCGTTCCCCGGCGTCGAGGTGATCTCGTTCGACCTTCCGCACTGGAACGGGGCCGGCGAGGTGATGCACCTGATGTCGTTCATCTCGCCGCTCGATCGCGACCTGGCGCTCGTCTACCCGCGCATCGCCCCGACGCGCCTGATGTGGCTGCTCGCCGAGCGCGGGATCGGCGTGGTCGAGGTGCCGGACGAGGAGTTCGAGACCCAGGGCCCGAACGTCCTCGCGCTCGGACCCCGCCGCGCGCTCGCACTCGAGGGAAACGACGAGACCCGCCGCCGGATGGAGCGCGCCGGCGTCGACGTCGTCACCTATCGCGGCGACGAGATCTCGCGGAAGGGCGACGGCGGCCCGACGTGCCTCACGCGGCCGCTTCTGCGCGCCTGTCTCCTGCGCGTCCTCGCATCTCCTGCGCTCCTCACAGCTCGTCGAGCGACAGCTGGCGGGCGCCGGTGAGACCGGAGACGCCGACGCCGACCAGCCGCAGCGCTCCCGGCCGGTCGCGAAGGCCACGATCGAGGAGGCCGCATGCCAGCTCGCCGATCCGCTCGGGCTCGTCGATCGGCGTCGGGAGGGTCGTCGAGCGCGAGCGGATCGAGAAGTCGCTGTAGCGAAGCTTCGTGGTGACCGTCCGCGCGGAGAGCCCGTCCCGCCGGAGATGGGCCGCCACGTCCTCCGCCATCCGTCGTAGCTCGGCGTGGAGCGCATGCCGCTCTGTGAGGTCACGCTCGAACGTCTCCTCGGTCGAGATCGAGACCCGCTCCGCGTCGAGCTCGAGGTCACGCGGGTCGACTCCTCGTGCGCGGTCCCGGAGGAGCCGGCCGACCTGGCCGGGGAGGACGGCGCGAAGCTCGGCGTCCGAGAGCGATGCGAGGCCGCCGAGCGTCGCGATGCCCGCGGCCGCGAGGCGCTCGTCCGCGCGCGGCCCGACTCCGGGGAGAATCCGGGTCGCCAGGGGAGCGAGGAACGCGGCCTCCCGGCCCGGCGGGACGACCGTGATGCCGCCCGGCTTGCGGCGGTCGGACGCGATCTTGCAGACGACCTTCGACGTCGAGACGCCGAGCGAGCAGGAGAGCGACGTGGAACCGCGGACCGCGACCTGCACCGCGCCGGCGAGGCGCCGCGCGCCCGCGAACGATTCGAGCACGCTGCCGAGGTCGAGGTACCCCTCGTCGATCCCGGTCCGCTCGACGCGCGGCACGACCTCCTCCACGCATGCCCAGACCGCCTGCGAGTACTGGCGGTAGAGCGTGTGGCGCGGTCGCAGGAAGACGACCTCCGGGCAGCGGCGGAGCGCCTCCGCCGAGCTCATCGCGGAGCGGATGCCGAACCGCCGAGCGACGTAGTTCGCGGTGGCGACGACCCCCCGGCCGTGCGGGTCGCCCCCGACGACGAGCGGCCGCGTCCGCAACGACGGATCCTCGAGCTCCTCCACCGCCGCGAAGAACGCGTCGAGATCCAGGTGGGCGAGTATCGGCACGGCGCGGTCAAGGCTACGGTTCGACCGTGATCGACGCCCCTCCTCGGGCACCCGCACCTGCGCCGCCCGCGATCGAGCGGCCGGCTGCGTTCCAGGTGTCGTACGGCGTCGTCGAGGGACATGCCGCACGAGGCGCGCGGCGCGTGATCGTCCGGGTCGACGGCACGATCGCGCGCAAGCTGCGCCTCACCGGCCGGGACTTTCGGCTCGAGCTCGACCTCCCGCCGCGGGAGGTGAGCGTGCGCGTCGAGACGGTCGACGCAGCAGGGCGCCGCGCCGGGCGCACCGTGCGGAACGTCTACGGGCTCCCGCGCGCCGCTCGACCGCACGTTCGCCTGCTGCGACTCGATCCCGCGCTCCAATGGGACGTTCGTCGCCTCGCAGGCGGCTTCCCGGGCTCGGCCGCCGCGTACGTCGAGAATCTCGGCACGGGCGCGGCCGCCGCGTGGAACGCACGCGCGACGTTTCCGGCAGCTTCGACGCTCAAGCTCGCGATCGCGGTCACCGTGCTCTCCCGGATCGACGGCCCGCCTCGGCCCGGAAGCTCCGTCGACGGCCTCCTACGCCGGATGCTCGACGCGTCGGAGAACGAGTCGGCAAACCGGCTGCTCGTCTCGCTCGGCGGCTCGACGAGCGGCGGCGGGCACCTCGTCGACGGCGTCATGCGCTCCATCGGGTTGCAGCGAACCCTGATGTACGGCGGCTACGTCCTCGGGACGTCGCTCGACCCGTCCCGGGGAATCGCCTCCCGGGGCGTGCCCGTCGGCGTCGTCGACCAGCCGGCGTGGGGCGTCGGCAAAGCGACCACCGCCGAGGACCTCGCGCTCCTGTTCCGTTCGATCTGGCTCGCGGGGGGCGGGCTCGGCCCGCTCGCCGGTCCGCACTCGGGCGTCAGCCCCGCCGAGGCGCGTTACCTCCTGTACGTCCTCGCCCATGTGCGCGACCGGGGCAAGCTCGACCGCTTCGTCGGGCGCAGGCCCGGGACGATCGTCCTGCACAAGGCCGGCTGGATCGATCCCGCCCGGCATGACGCAGGCCTCGTCGTCTGGCGGGGCGGCATCTTCGTGGCCGCCGTCATGACCTACGACCGCGCGGGCACAGGCAGGCGGTCGGACGCGCTCGCGGGCCGGGTCGCCCAGGCAGCGCTCCGACGTTTCCGCGGCTGAGCCCGCGGCTGCGACGAGGCGCGAGGGCGCCGGTCGGCGCCCTCGCTGCGGATCGGTCTGCGCCCTCGGAGTGCGCGACCGTCCCGTCCGAGATCCCACGGGAGGCGGTTGGGGATCGCGGACTTGCCTCCCTCGTATTCGAGCGTGAGCTTGCGAAGGGTTTGTGAGGTTTCGGTACGAGGCGGATCAGGATTGCGCCGCCGCGCGCGGGGTAGTAGGTATCTTTTCTATATCTACTACTGCCGAGGAGTGTGAACCGACCGTGACAAAGCTGCTGCTCGTCCCTCTCGACGACATCGTCGTCTTCCCCCACATGAACGTGACGCTGACCGTCGAGGTCGGCGACGAGGACCGCGTGCTGCTCGTGCCGAAGCACGAGGGCGAGTACGCCGCGGTCGGCACCGTCGCCCGCGTGACCGACCGCGTCCGGCTGCCGGGCGGCGCCACCGCGGTTGCGATCGAGGGGCTGCACCGCGGCATCGCGGGAGCGGCGGAGACCGATTCGCAGGGGCGCCTGCTCGTCGAGGTCGAGGAGCGGAAGGACGGCATCCCGACCGACGAGCGGACGCGCGAGCTCGAGACCGAGTACCGCGCGGTCGTCGAGGAGATCCTCGAGCTGCGCGGGGACGACGGGCGCATCCAGTCGTTCGTCCGCTCGATCACCGGCGCGGGCCCGCTCGCCGATACATCGGGCTACTCCCCCGACCTGAGCCTCGCGCAGAAGGTGCAGCTCCTCGAGGCCGTGGACGTCACGGAGCGGCTCGAGCTCGCCCTCTCGTTTCAGCGCGAGCGGCTCTCGACCATGCAGATCCGCCAGCGGATCCGTGAGGACGTCAACGCGGGCATGGAGAAGCAGCAGCGCGAGTACCTGCTCCGCAAGCAGATGGACTCGATCCGCAAGGAGCTCGGCGAGGACGATGCATCCGTCGTCGAGGAGTACCGGCAGAAGATCGAGGACGCAGGGATGCCCGAGGACGTGCGCGAGCAGGCCGACAAGGAGCTCGCCCGCTTCGAGCGGATGGGCGAGAGCTCACCCGAGTCGCAGATGATCCGCAGCTACCTCGACTGGCTGCTCGCCGTCCCGTGGGGGACCCGCTCCGACGAGGTGCTCGACCCCGAGCGGACGCGCGAGATCCTCGACGCCGACCACGCGGGGCTCGAGGACGTCAAGGACCGCATCGTCGAGTACATCGCGGTCGCCAAGCTCCGCAAGGAGCGCGGGATCGAGCCGGACAAGCGCGCCGGCGCGATCCTCACGCTGATCGGGCCTCCCGGCACCGGCAAGACGTCGATCGGCGAGTCGATCGCCAAGGCGCTGAACCGCGAGTTCGTGCGCATGTCGCTCGGCGGCGTCCGAGACGAGGCCGAGATCCGCGGCCACCGCCGCACGTACATCGGCGCGCTCCCGGGTCGCCTCGTGCGCGCGCTGCGCGACGCGAAGACCATGAACCCGGTGATCCTTCTCGACGAGGTCGACAAGGTCGGCGCCGACTGGCGCGGCGACCCGTCGGCGGCGTTGCTCGAGGTCCTCGACCCGGCGCAGAACTCGACCTTCCGCGACCACTACCTCGACGTCGAGGTCGACCTCTCCCAGGTCTTCTTCATCGCGACCGCGAACATGGCCGAGACGATCCCGGGGCCGCTGCTGGACCGGATGGAGGTCATCCGCTTCGACGGCTACACGACCGACGAGAAGGTTGCGATCGCGCGCGGCTACCTCTGGCCGCGGCAGCGCGAGCGGGCCGGGCTGAAGGAGGACGAGGTCTCCATCGCGGACGACGTGCTCGAGGTCGTGATCTCCGAGTACACGCGCGAGGCGGGCGTTCGCCAGCTGGAGCGCGAGCTCGGCTCGATCCTGCGCAAGACGGCGACGAAGATCGTCACCAAGGAGGCCGAGGCGCCGGTCGAGCTCGATGTCGACGCCGTGCGCGACGCGCTCGGGCGCCAGAAGTTCTTCCGCGAGGCGGCCGAGCGGACGGCGGTGCCGGGCGTGGCGACCGGCCTCGCGGTCAACGCGACCGGTGGCGACGTCCTCTTCGTCGAGGCGACGGCGGTGCCGGGCGAAGGCCTCGTCCTGACGGGCCAGCTCGGCGACGTCATGAAGGAGTCGGCGCAGATCGCCCTCTCCTCCGTGCGCTCCCAGGCCGAGCGGCTCGGGGTCGAGCAGGAGGCGTTCGAGCGGAAGTTCCACGTGCACGTTCCGGCGGGCGCGATCCCGAAGGACGGGCCGAGCGCCGGCATCACGATGGCCACCGCGCTCGCGTCCCTGCTCACGGGCCGTCCCGTGAAGCACACGGTCGGGATGACGGGGGAGCTCACGCTGCAGGGCCGCGTCCTTCCGATCGGCGGCCTCAAGCAGAAGGTCCTCGCCGCGCACGCCGCGGGCCTCACGGACCTCGTGATCCCGGAGCGCAACCGCGCCGACCTCCAGGACGTGCCCGAGCACGTTCGCGAGGAGCTTCGATTCCACCCGGTGATGTCGCTCGACGAGGTGATCGGCATCGCGCTCGAGCCGACCGCTTCCTCGCGCCCACACGTCGCGGCATGACGCGTTGTCGCCAGTGCAGTCCCGTTCCCGAGGAGGTCCGCCGCGCGGCGGTCCTCCTCGAGGGACGCTGGACCGTATCGATCCTCTGGGCCTCGGCGGAGGGGGCGAGCCGCTTCAACGAACTCAAGCAGGCGGTCGGCGAGATCCCGCCCCGCACCCTCGCACAGCGGCTGGTCGAGCTCGAGGCGGCGGGCCTGCTCGAACGCCGCGTGATCGACGCTCGGCCGCCGCGCGTCGAGTACCGGCTGACCGACGACGGCGACCGGCTGCGGGCCGTTCTCGACGCGCTCGCGACCTACGCGGGCGCCGTCTGAACGACGGGCAGATCGTCCTCGCGGACGACGCCCAGCCCGTGACGGGTGGGTACCGTCCCTCGGATGGAAGGAGGCAGACACCTCGCGCCGAGCGACACCGGCAGCGCGCAGCAGCGCGGCCGTGACGAGCTCCAGGTCAAGCTCGAGGCGGCTCGAACCGCGGCGGCGCAGCGCGCCGTCGCCGAGGAGCGGGCGCGCATCGCGCGGGAACTCCACGACGTGATCGCGCACTCCGTCTCCGTGATGACGGTGCAGGCGGGCGCCGTCCGGAGGCTCCTGCAGCCCGGGCAGGAGCGCGAGCGGCTTGCGCTGGAGGCGATCGAGTCCACCGGCCGTGAGGCGCTGACCGAGATGCGGCGTTTGGTCGGGCTCCTGCGCCGGCAGGGGACGGTGCCCGACTTCTCCCCCCAGCCGTCGATGCGCGCCGTGGACGTGCTCGTCGGGACCATCCGCGAAGCCGGCCTCCCGACCGAGCTCGCCGTCGAGGGGGAGCCCAGGGAGCTCGCACCGGGTGTCGACCTTGCGGCGTACCGCGTGATCCAGGAGGCGCTCACGAACGCGCTCAAGTACGCGGGCCCGGCGCGGGCATGGGTCACCGTCCGCTGGCGCGAGGACGAGATCGAGGTCGAGATCGCCAACGACGGAAGCTCCGAGGCCGCCGGCGACGGCACGGGCCACGGTCTGATCGGGCTTCGCGAACGCGTGGCGCTCGTCGGAGGCACGATCGAGTCGGGCCCGCGCGCCGGCGGCGGGTTCGTGGTGACCGCCCACCTACCCCACCGCGGGCGCGCGTGACGACGAAAGTCCTCATCGTCGACGACCAGTCGCTCGTCCGGGCCGGCTTCCGCATGATCCTCGAGTCGGAGCCCGAGATCGAGGTCGTCGGCGAGGCGGCCGACGGGCTCACGGCGGTCCTGGCCGCCCGGGAGACCGAGCCGGACGTGATCCTGATGGACGTCCGCATGCCGAACGTCGACGGGCTCGAAGCGACCCGCCGGCTGCTGGAGGGGAAGGAGCAAGGCCCGCGGATCCTGATCCTGACGACGTTCGACCTCGACGAGTACGTCTACGAGGCACTGCGCGCCGGCGCGAGCGGCTTCCTGCTCAAGGACACGCCGCCGGAGCAGCTCGTCGAGGCGATCCACGTCGTCGCGGGCGGGGACGCGCTGCTCTCGCCCGTCGTGACGCGTCGCGTGATCGCCGAGTTCGTGCGGCGGCCGCCGGCCTCCGCTCGACCACCCGCACCCGGTCTCGACGACCTCACCGCACGGGAGCTCGAGATCCTGAGGCTCATCGCGCGCGGGCTTTCCAACGCAGAGATCGCCGCCGAGGCGTTCGTCAGCGAGACGACCGTCAAGACGCACGTCGCGCGGATCCTCCAGAAGCTCCGGGTGCGAGACCGCGTCCAGGCCGTGGTGTTCGCCTACGAGCACGGGATCGTGCAGGCGGGCGACGCGGGCATCTGATCCGGGCGCGGCAGGGCTATAGCTCGTTCGAGGGACTGCCGATACAAGGGTCATGCCCGCTCCGCAGTCCCTTCCGTCACGACTCATCGGCGCGCTCTTCGTCGAGCGCGGCCTCGTCTCCGAAAGCCAGATCCGCGTCGCCCTCGAGATCCAGCGCGAGACGGGTCAGCAGCTCGGCCAGCTCCTCGTCGAGCGATTCGGCGTCTCGCGCAAGGAGCTCGCGAGCGTCGTTGCGGAGCAGTGGGCCAAGCTCGGTGGGTCCGCCGGGCCGGAGGACACCGCCAGCTGGCGCCGTCTCGGGGACATCTTCGTCGAGCGCGGCTTCGTCACCCAGGAGGAGCTCGACGAGGCGCTCGTCCGCCAGCGCCAGACGGGCGAGCGGCTCGGAGAGGCGCTCGTCGCTCAGGGCGTGATCAGCAAGTTCGAGCTCGCCGGCGCGCTGGCCGAGCAGATGGCGGTGCTGGGCGACCCCGGCGCAGAGGAAGCAGTCGAGAACGGGCAGCCGGAGGCGACCGTGCATCACCTGCACGCCCGCGACGACACGGAGGACGGGCAGCCCGCGACGAACGTCATCGGGCTCGCCGCTCCGATCGAATGGGGGAAGGCGCAGGTCGAGCCCGATCCGCCGACGGTCGAGCCCGAGACACCGGTCGAGGAGGAGCCAGCCGCAGCGAGTGAAGCGCTCGAGCCGGTCCCGGCACACGCGGAGCCCGAGGAGGAGCCACAGCCGGTCGAGGCACAGGTGGAGCCGAGGAGGAGCCACAGCCGGTCGAGGCACAGGTGGAGCCGAGGAGGAGCCACAGCCGGTCGAGGCACAGGTGGAGCACGTGGAGGAGCCGCAGCCGGTCGAGGCACAGGTGGAGCACGTGGAGGAGCCGCAGCCGGTCGAGGCACAGGTGGAGCACGTGGAGGAGCCGCAGCTGCTCGAGGCACAGGTGGAGCACGTGGAGGAGCCGCAGCCGGTCGAGGCACAGGTGGAGCACGTGGAGGAGCCGCAGCCGGTCGAGGCAGAGGTGGAGCACGTGGAGGAGCCGCAGCCGACCGAGGTCATCCTGACCGAGCTCCACGAGGCGCTCCTCGCGGAAGTCGGGTACGCCGACGTGACCGCACCCGAGCCCGATCCGCGCACGGCCTGCGTCGCGTTCGCGCCGACGACCGACGGCTACCGGCTCGTCGCCCTCGAGGCGGCGCCCGAGCCGGGTGAGACGATCGACATCGCCGAGGTCGGCGAGTACCTCGTCCTCCGCGTCGGCCGCTCGCCCATCCCGGGCGACGATCGCCGCTGCGCGTATGTCGAGGAACGCGTGACGCCGGCCCTCATCGGTGCCGTCGCGCACTGAGCCGCGGTCGGGCGAGCCCGAGGCCACGCCCGTCCTACACTCCGTGGCGAGGGCCGTTAGCTCAGCTGGTAGAGCAGGGGACTTTTAATCCCAAGGTCGCTGGTTCGAGCCCAGCACGGCCCACTCGAGTCGCGTCAGCCGTTGACGGCGAGCTTGTTCGGGTAGTCGTTCAGGACTCGGGCGCCCCCGTCGGCACAGACGACGACGTTCTCGATCCGCATCCCGAACGAGCCGGGCACGACGATCGAGGGCTCGTCGGTGAAGGTCATACCCGCCTCGAGAGGCGTCTCGTCCTCCGGTGAGAGGAACGGCCGCTCGTGCACGTCGAGCCCGATGCCGTGCCCCATGCGGTGGCGGAAGTGCTCGCCCAGGCCCGCCGCCTCGATCGGCGCACGGCAGGCGGCGTTCACCTCGCGCGCGAGCGCGCCGGGGCGGCATGCGGCGCGCCCGGCCTCGAAGGCGGCGAGCATCGCCTCGTGCGCCACGAGGAAGCCGGACGGCGGCTCGCCGGCGACGACGGTACGCCCGAAGTCCGAGCAGTAGCCGTCGACGACGCCGCCGAAGTCGAAGAGGACTGCGGTGCCGTCCGGCAGCGGCGTGCGCGCAGTCGCAGTGCCGGTGTCGAGGCTGTCGGGATCCATCCCCGTGAAGATGTGGGTCGCGAAGGACGGCGTCAGCGACCCCGCCTCCCGCAGCTCGGCTTCCACCGCCTCGCGCAGCTCGGCCATCGTCACGCCCGGTTGGACGAGCGGCGTGACCGCCGCCATCGCGGCTTCGACCGTCCGGCACGCCCGGGCCATCGTGTCGAGCTCGGCGTCCGTCTTCACACGGCGGAGGCGGTTGACCAGCGCTGCGCCGGTCCGCAGCCGCTCGAGCCCGAAGATGCGGCCGAGCTCGATGGTCGTCTCGGCCCACACCCGGTCGCCGACTGCAACCGACGCGACCGCGCCGAGGCCGTTCGCGACGCGCTCGAAGACCGCCCGCCCGTCGTCGGTCTCGTCGACCACGACGATCTCGCCTTCGGGACGCACCGGCAGGTCGAACACGACGACCATACGGGGGAGCACGAACACCGGCTCCGCGTCCGGGCGGAAGAAGCCACCCGCGACCCAGCCGTGCGGGTAGGAGCTTTGCCCGAAGAACGGAATCCCACGCTCGACGCCCGACAGGTACTCGAGGTCGGACGAGAGGCCGACGAAGAGCACGTCGACACCCTCCTCCCGCATGACCTCCGAGAGCCTCCGACGCCGTTCCGCGTGGTCGAACACGCCGTCGATCCTACGGAAGCGGCGCGTGCGACAATGTCCCCGTGATCGACACCGAGCTCACGCCCCGGCTGCGGGGCGTCTTCCACCAGTGGGCGTTCGTCGCCGCGATCGCCGCAGGCGTCGTGCTCGTGGTGTTCGCGGACGGACCGCGCGAGAACGTCTCGTCCTGGGTCTACGCGGCCGCGCTCGCGGCGATGTTCGGGGCGAGCGCGCTCTACCACCGCTTCCCGTGGAAGACCACCGCGCGCCGGCTGTGGGCGCGGCGCCTCGATCACTCCATGATCTTCGTCTTCATCGCGGGCACGTACACGCCGTTTGCAATCCTCTGCTTCTCGGGGACGACGCAGTGGCTCGTCCTGGTGATGGTGTGGGCGGGTGCCGCGCTCGGTCTCGCGCTCGAGCTCGTGTGGATCGACTCACCGCGCTGGTTGACCGCGATCGCGTATCTCGCCGTCGGTTGGGTCGGCATCCTCGCCGTGCCCCAGATGTTCTCGGGCATCGGGATTCCCGGCGCGGTGCTGGTCATGGTCGGCGGCGGGCTCTACACGCTCGGTGCCGTCATCTACGCCGCGAAGTGGCCGAACCCGTTCCCGCGGACGCTCGGCTTCCACGAGATCTTCCACCTGCTCGTCGTCGCCGCGGCGGTGACGCAGTTCGTCGCCGTGTCGCTGGTGGTGATGTAGGTGGCGCGCCGGGTCGAGTTGACCGACGCGGAGTGGCGTGAGCGCCTGAGCCCCGAGCAGTACGCCGTGCTGCGGCAGCAGGCGACGGAGCGGGCCTTTACAGGCGCCTACACCGACACCGAGGAGCCCGGCGTCTATCGCTGCGCAGGGTGCGGCGCCGAGCTGTTCCGCGCGGATGCGAAGTTCCACTCCGGCTCGGGGTGGCCGAGCTTTGTCGAGCCCGCCGAGCTCGACGCCGTCGAGGTCCGGCTCGACACGAGCCACGGCATGGTGCGCGAGGAGGTCGTCTGCGCGACCTGCGGCGGGCACCTCGGACACGTCTTCGACGACGGGCCGCAACCGACCGGCAAGCGGTTCTGCATCAACTCCTGCGCGCTCGAGCTGGACGCCGCCGATGGGCCGGCTGCCGGCTGACGCGCGGCTCGGCGCGATCCGCCTGCGGGCGGGCGACGTCGGCCGGCTGCGCGACTTCTACGAGACGACGATCGGCCTCGAGGCGCTCGACGGCGGAGGGGACGTCGTCTCGCTCGGCGTCGACGGGTCGCCGCTCGTCGAGCTCGTCCCAGGGCCGGACGCGCCGTCGCGCCCTCCGCGGTCGACCGGTCTCTTCCACCTTGCGCTGCTCGTGCCGACCCGGGCCGACCTGGCACGCACGCTGCGCCGGGTGGCCGGCTCCGGCTGGCCGCTCTCGGGAGCGTCGGACCACCTCGTCTCGGAGGCGCTCTACCTCTCCGACCCGGAGGGGAACGGCATCGAGCTCTACCGTGACCGGCCTCGCGACGATTGGCCGATCGCGGGTGACTCCGTCGAGATGGCGACGCTGCCTCTCGATCTCGAGAACCTGCTCGGCGAGGCCGGTGGAGAGACGGCGGCCGTCTCGATGCCGGCCGGGACGATCCTCGGACACGTCCATCTCCAGGTCGCCGACCTCGATGCGGCCGAGGCCTTCTGGGTCGACGCCCTCGGTCTCGACGTCACCGCTCGCGGCTACCCGGGTGCGCTGTTCACCTCGGCGGGCGGCTACCACCACCACGTCGGGTTGAACACCTGGGCGGGCATTGGGGCGCCGTCGCCGCCTCTCGGTGCGCGGGGGCTCGTGCGGTTCGAGGTCGTGCTGCCGGACGACGGCGCGGTCGACGAGGCCGCGCAGCGCCTGGGGCGTGTGGCGTCTGTCGATCGAGTGGACGGCGGTGTCAGCGCGACCGACCCGTCGGGAAACACCGTTCTCGTCAGAGCGTGAGGCGAGCCGCTCCTCAGCCTCCGGTGATCGCGCCGGAGCCGGTGATGTTGCTGGTGACGTTCGGCGGACTGCCTGCATAGAGGATCGCGCCGGACCCCGACACGGAGGCGTCGAGGCTCTTCGTCGCGGTCACGAAGATGCTTCCCGAGCCGCTCACGTCCGCCCGCACGTCGGACGCAACGAGCCGGGTGAACTGCACCATTCCAGAGCCGCCGACGGTGACGTCGAGGCGCGTCGCCGCTCCGTCGCCCGTGAGCGTGCCGCTACCGGGGAGGTGCACCGCGAGGCGCTTCGCATCGACGCCGGTGACGACGATGTTGCCGCTGCCCGAGAGCGTCAGCGCGTCGAGCGCCGGAACGTCGATTTCCACGCGCATCGGGCTCTTCGTCGTGAAGCTGCCCGGAGTGTTCGCGATGACCAGGGTGCCCGACTGCACCTCGGTCGTGACGCGGTCGAGGAGGTTGTCGTCGGCCTTCACGACGACCGATTGCTTCTCGCCGACGCGGATCACGACGTTGTTGCTCCCTGCGAGGTCGACGCTCTGGAACGCCGCGACCTCACGGGCCTGCGTCGCGGCGACGCCCGATCCCTCGGTCGCCGAGCGGGCCGAGTCGGACGTTCCTCCGAGCACGTCGAAGTGATACAGCATCACGACCGTCAACCCGCCGAGCAGAAAGGCGAGGGCCGCGACGAGGACTTGCCGGGGGCGATGCTGCCCACCGGGGTGCGCCGATGCCGGGACGATGGACATTGCGGCTCCTTCTCTCGCGCCCGCGTCGGCGCAGCGCTCGTCATCCATCTCGTGGAGACACCGACCAGTATGGTCTGCCACCCGGCGCGAGACATCGGGTCCTCCACTGAGCCGCGTGCGGCAAAGCCGCAGGGTGGGGCTGACCAGCTGCCGACGGATGCCCCCAGCGGGATTCGAACCCGCGCTACCACCTTGAAAGGGTGGCGACCTGGGCCGCTAGTCGATGGGGGCGGCCGAGCGAGGATACCCGCGGCCGGAGCTACCATCCGTGGCCGCCCGGGCGGTTAGCTCAGCTGGTAGAGCGCCTGCCTTACACGCAGGTGGCCGCAGGTTCGAGTCCTGCACCGCCCACTCACTCACTCACACGGCGCCTGCCGAGGCGACGAGACGGCGCGGGTGCGACGCACTGTGAGACGATCGCGCGTGACCGAGCGAGAGGAGATCAGGTGGCGAGCGACGGAGTGACCCTGCACCGGTGGGAGGACATGCCGAAGACCGAGCTTCGACCCGACCTCCACCGGCGGTTCATCGCGACGGAGCGGGTGATGCTGGCGCAGCTCTACCTCGAGCCGGGCAGCGTCGTCCCGTACCACGAGCACGAGAACGAGCAGCTCACGTACATCCTCGAGGGAACGCTGCGCTTCTGGCTCGGCGAAGACCAGTCCGAGGTGATCGACGTGCACGCGGGCGAGGTGCTCCACATCCCGTCCTGGCTGCCGCACAAGGCGGAGGCGCTCGAGCGAACCGTCGACGTCGACATCTTCACCCCGCCGCGCCAGGACTGGATCGACGGGACGGACAGCTACTTCCAGCGCACCTGAGCGGCATAGGATTCGCCGCCGTGAAGGCGCTCGTCAAGAGCCGCGCCGAGCCTGGGGTCTGGCTCGAGGACGTCCCCGAGCCCGAGATCGGGATCAACGACGTGCTCATCAGGGTCGGCACGACGGGGATCTGCGGCACCGACGTCCACATCCACCGCTGGGACGCGTGGGCGCAGCGGACGATCCCGGTCCCGCTCGTGATCGGCCACGAGTTCGTGGGCGAGGTCGTCGAGGTGGGCGCGAACGTCACCGGCTTCGCGCCCGGCGAGCGTGTGAGCGGCGAGGGGCACGTCGTCTGCGGGCGCTGTCGCAACTGCATGGCGGGCCGTCGCCACCTGTGCGCCCACTCGATCGGCCTCGGCGTCCAGCGCCCCGGCGCGTTCGCCGAGTACGTCGCGCTGCCCATGACGAACGTCTGGCACCACTGGCCGCGCGTCCCCGACGAGGTGGCCGCGATCTTCGACCCGCTCGGAAACGCCGTGCACACCGCCCTCACGTTCCCGGTCCTCGGCGAGGACGTGCTCGTGACCGGTGCCGGTCCGATCGGCTGCATGTCGGTCGCGGTCGCGCGCCACGCAGGGGCGCGTCACATCGTCGTCACGGACCTCGAGTCGAACCGACTGGAGCTCGCGCGGCGGATGGGCGCGACGCTCGCCGTCGACCCACGCGAGCGCGACCTCGCCGACGTCCAGCGGGAGCTCGGGATGACCGAGGGATTCGACGTCATGTTCGAGATGTCGGGCAACGCGGACGCGCTCCGGACGGGGATCGGGCAGATGGCCCACGGCGGCCGCGTCGCGATCCTCGGGATCCCCACGGCCGCGGTGGAGCTCGACCTCGACCCCGTGATCTTCAACATGCTCACGCTGAAGGGGATCTACGGGCGCGAGATGTACGAGACCTGGTACCAGATGAGCGTGATGATCGACTCGGGCCTCGACGTCTCGCCGGTGATCACCGACCGCTTCGCGTACACGGACTACGACGAGGCGTTTGCGATCGCCGGCTCCGGCGGCTCGGGCAAGGTGCTTCTCGACTGGAGGGAGGCCGGGTAGATGTACGGCGCAGTGCGCGACGACCTGCGGGCGAGGCTCGCGGGGCTCGAGGCCGAAGGGCTGCTCAAGCGCGAGCTCGTGATGACGACGCCGCAGGGCTCGCACGTCGGTGTCGCCGAGCGCGGTGACCTCCTCAACCTCTGCGCCAACAACTACCTCGGTCTCGCAAACCACCCCGAGATGGTCGCGGCCGCACACGAGGCGCTCGACCGGTGGGGCTACGGCATGGCGTCCGTCCGCTTCATCTGCGGCACCCAGGCGCTGCACCGCGAGCTCGAGGAGCGCCTGTCGGAGTTCCTCGGCACCGAGGACACGATCCTCTTCGGCTCCTGCTTCGACGCGAACGGCGGCGTCTTCGAGGCGCTGCTCGACGAGAACGACGCGGTGATCTCCGACCAGCTCAACCACGCGTCGATCATCGACGGGATCCGGCTCTGCAAGGCGCGACGGCTTCGCTACGCGAACGGCGACATGGACGAGCTCGAGGCGCGCCTCGTGGAAGCGTCCGACGCACGCTTCCGCCTGATCGCAACCGACGGCGTCTTCTCGATGGACGGCTACGCCGCCAAGCTGGACGAGATCTGCGACGTGGCCGAACGGCACGACGCGCTCGTGCTCGTCGACGACTCGCACGCGGTCGGCTTCGTCGGGCCGCAGGGGCGGGGCACACATGCGCAGTTCGACGTCGTCGAGCGCGTCGACGTCCTCACGGGGACGCTCGGCAAGGCGGTCGGCGGCGCGAGCGGGGGGTACGTGTCCGGCCGGCAGGAGGTCGTGGACATCCTGCGCCAGCGCGCCCGGCCGTATCTCTTCTCGAACAGCGTCGCGCCGGTCGTCGTCGGCGCGAGCCTCCGCGCGCTCGACCTGATCGAGCGCTCCGACGACCTTCGCGACCGCCTCTGGACCAACACGCGCTCGTTCCGCACGCAGATGACGGAGCTCGGGTTCGACGTGCTGCCCGGCGAGCACCCGATCGTCCCGGTGATGGTCGGCGACGCATCCGAGGCGGCGCGGTTCTCCCGGGCGCTCGTCGCGAACGGCGTCTTCGCCGTCGCGTTCTCGTATCCGGTCGTGCCGCTCGGCACGGCCCGGATCCGGACGCAGATGTCCGCCGCCCATACGGATGCCGACCTCGAGGCCGCGGTGCAGGCTTTCGTCGCCGCCCGCGCCGAGACGTCCGCGTGACGACCGGCCCTAGGCGACACTCGGCGGGGTGACGTAGCGGCGGGTGTGGACGTCGGCGTCGGCGAAGAGGTGCGTGTCCGTCCGGCGCTCCCAGAGCGCGACCTCGACGCAGGAGACCAGACTCACGCCCCCCATCCCGGCGAGGACGCCCGCAAGCACCGCGCTGAGGATCGGCTCGAAGAAGAGCGAGGCGGCCGCGAGAACCGCGACGCCGACGGTGCTCGGCAGCATCCCGTCCGCGACCGCCCGCGCGAGCGACGCCCGGCGAACGGCCTCGGGCAGCGGCTCGGCGGCCGGCTTGCCGAGGAGCAGCCAGCGTCGGTCGGTGACGAGCGCGAGGGCGCAGATGCCGGTGCCCAGCGCGAGGCCGACAGCGGCGGCACGGCCGTCGGCTCCCGCAAGGATCGATCCGGCGAAGCCCAGTCCGGCGAGCGTGAGACGAATGCCCGACAGCACGATGCGCTGATGGACGACCCGGTAGACGGCCGGCGGCACGCCAGGAGGTCTAGCACCGTCTCCGGCGCACCCACGGCTCGCCCGACGGCGCGCGTCGTACCGCTTGACACGAGGTTCCGGCAGTCTCTACGTTGGCTGGGCCGCTATGCCTGCACGATCCGGTACGTCGCTCCGCGAGCTGCGACGAGGCACACGACGAGGGCCGCGGATCGCGCTCTCGTCGTCGCGGCGCCCCTATCAGGGAGCCGACAATGTCGTCTACCTGTATGAAAGGACAAACACGTAACCCTTCTCCAAGAAAGGACGTGGAAGAGGTGAAGCACGCATCTGTGCGCCTCATCGCCGGCTTGGCCGGCGCTCTTGCCCTCGTCGCGTCGCTCGTCGTCGCGGCCGCGGGAACGGCAGGCAACCAGGCTCAGGCAGCCGCGAAGTACCCGGCGCCGAAGGTGCCGAACGCCGCGGCGATCAAGGCGAAGTACGGCGGTGAGTCGATTACCTTCATCGGCGACTCCGTCGGCGGGAGCCACGCGCGCGACGTTGCGCTCGCCAAGCAGTTCACGAAGGACACCGGGATCAAGGTGAAGGTCGTTCCGCATCCCGCGGCGTCCGATGCGTCGTACTCGCAGCTCGCTCGCGTCTTCGCCTCGAAGTCGTCGTCGTTCGACGTCGCGATGATCGACGTCGTCTGGCCGGGAGCCTTTGCGCCGTACCTCGTCGACCTCAAGCCGAAGCTCGGCAAGGAGGCGAAGCAGCACGCGCAGGGGATCATCCGGAACGACACGATCGACGGCAAGCTCGTTGCCATGCCGTGGTTCGGGGACTTCGGGATCCTGTACTACCGCACGGACCTGCTCCAGAAGTACGGCTACACCGCCCCGCCGAAGACCTGGACGCAGCTGTTCGCCATGGCGAACAAGATCCAGGCCGGCGAGCAGCAGGCGAACGACAAGTTCTACGGGCTCGTCTTCCAGGGCAACTCGTACGAGGGCCTGACCTGCGACGCGCTCGAGTGGTACCAGTCGGCCGGGGCCGGCGGGTTCATCGACAACGGCAAGGTGACGATCAACAACCCGAGGGGTGCCCGGATCCTCGACCAGTTCCGCGCCCAGATCGGCAAGGTCACCCCGCGCGACGTGACGACGTACCAGGAGGGCGAGGCCCATACGGCGTTCGTCGAGGGCAACGCGGCGTTCATGCGCAACTGGCCGTACGCGTACTCGATCGGCCAGGATCCGAAGTCGTCGAAGATCGTCGGCAAGTTCAGCGTCACCGTCCTGCCGCACGCCGGCGGCAAGTCGGTCGGCACGGTCGGCGGATGGCAGCTCGCCATCAACAAGTACTCGAAGCACGTCGACGCGTCGATCGAGTTCGTCCGCTACATGACGAGCGCGCCGGTGCAGAAGTTCAACGCCATCACGAACACGAACGTGCCGACCATCCCCGCAGTCGCGAAGGACCCGGCCGTCGTGAAGGCAAACCCCTACCTGAAGCCCGAGATCGCCTCCGTCCTGCGTGTCACGCGGCCCGCGCGTGACCTCAAGACGCACTACAACGAGGGCTCGAAGGCGATCTACCAGGGCATCAACCAGATCCTGAACGGTCGGCCCGCGAGCAGCGTGCTGCCGTCGATCGAGTCCAAGCTCAACCGGATCCTCCGCTAGCGCGGCGGTACCCGTTGTCGGGGGAGGATGGCATCTGCCATCCTCCCCCTCGACCGATGTCGACCGTCGCGACCCCAGCACGAGGTCCCCGCCGCCGGCGCAAGGCGACGAAGCTCAAGCGCAGGCAGACCCGGCTCGCCTGGGTGCTGCTCGTGCCGTCGCTCGCGGTCGTCGCGCTCGTCGCGCTCTACCCGCTCGGCAAGACCGTCTTCCAGAGCTTCACCGACGAGGAGTTCCTCGCGCTCAACCCGGCGAGCTGGGTCGGGCTCGAGAACTACAAGGACCTCTGGAACGACACGATCTTCCGGGATTCCATCTGGACGACGCTGAAGTTCACGGTCATCACCGTCAGCTTCGAGTTCGTGCTCGGGCTCACGATCGCGCTCATCGTCAACTCGCGCTTCAAGGGGCGCGGCCTCATGCGCGCGGTGATGCTCGTGCCGTGGGCGATCCCCACCGTCGTCGCGGCGCAGATGTGGAAGTCGATGCTCCAGTCGAACGGCGTCATCAGCGACGCGGGCGTGCGGCTGCACATCCTGTCCGAGCCGCACGCGTGGATCGCCGA
Organism: uncultured Actinomycetes bacterium; assembly: GCA_963742525.1. GTDB lineage: Bacteria > Actinomycetota > Thermoleophilia > Gaiellales > Gaiellaceae > Gaiella. The sequence goes on from CAVUMD010000007.1 coordinate 98,877, forward strand.
CCCGAGCACGGCGCTCGCGGCCGTCTGCGCCGTCGACATCTGGAAGACGACGCCATTCGTCGCGTTGCTGCTGCTCGCGGGGCTCCAGGTCATCCCACGCGACCTCTACGAGGCCGCGGAGGTCGACGGCGCCAAGCCCTTGCAGCAGTTCTGGAAGATCACCCTGCCGCTGCTCTGGCCGGCGATCTTCGTCACGCTCATCTTCCGCACGCTCGACGCCCTGCGCGTGTTCGACGTCTTCTACGTGTTCTTCGGGAACCGGCTCGGTACGCAATCGATGGCGATCTACGCGCAGAGCACGATCGTCGGCGACGGCTACGTCGGCTACGGCGCGGCGATCAGCATGGCGATCTTCCTCGTCATCGCGCTGTTCGTCGTCGTCTACCTGACGTCCCAGCGGGTGGTCACGCGGTGAGCACCGCCAGCGAGACCGCAGGACGCGTCGTCCCTCCCGTCAGCCGGAGCCGTGTCTTCTGGCGCAGCCCGCTCGGGAAGAACATCAAGCGCGTGCCCTTCTACCTGCTCGTGGTCATCGTCTTCGTCTACGCGCTGTTCCCGTTCGCGTGGGCCTTGCGGTGCGCGTTCACGCCGGAGGGCGATCTCTTCGCGAGCCCGCTGCAGTACATCCCCCACAACCCGACGCTCGACAACTTCAAACAGGCGTTCCAGGCGGAGTTCTTCCGGAAGGCGCTGCTCAACTCGGCCCTCGTTGCAGGCGGCGTGACCATCCTCTCGCTCGCGATCGGCTCGCTGGCGGCCTTCGCGCTCGGCCGTTTCCGCTTCCGCGGCCGATCGCTCGTCATGTACCTGATGCTGTCGATGACGATGTTCCCGTCGATCGCGATCCTCGGCGCGCTCTACACGATGATCAGCGGCTTCGGCGTCGGGATCGTGGAGTTCCCGAAGCTCTACGACACCCTCTGGGCACTCCTCTTCACCTACCTGATCTTCACCCTGCCCTTCACGATCTGGGTGCTGACGAGCTTCATGGAGGCGCTGCCCGGGGATCTGGAGGAGGCCGCGTACGTCGACGGTGCGACGCCGTTCCAGGTCTTCTACAAGGTGCTCCTGCCGCTCCTGCTTCCGGGCCTCGTGACGACCGGGTTGCTCGCGTTCATCGCCGCCTGGAACGAGTACCTCTTCGCGCTCTCCTTCATCCAGGACCCGGACAAGTACACGGTCCCGATCGCGATCACGTCGTTCGTCGGCGAGTCCGGCAGCGCGTTCCAGCAGCCGTGGGGCACGATCATGGCCGCGACGATCATCATCACCGTGCCGCTCGTCGCGCTCGTGCTGGTCTTCCAGCGCTACATCCTGGCGGGCCTCACCGCCGGCGCCGTGAAGGGCTGATCGTCCTTCCGACGGCTCAGGCGTAGACGCCGAGGCCGGTGTCGACGTCGAAGAAGTGGAGCTGGCGCGTGTCGACCGCGACGTCGACCTGCTCGCCGGGCCTCACGCGGGACCGGGCGCCGAAGCGGCCGACGATCACCGCTGTGCCTTCACCGGCGTGGGCCTCGGCCCGCTCGGCCTCCCCGACGTCCTCGGCGAGCTCCTTGACGTCCGCCGTGAACGCGGGCGGCGCATCGACCGAGAAGTGGACCATGATCTCGGCGCCGAGCGCCTCGCGCAGGGTCACCGTGCCCTCGAGCGTCCCGCCGTGTGCCGTCTCGCCGGCGAGCTGGTGGTCCTCGAGATCCTCGGGCCGGATGCCGAGCACGACCTTGCGGCCTTCGTAGCCCCGGAGCGCGGGCCGCTGGCTCAGAGTCTCCTCGCTGAGCTGGATCTCCTGCGAGCCCGTCACGACCTTCATCGTCCCGTCCTCGCGCTCCAGCGTCGCCTCGAGCATGTTCATCGCCGGGCTGCCGATGAAGCCGGCGACGAAGAGATTGACCGGATGGTCGTAGAGCTCCTGCGGATCGGCCGCCTGCTGCAGCTCGCCCTTGCGCATCACGGCGACGCGGTCGCCCATCGTCATCGCCTCGACCTGGTCGTGCGTGACGTAGATCGTCGTCACGCCGAGGTCGCGCTGGAGCCCGCGGATCTCGGCGCGCATCTGCACGCGGAGCTTGGCGTCGAGGTTGGAGAGCGGCTCGTCCATCAGGAACGCGGACGGCTGGCGCACGATCGCGCGGCCCATCGCGACGCGCTGCCGCTGGCCGCCCGAGAGCGCCTTCGGCTTGCGCTTGAGGTACGGCTCGAGATCGAGGATGCGCGCCGCGTCGAGCACCCGCTTGTCGATCTCGGCCTTGGGCACCTTGTGCAGCTTGAGGCTGAACGCGATGTTGTCGTAGACGGAGAGGTGCGGGTAGAGCGCGTAGCTCTGGAAGACCATGGCGATGTCCCGCTCGCGCGGGGTGAGGTCGTTGACCACGCGCTCGGCGATCCGGATCTCGCCCTCGCTGATCTCCTCGAGGCCGGCGAGCATGCGCAGCGCGGTCGTCTTGCCGCACCCCGACGGTCCGACGAGGACCATGAACTCGCCGTCCTCGATCTCCAGGTCGAAGTCCTCGACGGCCCGCGTACCGTCGTCGTAGACCTTCGAGACGCCCTCGTACGTGATCGCAGCCATGGACGGACCTCCTCGGCCGCGAGTCTAGAGGCTCGTGCGCCGACCGCGCCACGTTGGCGGCGGCATCACGAGCCGCCGGGTCTCGCCTGCGTCCGGCGGGCGGCCTCGCGCGCCTGGCGCTCGTACGGGCTCCGGTCGTAGCCCGTGCGGAGGTAGCTGAGCGGCATCGCGAGCGGCCGGTGCTGCATCTGCCAGACGTGGCAGAGCTCGTGCGTGATCAGGTCGTCCCCGACGTCGGCGCGGCGGAGGAAGATCACGAAATGCGTCGCGAAGCCGTCGTAGCGGCGCCACGGCCGCAGCCGGAAGAGCCACGGCGTGACGACGATCCGCACGCCGCCGAGCCGCACGGGGCGCGGCCACCAGTCGAGCCGATCGAGCCGCTCCTTGGCGCGGACGAGCCGCGGGTCGCCGGGCACTACCCCTTCGGGAAGGGCTGCAGCTGGAGGAGCGCGTCGCGGCCCCCGATCAGCTGGTACACGCCGTAGTAGAGATTCGAGCGCGTCAGCTGGTCGACGCGGCGCGCCACGTCCGCGGGCATCAGGCCCGGCTCGATCCTCCGCCCGGAGCCGGGGAGGGTCCTGCTGATGGGCTGCGACAGGATCCCGGGATTCTGGTTCTCGAGCACGTTGCGCCGGTACATCAGGACGACACCGTCGACGCCGGCGGGCGGCGGAATCGGGCCGAGGAAGACGGTGACGTTGTCGACGCTCGGGTCGAACTTCATCGTCCGCAGCGCGAGCTCGAGGCCCATGCGCCGCACGAGGATCCCGCGATCGGTCGACGCCGTCCCCGGGATCGCGCAGCTCTGGCCGGCACCGCAGAGCGAGTACTGGATCGCATCGTCGGGCTGGACGAGGAGCGAGTCCTTGTCCTTGGTGCCGTCGGCCGGCCGGATGATCTGGTACGGCACGTGGAGATAGCCCAGATTCCCGTCCTGGAGCGTGTTGCGGCTCGCGACGACGTTGACGAGCTCGTCACCGTTCGGCAGCCGGTAGTTGCGCTGGACCTGGTCTGCGATCTGCATGGCGCCGAGCTCGCCGGGCTCTGACGGCGCGAGCTGTGTCGCGCCTGTCGGGGTCGTCTCCGTCGGGGCCGGATCATGCAGCGCCACGACGATGAGCGCGCCCACGGCGACGCCGGTGACGAGCGCCAGCACCACGTAGATCACGGCGAAGCGCCGGCTGTAGCTCGACTTGCGCCCCCGACCCTCCCGGTCGGCCGCCGGAGTGGCTGCGCCGCGAGCGGGCTCGGCCTCGACGACTCGCTCCTGCGACGCGACGTCGCTCATGTGGGCTCACCGTTCGAGGCGGGCACGCCCGGCACTACGGGTGTGGGCGCCGTTCCGGGGCCGCCGCGGCCGATCGCCGCCGAGAACTCGAGAGGCGGCCAGACAGAGTCGTCACCGTAGTCGATCTCGGGGATCCTGATGCCCTGCGAGTCGAGCAGGTCGAGCAGCTCGTCGCCCATGATCTCGCGCTTGTCCTCGAGCGCGTCCGCGATCCGCTCGATCGCGTCGCGGTTGAGGATCGCGAGGTTGTGTGCGGTGACGTAGGCCTGGCCGATGACCTGCGCGGCGACCGTTCGCTTTGCCGGATCGCCGAGCACGCCGGCGATCGGATCGGCGTCGAAGGGCCCTCCACCACCGGAGCGGCTCATGATCTGGAGCCCGATCTTCTCGAAGCGGTCGAGCACGCGTCTGCGTGCCTCCTCCTCCGTCTCGCCGTCGCGGGGAGTCACGTGGAACGGCTGCGGGCCCATGGCCGCTCTGCCGACCATGAGAGCCGAGCGTGCGGTGACGCTGGCAACGTCGCCGCCGACCCCGTTCGAGTTCTCGCCGTAGACGACGCGCTCCGCCGCCATCGCGCCCAGGCCCCAGATGAGGTCCTGGAACATCTCGTGCTGGAACGAGAAGAGACGCTCCTCCTTCTCGATCATCCAGTGATGGCCGCCGACTCCCTGGTCGCCGCGCTTCTTGATCGTCAGACGGGTCGACTCGCGGCTCGTCATGTAGACGTGGCCCGCGACCGCGTGGCCCGCCTCGTGGATCGCAACGGCGCGTCGCTCGTGGGGGACGTACTCGGAACCGATCGCGGTGCCGGCATCGAGGGTCGTGACTGCCTCGACGAGATCGTCCCAGGCGAACGCCGTGCGGCCGGTGTGGTGCGCGATGGTCAACGCCATCGACGTCGCCTGCTCGATCATTGCCGGGGAGTACCCGCTCATGATCCGTGCGATCTCGTCGCGCCGGTTCGGAAGGTCGAGCTCCGGGTCGTGGGAGACCTTCCCGATGTACAGCTCGAGGATGTCGAGCCGATCGTCCTTGGTCGGTGTCCGGAACCAGACGTGACGCCCCATGCGACCGGGGCGGATGAGCGCGGGGTCGAGCCGGTCGATCGGGACGTTCGTCGCGCCGATGAAGTAGATCTGGTCATTCCGCGGCCGTGCGGCCGGCAGGCGCAGCTTCGCGTTGCCGACGCGGCGCGGGACGATGAAGCTCGCGTCGAGCATCGTGTTCAGCTTGCTCGTGAACGTGCGCCGCATCCACGGCGGGTTGTCGATGCCGTCCATGACGACGAGGAGCTGGTTGAGGGCGAGCCCGCCGCCCATTCCTCCCATCGCGCCGGGGAACATGAAGTTGTAGAACTGGCCGAGCCGCGCGTACAGGCCACTCGGTATGCCGTACGAGACCGGGGCGCGCTGGTCGAACAGGCGGTCGCGCCACGCCCTCGTCTCGACGATGAGGTCGCCGGAGGGGTCCCTCGAGCCCCACGGGCCGTAGAAGAGAACGTCCTCCACACTTGCGCCGTTCGTCAGCGGCAAGAACCCCTGTGCGCCCGTGCCGAGCGACTGCCGCCGCATGCCGACGGCGTCGATCTCGTCGATGAAGACGATGCACTGGCCACCCCATTTGCGGGCGAGCTTCTTGGCGCGCCGTGCCAGGAGCCGGACGATGATGGCGTCGATCCCGATGAAGGTGGCGGCGAAGCCCGAGCCCGGCATCGAGATGAACGGCGAGTTGAACCCCGTCGCGATCGCCTTGGCGAGCATGGTCTTGCCCGTGCCCGGCGCGCCGAAGAGGAGCAGGCCCCGCTCGCGCTTGCCGCCCGCGCGCTCGAACTGCTCTCCCGACTGCCAGATATCGACGACGCGCCGAACCTCTTCCTTCGCCTCGACCTGCCCGCGGACGTCGTCGAGCTTGACACCCCACTCCGCGTCGCCCGGCTCGAACGACTGCATCTGCGACATGTTCATGAGGAGCAGCGGGCCGAACATGATCGCGAAGTTGGCGAAGAAGAGGAAGAAGACGAAGACGGCCTGGATCCAGAGCGTGGGCGAGCTCAGGATGGTGCCGATGCCGTCGAAGATGAATCCGACGGTGTCGAGCCACGTGCCGCCGCGGAAGATCCAGACGATCGTGACGACCGTGATGAAGAGGAACGCGACCTTGAACCAGAACCGCCAGAACCAGGTCCGGCGGCGTCCGACAATGTCCTCCTCGCGGAGGGTCTGGCTCTCGAGCCCGAAGAGGCTCGGCCACGGGATCAGCCGACGGAAGAGAAGGTCGGCGAAGCCGCGGAAGACGATGATGATCGCCAGCGTGGCGAGCAGGGCGACCCACCAGTCCCAATCGTTCTGGTACGTGAACCAGACGAACAACGCCGGCGCGGTCAGGACGGCCACGACGGTGGCGGCACGCGTCAGCTTCCGCCAGCTCTTCGCAAGCTCGAGTGAGGCCTCTCCCTGCGCCCGGGTGCCCGGAAGAGGCGCATCGATCGTCGCCATCGCTTCAGTGTACGCGGGCGCCCAAAGGAGCAGATGTTGGCGGACCGTTAAGCGCCCTTACAGCACTTTCGTATGCGGTCCGCCTCGCCGCCGGGCGCTGCTAGCGTCGGCCGCATGACACAGGCGACGCTCCACACCAGCGAGGGGCCGGTCGAGCTCGAGCTCTACCCGGACGAGGCCCCCAAGACGGTCGAGAACTTCACCAAGCTCGCGGCCGACGGCTACTACGACGGTCTTGCCTTCCACCGCGTGATCCCCGACTTCATGATCCAGGGCGGCTGCCCGACCGGCGACGGGACCGGCGGTCCCGGCTACACGTTCGAGGACGAGTTCAACGAGCACAAGGTCGCCCGCGGCGCGCTCGCGATGGCGAACGCGGGGCCGAACACGAACGGCTCGCAGTTCTTCATCGTGACGGCCGACGCGTGCCCCTGGCTCGACGGCAAGCACACCGTGTTCGGCCGCGTGACGGCGGGGCAGGACGTCGTCGACCGCATCTCGCTCGTCGACCGCGACCCGCGCGACCACCCGCAGACGCCGGTCACGATCGATCGGGTCGAGCTGAGCTAGGTCGTTTCGCGAGCGGGAATCCGCCGAGCGGATTCCCGCCGCTCGGATCCCCGCCTGCGGCGGGGCAGATCCCTAAAGGCGCCCGCTATCGCGGTCGCAACCCTTCTTTGCCATGACGCCACGGCGTTAGGCTCACCTCCATGGACCTGGCTGGCAAGACGGCGGTCGTCACGGGCGCCTCGTCGGGCATCGGCGCGGCGACCACACGGCTGCTCCGCGGTGCGGGTGTTCGGGTCGCGGGGGGCGCGCGCCGCACCGAGCGGATCGACGCGGACGTCGCGCTCCAGCTCGACGTGACGGACGAGGCATCGAGCCGTGCGTTCGTCGACGCCGCGGTCGAGGCGCTCGGCGGGATCGACATCCTGTTCAACAACGCGGGCCTTGCCCTCACACGGGTGCCCTTCGACGAGTCGACGGAGGACGTCGAGGCGACCGTCCTCCACACCAACGTCGACGGCGTGCTTCGCATCACGCGGCTCTGCCTGCCGCATATCCGCGACGAAGGGCACATCCTCTTCATGGGGTCCGTCGCGGGGCGCCAGGCGTATCCGCACGGCGCGTCGTACATCGCGTCGAAGTTCGCGGTGCGGGGCTTCTCGTACGCGCTGCGGGAAGACCTGCTCGGCCGTCCGATCCGCGTGACGACCGTCGACGCGGGGCTCGTCGAGACCGAGTTCTCGCTCGTCCGCTTCGGCGGGGACCGGGAGAAGGCGGACGCGGTGTACGAGGGGGTCGATCCCGTCACACCGGAGGAGGTCGCCGAGTGCGTCCTCTTCGCGCTGACGCGGCCGCTGCACGTGAACCTCGACGAGATCGTGATCAAGGCCCTCGCGCAGTCGAGCGGCGCGCGCGTGGTGCGGAGGGAGGCGTAGCCGCAGCGTGGCGCTGACCATCCTCGAGGGCTCGACGTTCTGCATCTGCGACGAGCTCGGCGACGTCCGGGGCGGCCTCGGCGGGCTCTACGCGCACGACACGCGCTTTCTCTCGACGCTCACGCTCACCATCAACGGCGAGCGGCCCCTCTTGCTCTCGTCGGGCAGGGTCGAGTACTTCTCGGCGGCCTTCTACTCCCGCAACCCGCTGGCGGGCGGTCTGGACCAGGATTCGCTGTCGATCGCCCGACACCGCTTCGTGGGCGACGGCCTCCAGGATCACGTGGTCATCCGCAACGAGACGCGCGCCCCGCTCGCCTTCACCGTCCAGCTGGACTTCGGGACGGACTTCGCGGACATCATCAGCGTCAAGCAGCACGACTTCGCGCTCGGCGACCCGCTGCACGCTCCGGAGCTGCCGCCGCCCGCAGAGGCGCATTTCGACGAGCGCGCCGGCCGGGTGGTGCTCGAGGAGGGACAAGGGACGCGGCGGCCGTACCCAGGTCGTGCTCTCGCGCACGGCGAGCGGCAACGCCGGAGTCGTTCGCTTCCCCGTGGCACTCGCGCCGCACGCGTCGTGGGACGTGCGCATCGATGTCGCCGTCTCGCTCGACGGCGAGGTGGAGCACCCCGAGCAGGTCGAGCGCCGCTTCGGGACGGAGCGGGCGCGCGTCCGGGAGTCGTTCGACGCATGGTCGCTCCGGCTGCCGCGTCTCTCGACGACGTCGGACGAGCTCCGCCACTCGTTCGACCAGTCCGTCGCCGACCTGGCGGCTCTCCGATTGCGGGCCGGCGAGGGGCCGGGGCACCTGCCCGCCGCGGGCATGCCCTGGTTCATGACCGTGTTCGGCCGCGACACCATCATCACGAGCCTCCAGACCATGTTGCTCGGGCCCGAGCTCGCGATCAGCGCGCTCGAGACGCTGGCGGCGCTCCAGGCGCGCGCCGACGACCCCACGATCGACGCCGAGCCGGGAAAGATCCTCCACGAGCTGCGCGCGGGTCGGGCCGCGGAGAAGTGGTTCGCGCGCTACTACGGGACGGTCGACGCGACACCGCTGTACCTCGTCCTCCTGTCGGAGGTGTGGCGTTGGACGGGCGACTCCGAGCTTGCGCTGCGGCTGCGTGCGCCGGCGCTGGCCGCCCTTGCCTGGATCGACGACTACGGCGACCGCGACGGCGACGGCTTCGTCGAGTACCAGCGGCGGTCGGCCGGCCTCGAGAACCAGTCGTGGAAGGACTCGGGGGACTCCCAGCGCTTCCGCGACGGCCGGTTCGCGGAGCCTCCGATCGCGCCGGCGGAGGTGCAGGGATACGTCTACGACGCAAAGCGCCGGCTGGCCGAGATCGCCCGTCACGCGTGGGCCGACGAGCCGCTCGCGACCCGGCTCGAGGCGGAGGCCGACGAGCTGGCCGGACGCTTCGACGCCGCCTTCTGGGTGCCCGACCGGGGCGGCTACTACGCGCTCGCGCTCGACCGGGACAAGCAAAGGGTGGACGCGCTCTGCTCCAATGTCGGCCACCTGCTCTGGAGCGGCATCGTCCCGGAGGAACGAGTCGAGGCCATCGTCGACGCGCTGACGCACGACGATCTCTGGTCGGGGTGGGGGGTGCGCACGATGTCCAAGTCGGACGCCGCCTACAGCCCGCTCAGCTACCACAACGGCACGGTCTGGCCGCACGACACGGCACTCGCGGCGTGGGGGCTCGCCCGGTACGGGCGGTGGGCCGAGGTGCGTCGAATCTCGCTCGCGCTGCTCGAGGCTGCCCGTCACTTCGACTGGTCGCTCCCGGAGGTCTTCGCCGGCTTCGATCGCTCGGAGACCCCGTTCCCGATCGCCTATCCGACGGCGGCGCGGCCACAGGCCTGGGCGGCGGGCACGCCGATCCTGCTTCTGCGTCTCCTCCTCGGTGTCGAGCCGGACATCGCCCAGCGACGGCTCGGCATGCTCGCTGGGGCAGAGCCAATCCCGGGGATCGGCATCATCCTCGAGGGCGTGGAGGCGCTCGGGCAATCGTGGGACGTCTCCTGTGGCGCGGGAGAATCTAGGATCGAGCTCGTGACATGAGAGTCGCCGTCCTGAGCCCCGTCTGGTTCCCCGTCCCACCGGCGGGGTACGGAGGAATCGAGTGGATCGTGTCGTTGCTCGCCGACGGCCTCGTCGACGACGGCCACGACGTGACGCTCTTCGCGTCCGGGGACTCGCACACGAAGGCGCGACTCGAGTCCGTCTACCCGGTGGCCCCGAGCGAGTGGATCGGGCACACGTTCTGGGAGTTGCGGCACGCCGTCGCCTGTCTCGGGCGCTTCGGCGACTTCGACGTCATCTCCGACCACACCGGCCTCCTCGGCCTCGCGCTCGGGTCGATGGCGCCGACGCCCCTTGCGCACACGGTTCACGGGCCACTCTCGGGAGAGCCGGGCGCTCTCTACGAGCAGATCGTCGCCATGCTCCCGCACGCGGCGCTGATCGCGGTCTCCGACGAGCAGCGTCGACCGAAGCCCGACCTGCCCTGGGTCGCCACGTGCGCAAACGCCCTCGACCTGTCCGTCTACCCGTTCCGGCCGGAACGCGGCGACTACCTCCTCTTCCTGGGGCGGATGACGGCCGACAAGGGCGCCCACCGCGCCATCGCCGTGGCGATGGAGCGCGGGCTGCCACTCAAGCTCGCCGGCAAGTGCCGCGAGCCCCTCGAGCAGCAGTACTTCGACGAGCTCGTACGGCCGCACCTCTCCGACCGGATCGAGTACGTCGGCGAGGTGACGCACGGAGAGAAGGTCGAGCTCCTCCAGCACGCCAGAGCGACGCTCTTCCCGATCGAGTGGGACGAGCCGTTCGGGCTCGTGATGATCGAGTCGATGGCCTGTGGGACGCCGGTGATCGCGACCCGGTTCGGGGCCGTGCCGGAGGTCATCGACGACGGCGTGACCGGAGTGATCGTGCCGTCGTGGCGGGACATGGGCGACGCGCTCGAACGCGCCGATGCGATCGACGCGAAGGCGCAGCGACGGATCGTCGAGGAGCGGTTCTCGCCGGCGCGCATGGTCGCCGACTACGTCGCGGCGTACGAGCAGACGATCGAACGCTGGGCCGCGCCCTCCGCGACGGCCTGATGACCCGCTGAGCACCGGATGCGCCTGCGGTCATCGTACGACCCGCAGATCTTCCGCCTTGCGCTGCCGGCGCTCGGCGCGCTCGCCGCCGAGCCGCTGTACATCCTCGTCGACACGGCGATCGTGGGCCATCTCGGGCGGTCGCAGCTCGCGGCGCTCGGCGCCGCCGCGACGGCGCTCTCCGTGCTCGCCACCTTCAACTTCCTCCAGTACGCGACGACCGCCCAGGTCGCGCGCGCGAGCGGCGCGGGCGAGGACCGGGACGCGCGGCGGCTCGGGGCGCAGGCGCTCTGGCTCTCGCTCGCGGTCGGCCTCGTCCTCGCCGCGGCGATCGCGATCCTGGCGCCGCAGATCGTCGCGCTCGTCGGCGTCGAGGGGCAGAGCGCCGACTACGCCGCGACGTACCTGCGGATCGTGGCGATCGGGGTCCCGTCGTTCTTCCTCGCGCTCGGCGGCCAGGGCTTCCTGCGAGGCGTCGCGGATCTCACCTCGCCGCTCGTGGTGATCGTGGCGGCGAACGTCGTCAACGTCGCGCTCGAGGTGCTGTTCGTCTACGGCTTCGACTGGGGAATCGAGGGGTCTGCCTGGGGGACGGCGCTCGCGCAGACGGGCATGGGCGCCGCGTTCATCTGGCTCGTCGTCAGGCGGGTCGGGAGAGCCGACCTCCGGCCGGCGTACCGCCTCGCCCGAAGGCTGCTCTCGGTCGGGAAGTTCATCTTCGCGCGCACCGCTGCGCTGATCTCCGCCTTCCTGCTCGCCGGCGCGGTCGTCGCGCGCATGGGTGACGCCGAGCTCGGTGCGTACCAGATCTCGTTCCAGCTCTGGCTCTTCCTGGCGCTCGTGCTCGACGCCGTCGCGATCGCGGGTCAGATCATCGTGGGCCGGGAGCTCGGTGCCGGAAGGCCCGGCCGCGCGTTCGACGCGAGCACCCGCATGGTCACCCTCTCCGTCGCGCTCGGGGCGGTCTTCTCCGTGTTCCTCCTCGCGCTCGGCGACGTCCTGCCGCGTGTTTTCTCGCAGGACGCGGCGGTGCTCGAGCAATGTGCGCTGCTCTGGCCGATCTTCGCGCTGATGCAGCCCGTCAACGGTGCCGTCTTCGCGCTGGACGGGATCCTGATCGGCGCGAGCGACGGCCCGTACATCGCGGGGTCGATGGTTGCCGCGTTCCTCGCATGCACGGCGTCGCTCGGCGTCGTCGTCGCCGGGGACTTCGGTGTACGCGGCGTCTGGGCCGCGCTCGCGGTCCTCATCGTCGTGCGCGCGGTGACGATGGGCGCCCGCTTCGCCCGCAGGCGCTGGCTCGTGACGGGTGGGCGTAGCCCGCTCGCTCAGCCGGCCGGCGTCGGCGCAGCCGGTGGGCGACGACGAACCGCTCCTCGAATCCGTAGCGGCGGATGTTGCGGTACGACGAGCTCGGGCTCCCGGCTCGCAACTCGCCCGTCTCGGTGACGAGCGTCGTGCAGCCCGCTGCGAGCGCTCGCTCGATCCGGGCGGCGAAGAGCGCGCCCTGACCGCCCTTGCCACGGTGCTCGGGAACGGTCCCGGCCATTCCGAAGTAGGCAGCGTGCTCGTCGATCCAGACGGCGGCGGCAGCGGCGGGCTCGTCGCCGTCGAGCGCGAGAAACGCGTGCCAGGCGGTGGTCTCGGGGATCGCCGCGAACCACGGGAGCGCGTCGTCGGGAAGACCGTAGGCGGTTGCGACGACGCCGGCCCACGCGTCGAGAGTGCCGCGCGTCGACCTCGACGATCCGGAGCGCGGTCTCGACCGAAGGCGCGGGCGAGGGGCCTCGCTCGAAGAGCATCCAGCCCCAGCCGGGCTCGAGGCCTCGCGCCTCGAGCAACCCGTCGAGCGAGGCGTCGGCGGACGGCGAGACCGCGACGTAGAAGCTCGTGTCGCCCATCGCCGTGAGCGCGTCGTCGAGCTGGGCCTCGTCCACCGGCCCGTCGACGCCGAGCCCGACCACGCGGTTCAGCATCGGCGAGTCGGGCGAGTGCGGCGCGCGCAGGCACGTGGCGCCCCCGACGTCGATCGCCGCCGGCCCGTAGACCGGCAGGTAGGCGTCGAGCGAGATCCGCTCGAGCGCGTGCATCGGCTACGCGTCGGCCCCGGCGCCGATTGCCTCGAGCCGCTTGCGCCAGTACCGCTCGAGGCCGAGGTAGCAGTGCCAGTACGGTGCGGCCCGGTCGTAGGCGTCCGCGTCGTCCGGGTCCGACGCGGCGACGTCCGCGCGCGCGGCGGCCACGAAGGTCGGCTCGTCCATCCCGTGGCCAACCCGGTCGGCCCAGCTCCGAAGTGTCGCCCGGAGCACGCCGAGGTGGCGCTCGACGTCGTCGAAGACGCCGAAGTGCACGAGTGCCAGCCGCCGCGGCGAGCGCCGCTCGATCTCGTCGAGCGTCCGCTCCCAGGCATCGAGGTCGATCTCGGGCGGCGGCGTCGGTGCGAACACGAACTTGCCCGGGGCGATGCGTACCCCGGCCGCGTCGCCGTTGTAGAGCGTCCCGTCCTCGTGCTGGTACGAGACCTGGTGCGAGGCATGTCCCGGCGCCGGGAAGCACTCGAGACCGACGACGTGGTCACCGACCACGCGAACGTTCCGCTCGGGGACGGGCTCGAGGGCGCCCCAGAGCTCGTCGAACGCATCGCCGTACAGCCGACGGGCGCTCGCCTCGAGCCGGCGCGGGTCGACGAGGTGCGGCGCGCCGATCTCCGAGACGTGCACGGTGAGCGCAGGATGCTCGCGGACGAGCGAGCCGGCCGCTCCCGCGTGGTCGAGGTGGATGTGTGAGAGGAGCAGGTGCTTCACGTCGCCGAGCTCCACGCCGCGCGCCCGGAGCGCGTCGTGGAGCGCGGGCAGGCAGCTCGTGGGGCCACAGTCGAAGAGCGCGAGCCCGTCCTCGGTCTGGACGAGGTAGGAGGCGATGCGGCGCGTGTCGCCGCAGTGCAGGAGGTCGAGTGCCTCGGCCGTCATGGTCGAGACCGTAGTCGGGTTAGCCGTACTGTGGCGGCGGGTAGAGGCTTGTAGCCTCGGACGTACGAGCGATGAGTTTCGCGCTGCCCGGCAGTCATTGCCGGCAACCGACCATCCCACAAGGAGGCGAAGATGCCTGCACCAACGCTCGTCATCGGTGCTCCGTGCTGGATCGACCTGTACAGCTCGGATACCGACAAGGCGACCGCGTTCTACCGCGACCTGTTCGGATGGAACGCGGAGCCGCCGCAAGAGGGCTTCGGCGGTTACTTCACGTTCACGAAGGACGGCAAGCACGTCGCCGGCTGCATGCGCAACGACGGCGAGCAGGGGTACCCGGACGCGTGGGGCGTCCACCTGATGACGGACGACGTCGAGGCGGTCGCCGCGGCAACGCCGGAGCACGGCGGCAAGGTCGAGTTCGCGCCGATGGTCGTCGGCGAGAACGGGAGCTCCACGATGATCACCGATCCGGGCGGCGCGCACGTCGGCGCCTGGCAGCCGAACCAGCAGAAGGGCTTCGAGGTCACCGGCGAGATCGGGACCCCGGCCTGGTTCGAGCTCCACACCCGCGCGTACGAGCCGACCGTCGCGTTCTATCGCGACGTCTTCCGCTGGGATACGCACGCGGTGAGCGACACGGACGAGTTCCGCTACACGACGCTCGGCGAGGGCGAGGGTCAGCTCGCCGGGATCATGGACGACTCGCCGTATCCCGGCGACGAGCCGGCGCACTGGGACGTCTACTTCGCCGTGAGCGACGCCGATGCTGCGATCGCGCGGATCGAGGAGCTCGGCGGCCGCGTGGTGCGGCCCGCCGAGGACACGCCGTACGGTCGCCTCGCGACCGTCGCGGACCCGACCGGCACGCAGTTCCGCCTCGTCCAGAACGGCGGCTGACGGATCGGCCGTGCCGTCCGGCCGAGCGCCGGGCGGCGCGGCCGTTGGTCGACGGTTCGCCTCGAGCGGGAGCTCTAGGCCCGCGCGGGCGTGGCCGCGAGGGCCTGCGCGAGATCCTCGACGAGGTCGTCGGCGGACTCGATGCCGACCGACAGGCGGATGAGGTTCCGGGGCGCGGCGAACGGCCCTGCGGCCGTCGAGGCGTGTGTCATCCGCGCGGGATGCTCGATCAGGCTCTCCACGCCGCCGAGGCTCTCCGCGAGCGTCCAGACGCTCGTCCGCGCGACCAGCTCGACCGCCTCGTCCTCGCTCTCCACGAGGAACGACACCATGCCGCCGAAGTCGCGCATCTGCCGCGCCGCGATCTCGTGCCCGGGGTGGTCGGGCAGGCCGGGCCACAGCACGCGCTCGACCCGCGGGTGCTCGGACAGGAAGGCGACGACGCGGCGGGCGTTGTCGCAGTGCCGCTCCATCCGTACGGCGAGCGTCTTCACGCCCCGCAGCACGAGCCACGCGTCGAACGGGCCCGGAACCGCGCCGAGCGACTTCTGGAGAAACGCGAGCCGCTCCGCGATCGTGGGGTCGTTCGTCCCGGCGAAGCCGCCGACGACGTCGGAATGCCCGCCGAGGTACTTCGTCGTCGAGTGCACGACGATGTCCGCGCCGAGGTCGAGCGGCGTCTGGAGATACGGCGTGGCGAACGTGTTGTCGACGACCAGCAGAGCGCCCGCGGCATGGGCGGCGTCCGCCACGGCCGCGATGTCCACGACGTTCAGGAGCGGGTTCGTCGGCGACTCGATCCAGACGAGCCGGGCGCCCTCGACGTGGGCCGACGCCGCGGTCGAGAGCTCGTCCGGCGTGACGTACGTGAACCTGTAGCCCTTCGGCTCGTAGACCTGCGAGAACATGCGGTACGTGCCGCCGTAGACGTCGTTGACGCACACGACCAGGTCGCCGGGGTCGACGAGATGCATGATCGTCGTGGTCGCGCCGATCCCGGACGAGAACGCGTGACCGTGCGCGGCGTTCTCGAGCGACGCGAGGCACTCCTCGAGCGCCGTCCGCGTCGGGTTCGCGACGCGCGCATAGTCGTACCCCTTGTGCACGCCGACGGCTTCCTGCACGAACGTCGAGGTCTGGTAGATCGGCGTCGTCACCGCGCCGGTGGCGGGATCGGGCTCCTGCCCGGCGTGGATCGCGCGCGTGGCGAAGTCCATGACGGAGATCGTAGTCGGGCGACCGACGCAACCTCAGGGCTGCACGGACCAGGACGGCGGCTCGTCGCGTCCGGCGCTCTCGTCCTGCTCGGCGTCCTGGCTCGTCGCCTGCGTGATTCCGGGTGCGTGGTGGACGGGGGCATAGACGGCGTACAGCTGCATCGGCTCCTGTCCGGTGTTGATGACGTCGTGCCACGTTCCGGCGGGCACCTGGATGGACCATCCGTCGGAGACGTCCTGCTCGAAGTCCAGCTGGTCTTCCGCCGGACCCATGACGCACCTGCCCTGTCCGGCGTCGAGACGCAGAAACTGATCGGTCTCGGGGTGGGTCTCGAGCCCGATCGACTGACCCACCGGTATCGACATCAATGTGACCTGGAGGTACTTCCCGGTCCACGCGACCGTGCGGTAGTTCTCGTTGGCGACCGTCTCCGTCTCGATGTCGAACGCGTTCGGGTTGGGCCCGTTGTCGGTGACGCTCATGGTCTCCTCGAGCTCCTTTCGATCCGGTTCTTGCGTAGATCGCTCACCCCAGCGGGGCCGCCTGGAGCATAGGCCTACGCAACGGTGCCGGAACGTCGGACGGACTCGAGGCCGATCACGCGACGGAGCCGGTCGAGCGCGCGGTCGAGGGCGTCGTCGAGCGCGCCGGAGGCGCGGACGCCGTCTTCCCGGTGGAAGGCGCGCACGACGAGCTCGCCGCTCGCTCGCTCCGACTTGAGATCGGCCCGACCGACGATCCGGTCGCCGCGGAGCAGCGGCAGGACGTAGTACCCGAAGCGACGCTCGTGGGCAGGCTTGTAGACCTCGATCAGGTGGTCGAAGCCGAGCACGCGGCGCGCGAACGGCCTGTCCCAGAGCAGGTTGTCGAACGGGGAGAGGAGCACCGCCGCGCCCGGCGCCGGCCGGTCGAGCTCCGCGCCGGCCGGCACCAGCACCGCGGGCCCGCCGTCGTCCAGGTCACGCCGCTCGAGAAGGGCGTCCGCGACGAGCGCATCGACGACGGGACGGATCCGCGCAGTGCCGCCCCGCAGCCGCCAGTGCTCGACGACGCCGCTCTCGGTGAGAGCCCCGCGCGCGCGCACGGCGCGGAGCGCGAGCTCGCGCAGGCGTTCGGGCTCGGACGGCGACGTCGCATCCAGAAGCGACGGATCGAGCACGCGCTCGGGAAGGTCGTAGAGGCGCTGGAACCCCTGGCGGCCTGCCACGACCAGGTCACCGTGGTTCCAGAGCAGCTCGAGCATGCGCTTGGCCGGCTTCCAGCCCCACATCTCGCCCTTCCGCGCCGCACCGTCGAAGTGCCGCGACCCGAGCGGCCCACGGGCGCGAATCTCGTCGAGGACGTGCTCGCGCAGATGCGGGTGCGTCCTGTCGATCTCGCCGTACCACCGGCGCCCGCCGACCTGCATCGCCGGGCGGAACAGCGGCCAGTCGTCGGCCGGCAGAAGGCACGCCTCGTGGGCCCAGTACTCGATCAGGCGCCCGCGGCCGAGCAGCCGAGAGACCGACTCCTTCGGGTGTGCACCGACACGGCAGCCGAGCGCGATCCGATGACTTCGCTCGACCGTGGAGATCGAGTCGAGCTGGACACACGAGAGGCGCCGCACGGCCGCCTCCACCTCGGCCGTCGTTCCCCGCCGGCTCCGCGATGCGTATCCCTGCGCGGCGATGGCCAGACGCCGGATCGCGGTCACCGGGACGGCCGACGGTCGCATCCGCGTGTTCTACCTGGGGGACGACCGATGCACCTGTCACGCTGCCCCGATGCGACGGTTCGTCATCGCCTGCGCGATCGTGCTCGGGCTCGCATACGTGATCGGCATCCCCTTGTTCCTCCGCAACGGCGATGACGGCTCGCTGCCGAAGGGCGCGGACGCAGTGGTGGCTCTGGCGGGATCGGACAACGCGCTTCCGGCCGCACAGACGCTGGTCGGCGGCGGCATCGCGCCGACCCTCGTCGTGTCGGCGGAGCGAAACGGCGGGGACAGGGCGCGGGCCAGTGCGTGCCGCGCGAAGGCGAGCGACGTCGTGTGCATCTATGCCGGCCCGTTCTCGTCCGTCGGTGAGGCGCAGGCGATCACGCAGCTCGCCAAGCGCCGCAACTGGGACACGGTCGTCCTCGTGACCTCCGACTACGAGACGTTCCGCGCCGGGCGGTCGTTTCGCCGCTGCGGCGACTTCCGTGTCGCGACCTACGGGGTCGACGAGCCGTGGTGGCGCACCGCGATCGGCATCCCGCTCGAATGGGTGAAGCTCGCCGTCACCGAGACGGTGCGGCGCAACTGCTAGCGCGGTAGCTGCCGCCGGTTATGCGGGGGTCTCGCCGGAGAGGATCGCCGCGAGCGGTTTCGGGTCGATGTTCCCACCGGAGACGATGCAGACGACCCGGCCGGTTCCGCCGTGGCCGGCGAGAGCCGCCGCGAGCGGCAGCGCGCCCGCCCCCTCCGCGACGACGCGCGCGCGCGTGGCGAGGAGGCGCACCGCTGCCGCCGCTTCCGCGAGCGGCACGGACACCGCGCCGGCGACCAGCGACTGCGCTCGCTCCCACATTGCTGGGAGCAGCGCCTTCGAGCCGGCGCCGTCGACGAACGACGGCCGGTAGTCGACCTCGACGGGCACGCCGGCCGCGAGCGACGCTGTCAGCGGCGCGCCGGTCTCCGGCTCGCAGGCGACGACGCGGGTCGACGGCGACGTCGCGGCGAGGGCGCTCGCGATGCCCGTCGTGAGGCCGCCGCCGCCCCACGCGACGAGCACCGTGTCGATCGCATCGAGCTGCTCGGCGAGCTCGAGACCGATGACGCCGTTTCCGGCCATCACCCGCTCGTCGAGGACGGGGTGGACGAACAGCCCGTGGAGCCCCGGGGACGACCCCGTCTCCATCGTCTCCCACCACGTCTCGAACGGCACGGCGATCACGCGGCCGCCGAGCCGCTCCACCGCGTCGAGCTTCGCGCGCGGCGCGTGGTCGGGGGCGACGACCGTGGCCGGCACGCCCAGCTCGCGCGCGACCCAGCACACCCCCTGGGCCATGTTCCCGGCGCTCGTCGTCCACACCCCGTCGCGCCACGCGTCCGGCCCCGATTGGCGGATCGCGCTCGCCGCGCCGCGGAGCTTGAACGAGCCGATCGGCTGGAGGCATTCGAGCTTGAGCCAGATCTCGCAAGGCGCCTCGACCTCCAGGCGGACGAGCGGGGTCGTGAGGACCGTGCCCGCGGTGATCCTTCGCGCGGCCTCGATCGCGTCGAGCGGTATCAGAACGCCACCTCGACCCCGAGGCCGCGCTCGCGGGCGACCTCGACGCACAGCGCAGCCGCGGCGAGATCCTCCGCGGCGAGCCCGAGCGACTTGAACACCGTCAGCTCCTCGTCGGAATGCCTGCCCGGGTAGGCGCCGACGAGCAGCTCGCCGAGCTCCGCGAGGATGTGCTCGGGGCCGATGCCGCGTTCGGCGACGGCTCCCAGGTAGTCGCCGGACTCGTTCACCGTCGACTCGCGGCGGTCGACGAAGAGCGACGCGGCGGCGACCACGTCCGCCTCGAGCTCGCGGGCCCACGTGCCGGACGAGCCGACCGCATTGACGTGGGCGCCCGGCGCGAGGTCGCCGAGCGCGACGATCGGCTCCGGTGACGCGGTACACGTGCAGACCACGTCGGCACCGGCGAGCGCCTCGGCGACGGAGGCGCACGCGAGCCCGTGCGCCTCGAGCGCGAGCGCCTCGGCGTGCGCCGGGTCCCGGCTCCAGACGCGCAGCTCCGCCTCCGGCAGGACCTCGCGCATCGCGACCGCGTGCGAGCGGCCCTGGACCCCGGAGCCGAGGATCGCGACCTGTCGTGAGCGTGGCCGGGCGAGCAGCCTCGTCGCGACCGCCGACACGGCGGCGGTTCGGATCTCCGTGATCGGCGAGGCATTGAGGACGGCGACGAGCTGCCCCGTCGTTCCGTCGTGGAGCAGCACGGCTCCCTGATGCGGGTCGAGGCCGCGGGCGGAGTTGCCCGGCGCGACGACGACCTCCTTGAGCGAGATGACGGGCTCCGCGCCGCCGCGGTGTGCGGGCATCAGGCCGAGCCCGAGCACGGTCTCGTCGGGGACGCGGAAGATCGTGCGGAGCGGCATCGAGACCTCGCCGCGGGCAAGCGCCGCGAGCACTCCCTCCATCGCCGCGATGCACCGGGGCATGTCGAGCGTCGCCCGGACGTCGTCCTCGCCCAGCACGAGCACGCTCACCGGAAGGTCCTCTCCAGCGCGTCGCGCTCGTCGTCGTCCAGGGTGACGGCCAGCGCCTCGCGCACCGGCGCGAGATGCTCCAGCCGGCTCGGGCCGACGACCACGGCGGTGATCTCCGGCAGGTGGAGGAGCCATGCGATCGCGAGCGCGGCCATCGTGACGCCGCGTCCCGACGCAGCGCTCTCGAACGCCTCGAGCGCGTCGAACGTCGCGTCGGTGCGGTATCCCTCGCTGCCCTCCGGGCGCAGCGTCATGCGCGATCCGGCCGGCAACGGCTCGCCGCGCCGGTACTTGCCGGTGAGCCAGCCTCCGGCGAGCGGGCTAAACGGCGTGTACCCGAGGCCGTGCTCGTGGCACAGCGGGAAGACCGTCTCCCGGTCGCCCCGCTCGAGCAGCGAGTATCCGTTCTGCACCCACTCGTAGCGGGTCAGCCCCTCGAGTGCGGAGAGCTCCAGGGCCTCGGCCAGCTGCTCTGCGGTGAAGTTGGAGGCGCCGACCGCGCCAACCGTCCCTCCGCGCACGAGCGCGTCGAAGGCCCCGAGTGTCTCTTCCTGGGGCACGTCGGGATCGAAGTCGTGTGCGAGGTAGAGGGGAAGGCGCTCGACGCCGAGCCTCCGGAGGCTCGTCTCGGCCTGGCGCCGGATCCGCGCGGCGCCGAGGCCGTGGTCGGCCTCCTCGTCCATCGGGTTGAAGGTCTTGGTCGCGATCACCGCACGGTCGCGTGCCTCGGGCTTGGTGCGAAGCCATGCGCCGATGTACTCCTCGCTGCGGCCGAGCCCGTACGCGTCGGCCGTGTCCAGCGTCGTGATACCCATCTCCCAGGCGGCGTCGAGCAATCGGAATGCCTCGTCGCGCGGTGTCCCCTTGCCGACATGGGCCGGGGACGAGCCGATGCCACCGAAGTTCCCACAGCCGAGCACGATCCGCGACACGGGGATCCCGCTCCGACCGAGCTCGCGCTGCTCCATCGGGCGATCGTACGCAGCGACGCGCTCCGGCCGTCCCGGATAGGTCTGGCGGCCCCGGCGGCGAACACAGCGGGATGGACGAGGCCAGGCTCCGGGCAGCAGCTCGCGAGGCGCGCCAAGAGGCCGCGCCGTTCGCCGCGGCGATCCTCGTCGCCAACCTGGCCCTGGCCGCCGTCAGCCGCCGCGCGGGCTGGGAGCTCTTCGGCCGAAGCGACTGGTGGTTGTGGCTCGTCGTCGCAGTGCCGTCGGCGCTCCTCGTGGCGACGTTCCTGGTCGGCCCGCATCGTCTCGGGCTCGACCACCTGCGCCGAGAGGTGGCGGGCGTCACGCTCGCGCTCGTGTGGCTCGGGACGACCGTCGGCGTCGCCTGCGTGATCGTGTCGCTGATGCACTGGCGGCCTGGCGGCGCGCAGCTGCTCGCGAGCGCGGCCGTCGTGCTCCTGACGAACGTCCTGACCTTCTCGCTCGTCTTCTGGGAGCTTGACGACGGCGGCCCCGTCGCGCGCGCGACCGCCTCGGGCCGGACGCGGCCCGACTTCCAGTTCCCGCAGGACGAGAACCCGGGGCTCGCACGCCCGGGCTGGGGGCCTGCGCTCGTCGACTACGTCTACGTGTCCGTCACGAACTCGATCGCGTTCAGCCCCACCGATGCGATGCCGCTCACGCACCGCGCGAAGCTGTTCATGGGCCTCGAGGCCGGCCTCTCCGCGCTGACCGTGCTCGTCGTCGCCGCTCGGGCGATCAACATCCTCGGCAGCTAGCGACCGCGCCGCTCGCGGCGCCACACCAGCCGAAGGCCCGACCACGTCGCGTCGATCGCGGCGACCTTCGTGTCGACGAGGCCCGTCGGCAGAGCAACCTCGCGCACGACGTCCTCTGTGACGTCGGTCGGGACCTTCGACGCGCGCTTCGGCCATGCGATCCAGAGCATCCGTTCGGGGAAGATCGCCGCCCCGAGGGGCTCGATCTCGCGCTCCAGCTCGCTGCGCTCGGTCGTGAAGAAGAGGACGACGTCCGCCTCGTCCGCGCTTTCGAGGCGCCGCGCGCCGGTCGGGAGAGGCGAGAGCAGCTCGTCGACGTGACCCGGGTCGCCCACGACGGCGAACGTGCCTCCTTCGGCGACCCCGAGCTTCCGCGCCAACGGCGTCCCGGAGTAGCCCCGGCTCAGAGCTCGACCGACCCGTCGCCGGCGATCGTCCAGCCCGGGTTGTGCGCGACCTCCCACGGGTGGCCGTCGGGATCGTGGAAGACGGCCGAGTACCCGCCCCAGAACGTCTCGCCGGGCTCGCGCACGATGCGTGCGCCCGCTGCCCTCGCCTCCTCGATCACCGAGTCCACCTCGGCCGGCGAACGGACGTTGTGCGCCAGCGTGACGCCGCCCCAGCCGCCGGTGTCCTCGACGCCGCTGTCCTCGGCCAGCGCCGCCCTGCTCCACAGCCCGACGACCATGCCGCCTGCCTGGAAGAACACGACGCTCTCGCCGTCGCCGCTTCGCGACCAGCCGAGCGCCTCGTAGAACCGACGGGCAGCGTCGAGGTCCGCGACGCCGAGCGTCACGAGGCTGAGTCGCTGCTCCACTCCTCGATCATGCCAGGCTGCGCGGTGCCTCGGCCGACCCGCGCAAACGCCCGATAGGCCGGCTCGAGCGCCTCGGCGAGGTCACGCCCGCCGACGCGGATCCCGCTCCTGCCGAGCCGCTTGACGACCGCGCCCGGCGGCAGCGCGCGCACGGGCCGCGGCAGGGGCAGGGCGCCCGCGAGCCACGGGTCGCCGCCGCGCGCAGCCGGCGGCGCGACGGGCTCGCAGCCGCGCCAGCGCAGGAGGAGCGACGGGTCGGAGTCGACCGCGTCGGCGACGACGAACGCGACCGCCGCGACGTGCTTGCACACCGTTGCGTACTCGCGGTCGGGGCACGTGCAGCTCGTCCGGATCCGGCGCGCAGGCGGCACCAGCGGCTCGCGCTGCTCCGCCTCGAGGTAGTGCGCGAGGTGGACCGACTGCGTCGCCCCCTCGACTCCCGCCTCGAGCCCCGGTCGCTCGTGCGCCGCCCGCACCGCATCGGCCCAGACCCGGGCGGGAAGGGCGCCCGCCTCGAGCGTGACGGCGTAGTCGGAGCCGCTCGAGCCGAGCACCCGGGCTCGAATCGCACCCTCTTCCACCGAGACATGCGACACCAGGCCGTCCCACGCGAGCTCCCGTCCGCGCTCGGCACGTGCCGAGCCCTCGTCCGGCACGACCGCGCTCGCGAGGAGCCGCGCCCACGGGCCGAGCCCGATCCGGTCGCCGTCCCGCGGCACCGCCAGAGGCCCGCCGCCGCCGAGCAGGAGCTCGCTCACGCAGCCTCGCCGATCGCCTCGGGTGCGAGAGCGACCGCCGCCCGGATCGCATCGAGATCGAGCTCGGCGAGCCAGTCGTCGGCGCGCCCCGCCATCACCTGGTCTGCGAGCTCTCGCTTCGCGTCGAGCAGCGCGTCGATCCGCTCCTCGAGCGTCGCGGTGCACACGAGGCTCGACACGAAGACCGGCTTGCGCTGGCCGAGCCGGTGCACGCGGTCGGTCGCCTGCTGCTCGACCGCGGGGTTCCACCAGCGGTCGAAGTGCAGGACATGGTTGGCCGCCGGGAGGTTGAGGCCCCGGCCGCCCGCGCGCAGCGACACGACGAGCACCGCGGGGTCGCTGCCGGACTCGAACCGCGCGACCAGCTCGTCGCGCGCCCGCGCCGAGAGCCCCCCGTGGAAGAAGCCGACCGACCGGCCGACGCGCTGCTCGAGGTGCGGCGCGAGCCGGTCGAAGCCGGGGTACTGCGTGAAAACGAGCGCCTTGTCGTCCGCCGGCACGGCGTCGAGCAGCTCGACGAGCCGCTCGAGCTTCCCCGAGCGCCCGTCGAGGGCACGACCGGTGGGGACGACGAGCTCCGGGTGGTTGCACACCTGCTTCAGCTGGCCGAGCATCGCGAGCACGGCGCCGCGCCGGTCGAACGCCTTCTCGTGCTGCTCGATCCGCGGCATCCAGCGGTCGACCGTGGCGCGGTAGAGGCTCGCCTGCTCGACGGTCAGGTGGCACGGCACCTTCTCGATCGTGATCGGCGGGAGCTCGATGTCGACCTCGGGGGCGTCCTTCGCGCGGCGGAGCAGGAACGGTCCGACGAGGGAGCGGAGCCGCTCCAGCGCCTGCGCGTCGCGCCGGGTCTCGATCGGCCGCGCGAACGACCGCTCGAACGCCTCGCGCGAGCCCAGGAGGCCGGGATTGACGAGATCCATGATCGCCCAGAGCTCACCGAGCCTGTTCTCGATCGGCGTGCCGGTCAACGCGAGCGCACGCCGCCGCGGGATCCGCCGCAACGCACGGTGGCGCTTCGTCCTGGGGTTCTTGGCGTCCTGCGCCTCGTCGAGCAGCAGGCGATCCCACTCGAGCCGCGCAAAGAGCTCGACGTCCCGCGTGGCGACGTCGTACGACGTGACGACGACGTCACTCCGTCGGGCCACCTCGAGGAAGGCGTCGCCCGCGAGACGCGACGGCCCGTGGTGAAGATGGACCCGGAGCCCCGGCGCGAAGCGGGCGATCTCGCGCGCCCACTGCTGCGCGACGCTCATCGGGCTGACGACCAGTGTCGGCCCGACGTCCCCGTCTCGGCCCTCCCGCTCGGAGACGATCGTCGCGATCGCCTGCACGGTCTTCCCGAGCCCCATGTCGTCGGCGAGGATCCCGCCCACGCGCAGGTCGCCGAGCAGCCGTAGCCAGCCGTGGCCGCGCTCCTGGAACGGGAACAGGTCGTGCCGCATCCCGGACGGCGTCGCGAGCGGCTGGTAGCGGCGCTCCTCGGCCCCCGCGAGCAGGTCCTCCAGCGTGGCGTCCAGCCTGACCTCGCCGAGCTCGACGCCTGCGTCGTCCGTCTCGAGGCCGGAGACGGCGCGCACGAGCTCGACGACGCCGGCCGAGCGCCCGCGGCCCTCGAGGAATCGGAGCGCTCGCTCCACCTCGCTCGCGCGGAGCGCGTGCCACTTGCCGCGAAGGCGGATCAGCGGCTCCTTCGCCGCGGCCAGCTCCCGCAGCTCGTCCTCGGTGAGCTCGACGTCGCCGATCGCGAGCCGCCAGTCGAACGATGCGATCGCGTCGCTGGTCAGGAGGCCGCTCGAGACCGCGGCAGGGCCTGAGGCGACGAGGTTGACGCGGACGCGGCTCGAGGACGAGACCCACTCGCGCGGGAGGCGCAGCGGGACGCCGAGCGCCTCGAGCCTCGGCATCGAGTCGCGGAGGAACGCGCGGACCTGCTCGGCGTCCAGCGGGGCGCGGGTCGGAGGATCGCCGCCGAGCGCGATGCCTGCGTCCGCGAGAATCGGTGCGATCGTCTCGAGCCGCCGGTCGAGCGCGCGGCGCGGATCGCTGTCGCGGAGGAAGCCGAAGACCTCGTCGGCCCCGCTCTCGAGCAGCTCCGCCGGAAGCGCGAGTGTCGGGTCGTCGGCGGCCTCGAGCCAGAGCTCGAGCACGACCGACGGCCCGTCGGCCGCGGACAATGCGTCCAGCTCGTCGAGCCGCAGCCCGAGGTTCCACGGCGCGCGCGACCGGCGCGCGAGCCCGCCGTCGACCCAGGCGGCGACCCGCCGTTCGAGCGCGACGTAGCCACTGTCGGGCGGAAGCTCCGGCGTCGGCGCGGCGAGACCGGCGAGAAATCGCTCCGCGATGCCCGCGGTGGGAGGGGAGGCGGACCTCAGGCTGACGCCCGCCTCGCGCAGGGCTCGGCGTGCGAGCTCGTCGACCGCGCAGGCGTAGAGATCGTGGACGAACGCACGCGTATCGCCCTCGAATGCGTCGGCGGCGGCGGCCGGCGCCGCGTGGGCGATCGCCTGGAGCTCGTCGACCAGGTGCTCGTCGAGCGTCGCACCCCACAGCGCGTGCCAGCGCCCGTCCGCGGCCTCGAGGTGCGGATGGACGAGGCCGGCCGCTACCGATCGCCGGGCGACGTCGAGGACGGCGAAGACGACCCGCGCCGTGCCGCCCGGCTCGAGCGCGAGTGGGGCGCCCGACTCGAGCTCGAGCAGCTCCTGGAGCTCGAGCCTGCGGGCGCCGACGCCGTCGCCCCGCGTGGACGAGGTCGGCGACGGCGGGCATCCCCGCCTGCAGGCCCCGCGACGTGAGCGTCCCGTCCGGCTCTCGGACGAGCACGTACGCGCTCGCGTCCTCCTGCCAGAGGATCTCGAGCGTGGGTTCGACCGCAGTGCTCGCCGCTTCGGACACGAACCCACAAGCATAGGCGTGACGGCCGACGGCCCGGCGATGAATTTCGGGCTACGAGCCCGAGACGAAGGCGGCGACGTCCTGGATCTGCTGCTCTGTCAGCTCGTCCTTGAACGACGGCATCGCTCCGCCGCCCTCGGTGACCTGCGTCACGACGTGGTCGTACGACGGCGACGCGTCGTCGAGGTTCGGGCCAACGCTCCCCGAAGAGCCGGCCGCCGAGAACGTGTGACAGCCGCCGCACCCCGCGGAGGCGAAGACTTCCTTGCCCGCCGCCGCGTCGCCGCTGCCGGTCGTCGACGTGGTGGCCGACGCCTCGGTGGTGTCGCCGTCGCCGCCGCCTCCACAGCCCGCGACGGCGATCGCAAGCGCGGCGGCAAGGACGGCGAGGAGGAACGCGCGGCGCATGAGCCGTTTTCTACCGGCGCGGGAGCTCTGCGTAAACATCAACGCAGGCGCACGACCGTCGCCCCGTCTGCGGAGTCCGACTCGTGTGAGGAGACGAGGGGGTGCCGCGTGAGCTCGTCGCGCACGGCGGTACGGACGGCGCCGGTGCCTCGGCCGTGGATCACGCGGAGCTCGTCTCGTCCGGCGAGGGCGGCGGTGTCGACGAACGCGCGAACCGCCTCGCGGGACTCCTGCGCCGTGCGCCCGCGCACGTCGAGCTCCGACGGAGCGTGGGTGGGCGTCGGAGTGCGCAGCGTGACGGCCGGCTCGGCCGGAGTCTCCGTCTGTCCCTCGCGATCGGGGCGGAGCCGCTCGAGCGGGACGCGGACGCGAAGGCCGCCACGCCCGAGCACGACGGCCTCGTCACGCACGATCTCGGCGATGGTCCCGCGGACGCCGAGCGACGGCGCGACGACCGGATCGCCGGCGGCGAGCGGGGCCGTCGCCTCGAGCGGCTCGTCCGCCGCGCGGAGCGAGCGCCCCGCGCGCGCGGCGCGCTCGGACGCCGCGCCGAGGCGCCGGTCGCGCTCCCGCTCCTTCGCGACGGCACGCGGCGTCGACGCTGCTCGTCGCTCGCGCTCGAGACGGCGCGCGGCGCGGATCTCGGCGCGGAGAGCCTCGAGCTCGGTGCGCGTCCCGGCGAGCTCGAGCTCCGCGTCTGCGAGCGCACGCTCCCGCTCTGCGCGGGCGGAGGAGCGCACGCGCCCGATCTCCGCCTCGAGCTCCTCGACCCGCGCCTCGGCAGCACGCCGCGCCTCTTCGGTCGCAGCGCGCTCCCTCGCCGCGCGCTCGCGCTCCCCGGCTGCCTGCTCCTCGGCGGCCTCCGCCTCGGCGAGGAGCTCCGTGACGCGCCGCCGCTCCGGCGCGATATGCCGGGTGGCGTCCTCGATCACCTCGGGCGGAAGGCCGAGGCGCGCCGCGATGCGGAGGGCGTGGGACGTGCCGGGGCGCCCGAGCGCGATGCGGTAGAGCGGCTCCTCCGTCTCGGGATCGAAGCCGGTCGCGGCGTTCGCGGCGTCGGGCGACGTACTCGCCCACTCCTTCAGCTCGTGGTAGTGGCTCGTCGCGATCGTGAGGCGTGCCTGGCCGGAGAGCCGCTCGAGCAGTGACCGGGCGAGCGCAGCTCCCTCGACCGGGTCGGTTCCCGCGGCGAGCTCGTCGAGGAGAACGAGCGACCGGTCGGTGGCGCTCTCGAGGATCGTCACCAGGTTGCGGACGTGCCCCGAGAACGTCGAGAGGCTCATCGCGATGGACTGCTCGTCGCCGATGTCGGCCAGGACCTGGTCGAACACGGGCAGCTCGACGTGCTCGGCCGGGGGCCTCAGCCCGCACTGGTGCAGGATCGCCGCCAGGCCGACCGTCTTCAGCGCGACGGTCTTGCCCCCGGTGTTCGGCCCGGAGATGACGACGGCGCGAAGTGCTCCGGGCTCGAGGTCGATCGGCACGGCCGTCGCGGGATCGAGGAGCGGGTGCCGCGCCTCGCGCAGCGCCACGCTGCGGCTGCGCGTCACCTCCGTTCCCCGCCAGCCCCGCGAGAGGCGGGC
The DNA here is from genome assembly GCA_963742525.1 of uncultured Actinomycetes bacterium. Classification (GTDB taxonomy): domain Bacteria; phylum Actinomycetota; class Thermoleophilia; order Gaiellales; family Gaiellaceae; genus Gaiella. The sequence goes on from CAVUMD010000007.1 coordinate 127,288, forward strand.
GCAGGCGAAGGCGAGATCGATCGCGCCGATCGCCTGCACGAGACCGACGATGGCGTCCGCCCGGTCGCCGACCGCACGCGAGAGCTCGCGCAGGATCCGCGCGACCTCCTCGCGCTCGGCGCTCTCGGCCTCGCGCAGGCGGTTGGAGTCCTCGACGACGGCGAACGGCTCGACGAACAGCGTCTGTCCGGAGCCCGAGGTGTCGTGGACGATGCCCGGCACCGAGCCGCGGGCAGAGGCGCGGAGCGCGAGCACGGGCCGGCCGGCGCGCTCGGTGACGAAGTCCTCCGACAGGTGCTCGCGGAGAGACGGGTCGCGCGCGAGCGCTCGCAGCCGCTCGGTGATCCGTCCCCGGCCCTCCCGGAGCTCTCGTCGGAGGCGCCGAAGCGCCGGCGAGGCGCCGTCGCGCAGATCCGAGCCGTCGTCCTCCACCGCGCGCGCGATCGGCTCCGAGACGCGCACGAGCGTGGGATCGACACCGGCCGCCAACTCCTCGAGGCCCGGAGCGCCGCCGGCCGTCTCGATCGCGGCCCGCGCCGCGGTCGCCGCGTCGATCGACGTCGCGACCGAGCGCAACGCGGCCGTGTCGAGCACGCTCCCGCGTGCGGCGACCTCGGCGGTGCGCCGCACGTCGCGGACGTCCGCGACGTCGGGCTCCGCCGACCGCTCGAAGAGGTCGATCGCCTCGCCTGTCAACGACTGGAGGCGGTCGACCTCGTCCGGCTCGGCCGAGGGCACGAGCGCGAGAGAGCGATCCTTCCCCGGCTCGCTGGCCGCCTCTGCGGCGAGGCGGTCGAGGATCGCGGGCAGCTCGAGAAGCTCCAGCGCCCGAGGATCCATCGCGCCAGTGTAGGGCGGTTCAGCGGTGCGACGTCTCGGGCGCGATCGCTGAGCCGATCGCCCCGCCGAGCGCGTCGGCCGCCTGCGTCAAGGCCCGCCGTCCGTCCGACAGGAACTCGCCCAACGAGAAGAACCCGTGGATCATCCCGTCGTACCGGGTCGTCTCCGCCGCGACGCCCGCTGCGCGGAGCCGGTCGGCATATGCCTCGCCCTCGTCGCGCAGCGGATCGAGCTCGGCGGTGATGACGAGTGTTCGAGGGGATGCCGCGAATGCCGAGTCGTCGGCGAGCAGAGGCGAGACCCGCGGGTCGTTCGGCGCGCTCTCTCCGCCCGAGAGGTAGTGCTCCAGGAACCAGCGCATGCCTTCCCTCGTGAGCCCGAAGCCCTCGGCGAGCTGCTCGTACGAGGCCGTACCGCCCCGTGCGTCGGTCGCCGGGTAGACGAGCAGCTGGAAGCGGAACGGGAACCGCCCGCTCTGTGTGACGACGGCTGCGAGGTTCGCGCCCGCGGAGTCTCCGCCGATCGCCAGCCGCTCCGGGTCGCATCCGAGCGACGGCGCGTTCTCGTGTATCCAGGCCGCGACCGCGAATGCGTCGTCGAGCCCTGCCGGGAACGGGTGCTCCGGCGCGAGCCGGTAGTCGACCGAGAGGACGGCGCAGCCGCTCTCGGCGGCGAGCGCACGCGCGACGTGGTCGTGGGTCTCGATGCTGCCGAGCACCCATCCGCCGCCGTGGAAGTAGAGAAACAGGCCGAGCGGCACGTCCGTGCTCGGCCGGTAGAGCCGCGTGGCGATCCCGTCCGCGTCGACGTCGCGTACCTCGGCCAGCGCGATAGTGGGCGGCTGGATGCGGGACGCGCGCACCGCGCGCACCGCCGCTGGCGTCGAGGACTCGAGCGGCGGATCGCCGAGCGCCTCGAGCAGGTCGAGCACGGCGCGAGCCTCGGGGTGCAGCGGCATCGTCAGTCCTCCTCGAGACGCAGGTCGAATCCCGCCGGCGCGTGGACGTTGACGATGCGCGCCACCGACTCCGTGCGGTTCGCGAACGTATGGGGAACGCCGGGCGGTACGAGAACGAACGTCCCAGGGCCCACGACGATCTCCTCGTCCTCGACGATCATCACGACGTCGCCTTCGAGGATGTAGAAGGCGTCGTCCTCGCCGGGGTGCACGTGGAGCGGCGGTCCCTCGCCCGGCTGCTTCGTGATGATCGAGAAGTTGAAGCGCGGCGTGTCCTCGGTGCGAGCGAGGAACTCGACGTTCGCGACACGGTGACCGTCCCCGGGACGGACGACCAGCGCTCGCTCAGCGCCCATCCGCCGCCCCCGCCTCCGACACGCTGACGCCGAGGTCCCGGAGGAGCCCGTCGCGCAGTCCGTACACGAGGCCGTGGACGGTGATGCGGTCACCTCGGGCCCAGGCGTCGCGGACGATCGTCGTCTCGCAGACGTTCTCCGCCTGGTCGATGACGTTCAGCTCGCAGAGCCGATCGACGCGATCGGCCTCGGGCAGAGCCGCCAGCTCGTCCTCGTGCCGCTCGGCGACGTCGGCGACGTGCCGGAGCCAGTTGTCGATCAGCCCGTGGCGTGCTCCGGTCAGTGCCGCCGTGACACCGCCGCATCCGTAGTGCCCGCAGACGATCACGTGCCGGACACGCAGGATGTCGACTGCGTACTGGAGCACCGAGAGGAAGTTGAGGTCGGTGTGGACGACGACGTTGGCGACGTTCCGGTGCACGAAGACGTCGCCCGGCGCGAGCCCGACGATCTGGTTCGCGGGGACGCGGCTGTCCGAGCAGCCGACCCACAGGTACTCGGGCGTCTGCCGCTCGGCGAGCGTGGTGAAGAACGCCGGGTCGCGCTCGACCATCTCCGCGGCCCAGGCCCGGTTCCGGTCGAACAGCTCGTCGAGGTCTGCCATGCGCGGCAGGCTATCGCCCAGCCGGGCCCGGCAGATCGCGCATGACCGCTGCCCAGGACTTCGCCGCGTCGCGGTGTCCTTGTTCCACGCAGAGGCGAAGCGCATGATGGCAGGCGTGGCAGGGGGGACGATCCGAACGGACGTCGCTGTCATGGGCGGCGGGCTTGCGGGGCTTTCCGCGGCGATCGGGTTCGCGCGCCGGGGTCGGCGCGTCTGCCTCCTGGAGCGCGATGTGACCGATGCCGAGCATGCCGACCCGGACCTCGTCTTCGACGGATGGGAGCGCTCCGGGGTCGCGCATTTTCGGCAGCCGCACAATTTTCTCGGCCTCGCCCGGCGCACGCTGCTGGAGGAGGCGCCCGACGTGCTCGACCGGGTGCTTGCCGACGGTGCGCTCGAGAACCGGCAGTTCGAGCTCGTTCCCGGCGACCCGAGCCCCGGCGACGAGGCGTTCGTCTCCCTCTGCGTCAGACGACCGGTGTTCGAGAGCGCGTTGCGGGCCGCCGCGGAGGCCGAGGCAGGTGTCCGGATCGAGGGCGGGGCGACGGTCGCCCGGCTCCTCGGGGCTCCTGGATCGGCGAACGGCGCGGTTCGCGTCACCGGAGCCTGCACAACCGACGGACGGGAGGTGCAGGCCGAGCTCGTCGTCGACGCGCTCGGGCGCACCTCGCGTGTGCAGGCATGGCTCGAGGAGCTCGGCGCACGTCCCATGTCCGAGCGGCGCAACGAGTGCGGGCTCCTCTACTACAGCCGCCACTTCCGCCTGCGACCCGGCGTCGAGATGCCTGCGCTGCCGACGCTGCTCCGGGGGCCACGCGGTGAGACGGGCTACCTCGTCTTCGTCGTGTTCCTGGGAGACAACGGAACGTTCGCGCTCGTGCTCATGATCCCGCCGTGGGATCGGGAGCTGCGGGCGTTGAAAGCCGAGGCTGCCTACACGGTGGCGGCGGGCTCCATACCGCCTCTCGTCCCGTGGGTCGACCCCGATTGCGCGGAGCCGATCACGTCGGTGCTGCCGATGGGCAGCCTCCACAACGTGCATCGCTCCCTCGTGGTCGACGGGGAGCCGGTGGCGACCGGAATTCAGCCGATCGGCGATGCGCTCTGTCACACGAACCCAACGTTCGCACTCGGGGCGTCGCTCTCGATCACGCACGGGTTCGCGCTCGCCGAACTGGCCGCGGAGACCGATCTCGGTCGTGGTCTCCTCCTCGGCTTCGACGAGACGGTCGGTGCCGATGCCGCCGGCCGGTTCGACGCCGTCTCGGCCGAGGACCGCGACCGGATCCGCCTGTGGAAGGGCGAGCAGATCGACATCCGCGACCCACGAGACAGCATGGCGCTGTTTCTGCGCCTGACCGCCTACCCTGCGTCGCTGGCCGACGCCGACCTCTTCCGCGCCGTTGCGCGACGTGTCAATGCCCTCGACCCTCCGGACGCGTTGGAGAGGGACGATGCGCTCGTAGCTCGTGCCCTCGCACTTGCGGACGACGCCGCGCGGCCCCGGATCGGGCCGACGCGCGACGAGCTCCTCAAGCTGATCGCGGGTGCTTCCGGCTAGAGACCCCTCGGCGAAAGAGCCGGGACGACCTCGCGCAGCGATGCGGCGATCGCGTCGACCACCTTCGCCAGCTCGTCCTCGGTGACGACGAACGGCGGCGACACCTGCAGCGCCACCCCGCGAAGGAGCCTCGTGAGGACGCCGTGCTTCCGGGCCGTGAGGACGACCGCTGCGCCGGCCGCCGGGTGCTCGGCGAGCAGCGCGGCGTCGAGCTCGACCGCACCCGCGAGGCCGACGCTGCGCACGCCGGCGACGCCGGGGAGGTCCCCAAGCGGCGCGAGCAGCCGGCTCAGGACCGGCTCGAGCGTCGCGACGCGCTCGACGAGCCGCTCCCGCTCGAGGATGTCGAGATTGACGAGACCTGCGACGCACGCGGCCGGATGCCCGGCGTAGGTGCCGCCGTGCACGAACGGCGCAGCGTCGTCGCGCCAGAAGGGCTCGCGGACGTGCCCGGCGACGACCACTGCGCCCAGTGGGATATAGCCGGAGCTGATCCCCTTCGCGCAGGTCATCAGGTCCGGGGTGAAGTCGTAGCGCTCGCACCCGAACCAGCGGCCGAGCCGTCCGAAGCCGGAGATCACCTCGTCCGCGACGAGAAGGACGCCGCGGTCGCGACAGATCCGCTCGACCGTTTGCCAGTAGCCGTCGGGCGCCGGGATCGCGCCGCCCGCGCCGATCATGGGCTCGCCGAGGAACGCGGCAGCGCGGTCACCGAGCTCGTCGAGCACCCGCTCGAGGTCGGCAGGGTCGTCGTGGGCGACCTCGGCCACGTCGGAGACGAGCGTCCCGTATCCGTCCCGCACCGCAGGGATCCCGGACAGCGACGTCCCGTACGCGTTCGTGCCGTGGTACGCGAAACGGCGCGAGACGATGACCGTTCGCTCCGGCTGCCCCTGGAGTGCCCAGTAGCGCCGGACGATCTTCGCCGCGGTCTCCACCGCCTCGCCGCCGCCGGTGCCGAAGAACACTGCAGCGTCCTCGACCGGTGCGAGGTCAGCGAGGCGGCGGGCGAGCTCGAGCGCCGGCTCGTTCGCGTGGTCGCCGAAGACGTGGTGCGCGGCGAGGAGGCGGAGCTGCGCCGCCACGGCGTCGGCGATCTCCCCGCGACCGTGGCCGATGTTGCAGAACCAGAGCCCCGCCGTCGCGTCGACGTACTCGTTGCCCTCCGCGTCCCAGACTCGGCTCCCGCTGCCGCGGGTCAGGACGAGCTCGTGGCCGTCGACCTTGCCCATCGCGGCAAACGGATGCCAGAGGCGGGTGCTCGACGTCGGCATGGCGGCAACCTAGCCGGTTGCGGAGTCGCCTACCGCGCTCAGGCAACCCAGGCGAGGAGCGGGATCTCCATCTCCTGCGGGCTCAAGCCGCCGTGCTGGCCGTGGAGCTGTTGCACGAAGCGGCCCGGCTCGTGCCAGTACACCGCCTCGCCGTAGCGGGGAAGGACGACGACGTTCGCGAGCCGCTCCCGCAGTCGCCGCGACGGCTCGGCGAAGATGCCCTCGGCCACGAGCTCGTCGACGGGGACGACGTCGGCCACGCCGTCGAGACGCTCCCCGAGCTCGGCGCACACCTCGGCGACATGCCCTTCGCGAACGTGGAGAAAGAGATCGCGGCAGGACCCGGCCGGTGCGAGCGGCTTGCCGTCGGCGCCTGTCTCCAGGCGCTCGGCCAGCCCGGCCCAGAGCTCGTTGACGTAGACCGTTCGGGCCGGGTCGACCGGCGACATGCCGTGGTCGGCGGTGAGGAGCACGAGCGTTCCCGTGGGAAACGTCGCTCCGGCGAGCGCATCCAGCACGAGTCCTGCGCCGGCGTCGACGAGCGGATCATCGGGTCCGACCGCGTGCATGAGGGAGTCGAGCTCGTCGAGATAGACGTGGGCGTAGCCCGCTCCCTCGTCGAGGGCCCTGGATGCGGCTGCGAGTGCGCCCTCCGTTGTCGAGAAGGGGACGACTTGCGTACCGCGGAGCAAGGCGAGGTTCGGCGCAGAGCCCGCGATCGCCGCGGGCAGCACGACGCCGCTCGCCACTCCTGCCTCCGCCAGGCGCGCGTAGATCGACTCCGTCGGGAAGAGGGCGTCGGGATCGATCTGTCCGAAGAGCGTGCCGCGCATGCCGTCTCCGGCGAACGAGAACAGGAGCGGAGTGATCAGCCGATCGAACGTCGGCTCGTAGACGTGCCACTCGTAGAGCCCGTGCTCGGCGACCGTGAGCCCGCTATGGATCGTCGTCACCTGCGCGGTGGTGGTCGACGGAAACTGCGCGGTCAGCTGGGTGAAGAGGCCATCCGACCCGGCACGATCGAAGAGCGGGTGCCCGGCATGGCGTTCGAGGAACCGCCAGCCGAACGCGTCGAAGTACACGAATGCGACGCGCTCGAATCGCTTACGGAGGAGTGGCTCGTCGAGCGCCGGCCCGTTGGAAACGCCGGTGAGCAGCCGCTCGACCGTGGCCGGCAGTTGGTCGAAGCACCGCGTTCCCTGCTCCGGCCTGCACCAGTCACGCATCGACGCAACCTAACCACGACCTTTGCCTGGTTGCTCGCGATACACGACAATGTCGACGCAGGCGAACAGCCCCGACGTCGTCGGGGCAACGATCGAGGGAGAGGAGCACGAATGCACGTCGATCGTTCACGCCATGGGCTCGGGCTCGCGCTGCCGGTTTTCGCCGTCGCGCTGCTCGTGGCCGCCTGCTGCGGCGCCGTCCGAGCCGGTGCCGCCCTTAACTCGTCGCAGCCCAAGCTCGGCGGAACCTGGTCGGGAACCTACAGCGGTGCCTACTCGGGCACGTTCACCCTCCGGTGGAAACAGTCCGGATCGAGGCTGACGGGATCGATCAAGCTCTCGCGCCCGAGCGGGACGTATCCGATCACCGGCAGCGTGCAGGGCAGCGCCATCAAGTTCGGCGCGGTCGGGGCGGGTGCCACCTACACGGGCTCCGTCGCGGGACGGTCGATGTCGGGTCGCTACAAGAGCGGCCCGCGAGGAGGCGTCTGGAGCGCTCACAGGATCGGTTGAGGACACCAGTCTGGGCCGAGTTCACGACGCACGACGGAGGGCCTTTGCTCACCGGGCTTCGCGCCGGGGGCGGCCCGCGCGTCCTGTTGCTGCACGGTGGGCCTGGCCTCGGCTTCGGCTACCTGCGCGATCTTGCCGACGAGCTCGCGCAGGAGAACGACGTCGCGTGGTACCAGCAGCGAGGGCTCGAGCCCTCGGCGGTGGAAGGGCCGTACTCGGTCGCGGCGGACGTCGGCGACGCCGGCCGCGTGCTCGACGCGCTCGGCTGGCAGTCGGCATATGTCGTCGGCCACTCGTGGGGCGGCCACCTCGCGCTCCACGTCGCCGAGGCGATTCCCGACAGGCTCCTCGGGGTGCTCTCCGTCGATCCGCTCGGCGCCGTCGGCGACGGACGCTGGCCCGAGTTCGACGAGGAGATGCTCCGCCGCACGCCCGAGGAATCGCGCGGGCGGGCGCGGGAGATCGACGAGCTCAGCATGGCCGGCAAGGCCGACACCGATCTCGCGCTCGAGGGGATGCGCCTCGTCTGGCCCGCGTACTACGCGGATCCGGAGACCGCGCCGCCGATGCCCGAGCTGCGCATGGCGATCGAGCGAGGGAGCGAGATGATGCCGTCCATCATGGCCGAGCTTCCGGCGCTCGAGGCCGGGCTGCCGGGGATACGGGTCCCCGTCGGCTTCGTCCACGGCTCACGAAGCCCGATGCCGCTCGCCGCCTCGACCGACTCCGCCGGGCGGATTCCCGGCGCGTGGGTGGAGGTGATCGAGGGAGCGGGGCATTTCGTCTGGTTCGAGGCTCCCGGCGCGGTTCGCACGGCGCTGCGGCGGCTCACTCGCCCGTAGCCGGGCGTCCTTGCGGCCGCCTATACCTTGTGCTTCTATGTATCGCACTACTAGCTATGGGCGTGCACATCGACAAGGACCTCGTCGCGGCCTCGGCCACTCCGCTCGTCCTCGCGATCCTCGCGGACGGTGAGAGCTACGGCTACGCGATCCTCAAGCGCGTTCGCGCGCTCTCGGCGGGCGAGCTCGAATGGAGCGACGGGATGCTCTATCCCCTTCTGCATCGCCTCGGCCGGCTCGGCTACGTCACGACCGAGTGGCGGACGCCGCCCGAGGGTCGTCGTCGCAGGTACTACGTGATCACCGACGACGGGCGGGCCGCGCTTGCGGATCACCAGCGGCAGTGGCAGACCGTCACTCGCGCCCTCAACGACGTCTGGCCGGGGCCGGGCCCGCTCCTGACGGCGGCCCGGGAGACCTGAACGATGGAGAGCGTCGAGACACAGATCGCCGAGTGGCGCGCCCATGTGGCGAAGGCCCCGGCCGTCAACGGCCACGACGTCGCCGAGCTCGAGGACCACCTCCGCAACCAGATCGACGAGCTGTGCGCGGCCGGCCTCGCGGCCGATGAGGCATTCCTCGTCGCCGTGAAGCGGATGGGCGAGCTCGACGGCGTTTCTCGTGAGTTCGCGCGCGAGCACAGCGGCAGGCTCTGGAAACAGCTCTTCGAGCCGGACGAGGAGGCGTCGCTCCTCGGCGAGGGCTGGCTCGACGCGCTCGTCCTCGCGATCGGAGCGGCCGTCGCGATCCAGGTCGCGCGCCTGTTGGCCGGGTTCCCCGACGAGGAGCCGACATGGCTCGCCCGGAACCTCGGCCTGGTCGTACTGCCCTTTCTCGCGGCGTACTTTGCCCGCCGGCGACAGCTCGACGCTCGAGGGTGGCTCGCGACCGCGGCGCCGTTTGCGGTCGCGGCGGTCGTGATCAACCTCTACCCGTACGACGCGGACTCGGACACCGAGATCCTGGTGGCGCTCCACCTGCCGGTCGTGCTGTGGTTCGTGGTGGCGTTCCCGTACATGGGCGGGACGCTACGGTCGCACGAGTCGCGCATGAACTTCGTCCGTTTCACGGGCGAGTGGTTCATCTACTACGTGCTCATTGCGCTCGGCGGCGGCGTGCTGATGGGGTTGACGGCTGGAATCCTCCAGCCCACGGGAGTCGACGTCGACCGGATCGCCCAGTGGGTCATGCCGTCGGGCGCGGCGGGAGCGGTCGTTGTCGCCGCGTGGCTCGTCGAGTCGAAGCAACGGGTCGTCGAGAACATGGCGCCGGTGCTCTCGATGCTCTTCACGCCGATGTTCGCCTTCATGCTCGCGTGCGCCGCGGTCGTGTACGCCGTGACAGGGCTCGGCGACGCGTTCGATCGAGAGGTCCTGAGCGTCTTCGACGCACTGCTGCTCGTCGTTCTCGGGCTCGTCCTCTATGGGCTGTCCGCGCGCGAGCCGTCCACCTCTCCGAACTGGATGGACGCCGTCCAACTGGTTGCCGTCGCCTTCGCCCTCGTGCTCGATCTTCTCGTGCTCGGATCGATGATCGCCCGGATCGGCGACCTCGGCTTTACGCCGAACCGAACGGCGGCGCTCGGCCTCAACCTCGTGCTCCTCGCGAACCTGGCGGTCGCCGGCTGGCTGTCCGCCCTGTTCCTGCGACGACGGAGCACGTTCCATCGGCTCGAGCGGTGGCAGACCGCCTACCTCCCCGTCTTCGCCGTCTGGGCTGCTGCGGTCGTGGTCGTGCTGCCGCCGCTGTTCGGCTTCAGCTGATCGACCTCTGACCTTTTGTCGTCTGATGCTCCGCACATTCCGGCTGGTGCCGCGGATGACCGGCGCCGTCGGCGAGGATGGACGGGTGAAGAAGATCGGCTTTCTCTCGTTCGGCCACTGGGGCCCGTCGCCGGCGTCGCGGGTGATCACGGCATCGGACGCATTGCTCCAGTCGGTCGAGCTCGCGGTGGCGGCCGAGGAGATCGGCGCCGACGGCGCGTACTTCCGCGTGCATCACTACGCCGCGCAGCTGGGGTCGCCGTTCCCCCTGCTCGCTGCGGCCGGCGCGCGGACGTCCCGGATCGAGCTCGGCACCGCGGTCATCGACATGCGCTACGAGAACCCGCTGTACATGGCCGAGGACGCGGGCGCCGCCGACCTGCTCGCAGGCGGCCGGCTGCAGCTCGGGATCAGCCGCGGCTCGCCCGAGCAGGTGATCGACGGCTGGCGCTACTTCGGCTACCAACCCGCCGAGGGGCAGACCGACGCCGACATGGCGCGCAGCCACACGCAGGTGTTCCTCGACCTGCTGCGCGGCGAAGGGTTCGCCGAGCCGAACCCGCAGCCGATGTTCCCCAACCCGCCCGGGCTGTTGCGGCTCGAGCCGCACTCACCGGGCCTGCGTGACCGGATCTGGTGGGGCGCCGCGTCGGCGGAGACCGCGTCCTGGGCCGCTGGGCTCGGCATGAACCTGATGAGCTCCACCCTGGTCTTCGACGACGCGAGCGGCGATCCGTTCCACGTCGTCCAGGCCCGGCACATCGAGGCGTTCCGCGACGCATGGAACGAGGCGGGGCACGAGCGGGAACCGCGCGTCTCGGTCAGCCGCAGCATCTTCGCTCTCGTGAACGACATGGACCGCCGCTACTTCGGTGCCGGGCGCGGCGAGGGCGACCACGTCGGCTACATCGACGAGCGAACGCGCGCGATCTTCGGCCGCACCTACGCCGCGGAGCCCGACGCGCTCGTCGCCCAGCTCGCGGAGGACGAGGCGATCGCCGCCGCGGACACGCTTCTCCTCACCGTGCCCAGCCAGCTCGGCGTCGACTACAACGCCCACGTCGTCGAGAGCGTCGTGAAGCACATCGCGCCCGCCCTCGGCTGGCGCTGACTCGTCCGCTCAACGCGCGCGGTGCGAAAGGACGGCGTCCAGCGGGCGCGTGTTGAGAACGTCCTCGGCCGTCGCCCAGCCGCGCCGGGCGGTTGCCACGGCGAGCTCCATGTTGTCGAGACCGCGAATGGAGTGCGCGTCGGTCGAGACGACGACCGCAACGCCCGCCTCGACCGCCAGCCTGGTGTTCGATCCTGACAGGTCGAGCCGGTCGGGCAGGCCGTTGACCTCGACCGCGATGCCGTGCTCGACCGCGATCTCGAACACCGTCTCGAGGTCGAGCGCGTTCGGCGGCCGGTGATTGAGGATCCGGCCGGTCGGGTGGCTGAGGCAGCGCACGGCGGGATGCAGCATGGCCTCGGCCACCTTCGCCGTGAGCGCCGCGCGTGGCTCGCGCTGTCCTGCATGGAGGCTGAGCTGCACCCAGTCCAGCTCGGCGAGCACGTCGTCGGGAAGATCGAGCGAGCCGTCTCGCAGGATGTCGACCTCGACGCCCCGGAGGACGCGGAACGGCGCGAGGGCCTCGTTCGCCTCGGCTATCTCGTCCGCCTGGCGCCGCAACGCGTCGGCATCGAGCCCCGGCACGACGCGGACGTTCGGCGTGTGGTCGCAGATCGCCACGTACTCGTAGCCTCGGTCGCGGGCCGCGACCGCCATCTCCATCACCGACGCCTTCCCGTCTGACCAGGTCGTGTGGCAATGCAGGTCCCCGCGGACGTCCGCGAGCTCCAGGAGGATCGGCGGCTGACCGCGAAAGGGCGCCTCGCGCAGCTCGGGGGGACACCAGGGAACGTCGAGCGCGTCGTAGACCGCGGCCTCGTCGAGCCCATCCGGGAGCGGCCCGAGTGCCTCGACGTAGTCCTTCGCACCGGTCCTGCGCACGAGTTCCGTGCCGAACCTGTGCGGTTCCGGGACATGGAGCGTCACCGGGACACCCTCCACGGTGACGCCGACGACCCGGCGCTCGCCACGCTCCACGATCGCGACCACTTGCGGCAGCCGCTCGAAGGCGCGGACGACGTCGTCCGGCTGCTCGGAGGGGACGACCACGGATAGGTCGAAGGCGAGCTCGGCCCACCTGCGGGCGTCACCCGTCACCGTGCCACCGAGTGCGTCGGCCACGCCTTCGGCCAGTCGGCGGGCGCGCCGGAGCTGGAGCCCGCGGGCCGGCCGCGAACGGTCCGCCTCCAGCCGCTCGAGGATCCTTCGCTCGGTGGCGGGGCCGATGCCGCGAACCTGCCGGAGCGATCCCCCGCGTGCTGCTCGCCGGAAATCGTCGGGCGTCTCGAGGTCGAGCTGGGCGGCGATCTCGACCATCCGCTTCGGCGCGATGCCGAGCAGACGCCCGAAGCCCGCGAGCTCCGGCTTGACGACCCGCTTCAGTTCGTCGAGCTCGGCGATCGTCCCGGTCTCGACGAGCTCCTGCAGTCGAGCCGCGATGCCGGGCCCGATTCCGCGGAGCTCCTCCGAGCGGCCGCTGCGGACGAGCTCGGCGACGGGTGCAGGCGTCTCGCGGATCATCTCGGCCGCGCGACGGTAGGCCCTCGTCGCGTAGGGCGACGCCTCCGCGAGGTCGAGGAGCACCGCGAACGCCTCGAGACGCTCGGCGACGTCAGCATTGGCGAGCTCGACGGCCACGATGTCAGTCTGCCCGGCCGGAGGCCCGTTCCTTTGCCCCTGCGCGCCATGGTCCCGACTTGGAGGCCGTCCGGAGTCAGGTCGTGCCGAGAGACGGGTTCGAGCGCGTGGCCGGGGTCGCTGCGAGCGGCTTGATCAGGAAGCGGCACGGGTCGGCGGCATCGTGGCGGATGCCGTTGTCGTCGACGTAGTGGTAGCGGTCGAGGTAGCGGCAGCCCGTTTCCTGGTAGCCGAGGCGGAGGTAGAGCGCGGCCGCACGCGTGTTCTGGTCATCGACGCCCAAACCGATCCACTGGTAGCCGGTCTGGACAGCAAGGTCTTCGGCGGTGCGGACGATGGCGGTGCCGATACCGTGCGACCGCCGTTCGGCTGGCCAGACCGCCAAGCCGTTGATTTCGGGGCAATCGGGGAAGCGACCGTGCACCTCTGGCGCCGCGCAGCCCTGCCACCTGATCTCCCCGGCGCCGGCCGGGACGTCATCGACCCACGCGATCAGGAACGTGGTCAGCCCTTGCTGGTGACGCTGAAATCGTTCCTCATTCCAGCGGACGTGTGTGGGCGAAGGGTTCTGCCGTGCCAGGACCTCGAGGTCTGCCTCCCGGCACTGCTGAACGATCATGAGTCAGCGTTCCTTCCGGTGCCTGGCTCTGGGTACCCAAGGGGTGACGGTTGACGCCACAAGACTGGCAGACCACTCGAGGTACGAGAAGTGTCGTGCCCGAGGCACGGCTCGAGGACGTCGGATCGGGGTCACGCCGGTCACCCAGGGCGGGTTCGTCAAGGTGCCGAGAGGGCCGCCTCGCGGCGGCCCTCTCCGAGCATCGGGTGATCGGCGGCCTCAGCTGCAGCCGGTGTTCGTGCCGCAGTCGCGGCACGTGTAGCACGAGCCGGTTCTGACCATGCGGCCGCCGCAGCGGGCGCACTCGACGGCGTCCTCCCACTGGTTGAAGAGCGCCGTCTGGCCCGGGGGGGCCGACTCCACTGCCGCAGCGGCGGCTCCTGCGCCCGGGTTCTCGGTGTACGCCGCCGCCAGGCGCGCCTTCACCTCGGGCGTCAGGATCCCCGCCTCCTCCTGCTGCTCGGGCGAGAGGAACTTCTTGCCCATCCAGCGGAAGATGTAGTCGACGATCGACTTCGCGACGCGGATGTCGGCGTCGTTCGTCATCCCGCTCGGCTCGAAGCGCATGTGGCTGAACTTCGAGACGTACACGTCGAGCGGCACGCCGTACTGGAGCCCGAGCGAGACCGAGATCATGAACGAGTTCATGAGGCCGGCGAGGGTCGTGCCCTCCTTCGCGATGTCGACGAAGATGTCGCCCGGCGTCCCGTCCTCGAACAGGCCGACGTGGATGTAGCCCTCGTAGTCTCCGACCTTGAACTTGCGCCCGACCTCGGTGCGGTCGTCCGGCAGGCGTCGCCGCTGGGGATGGGGGACGACTCCGGTGGCTCCGACGGGCAGCACGACTGCCGGCGCGTCCTTCGAGGACGAGAGCGGCTGCGCGACCTTGCAGTTGTCGCGGTAGATCGCGATCGCCTTGACGCCGAGCTGCCACGACTCGACCAACAGCTTCGCGACCTCGTCGATCGTCGTCTGCTCGGGCAGGTTGACCGTCTTCGAGATCGCGCCCGAGATGAACGGCTGCACCGCGCCCATCATCTTCACGTGCCCCATGTAGTGGATCGCGCGCTCGCCGATCGCGCAGTCGAACACCGGGTAGTGCTCGGTCTTGAGGTGCGGCGCCCCCACGACGCCGCCCCGCTCGTCGATGTACGCGACGATCTCCTCGACCTCACGCGGCGCGTAGCCGAGCTCCGACAGCGCCATCGGCACCGTCTTGTTGACGATCGTGATCTCGCCGCCGCCGACGAGCTTCTTCGACTTGACGAGCGAGAAGTCCGGCTCCACGCCGGTCGTGTCGCAGTCCATCATGAAGCTGATCGTCCCGGTCGGCGCGAGCACGGTCGCCTGCGCGTTGCGGAAGCCGTGCACCTCGCCGATCTCGAGTGCCTCCTCCCAGGCGCGCCGCGCGCCGACGAGCAGGTCGTCCGGAACCGACTCCGTGTGGTCGATGTTCCCGACCGCAGCGCGGTGCTTCGCGATCACGCCGACCATGGCCGCCCGGTTCTCGTCGTAGCCCGCGTGCGCGCCCATCCGCTGCGCGACCTCGGCCGACTTGCGGTACGCGCGGCCGGTCATCAGGGCCGTGATCGCCGCCGCGTAGGCACGACCCTCGTCCGAGTCGTACGGCAGGCCGCGCGCCATCAGCAGCGCGCCGAGGTTCGCGTAGCCGAGGCCGAGCTGGCGGAACTTCTTCGCGTTGCGGCCGATCTCGGGCGTCGGGTACGACGAGTAGCCGACGAGGATCTCCTGCGCGAGGAACATCACGTCGACGGCGTGCTCGAACATCTCGACGTCGAACTCGCCGTCCTCGCGGCGGAACTTCATGAGGTTGAGCGACGCGAGGTTGCACGCCGAGTCGTCGATGTGCATGTACTCGCTGCACGGGTTCGACGCGTTGATCCGGCCGCTGTTCGGCGAGGTGTGCCACGCGTTGATCGTCGTGTCGTACTGGACGCCCGGGTCGGCGCACTCCCACGCCGCCGCGGCGATGTCGCGCAGCAGACCGCGCGCGTCGACCGACTCGACGACCGTGCCGTCGGTGCGCGCCGTGAGCGCCCACTCCTTGCCCTCGGTCACCGCCTCCATGAACGCGTCGGTGACGCGCACCGAGTTGTTCGCGTTCTGGTACTGGATCGAGGCCCAGTCGGCCGAGTCGAGCGACATGTCGTAGCCCGCCTGCTCGAGCACGCGCGCCTTGCGCTCCTCGCGCGCCTTGCACCAGATGAACTCGTCGACGTCCGGGTGGTCGATGTCGAGCACGACCATCTTCGCGGCGCGGCGCGTCTTGCCGCCGGACTTGATCGTCCCGGCCGACGCGTCGGCGCCGCGCATGAACGACACCGGTCCGGACGCGTAGCCGCCCTTCGAGAGCTGCTCCTTCGAGGAGCGCAGCCGCGAGAGGTTGAGGCCCGAGCCCGACCCGCCGCGGAAGATGATGCCCTCGCGCCGGATCCAGTCGAGGATCGACTCCATCGAGTCGTCGATGGAGAGGATGAAGCACGCGGAGCACTGCGGCGTCTCCTCGAAGCCGACGTTGAACCAGACCGGCGAGTTGAACGACGCGTACTGGTTGACGAGGATCGCCGTCAGCTCGGCGTGGAACGTCTCCGCCTCCTCGTCCGACGCGAAGTAGCCGCCCTGCTTGCCCCACGTCGTGGCCGTGTCCGCGACCCGGCCGACCATCTGCCTGACGCTCCGCTCGCGCTCGGGCGACGCCATGCGCCCGCGGAAGTACTTCTGCGCGACGATGTTCGTCGCGGTCTGCGACCAGAACTTCGGGAACTCGACGTCGCGCTGCTCGAAGGCGGGCCCGCTCTTGCCCGGGATCAGCGCGTCACGGGTCTCCCACTCGATCTCGTCGAACGGGTCGCGTCCGGGGATCGTGAAGTACCGCGTCGGCGCCACGCTCGCCTCGTCGTCGAGGACGCCGTTGACGTACTCCTGTTCTTCCGGTGCCTGCGTCGCCTGCTTCGCGGTCGCCATGCTGTCCTCCCGGGCCGAGTGTCCAGTCATTCCTCGCGCCGGGCGCGTGGGGGCGCGTCCTGCGAGCGGACCGGGCATGCTAGGACGCCCGTCGGACGGCACGAAAAATCCGCAATTTGCAGGAAATTCGCGCCGCCCCTCACGGCGTCATTCTAGCGGTCCGGGGTGCCTCCGGACCCGCGACGGCGCGTCATCACGCGCGCCGCGGCGGCCGTTGCGACGAGGAGCGCGGCGAGCGTCGCCAGCACGACGACCGGGTACGGCACCCCGCTCGCGTCGGCGACCCGGAGGTCGTCCCGGGCAGCGAGCTGGACCGGATCGTCGAATGCGTGCGGCACCGGCAAGTCGGCGGTCTCGACCCTTGGAGGCATCGACCGCTTCGCGACCTTCGGGGCCGTCGAGCGCGTGGCGAGCTCCGAGCGTGGGACGACACGAACCTGCTTCGCTGCTGCAGGCGGCTCGACGGGACGGCGCACCCGGCCACGGTCGCCCCGGGACGCGAACGCCAGAGCGCGCTCGATCTCGATCCGCGCGTCGCTGTACTGCAGCACGTCCTCGGGGAGCGCCCCGATCGCCGCCCGGTAGCAGCGCAGCGGGTACACCCCGTCGACACGCCCGCCGTCGTACCAGTCCCGGATCACGCGCTGCGCGCATGCGTCGGTCGAGATCGCCTCGGCGGGAAGCGCCGCCGTCAGCGACGCCGCGACGATCGCCAGGCACGCCAAAGCTCGGGGGACGGCCATTCATCGCCCATTCCCATACCACGCGATCGCGAAACATCGGCCCCGGCGGAGGCCGGGCCGTCGGCTACGCGGGGCCGGGCGGGCCGCCGTTCCGGCGCGCCTGCGCGCGCCGGCTCAGGTAGCCGGCGCCGCCTGCCGCGAGGAGCAGCAGCGCGAGCCCCCCGAGGATCAGGAGCGGGATCGGGACCGAGGAGGGCCCGGAGGTGTCGACGCCGGGGGTCGCAAGCGTGTCGCTCGCCGGGTCGTCCGTGGTGACGGTCGGGACGGTGGGGTCGTCGACCGGGTTGGTCGTGGTCGTCGGCGGCTCGGCGACCGGCCCGCCCGTGTCGGTCGGCGCGGGGCCACCCGTCGGGCCGGGGTCCGGCTTGTGCTGCCGCGCGTAGGCGAGCGCCCGCCGAATGTCCTCCTCGGCGTTCGAGTAGTCCTTCACGTCGACCGGGAGTGATCGGATCGCGTCGAGGTAGCAGTGCGCAGGGAAGACCTCGTCGACCCGGCCGTCGCCGTACCAGTCGTCGACGACCTTCTCGCCGCACGTCTTCGCCTTCGCGCTCGCGGCCGGCGCCGTCGCGAGCAGCGCCGCGGCGACGAGCGCGAGAAGCGCGGCTGGAAGGAGGAGGCGACGGAAGAGGACGTCGGGCACGGTAATGGACGGACGTGACGGGCTGAGTGTTCCCGCCTTCCGTGGTTCGGCGATCAGGGAAGGGTAAACGATGTGTAAGACGCCGTTCGCGGCAACCGTCCCGGCTCCTGCGCCCGGCGACACGCATGGTAGCCTCGCCGCGTCATGGACGCGGTCCCGCGAGCCGGACGCGTCGCGGAGACCGCCTTTCTCGCGGTGGTGGGCATCGTGCTCGCGTGGGCCGTCCTCGACGGCCACGGATCGCGCGACGGCGCCCTGGCCACCGCCGGGATCGTGGCGATCGCCTGCGCGGCGGCCGGGATCTCCCTCGGGCTGCGTGGGACGCTTCCGCTCCCGCGGCTCGACCGGGCAGGGGCGGTCACCGTCGCCGCCGCCGTCGCCCTGACCCTCTGGGCAGGTCTGTCGATCTGGTGGTCGATCGCGGGCGACCTGTCGTGGAATTGGCTCGCCCGTGGCCTCGTCTACCTCGCGTTCCTCGCGCTCGGAGCGCTCGCGGGAGCGCCCGCGGGAGGCGCCCGGCGCGTTGCGGCACTCGTGGCGCTGGTGGTCGGCGCCGCGATCGGCTGGGCGCTGCTCGGAGTCGCGATCCCGTCGCTGTTTCCGGACGGCGACCGCATCGCGCGCCTGCGCGAGCCCGTCGGCTACTGGAACGCGCTCGCGCTGCTTGCGGACGCGGCGCTCGCGCTCGGCCTCTGGGTCGCCCGTAGCACGCGGGTCACGGGGCGGACCGCCGGGCTGCTCCTCGTCTACGGCGCGGCGCTCGTAGTGCTCCTCACGCAGTCGCGCGCCGGCGTGGTCGGGGCGCTCGCCGTGCTCGCCCTCTGGCTCGTCCTCTCTGACGAGCGGCTCGAAGATGCGGTGCGCGCGGTCGTGGCCGCGGTGCCCGCGCTGCTCGTCGCCGGGTGGGCGTTCACCCGCCCGGCGCTCGTCGAGGACGGCGCCCTACGCGCCGACCGCGTCGCCGACGGCAAGGTGTTCGCGGCGTTGACGATCGGGGGCGCGATCCTCGTCGCTCTCGTCGCATGGCGGGCATCTGCAACGCGGCTCGTGGAGCGGCGCGGCGGCCCGCTGCGAAGCACGCTCTTGGTCCTCTGCATGCTCGGGGTCGTCGTCGCTTCCGTCGGGCTTGTCGCCAAGGTCGGCAACCCCTACTCCTGGGCGAGCTCCCAGCTCTCGCGCGGCGAGTGCGTCAACGACCCGGGGCGGCTTACCGACCTCTGCGCCAACAACAGGCTGCAGTGGTGGGGAGAGGCCCTCGACGTCGCCGCAGATCGCCCGGCCGGAGGCTCCGGCGCCGGGACGTTCGCGCTCGCCCGCCGGCGCTACCGCGAGAGCGCGACGCCCGTCACCGAGCCGCACAGCGTCCCGCTCCAGCTACTCGCCGACCTCGGGGTCGTGGGTCTCGTCCTCGGCCTCACCGTGGTCGGCGGCGCGATCGTGGCCGCCCGCGGAGGGCTGCGGCTCGTCTTCGGCGATGACGGCGGCGCGGCTGCGGCCCTGGCGTGCCTGCTGCTCGCGTACGGGACGCACGCGCTCGTCGACTACGACCTCGACTTCCTCGCCGTGACGGGACCCGCGCTCCTGGCGCTTGGCGTGCTGATCGCGGTCGGACGGCCCCACGCGACGATCCGAGCGGGCGTGCCGGGCATCGTCGCCGTCGGGGTCGTCGCCGCCGGCGCAGCGCTCGCCGTGGCGCTCCCCGCCCTTGCGGACCGCAAGGTCGACCGCGCGTTCGATGCGATCGACGGCGGGCGCCTCGACGACGCCGTCGACGCGGCGAACACGGCCGGTCGCCTCAACCCGCTCTCGCTCGAGCCGCTGCAGGTGCGCGCTCTGGTGGCGGATGCAGCGGGCGACAAGGCGGCGGCGGTCGCCTGGCACGAGAAGGCGACCGACCTCCAGCCGGAGAACCCTGACGCCTGGTACGACCTCGGCCTCTACCTGGCGATCGCGACGGACGACCAGTGTGCCGCGTACGCCGCGCTCAACCACTCGTACACGCTGGACCCCAAGTCGAGCCGCTGGGTCGAGGGCGGTCCACTCGACGTCGCACGCGACGCCGTCAACCACGGCGCCTGCGAAGGCTGAGTCCTCTCAGCCGCCCAGGATGAGCACGGCCTGCGCGCCGTGCAGCTGGCCCGGGCGGACGCCGTCGAGCGGGCTCACGACGTGGACGCCGAGGTCGTGCGCGAGGCGCTGCGCCTCGCCCTTGAACCCGCGGCGGTACATGACGAGCGAGGCCGCGTAGTCGTGGCTCGGCGCGTTCGCGACGAGGCCGATGCGGTAGCCCTTGCCGCTGACGCGCGACGCCGCCGCGGCCGCCGCGCCCTGACGACCGTTGCCGTTGAGGACGAGGACGGTCACCTTGCGACGGGGAAGCTGGGCGGGGGCCGCCTTCTCGGGCTTCGTGGCCTTCGCGGCGGTGGGTGCCGGCTTCGTCGTGTGCTTCGCGGCGACCGCCTTGGACGCCGTCGCCTTCCGCGCGTTGGCGTGCTCCGGCTTCGCCAGGAGCGCACCGCCGAGCATGACGAGCAGGACGAGCTCCAGGGCGGCGATGCCGGCGACGACGAGGGTCGCCGTGCGCCAGGGGCGAACGGCGAGGTCGGCGTGATCGAGGCGAAGCGGGTGGTCCACGACGCGGACGGATTCGCCCGCGGCCGCGCGACTCCTTCCGGCCGTCAGCCCAGCGCGTCGTCCCGCAGGACGGCGTGCACGCCGACCGCGAGGTTCACGATCTGCGTCACGCGCAGATCGACCGCGACCGAGGCGAGCACGAGCGCCTCGTCCCTGGGAATGCCGCGCTCGCGCTCCATCAGGTCGAGCATCCCGTCGAGAGCGATTCGGGCGGCGTGCCCGAGGTCATCGTCGAACCCGAACGCGAGCCAGGCGTCAGGTGCGCGGGCAATGGGCCACGCGAGCTCGAGGTCGTCGCGGAGGTCGAGCGTCACCCGGCCTTCGACTGGGCATTCGATGGCCCAGCCGCTCACCTCGCCGTCGCCCTGCGCCCCGTGACCGTCGCCGGCCGAGATCAGGGCACCGTCGACGGCGATCGGCAGGAAGAGCGTCGTCCCCGCGACGAGCTCCTTGCAGTCGATGTTCCCGCCGGTTGGTCGCGGCGGCCTCGTGGAGTGGATGCCCCGCTCCGCTGGCGGCATCCCCAGCACGCCGAGGAACGGCGCGAGGCGCACCGTTCTGCCGCCGGTGTGCCCGAAGCCGTCGCGCAGCTCCCAGTGGACACGGTTCCCCGCTTCGTCGAAGGTCTCGCCCCAGCCGCCCGGAATGACCTCGTCGACGCGGACGGCGAGCGTCTGGCCGGCGCGGGCGCCGCGCACCTCGATCGGGCCGAGGAGCGCGTGGCCCGTGTCCACGGCGGGGTCGGGTCGCTCGATCTCCTCGTCGGGGCCGAGCCGCCACGCCGAGTTGGGTAGCGAGAAGCGGACGGAGTCTCCCGGATCGACGGTGAGGACGGGAGACAGGTCGCGCGAGAACGCCCCGTGGAGCCTCGTCGACCCGAGCGGCAGCTCGTGGATCACGTAGCGGCCGCGGTCGCCGCGATGCCCTCGGCAAGCGCCACGGTGGCCGTGAAGCCGAGCTCG
This sequence comes from uncultured Actinomycetes bacterium, assembly GCA_963742525.1. GTDB lineage: Bacteria > Actinomycetota > Thermoleophilia > Gaiellales > Gaiellaceae > Gaiella. The sequence continues at coordinate 148,557 of CAVUMD010000007.1, forward strand.
GCGCTCGCCTTGGTCGTGTCGAGGACGCTCCGCAGCGCGTCGCCCGCGCGCGCCGGGCCGTACGACGGCGGGGCATGCACGCCGACCGCGCGCTCGCACAGCGTATGGAGGTCGGCGACCGTCGTCTCGACGCCGGTGCCGACGTTGAAGACGCCCCCATCGTGCTCGGCCGCGAGCAGCAGGGCGTGCACCACGTCGTCGACGTGGACGAAGTCGCGCGTGATCGTCCCGTCGCCGAAGATCGTCGTCGGCTCGCCGGCGGTGAGCCGCTCGAGGAAGATCGCGACCACGCCACCTTCGAGCGCCGCCGACTGCCGCGGCCCGTAGACGTTCGCGAAGCGGAGCGCGACGTGGTGCGTGTCGAAGACCCGGTTCCAGCCGTCGAGGTACACCTCGGCCGAGCGCTTCGCCAGGCCGTACGCCGAGACCGGGAGCAGCGCCGAGTCCTCGCGGGCCGCCGCCTCGACGGAGCCGTAGATCGCCCCGCCCGTGGACGAGAAGACGAGATGCGCGCCGGCGGCACGGGCGGCCTCGAGCGCGTTCACCGTCCCGACGACGTTCACCTCCGCGTCGAACGAGGGCCGCTCCATCGACGTGCCGACGTCTGCCTGCGCCGCGAGATGGAACACGACCTCGGCGCCGATCTCGAACGGCTCGCGGACGTCGTGAGGGCGGAACTGCGCAGCCGGGTTGACATAGTCGCGGCGACCCGTGCTGAGGTCGTCGAGGACGACCACCTCGTCGCCCCGTGCGACGAGCGCGTCGACGAGGTGGGAGCCGATGAACCCGGCCCCGCCGGTGACGAGCGCGCGCATCGGGGGAGCCTACTAACGTCCCGGCGGATGTTCGTCAGCTTCGAAGGGCTCGACGGTTGCGGCAAGACGACGCAGGCCCGGCTGCTCGCCCGCGCGCTCGAGGAGACCGGCGTCGAGGTCGTGCTCACGCGCGAGCCGGGTGGCACGCCGCTCGGCGAGCAGATCCGCGACCTCGTCCTCCACGGCGACCACGTCGCCCCGTGGGCGGAGGCCGCGCTGTACGCCGCCGCGCGCGCGCAGCACGTCGAGGAGCTGATCCGGCCGGCGCTCGCGCGCGGCGCGACGGTCGTCTGCGACCGCTATGTCGATTCGTCCGCCGCGTACCAGGGTGCCGGCCGCAAGCTCGGGATCGAGGAGGTGCTCGCGCTCAACCTGACCGCCGTCGGCGGTCTCCTTCCCGATCTGACGTTCCTCGTCGAGATCGACATCGACACTGCGCTCGCCCGCGTGGGCGACACGGGCGATCGCATCGAGCGCGCCGAGGCGGCGTTCTGGCCCCGCGTGGCGGAGGCGTACCTGGCGCTGGCGGCGCGGTTCCCGGAGCGCTACGTCGTGATCGACGGCCGCCGAGGCGTTGCCGAGGTCGCAGCGGAGATCCGTGACAACGTTCGCTGACATCCCGGAGCAGGCCGAGGCGAAGCGCCTGCTCGAGGCCGCGCTCGCAGACGGCCCTGCGCACGCGTACCTGTTCCACGGGCCCGCGGGCGTCGGGAAGCGGCCGGCGGCGCGGGCGCTCGCCGGCGCGCTCCTCGGCGACCCGCGGCGTGTCGACGGGCGCACGCATCCCGACCTGCACGTCACCGAGGCGCTCGGCGCGATGATCCGGATCGACGAGATCCGCGCGCTCCATCACGACCTGCACCTCCGCCCGTTCGAGGCCGACCGGCGCGTGTACCTGATCCTCGACGCCGACCGGATGAACGACGAGGCGGCTGCGGCCCTCCTCAAGGACCTCGAGGAGCCACCGGCCTACGCGACGATCGTCCTCGTCGCGGACGAGCTCGGCAAGCTCCCCGAGACGATCCGCTCCCGCTGTCAGCTCGTCCCCTTCCGGCGGCTGTCGCGCCCTGCCGTCGAGGAGTGGGTCGCCGCCAAGGCCCCCGGCCTCGAGGCCTCGGAGGTCGCGGTGGTCGCAAGGCTGGCGGGCGGCCGGCTCGACCGCGCGGCGCGGCAGCTGGACGACGAGGCCCGCGCCCGCCGCGACGCGCTGCTGGATGCGGCGCGGAGCGTCTACGCGGACGAGGGCTTCGATCCCACGGCGTCCGCCGCCGTGATCCTCGACGGCGCACGCTCGCTCGGCGTGGAGGCCCGGCGCCGCGAGCAGGAGCTCGTCGACGGGCTCGACCTTCCCGCGCGGGACGCGGAGCAGCGGGTCCGGCGCGCGGAGTTCGGCGCCGAGAGGTCGGAGGTCATGGCAGCGCTCGACGACCTCGCGGCGTGGTACCGCGATCTCGTCGTCGCGGCGAACGGCGCGGAGGAGACCGTCGTCCATGCCGACCGGCTGTCCGAGCTGCGCGACGACGCCGCCGGGCCCGCGGAACGGGGGGCCGAGGAGGCCGCCGCCGTCGTCCGGCAGGCGTGGCGCGAGATCGAGGAGCTCAACCTCAACCTGCCGCTCTTCCTCGAGGCGCTGTTCGTCCGGTTGCGTCGGGCATTTTCCTGACTGGAGTCAAACCCCCGTTTCGAGGGATGAGCCTGCGGGACGGCGCGCCGACGACGGTTGTGAGACGGCCGTCGCGGGCCGCCCGGCTTTCCGGGTCACTGCGGAAACCGGCAGGTCAACCTGCCGTCGGCTCCTCGTCATGCGTGCGACGTGGCTCCGGCGCTTGGTGCCAGCCGGCGCCACGCCGCCGCGTCCCTGAACGTCTCCGGCGAGCGGCTAGAATCCGCGGCCCGCCGACGTAGCTCAGCTGGTAGAGCACTTCACTCGTAATGAAGGGGTCCCCGGTTCGAGTCCGGGCGTCGGCTTCCAGCGTCGGTGCCGGATCGCAGCCTCACTGCAGCAGTTCTACGCCGGTGCCGGATGGCCGCCAGGTGCGCGCCGCCTCACAGCGGGTGCGACAGGGCGAGCGGCGGGCCGAGCACGCGCATGCCGGCGCCGGGCGCGAGCTCCGCGAACGCGTCGGCGACCGACGCCGTGGTCGTCGCGGCGAACCGCTGGAAGAACTCCTCCATCCCCTGCGACGCCGGCGTGAAGAGCGCCAGGAGACGGCCGGAGGCGTCACCGCTGTTCTGCCACGTGTGCGGCACGTCTTTCGGGACGAAGACGAATGTCCCCGCCGGGGCGTCGTGGACGGCATCCTCCAGGCGCACCCTGAACGTGCCCTCGACGAAACAGAGCACCTCGTGCGTGTCGTCGTGGGAGTGGAACGGCGGGCCCTCGCCCGGCGCGGCCTCGGTCTCGAACGCGCTCAGCCGTCCTCCCGTCTGCTCTCCGAGCGCCTTGACCTCGATCGAGCCGCCGACGGGATTCCGCAGCGATCTCCCCTGGCCGGGGCCGACCACCAGGCTCCGAGGCACGCGGTCGCTCACGACTCCGACCCTACCCCGACGAAGCGGGCACCGAGCGTGGTGGCCAGCGTCCGGTGGGCGGAGGACGTCCCGATGAGAACCGCGCGCGCGGGGTCGACGCCGTGGGCTCGCGCGAAGGCGAGCGGCAGGCCGGGGAGCGGCGGGCGGCACCAGCAGGCGGGCGGGCCGGCGCCGTGGGGGCAGACGGCCCGCTCGACGATCCCGGACGCGACGGACGACAGCGCGGCGGCGGCGTCGTCCAGATCCCGTGGTGACCCATCCGGCAGCCAGTCGAAGAGGAGATGCGGGGCAGCGCGGTCGACCACCGCGACCGCCTCGTCGCCGCACGCCCTCGGGAGCGCGGACGCAGCGACGAACACGCCGGCCCGCCCGGCTCGCGGGGCGCGGGAGAAGGGCACGCGCTCGATCGAGGCGAAGCCCTCGTCGTCGCCGGGCGGTTCGAGCTCGCGAAGCATGCGCATCTGCGACGTCGGCGCCATCAGGCCGGGCCTGCTCCGCGCCGCCTCCTTCAGCTCCTCGGGCGTCGGGAGGGAGCCGAGCTGCTCGAGGAGCCGCTCGACCATGTTCACCTGCGCCTGCGCGAGCGGCGTGTCGAGCCACACGCAGCGCACGCGGGCGCCGTGACGCGCCGCCGCGTCGATCACGTGGCTGCGCGAGGCGCGGGTCGCGTACGTGTTGTCGAGGACGACCCGCCGCGCGCCCGACGCGAGCGCCTTCTCGAGCTCGTCCGCAAGCGCGCGAAGCGTCCCGCCGCGCTCGTCGCGGTTGAGGCGGACGTAGCCGCCTGCGCCGTACTCCTTCGCGACACGGCTCTTCCCGGCGCCGGGGATCCCCATGACGAGCACGACCTCGGCCGCGTCCGGCGTCGCAGAGGCGGCGCGGACCGTGCGCGGCGCAACCAGACGCTCTCGCTCGCCGGCGCCGAGCTCGAGCGTCGCAGCGCGCGCGGCCGAGCGGGCGGTCTCCGGCCGGCGGGCGCCCGGGATTGCGACGACGTTCGCGCCGAGGCCGAGTAACCACGCGAGCGCGACCTCGGCGGGTGTCGAGCCGTGCGCCTCCGCGACCTCGCGGAGCACCTGCCTGCGGGCAAGGCCCGCCGCGCGGCGCGGTCCGCCGAGCGGCGAATGCGCGATCAGCGCGATACCCGTCTCGGCGCATCGCTCGACCAGGCCGACGCGGAGCGCCCGGTCGTCGACCACGCTCAGGGCAACCTGCACCGCGGCGACCGGAGCGAGCCCGAGCGCTTCGTCCAACTGACCGCGGTTCACGTTCGCGAGGCCGACGCGCGACACCAGGCCGTCCTCGACGAGCCGGGCGAGCGCGCGGACTGATGTCCGCCACGGCGTTCGCGGGTCGGGAGCGTGGAGGAGGTAGAGGTCGATCGGGAGCCCGTCGAGTGCCTCGAGACTCGCCTCGCAGTCCGCGCGGATCGCCTTCGCGCGGCCGTCGGGGACCCAGGCGCCCTCCGGCCGCGCCATGCCGCCCTTCGTCACGATCCGCGCAGTCGCGTCGGCGCCACACGCACGCAGAGCACGGGCGAGCAGCCGCTCGTTGTGGCCGAGCTCCTTCGGCCCGAGCCCGTACGCACGCGCGGTGTCGAACACGGTGACGCCCGCGCCTGCGGCGGCCGCGACGGTCGCGAGCGCTCGCTCCTCGTCCCGGTCGGCTTCCGTCGAGAGCCGCATGCAGCCGAGCCCGACCTGCAGCTCGCAGGGGCCGGGCCAGGCCGACATCGTCACATCGCGGTCGATTGCCTCATCGTGCCGGTCTTCCGATCTTGCGGCAAATACCCTCTAGGGGTATAGTAGAGCCATGAACACGGAACGAAGGACGATGCGGTACCTCGTTCCGGGGATGCACTGCGTGCACTGCGTGGCTGCCGTCGAGGAAGAGGTGTCCGCGGTTCCCGGCGTCGAGTCGGTCGCGGTCGACCTCGTGACGAAGCGCGTCGACGTGGCGGGGGAGCCGCTGGACGACGCGGCGATCCGCGCCGCGATCGAGGAAGCGGGGTACGAGGCAGCCTGATGGCCGTCGCGACCTCCGAGACGGAGACTCTCCGGCTCGACGTCGAGGGCATGACGTGCGCCTCCTGCGCCGCGCGGATCGAGCGCAAGCTCAACAAGCTCGACGGCGTGGAGGCCACGGTCAACTACGCGACCGAGGCAGCGTCGGTGTCGTTCGATCCCGCGTCGGTGTCGGTCGACGAGCTGATCGCGGTCGTCGAGGCGACCGGCTACCACGCCGAGCTGCCGCGTGATGTCGTGGAGACACGAGACCCGGCCCGGGCGGTGCGGACGCGGCTCGCCGTCGCCGCACTTCTGACGGCGCCGCTCGTCGCGATCACGATGGTGCCGCCGTTTCGGTTCGACGGCTGGGAGTGGGTCGCGCTCGTGCTCGCGACACCCGTCGTGTTCTGGGCCGGCGCCGCGTTCCATCGCGCGACGCTCCTGAACGCCCGCCACGGCGCCGCGACGATGGACACGCTGATCTCGGTCGGCACGCTCGCCGCCTGGACCTGGTCGACGGTCGTCCTCGTGGGCGGCATCGACGCGCACACCTACTTCGAGGTCGCCGCCGTGATCACGACGCTGATCCTGCTCGGCCGCTGGCTCGAGCTCCGCGCGCGCGGGCAGTCGGGCCAGGCCATCCGATCCTTGCTCGAGCTCGGCGCGAAGGAGGCACGTGTGCTCCGCGGCGGCGAGGAGGTGCTCGTCCCCGTGGAGCAGCTTGCGGTCGGCGACGTGTTCGCCGTCCGGCCTGGGGAGAAGATCGCGACCGACGGCGTCGTCGTGGAGGGTTCGTCCGCCGTCGACCAGTCGATGCTGACCGGCGAGCCGGTGCCGGCCGAGGTCGGCCCCGGCTCGGACGTCGCGGGCGGGACGATCAACGCCTCGGGCCGCCTGGTCGTGCGAGCGACCAAGGTCGGCGCCGACACGGCGCTCGCGCAGATCGCGCGGCTCGTCGCCGAGGCGCAGGCGGGGAAGGCGCCGATCCAGCGGCTCGTCGACCGCGTCTCGGCCGTGTTCGTGCCGGTGGTGATCGGGATCGCGCTCGCGACGCTCGCGGGCTGGCTCCTGCTCACGGGAGACGTCTCGGCCGCGTTCACGGCGGCCGTCGCGGTGCTGATCATCGCCTGCCCGTGCGCCCTCGGCCTCGCCACGCCGACGGCGCTGATGGTCGGAACGGGGCGCGGGGCGCAGCTCGGGATCCTCATCAAGGGGCCCGAGGTGCTCGAGCAGACCCGCCGGATCACGACGATCGTGCTCGACAAGACCGGCACCGTGACGGAGGGGCGGATGTGGGTCGAGGACGTCGTCCCGGCAGACGGGATCGAGCCGGAGGAGCTCCTGCGTCTCGCCGGCGCCGCCGAGGCCGCGAGCGAGCATCCGATCGCACAGGCGGTCGCGGCGTTCGCACGCGAGGCGGTCGGCGCGCTGCCCGCCGTCGAGAGCTTCACGAATCGCGCGGGGGTCGGGGTCGAGGCAGTCGTCGACGGTCGGGCGGTGGTCGTCGGGCGGCCGGCGATGCTCGCCGAGCGGTCGGTCGAGCTCGATGCCCGGCTCGCCGGGTGCTTCGCTGCCGAGGAGTCCCGCGGGCGCACGGTCGTGGCCGCGGCGGTCGACGGAAAGGCGGCCGGTCTCCTCGTCGTCGCCGATCGGCTCAAGCCGACGTCGGCCACGGCGGTCGCCGAGCTCCGCTCGCTCGGCCTCGAGCCGGTGCTCCTCACCGGCGACAACGAGCGCACCGCGCGCACGGTTGCCGACGAGGTCGGGATCGAGCGGGTGCGGGCGGACGTCCTTCCCGGCCGACAAGAGCGCGGAGGTGAAGGCGTTGCAGGCGGCCGGCGCGATCGTCGCCATGGTCGGCGACGGCGTCAACGACGCACCCGCGCTCGCACAGGCCGATCTCGGCCTCGCGATCGGCACCGGGACCGACGTGGCGATCGAGGCGAGCGACCTGACGCTCGTGTCGGGCGACCTGCGCGCCGCCGCCGACGCGATCCGCCTCTCGCGACGGACGCTCGGCACGATCAAGGGCAACCTCTTCTGGGCGTTCGCCTACAACGTCGCCGCGATCCCGCTCGCGATGGCAGGTCTCTTGAGCCCCGTCGTGGCCGCCGCCGCGATGGCGTTCTCGAGCGTCTTCGTGGTCACGAACAGCCTGCGCCTGCGGCGCTTCCACTCGATCCGGGAGGTCATCTGATGCACGGCTACGCCAAGGACAAGGAGGCGCTCGCGAAGCGCCTGCACAGGATCGAGGGCCAGGTGCGCGGGATCGAGCGGATGCTCGAGGAGGACCGCTACTGCATCGACGTGCTCACGCAGATCGCCGCGGTCAAGACGGCGCTCGAGGGTGTCGCCACGAAGGTGCTCGAGGACCACGTCACGCACTGCGTGGCCGAGGCGCTCGCATCCGGGGATGCGGCCGTCGCGGGCGAGAAGAGCGAGGAGCTGCTCGCGGCCGTGCAGCGCTTCTCGCGCACGCGTTAGGTCGCGAGCGCGAGCGCGACGAGGGTCGGCAGGACGATCCAGACGCCGACCATGAGCACGATCGCGACGATCGCGAACGTGCGGCACCCGTCCTTCGGGGGCTGTCCGCAGCGGCCGACGTCGTCCCATACGGCGCGCAGCGGCTCGCGCACCGAGAGGCGGATCCGGCTGCTCGCGAGCGCGGTCCCGCGGAGGACGATCCACGAGAGGCCGACCCCGACCACGACGCCGACGAGGCCCACCAGCAATGCGACCCACCAGTTCGCGAACGTGAAGCCGCTCATCAGGCGCCAGAGCGTCGCCGTGACCGGGATCAGGATCCCCGCGAGCACGAACGACGGCACGCCGATCTCGCGCGAGCGCATGATCTCGACGAGTGCCTGTGCGTCGAAGCGCGCGGGCCGGAGCAGCTTCAGCTCGGCCGAGTTGGACGCCGCCTCCATCTCGCGCGTCCAGTAGAGGTTCCGCATCTGCGTGACGACGTTCTTCACGTGCGAGACGACGAGGTAGCGCGCGACGAGCCCGACGAGCCATCGGATCACGTACCGGAACGGCCCCAGCGAGGCGCCTGCCTGCGAGCCGTGGAAGCCGTGCCGGCGGAGACTCTCGAGCGCTTCGATCAAGCGGCGGTGATCCGCGTCGAAGCGGTCGGGGCGGGCGAGCGGCGTCCGTCGCGCGAGCTCCGCGAGCATCTCGCGCTCGCGCGGCGAGGAGACCTCGAGCTCGTCGAGGAACGACGCGACCGCGTCGTCGTCGCCGGACAGGAGCCGGAGCCGCTCGAGCGGGTTGTCGATCTCCTCCTGCGTGATCCCGGTCACGTGGTGACGATCGTACGCCGCCGGTACGCTTCACGCAGATGAGCGGCTGGGGCCTCTACTTCGCGTTCCTCATCCCGCCGATGATCATCGGCTTCGTCGTTCAGCACTGGCTGAAGAAGACGGTGGCGGCGCAGATGCAGGTCGGGATCGGCAACGGCCTCACGGGCGCCGAGGTGGCGCGGCAGATCCTCGACCGGAACGGCCTCCAGGGCGTCCCCGTCGAGCCGTCGCCGGGCGGCCCGCTCTCCGACCACTACGACCCGCGGAAGAAGTCGGTGCACCTCTCGGAGCCCGTGTACGCGGGGCGTTCGGTCGCGTCGACGGCGATCGCCGCGCACGAGGTGGGCCACGCGATCCAGCACGAGAAGGCCTACGGCCCGTTCCGGCTACGTTCGGCGATGTGGCCGGCGGTCGCGTTCGCCTCCCAGGCCTGGGTCTTCATCCTGATGATCGGGCTCTTCGCCCAGATCGCCGGGCTGATGACGTTCGCGATCATCCTCTTCGCCGTCGTCGTCCTCTTCCAGCTCGTCACGCTGCCGGTCGAGTTCGACGCGTCGCGCCGCGCGATGGCGCAGATCTCCGACATCGGGCTCGTCTCGAGCGGTGAGTCCCAGGGCGCGCGCAAGGTGCTGACCGCCGCCGCGATGACGTACGTCGCCGCCGCGCTGGCCGCGCTCTCGCAGCTCGCGTACTGGCTGCTGATCCTGAGCCGCAGGTAACCCCTTCCCATGAGGGTGATCGCCCTGATCGTTCGTGCCGGGGCGGTCGTCGCCGCGAGCGCGTTCGCCTTCTCGCTGCTCGTCGACGGCGGGCCGAAGCCTGCGACGGCTGCGCGACCGGACGTGTCCGCCGTCGAGACCCCCGCGCCGAAGCCGAAGCCGACGGCGGTGAAGAAGCCGACAGGCCCGAAGATCCCCGAGGGCGTCGTCGCGATCGTCGCGACGGGCGACATCGTGATGGGCTCGACCCCGAACCTGCCCTCGGACGGCGGACGCTCGTTCTTCTCGGACGTGCAGACCGACCTCGCCGGCGACGTCGTCCTCGGGAACCTCGAGGGCACGCTGTCGACCGGAGGCGGGTCGAAGTGCGGCAAGGGGTCGACGAACTGCTTCGCCTTCCAGACGCCGCCCTCGTACGCGCGCTGGCTCCAGCAGGCGGGCTTCACCGTGCTGAACCTCGCGAACAACCACGCGTACGACTTCGGCGCCGACGGTCTGCGCCAGACGACCGACGCGCTCGCGGGCGCCGGGCTCGAGTGGACCGGCCGCCCCGGGCAGGTCACCGTGCAGAAGGTCGCCGGCATCCGCGTCGCCCTCGTCGGCTTCGCGCCGTATCCCTGGGCGCAGTCGCTCACCGACATCACCGCGGCGAAGAAGCTCGTGCGCAAGGCCGCGCGGTCCGCGGACGTCGTCGTCGTCACGATGCACGCCGGCGCGGAGGGGAGCGACCGCCAGCACGTCAAGCGCGGGACGGAGCTCTTCCTCGGGGAGAACCGCGGTGACTCGATGCGCTTCGCCCACGCGGTGGTCGACGCCGGCGCCGACCTCGTCGTCGGCTCGGGGCCCCATGTCCTCCGCGGGATGGAGTGGTACAAGGGCCGGCTGATCGCCTACTCGCTCGGCAACTTCGCCGGCTACAAGGTGTTCTCGCTCGGCGGGCCGCTCTCGACGAGCGGGATCCTGCGGGTCACGCTACGCGGTGACGGGAAGTTCGAGACCGGACGGCTCGTGCCGACGCACCTCGTCGGCGCCGGCGTGCCGGCGATCGACCCGGCCGAGGCGGCGCACGGGGTCGTCAGGACGCTCTCCCGCCAGGACTTCGGCGCGCGCGCCGTGAAGATCTCGTCCGACGGCATCCTGTCGCACTGAGGGCCGCGGGGGCGAGACGCGCTTCGCGCACGTTCCCGGTTGCGCTCGGGCGGTTCGGCTGTGCAGACTGAGCGAGGAGGCACCCGCGATCGTGAACGAGCTCGTCACACCCCGGGCGGAATCCGCCGGCAGGTCGCGTACCGCGCGCCAGACGTTTCGCGTGGTCGCGATCGAGGCGCTCGGGCCGCTGACGATCCTCGGCGGCATCGTCTGGGCGCTCGCGCAGCCGTATCGCGTCACCTTCTTCTATCCCGACGGCAAGGGGTTCTGGGACTGGGCCGTCCAGCCGCCGCTCCTCGTCGTGCTGGTCGGCCTCCTCTTCTCGCTCTTCGTCGCCCCCGGGCTCGTCGAGGACCTGGAAGGGGCGGACGAGGCACGCGGAGATGCTGCCACGCGCTGAGATCGCGCACTGGCTGTTCGCGGCCGGCTTCCTCTTCTTCGGGCTGGTGCTGCTCGCCGAGGCGATCGTCGGGCAGGCCGTCTTCCGGAGCCGTCCGTGGCGCGCCTACCTCTGGCCGTCGCTCGCGCTCTTCGCGGGCGTCTGGCTGTGGCTCATCGTCGTCTTCTCGACCTTCTCGACGCTGCACCTCGTCGCGCACTCGATCTGGGCGCAGGCCGCGACGGCGGCGGGGGCCGTCGAGCTCGCGCGCGTGCGCGGCAGGCTCCACTCGCAGTACTGGTCGCTGGTCACCGCCGGCGCGCTCTTCATCTCCGGCGCCTCGTTCCTCGTGCACGAGCAGAACGGCTGGCTGTTCGCCCGCTCGGCGTTCCTCCACCACCTGATCGGCTGGACGCTCGTCGTCGCCTCCGTGTTCCCGCTCGGCGCGGCGTTCCGTCCGCGCCGCGCGCTGTGGTCGTACGGGTTCGCGCTGACCTTCGTCGCGGTCGCGGTGATGCTGTTCTCCGACCGCGACGTCGCGTCGATCTTCGGGCATCTCTCCGAGCTTGCGGGCGGCAAGCCGTGAGACGGCATGCCGTCCTCGCCGCCGTTCTCCTCGCGCTCGTCGTGCCCGCGGCCGCGTCGGCCCACGCGACGATGAAAGAGGCGCACCCCGCGGAGCAGGGCGAGGTGGACGCGCCGCCGACGCAGGTCACACTGCGGTTCGACCAGTCGGTCGAGGCTCCACCGGACGCGATCGTCGTGTACGCCCCGGACGGGCGGAGGCTCTCCGGGCGGGTCACGCAGACCGACCGGAACACCGTCATGCGCGCGCCGATCCGAGGCGCCGTGAAAGGCCAGGCGTACACCGTGCGCTGGCGCGTCGTCTCCGCCGACGGCCACGTGGGAACGGGCGTCTTCACCTTCGGCGTGGGCGTCACGCCGCCCCCGCCGACGGAGGCCGTCGGCGCGTCCGGCGTCACGTGGCGCGACGACGCCGCGCGCTGGGCGCTCTTCGCCTCGCTCGCGCTGCTGATCGGCGTCGTCGGCATCCGGCTCCTCGTCCTGCCGCGGGTCGTCGACCCGCGCGCCGAGCGGCGGGTCCACCTCCTCGGCACGCTCGGCGCGTTCCTCGCGCTCAACACCGGCATCGCGGGATTCGTGATCCGCTCGGCGAACGCGCTCCAGGTCTCGGGCGTCGACCTGCTCTACGCCGATCTGTCGCCGTTCGCGGAGTCGACGCGCTTCGGGAACGCGTTCCTCGTGACGACGTTCGGGTTCGGGATCTGCCTCACGATCCTCGTGCTCGCGTGGGTGCTCGACGCGCCGCTCCTGCGCTGGCCGGCGTTCCTGCTCGCGCTCGTGCTCGTCTGGGGCTACGCGCTCTCGGGGCACCAGGGAACCGAGCCCAACTCGACGGCGCTCACCGAGATCGCGGACTGGGTGCACCTCGTGACGGCGATGCTCTGGGTCGGCGGCGTCCTGACCCTCGCGGTCGTCGTCTGGCCGCTCGCGCCGGATCTCCGCCGCGCGGCGTTTCTCCGCTTCTCGCGCATCGCGGTCTTCCTGATCGGGGTGCTCCTCGCGGCCGGGACGTTCGTGTCGATCCAGCGTCTGCCGGAGCTCTCCGATCTCTGGACCACCTCGTACGGAAAGACGCTGCTCGTGAAGATCGGGCTCGTCTGCGTCGCGCTCGCCTGGGGCGGGTTCCACCACACGTTCGTGCGGCCGCGGCTCGAGCGGGGCGAGATGCCGCCCGGCGTCGGCCGCAGCCTGCTCGGCGAGAGCGTCGTCGCGCTGGCCGTGCTGTTCGCGGCAGCGGTGCTCGTCAACGGCGCGCCGCCGCCGGTGGACACCGGCTCGACGAGCGCGGCGTCGACGCCGCGCCGCTAGCTTTCGGCGCCGTGCAGGTCGCAATCTCGGGCGGGGCGGGCTTTCTCGGCCTGCATCTTGCGCGGCGCCTCGTCGCCGACGGTCACGCCGTGCGCACCCTCGACCTTGCTCCGCTCGACGACGCACCGCTCGAGGGACGGGTCGAGGAGCTTCACGGCGACGTCCGTCTGACGGCCGACGCCCGCCGCCTCGCCCGTGGCGCCGACGTGCTCGTCCATGCCGCAGCCGCGCTGCCGATCCAGGAGAGCCGGGCCGCGATCCGGTCCGTGAACGTCGAGGGCGCGGCCGTGACGTTCGCCGCGGCTGCCGAGGCAGGCGTTCGCCGGCTCGTGCTCGTCTCGTCCACCGCCGTCTACGGCGTCCCGGAGCGCCATCCGATCCACGAGGACGATCCGCTCGTCGGCGTCGGCCACTACGGCGAGTCGAAGATCGACGCCGAGCGCCTCTGCGAGGCGTTCGCGCGGCGAGGGCTCGAGACGGTGATCGTGCGGCCGAAGACCTTCGTCGGCCCCGAGCGGCTCGGCGTGTTCGAGATCCTCTTCGACTGGATCCGGGAAGGTCGGCGCATCCCGATCCTCGGCGACGGCGCGAACCGCTACCAGCTGCTCGCGGTCGAGGACCTCGTCGACGCGATCGTCCGCTGCCTCGACGCGCCCGTCGCCGGCGAGGCGCTGAACGTCGGCGCGGCCCGGTTCGGGACGGTGCGGGAGGATCTCGAGGAGCTGATCGGGCACGCGGGCTCCGGCTCGCGGCTCTTCCCCGTGCCGGCGAGGCCGGCGGAGATCGCGCTTCGCGGCCTCGAGCTCGCGCGGCTCTCGCCGCTCGCCGAGTGGCACTACCGCACGGCCCACAAGGATTCGTTCGTGTCGATCGACAAGGCGCGCGACCGCCTCGGCTGGGAGCCTCGGCTCTCGAACGCGGAGACGCTGTGCGCGACGTACGACTGGTACCTCGCGCACCGGGACGGCCTCGCCGAGGCGGGCCTGACGCACCGCGTGCCCTGGGACCAGCGGGCGCTCGGCCTGCTGAAGCGCCTGGCCTAGATCAGCGCTACGGCACGAGGACGAGCGCGCCGCGCACGTCGCCTGAGCGAAGCCGCGCAAGTGCCTCGTTCGCCTGCAGGAGGGGAACCGCGTCGACATGCGTCTCGACCGGTACCTCCGGCGCGAGCGCGAGGAGCTCGTCGCCGTCGGCGCGGGTCAGGTTGGCGACCGACCGGACGACGCGCTCTCCCCAGAGCAGCTCGTACGGGAACGACGGGATGTCGCTCATGTGGATACCGGCGCAGACGACGATCCCGCCCTTGCGCACGTGGCCGAGTGCCTTCGGGACGAGCTCGCCGGCGGGGGCGAAGAGGATCGCGGCATCGAGCTCGACCGGCGGCCCCTCCGCGGTGTCTCCCGCCCATGTCGCGCCTAGTGATCGTGCGAATGCCTGGGCGTGCTCGTCCCCCGGGCGCGTCAGCGCGTAGACCTCGCGTCCCTGGTGAAGCGCAACCTGGCAGACGATGTGCGCCGCCGCGCCGAAGCCGTAGAGGCCGACCCGTTCTGCGTCGCCCGCGACCCGGAGCGATCGGTAGCCGATCAGCCCGGCGCAGAGAAGCGGCGCCGCCTCGACGTCGCCGAACGGTGGCGGCACGGCGAAGCAGAACCGCTCGTCCGCGACGCAGAGCTCCGCGTAGCCACCGTCCAGGTCGTAGCCGGTGAAGAGCGCGCGGTCGCAGAGGTTCTCACGTCCGGCGCGACAGTACGGACACGCGCCGCACGTCCAGCCGAGCCACGGCACTCCGACGCGGTCGCCCGGCGAGAATCGTCCGGTGCTCGCCACGACCTCGGCGACGATCTCGTGACCGGGGACGAGAGGGAGCTTCGGCCGGGTCAGCTCGCCGTCGACGACGTGCAGGTCGGTGCGGCAGACGCCGCACGCGAGCACGCGGAGGAGCGCCTGTCCCGGGCCGGGCTCGGGATCGGGCAGCTCGACCTCCCGAAGCGGCGCGCGAGCCGCCGTCAGCACCATCGCCCTCATCGCCGCATCTCTACGCTCCTCGTCATGCGCGAGCTCCTCGACTACCGCACGGAGTTCCCGATCCTCGAGCGGACGACCTATCTGATCAACCACTCGCTCGCGGCGATGCCGCGCCGCGCGGAGGACCGCCTCGCAGAGTACGCCCGCATGTGGGCCGAGCGCGGCATCCGGGCGTGGGGCGAGGGCTGGTGGACGATGCCCATGACGGTCGGCGACCAGGTGGGCCGGATCGTCGGCGCGCCGGCGGGGACGACCGTGATGCACCAGAACGTCGCGGTCGCCGAGGCGGTCGTGCTCTCGTGCTTCCGGCCGTTCGACCCCGGCCGCAACCGTGTGGTCTACGAGCGCGGCAACTTCCCGTCGGTGCGCTACCTCTACCAGGCGCAGCCCGACCTCGAGGTCGTCGTCTGCGAGGAGAGCGAAGCCGGCGCGATCGTCGACGCGATCGACGAGCGGACGCTGCTCGTCCCGATCAGCCACGTCCTCTTCAAGACGGGGGAGATCCAGGACGTCGAGCCGATCGTCCGCCGCGCCCACGAGGTGGGGGCGCACGTGGTCCTCGACTGCTACCAGTCGGCCGGCATCGTCCCGCTCGACGTGAGCGCGCTCGGCGTCGACTTCGCCGTCGGGGGCTCGGTGAAGTGGCTCTGCGGCGGACCGGGAAACGGGTGGCTGTACGTCCGTCCCGACCTCGCCGAGACGCTCGAGCCGACGTTCACGGGCTGGCAGGCGCACGAGGCGCCGTTCACCTTCGAGGAGGAGATGCGCTTCGCCACGGGCGCGGCACGGTTTCTCACCGGGACGCCCAACGTGCCGGCGCACTTCGCTGCGACGGCGGGCTACGACCTGATCGAGGAGGTCGGCATCGAGAGGATCCGTGCCAACTCGCTGCGCCAGACACAGCTCCTGATCGACCTCGCCGACCGCGCCGGGTTCGAGGTGCGGAGCCCCCGGTCGGCCGAGCGGCGCGGCGGGACGGTGACCGTGCACCTGCCCGACTTCCCGGCCGTCCACCGCGAGCTCGCGGAGCGGCAGATCCTCTGCGACTTCCGTCCGGACGCCGGGATCCGGCTCGGGCCGCACTTCTTCACGTCGGACGACGAGCTCCGCTTCGCGATCGACCAGATCGGCGAGATCGTCGAGACGGGCGCCTACGAACGACACCTGGGCGCCGTCGCGCAGCACTGAGATATACCTCCGCTCCGACACCGAACCCAGGAGGGACCGCACGCCATGCTCTCGAGTCTCGAGATCGCTCAGGAGGCGACGCTTCGCCCGATCGCCGACGTCGCCGACGAGGCGGGCATCGAGCCGGACGAGCTCGAGCTGTACGGCCGGTACAAGGCGAAGGTCGACCTTTCGATCCTCGAGCGGCTCGCCGACCGGCCCGACGGCAAGATCGTCAACGTCACCGCGATCACCCCGACGCCCGCGGGCGAGGGCAAGACGACGACGTCGGTCGCGCTGACGCAGGGGCTCGGGCAGATCGGCCGCAAGCCCGTGCTCGCGCTGCGGGAGGCGTCGCTCGGGCCGGTGTTCGGGATCAAGGGCGGCGCGGCCGGAGGCGGCTACACGCAGGTCGTGCCGATGGAGGACCTGAACCTCCACTTCACGGGCGACCTCCATGCGATCACCGCGGCCAACAACCTGCTCTCGGCGCTGATCGACGCGCACCTGCTGCACGGGAACGAGCTACGGATCGACCCGCTCACGATCTCCTGGCGCCGGTGCATGGACATGAACGACCGCTCGCTCCGTGACATCGTCACGTCGCTCGGCGGCCGCGTGAACGGCTACCCGCGGCAGACCGGCTTCGACATCACCGCGGCGAGTGAGATCATGGCGCTCGTCGCCGTCGCCCGCGACCTCGGCGACCTCCGCGCCCGCCTCGGCCGGATCACGATCGGCCAGACCTTCGAAGGCGAGCCCGTGACGGCCGAGCAGCTGAAGGCCGCCGGGTCGATGGCGGTCGTCCTCAAGGACGCGATCAAGCCGAACCTCGTCCAGACGCTCGAGGGGCAGCCGGCGTTCATCCACTGCGGCCCGTTCGCGAACATCGCGCACGGCAACAACTCACTCGTCGCCGACCGGGTCGGCCTCAAGCTGGGCGAGTACCTGATCACCGAGTCCGGGTTCGCATCCGACATGGGGATGGAGAAGTTCTTCGACATCACCTGCCGGATCGGCGGGCTGCGGTCGAGCGCGACCGTGCTGGTCGCGACGGTGCGCGCCCTCAAGCACCACGGCGGGAACATCAACGGCGGGATGGCCCAGATCGAGGGCGGCGCCGCCAACCTCGCGCGGCACATCGGGATCATCAAGCACTTCGGGCTGAACGCCGTCGTCGCGGTCAACAAGTTCCCGACCGACACCGCGGACGAGCTCGAGCTCGTGAAGCGGCTCGCGCTCGAGCACGGCGCGTACGCGGCCGAGATCAACGCGGGCTTCGAGCAGGGGGGCAAGGGGGCCACGGCGCTCGCCGAGGCGGTCGTCGCCGCTGCGGACGAGCCGACCGAGTTCCGCTTCGCCTACCCGTACGACGCCCCGATCGAGGAGAAGATCCGCGCGATCGCGACGGGCGTCTACGGGGCCGACGACGTCTTCCTCCTGAAGACGGCGAAGGACAAGGCCGCGGCGTTCGAGGCGGCGGGGCTCGGCCACCTGCCCATCTGCATGGCGAAGACCCACCTCTCGCTCTCGCACGACGCCTCGCTCCTGAACGCGCCGACCGGATTCACGGTCACCGTGCGCGACCTGCGCCCCTACACCGGCGCCGGCTGGATCGTCGCGCTCTGCGGCGACATGCAGACGATGCCCGGCCTCGGCAAGACCCCGGCGGCGTTTTCCATCGACGTGGACGAGCAGGGCAACATCGTCGGCCTGTTCTAGTGGCGCGGCGCGTACGCGCCGAGGCACGAGGCACAATCGAGCCATGGAGCAGTACCTCGACCTCCTGCGTCGGACGCTCGACGAGGGCGCGCGCAAGGAGGACCGCACGGGCACCGGGACGCTGTCGGTCTTCGGGCACCAGATGCGCTTCGACCTGCGCGACGGCTTCCCGCTCGTGACGACGAAGAAGGTGCACGTGCCCTCCGTCGTCGGCGAGCTGCTCTGGTTCGTCCGCGGCGACACGAACGTGGCCTGGCTCCACGAGCACGGCGTCTCGATCTGGGACGAGTGGGCCGACGAGACGGGCGACCTCGGACCGATCTACGGCTACCAGTGGCGCTCGTGGCCCGCGCCCGACGGGCGCCACATCGACCAGCTCGCGGCGGTGATCGACGGCATCCGCGCCGACCCCGACTCGCGACGCCACCTCGTCAGCGCCTGGAACGTCGCGGACCTGCCGCGGATGGCGCTCGCGCCCTGTCACGCGCTGTTCCAGTTCTACGTCGCGGACGGCCGGCTCTCGTGCCAGCTCTACCAGCGCTCGGGCGACCTCTTCCTCGGCGTGCCGTTCAACATCGCGTCGTACGCGCTGCTCACGCACATGGTCGCGCAGGTGAGCGGCCTCGAGGTAGGGGACTTCGTCCACACGCTCGGCGACGCGCACCTCTATCTCAACCATCTCGACCAGGCCCGCGAGCAGCTGACCCGCGAGCCGCGCGCGCTTCCCGAGCTGCGACTCGATCCCGCCTGCCGCTCGATCGACGACTTCACGCCCGAGTCGGTGCAGGTCCTGGGGTACGACCCGCATCCTGCGATCCGCGCGCCGATCGCGGTGTGACCGTCACGCTCGTCGCCGCGATCGCGCGGAACGGCGTCATCGGCGTCGACGGCGGGCTCCCGTGGCACCTCCCCGACGACCTGCGCCGGTTCAAGGAGCTGACGCTCGGACACGTCCTCGTGATGGGGCGGAAGACGTACGAGTCGATCGGGCATCCACTCCCCGGGCGGACGACGATCGTCGTGACGCGAAGCCCTTCGTGGGATTCCGCCGCGGCCGAGGTCCGCGTCGCGGGGAGCGTCTCCGACGCGATCGAAGCGGCCGCGGCGCTCGACGACGAGGTCTTCGTCGTCGGCGGTGCCCAGGTGTACGCGGCGGCGCTACCTCTTGCCGACCGTCTCGAGCTCACCTGGGTGGACGCCGAGCCCGAGGGTGACACGACGTTCCCCGAGCTCGACGTGGCGCGACTGGCGGCAGGTCCGCCGTGAGGAAGCCGACGGGGCCGCCTACGCGACCTACGAGCGTGCGTAGCGTCCGTCCGGCGCAGCAGGACAGACGCGGGTAGCCTCCGCCGCATGGCGGGCGGCGAGGTGCTGACGAGCGAGCAGATGCAGGCCCTCCAGGCCGAGCTCGCAGAGCTCGAGGGGCCGCGGAGGGCGGCTGCGATCGAGGCGATCGCGACGGCCCGCGGGTTCGGCGACCTGTCGGAGAACTTCGAGTACCACGCTGCCAAGAACGAGCAGGGGCTGCTCGAGGCGCGGATCACCAAGCTCAAGGCGCGGATCTCGGGGGCCAAGGTCGTCGACCACGACACGGACGACCACGTCGGCCCCGGCTCGATCGTCGAGATCGCCGACGAGCAGGGCGAGGTCATGGAGGTGACGATCTCCTCGGTGGGCGGCGGTGTGTCGCCCGACTCGCCGCTCGGCTCGGCGCTGATGGGCAAAGGCGTCGGGGACGTCGTCGCGGTCGAGGCGCCTCGCGGCGCCTGGCAGGCGACGGTCCGCTCGATCCGGCGGGCGTGACCGGCAGCCTCCCGGCGCTCCACCGCCGCGAGGAGGAGCGCTTCGCGCGCGAGCATCCGCGTTCGCGCGCGCTGAGGCGATCGCCGACGTGGGCCTGCCGTGGCACGTCACTCGGCTCGGCTGTCGCGCCGAGTACCTCTTCGGGCCCGACCCGCCGCGGAACGGCACCGAGGCGCATGCGGCGGGCGACTTCGCGCTCGAGCGCTACATGCATCTCCACGCCCTCAACCGCGGCGTCCTGCTGACGCCGTTCCACAACATGGCCCTGATGTCGCCCGCGACGACCGAGGCGGACGTCGACCGGCACACGGAGGTCTTCGCCGAGGCTGCGCGCGAGCTCGCCGGCTGAGGAAAAATCTCGCAAATTGCGACAATCCGTCCTTGTGCCTCGTTGCGCCGGCCGGGCGCCGTGTCTAGATTCTCGACATCTGAGCCGGCGGGCCTTCGGGTTTGCCGGCTCAGTGTTTTTCTTTGGGCGGTGGGAGCCGGGGGCGTGGCTTCGGCCGCGCCCCTCTCACGTCGTCAGCACCGGCGTCGTGGCGCCCGAGGGCACGACGACCCAGCCGACATCGCCCTTGAGCTTGTACGGCGCGTTGAGCGGCACCGTCGTCTCGCCGGCGGCGACGGCGAAGGCGCCGCACGGCTCGGTGAGCTTTCCCTCGCGTGTGAGCCAGAGCTCGTAGCGGCCCTCCGGAAGCCCGCTCACCCTGATCTCCATCGGCCAGTTGCCGGCGGCGTCCTTCTCGAACAGATCGAGCTCCGCGGTCGCCTGGTTCGCGCCGGACATGGCGACCGTCCGCACGGGCTCGGTCCCGCCGGCCCCGCCTGCCAGGTACCCCACGCCGAACAGCGCGCAGGCGGCGACGACCGCCGCGGCGAGCGTGGTGTAGCGGTAGCGGCGTGGGAACGGGATCACCCGCGCGGCGGGAGGCTCCGGGGCGCGCTCGAGCGCGGGCGGGAGCTCCGGCGGCGGGCCTGCCTGCTCGAGCAGCGCGTGGACGCGCGCGAGGCGCGCGCGCTCGCCGGGCTCGAGGTCGTTGCCGACCAGGTCGTCGAGCTCCGTCATCCCAGCTCGTCCTCCAGCTCGCCCGCGAGGCGACCCAGCGCCGCCCGCGTTCGCGTCTTGACGGTACCGAGGGGCAGCCCGAGGTACTCGGCGATCTCGCTCTGCGACATGCCGCTCCAGTACGCGAGCTCGACGAGCGAGCGCTCGTGCTCGGGCAGCGTCTCGATCGCCCGGTGGATGCGCCACGACACCCACTCGGCCTCCGCCGTCTCGGGTGGCCCGGGATCGCCCGATGCCACGTCGGGCGCGTCGGCCACCGCCGGTTCGGGCCGGCGGCGCAAGCCGTCCACGATCGCATTGCGCGCCACGGTGTAGAGCCAGGACGCAGGTCGGCCTCGAGCGGGGTCGTACCGCGACGCCGACCGCCAGATGCTCGCGAACGTGTCCTGCGTCGCGTCCTCGGCGCGGCCGCGGTCGCCCATCCGCCGCAGCGCGATGCCGAGCACCGAGCGCGCGTAGCGGCGGTAGAGCTCCTCGAAGGCAGGACGGTCGCCGCCGGCGATGAGCCCGAGGAGCTCGACGTCGGTGCGGGCGTCGGGTGCCATCGCGAGGATGCTGGCCCTTCGACGGGCGAAGGGCAAGTCGGTCCGGTAGGCGACGGCCGCGTCCATCAAAGGCAATACGGCCTCGACGCCTCGGCGGATTGGGGCACGGCCGGCGGCCGCACCCCGATCCGCCCCGCCGGCGTCAGCTCGATCGGGCCGCCTCGAACTTCGCGCCGACGGCGTTCCAGTCGACGACGTTCCACCACGCTGCGAGGTAGTCGGGCCGGCGGTTCTGGTAGTTCAGGTAGTAGGCGTGCTCCCAGACGTCGACGCCGAGGATCGGGGTGGAGCCCTCCGACACCGGCGAGTCCTGGTTGGGCGTCGATAGCACCTGCAGGCCCGTCCCGTCCCACACCAGCCAGCTCCAGCCCGAGCCGAAGCGCTTGACGCCGGCATCGTTGACCTGCGCTTTCAGGTCGTCGAGCGAGCCGAACGTGTCCGTGATCGCCGCGGCGAGGTCGCCCGACGGCTCGCCGCCGCCGTCCGGCCCCATGATCTCCCAGAAGAGGGTGTGGTTCGCGTGCCCGCCGCCGTTGTTGCGGACGGCCGCGCGCTTGTCCTCGGGGATGATCTCGAGGTTCGCGAGGACGGCCTCGATCGGGCGGTCCATCCACTCCGTGCCCTCGAGCGCGGCGTTCAGGTTCGTGACGTAGGCGGCGTGGTGCTTGTCGTGGTGGATCTCCATCGTGCGCGCATCGATGTGCGGCTCGAGCGCGTCGAACGCATAGGCGAGATCGGGAACGGAGTACGCCATCGTGTGTCTCCTTCGGGTCGTCGAGTCGGTACCCCAAGGATATGCTCCGGCCGGTCCCCTCCCGCCGATCGAGGAGCGCCGATGCCGCCCACCCAGGAGATCTCCGCCCGCCCGCTCGACCCGAGGCTCCTGCAGCTCCAGGGCATCTCGAGGGCGTCCGTCGAGGCGCACTACCGCCTGTACCAGGGCTACGTCGCGAAGCGGAACGAGATCCTCGGCGCCCTCGACGGCGTCGATCTCGGGGGCGCCAACCAGGTGTACTCGGAGCTGCGTGCGCTGAAGGTGGACCTCACGTTCGCGGTCGGCGGCATCAAGAACCACGAGCTCTACTTCGCGCACCTCGGTGGCGAGGGCGGGGACCCCGACGGCGGGTTCCGGGCGCTCGTGGAGCGCGACTTCGGCTCGGTCGAGGCATGGCGCTCCGACCTCCGGGCGACGGCGCTCGCGGCTCGCGGGTGGGCCTGGACGGCGTACGACTGGGACGAGCGCCGACTGTTCAACTACCTCGGTGACGCGCAGAACACGTTCCCGGTCTGGAACGCGACACCCCTCGTCGCGCTCGACGTCTACGAGCACGCGTACTTCCTCGACTACCAGACCGACCGCGCCTCGTACGTCGACGCGTTCTTCGAGAACCTCGACTGGCAGGTGGTGAACGGATGGATCGCGTCCTACTCGATCCCGTTCTGACGCGCAGGGGACGGCGGTGCCCGCCGACGTCCTGATCGTCCTCGGCGGCTACCTCCTCGGCTCGATTCCCTTCGGCTACGTGCTCCCGCGGCTCCTCCGCGGCGACGACGTCCGTCGTCACGGAAGCGGCAACGTCGGCGCGTCGAACGTGTGGCGCGCATACGGCCCCTCGCTCGGCGTTCCCGTGGCACTCCTCGACGTCGCGAAAGGGTTCGTGCCGGCGCTCGTCGGACTGAAGGTGGGGAGCGACTGGGTCGGAGTCCTCGCCGGCGCCGCCGCGATGGTGGGGCACGCGCGGCCGGTCTTCCTGCGGTTCTCGAAGGGCGGCAAGATGGTGGCGACCGCGGGCGGCGTGGCCCTCGCGCTCGCGCCGCTCGCCGCGGCCGCGTGCCTGGTCGTGTGGCTCGTCGTGTTCGCCGCGTTCCGCTACGCGTCGCTCGCGTCGATCGTCACCGCGATCGCGCTGCCCTTCGCGTGCCTCGCCTTCGACGCCCCGTGGCCCGTGGTGGGGTTCGCCGCGATCGCCGCCCTCGGCGTTCTCGCGCTGCATCGCCACAACATCCGCCGCCTGCTCGCGGGCAGCGAGCCGCGGTTCTCCGGCAGGCTCCCCCGAGGCGCCCGATGAGACGCCTGGCCGCCGTCGTGGCACTCGTCGTTACGGGTGCAGCAGGGCTGACCGTGGGTGCCGGCGCGGCACATGCGGCGACCTGGTGCGGCACGACGACGACGAAGGACCGCCCGCCCGCGCTGACCGGCCGCTCGATCCACGTGATCTACGCGTACCCCTCGGACGGCAGCGAGCGCAGTGCCCAGCTGGCGTCGCAGCTCTCCGCCGACGTCGACGCGATCGACGCCTGGTGGCTCGCGCAGGATCCGACGCGCGAGCCACGCTTCGACCGGGTTGCCTTTGCGTGCGGCCTCCAGGCGGACATCCTCTCCCTCCGTCTCTCCGACACAGCGGCGGCGCTCCAATCCTCGGCCGTCCGCGGCGACCGCATCGAGGCTCAGGCGTCGGCGGCGACGGGACGGTCGCCGTACGAGAAGCTGCTCGTCTACTACGACGGCCCCGTCGACGACGCCGACCTGTGCGGCGAGGGCGCAGGCACGCCGGGTGGCGACGGCATCGCGATGGTCTATCTCGGTGCGTGCACCGACATCCCGACGGCGATCATCGCGGCCCACGAGCTCCTCCACGCGTTCGGAGCGCTCCCGGACGGTGCTCCGCACGCCTGTCCCGACACCCGCGGGCACCCGTGCGACAGCGAGACCGACGTCCTCTACCCGTTCGCCATGCCCGGCACGACGCTCGCCTCGCTGGTCCTCGACGCGGGGCGGGACGACTACTACGGCCACGCGGGCGGCTGGCCGGATCTGCAGGACTCGCTGTGGCTGCGCCTCGTCTCCGAGCAGATCCGGTTGACGCTCGCGATCGCGGGCCGCGGCTCGGTGGAGAGCGACGTGCCGGGCGTGGACTGCACGGCCTCGTGCGGGACGGACTGGGACGCGGGGAGCATGCTCGTGCTCGAGCCGCTCGCGGCCGGCGGCCAGCGCTTCGTGCGCTGGTCGGGCGCGTGCACGGGATCCGATCGCTGCGAGGTGAAGCTCGACGCGGCGCGCTCGGTTGCGGCCCTCTTCGCGCCCGACCGGTTCGGGCTCGTCGTCGCGGTCGCCGGCAAGGGGAAGGTGACGGGAGCCGGAGCGGCGTGTGCTGCCTCCCGGTGCGCGCGGACGGCCCGGTCGTACACGCCTCTCCGCCTGCGCGCCACGCCGCTGAAAGGATGGCGCCTTGCAGGATGGAGCGGGGCATGCACCGGGCGGGCGGCGACGTGCACCGTTCCCATGACCAAGGCGGCCGTCGTCCGCGCGCGCTTCGTCAGGCTCTGAGCCAGCTCTCGAGCGTCGTCTGCTCCGAGGACGGCGCGGCGCCGCCGAGCTCGGTGCGGAGCTCGCCCACCGTGCCCCAGCGCTCCGCGACCACGTCGTGGTCGTGGATCGTCTCGAGGTTCCGCTGACGCGAGAGCACGAAGTCGCCGTCGGCCAGGCCGGGCATCGTCGAGAGCAGCTCCTCGAGCGCGACGCGGACGGAGTCCTCGACGAAACGCGGATGCCGATGCGCTTGCTCGACGACGTGCAGCTCGTCGGGCCGCTTCAGGAGCTCGTAGACCGGCGCGCTCATCGACCGCTCGACGATGCCAGCGAGGTCCTCGGCGTCGAGGTTCTGCGCGGTACCGACGAGGAGCGTCCCGCGGCCGCGCTGGTTGTGCGTCGCCAGCGGGACGAGCTCGAGGATCCTCTCCGCGTCCTCGCCGAACCCGGCGGCGGCGAGCCGCTCGGCCGCCTGACCACGGACGAGGTCCTGGGCGCAGGGGCACGCGTTGATCCCCGTCGCCTCGACACCGACGACGCGCCGCACGCGCGCGCCGTTCGCCGCGGCGATCCCGATCAGCGAGACCATCTCCTGCGTCTGCAGGCCGGTCACGGGCGTGCGCCGGCGCTGGGGCCAGCCCGCCACGATCCGTACCTCCGCCCGAAGCGCCTTCTGCCGCTCGACGATCTGGGTGGCGATCCGCTCGGCGAGCGCCTCGACGTGAAGCCCCTGCCCGAGGACGACCTCCTCGATCGCCTCGTCGAAGAGTTCCGGGAAGCGGGACATGTGGACGCCCTTCTGGTCACGGGCGAGGTCGACGGTGCAGTCGAGCTCGGCCGCCATGAGGATCTCGTGCTCGCCGTGGCGGATGCGGATCGCCTTGTGGACGCCCGTGACCCCCGCCCGCGAGAGTGCGAGCTGGACGGGAGGGGCGGATGCCTGCATGTCTCGGAGCGCCGGCGTCTCGCTCACGGGCTCACGCTCCTCCTTCGAGGAACCCGAGCACCGTGCGCGCGAACGCCTCCGGCCGCTCGAGCGGCGGCAGGTGCGCCACCCCCGGCAGCTCCTCGAAGGCGGCGCCCGGGATCTCCGCGGCGAGGAAGCGCGCGATCCTGCGGAAGTCGCGCTGGTCGAGCGCCCCGACCAGGACGAGCGTCGGTGCCGCCACCTCGCCGAGCCGCTCGCGGCGGCTCGGCGTGAGCCAGCCGCCCGTCGCGGCGGGGTTCTCGAGGTCGAGCGCTGCGCGCTGCATCTCGTAGACGCGGCGCCGGAGCGCCGTCGGGACGCTGTTCTCGTCGCGGCCCGGCCCGTCGAGCCACGTCCGGACGTTCATCCAGGCGACCTCGTCGAGGTCGCCGCGCTCGAAAGCGGCTTCCTCCTCGGCCCACGTCTCGCGCAGCGTTGCGTCGTGGTCCCAGCCGTCGATCCCGGCGCCGACCAGCACGAGCCGGTCGACGAGATCGGGCCGCGCGAGCACCAGGTCGAGCGCGACGTGGCCACCCATCGAGACGCCGATGACGTGCGCGCGCCCGACCTCGAGCTCGTCGAGCATCGCGGCGACGTCCGCCGCGTACACGAACGGCCCGTCCGGGAGCGGCGTCTCGCCGAAGCCGCGAAGATCGCAGGCGATCACGCGGAATCGGCCCGCGAGCATCGGCATCACGTCTTCCCACATCGTCCGATCGGCGATCCCGGCGTGCAGGAGGACGAGAGGTGCGCCGTTCCCGGCGATCGAGTACGCCATGTCCACGCCGTTGACCCGTAGCCTCGCCATCCCGGGAGGCTACTCCGTCGCTTCGGGTCAGCGGAGCAGCCGCGAGAGCCGGCGATCCTTGAGCACGCGCCCTCCGGTCTGGCACGCCGGGCAGTACGTGATCGTGTGCTCCTCGAAGTCGACGCGGCGGAGGGTCTCGCCACACCGCGGGCAGGGCTCGCCGAAGCGGCCGTGGATGCGGTAGACGGCCGTATCGCCCTTGCCCTCGAGCCGGAGCTCCAGCGCCCGGGCGAGATCGTCGTGGATCGCCGTCGCCAGCGTCGCGACCTCGTCGTCGCCGAGGTCGGTCGAGAGCCGGAAGGGCGAGAGCCGGGCCGTCCAGAGGATCTCGTTCGCGTGCGCGCGGCCGATCCCCGCGACGGCGCGCTGGTCGCGGAGGAGAGGGTGGAGCTGCCGGCGCTCGCGGCGCAGGATCTCTCCCAGCACGGCGTCGTCGGCGTCGAGCGCGTCGGGCCCGAGGTGCGCCAGCTCGGCGTCGAGGCCGTCGGGGGTGACGAGCCAGACGCCCGCGCGTTTCTTCTTGCCGCCCTCCGTGAGGTCGAGCTCACCGCCGTCTGCGAAGCGCACCTGGAACATCGGCTTGGCAGGGGCTTTCTTCCCCGGAGGGACGTACCGCAGCCGGCCCGCGCTCATCAGGTGGACGCGGAGGACGAGCTCGCCGTCGGCGGTCGGGAAGAGGAGGTTCTTCCCGCGCCGCCGCGCTCCCTCGAACGTGCGTCCGGCGAGCGCGGAGGGCGGCGGGTCGAACGTCTTCAGGGTCGCGACGTGTCCCGGCCGCGCGATCTCGATCGGCGCGCGGGAGACGAGCGGGTCGAGCTCCCGCACCCATGCCTCGACCTCGGGTAGCTCGGGCATGGACGAAGCGTAGAGCCTCCGATGATCATCTAGGCTCGCGGCCGTGGAGCCGATCGTCGTCGAGGTGACCCGCGGCGAGGTCGTCGAGGCGCGCCACATCGTGCATGCGGTGGCCGTCAGGAACGGGCGCGTCGAACTCTCCGCCGGCGATGCCTCGCTCGTCACATACCTTCGCTCGTCGGCAAAGCCGATCCAGGCGCTCCCCGTGGTGCGGGCGCGTCCGGACCTCGACGAGGAGGAGATCGCGCTCGCCTGCGCGTCGCACCTCGCCGCACCGGAGCAGCTCGCGGTCGTCCGCCGTCTCCTCTCCGATGCGCCGGCCGTCGAGGACGAGCTCGAGTGCGGCGGGGCGCCGACCCCGATCGAGCACAACTGCTCCGGGAAGCACGCCGGCTTCCTCGCGCTGTGCCGTGCCCGCGACTGGCCCACGCCCGGGTACCGCCTGCTGGAGCATCCCTGCCAGCAGGCGATGCTGCGCGAGGTCGCGGAGGCGGCCGAGGTGGAGCCGTCGTCACTGGCGGTCGGGGTGGACGGGTGCGGCGTGCCGACCTTCGCGCTGCCGCTCGAGGGCGCCGCGCACTGCTTCGCGAGGCTGGCCTCGCTCGACGGCGGCGAGCGCGTCGTGCGCGCGATGCGGGCGCACCCGGATCTCCTGCGAGGACCCGTCGCGACCGACGCTCTGATGATCCGCGCACTCGACGGATGGGTCGCGAAGGGCGGCGCCGAGGGGCTCTACTGCGCCGCCTCGGCGGACGGCCTCGGGCTTGCGCTCAAGGTGCTCGACGGAGCGTTTCGCGCCATCCAGCCCGCGCTCGCGCACATGCTTGCCGTGCTCGGGATCGACCCCGGCCCGCTGGGTGGGAACCCGGTGTCGAACAGCCTCGGTGAGCAGGTCGGCGAGCTGCGCGTCCGCTCCGGGGTTTGATCGATGATCGAGAATCCGACCCTATCCAAGGTCGGATGTCGTGTATACGATGCGCCGGCTCGTGGTCTGAGCCGGAACCGTGATCCGGCTCGTTGCGTTCGAGGGTCTGTCTTCCGTCAACCGCCAGGGAGAAAGAAGGGGTCCATGCTCTCGGTCGAAACCGCTCTTCCGGAGGTCGAGGAGCTGCACAAGCTCGTCGAGCAAGGGCAGGAGAAGGGGTTCCTGACGTACGACGAGATCGTCAAGTCCGTCGAGGACGTCGATCTCACCAAGGAGCAGCTGGAGGACTTCACGACCTTCCTCATCGATCACTCGATCGAGCTCGTCGAGGGAGAGCAGCACAAGGCCCTGCCCCACGAGCAGCCGATCGTGACTCCGGAGGAGGTCGCGGCCGCACCGAAGCTCGACCTGACCGTCGAGCCGTCCCTCGACTCCCTGCGCCTCTACCTCCGCGAGATCGGCAAGGTGCCGCTCCTGACGGCAGACCAGGAGGTCTCCCTCGCAAAGCGGATCGAGCGCGGCGACGAGCGCGCGAAACAGCACATGATCGAGGCGAACCTGCGTCTCGTCGTCTCCATCGCGAAGGGCTATCTCGGCCGCGGGCTCACCTTCCTCGACCTGATCCAGGAGGGATCGCTCGGACTCATCCGGGCCGTCGAGAAGTTCGACCACCGCAAGGGCTTCAAGTTCTCGACCTACGCGACGTGGTGGATCCGCCAGGCGGTCACCCGCGCGATCGCCGACAAGGCGCGCACGATCCGGATCCCGGTGCACATGGTCGAGAAGCTCAACAAGGTCGTGCACATCGAGCGCCAGCTCATCCAGCGCCTCGGCCGCGAGCCGCGGCCCGAGGAGGTCGCCGAGGAGCTCGAGATGTCCGTCGAGGAGGTGCGCGAGATCCTGCGCATGGCGCAGATGCCGGTCTCGCTGGAGAAGCCGATCGGCGAGGAGGAGGACTCCTCGCTCGGCGACTTCGTCCCCGACGACCAGGCCGAGTCGCCGTTCGACACCGCGTCGCTCTCGCTCCGCCGCGAGGACATCGAGGCGGCTCTCGGTTCGCTTCCCGAGCGCGACCGCAAGGTGATCGAGCTGCGCTACGGGCTTCTCGGCGAGGCGCCGTGCACACTCGAGGAGGTCGGCCGCGCCTTCGGCGTCACGCGCGAGCGGATCCGCCAGATCGAGAACAACACGCTCAAGCGGCTCGAGACGCTGCCCGAGGCCCAGGCTCTCCGCGACTGCGTGTGAGCGCGCGCGGGCTGCGGCGACGCGCTGGTTCGCCGGGAGCGCCTCAGGCGCTCCCGGCCAGGTAGCCGGCGTCCCCGAGCGCGCCGAGAAGCACCTCGCGGAGATCCGAGCCGAGCTGGATCACGTCGGCGTCGAGCGGTGCCGACGCCATCGCGGTCAGCCACACGGCGTTCCCCGTGACGTCGCCGACGAGCACCTTCGACTCGCCGCGATGGATTCCCGTCACGCCGTCGAGGGCTGCGACGGCGGCGGTGCGCGCCTCGTCGAGCGGCGCACCGAGGCGCACCGGGAGCGAGGCGGAGACGATCCGTCGTGGGTCGCGGATCGTCCTGTTGACGATCATGGATGCCGTCAGCTGGCTGTTCGGGATGAAGACGCGGCGCGCGTCGTCGGTCACGAGCGTCGTGTAGAGGAGGTCCATCTCCTCGACGAAGCCCGTCTGGTCGGCGACGGTGACGCGGTCGCCGATCCGCAGCGGTTGCGCGAACGCGACGAGCATCCCCGAGCCGAGGTTCGAGAGCGGGGTGTTGAAGGCGAGTCCGACGAAGAGCGCGAGCACGGCGCTCGACGCGAGCAGCGCGTTCACGAGCTGGTCGGTGCTCGGGTAGAGGGAGAGGACCTGCCAGATCGCGATTGCCGCGACGAGCGCGACCACGACCTTGCGGAGAAAGCGCAGCGTCGTCCTGCGGCGTGCTGCGAGTGCCGGATCCTTTGCCGACAGCCGCCGCTCGTACCGGCCGATCGCGATCCCGAGCAGCATGCGCACCGCGATCACGACGGCCAGGCCGATGCCGGCCGTGATCAGCGCCTCGACGGTGCGATCGCTCACGCCGTCCGGTTCGGCGCGCACTGGCGAGAGCCTGCCTCGATCGAGCTCACCGAGGCAGTTGCGACCGCGACAGCGGGCGCC
Source organism: uncultured Actinomycetes bacterium (assembly GCA_963742525.1). Classification (GTDB taxonomy): domain Bacteria; phylum Actinomycetota; class Thermoleophilia; order Gaiellales; family Gaiellaceae; genus Gaiella. The sequence continues at coordinate 178,700 of CAVUMD010000007.1, forward strand.
TTAGGGATCTGCCCCCGCCGCAGGTGGGGGATCCAAGCGGTAGGAATCCGCTCGGCGGATTCCTACCTGCGAACAAACTCAGATCGTCGGCTCCGCCTGGGGCTCGCCCTCGAGGGCGAAGGCGTCGTGGAGCGCGCGGACGGCCTCGGGGATCCGGTCGCGGCGGATCATGCAGGAGATCTTGATCGGCGACGTCGAGATCATCTCGAGGTTGATCTCGAGGTCTGCGAGCGTCCGGAACATCGTCGCCGCGACACCGGGATGGGAGCGCATTCCGGCGCCGATCAGCGACACCTTGCCGAGCGCCTCGTTCTGCTCGACGGAGAAGGAGCCGAGCTCGTCCTGGGTCGCAGCGAGGGCGCCCTGCGTCGCCGCGACGTCCTCGGCGGGCACCGAGAAGGACACCTCCGCCCGCCCGTGGACGACGTTCTGGATGATCGTGTCGACGTTCACCTGCGCCCCGGCGACACGGTCGAAGATCATCGCCGCGACGCCGGGCCGGTCGGGGATGCCGGTCAGCGTGAAGACGACGTCGGTCTCGGAGTGGGTGACGGCCGAGATGATCGCCTGCTCCATTCCCTCGTAATCGGTCACCCAGGTTCCCTCCTCGTCGGAGAACGTCGAGCGCGCATGGATGCGCACCCCATGATTGCGTGCCAGCTCGACCGAGCGGAGCATCAGCACCTTCGCGCCGGAGGCCGCCATCTCGAGCATCTCGTCGTAGGAGACGACGGGGAGCTTGCGCGCACTCGGGACGATCCGCGGGTCGGCGGTGAAGACGCCCGGCACGTCGGAGTAGATCTCGCAGGCTGCGCCGAGCGCGGCGGCGAGCGCGACGGCCGTGGCGTCGGTTCCGCCGCGTCCGAGGGTCGTGATCTCCATCGTGTCGCGCGAGAAGCCCTGGAAACCAGCGACGAGCACGATCTTCCCCTGCTCGAGCGAGGCGCGGATGCGGTCGCCGCGGATCTCGCGGATCTTCGCCTTCGTATGCGCGGAATCGGTGAGGATCCCCGCCTGCGAGCCCGTGTAGGAGACGGCCTCCTCGCCGAGGTCGTCGATCGCCATCGCGACGAGCGCGCACGCGATGCGCTCACCGGTCGAGAGGAGCATGTCGAGCTCGCGCGGGTTCGGCGTGGGAGAGACGTCCGAAGCCAGCGCGAGCAGCTCGTCGGTCGTCTTGCCCATCGCCGAGACGGTGCCGACGACCTTCAGGTCGCGCCGCTTCGCGTCGACGAAGCGCTGCGCGACGTGGCGGATCTTCTCGGGGTCGGCGACCGACGAGCCGCCGAACTTCATCACGACGGTGTCGAACTCGGGTCCGTGCACGAGGAAAGTGTCGCTACTCGACGAGCCCCGGGCGCCGGTAGGACCGGAGCGCGGGCGGCACCGGGATACCCGGACGAAGCGACGGGTCTGGCACGGGGTCGAGCGCCGTCACGACGAAGGGCACGTGGCCGGCCCACACGTCGAGCTCGGCGTCGGGCGTGTCGCCGTCCTCGGGGCCGCCGTCGCGGATCTTCGCCGACGCCTCGTCCAGTGGCATCCGCAGGATCGACGTCGCCTTGAGCTCGGACGCCGTGGGGGGGCGCGACTCCGCCCAGCGCCCGGGCAGGAGCTTCTCGGTGAACGCCTCGAGTGCCGCGAGCTTCTCGTCCCGCTCCACCACCGGCGATGCCGTCCCGAGGACGACGACCGAGCGGTAGTTCATCGAGTGCTCGAACACCGAGCGCGCGAAGACGATGCCGTCGAGCAGCGTCACCGTGAGACAGGCGGCGATGCCGTCTGCGAGCTCCCGCAGCGTCCTGCTCGCCGACGAGCCGTGGATGTAGATCTCCTCGCCGACCCGCGCGTGGAGCGTCGGGATCACGAACGGCTGGCCGTCCGACACGAACCCGAGATGCGCGACGAGCCCCGCGTCGAGGACTGCGTCGATCGCGTCGCGGTCGTAGCGGCCGCGCTCGGGCAGCCGCCGGACGCGGGTGCGCGCCGAGGAGGCCGGATGCGCTCGGGGCGACGGCATGCCGCAAGCCTACGGGGTATGCCCGCAGGCATAGTGACCCGGTAACGGCACAGTCCACCCGAGGAGGAGCATGACGAGCAAGGGATTGATCGCGATCCTGGCCAGCCTGGCCGTGGCTCTCGCGATCGCGCTGCCGGTCGCCGCCGGCGCCTCGAAGGCGACGGTCGTGAACGTGACCGCAGGCAAGCCGTCGGAGCTCAGGTTCACGCTGTCGAAGAAGTCGTCCGCAAAGGGCGTCGTGACCTTCAGGGTCACGAACAAGGGCGCCCTCGAGCACGACTTCAGGATCTCCGGCAAGGTCACCAAGAAGCTGAAGCCGGGCACGACGGCGGTCCTCAAGGTCATCTTCGCGAAGGGCGGGAAGTTCAAGTACCTGTGCACGGTGCCGGGTCATGCCGCCGCGGGGATGAACGGCACCTTCATCGTCAAGTGAGACGTCCGCCCTGGGCGCGGTGGTGATCCCGCCGCGCCCCGGGTGACAACGCCCGCGAGACGAGGTACAACCTGGCCATGCGCGCGGTCGCCTCCTGGCTCGACACGATCGGGCAGGTCTTCCAGGCGATCCCCGACCTGGCCACGCCCGAGCAGGTGCAGTCGGCGCTCCGCGAGATCCTCGACGACCCGGAGCTCGAGGTCTACTGGTGGGATTGGGAGCTCGAGCACTACGTCGACGTTCGAGGCGCGACCGCCGGGCCTCGTGGTGGGACGGGCACCGTGGCGACCTGGGTCGGGTACGAGACACGGCGGGTCGGCGCGATCGTGCACGCCGAGCGGCTCCTGGACGATGCGGAGTTCACGCAGACGTTCGTGCCGCTGCTTCGCATCGCGATGGAGCGCGATCGCCTGCACCGCGACCTCGTCGCGAACCTCGAGCAGCTCAAGGCGTCGCGCCTCCGCATCCTCCAGGCGGGAGACGAGGAACGGCGTCGGCTCGAGCGCAACCTCCACGACGGCGCGCAGCAACGCCTGACCGCCGCGCTGCTCGGCCTCCGCGCGGTGGCGGGCGAAGTCGAGGACGACCCCGCGCTCGGGCCGCGTGCGGCGGACGCCCTCGCGGACCTCGAGGGCGCCATCGCCGACCTCCGGGAGCTCGCCCGCGGGCTCGATCCGCCGCTCCTGGCCCGCCAGGGGCTGGCCGCGGCGATTCGGGCCGGCGCGGCGCGCGCCTCGCTGCCGGTCGAGCTCGACCTGGTCCTGCCGCGGCGCCTGGCGCCCGCGCTCGAGGCGGCGGCCTACTACGTCTGCGCGGAGGCGGTCACGAACACCGTCAAGCACGCGCGTGCGACGCAGGCGTGGCTCCAGGCAGTCGACGACGGCTCGACGCTCACGGTGACGGTTCGCGACGACGGCGTCGGAGGCGCCTGCATCGAGTGCCAGGACGAGGCGACCGGTCTCGGTGGTCTCGTCGACCGCGTCGAGACGCTCGGCGGGACGCTCGAGGTGGTCAGCCCGGACGGCGCCGGAACGACCCTCACCGCCGTCTTTCCCCTGCCCGGCGAGGCGTGATGCGGCGGCCGGCCGGCTCAGCCCCCGATCCTCACAGCTCCATCACAGCCCTCCCGTAGCCTGCCGCGATGCGCCCGTGGCCCCGGCTCGTGCTTGCGCTTGCCTGCGCCCTCGCGGGGCTCGTGGCGGCGCCGTCGGCGCTCGCCTCCGTCGGATCGCCGCCGCCGGTCCCGTCGCTCGACCCACGCGGCACGCAGGCCGAATGGGAGCGACTCGTGCACCGGCCGGTCTTCCGGCCCTACGCCGTCGAGGCCGACTGCCGTCCGCTCCGCGGGGTGTTCTACGCCCAGACGGACTGGCTGCGCCTCGCGACGACGCTCGCGGCGAACGCGTCGCCGTGTGCGCAGTACTCCATCTCCGTGCCGCCGGTCGTCGCCGACAAGACCCGGTTCCGGCCGGACCAGGCGCAGCGGATCCGCGCCCTCGGGCCGAGCATCCACGCCCTCGCGGAGATCCACTTCAGCGCCTGGCAGAAGTGGGTCGCGAGCACCGGCTCCTCCTGGTACCAGGCAGGTGTCGAGGCCCGTCGCCGCATGGCGGCCGCGGGCTACGACGTCGCGGCGGGCGACACGTGGGCGATGAACGAGGTCTCGTCCGCCGCGCGCCGGGGCGACGGCAACGCCCGCACGAACCTTCGCGAGCTCCTGCGCGGGCTGTACGACGCGGGCGGCGAAGGCCCGCCGACGCGCGGCGTCGTCTTCATCGTGGGCATCGGCCAGCGCGCACCGGTCGCGACCTACAAGGCGCGTACCCAGGAGTGGCTCTCCGACAGCGCCTTCTGGTCCGACATGAACGCGTACGTGGGCGACTGGTCGCAGGAGGTCTACGGGGACGTCAGGAGCTACGCGGCACCGGGTGCACCGCTCGCGAACCGCCGGGACGCGCTCGTCGAGTTCCTCCGTCATCAGGACCTTCTCGCCGCGGCGGGCGGCGCCGTCTCCGGCACGGCGAACGCGTTCTTCGGGAACGCGGGCAGTGCGCTCGCGAACGCCGCCTGGCAGTGGGGCTCCGCCTACGGGTGGACGCTCGTCGACCAGACGCTGATGCAGCAGTACGTCTCCTCGGAGGTCTACGCGCTCCGCAACCACGGCGCCCGTGCCGGTCGGGCGACCGACCGGTTCGGCTTCGCGTGGGCCCCGAAGAACGCGAATGCGCTCGCGCCCGACGACTTCACACGCCAGACCGCGGCGGTGCTGGACAGGCTCGCGGCTGCGATCAGGGATTCCGGGAACGACACGCCGGCCGATCCGGGGATCGGCGCGTGCGGCGCCGCCGCGCAGGGGACGTGGTGCGCAGGCGACCTGGCGGGCGCGGCGCTGACCGCCGGCTGGCGGACCTTCCGCTCGTGGTCGCCGACGACCCTCGCGTTCACCTCCCCGCCGCAGACGATCGCCGCGGGCGTCGTCTCCGGGCCGATCTCCCTCCAGGTGCAGATCGCCGGAGTCGCGGGACGGCCGACGGCGCCGGTCGCGGCAACGGTTGCGTCGTCGTCGCCGACGGGGACGTTCGCGACAAATCCGGCTGGCCCGTTCACCCCGACGGTCGCGTTCGCGCTGCCCGCCGGCGCGTTCTCGACCGTCCAGCTCTACTACCAGGATCCGACCGCGGGCACCGTGACCCTGACGGCGTCGGCCGCGGGCGTGGCCGCGGGCACGCAGCAGCTCACGGTCGGCGGCGCCGCGCCGGTCGGGCTGCGGATCGAGCCGTCCGCCTCGACCCTCTTCACGGGCGCCAGCGTCACCCTGCGTGCCGTCGGCGTCGACGCGTTCGGCAACGTCACGCCGACGGCCGCGCTCTGGACGGCGACGCCGGACGGCATCGGGACGCTCTCGAGCGCCTCGGGCGCCACGACGACCTTCACCGCGGGCACCGTCCCCGGCGTGGTGCAGGTGACGGCGGCGATCACGACGCCGACCGGCACGCTGACCGCGACGTCGTCGGTGACCGTGGCTCCGCCGCCCGTCGTCCGCGTGGGCGCGGTGCGCTACGGCGTGGCCAAGAAGCAGCTCCACGTCTACGTCACCCTGGTCGACACCCGCGGACGTCGCGTGCGGGACGCGTCCGTCACGGCGGCGCTGTACCGCAACGGCAAGGTCTACGCGCGTGCACTGGGCTCGACGACCGACGGCAACATGACCTTCACGAGGCCGGCGTCGATCGGCACGTACCGCACGAAGGTCACCCGCGTCGTCGCGTCGAATCGCGCCTGGGACGGCGTCACACCGGCCAACGCGTTTCTCAGGAAGCCCCCGAAGAAGCCGACGACGCGCCGGCGGTAGCGGCCGGCTGGCAGCTCGCCCGGCGCGAGTACAGTGCGTCATCGCAATCGACAGAGGGGAGCTGACGTGAAGCGAGCTCTTTTCGCCGTGGCCGCTGTCGCCCTCGTGGCCGCGTCCGCCGCGTACGCCACCAAGCCCGGCTCGGGTTCGAGCACCGGTACGGCTCGGGTCTTCGCGCCGAACCCGGTGCAGGACCTCGGGATCCAGACGCTGACCGACCAGAAGGACGCCGCGAGCGCGGTACCGGCAGCGGCCTACCACTCGGTCACACTCACCGACCTCGACGGCTCGGGGTACCTGAGCGGGAAGTGGGCCGTCGTCCGCAGCCAGACGGGCGCCCCGGCGTACTCGCCGACCAACGCGTTCGTGTACGACCGGCAGCAGGACCAGTTCGAGCAGGTGATGGCCTACTACTGGATCACCGAGGCCCAGAGGTACATCCAGTCGCTCGGCTTCGGCTCGAAACGTCCCCCGGTGAACATGCGGCCGCAGGCCGTCCGGATCAACCAGTGGGGTGCGGACAACTCGTTCGCGACCGACAAGCAGGACGAGATCCGCTTCGGCAAGGGCGGCGTCGACGACGCCGAGGACGCCGAGGTGATCCTCCACGAGTACGGGCACGCGATCCATTTCTCGCAGGGCTTCCAGTTCTCGACGGAGCAGGCCGGCGCGATCAGCGAGGGCTTCGGCGACTACTGGGCGGTGACCGTCACCGAGGTCGTCGGCAAGACGCTCGGCGTCGCGTCGCCCGATCCCGCCTGTGTCGCCGACTGGGACTCGACGTCGTACACCTCGTCGGAGCCGCACTGCCTCAGGCGCCTCGACGAGGGCAAGACGTACCCGGCCGATCTCGTCGGTGAGGTGCACGCCGACGGCGAGATCTGGTCGCAGGCGCTCTGGACCATCCGCAACGCGATCGGCAACGAGAAGGCCGACACCGCGATCCTCCAGGGCCAGTTCGGCTTCGACGGCGGCACGATGCCGGCCCTCGCCGCCGACATCGTCGCCGCGGCGAAGAGCCTCTACGGCCAGGCGACGGCGGACGCGGTCACGGCTGCGTTCCACGACCGCGGGATCCTCTGAGCCACGCAATGGGGCGCGGCCTCACGCCGAGGCCGCGCCGCAATGCTTCAATAGTGGAAGAATCGGATTGGCGCACGCGTTGACGCCAGCACACTTGTCGCGCGGACGGTGCGCGGCGTTCGAACCGGGAGGACGGAATGGCATTGACGATCGGCGACACCGCACCGGACTTCGAGGCGGACACCACGGAGGGACGCATCTCCTTCCACGACTGGATCGGCGACTCGTGGGCGGTGCTCTTCTCGCATCCCAAGGACTTCACGCCCGTCTGCACGACGGAGCTCGGCTACATGGCGCGGATCAACCCGGAGTTCGAGCGCCGGGACGTGAAGATCATCGGCCTCTCCGTCGATCCGACCGGCGCGCACGAGGACTGGGTGCGCGACATCGAGGAGACGCAGGGGCAAGCGCCCAACTACCCGATCATCGGCGACGCCGACTTCGCCATCTCGAAGGCGTACGGGATGCTCGGCGCCGACGTGTCGGGTGATCCCTCCGACCGGACGGCGGCCGACAACCAGACCGTCCGCAACGTGTTCGTGATCGGCCCGGACAAGAAGATCAAGCTGGTGCTCGTCTACCCGATGACGACGGGGCGGAACTTCGACGAGGTGCTCCGCGTCATCGACTCGCTCCAGCTGACCGCCGACCACAAGGTCTCGACGCCTGTCAACTGGAGACCGGGCGACGACGTGATCATCGCCGGCTCGGTCTCGAACGACCAGGCGCGCGAGATCTGGCCGGAAGGCTGGGAGGAGCCCAAGCCGTACATCCGCATCGTCCCCGCGCCTGCGACCCGCGTGGGCGAGGGCGCGGCCGCGAAGTAACCCGCCTCCCGACGACGGGGGTGCGGCTAGCCGCACCCCCGTCCGGGATCCGATTCGTACGATGGACGGGTGAGCGTTGCCACGCCCGCACGGATAGAGGAGCTCGAGCTCTACCGTCGTGAGCTGACCGGCTACTGCTACCGGATGCTCGGCTCGCCCTTCGAGGCCGAGGACGCGGTGCAGGAGACGATGCTTCGCGCCTGGAAGGCGCTCGACCGGTTCGAAGGGCGCGCCGCGCTGCGCTCCTGGCTCTACCGGATCGCAACGAACGTCTGTCTCGACTCGATCGCCGGTCGGGAGCGGCGCGCTCGCCCGATGGACCTCGGCCCCTCCCGCGAGCCGGTCGTGTCCAACCTGAACGTGCTGCCCGAGGTGACCTGGATCGAGCCGGTGCCGGAAGCGCTGATCGTCCCGGACGGCGACCCGGCGGAGGTCACCGCCGCGCGCGAGACCGTGAGGCTGGCATTCGTCGCGGCGCTCCAGCATCTCCCGCCGCGACAACGCGCCGTCCTGATCCTCTGCGAGGTCCTGCGCTGGAAGGCCTCGGAGGCAGCGGAGCTGCTCGAGACGAGCGTGGCGTCCGTGAACTCCGCGCTCCAGCGCGCGCGGGCGACGCTCGACGCCAGCGACCTCGCGGCGAGTACGACCTCACCGTCCGTCGAGCAGGCGGACGCCGAGCTGCTCGCCCGCTACGTCGACGCCTTCGAGCGCTACGACCTCGATGCGCTGACCTCGCTGATCCACGAGGACGCGACGCAGTCGATGCCGCCGTACGACCTGTGGCTTCGCGGCCGCGAGGACATCTTCACGTGGTGGTACGGCCCCGGGATCGGCTGCAAGGGGTCACGCGTGATCCCCGCCGGCACGGCGAACGGGTCCCCGGCATTCGGTCAGTACAAGCCGAGCCAGACCGGCACCGGCTTCGACCCCTGGGCGCTCCAGGTCGTCGAGGTCGAGGCAGGTGCGATCGTCGAGCTCACGTTCTTCCTCGACACCGAGCGGGTGTTCCCGCTGTTCGGCCTGCCTGCCCGCCTCGAGGCGTAGGCGCCACCACGTCCTCGAGCCCCATGAAGTCGACGAGGTCGAGGAGCTCCGCCGAGGCGTTCCGCAGGATCACGCGGCAGCGGTGACGGCGCGCGGCGACCTGCAGGCGGGCGAGCGCGTCGACGGTGACGGCGTCAGGCTCGACGCCGCGCACGTCGCAGACCGCGATGTCTGCGGTGCTCGCCTCGAGCAGCGCGCAGAACCGGCGGGCGAGTCCGGGGAGGTCGCTGCGGTCGATCGGCCCCTGGACGGCGAGCTCGAGCGTGCGTGGCGCATCCAGGGCCATCGGAGGTTCGACCGCGGCGGCCGCCGAAACTCATCGGCGCCGCGGCGATGAGTTCCCGGGCGACGGGGCGTCCAATTCTTCGACATCGCTTCGCGACCGCTGGGAAGGAGCCCATCAGATGACCATCGCCGACAACCGCACCCGCTGGCTCGCGCTGATCGTCCTCTGCCTGGGCGACCTGATGATCGTCCTCGACGTGACCATCGTGGGCGTGGCGCTCCCGTCCATCCGGGAGGACCTCGGCTTCTCGGAGGAGTCGCTCGCATGGATCGTGAACGCCTACCTGCTGACGTTCGGCGGATTCCTGCTCCTGGGAGGCCGTCTCGGCGACATCGTCGGGCACCGGAGGATGTTCCTCGCCGGGATCGCGCTGTTCACCCTCGCGTCCATCGGCTGCGGCCTCGCCGACACACAGGGGCTCCTGATCGCCGCCCGCGCGGTGCAGGGAGTCGGTGGCGCGATCGTGTCGGCGGTCGCGCTGTCGCTCATCATCACGCTGTTCACCGAGCCGGCCGAGCGGGCGAAGGCGATGGGCGTCTTCGGCTTCGTCGCCTCGGGCGGCGGCTCGATCGGCGTCCTGCTCGGCGGCGTCCTGACCGACACGCTCGACTGGCACTGGATCTTCCTCGTCAACGTCCCGGTCGGCATCGCGGTCTTCGCGCTGACGCTCGTGCTGCTGCCGGCGGGCGGCGGGATGGCGTCCGGCCGGCTCGACGTCGCGGGTGCGGTGACGGTGACCGCCGCCTCCATGGTCGCCGTCTACGCGATCGTGAACGGGAACGAGGTCGGCTGGGGCACCGCGCGGACGCTAGGCCTGCTCGCGGTCGCGGGTGTGCTCCTGGCGATGTTCCTCCGGATCGAGTCGCGGGCGCGCTCGCCGCTCGTCCCGCTCCGCCTCTTCCGGCTGCGGAACCTCGCGACCGCGAACGTCGTGGGCATGCTCTGGTCGGCGGCGATGTTCGCCTGGTTCTTCCTCTCGGCGCTCTACCTGCAGCTCGTGCTCGGCTACAGCCCGCTCGAGGTCGGTCTCGCGTTCCTTCCCGGCAACCTGATCATGGGCGTCCTCTCGCTCGGTGTCTCGGCGAAGCTCGTGATGCGCTTCGGGATCCGCCCGCCCCTCGTTGCGGGCCTCGGGATGGCCGCGGTCGGCCTCCTGCTGTTCGCCCAGGCTCCGGTCGACGGCTCGTTCGTCGTCGACGTGCTGCCCGGCATGGTCCTGCTCGGGGTCGGCGCCGGCATCGCCTTCAACCCCGTGCTGCTCGCAGCGATGAGCGACGTGCAGCCGGAGGAGGCCGGTCTCGCGTCGGGCGTCGTGAACACGTCGTTCATGATGGGCGGCGCGCTCGGGCTCGCCGTCCTCGCAAGCATCGCCGCCGCGCGCACGGACACCCTGACCGCATCGGGTGAGTCAGCCGCCGAGGCGCTGAACGGCGGCTACCAGCTGGCGTTCCTCGCGGGCGCCCTCTTCGCCGCTCTCGCGGCGACGCTCGGCGGGCTGCTCTTCCGGGTTGCCCGGCCGGCGGCGGCCGGTGCCCACGGCGAGGGCGTCGGCGCGCCGGCCACGGCGGAGGCGGACTGACGCCTCAGGGCGCGATGAGGACGAGCAGGATCGACGCGATGCCGGCCGCGACGCCGATCGCAGCGAGCACGAGGACGGCGCCGCCGTGCCGCGCGATTCTTCCCCGCAGCGTCAGTCGGCATCGCCGAGCAGGCGGGAAAGCCAGTTGCGCACCGCCTCGCGGACCGCGCCCTGGTCGGAACGGAGCGCGTGGTCGCCGCGGACGACGGCCACGCTCCGCAGCGGCCCTGCGGGCGGGATGCCGAAGCGATCACGCTCGCCCTGGACGACGAGGGTCGGGACCGTGACGGTATCGAGCTCCGGCAGCCGGCTGGGGCTCGGCGGCCGGCCCTGGCGTCGAGGCGGCTCGAGCGGGAAGGCCAGGCAGAGGACGGCGTCCGCCCCGGTGTCGGCCGCCGTGCGGCAGGCGACCCGCGCGCCCGATGAGCGCCCGCCGGTGACGAGAGCGCCTCTGACGAGCTCAGCGGCGCGCAGGTGCTCGACCACCGCAAGCCATGCCGCGTCGAGCTGGTGGGCGGGGGCGGCGGACCGCCGCCCGGCGACACGGTAGGGCTGCTCGACGAGGGCGGCCGAGACGCCGAGCGTGGTCGCGACCGCGGCCGCCGTTGCGAGGTCGGGCGCACGCACGCCGCCGCCCGCACCGTGGCCGAGGACGAGGATGCCGCGCGGTTCGTCGGCGGTCTCCAGGTGGACGCGCGCCGGCCCGTGCGGCGTTGGCACCTCGATCGCCATCCGCTCAGCTAACCAGAGCTCGTGTCGATCGCGTGGGCCGCCGTTCGTCTCGATGAGGACGGGAGGCATCCGCCCCCCGCGACGACGAGAGGAGACGTCATGGCAGGGAAGCCTGTGCATGTGGAGATCCCGGCGCCGGACGCTGCGAAGGCGAGTGAGTTCTGGGGCTCGCTCTTCGGCTGGCAGTTCCAGGAGTTCGAGGGCTCCCCGTCCCCGTACCTGATGACCCACTTCGCCGAGGACAGCGGCGGAGCGATCTACGAGGACGGGTCGGCGCGCGGGATGCGCGTGTACTTCGACGTCGACGACATCGACGCCGGGGCGGCCAGGACGCGGGAGCTCGGCGGCGAGGCCGGCGAGAAGATGCCCGTTCCCTCGATGGGCTGGTTCGTGCACTGCACCGACCCGTCCGGGAACGAGTTCGGCCTCTGGGAGAACGACCCGTCGGCGTCCATGTGAGCTCGGGCCAGGCCGCACCGTACGCGGCCGGGAGCCGGGAGGCGAGCGCCCTCCCGGCTCCTCCGGGGACGTGCACCTCGACGCGCATGCGTCGAGCAGCGCGTTCGCGCGAGGTCTCAGCGGTGACGGGGCGGGCGCCAGCAGGCGCCCGCCCCGTCACCTCGCCAGGAGCCTCTAGCGGCGGCCGTAGCCGATGCCGCCCGTCAGGAGCAGCACCACCACGATGATCAACAGCACCCATGCCCACACCGGCATCTCGTCACCTCTTTCGTCGTCGCAGTTGCCCCCGTGTCTACCCGTCTAGCGGGATTTCGACACCCCTCCAGGGCCGCCATGCGCAAGGCGCCCCTGGCTCTGTGCGCCTCCCGCGTGGGCAAACCGGGATCCAGGCGGCTGCGGCGGTGCGATCTCGAGGCGCTCGGCGAGGGTCAGGAACGCCGCGCCGAACGGCGCCGCGGCGACGCGCTCGCGCAACGCGTCCCAGTCGACCTGCTCGCGGAGCGCGCGGGCGAGCTCCAGAACGGGCCCGTAGTGGGGCTCCTGCTCCGTCATCGCGAGGAGCTTCGTCGCGAGGACGTCCTCGATCGAGGCGACGAGCAGCGGCTGCGAGACGACCTCGATCTCGTCGGCCCGCTGGAAGTAGCCCTCGTCGACGGGCCCGCCCGACGGGTGGAAGATCAGGTCGACGAGGACGTCGCCGTTCCACGCCTTGAAGAGCCATCCCTCCGGCGGCCGCTGCGGCCGGAAGCCGGCATCGGCGAGCGCAGCCAGGCCGCGCTCGGCATCACGCTCGATCAGCAAGAAGTCGACGTCGTGGTCGGTCGGCGGGCCGCCGCGGGCCCATCCCGCCATCCCGCCCCCGAGGAGAAACGGCACGTCTGCCTCCCGGAGCGCGCCGGCCGCGCGCTTCATCGTCTCGACGAGCTCGGGAAAGTCCTCGCTGGGCGCGTGGCTCACGCTGCCGTCGTACCCCGCCGCGGGGTAGGGCGAACACGCATGCGGGTAGTCCCCGGCCCATGAGCCAGCTGCGCGTCGCCGCCGTCGGCGACCTCCATGCGTCGGACGAGCACCGCGAGCATCTCGAGCGGGCGTTCGCCGGGGTGGAGGACGTCGATCTCGTCCTGCTCGCCGGCGATCTGACGACGCACGGGCTCGTCGAGGAGGCGAGTGTTCTCGGCGCGGCGTGCGAGCGAGCACCGGCGCCGGTCGTCGCGGTGCTCGGGAACCACGACCACCACAGCGGGCTCCAGGCCGAGATCGGCGCCGTGCTCGAGCGCTCGGGCGTCGTCGTGCTCGACGGTGGGCACGTCGTGCTCGACCTCGCCGGGATGCGGGTCGGCGTCGTCGGCGCGAAGGGCTTCGTCGGTGGCTTTCCAGGCGCGGAGATCGCCGATTTCGGCGAGCGCCTCCTGCGCGAGGTCTACGAGCAGACGAGCCGCGAGGTGGAGGCGCTCGAGACCGGCCTCGAAGCGATCGCCGGCTGCGAGCGGCGCCTCGTCCTCCTCCACTACGCCCCGACCGTCGACACGATCGTCGGCGAGCCCGAAGGCATCTGGGCATTCCTCGGATCGGGACGCCTGGCGGGCCCCATCGGGGCGCATCGCCCCGACGTCGTCCTCCACGGCCACGCGCATCACGGCCGTCCGAGCGGGACGATCGGGACGGTGCCCGTCCACAACGTCGCCCGACAGGTCGTGGGCAGCGACTTTCTGGTGCTCGCGCTCTGACGGCGCAGATCGGTCGCCCGAGCACCTCTGTGGTATCACCGTTTCGGTGAGAAACCGTGTCGGGACGCCGATGCTCCTCGGTGCCGCTCTCGTCGCGCTCGTCGCTGTCGCGACCTGCGTCGTCGCCTGGCTCCTGTGGGCCCGTGCCGACGAGCGGGGGCGGGCCGAGGACGACCGGGCGGCGCAGGCGACCGTCGAGCGCCTCCAGAACAGCATCGGGCGCGTCCTCACGAGCCTGCGTACGGCGGCGGGGCTCGTGGACGCGGAGGGCGGCGTCGACACCGCGAGCTTTCATGCCTGGGCGCAGGCGGTCGGGTCGATCGGTGCGACCGACGCGCTGGCGCTCGCCGAGATCGTCCCGGCAGACGAGCGCGCGGCGTTCGAGGCGGCGCGCGGACGACGGATCTCGGAGCTCTCCGCGCCCGGGGTCTTCCGGGGTGCGCCGCGCCGCGCGACCTACGTCCCCATCGTCGCCGTCTGGCCCGAGCCGGGCACGAGAGGCGCCCTGCTGGGCTTCGACCTGCTGAGCGATCCGGCGCGTCGGAAGGCGATCGAGCGGGCGGAGTCGACCCGGCGCACCGTCTTCACGGGCACCGTTCCCTTCCTGACCGGCGGGAGCGGGTTTCAGGCCTTCCGAGCGGTGTACGCCCCGACGCAGGAGAGCGGCGGGCCGGTCGGCTTCGTGAGCGCGTGGTTCGGGCGCCGCACCCTCGCGAGCGTGTTTCGCGGCCTCCCGGAGGACGTTCGCGCACGCGTCGGCTTCGGCGGCACGGAGATCTTCGCGACGAGCGACCGGCCGAGCAGCGGCTCCGTCCGCTCGCTCGAGCTCGGCGGTCGCCGCTGGGTCGTCGTCGCCCGCGGAAGCGACGTCTCCCACGGGTCCGCCCTTGCGATCCTGCTCGGCGGGGGCGTGCTCGCGCTCATGCTGGCGCTCTTCACCGCGGCGCGGGTCACGTCGGAGCGGCGGTTGCGGCGTGCGCACGAGGCAGAGCGCGCAGCCCGCGAGCGCTCGGAGGGTCCTGGAGCGGAACGCGTCGCAGCTGCAGCGGCTCGGCGCCAGCCTCTCGGCCGCCGCTCTGCCGACCGAGGTCGCCGAGGCGGTCGTCCCCTTCCTCTTCGAGTCGTTCGGCGCGCGGCTCGCCACAGTCGGCGTTGCACATGGGGACGACGTGCGGACGTTGAAGGTCGTGGAGGGAACGCCGCGCGACGAGTGGCGCTGGCGGCCGGTCCCGTCGTCGGCGTCCAGCCCGACGGCCGATGCGATGCGGCTCGGCCGGGTCGTCGCGCTCCAGGGATGGGACGGCATCCGGGAGGCGTACCCGGGGACCGGACGAGTTCGAGCAGCTGCTCGCCGGCATCGAGTCGATGCATGTCCTGCCGCTTCACGGGGGATCGGGTGCCGTCGGTGTCGGGTTCGAGGAGCGGCGCGCGCTCACCCCGGCCGAGCAGCGGCTGCTCGACGCCATCGCCGAGGAGCTCGGCCGTGCGCTCGACCGCGCCGCGCTCCTCGAGAGTGAGCGCGAGGCACGGCTCCAGGCCGAGGCGATGGAGCGAAACGCGGAGCGCCTTGCCGCTGCAGCGACCGCGGTCGAGGTCGCCGCGGCGACGGTCGACGAGATCGCGTCGTTCGGAGCGGACGTCGTGTTCGTGTGGGGCCTCGGCGAAGCGGGGCGTCTCGAGACCCTCGCGGCATCCGGCGTCCCGGACGAGACCGCCGGCCGCTTCGGCGTGTATCCGCTCGACCACGGTGGGCTCGTCTCGGACGCCATGAGCGGCCGCCGGCTCGTGGCGGTCGAGTCGGCCGAGGAGTACGACGCTCTCTACCCCGCGCTGGCCGAGGAACGGCGGCGGATCGGCGCCGAGTCGCTCGTCGCGATGCCGCTGTGGACCGGCGGCGGCGACGTCATCGGCGCCATCTTCGCCGCCGCGACCCGCCGACGCTGGGTCACGGCGGGACGGCGTGCCCTGCTGCTCGGGATCGCGGAGCAGACCGGCGTGGCGCTCGATCGCGCATCCCTCCAGGCCGACGCCGAGCGCGTCTCGGCGGCGGACGCCTTCCTCGCGCTCGTCGGCGAGTCGCTCGAGCGCTCGACGACCGCGAGCGGCCGCGCGAGACGCCTCGTCGACGCGCTCGCGCAAGAGCGAGCCACGTTCGCGGCGGTGCACCTCGTCACACAGTCGGAAGAGGTGGAGGAGATAGCGAGCGCGGGCTCGCTCCCCGAGGAGCTCGCGGACGAGGACCGCGCGCTCGAGTGGATCGGGGAGGTCATCTCGACGGGGCGGGCGGCCGGCGCGGACGAGCTCGACCCGGCCTCGTACGGCGGCTCGGGGCCCTCGCCCGTCCTCGTCCTGCCCCTGCTCGCGCGTGGGAGGAGTCTCGGCGTCCTGACGATGAGGATCGCCGCGGGACCGGACTGGAAGCCGGTGATCAGCCGTTCCACCGCACGGGAGATTGCCGCCCGTGCGGCGCTCGCGCTCGACAACGCGCTGCTCTACGAGCGGGAGCGCGACGTGTCCCACACGCTGCAGCTCGGGTTGCTGGGCGGCGCATTGCCCACCTTCGAGCATGTCGTCGTGGCATCTGCGTACCGGCCGGGGTCTGCCTCGCTCGAGGTCGGAGGCGACTGGTACGACGCTTTCCGCGTCGAGAACGGCGCGATCGCGCTCGTCGTCGGCGACGTCGTCGGACACGGGCTCGAGGCGGCGGTTGCGATGGGCCAGCTGCGAGGCGCCGTGAGCGCGCTCGCGCAGTCGTCGAGCCCCGCCGTGCTGCTCGAGCGCCTCGACGGCTTCGTCGAGACCGTGCCCTCGGCAGCCACCGCGACGCTCGCCTACGTGGAGCTCGATCCCGAGACCGGAGCCATCCGCTACGCCTGCGCGGGCCACCCGCCGCCGCTCGTCGTCTCGCCGGACGGCCGGACGCGATTCCTGTGGGACGGCCGGTCGGCGCCGCTCGGCTCGATTCTCGGGCAGGATCGCGCCGGGGCGGAGGACCGGCTCGCCGAGGGCGAGACGCTCGTGCTCTACACGGACGGGCTCGTCGAGCGCCGCACAGCCGGCATCGACGCAGGGCTCGAGCGGCTGGCGGAGGCGGCGCGGCGCCGGCCGCCCGGAGATCCGCGCCTTGCCGACGAGATCTGTGACGCCCTCGTCGGAGGGGAGGCCCAGGAGGACGACGTTTGCGTCCTGACCCTTTGCCGCATGCCCTCCGTACCGATGTTCAGCCACGCATTCCCAGCCTCGCCCATCGAGCTCGCGGGGCTTCGCGAGCAGCTGCGCGGGTGGCTCGAGGACAACGACGTGCCGGAGGACGTCGAGCGAGGTGTCGTCCTCGCCGTCTCGGAGGCCGCCGCCAACGCTGTCGAGCATGGCTACGGGTGCGACGGCACCGGCCTCGTGACCGTGGTCGCGCATCGCCTGGACGGCCACCTCGAGATCTCCGTGCGCGACGAGGGCGTCTGGCGGGAGGCGTCGTCCGACACCGACCGTGGACGAGGGCTCGACATCATCCGGGCCATCGTCGAGGAGCTTCTCGATCGGGCACGACGAGGGCGCTACCGTGTTGCGCATGCGCACGACGACCAACGGATCAGCTCAGGCATGAGCGACGAGGGGGTTCCCTTCGACGTCGTGAGCGTCCAGCTCGACGGGACGGCCGTCGTCACCGTCTCCGGAGAGATCGACCTGACGACGTCGGATTCGCTTCAGGGCAGCATCGAGCGGACGACGTCACGCACCGTCGTGCTCGACCTGTCTCGCGTCGCCTTCCTCGACAGCTCGGGGATCCGCGCGATCGACCGCAGCCGGCGCCGTCTCGTCTCGCAGGAACGCTCGCTCCTGATCGTGTCCCCCCCGGATACGCCGTCGGCGTGGACGCTCCGGGTCGCCGGCTTCGATCGGGACCTCGTCGTCGAGAGCCTGGACGCGGCGCTCGGAGTGGACAGTCAGACGGCCTGACGCCCACCGCGGGGGCCGGGATCCGGTGAGCCCGGCGGCGGCTGCGGTGCGGGTGCGGGATCCGGGCTCGGCGCGGGCTCCGGGACGTCCGGCGGACGCGGGTCTCCCTCGGCGATCTCTGAACCACGTCGCTGCTCCATTCCCTGCTCCTTCCCTTTTCGTCAGAGCGTTTCGTGCTACCCGGCCGCAGGACGCGCGTAACAGAGGGACGTTTCGGCCGCAGTCCGCCGAGGTATCCGGTGGGCATGTCCGAGGCGACGCAGGGCGACGACCGGCACGCGTGGGAGAGCGAGTACGCAGGCCTCGAGGAGGATCTCCGGATGCGCCCGCTCGAGGCGCTTCCCGAGCTGCTCGACCTCGTCGAGCGGATGCTCGCCGCAGCGGGATATGTCCAGCCGGAACCGGGCGCGACAGTCGAGCGGGACGTCGACGTGGCGCTCGAGCGTGCGCAGGAGGTGATCCGGCGGTACGAGGGGGGCCTCCCGGTCGGTAACGACGACGCGTTCCAGGCCGCCGCCGAGCTGCGCGAGCTGTACAAGGCGCTCCTCGACCACCCCGAGGCCGAGGCCGGCGCCGATCTGTACGGCCTTGCCTGACCCGGCCTAGCGTTCGATGTGGACGCCGACGACGTCGCCCAGATACTCGAGCGAGATCTGCTCGCGCCGCTCGTCGACGCAGGCGCACGCGCCGGCGAGCACCGTGATCTTGTAGCCGAGCTCCCGTCCGGCGATCGCCGTCTGCGTGACGCACATCTCCGTCGCCATGCCCGCGAGCAGGATCCGCTCGGTCTCGAGGCTGCCGAGCAGGATTTCGAGCGGCGTCGAATCGAACGCGGAGTAGCGGGGCTTCAGCACGATGGGCTCGGCGTCGCGCGGCGCGATCTCGGCCACGAGCTCGCCGCCGAGGCCCTGCGCGATCGCATCCCGGACCATTTGCGGCGCGTTCCCGTCCCAGCGACCCCAATCGTCGTTCGCATACACGACGGGGATCGAGCCACGGGCTCGCTCCAGCGCCTGGACGAGCCGGGGCTGCCGCACGCGAAACGATGTGAGGAGCGCCCCGCCGTCCTGATGGCGGAAGTCGTTGACGACGTCGACGAGGAGGAGCGCGTCCTTCATGACGGCTCCTCCTCCAGTCCTCGGGCCGCCGGGCCTACGCGAGCGCCTTCGCGCTCTCCTTGCTGACCCGGGTCGCGATTCTCTCGACGAGGCGGAGCGCTTCCTTCTCCTCGGCGAGGTTCTCGTCCAGGAGCTCGACGGCGCGATCCTCGCCGAGTCCCTTGGCCATGCGCCGCAGGCCCTCGTACGCCGCGATCTCGTAGTTCTCGGTACGCGCGGCGGCGCCGAGGTCGACCGAGTCGATCAGCTCGGGCGACGTCTCCGACTTCAGCTTGTCGTGCTCCTTCCTCAGTCCCTCGAAGCCGAGGCACGGTTCCGCCTTCGGCATCTCGCCGAGCTCGGCGAAGACCTGCTTCACGTTCTCGACATGGCCCCGGGTCTCCCTGAGATGTCCTTCGAGGCCGTTGCGGAACTCGTCGTCCGTGACCTCCCCGATGAGCTTCGGAAGGACCTCGTCGGCCAGCTTCTGCTCGACGTAGAGGATGTCTCCGAGCTCGTGCAGCAAGAGCTCGCGGGGATTCGTGATCTCGGGCATAGCGCTCCTTTCCTCGTCTCGACGGTGCCGGTCGTACCCCGATCCACGGCCCCGAAACCGAGGCAGTTTCCGGCTGCCTCGTACGTGGAACACCACGTCCGTGGACGAGAAGCGCGCCGCGGGATCGATCTGGCTCGTCCTTCGCCGGGCCCTGGCCGAAGCACGGGACGACGACGTCCCGATGGTCGCGCGGGCACTCGCCTACTCGCTCTTCCTCGCGATCCCGGCCGCCGCGCTGCTGGCGCTCGGGGTCTTCTCCCTCGTTGCCGACGCCGGGACCGTGGAGGAGCTGGTCGCCCGTCTGCAGACGGTGATGCCCGAGGAGGCGACGACGCTCATCCGCGAGAGCCTCGAGCGGTCCAGGCAGTCGCACCGCGGCGGCGTCACGATGACGATCGCCGGATTCGTGCTCGCGCTCTGGACGACGACCTCCGCCGCGTCGACGCTGATGTCCGCGACGACCAAGGCGTTCGACCGGAAGGACCGGAGAGGCTTCGTGCGGAAGCGGCTCCTCGCACTCGGGATCGTGCTGGCGCTCGGCTTCGGGGCGGCACTCGTCCTCTCGCTGCTGGTCTTCGGACCGCACGTGGAGCGCTGGGTCGCCGGTGCGACGGGCGTGCCGACGCTCGTCGCCTTCATGTGGTGGACGCTCCAGTGGCCGCTGCTCGTCGCGGGAATCCTGTTCGCGTTCGCCGTCGCGCTCGCGCTCGGCCCCGACGTCGACCAGCGGCGCTGGCAACTCGTCACGCCGGGCGCCGTGACGGCACTCGTCCTCTGGCTGCTCGCGTCGTCGGCGTTCGCGATCTATACCTCGCGCTTCGGCTCCTACGACAAGGGCTGGGGGACGATCTCGGCCGTCGTCGTCACGCTCGTCTGGCTCTGGCTGACGAGCGCCGCACTGCTCTTCGGCGCCGAGATCAACGCCGAGGCGCAGCGGCTCGAGGAACGGGGCCGGGTCTCCGAGCGCGCCGCGTGAGCGGCGTCAGATCCAGCGACGTAGCTTCGCGACGGTCAACGTGACCAAAGCACCGGCCACGATGAGCGCGACCACGACCCAGAACAGCTCGGGATGCGTGAAGAGCGGGACCTTGAAGTTCATCCCGAGCAGTCCCGCCACGAGCGTGCCCGGAAGCAGCATCACGGATGCCAGGGTGAGCACCTTCATGATCTCGTTCGTCGTGTGCCCGGTGCGGGCGATGAGGACGTCGAACGAGCTGACGACGCTTGCCCGCGCGTCACGCGCCGTCTGCATCGCGCTGTCGTACTGGTCGAGCAGGCGCCGGAAGCGCTCGGCTCCCTGCTCGTCGCCGAGCGACTCGAGCTCCGGCTGCGTCAGAGCGAGGAGCGCAGTCCGGTGCGAGGCCAGGTCACGCCGGAGCCGCCCCACCCGTCGCAAGAGCGCGACGAGTGGCTCGATGTGCGACTCCGCCGAGCCGCGCCCGCGCATCGCCCGCTCGTCGATCGCCTCGAGCTCCTCCTCGATCTGCTCGAACGACAGCGTGTAGCCGTTCAACACCCACTCGAACAGCATGGCGAGAAACGACGGGCCGCTCAGCTGCCCGGTCGGGCCGGAGCCCGCCGCGAGCTCGGCGAGCTCGTCGAGCACTGCGACCGGCTGGTCATGCGCGGTCAGCGCCCAGTGGTCTCCGACGACGCATGTGATCCCAGCGACCTCGCCCGACGTCTCCGTCGTCGGCGCGCGGATGCTGACGCGGACGAACTCGCAGCCGTCGCGAAAACCACGTACACCGTTCTCGAGCATTTCGTGGGCACGGCGCTCGTCCACTCGGAGTGCCGAGGCGAGCCGCTCGGCGAGCTCGGCGGTGAGCTCGTCCGTGTCGACCCAGAGGAGCTGTGACCGGCCGAGACGGGAGGGTGCGTCATCGAGGTCTTGCAGCTCCACGGCCTGCTCGCCGTCGAACAGGACGAGCGCCGGCCCGCTATGCGGCCTGCGGAGGGGATGGGTCTCCGTCGTGGCCGCCACGACTCGTGGGAATACCCGTTAGCTCGGAGCGCGAAACATCGGGCCGCGTCGTTTCGCCGTCTCTCGCCGCGGGTAGCAGGGGGCCATGACCGACCGGACGACGCATCCCGCTAGGGAGACGCCCCCCGCCGACGGAGCGACCAGGGCCGAGACGAAGCTCGCTCGCGGCCGCGGCGGCGAGACGCCGTTACTCCTCGTGGGATCGACGATGGTCGTTCTCGGCGCCGTCGTCGCCGTGCTGGCGGCGGCGCTGCTGCTGGTGTGGTGGCTCAGCTGAGAAAGGAGGAAGGACATGTACATCGGTGTCGGAACACTCCTCGTCGTACTGCTGATCATCCTGCTGATCATCCTGCTGTAGGCGTGGCGCGCGCCTCAGCGCGCCACCACGTGCGAGGAGATCATGCGCGAGATCTGCTTTCCGGTCGCGCGTCCGTCGAGCCGGTCGACCACCGTCTTCCCACGCAGCAGGACGAGCGTCGGCACCGTGGACACGTCGAGCGCCCGCGCGAGCTCCTCGTTTGCGTCGGTGTCCACCTGCACGACGCGGAGTCGCTTCTTCTCGGTCACGCCGAACCATGCGACGAGACTCGACATACGTCGGGCCGGACCCGAGCGCCGGTTCGAGAAGAAGAGAAGCACCGGGCGGTCGTCCCGCCTTGCGTGGTTCCGAGCGCCGGCCATGGAGGGCGGATACCACTCGGTCACGGATGCGAAACGCCGGACCGGTTTCGCCGCCCGACCCCCCGGGTAGCCGGACGGGCGTGGGGAGCAGCGGCTCGCCGGTCCCGAGGGCCGTCGCGCGAGCCGCACGAGGGGACCGGCTCTGCCGGTCCCCTCATCGTGCCGGCCGGCCGCGCGCGCGCCGGATCCGCCACGAGCGGAGGAGCGCGAGGAGGGCCGTCTCGTCGGCCGACAGCCCTCGCGTTCTCCGGCGCGCGAAGTCGTCGAGCGTGCGCCCGTCCCGCCACTGCTCGACCACGGCGGGGCTCACGTAGGACGTGCGGGCGACCGTAGGGGTGTTGCCGAGTTCCTCTCCGACTCGGCGCATCACGGCGGCGAGGATCCGGCGTTCGTCGGTCGCCGTCTCGGCAGGCCCCCGGTCGGCAAGCCCGCGCGCTGCGGACAGCGTGCCTCCCCAGGTGCGGAAGTCCTTCGCCGTGAATCCCTCTCCGAGGTGCTCGCCGATGTACTCGTTGAGCAGGCGCGCCGTCAGATTCGCCGGCCCTCCCTCGCGGTCGAATCGCAGCAGACGCGCGCCGCCGTCATAGCGCAGGAGCTCGCGCACTGCGTCGGCGATGTCGGGATCGACGACCGTCGTTCTCACCGCGACCCGGTGCTTCCCGGGGAAGCGGAAGCCGACCCGGCGACCGCGAACCGTCACGTGGCGCTTGTACAGGGTCGTGATGCCGTAGGTGCGGCTCGCGCGGAGATGCCGCTCGGAGCCGACCCTGAACCAGGCGCGGTTGACCAGAGTGACGGCGACGGCGCACGCCCACTCCCGCTCGTAGGGACCGAGCGCGAGGTGACGGTCGAGCGTCCTGCGGAGGTCGGGGAGCAGCTCGCCGAACCGCACGAGCCGGTCGTACTTCTCGCGCTCCCGCTCGGCCCGGTACTCGGGGTGGTAGAGGTACTGCCGCCGGCCCGCGGCGTCGACGCCCGTGGCCTGCAGCTTCGCGTTCGGGCTCGGCGAGATCCAGACGTCGCGCCAGGCCGGCGGGATGACGAGCTCCTCGATGCGCCGTAGCCGATCGCCCACGACCGGTGCGCCGCGGCTGTCCACGTACCGGAACGGCCGCCTGCTGCCGAGCCGCCGCCACCCCCCGCGCCGGGCCACTAGAGCACCATCGCGTCGAAGGTCACGGCTCCCGGGTCCTCTGCGCCCGAGGCGTTACGCGCCGACGGTCGCCTTCGAGAAGCGCGGCAGGATCTCACTCGAGTAGAAGTCGAGGAAGCCGTCCTGGTCGGGACCGACCTGGTGGACGTAGACGTGCGTGAAGCCGGCCCTCTCGTACTTCTCGATGAGCTCGAGGTGGCTGTCGAGGTCGGGCCCGCAGACGACGACCTGCGCGACGTCGTCCTCGGTGACCATCGCCGTCGCCTCCTCGAAGTGCGACGGAAGGGGGAGCTCCTGGCTGAGCGGCCCCCGCAGCGCCGCGTTCGGCCACCATTCGAACGCTGTCCGCCGGGCGTCTTTCTCGCTCTCGGCCCAGCAGACGGTCGCCTGGGCATAGCGCGGCTTGCCCGCCCCGCCGGCGTCTGCGAACGCGTCGACGATCGCCTTCTCCGGCGCCGTCCCGATCAGCCCGTCGCCGATCCGCGCCCGCCAGCTCTGCCGCCTCCACGCCCCCGGCCGCGACGAGAACGTGGATCGGCTCGTCGGGAAGCGTGTAGATCCTCGCGTTCTCGACCGTGAAATGGCGACCCCGGTGGCTCTCGAGCCGTCCTTCCCAGAGGAGCCGCATCACCCCGATCGCCTCTTCGAGCATCTCGCGGCGAACGTGCGTGGCCGGCCATCGCTGGCCGAGCACGTGCTCGTTGAGGTTCTCGCCCGTGCCGACGCCGAGGAAGAACCGTCCGGGAAGCATGGCGGCCGCGGTCGCAGCGGCCTGCGCGACGATCGCCGGATGGAGTCGCAGGATCGGGCACGTCACCCCGGTGCCGACGACGAGCCGCTCGGTCTCCGCGGCGATGCCGCCGAGGACGCCCCACACGAACGGGCTCTGACCCTGCCGGTCGATCCAGGGATGGAAGTGGTCCGAGATGAGCGCGAAGGCGAAGCCCGCCTCCTCCGCCCGAACGGCGTTGTCGACGAGGTCGAGCGGCCGGTGCTCCTCGCTCGAGATCGCATAGCCGAGTTCCATGAGTGCCTCCCTGGTCGAGTGTGCGGCTGGTGCCCGCGTCCCGCCGACGGCAAACCCGCCTGCGTTTCCCTCGAGCCGGATCGGGGTACTCCGTCCGGGCAACCTCGCAACGGGCCGGCTCCTCCGAGACCGGCCGAGTGGAAACGGAAAGGGTGAGCATGGGAATCGGTGTGAGTCTTCTCCTGATCGCGATCGGAGCGATCCTGACGTGGGCCGTCTCGGCCGACGTGTCCGGCGTCGACATCAACACCGTCGGCGTGATCCTCATGGTCGTCGGCGCGGCCGGCGGCCTCATCTCGCTCGTCTTCTGGTCGAGCTGGGGCGGCTTCGGAAGCGGCGGTCGCGACACCGCGGTCGTGCACGACCGCGAACGGGTCGTCGAGCGCTAGACCGGACGGGAACGTCCGCCCGGAGGCGCCCCACGCGGCGCCTCCGGGCATGATGAGGCGGCGTATGGGCGATCACTTCGAGATCGTGGACGGGGGCACGAGGGTTGTGACCCTGCGCGGGGAGCTCGACGCGCACGATGCGCCCACGCTTCGCACGACGTTCTCCGAGGCGGTGGAGGGCGCGCCCGCGAAGCCTCGCGTGGTCCTCGATCTCGCGCAGGTCACCTTCCTCGACTCCACCGCGCTCGGCTGCATCGTCGGCCTGCTGCGCCGGGTCGGAGAGGCAGAGGGGGAGCTTCGCGTCGTGCTGCCGGGCGCGCCGACCGTCCGCATCTTCGAGATCACGGGCCTCGACGCCGTCCTCCGTACGTATCCCACGCGGGCCGCCGCGCTCGAGGCGTGACGCGCGCGCCGAGGCGCTTTTCTGCACGGGCGACGGTAGGTCCCACGCGTGATCGCCCGGCGGTGGAGGACGAGGCTCGACCCTCGCCACGCCGATCCAGCCGGCGACGTCATCCTCTTCGCTTGCGTCGCGGCCGCATATGCGCTCGGGTACACGTTCGCCTGGAAGTGGTTCAGCGCGCCCGGCCAGGGCGCCTCCTTCTTCCCACCTGCAGGCGTCACGCTTGCGACGCTCGTCCTCGTCCGCCGCCGCCGGTGGCCCGTGGTCCTCGCCGCCGCGGCGACGGCCGAAGTCGCGCTCGACGTCGGTCGCGGGATGAGCCTCGGTGGGACGGCGGGAGTCGTTCTCGCGAACCTCGCCGAGCCGCTCGTCGGCGCAACGCTTCTGCTCTGGCTCGTCGGCTGCGTCGACCTACGCCGGAAGCGACATCTGTCCGCCTTCCTCGGCGCGGCGGTCGTCGGCGCTCCCATCGTGGGGGCGGCGATCGCGGCGACGACGTTCGTCTACGTGATCGGCGGCACCGGCTGGCTGCGATTCGCGGCCGAGTGGTGGGCCGGGGACGGGCTGGCGGTGCTCGTCGTGGGAGGCGCCCTCCTCTCGCTCCGCTTCGGGTTGCGCCTCCCCCAGCGTCGGGCGGCGGAGGGCGCCGCGCTCGCGGCGGTCGCGGTCGTCTGCACGTACGTCCTCTTCGACCAGGGCTGGTTCGCGTTCGTCTACGCCCCGGTCGTCGTCCTCGTCGTTCTCGCGTTCCGGGTGGGGACCGACGGCGTGGCCGTGACGGGTGCGCTCGTCTCGTTCGTCGCCGCCGGGCTCACAGCCGAGTCAGACGCCTTCTGGGAGTCCGTCGACGTCAGCCCTGCGGACCGCGTGCTGTACCTCCAGCTCGCACTAGCCGTGATCGTGGCGACGGTCCTGACGCTCGCCGCCGAGATCTCCGAGCGTGAGCGCATCGTCGGTCAGCTTGCGCGATCGGAAGCCGAGCGCAGCGCGGCCATCGAGCGGTCCGAGCTCACCGATCGGGTGGAGCTCGCGAGCCTGCAGGCCAGCTCGCTCAGGGAGAGCGCCGAGCAGCTCTCCCGCTCGGCGACCGTCGACGACGTCGCGGCGGTCGCCGTCGCGAGCGTGCGCGAGTGGGGCGGGGATCACAGCGCGTTCTTCGCGCTCGAGGGCGACGGGCTGCAATTGCGGGCCATCCTCGGCGTCGAGGGCCCATCGGGGCCGCTGCACGGCGAGACGCCGCTCAGCGTCGAGACGCCCGTCACGGAGGCGGTCAAGCTGGGGCGGGCCGTCATCCTCGACGCGGCCGAGCTCGAGGAGCGATTTCCTTCCTTCGCGCGTGTCCTGCAGGACCGCGGTTGGCAGACGTACGGAGCCTTTCCGGTCGAAGCCGGCGGTGCGGTCTGCGGCGCCCTGACGGTGGCGGCCACGCCGGAGGGCTGGCTGACGCGCGATCGCCGGGATCTGGTCGTGCCTCTCTCCGCGCAGATCGGCGTCGCGCTCGGCCGGGCATTGCTCTACGAGGAAATGCAGGCGGGGCGACTCCGGGAGCGGGTGCTTGCGCGGCTCGCGGCGACGCTCGACCGCGCGATGGGGTTCCGTGAACGCGCGGACGCCGCCGCTGCGCTTCTCGTCCGCAACGGTCTGGAGCTCGTTCGGATCCACCTCCTCGACGAGGAGGGAAAGCTCCAACTCGTCGCCTCGGCCGGCGTGCGGCGCCCCGACGCCAGAATGCGGCGGCTCGACAGGCTCGCGAGAGAGGTGTCCGAGAGCGGTGACACCGTACTCGTCAGCGGCGAGCCCGGTGGTTCCGTCGCGACGGGACGTGGCGCGGTCGCTGCGCTCCACGTGCGCGGGCGCCTGCTCGGGACCCTGACGCTCCGCCTCCCGGAGAGCTCCGAGCTCGGGATGACGGTCGCGTTCGCGGAGGAGGTCGCGTCGCGTCTCTCCCACTCCCTGGACAACGCAATGCGCTACGAGCGCGAGCGCGACGTCTCGCACGCGCTCCAGGCCGGCCTCCTCGGCGCCGCACCGGTCGAGGTGGAGGGCGTCGAGATCGCGAGCGTCTACCGGCCGGGAAGCGAGACGCTCGAGGTCGGCGGTGACTGGTACGACGTCTTCCGGCTCGGCGACACGACCCTTGCGCTCGTCGTCGGAGACGTCGTGGGCCACGGGCTCGACGCGGCTGTCGCAATGGGCCAGCTCCGCGGCGCAGTGCGCGCGCTTGCTCTCACCGGCTCCCCGTCGCGGGTTCTCGACGCCCTCGACCTGTTCGTCGAGCAGGTGCCGCAAGGGGCGATGGCGACGCTGGCGTACGCTGAGCTCGACCTCGAGGACGGCACGTTGACCTATGCCTGCGCGGGCCATCCTCCGCCGCTGCTTCTCGGCTCGGACGGAGGCCGACTGCTGTGGGAAGGGCGTTCCCTTCCCCTGGGCGCATCGTTCGACGGGCATCAGCGAACGCAGGCGACGGATCGTCTGGCGGCCGGCGAGTCGATCCTGCTCTATACCGACGGCCTGGTCGAGGACCGTGCACGCGGTATCTCGTCCGGCCTCGATCTGCTGCTCGAAGTCGCCGTGCAGGTGGGGGCCGTCGCGCCGTCGTCCCTGGTCGACATCGTCGTCGGCAGGCTCGTCGCCGAGATCGACAACAAGGACGACGTCTGCGTGCTCGCGGTGCGGAGGTCGTTGTCCCCCACGCCGTTCGTCCTCGTGTTTCCGGCCTCCCCCGGCGAGGTGCGAAAGATGCGGCAGGCGCTCTCGGTCTGGCTCGAGGCGGCCGGGCTCGACGAGCACGAGACGCACGACGTCGTCCTCGCCGTTTCGGAGGCTGCCTCGAACTCGATCGAGCACGGCTACGGCTTCGACTCCGTCGGCAACGTTCGCATCGAGGCCTGGGCGAACGACGGCAGCCTGCACGTCGCGGTGCGTGACAGAGGTGCGTGGCGGGCGCCCCTGGAGCGCTCCGAGCGCGGCCGCGGGCGCAAGATCATGGAAGCGCTCATGCGGGACGTCGGCTTCGACACCGAGGACGGGGGAACGGTCGTGCGCATGCGCCTGCCGCTCTCCGGCACGCGCTGACGCCGGCGAGACGCGCTCTCCGCCATGGAGAGGTCCTGGAGGTCGTGGCGCGCGGCTAGCCGCTCGGGCTTCTCGACCGAAGACGCCGCATGCGGACGACGGTTCCGCCGCCTTCCTCGCCGGGGCCGATCTCGACGCGATCGACGAGCGCGTGGATGATCGCGAGTCCCATGCCACTCTCGGACAGCTCGCCGTCGGGCATCGAGGCAACCGGCGTCCTCGCGTCCATCCCTGGGCCGTCGTCGGAGACCATGATCTCGATCGCGTCGTCGGAGAGCATGAAGCGGATGGTCACCATCCCGGGATCCGCGGGCTGGGCGTGCTGCACCGCGTTGCCGCACGCCTCGGTCACCGCGAGCTTCAGGTCCGCGAGCGTCGCCTGATCGATCTCCACCTCCCGCGCGATGCCGGCCAGCGCGAGCCGCGCGAGGATGAGGTACTCCGTCCGCGCGGGGATCGCGAGCGTGACGACGTCGACGCTCACCGGACGTTCTCCTGGATCGAGTCCTCGAGCCGGCCGCGCATCACGTGCAGCGCCCGCCGAAGCAGGCGCGAGACGTGCATCTGCGAGATGCCGACGCGTGCTGCGATCTCGGACTGGGTCAGGCCCTCGAAGAAGCGGAGCTCGACGATTCGGCGCTCGCGCTCGTCGAGAGCCTCGAGGCCCACCTCTACCAGGGCGGTGTCCTCGACCTCCGCGAAGCCGGTGTCCTCGCCGCCGAGGATGTCCTGCATCGTCTCGTCCTCGGCGAAGCGGCCGAGCGGCTGCGACAGCGACCGCGTCGAGTACGCCTCGTAGGTCTGGAGCGCCTCGACGACCTCGTCCTCCGCCACCCCGACCGCCTCTGCCAGCTCGGCGATGGTCGGTGCGCGGCCACGCTGCGCGGTCTCCGTCTCGATCGTTCGCATCAGCCTGCCGCCGAGCTCCTTCAGCCGGCGAGGGACGTGGAGCGCCCAGGCGCGGTCGCGGAAGTGCCGCTGGATCTCACCGACGATCGTCGGGACGGCGTAGGTCGTGAACTGCACGCTCCGGCTCGTGTCGAAGCGCTCGATCGCGAGGAGCAGGCCGATGGCGCCGACCTGGACGAGGTCCTCCTGGGGCTCCCCGCGTCCCGCGTAGCGGCCGGCGAGGCTGCGGACGAGGGGCATGTAGCGCTCGACGAGCCTGTCGCGGGCGCTTTCGTCCCCGTCTCTGTACGCCTCGATCAGGGCGACGAAGTCGACGTCCTGCGTCACGATCACGCCCCGTCCCGGCGGGCGACATTGATCCCGAGCTCGATCCAGGCGCCAGCGCTGTCGTCCGTGGGAACCTCCCGCACGGTGTCGACGAGGCGGGCGACGACCCGACGGACGGCCGCGTCGTCCAGCTGACCCGCCCGGAACGCTCCGACGCGCACGGTCAGCTCCGACTCGCTCGCCGTGGCCTCGAGCCGCGCGACCTCCCCGACGACGCCCTGCATGAGCAGGCTGTCGACGCCGAGGAGGAGATCGTCGACGCGGTCGACCGGAAGCTCGAAGCGTGCCGCGACGCCACCGAGCACGAGCGACGCGACGTTGCGGTACCCGTCGCGCGCCGGAAACTCTACCGTGGTGCGCGCCGGCGGGCGTGCGTCCGCCGGGTCGCTCATCCCAGCGATCGCGTTGCCTGCCGCGCGTCGGCGAGCGTCTCGTGCAGCGCGAAGACGCGATCGAGCAGCGTGATCTCGAAGATTCTCCGGATGTGGGGCGACACGCAGACCACGGCAACCTTGCCGCCGTGCGGGCGGAGTCGCTTGACGGCGCCGAGCAGGACGCCGAGCGTCATCGAGTCGACGAACGTGGCATCCGAAAGGTCGACGATCAGGGAGGTGGCGCCACCGTCGATGGCGTTCGTCATCGCCTCGCGGAGTTGCGGCGCCGTGTGGAGGTCCGCCTGCCCGTGGACCGCGATTATCACCGCAGGCTCCTCGCCTTCGATCGTTTCGACGCCGAAGTCCGCCGATTCCGTTTCGCCCATGGTTTCAGTCTCCCGCGCCCGCATCGCCGCCGACAGCGTCTACCCCAAGACCTCCGTGGCCAAACCTACCGCCTCGCTGAGAGCGACCCTTCGCGCACCCTGGTCGGCGAAGAAGGCGGTCGGGCCGGCACGGAGGACGGTGAGGGAGCTCGTATGAACGGCGCCCTCCCGCATGCTGGTCGTCGCGTACCGCAGGTAGTGGATGTCCTTGCTCCAGGCGCTCCGCACCTCCATTCCGAGAACCTCGTCGCGGGCGTCCACCCAGACGGCGCCGACGGTTCCGAGCCGGACACCGTCGGCGCGTACTGAAAGCCCGAGCAGCTCCCGGGCGACGTCGTTCGTCAACTCCGGCCTCCGACTGCACGGGCAAGCTCGGCCTTCGTCATCTTCGAGCGGCCCTTCACGCCCTTGTCCCTGGCCTCCTCGTAGAGCTGATCCTTCGTCCGGCCGCGCGGTCCCTTCCGGTGCGAGCGGAGCCCGCCGCGCCTGCCGGAGGAGATGTCCTCGCGGGAGAGCCGCGACGACTCCTTCGCCTCACCGTGGCGTGCCCGCTCCTTGTTGACGGTCCGCGCTGCGATCTCCTCGGCCGTGTCCTCGGACTTCCCCTCGTCGCGGAGGGAGTCCTTGATGTGCTCGTACTGCCGGGCCCGCTTGCTGCCTTTCTTCACTCCGCGTGGCGGCACGGTCTCGCTCCCTTCAGTTCGTGGCTCGTTCGTCGGGCGCGGAGGGCGGTCAGCCGGCGAGCTCCTCGTCCGCCTCGTCCGCCTTGTGGTCAGCCTCGTCGTCGTCGCGGTCGAGCGCGTCCTTCGCGTCGTCCACGGCGTCGCGGGTCTTGTCCTTGAGCTTCCCCCAGCCCTCTTGTGCCTCGCCTTCGAGCTGCTTCGTCTTGCCTTCGACGCGGTCGCTGTCCATGTGCTCTCCTGTTCGTCGCGTGGGTTGTCGCTGTGAGCTACCCACGCGCTGCGATTTCGACACCTCGCCGTGCCGGTTGGGCGACGGTGCGCGCGAGCGCGAGATCCTCGGCCAGCTCGGCGCGACGCCGACGGCGCTCGTCTCCCGCTCGCAGCACCGCGGAGGGGTGGAACGCTCGAGAACAACCGGATCCTGCTGCTCTCGCGGAGCAAGGCACATCCCAACGGCGTCGGCAACGACCGCGGCCGGGTCGGGAAGAACTACTCGTACCAGATCTATCCGGCGCCGGTCGTCGGTCTCTTCGAGGGCCGCACGCCGCAGATGTACATGGGCAGCCTCGACTTCATGGGCGGCTCACAGCTCTACTCGGAGCCGTGCGAGCGGGAGCCGTTCAACTCGGTCAAGGGCCTGACGACGAAGGACGGGAAGTCCTGGGGCGCCGACTGGAAGAACGAGATCCGCGCGAACTGGGACTCGTACGCCGCGATCGTGACGGAGGGCGAAAGCCCCTCGTACGAGGACTAACTTCCTCGACCTCGATCCGAACTACCGTGACCGCTTCGGCAACCCGCTCCTCCGCCTGACGTTCGACTGGCACCCGAACGAGCAGAAGATGTGGCGGTACGTCGCCGCGCGCGCCAAGGAGATCATGGCGAGGATGCGGCCGACCCGAATCGTCTCCACGCAGGACGAGCTCGGCCCGTACATCCACGACTACCAGTCGACGCATCCGACCGGGGGGTGCATCATGGGCACCGATCCGAGCAGCTCGGTGACCAACACCTACGGCCAGGGATGGGACACGCCGAACGTGATCGTCACCGGCGCCGCGCTGTTCCCGCAGAACGCCGGTGCGAATCCGACCGGCACGATCGGGGCGGTCACGTACCGGATGGCCGAGGCGCTGCGCGAGCGGTACTTCGACCACCCCGGCGAGCTTCTCTGACCGGCGTGACGCTGCTCGCGGCGCTTCCGGCACGAGCCATCCGAAGGGTCACGCTTCCTCACACGAGCACGCCTGCGGCGACGAAGGAGACGTGCTCGAGCATGCTGCTGCTCCTCGCCCTTGTGCTCGCCCTGTTCGGCGCGTTCGGGCGAATCGCCTGACGAGACCGCCGGGGGCCATTGCGCTCCCGGCGGAACCGCCTCCCCATCACCGGTTACCTGATCGCCCGCGGACGCGGACACGCGCTGGTGCACTCCCACTAGGACGTGCGCCGGCGCAGCGTGGCGGCGCCGAGCACGACCGCGAGCACGGTGCAGCCGACGAGGACGGCGACGTCGAGTGCGAGCCGCCAGTCGTAGACGCCGCCGACCGCGACGCGCTCGAGCGCGTCGTAGGCGTACGTCAGGGGCAAGGCGTACGCGAGGATCTCGAGCGGCCGAGACATCTCGTCGGTGGGAACGAACAGCCCGCAGAGGAGGAGTTGCGGCAAGACGAAGGCCGGCATGAACTGCACCGCCTGGAACTCGGTGCGGGCAAACGCGCTCGCGAACAGGCCGAGCGTGCTCCCGAGCACCGCGTTCAGGATCGCGAGGACGACGATCAGCCACGGCGACCCCGCGACGTCGAGCCCGAGCACCACAAAGGCGACGGCGGAGACGAGTGTCGCCTGCACGCTCGCCGCGAGCGCGAACGCGCAGCCGTAGCCGCCGAGCAGCCCGAGCCTCGTCAGCGGCAGGGTCATGAGCCGCTCGAGTGTCCCCGTCGTGCGCTCGCGCAGCATGGTGATCGACGTGACGACGAACATCGCGATGAACGGGAAGAGCCCGAGAAGCGGCGCTCCGATCCGATCGAACACGCCGGGTTGGTCGACGAAGAGCCAGTCGAGCAACGCGATGAGCGCGACCGGGACGACGAGGAGCAGCGCCATCGTGCGCGGGTCGCGGCGCAGCTGCAGGAGCACGCGCGCCGTCGTGGGGGCGGAGCCGCTCATGCGTCCACGACGAGCGACAGGAAGGCGTCGTCCATCCTCGTCGCTCCGGTTCGTTTCAGGATCTCCGGTGGCGTCCCCCGCGCAAGCAACCGACCGTCACGCATGAGCACGAGGTCGTCGCAGCGCTCGGCCTCGTCCATCACGTGGCTCGAGACGAGAAGCGTCGCTCCGTCGGCCGCAAGCTGCCCGAAGGTCGCCCAGAGGTCGCGCCGCAGCAGCGGGTCGAGTCCGACGGTCGGCTCGTCGAGCACGAGGAGCTCCGGCCGGCCGATGAGCGCCGTCGCCAGCGAGACGCGGGAGCGCTGGCCGCCCGACAGGCGCCGGACGACACGTCCGGCCTCGTCGGCAAGACCCACGAGCTCGATCGTCTCCGTGGCGCTCGGCTGCGAAGCTCCCACCAGGCGCGCGAAGTAGCGAACGTTCTCGGCCACCGTGAGGTCGTCGTACACGGCGGGACTCTGGGTCGTGTACGCGACGCGTCTCCGCAGGCCGGCCGAGCCGGCGGGCTCGCCGAGCACCGTTACGGTGCCGGACGCGACAACCTGGGTGCCGACGATCGCGCGCATGAGCGTCGACTTGCCGCTCCCGCTCGGGCCGAGGAGCCCGGTGACCGTGCCGCGAGCGACCTCGAGCGTGATCCTGTCGAGCGCGTCGCGTCCGCCCCGGACGACGTGGAGCCGGTCGACCTCGACGGCATGCGCGCCCGGCACGCGCCTGTTCTACCGCAGGTGCGGCTGTGAGGTTTCCCGGCACGTCCGAGGGGTACCCGTTTCGCGGAGAGCATCGACAGGGAAGGAGTCAGGTCCACGTCGAGCCGCAGGCCGAGCGGGAGGCGCCGACCGATCTCCTCGAGGCGCTGCGCGCGAGCGTCGAGGCGCACGCCGGAACGGAAGCGCGGCCGCGAGGGCAACGGCTCGCTCGCCGGCCTGAGCAAGGCAGAGCTCGAGAAGCGCGCGCGGAAGGCCGGGATCGACGGCCGCTCGACGATGACGAAGGACGAGCTCGTCGAGGCACTCGAGACCGTGTAGCAGGTCAGCCGGTGATCAGACCATCTCGGGCACCATCTCGATCGCGCCGCACGGGCACTCGGCGGCGCAGATCCCGCAGCCCTTGCAGAAGTCGTAGTCGAACGCGTACCCGCGCCCGGCCGCCTCGCGATCCCGGCCCTCCAGCTTGATGACCGAGTTGTCCGGGCAGACGCCGAAGCAGTTGTCGCAGTCGAAGCAGTTGCCGCAGGACAGGCACCGGCGCGCCTCGTAGAGCGCGGTCGTCTCGTCGAGCCCCTGGACGACCTCCTCGAACGTCGAGCTCCGCCTCGCGAGCTCGAGGGTCTGCTGGAAAGCGCGCGGCGCGTCCGTGTAGTACCACGTGTTGAGCTCGTCGAACGCGGCAAGGCCGTGCTTCGGGGCCGCCTCGGACGCGCCGCCGCGCAGCCATGCGTCGATGTGGCGGGCCGCCTTCTTGCCGTGGCCGACGGCGACGGTCACCGTCCGCTCGGCCGGCACCATGTCGCCGCCGGCGAAGATCCCCGGGTGGCCCGTCATGAGGTTCGGGCCGACCTGCACGACTCCGTCGTCGACCTCGATGCCCGGGCACGCCGTCGAGCAGCGCGAGGTCGGACTCCTGGCCGAGGGCGAGCACGAGCGCGTCGGCCTCGAGCTCCTCGAGCTCGCCGGTCGGCTGCGGGAACCCGTTCTCGTCGAGCTCCATCCGCTCGATCGTGAGCACGCCGGCCTCGGCCCGCTTGACGGTCGACAGCCACTTCATCCGGACGCCCTCCTCCTCGGCCTCCTCGACCTCGAAGTCGTGCGCGGGCATCCGGTCGCGGGTGCGGCGGTAGACCACGACGGCGTCCGTCGCGCCGAGCCGCCGCGCCGTGCGGGCGACGTCCATCGCCGTGTTGCCGCCGCCGTAGACCGCGACGCGCCGGCCGAGCAGCGGCTGCTCCTCGCCCTCCATCGAGTGGAGCACGGTGACCGCGTCGAGGATCCGCGCCGCCTCCCCCGCCGGGACGTACGCGCGCTTTCCGATGTGCGCGCCGACCGCGAGGAAGACGGCATCGAACCCTTCGTCGTGCATCGCGCCGAGGACGTCGTCGACCTTGACGCCGAGCTCGAGGGTCACGCCGAGGCCGAGCGGATCCGCGCGATCTCGGCGTCGAGGATCTCGCGCGGCAGCCGATAGCGGGGAATCCCGTAGCGCATCATCCCGCCGGCGCGTTCCTCGGCGTCGCGCACGGTCACGTCGTGGCCGAGCCGTGCCAGGTGGTACGCGGCGGACAGGCCGGACGGGCCGGCGCCGACGACGAGCACACGCTTGCCGGAGGCGGCGACGTCCGCCGTCACCGTCCAGCCCCGCTGGATCGCCTCGTCGCCCAGGAAGCGCTCCACGGAGTTGATCCCCACCGCCGTGTCGAGCTGCGCCCGGTTGCAGGCGGTCTCGCACGGGTGGTAGCAGACCCGACCCATGATCGCCGGGAACGGGTTGTCCTCCATCAGCTTCCGCCAGGCGCGCTCGTAGCCCTCGCCGCCCGCCTCCGCCTCGTAGAGCCAGGCCTGGATGTTCTCGCCGGCGGGGCAGGCGTCGTTGCACGGCGGCAGGAGGTCGCGGTAGACGGGCCGCTCGGTGCGCCAGCTGCCGGTCTTGTTGGCGAGGCTGGAGCCGACGTCGAGCGTGATCGCGAACGGCTTGTTCATGCGGCGGGCACCTCCTCGAGCAGCCCGAAGCGGCGGATGTTCCGGTCGGCGATCGCCTGCAGCCGGTCGATCACGTCAGTCCTGGGCGGGTCGCCGAACAGGTGGGCGAAGCGGCGCTGCAGTCGCAGGTACTCCTCGACGGGCACCTGCCGCCGGATCTTCGACACCGAGACGACATCGCCGTGCTCTGCCTCGAAGACGGGGAAGAGGCCGGTCTCCTTCGCGAGCCGAGCGATGCGAACGGTGTCCTTCGACGCCGCACCCCAGCCGAGCGGGCAGGGGACGAAGACGTGGAGGTAGCGCGGGCCGCGGAGCTCCATCGCGCGCTCCACCTTCGCCTCGAGGTCGTGGAGCTCGGCGACCGTCGCGGTCGCGACGTAGGGGATCTCGTGCGCCATCGCGATGAGCGGCGCGTTCTTCCCCTGGCCGAAGGCGTTGCCCGGCTCGGCGCCGACCGGCTTCGTCGTGGCCGTACGCGCCGCAGGCGGCGTGGCGCCCGAGCGCTGCACGCCGGTGTTCATGTACGCCTCGTTGTCGTAACAGACGTAGAGCACGTCGTCGCCGCGCTCGAACATCCCCGAGAGGCAGGCGAAGCCGATGTCGAGCGTGCCGCCGTCGCCGCCCTGGCCGATCACGCGCACGTCGGTCCGTCCTTTCGCCTTCAGCGCGGCAGCGACGCCCGACGCGACGGCGGGTGCGTTGCCGAACAGCGAGTGCACCCAGGCGAGCTGCCACGAGCTCTCGGGGTAGGGGGTCGAGAACACCTCGAGGCAGCCGGTCGCGTTGACCGCGATCAACCGGCCCTCGGTCGCCCGCATCGCCGCGTCGAGCACGTAGCGTGCGCCGAGGGCCTCGCCGCAGCCCTGGCAGGCACGGTGGCCCTTCGTCAGCGTGTTCGACCGCTCGCGGTCGGACTGCACCGACCGCGCCTCCTCGTCGAGGAGGCGGTTGCCGACGGCGAAGCTGCCGACCTGGAAGAACTTGACCGGGCCGTGGGCCATCAGTGCGACCCCCCCGCGACGAGGCCGACGTCCCGCAGGATGTTCTCCGCGTGCGGGCCGGAGCGGCGCTTCTCCTGCAGCCGCAGGATCTCCCGCTCCACGAGCTTCCGGTCCAGGTCGAGGAAGTGGAGTCGGTTCGGCTCGATCCGTCCCTCCTGCACCTCCTCGACCAGCTTGCGCAGGGAGCGGCGGGTGATCGCGCGGCCGCCGAGGCCGGCGACGACGTCGTAGACGACGGAAGGCAGCCCAGCGAGGGCGAGCCGCACGTTCTGCCCGACGATGCCGCCGATGCCGACGGCGAAGGCGCGCTCGACCACGACGACCCTTGTCGCGCCGGTCAGCGCCGCGCGGATCTCGTCGAGCGGGAAAGGCCGGAAGCACGTGATGCCGAGGGCGCCGATCCGCTCGCCCTCGTCCCGCAGCTCGTCGACGACGTCCTCGATCGTCCCGAGCACCGAGCCGAGCGCGACGAGGATCGTCTCCGCGCCTTCGGTGCGGTAGCGGCGCAGGAGGCCGCCCGAGGGGCGGCCGAACGAGGCCGCGAACTCCGCTGCGAGCTCGGGGACGAGATCGAGGGCCTGCATCTGCTTCGCGTGCGCGAGGTAGCGCACCTCGGTGAACGCCTCGGGGCCGACCATCGCGCCGATCGTCACCGGCTCGTCCGGATCGAGCACCTGGCGCGGCGTGTAGGGCGGCAGGAAGGCGTCGACCTGCTCCTGCGACGGGATCTCGAGCGGCTCGACGGCGTGGGTCAGCACGAACCCGTCCATGCAGACCATCACGGGCAACGAGAGCTCCTCCGCGAGCTTGAACGCCTGAACGTGGAGATCGACCGCGGCCTGGTTCGACTCGGCGTAGAGCTGGATCCAGCCCGAGTCGCGCTGCGACATCGCGTCGGAGTGGTCGTTCCAGATGTTGATCGGGGCGCCGATCGCGCGGTTGGCGAGCGTCATCACGACCGGCAGCCCGAGCCCGGACGCGTTGTAGAGGGCCTCGGCCATGTAGAGGAGCCCCTGGCTCGCGGTCGCCGTGTACGCGCGTGCGCCGGCCGCGGAGGCGCCGATCGCCGCCGACATCGCCGCGAACTCCGACTCGACCAGGAGGTACTCGCACGGCGCGAGCTCCCCCGTTCGCACCATGTCGGAGAGCGCCTCGACGATGTGGGTCTGCGGCGAGATCGGGTACGCGCTCACGACCTCCGGCCGGCAGCGTGCGACCGCGCGTGCGACGGCCTGCGAGCCTTCGAGCTGCTCACGCACGGACGACGCTCCCTTCACGTACGGCGTCGGCGGCCGCGAGCGCGGCGGCGACGTTCCCCTCGGCCGTCCTGCCGGCGAAGCGCCCGCGAATCGCATTCGCGACCGACTCGACCGAGACGACGCCGGTCAGCGCCGCGAACCCGCCGAGCAGCGCGGCGTTCGGCAGCGGCCTGCCGAGGTGCTCCCGTGCGAGCTCCGTCGCGGCGACCGTCACGACACGCTCGGGGCGAAAGCGGCTCGCCGCGAACTCGTCGAGCCCGAGCTCGTCGAGGCCGCGGCCCGTGTTGATCAGGACGTACGCCTCCGGCCCGACCCCGCCGAAGAGGTCGACCTGGTGCAGCAGCGTCGTGTCCTGCACGATCAGCGCGTCCGGCTCGACGATCGGCTCGTGCGAGCGGATCGGCCGGTCGGAGATGCGGCAGAACGCCGTCACCGGCGCGCCGGTCCGCTCCGACCCGAACGTCGGGAACGCGAGCGCGTCCTTGCCCTCGGCGAAGGCCGCGACGGAGAGCAGCTCGGCCGCCGTGACGACCCCCTGCCCGCCGCGACCATGGATGCGAACCTCGAACACGCCGTCATCGTCGTGCCGATGCCCGCCGCGGCGCATCAGCGCGCTTGCGGTTCACGCTCCGTAGTTCTCCGCGCCTCCTCGCGTGCGGAGCGCCTGAGATAGACGAACCAGTACACGGCGCCGACGAGCAGGCCGCCGCCGATCACGTTCCCGATGGTCACGGGGAGCAGGTTGTCGACGAGGAAGCTCCCCCAGGTGAGGCCGCTCGTGTCCGGGACGCCGCTCGTCGCGGCCATCCACGTGTGGTCGCGCTCGATCAGGAGCGCGACGGGTACGAAGTACATGTTGGCGACCGAGTGCTCGAAGCCGGTCGCGACGAACGCCGCGATCGGCGGCACGATCGCGAGCACCTTGTCGGTCGTCGTGTGCGCGCCGTAGGTCAGCCACACGGCGAGACAGACGAGCGCGTTGCAGAGCACGCCGAGGGCGATGGCCTGCCCGAACCCGAGGCTCACCTTGCCCTCGGCGACGGTCAGGGCCGTCGTCCCCACCACGCCTCCACCGAAGGTGTACTGCTTGCCGAGCCATACGAGCACGGCGGTGCCGAACGCGCCGACGAAGTTGCCGGCGTAGACGATCGCCCAGTTCCGTAGAAGGGCCAACGTCCCGATCCGTCCGCTCGCGCGCGCCATCACGATCAGGTTGTTGCCGGTGAAGAGCTCGGCGCCGGCGACGACGACGAGGATCAGGCCGAGCGTGAACGCGAGCCCGGCAAGCAGCCGCGTGACGCCGTAGGGCAGGTCGCTGCCGCTAGCGACCGTGGTCGCGAACGCGGCGCCGAGGGCGATGAACGCGCCCGCGAGGACGGCGAGGGCAAACAGGTCGACCGCGGGCATCCCGGCCTTCGCGACGCCGACGCTCTCGGCCTTGCGGGCCACCTCCGCCGGCGGCAGGGCGTCCAGCGAGCCGGTCGTGAATCCCGAGGCTCCGGCCATCTGCGTCAGCGTCCCAGGCCGTGCGCGGCGGCTCATCCGCGGGCCCGCGGATCCTCGCTACGGCTTTCCCGACGACCCCGAGCCGGCAAGCCTCGTCGAAACGATCGCAGTGCGGTCGACCTGGGTCTCTACAGTCAGCCCGTGGGCCACACCTCGATCGACTCCGAGATCGACAGGCTCTACGGGCTGGCGCTCGAGGAGTTCACGAAGGAGCGCGACGCGCTCGCCCGCAGGCTCCGTGCCGACGGCAATCGCGACGATGCGGCCTCGGTCGCCGGGCTCCGAAAGCCCGTGCTCGCCGCCTGGGTCGTCAACCAACTCGCGCGCGAGCGACGCGCCGATGTCGAGGCGCTCGTCGAGGCGGCCGCCGCGATCCGCGCCGGAAAGCCCGACGCGGAAGAGCGGTTCCGGACGACGGCGGACGGCCTCGCCCGCGCGGCGCGTGAGGTGCTCGCGGAAGCCGATCGCCGGCCCTCCGACGCGGTGCTCCGCGACGTCGCCACCACGCTCCGCGCCGCCTCCGCGGCCGATCCGGACGTCTTGCTCGCCGGTCGCCTGACCGAGCCCGTCGAGGCAACGGGGTTCGAGGCCATGGCCGGCGCGGCGCCCCGGCGACCGGCCTCTCCCACGGCCCGCAGCCGGGCGAAGAAGAAGCCGCAGCCCGACCGCGAGCGCGTCCAGGCAGCGCGCAAGGCGCTCGCCGACGCCCGAGACGAGGCACGCAGGCTCGGACGAGCAGCCGACGCGGTCGAGCGGGAGTCCCGCCGCCTTCGAGCCGACGCGGATGCCGCGGACCGCGAGGCCGCCGCCGCCGAGGCCGCGCTTGCGAAGCTGACCGGCTCCTAGCGTTCGAGGCCCAGCACGAACTCGCGCTCGCCGCTCTGCCAGGTGACCTGGAGAGAGTCCGCGACGCGCCGCAGGAGCGAGACGACGGCAGCGTTGTCCCCGCAGACGGTGGCGACCAGCTCGGTGATCCCCGCGGCGCGGGCGTCGGCGGCGAGCTCGCGGGCGAGCACCGAGCCGATCCCGCGGCCCTGATGCTCGTCGGCGACCTCGAAGGCGATCTCGGCCGACCGGCCGTCGCGCACGAGCCGGGCGATCCCGGCGGGCCGCGGGTCCCGCTCGACGTAGGCGACGAGCACGTGGTGCTCGGCGTCCACGCGGGAGAGCGCCGCGAGCTCCGCCTCGCCGAGGCGAGGCTTTGCGCCGCAGAAGCGCCGCTCCCGCGAGCGCGACCCGAGCCGCGCGAAGAGCGTCGCGACCGTGTCGGTGTCGCCGTTGCGGAGCCGCCTGATCGTGATCCCGTCGACGTAGCGTGCGTGCATACGAGGATGGTCAACGAGCGACCGGCCCCGCGACTTCCCCGCACCGGGCCATCTTCTGGACATGGCCCGTTCGGGCCACTACGCTCGCGGGTGATGGAGCAGGATCTCCGCTTCACGGAGCTCGGGGGGCGCCGGATCGCGTACGCGAGTGTCGGCGAGGGGCCGCTGCTGCTCTTCGGCGGTCGCTGGGTGTCGCATCTCGAGGAGGACTGGGACGACCCTGCGGCGCGCGCCTTCTTCGAGGGTCTCGCCCGTTCCCACCGGGTCGTCCGGTACGACCGGCTCGGGGCCGGGCTCTCCGACCGCGTGCTGGAGCGCCTACCGACTGCGGAGAACGAGGCCGCGCAGCTCGCCACCGTGCTCGACGCGTGCACGGACGGGCCTGCGACGTTGTTCGCGTGCTCGTGCGCCGGCCTCGCCACCGCCCGGCTCGCGACCGAGATGCCGGAGCGCGTCCAGAAGATCGTCTTCTTCGGCGGCTACGCGTCCCGAGACGACATCCCCGAGGCGACGCGCCGCTCCCTCGTCGATTTCGCGCGAGTGAACTGGTTGCTCGCGACGCAGATGCTCGCGGGTCTCTTCATCCCGCGGGGTGGCGGCGAGGAGATCGAGGCGCTCAGCCGCTACCAGCGCCACGCGGCGGACGCCGACGTCGCCGCGGCGTTCCTCGAGCTCGATCTCTCCTCGAACGCGCGCCCCTACCTGCCCGCGGTGACGGCGCCGTCGCTCGTGCTGCACCGCCGCGGTGACCGCACGGTGCCGATCGGCCGCGGCCGGGAGCTCGCGTCGCTCCTCCCGAACGCCCGCTTCGTCGCTCTCTCGGGCGACGCCCATCTCCCGTGGCACGACGACCAGCGGGACCTCCAGCGGGCGCTCGCGGGGTTCCTCGACGACGCTGCCCCCGCGGAGTCGAACGGGACGTCCCCGCTCAGCCGGCGCGAGACGGAGGTGCTGCGCCTCGTCGCGGCGGGGCTCTCCAACCGCGAGATCGCCTCGTCGCTGGTGCTGAGCGAGCACACCGTGCATCGCCACGTGGCAAACGTCCTCCGGAAGCTCGTGCAGTCGTCGCGGGCCGCCGCGGCCGCCCATGCCACGCGCGCCGGGTACATCTAGGCACGGCAGCCGGGCGCAGCGGGTGAGCACGACCGTCGTCCTCTTCACGCGCGACCTCCGCGTGCACGACAACCCCGCCCTCCATGCGGCGGTGGCCGGCGCGGCCGAGGTCGTGCCGCTCTTCGTCCTCGACGACGGCGTCCTTGCTCGCTTCGGTGCGCCGAACCGGGTCGCGTTCCTCCTGGACGCCCTGGCCGATCTGCGGCTCTCGCTCGTCGAGCGGGGTGGTGGCCTCGTCGTTCGCCGCGGCGATGCCGTCGCGGAGGCGATCCGTCTCGCCGTGGAGACCGGGGCGACTCGCATCCACCTGAGCGAGGACGTGAGCGCGTTCGCCCAGGAGCGACAGCGTCGGCTGCGCCGAGCGGCGACGGAGCACAGGATCTCGATCGAGGCGTTTCCGGGGATCACCGTCGTCCCGCCGGGCGACGTCTCGCCGGGCGAGGCAGGCGCTGCCTACCGCGTCTTCACGCCCTACTGGAAGCGGTGGCACGTGACGCCGTGGCGCGCGGTGCTGCCCGCCCCCGCGTCGATCCCGTCTCGCGCGACGCGGGACGACGTGCCGCTTCCGGCTTCCGGGGCGCTCACGGGTGGGCACACCGCCGCGAACCTTCCCGTGGGCGGCGAGACGGAGGGCAGGGCGCTGCTCGCCCGCTGGGTGCGCGACGGCCTCGCGGAGTACGAGAGCCGGCGCGACGACCTCGCCGTCGAGGGCACATCGGGTCTGTCGGCCTACCTCCACTTCGGCTGCGTCTCGCCTCTCGAGGTGGCCGAGCGTGCACGCGAGGCACCGGGCGGCGATGCCTTCGTGCGGCAGCTCTGCTGGCGCGACTTCCACCACCAGCTGCTCGCAGCCGAGCCTCGCATCGCGCGCGAGGATCTCCGCCCGAGACACGATCGCTGGCGCTCCGATCCGCGTGCGCTCGCGGCGTGGAAGGAAGGGCGCACCGGCTATCCGCTCGTCGATGCAGGGATGCGGCAGCTCCTCGCGGAGGGGACGATGCACAACCGGGCACGGTTGGTCACGGCGTCGTTCCTCGCGAAGCACCTGTATCTGGACTGGCGCCTCGGGGCCGCGCACTTCGCGGACCACCTCGTCGACGGCGACGTCGCGAACAACGTCGGAAACTGGCAGTGGGTCGCCGGGACAGGGGCCGACACGCGGCCCAATCGCGTCTTCAACCCGACGCGCCAGGCACGGCGGTTCGATCCGGACGGCGCGTACGTCCGTCGCTGGGTGCCCGAGCTCGAGGCGATCGACGGGGGCGCAGTGCACGAGCCGTGGCGTCTCGGCCTGCTTGCCCCGAAGGGCTATCCGGCGCCGATCGTCGACCACGACGAGGCAGTCCGCCGGTTCCTCGAGGCGCGGCGGTCGCCCTAGTCGTCCTCCAATGCCAGCCGGACGGCGTCGTCGAACGACGTCTGCTCGACCGGGAACCAGCCGGCGACGAAGAGCTCGAGCTCGATGCCCGGGCGTTGCGTCGAGCAGCGGGTTACGGCCCGGTCGGTCATGCGACCGTCAGCGACGCCCCGCCGCGAGCATCTCGGCGGCGGCGACGACGTCTCCGGCGAGCAGCGCCCCGTGCGCGCGGCGGGCAACGCGTCCGTTCGCGGCCGCGCCGGCGAGATGGAGTGGGGCGTGGAGCGCGACCTCCCGCAGCTGTACTGCGACCGGATCGAAGACGCCCGCGACGGTGCCGGAGGCGACGACGGCGTCGGGCGTCAGCTCGCGCGTGGCCTCGACGAGGGA
Organism: uncultured Actinomycetes bacterium; assembly: GCA_963742525.1. Classification (GTDB taxonomy): domain Bacteria; phylum Actinomycetota; class Thermoleophilia; order Gaiellales; family Gaiellaceae; genus Gaiella. Next base: position 222,059 of record CAVUMD010000007.1, read on the forward strand.
CGCCACCGGCGTGTCGGCACCGAGGTAGCTGATCCGCCAACCGTGACCGCGCAGTGCGAGACCGAACCCGACGAGCGGGAGGTCGTGGCGCTCGCCCTCGACGCAGGCGAGCAGCGCTCGCGGTCCGCCGCCGCGATCCCAACCGCGCGCGAGCGCCGTCAGGCGTCCACGCAGCAGGTTGCTCGCAAAGTGCTCCTGGGCGACGGACACGTCGCCTCTCTCCCAGCGTTCGCCGAGCTCGTGGAGGTAGGGCTGCAGGACGTCGCGGAGCACGACGTCGAGCGTCAGCGTCGCGAGCAGCCGGTCGAGTGCCTGCTGGGCGCCGGCCTCGTCGAAGCGGTCGAGCGCGGCAGTGAGCTCCGCCGTGTCGGCGACGGGCGTTGGCGCTCGGATGGGCTCGGTCACGTCCTCGGCGAGCGCGAGGCGTGCGGCTTCCGCGGCGAAGAGTCCACGCTCGAGGTTTGCCCGCATCGCGAGCACGCGCGCGACATCGTCTTCGCCGTAGAGCCGGAAGCCGCCCTGCGTGCGGCTGGGCGTGAGCAGGCCATACCGCCGCTCCCACGCGCGCAGCGACTCCACGGGCACACCGACGCGGCGCGAGAGCTCGCCGATGCGCAGGAGCTTCGTGCCCGCGGTGCCGATCGCGGCCTCGCTCACGACGCGAACCTACGGTCCGGACGGTGGCCCTGGGCGTGGTCGGCGCGGGGAGGAAGCGGCACGAACACGCTCGTCGTGCGCTGGTAGTCGGCGTAGTCCGCACGGTTGCGAAGCGCCTGCGCCTCGGTGGCGGGGATCCCGGTCACGCGGAAGAGCAGGAAGAGGAGGACGGCCGGGACGATCCACGACACCCACCCCCACGGCGCCGCGGTCGCGACGAGCGCGACGCCGCACCACGTGACCGACTCGAAGAAGTAGTTCGGGTGCCTCGACCAGGCCCAGAGCCCCGTCCGCGCCGTGCGGCCGTGGTTCTCGGGGTTCGACCGCCACCGGGCCAGCTGGCGGTCGGCGGTGATCGCACCGGCGTTGCCGATCGCCCAGACCGCGGCCCCCGTCCACTCGAGCGGCCCGAGGCCGGGGTGAGGATCGAGGCAGATCAGCAGGTACGGCAGCGAGAAGAAGACGACGAACAACGCCTGGAACTGGAAGAAGAGGAAGAAGTTCCGGTCGGCCCGCGAGCCCCACTTCGCACGCAGAGCCCGGTAGCGGCCGTCCTCCTCCTTGCCGAGCACGCGGTCGCGGAGGAGGTAGAGGCCGAGGCGCCAGCCCCAGACGGTCGCGAGGGCGGCCGCGAGGACGCGGTGTCCCGCGCTGCCGTCGGCCAGCAGCGCGTAGACCACCGCGAGGACGGCAATCCCTGTCGCCCAGCCGACGTCGACGGGGTTCGCGTCGCGGGTCCGCACCTGGACCAGCCAGAGGCAGGTCATCGCGGCCGACGCGAGCACCGCGCCGAGCGCCAACAGCGCAAGGAAGGAGCCGGTCACTCGGCGCGCCCGTGGACGACGGGTTCGGCGGCTTCCGTGACTCGGGGCCGAGCGGCGGTCTCCCGCCCCCGGCGCCCGAGTGCCGACGGCCACCACACGCGCTCACCCAGCTCGAAGGTCAGCGCCGGGACGAGGATCGAGCGGACCACGAACGTGTCCAGCAGGACGCCGAACGCGACCGTGATGCCGATCTGCGTAAGCGCGACGAGCGGCAGCACGGCGAGCACGGAGAACGTGCCGGCCAGGACGACCCCGGCGGACGTGATCACGCCACCGGTGACCGCGAGGCCCTGCCGCATCGCCTCGCGCGTCGGACGCAGGAGCGCCTCCTCGCGCACGCGTGCCATCAGGAAGATGTTGTAGTCGACCCCGAGGGCGACGAGGAAGATGAAGGCGAAGAGCGGGTAGCTCGGGTCCTCGCCCGGGAAGTCGGCGAAGAGGTCGAAGAGGACGAGGCTGCCGCCCAGGGCCGCTGCGAACGAGAGCACCACCGTCGCGATGAGCATCACCGGTGCGGCGACGGAGCGCAGGAGGAGGACGAGGATCACGAGGACGACTGCGAGGACGAGCGGGATGAGCACCTTCGTGTCGTGCTCCACCGCGGCTCGCAGGTCGGCCTCCTCCGCCGTAGGCCCGCCGACGAGCACGGCGTTCCCGGCCGCAGCCCTGAGCTCGTGGCGGAGCGGCTCGATCGAGGCGAAGCCGCTCGTGCCGAACGGCTCCCCGGCCAGGATCACGTCGAAGCGCGTTCCGGGGTCTCCGCGCTCCGGCGGGCCGACGCGCGTCACGCCCTCGCTCTCGCGCGCGGCCGCCACGGCCGGACCGACCTTTGCCGGGTCGGTGACGAGGACGACGGTCGGCGCGCTCTCTCCCGCCGGAAAGGCCTGCGAGAGCAGGCGCTGACCCTGCGCCGACTCCACCGATCCCCGGAAGGAGTTCGCGGTCGTGAGATCGTCGTCGAGGCCGAGGGTGCCGAGCGCGAGCACGCCAAGGGCGAGGGTCGTGCCGATCCACGCGGGCCGCCGGTGCCGTTCGAGGGCCCGGCCGAGCCGACCCCACACGCCCGTGCTCGGGTGGTGCTCCTGGCCGACGCGTGGCATGAACGGCCAGAACGCGCGCCGGCCGCCGATCAGGAGCAGCGCGGGCAGGAGCGTCAGCATCGCGACGGCGGCGACCGCGACTCCCATCGCGCCGACGGGGCCGAGCCCTGCGGTCGAGTTCACTCGGGCGAGGGAGAGACAGAGCAACGCGGCGATCACGGTCCCGGCCGAGGCGACGATGGCCGGTCCGCCCTGTCGCAGCGCGACGCGCATTGCGGCGTACTTGTCCTCGAGGAGCTGGAGCTCCTCGCGGTAGCGGGCGGTCAGGAGCAGGGCGTAATCGGTGCCCGCGCCGAAGACGAGGACGAGGAGGATGCCCCCCGTCTGCCCGTTGATGACCACTCCGGCGTCGGCCAGGAGCGTTCCGAGCCCTCGCACGACCGACTCGGCGAGCAGCACCGTGAAGAGCGGCAGCATCCAGAAGATCGGGCTCCGGTAGATGAGGACGAGCAGCACGAAGACGAGCCCGGCCGTCACGAGGAGGAGGGTCGAGTTGATCCCCTCGAAGGCCTTCGCCGCGTCCGCGGAGAACCCGGCGGGTCCCGTCACCTTCGCCTCGAGGCCGGGCGGGAGCCCCTCCTCGACCGTGGTACGGACCCGCTCGACGGCCGATACGAGGAGGTCCGAATCGCCTCCGGCCCTGATCGGTACGCCGACGACCGCGGCGGTCCCGTCGCGCGACCACGCAGCCGGTGAGACGCCGGAGACGCCTGGGATAGAGGCGGCGCGGAGCTCGGCGCGCGCCTCCTCGACGGCCGCCCGGCCACGAGGCCCGAGGCCGCGCCGGATCGCGGAAGACGGCGACGGCAGGCGTCTGCTCCCCGGAGGGGAACCCCTTTGCGGCCTCGAGCACCTTCACGGACTCGGCTCCGCCGGGGAGAAAGGTTGCCGGGTCGTTCTGCTGCGCCTGCTCGAAGCGACCCGCGAGCGGCCCGAGCGCCGCCGCGGCGAGCACCCAGACGCCGACCACGACGAACCTGCGTCTCCTCCCCACGACCAGGCGCGAGAGATCGGTCTTGGTGGAAGCCTCCATATCTGTACTAACTCTATACATGAACCGCGAGTGTCTGCGGATAAACCGATTTGCAACGCCCATGTCATATGTGCTAAACCTGTACAGACATGGTTCATAGTCTATACAGGAGGTCACCCATGCGCACCCTCGTCACCTCGTTGGGAGCGTCCCTCGTCATTGCCGTCGCGCTCGTCGCTCCCGCGGCAGGCTCGCCCGCGGCATCGACGAACAAGGACATCGCCCAGATCGCGGCGTCCTCGCCGCAGTTCACCACGCTCGTCTCCCTGCTCAAGAAGGCCGGCCTGGTCGGCGCGCTCGAGAAGGGCACCTACACCGTCTTCGCCCCGACGAACGCGGCCTTCGCCAAGCTGCCCAAGTCGACGCTGGCGGCAGTCGGCAAGAACCCGGCGCTGCTCAAGAAGGTGCTGACCTACCACGTGGTCAAGGGCAAGGCGCCGGCGGCGAAGGTCGTGACGCTCGACGGCAAGTCGGTCAAGACCCTCGAAGGGCAGGGCGTCAAGATCGCCGTCCGCGGCGGGAAGGTCTATCTCAACGGGTCGACCCAGGTCACGAAGACCGACGTGATGGCCTCGAACGGGATCATCCACGTCATCAACCGCGTCCTGATCCCCGCGAGCTGAGCCCTTCCACAGGCCCGCGCCCGCAGGATCGGTCGGGCGGGGAGCGCTTCAGGGCGCTCCCCGCTCTACCCGTCGGCGCGGCGACAGACCCGGGTCGATCGCCTCAGCGCGCCGCGACCGCTTCCGTCCGGTACTCCGGCAGGACGTGCTCGGCGAGCTGCTCGACCTGTTCCAGCGAAGGGATCTGCGGGAAGACGATCAGTACGTCGACCGCGCCGTCGTACGCGGCGATCTCCTCTGCGATCTTCGCCGCCGGGCCGTGGTGGATCAGGTTGCCGGGCTCCGTCCACAGCTGTCCGTAGTAGCGCAGGACGTGGTGGGCGCCCTCGTCGAGCGCTGCCTGCGCATCGTCGCCGACGGCGACGTACGCGAGGCCGGCGACGGTGATGTCCTCCTTCCCCTCCTTCGCGAACGCCTCGCGGATCCGCGGCGCCGCCTCCTTCATCGCCGCGCTGCCGGCCGTCCCGAAGACGAACCCGTCGGCAACGCGGGCAGCACGCGCGACGGCGCCGGGCGCCATCGCACCCACCCAGACGGGCGGTGCCGGCTCCTGGACGGGCGCCGGACCGACCACGCCGTGCTCGCTGTCCGACGCGCGTGCATCCCTCCAGATCGCACGCATGCGCACGATCTGGGCCTCGAACCGCTGGGAGCGGCCGTGGAACGGCGCGTCGAACACCTCGTAGTCGTCCTCGCGACCTCCCTGCGCGAGGCCGAGCGTGAGCCTGCCGCCGGACAGCTGGTCGACGACGGCGGCCTGCTTCGCGACGAGCACCTCGTTCCGCGGCGGAAGCTGGAGGATCGTCGTGGCGAGCCCGATGCGCTCCGTCACGCCGGCGACTCCCGCGAGCGTGACGAGCGGGTCCCACGCGTCGTAGTTCGGCTTGTCGATCGTCGACAGGTAGGCGAACCCCGCCTCCTCCGCCGTGCGCGCCCAGTCGAGCATCAGGGCACGGTCGGTCTCGTGGGCCATCGTGTTCGGCAGTCCGATTCCGAGTCTCATCCGCGTCTCCTCCGTCGTTTTCGGTCACGGTACGTGCCCCGTCGCGGCGTCCGTCGCACTGCGGCGGGTAGCGTCCCGCGCGATGTCGGAGATGAAGCGACGGATGCTCGCGGGCGAGCTCTACCTGGCCGACGACCCGGTGATCGCGGCCGAGCAGGGGCGCGCGCACGGTCTCCAGGAGCGCTACAACGCGACCCGCCACGACGAGCAGGAGCTTCGCGACTCGCTTCTACGGGAGCTGCTCGGCGACGTCGGGGACGGCGTGGTCGTCCGCCCGCCGTTCTTCTGCGACTACGGCACCCACATCTCGATCGGCGCGCGCACGTTCGCCAACTACGACTGCGTCATGCTGGACGTCGCGGAGATCCGGATCGGCGCCGCCTGCCAGCTCGCGCCCCGCGTGCAGCTCCTCACCGCGACGCATCCAATCGATCCCGAGCCGCGGCGGATCGGCTGGGAGTCCGCGGAACCGATCACGATCGGCGACAACGTCTGGCTCGGCGGCGGCGCGATCGTCTGCCCGGGGGTGACGATCGGCGACGACACCGTCGTCGGGGCGGGCGCGGTGGTGACGCGTGACCTGCCCGCGGGGGTCGTCGCAGCTGGCGTCCCCGCCCGGGTCCTGCGCGAGATCGACGAGCGAGACCGCGTCCGGATTCCCGACGCGCCGCGCAGCTAGACGATCAGGCGGCCGCGTCGAGGTCGGCGAACGGCGGGCCGTCGCTCTCGACTGCTTCTCGGAGATCCGTCAGCACGCGGTCCCAGTCGCGCGTCGAGGCGCCGAAGCACGCGAGCCCCCGCTCGAGGCCGGCATGGCGGAAGGAGAGCGTCGTCCCGTCGGGGCCGCGCTCGCCGAGCCTGAACTCGAGGATCGTCCCCCGCCACTCGGGACGCCCACTGTGACCGAGGCAGGTCCACTCGACCAGCGCGGGTCGGCGTGCGCGCTCGACGCGGAGCTCGATCGTCGCCTGCGAGCCCGGGAAGCCGAGCTCGAAGCGCGTGCCGGGCGCGAGCGAGCCGCTCACGATCGGGGTCCACCAGGAGGCGAGCCCGTCGGGCGTTGCGATCGCCGAGAAGACGCGTGCCGGCGGCGCGGCGAGCGTCAGCTCCACGGTGTACTCGTGCCCGGGCGCCGTGCCGTTCGGCGCCTCGCCAGTGCGTCCCACGCGCGAGATCCTCCGCGAACGGCGACGCGCATCCCAGCGGGCAGCCCGAAGCGCGGCGGTGCGGTTTACCGCACCTCGCTCAGGCGGTCGCCGGGCGGAATGCGGTCGGCCGCGCTGCCCGCGGGCGCGCGGGTGTGGCGCGTGCGACGTGGTCGCGCGGGCAGGTCACGATCTCCGCCCCGGCGCCGTGGCAGTGGAGCACGACGACGGCGCCGTGATCCTCGAGCACGCGGGCGCGGGTTCCGATCTCGTGGATTCGCTCGGCGGCGTGGAGCTCCGTGAGGAGGGTCACGGTCTCGCCGGTCACGAAGCGTGGCGTGTCGCTGCTCATGGGAATAGAGACGTTCGGCCCGGCGGGATGGTTTCCCTTCCGTACGTTTCCTTTACGACCGATGACTCGCGTCCCCGGACGCGGTCTCATGTGCGTCGGATCGAAACCAGGAGGTAACGGAGATGGGACGCATAGTGGTCACCGAGTTCGTCTCACTCGACGGCGTCGTCGAGGCGCCCGGCGGGGGCGAGGGGTTCGTGCACGACGGCTGGTCGTTCGAGTTCGACCGCGGCGACGAGGGCAACCGGTTCAAGCTCGAGGAGACGATGGGCTCCGAGGCGCTGCTCCTCGGTCGGAAGACCTACGAGGGCTTTGCTGCAGCGTGGCCGTCACGCGACGGCGAGTTCGCCGACAAGTTCAATTCGATGCCGAAGTATGTCGTCTCGTCCACGCTCGAGAGCCCGGAGTGGAGCAACACGACCGTCCTCCGGGGCGACCTCGCGGAGGAGGTGGCGAAGCTGCGCGCGGCACACGAGGGCGACATCGTCGTGCACGGGAGCCCCCAGCTCGTTCAGGGGCTGCTCGAGGCCGACCTCGTCGACGAGCTACGGCTGATGGTCTTCCCCGTCGTGCTCGGCGCCGGCAAGCGCCTGTTCGGCGCGACGAGCGACAAGAAGCCGCTTCGCCTGGTGAGCTCGCAGACAGTCGGCGACGGCGTCTCGATCCTCGTCTACGGGCCGGGCGCGGACGCGTGACCCGTCAGTGACCGTTCGCCGCGTAGCGCGGGTCGTGGTGCGCGGCGAGGCGGAGGAGAAGCGCGTGCATCGTCTTCCGCTCGTCGGCCGAGAGCGGCGCGAAGAACGCGTCGTCCACCTTCTCGTGGACGGCGCGTAGCCGCGCCAACGTCTTCTTCCCGGCGGGCGTGACGCGCACGATGTGGCGGCGGCGGTCGGCGGGATCACGGCGGCGCTCGATCAGACCGAGCTCCTCGAGCTCGTCCAGAAGCCCGACGAGGTAGCTGCGGTCGTAGGCGAGCGCGTCGGCGATCGTCGCCTGCGTCTCGCGATCGCCCTCCTCGAGGACGGCGAGGACGGCGTAGTGGTAGGCGCTCGAGCCGGCGTCCTCGAATGCATCCGAGACGCGGTCCTTGACGGCGAAGCCGAGGCGCTTGAGCAGGAACGAGGGGCTGGAGACGAGCTCGCGCGGCGGCTTTACGCCGGCCTTTGCCAGTGGGGATTCGGTCGTGGTGGCCATGTCCGAAGTGTAGCCGGTTCCAGAGTGGTTATCTGCTATCGTTGTATTACTCAACGATTGAGAGGAAGAATAGATGTCGGTTTCAGCGATACGGCGACGCGAGCTTCCGACCAGCCCGTGGGCGGCGCTGGCGCTCATCGTCGTCGCGCAGTTCATGGTGATCCTCGACGTCGCGATCGTGAACGTCGCGCTCCCGTCGATCCAGACCGATCTCGGCTTCACGCAGTCGGGTCTCGAGTGGGTCGTGACGGCGTACGCGATCGTCTTCGGCGGGTTTCTCCTGCTCGGCGGGAGGCTCGCGGACGTCCTCGGCCGGCGCAGGGTCTTCGCAGCCGGGATCGCGCTCTTCGCCCTCAGCTCCGTCCTGTGCGGGCTCTCCTGGTCGGCGGGCTCGCTCGTCGCCTTTCGAGGCCTCCAGGGACTCGGCGGCGCGCTGCTCGCGCCGGCCGGGCTCTCCCTGCTGATGACGACGTTCGCCGAAGGCCGCGACCGCAACATCGCGCTCGGGATCTGGGGCGCGGCCTCGGGCAGCGGCGCGGCGGTGGGCGTCCTCGTCGGCGGCGTCCTGACCTCGTACCTCAGCTGGCCGTGGATCTTCTTCGTCAACGCTCCGGTCGCCGCGGTGCTCCTGATCGCCGTGCCGCTCGTCCTGCGCGAGAGCGTCGTGCGCGACGGCCTCCGTCACTTCGACATGGCCGGCGCGTTCTCCGCCACGGGCGCGGTGATGCTCTTCGTGTACGCGCTCACGCTGACGAGCTCGCACGGCTGGGCCGACCCGCTCACGCTGAGCGTGCTTGCGGCGGCGCTCGCCCTCGGCGTCGCGTTCGTCCTCAACGAGCGCCGCGCAGCGGCTCCGCTCCTTCCTCTGCGGATGTTCCGGATCCGCACGTTCGCGGTCGGCAACGCCGTGACGACGATCGTGGCCTCGATCGCGTTCTCGGAGTTCTTCCTGCTGACGCTGTACCTGCAGGACGTCCTCGGGTACTCCGCGGTCGAGACGGGGCTCGCTTTCAGCGCGATCGCAGTGACCATCGCGGTCGTCTCGAACGTCGCGCAGTCGCTCGTGACCCGGTTCGGCCCGCGGGGCGTGCTGACCGTCGGGCTCGTGCTCGTGACCGTCTCGCTCGCGCTGATCGCGCGGCTGCCGGTGCCCGGGAGCTACACCGTCGACCTGCTCGTCCCGTTCGTGCTCAACGGAATCGGCTTCGCGCTCTGCTTCATCCCCGTGACGATCGCCGGCCTGGCGGGCGTTGCACCGGCCCAGGCGGGCGCGGCCTCCGGCCTTCTCAACACGAGCCGCCAGGTGGGCGGCGCCGTGGGCCTTGCGGCGGTGAACACGATCGCCGCAGGCTCGGTCGCGGAGGGCACGGTGGGTCTCGCGCACGGGTTCCGCATCTCGCTGCTCGTGCTCGCGGGCATGGCGCTGCTCGGAGCGGTGCTGTCCTGGACGCTCCTCGCGCCCTCGCCCGAGCGCGAGACCGTCCGGCTCGCGGAGGAACCGGTCAGGGAGGCCGCGTGAACCGACAGGCCTGGCATCCGGTCGCCGTCGCGCGGGATCCTCCGGCTCAGCTGGTGGCGACGCCGCGGAGCTCGTGGCCCGAGTGCCCTGTCGCCTCGGCGGCGGCGGCGTCGGTCATGATCGCGACCCCGCCGAGGCGCGCGCCGGCTTCGACGCGAAGCAGGGGCGCGTCGTCCGGCAATTCCTCGGGATCGGTGACGAGCGTCTCGACGCCGCCGAGCGTCGCCCGGTCCTCGACGACCACCCGCCACTCGCGCGGGACGGTCACGTTCACGCCGCCCAGGCTCGCCGAGAGATCGAGGTCGGCTCCTCTCGGATCGAGCGTCGCCTCGCGGAGGTCGAGGTCGACGCCGCCGAGGACGACGCTCACCGACCCGCGCCGCAGCGACGTGGCCCTGCAGGCTCGCTGGATGCCGCCGACGTAGACGGCGATCGCGAACTCGTCGGAGGTGTCGTCACCGACCGTCCTGCGGCGGGCGAGCACTTGGCCCACGGCCCACAGGCCAGCCAGCACGACGATCACCTTGACGACCGCGATCACGACGACTCTCATTCCGGCCTCCTCCGCGTCGAGACGCTCCAGACCATCCGAGTCTAGAGTCCGGCGCGATGGGAGAACGGGTCCAGGGCGGCAGGCTCGCGGCGCGCGCGATCGCGGCCGCGGGCGTCGACGCGATCTTCACGCTCTCCGGCGGCCACGTGATGCCGATCTACGAGGGGTGCCGGCACGAGGGCGTCCGCGTCGTGGACGTCCGCCACGAGCAGTCCGCGGCGCACGCCGCCGAGGCGTGGGGGAGAGTCCGGCGCGCGACGGGCGTCGCCCTCGTCACCGCGGGGCCTGGGGTGACCGGGACCGTCACGGCCGTCGCAAACTGCTTTGCCGCCCAGACGCCGATGGTCGTGCTCGGCGGCGCCCGGCCGCTCGCGCAGGCGGAGTGGGGTGCGCTGCAGGAGTTCGACCAGCTCTCGCTGATGAAGCCGATCACGAAGTGGGCCGCGGTGTGCCCGGAGGTCGACCGGATCCCCGAGTACGTGGCGCTCGCATTCCGGCAGGCGCTCGCGCCGCCACGCGGGCCGGTGTACCTCGAGCTTCCCGCCGACATCCTCTTCGCCGACGGCGATGCGGAGCCCGTCCCGCTCCCGTCCGAGCCGCCGCGCGCCTTCCCCGACCCGCGCGGACTGGACAAGGCGACCGACCTCCTGCGGGGAGCCGAGCGTCCGGCCGTCGTGGCGGGAAGCGGCGTCTGGTGGGACGGCGCCGCCGCCGAGCTTGCGCGCTTCGCCGAGGCGGGCCGCGTGCCCGTCTACCTGAACGGCTCGGGTCGCGGCTCGCTGCCGCCCGGCCACGAGCTCTTCTTCCAGCACTCCCGGGGCACGGCACTCGAGGAAGCGGACGTCGTCTGCGTCGTCGGGACGCCGCTCGACTTCCGCCTTCGCTATGGCCGTTTCGGGCAGGGGAAGCTGATCCACGTTCACGGCGACGCGCGCGAGCTCGGCCGGAACCGCGTCGCGGACGCGTCGATCGTCGGCGACTGCGCGGCGGTGCTGGGCGCGCTCGCCGAAGGCGTGGGACCGCCGAAGGGAGATCGCGCCGCCTGGCTCGAGCACCTCCGTGCGGTCGAGGCGGCGTGGTGGGACGCCCACCGCGCCGAGATCGAGTCCAATGCAGCGCCGATCCACCACTACCGGCTCGGCGCGGAGCTCGACCGGGTGCTCGACGAGGACACGGTGGTGATCGGAGACGGCGGCGACGTCGTCGCCGCGGTGTCGCGCGTCCTGCGCGTCCACCGGCCGGGTCACTGGCTCGACCCGGGGCCGTTCGGCTGCCTCGGCGTCGGGCCGGGGTACGCACTCGGGGTCGGCGCCGCCGGCTTCGGCGGCCGCACCGTCTGCGTGATGGGCGACGGCGCGCTCGGTCTGAATGGCCTCGACTTCGACACGCTCGTCCGCTTCGACGTGCCTGCGGTGCTCGTTGTCGGAAACGACGGCGCCTGGGGGGAGATCCGCGTACCGCAGGTGGGGATGTACGGCGCCGACGCCGAGGTCGCGACCCGCCTGGCGCCGAGCCGCTACGAGCGCCTCTGCGACGTGTTCGGCGGGCATGCGGAGCACGTCGAGCGCGCGGACGACCTGGCCCCGGCGCTCGAGCGCGCCCTCGCCTCGGGCGAGCCGGCGATCGTCAACGTGATGCTGGACCCGGACGGCATGGCCGGGCACGCCTACCGCGGCTTCTGACGAATTGCCGCCGGCGTTGTGACTGACCGCTGACGGCAGAGCGATACGATCGGCGTCTGGCCGAGGCGACGTGGAAGCTGCTGACGAGAGCGATCCCGAGGAGTCGGCTGCGCCTTCCGCCCAGCCGGTGACCGGCGCGCCGTCGCGAAGAGCGGCCGTCGAGGCACGCGTCGTCTCGGCGCAGGCGCGGGCCAGGCGACTCGCCGAGCGCGCGCAGGACGAGCGCGCGCACCATGCGTCCGTCGACGTCGCCTTCGAGATGGTCGACCGCGACGCCGATGCCGGCGGCGAGATCATCGCGGGCGCGCTCGCGTACCGGGTCTTCATCTGGCTCCTGCCGCTCGCACTCGTCGCGGTCGCCGGCCTCGGGTTCGCCGCGAGCGCGTCGTCCGAGAGCACGAAGGAGACGGCACGGTCGCTCGGGATCACGGGGCTCGTCTCGAACTCGGTCGCGACCGCCGCGCAGGGTCACGCCCGTTGGTACGCGCTGCTCGTGGGGGTCCCGCTCCTCCTGTACGTCACGCGGAGCCTGCTGCGCGCGCTGATCGTGACGCACCGGCTCCTCTGGGGCGACGCTCGCTCGGCGGCACCCCGTCCGACGGTGCTCGCGACGCTCCGACTGCTGGCACTGCTGCTCGGCTTCAGCGTCGTCTCGCTCGCCGCAAGCGCCTTTCGGGAATGGGCCCCCGGCCCGGGGGTGCTCGTGACGATCCTGCTCGTGCTGCCGTACGCCGGCCTCTGGCTCCTGGTCTCGCTGCAGCTGCCGCACCGCGGCTCCGACTGGAAGGCGCTGGTGCCGGGCGCGCTGCTCTGCGGCCTCGGCATCGAGCTGCTCCACATCCTCACCGCGTACGTGCTCGAGCCGTACGCGGTCGCGAAGGAGGGAACGTACGGTGCGATGGGCGCCGCGGCGGCGCTCCTGCTGGGCCTGTTTCTCCTGAGCCGGCTCATCGTGGCCGGCGCCGTCCTCAACGCGACGCTGTGGGAACGGCGGGCTCGCGGCGAGACAGCCGACGCCGGCCGCGCCCTCTGACCGTCGCTAGCGGTTGCGTCGGGCGATCGCGCGCGCGACGGCGTCGGAGTCGGCGAACGTCGCCTCGAGCGCCCGCGTCCGCACGTGCACCGCACGGTCGAACGCGTCCGGCACCGCCACGATCGCCGGCTGCACCCGTGCGCCGCCGCCGCCCGTGTCGCCCTCGGGGATCCGCGCGCCCGCCGTTCCCGCCGCCGCGGCGACGACTGCGATCGACGCCGAGACCGATACCGCCATCCGTGTCCTCGTGATGCCCATGACCAGCTCCTTCCCGTCGAGACCTCTGTCGTTCGACGGTACGAGCCGGCCGGCAGCGTGTCGTGCGCGGGCGCGACGCACGGTGTGTCACGCCCGCGACACGGGCCGGAACGGTCGGGCGAGTCAGCCCCGGCGTGAGTCCTCGACCGCCTGCGGCGCGTCGACCGCAACGTCGAGGACATCACCGAGGGACATCGACGCACCTCGCCGGATCGCCTCGTCGAAGGCGCTCGGCTCGCAGATCGTGCGCGCCGCCGTCTCCGTCGACTCGTGGAGGCGACGCTCGAACGGCTTGTAGTCGGCGCCGATCCGCGCGAGCAGCGCGCCCGCGGCGCCCAGGAGCGTCGCCGCGCGCACCCCATCGCCGTCGCTCGCCGCGAGAGCTGCGAACCCCTCGAGGCACCAGGCGAGATCCTCCTTGTCGTCGGCGGTCCGAGCGAGCTCAAGCGACTCGCGAAACCGGGTGTCCGCGGCGCCGTTCTCACCGAGCATCAGGTCGACCGCCCCGAGGTTGAAGAGCGAGCGTGCGATGTTGGCCGTGTCGCCGCGGGAGCGAAGCAGCGCGTAGCTCTCGTCGAAGAGGGGCCGTGCACGCCTGTAGTCGCCGGTCGAGAGCGCCAGGTCGCCGAGGTTGTTGAGCGCAAGCGCGGTGATGCGCTCGTCGCCGACCTCGCGGGCACGTTCCAGGGCCTCGTCCAGCACGATCGCCGCCCGCTCGGGGTCGCCGCCGGCCAGGACGATCGCGCCGAGGTTGCTGAGCGCGTTCGCGACGAACTTCGGCTCGTCCGTGCGACGGGCGGAGTCGAGCGCGCCCTCGGCGAACGCCGTAGAGGCGACGTAGTCGCCCTGAAGGAGCGCGATCGACGCTCCGGCCGTCTGCGCCCGGCGCAGCAGGTTCGGGTCCTGGTCGACGGCCGACGGCAGCACCGCCTCGAGGCGCCGCCTCGCCTCGGCGAGATGGCCGCGGACGTACCAGAACCGGCTCAACAGGACCGTGAGGCGCAGGGCGTGCTCGTGCTCTCCCGTCTCCGCGAAGTAGGCCAGCGCCGCGCGCATGTTGTCGTGCTCCCCCTCGAGCTCCGAGAGCCACGCCGCCTGGCTCTCACCGCTCAGCTCCGGCTCGGCCCGCTCGGCCAGTGCCACGCACCACGCGGCGTGACGGCTCCTCGTGGAGTCCGCGCCGAGCTCGTTCAGGCGGTCGGCCGCGTATTGCCGCACCACCTCGAGCAGGTCGTACCGTGTCTCCCCGGCCGCGCGGCGGACGAGCAGGAGCGATGCGTCGGCCAGGCGCTCGATCCGATCCAGCGCGCGGCCCTCGTCACCGGCGAGGCAGACCTCTGCGACGGCCGCGAGCGTCGCTCCACCCCGGAACACGGACAATCCGGCCAGGAGCCCGCGCTCCTCTTCCGGGAGCAGGTCGTAGCTCCAGTCGAGGGTCTCGTAGAGGGTCTGCTGCCGGGCCGGCAGGTCGTGGGGCCCGCCGGCGAGGAAGCTCAGCCGCTCGGTCAGCCGGTCGAGGACGTCCTGCGGGCGCAGCGCGCGGACGCGCGCTGCGGCGAGCTCGACCGCCAGCGGCAGGCCGTCGACGCGCCGGCAGAGCTCGCGTACCGTCTCGAGATCGTCCTCGGTGACCGTGAAATCGGGCCGTAGCGCACGGACACGCTGCTCGAAGAGGGCCTGAGCGGCTCCGATCTCGAGCGGAGGCACGGGAAAGACATGCTCGCCGGAGAGATGAAGGACGGTGCGGCTCGTGACGAGGATCGTCAGGCGCGGCGCCCGCGCGAGGAGCCCGACGAAGGCCGGCGTGGCCTCTTGTACGTGCTCGGCGTTGTCGAGCAGCAGCAGGAGCTCCTGGGAACGGAGGGCCTCGGCGAGGGCCTCGAGCGGCTGCGGGACGTCGGCGATGCCGACCGCCTGCGCGACGGTCGGTACGACGAGCTCGGGGTCGCGCAGTGGGGCGAGCTCGACGAGCACGACACCGTTCGCGTAGGACGCCGCTGCGCGGCGGGCGGCTTCGAGGGCCAAACGGGTCTTGCCGCTTCCACCCGCACCGGTCAGCACGAGCAGCCGTACGTCACGGCGCCCGAGCAAGGCGGCCAGGGCCTCGAGCTCGTGCTCGCGTCCGATCAGCGGGTTCGGCGGCTCGGGAAGCGTCCGAGAGAGGGACGCGTCGGATCCGATCTCGAGGGAGGGGTCCTGCCGGAGGATCCGCCGCTGCAGCTCCCGTGCATCTGCGCTGGGCTCGAGCCCGAGCTCCTCGTCCAGTCGCCGGCGGAGGGCCGCGTACTGCTCCAGGGCCTCAGGCTGCCGTCCGGAGCGGTAGAGCGCGAGCATCGCCTGACGCTGGAGCCGCTCACGCAGCGGGCTCTCCGCGGCGAGGCGCAGGATCTCGGCCAGCGCGTCCGCATGGCGACCGAGCTCGAGCTGTGCGTCGAGACCGTCCTCGAGGGCGACCAGCCGCAGCTCCTCCAGGCGCTCGATCTCGGGCTGGAGGAAATCGAGGTACGCCAGGTTCGCATACGCGCTGCCGCGCCAGAGGCTCGACGCCTGCGCCACGAGCGAGAGCCCGAGCGCATGGTTGCCCTCGCGGCGCGCGGCGGCGCTCTCCTCCACGAGCCGCTGGAAGGTCACCGCATCGACGAGCTCGGGAGGCGCCTCGAGCGCGTAGCCCCCGGGTCTCGTGACGATGCGGACGGGCGCAGGAAGCGACCTGCGCAACTGCGAGACGTAGACCTGCACGAGCTTGCGAGCCGAGGCCGGCGGCGTCGCTCCCCAGAGCGCCTCGACGAGCTCGTCCGGCGTGCGCGAGCCTCCGTCCGCGACCAACAGCGCCGCGAGCAGACAGCAAGGCTTCGTCGCGAGCGGGACCGGACCGTCGCCTCCGACGACCTCGACCGGACCGAGCACGCGAATCGCCGCCGTCGCCATCGTGCAGAGAGTCTGACCGACGCGCGAAACTCGAACACACCGCTGCTATACCGAAGCTGAACCGCCGGGCTCGACGATGCCTGCATGCCGTACGCGTTCGTCGAGGACATCGCCGCGAGCTGGGAGCACTACGCGCGCTTCGCGGCTGCTCTCGACGGGCCGCCGCCCGACGGCCTGCTGCTCCACGCGGCGGGACCGACGGACGAGGGGTTCCGGATCATCGGCGTGTGGGAGAGCGAGGCGGACTGGGACCGCTTCCGCGAGAACCGCCTGGGTG
Source organism: uncultured Actinomycetes bacterium (assembly GCA_963742525.1). Classification (GTDB taxonomy): domain Bacteria; phylum Actinomycetota; class Thermoleophilia; order Gaiellales; family Gaiellaceae; genus Gaiella. The sequence continues at coordinate 238,240 of CAVUMD010000007.1, forward strand.
GCGGAGGCCGGATCGGCCGGCGAGGCGCCGGCGACGGTCCGGGTGCTGCGGCCGGCGCACGTCGTCCGCGGCGTGACGCGGAGCGTGTCGGTGCCGCCGGGGGGACGGCGCCGGCACGCCACACGGGGGGAGCTATGAGCACCGCCGCCGGCGGCTTGCCGGCGAAACGACGAGCGAAGGAGGTCATCATGCACGGGAAGCACGCAATCAGGCGGCTCGGAGCGGCGCTCGCGGGGGTCGCGGTTCTCGTCACAGCGTCGATTGCAGCGGCCGCTCCGGCCGCGACATGCGGCATCTGCGGCAAGAACCTGATCAAGAACGCGGGTGCAGAGGCCGGCGCCGGGATCACTGCCGTCGGCGCCTACGGGGTCGTCCCCGGCTGGACGAACACGGCCGGTCAGTTCGGCGCGGCGTCGTACACCTTCCCGAACGGCTGGTTCTCGAAGACCTCGAAGGGCTCGCCTACGCGCGGGAAGAACTACTTCTTCGGGGGCACGACGACCGAGGCCACGTCCGCCAAGGCAACTGTCGGGACGCAGACGATCAAGCTCCCGGCGAAGGCGGCGGGGCGCAAGGTGACGCTCGGCGGCTGGATCGGGAACTACGGCACGGGGCCGACTGCGAACATGACGCAGGTTCGCGCGGACTTCGCCGACGCGAGCGGCACGGTACTCGCGCGGCTCCGGATCGGCAACGACACGACGGTCGCGGGCACGGACATGGCCTTCCGCAGCCGCAAGGGCAAGGTTCCCGCGGGCGCCACCCAGGTGACGATCGTCGTGACGTTCGTCGGTGGGAACAACTACAAGCTCGCCGGCGCGGACGACCTCTCGCTGATGCTCGCTTGACGGACTCACGTGCCGCGTCGTGTCGGGCCTGCCGCCCGACACGACGCGGCGTGAGGTCTCAACGCTCTACGGCGACCGCCGGCTCGACCGTCTCCTCGTCGGCGTGTGACTCCTCGGCCCGCCCGAACCGCAGCTCGCCGAGCTCGGCGTGGGCACGGACGGTGTCGCCCTCGCCGAACTCGCCCTCGAGCAGCCGCAGCGCGAGCGGGTTCTCGAGCAGGCGCTGGATGGCGCGCTTGAGCGGCCTCGCGCCGTAGGCGGGATCCCAGCCCGCCTCGGCGATCAGCTCACGGGCACCGTCGGTCAGCTCGAGCCCGATCCCGCGCTCCGCGAGCCGCTCGTTGAGGCGGCCGAGCTGCATCCGCACGATCTCGCCGAGCTGCTCGCGCGTCAGCGCCTCGAAGACGACGATCTCGTCGATCCGGTTCAGGAACTCCGGCCGGAACCTATCCGCCATGTCCTCCGCGGAGCGGATGTTCGAGGTCATGATCACGACCGTGTTGCGGAAGTCGACCGTGCGGCCGTGGCCGTCGGTCAGCCTGCCGTCGTCGAGCAGCTGCAGGAGGATGTCGAACACCTCGGCGTGCGCCTTCTCGATCTCGTCGAGCAGGATCACGGAGTACGGCCGCCGGCGCACCGCCTCGGTGAGCTGGCCGCCCTCCTCGTAGCCGACGTAGCCCGGAGGCGCGCCGACGAGGCGCGAGACCGTGTGCTTCTCCTGGTACTCGGACATGTCGAGCCGCACCATCGCGCGGTCGTCGTCGAACATGAACTCGGCGAGCGCCCGGGCGAGCTCGGTCTTGCCGACGCCGGTCGGGCCGAGGAAGACGAACGAGCCGATCGGGCGGTTCGGGTCCTGCAACCCCGAGCGTGCGCGGCGAAGCGCGTTCGAGACGGCCTCGATCGCCGCGTCCTGCCCGACGACGCGCTCGTGCAGGCGCTCCTCCATGTGGACGAGCTTCTCGACCTCGCCCTCGAGCAGCCGGTCGGTCGGGATCCCGGTCCACTGCGCGACGACGGCCGCGATGTCGTCCTCGTCGACCTCTTCCTTGACCATCGGTGCCGACTCGGGCTCGGCGCGCTCCGAGAGCTCCCGCTCGAGGTCGGGGAGCAGGCCGTAGCGGATCTCGGCGACGCGCGCGAGGTCGCCGCCGCGCTCGGCGCGCTCGGCCTCCATGCGCAGCTCGTCGATCCGCCGCGTGATCTCCTTGACGCGGTCGAGCACGTCCTTCTCGTTCGCCCAGCGGCCCGCGAGCTCGTCGCGGCGGGCCTTCGCCTCCGCGAGCTCCTTCTCGAGCGGCTCCCGGGTGGCCGGAGACTCCTTCGCCATGGCGGCGAGCTCGATCTCGAGCTGCGTGACGCGCCGCTCGGCCTCGTCGAGCTCGACGGGCGACGAGTCGATCTCCATGCGCAGGCGCGACGCGCCCTCGTCGACCAGGTCGATCGCCTTGTCGGGGAGGAAGCGGTCGGAGATGTAGCGATCCGAGAGCACCGCGGCGGCGACGAGCGCCGCGTCGCGGATGCGCACGCCGTGGTGCGCTTCGTAGCGCTCCTTGAGGCCGCGCAGGATCCCGATCGTGTCGGCCACCGACGGCTCGCCGACGAAGACCGGCTGGAACCGCCGCTCGAGCGCCGGGTCCTTCTCGATGTGCGAGCGGTACTCGTCGAGCGTGGTCGCGCCGACCGCGCGCAGCTCGCCGCGGGCGAGCATCGGCTTGAGCAGGTTGCCGGCCGAGACGGCGCCCTCGGCTGCGCCCGCGCCGACGATCGTGTGGAGCTCGTCGATGAAGAGGATGATCTGCCCCTCGCTCGCGGTGATCTCTCCGAGCACTGCCTTGAGCCGCTCCTCGAACTCGCCGCGGTACTTCGCGCCCGCGACGAGCGCGCCGACGTCGAGCGCCCAGACGCGCTTCCCCTCCAGGCCGGAGGGAACGTCGCCGGCGACGATGCGCTGTGCGAGTCCCTCCGCGATCGCCGTCTTGCCGACGCCGGGCTCGCCGATCAACACCGGGTTGTTCTTCGTGCGGCGCGAGAGAACCTGGATCGTGCGGCGGATCTCCTCGTCGCGGCCGATCACCGGGTCGAGCTTCCCCGCCTCGGCCAGCGCCGTGAGGTCGCGGCCGTACTTCTCGAGCGCCTGGTAGGAGCCCTCGGGGTCCTGCGACGTCACCCGCTGGCCGCCGCGCACCTCCTTGAGCGCGCCGAGCAGCGCGTCGCGCGGGACGACGTCGAGCGCAAGGAGCAGGTGCTCGACCGACACGAACTCGTCGCCGAGCCCCGATGCCTCGTCGAACGCCTTGTCCAGGACGCGTCGAAACGCCGCGGCGGCCTGGGGCTGGGCGCTGCCGCCCGACACGGAAGGCTGCTGCGCAAGGCGCGACTCCGCCTCGGCGCGCAGCGTCTCGACGCTCGACCCCGAGCGCTGGACGAGCGTCCGCGGCAGCTCCTGGTCGAGCAGCGCGATGGTCAGGTGGTCGGGTGTCAGCTCGGGGTTGCCGGCGCGCCGCGCAAGCTCCTGCGCCGCAGCGACCGCCTCCCCGCTCTTGATCGTCAGCTTCTCGAAATCCATGGTGTGTCTCCTGTGTCAGGTCCTCGGGGCGGGTGGCTGCGGCCTGTCGTAGAGCACGACCTCCCGCCGGTACTGCCGGTGGGTCAGCTCGATCTCGTCGCGCAGCTCGCGCTCGAGCTGCTGCATGCGCGAGCGCATCCGGCGCAGCTCGTCCTCGAGCCGCAGCACGTGCTGGACGCCCGCCAGGTTGAGCCCGAGCTCCGTCGTCAGCCGCTGGATGAGCCGGAGCCGCGCGACGTCGGCGTCCGAGTAGAGACGCGTCCCGCCCGGTGTCCGGGCCGGCGCGACGAGGCGCCTTGCCTCGTACATCCGCAGCGTCTGCGGGTGCAGACCCGCGAGGTCGGCCGCGACGGAGATCATGTACCGCCCGCGCTCGGGCATGGCTACGAGCTCCTCACCAGATGGTCGCGCGGCTGCTCGCGGAGGACCTCGCTGTAGGCCTCGAGCGCCTGCTTCTCGGTCTTGGAGAGCTTCTTCGGGACCGTCACGACGAGCCGGGCGAGCAGGTCCCCCTTGCCGCCGCCGTTCAGCTTCGGCGCACCGCGGCCCTTGACGCGGAGCAGCTTGCCGCTCTCCGAGCCGGACGGCACCTTGAGCGCGACCGGCCCTTCCGGCGTCGGGATCTGGACCGTCGCGCCGAGTGTCGCCTCCGGGTACGTCACCGGCACCTCGAGCACGAGGTCGGCGCCGCGGCGCTCGTAGAGCGGCGATGCCTCGACCTGCACGCGCACGTAGAGATCGCCGGCGGGGCCACCGCCGCGACCGGGCTCGCCCTTCCCCTTGAGGCGGATCCGGATCCCGTCCTTGGCGCCGGCGGGCACCTTCACCTGGTAGCGGCGCGTGACCCGCTCACGGCCGGTGCCGCGGCAGTTCTTGCACGGCGTGTCGACGATGACGCCGTTCCCGCGGCAGCGCTGGCAGGGGTGGGAGAGGGCGAAGAGGCCCTGGCTGTCCGAGATCACGCCGCTCCCCTGGCAGTCCGGGCACGTGCGGGGTGTGGTTCCCGGCTCGGCGCCCGTGCCGCCGCAGACGTGGCACGCCGTCTCCACCTCGACCGGCACGCGCACCTGAACGCCGTTCAGCGAGTCCTCGAACGAGATCCGCACGCGCGACTCGAGATCGCCGCCGCGCTCGGGGCGCGGCCGTGCTGTGCGCTGGCCGCGGCCGAAGAACGAGCCGAAGTTCCCGAGCAGGTCGGAGAGATCGCCGAGGTCGACGTTCTCGAACCGGACGCCGCCCGGCCCGAAGCCCTGCGGGCCCTCGGCGCCGTAGCGGTCGTAGGCCTGCCGCTTCTCCGTGTCCGAGAGGATGTCGTACGCCGCCTGGACGTCCTTGAACCGCTCCTCCGCCGACGCGTCGTCCGGGTTGCGGTCCGGATGGAGCTCGCGGGCGAGCTTGCGGTAGGCCTTCTTGATCTCGTCGTCGGACGCGCTCTTCGAGACGCCGAGCACGTCGTACGGGTTGCGGGGCGCCACGCCTAGTCCTCGCCCTGCTCCTCCGCAACGACGACGCGCGCGGGCCGCAGCACGGCGTCGCCGATGCGATAGCCGCGCTGCACCACGTGCACGACGTGCCCGGGCTCGACTCCCTCGGCGGGTTGGGCCATCAGCGCCTCGTGGACGTGGGGGTCGAAGGGGCCGTCCGCGGGGATCTCCTCGACCCCTTCGGAGGCGAGCACGGCGGCGAGCGCGTCCTTCGTCATGCGCACGCCCTCGAGCACCTTGACGTCCTCGTGGTGCTCGGCGGCGTCGAGCGCCCGCTCGAGGTCGTCGAGCACGGGCAGGAGCTTCGCGACGACCCGCTCGCCCGAGCGGGCCAGGATCTGCGTCTGCTCGCGGGCGACCCGCTTGCGGTAGTTGTCGAAGTCCGCCGCGACGCGCCGCAGGTCGTCCATCGCCTTCTCGTGGTCGCGCTCCGCGTCCTGCAGGCGCGCGAGGAGCTCGTCGGCGCTGCGCTCGGCATCGGTGGACGGCGAGCTCGGCTCGCCGTCCACCATGCTGTCGGTGTGCTCGTCGGTCACGACGTCTTCGCCGCCTCATCCTCGTCGATCACCTCGTAGTCGGCGTCCTCGACGACCTCGTCGGTCGTGCCGCCGCCGTCACCCGAGGGAGGCGGAGGCGACGCCGCCTGCTGCGCCTCGGCGTACACAGCCTGCGCGAGCGGCTGGGCCGCCTGCTCGAGCGCCGTCGCCTTCGCGTTGAGATCGGCGAGGTCGTTGGCCTCGAGCGCCTGGCGGACCTCCATGATCCGTCCCTCGATCGTGCCGGCGTCCGACGCGTCGAGCTTGTCGCGATGCTCCGCGAGGGCCTTCTCCGTCTGGTACGCGAGCTGCTCCGCCCGGTTCTTGGCGTCGGCCAGCTCGTGCAGCCGGTGTGCCTCATCGGCGTGGGCCTCGGCCTCCGTGACCATCCGCGAGACCTCGTCCTCCGAGAGGCCGGAACCGCCCTCGATCCGGATCTGCTGCTCGATGCCCGTGCCGAGGTCCTTCGCGTTCACGTGGATGATCCCGTTCGCGTCGATGTCGAAGGAGACCTCGATCTGCGGCATGCCGCGCGGGGCGGGCGGGATCCCGACGAGCTGGAACTTGCCGAGCGTCTTGTTGAACGTCGCCATCTCCGACTCGCCCTGGAGCACGTGGATCTCGACCGAGGGCTGGTTGTCCTCCGCGGTCGAGAACGTCTCCGCCTTGCGCGTCGGGATCGTCGTGTTCCGCTCGATCAGCTTCGTCATCACGCCGCCCTTCGTCTCGATCCCGAGCGAGAGCGGGGTGACGTCGAGCAGGAGCACGTCCTTGACGTCGCCCTTCAGGACGCCCGCCTGGATCGCGGCGCCGACGGCGACGACCTCGTCCGGGTTGACGCCCTTGTGCGGATCCTTGCCGATCAGCTCCTTGACCTTCTCCTGCACGGCGGGCATGCGCGTCATGCCGCCCACCAGGACGACGTGATCGATCTTGGAGGCGTCGAGTCCCGCGTCGGCGAGCGCCTGCTTGGTCGGCCCGACCGTCCGCTCGAGCAGATCGTGCGTCAGCTCCTGGAGCTTCGCGCGCGTGAGCTGGAGGTCGAGGTGCTTCGGGCCCTCGGGCGTCGCGGTGATGAACGGCAGGTTGATCTGCGTCGTCATCGTGGACGACAGCTCGATCTTCGCCTTCTCCGCGGCCTCGTAGAGGCGCTGGAGGGCCATCTTGTCCTGCGAGAGGTCGATGCCCTGGTCCTTCTTGAACTCGGCGGCCATCCAGTCGACGATCGCCTTGTCGAAGTTGTCGCCGCCGAGGTGGTTGTCGCCGTTCGTCGACTTCACCTCGAAGACGCCGTCACCGAGCTCGAGGACCGACACGTCGAACGTGCCGCCGCCGAGGTCGAAGACGAGGATCACCTGGTCGGCGCCCTCCTTGTCGAGCCCGTAGGCCAGTGCGGCCGCGGTCGGCTCGTTGACGATGCGGAGGACGTTGAGCCCGGCGATCTTGCCGGCGTCCTTCGTCGCCTCGCGCTGTGCGTTGTTGAAGTACGCGGGCACGGTGACGACGGCGTCCGTCACCGGCTCGCCGAGGAACGCCTCGGCGTCGGCGCGCAGCTTCTGGAGGATCATCGCGCTGATCTCGGGCGGCGCGTACTGCTTGCCCTCGACCTCGACGCGCGCGTCGCCGTTGTCTCCCTCGGCGACCCTGTACGGGACGATCGTCATCTCCTCGGAGACCTCGTCCCACTTCCGGCCCATGAACCGCTTGATCGAGAAGATCGTGTTCTCGGGGTTCGTGACCTGCTGGCGCCGCGCAGGCGCTCCGACGAGCCGCTGCCCGTCCTTCGTGAACGCGACGACGGACGGCGTCGTCCGACCGCCCTCCGCGTTCGGGATGACGGTGGGCTCGCCGCCCTCGAGAACGGCCATACACGAGTTCGTCGTCCCGAGGTCGATGCCGATGGTCTTGGCCATGATCGCGTGGGTGCTCCTTCCTTGAGCGTGGAGATACCGAAAATGTGAGCGTAACCATAGCAGATCAAGAGATCGGCCCTGCCCGAGAACGCGGCATCGCTCGCGCGGGGATGTGGCTACGCGTCGTGGGAGACGGCCCGGACAGCGGCCGTTCTCGTGTGGACGCCGAGCTTGGCGTAGGCGTTCTCGAGGTGGCGGCGCACGGTCCCACCCGAGATCCAGAGGTGCTCGGCGATCTCTGCGTTGGTCTGGCCCTCGGCGACAAGGTGGAGGACCTGGCGTTCTCTTCGCGTCAGCGCTGAACAGAGCCCGCTTTCGTCGAGACCGTGACGCCGCGATCGAGCAGCCTCGTAGCGCATCGCGAAGTACGGTCTCAGGACGTCGAGCAGCAGGCAATCGGACACATCGAAGTCGCGGTCTCCGCTCCGCGCCAGAAGGAACACCTTCGTATGCGAGAGCGGTGCGTCGAGGCCGACGGTGATCAGGCTCTGGACCCCGAGGGGTCGAAACCACTCGGCGTAGATCCTGCCGGCACGGAACGGGCGCATCTCGACGAAGTCGGAGAGCCGGTATGCACGCCAGTCGCCCGTGGTCTCGTGGTAGTGGCAGATCGGGTGGTCGTGCCGAGCCTGCCAGTAGTCCAGGTGAACCTCTCCCGAGTCCGGCACGTCGGGGGTCGTCGTGACGGCGAGTTCGCGCTCTGCGATCCGGTCGAGCTCGCAGAACGTCACGGAGTCGCACGGTACGAGCCGCTGGAGGGCAGCGAGGAACGCGGGCGGGAAGGGCTCGTCGCCTTCGATCGCTCCTACCTCGGCGACGAACCGGCCGACGCGCTCGAGATCGCCGGCGTCGAGGCGTTGCATCTCGCAACAGAAGATACGACGAACGTCACATGGACTCAACCCGTTGCCGTGGGCGATCGTGGGGCGACATCCATCCCAAGGGGGGCCTCATGATCCGAATCTCGAAGCGGGCCGTTGCGGTGTGCGCTGCCTTCGTGACCGTCCTCTCGGCGCCGGCTGTCGCACGCGCCGACGTGATCGGGGAGTGGAACGCCTTTGCCCAGGCTCAGACCATCCCGATCAGACCGACGGCCCACGGGGAGTCCCGCGGCATGGCAATGGTCGAGGGCGCGGTCTACGACGCCGTGAACGCGCTCCAGCCGGATCACCGGCCGTACCTCCTCGACCTCCAGGCGCTGCACGCCCAGCCGTTCGGGTCGCAGGCCGCTGCGATCGCGACGGCAGCGCACGACGTGCTCGTCACGATCGTGCCATCGGGACAGGTCGGCGCCGTGCACGCCCAGCGCGACGCGACGCTTGCCGGCATTGCCGACGGCCCGTCCAAGACCGAGGGGATCCGTGTCGGCGCCGCTGCCGCGGCGGCGATGCTCGCCTTCCGCCTGAACGATGGCTACCTCGCCGCCTTCCCGTTCGACATCGGGTCCGACCCGGGCGACTGGCGTCCCGTGGGTTGGCCCTTCGCGCTCCCGGATCCAAGGGCGGATCCGGACGCGTGGGTCGCGAACGAGAAGCCGTTCCTCATCGAGAGCCCGTCGCAGTTCCGGTCGAACGGGCCGAACGCGCTCACGAGTCGTGCCTATGAGAAGGACTTCAACGAGGTGAAGTCGCTCGGTGCCATCGACAGCACGACCCGCACGGCGGACCAGACCGCGGCCGCGGTGTTCTGGCAGTTCCCGCCGATCGCGCTCTGGAACCAGCTCGCGCGTGACCAGCTCGCACCGCGGTTCGGCCTCGACACGGCCGACCAGGCGCGCCTCTACGCGATCGTCAACCTCGCAGCGGCCGACGCGGCGATCAGCTGCTGGAACGACAAGTACTACTGGAACTTCTGGCGGCCCCGCGCGGCGATCCGGGAGGCGGGCACCGACGGGAACCCTGCGACCGTGCCCGACCCGAACTGGGAGTCACTGTTCGCCCCGGCGACGCAGACGACGCCGCCTCTCGGCACGCCGCCGTTCCCCGACCACCCGTCGGGCCACAGCTGCCTGAGCGGCGCCGTCGCGAACGCGCTCGCGGACTTCTTCGGCAGGGACAAGGTCGAGTTCGACATCGTCTCGGGCAGGTCGCTCGACGGCGTCCCCATCCCGAAGCGGCACTTCGAGCGCTTCTCGGACGCAGTCGAGGAGGTCGTCGGTGCGCGGATCTGGGGCGGCATCCATTTCCGGACCGCAGACGAGCAGGGCGCGAAGATGGGCAAGCAGATCGCGCAGTGGATCAAGACGCGCTACTTCGAACCCGCGCGGTGAGGGCCTATGGCGGTGGGACGCGGCAACCGGCCGCGTCCCGCCGCCGCGGAGTCTCTCGGCTCTGCCCCGAGACGCCATCGGGTGCCATTTCGTATCGAGCCTCTAGCGGAACACGGTGATCAGCACCGCACCCGAGACGACCAGCAGCGCACCGGCGACGACGCGGCGGCCGATGCCCTCCGACCGGCCGAGGAACCACGCCGAGAACGCGACACCGAACAGCGACTCCGTTGCGACGATCGGCGACACGACCGAGACCGTGCCGCGGTAGAAGGCCTCGAACAGCGCGACGTACGAGAAGCCCACGAACGTTCCGGGGACCAGCCAGCGCGCGACGACCGCCTTCGGCCAGGCGATGCGCTGCCGGGCCCCGGCCACGATCGCCGAGGTCACGACGAGGCTCGACGCGAGCATGACGGCTCCGGCCGTCATCGACGGGACGTCGCTGTCGAGGGACAGATCGCGGACGATGTTGTCGCGCAGGGCGAAGAGCGCCGCGCCGAGGAGCGCAAACGCGATGCCGAGGCGACGAACGTGGTGCGGGCGCTCCGGCTCGAGAGCGAGCGCGATCCCACCGCACACGATGAGGAGCGCACCGAGGAGCACCGCCGCGTCCGGCCGTTCGTCGAAGGCGACGACCGCGATCGTCACCGCGAAGAGCGGTGCGGTCCCGAATGCGACCGACGCACGGGACGAGCCGGCCTCGCGGATCCCCAGCGTGATGAAGACGTTCGAGAGCCCCGGCGCGATCGCGCCCGCAAGGAGGAACGGGGTGATGCCCGAGAGCGTGACGCCTCCCTGCACGACGGCCGCGCCGCAGAGCACCGCGAACGTCGCGACCTGCATGAAGAGCGCGCCGACGGCGGCCGGCACGAGCGGCGGGCCGAGCGCGAAGCGGACGGCAACCGGCATCGCCCCGAAGAAGGCGGCCGAGACGAGGGCCAGGAGGACAGCGTGCATCTAGCCGGCCCGCGCGGGGACGAGGCGCCGCAGCGTTGCCGCGGCGGCCGGCTCCGCGAGCACGATGCCCGCCAGCATCACGGCGCACCCCACCCAGCCGGCGACGCCGAGGTGCTCCGACAGGAGCAGCACGCCGAAGAGGGCGGCGAACGGCGCCTCGAGCGTGAACACGAGCGCCGCGCGCGCCGCCGTCGTTCGCGATTGCACCCAGGTCGACACGAGGTAGCCGAGTGCGCCCGCGAACACGCCGGTCACGACGAGCGCGTACCACGTCGCTGCATCGGGCGGCAACTCGACCTGTCCGGTTGCGACCGCGATCAGCGGCGAACCCCGCGAACGCGACGGCCATCTGGAGGATCGTCAGCGCCCGCGCGTCGTATCGGGGCGCCCACCGTTCCATCGCGACGATCTGGAAGGACTGCGCGACGGCATTCCCGAGCACGAGCAGGTTCCCAGTCCACGAGCCGCCGGGGGCACCGCTCAGGAGGAGAAGCCCCGCCAGCGCGAAGACGACGCCGATCCACACGGGCGCCGGCACCGGTGTTCGAAACGCCGCGAGGGCGAGCAGCGGCGTGAAGACGACGTAGAGGCCGGTGATGAAACCCGTGCTCGCGACCGTCGTCAGCTCGAGGCCCGCCGTCTGGAGGCCGTAGGCGAGACCGAGGAAGGTGCCGGCGACGACCCCGGCCGCCCAGCCGCCGCGGGGCAAGGCGCGGAGAGGGCGCCAGGCGAAGGGCGCGAGCGCGAGCGTCGAGATCGCGAAGCGGACGGCGAGAAAGGCGAAGAGCGGATACGCCCCGACGGACTTCTGCACCGGGACGAACGTGTAGCCCCAGATCGCGGTGACGGCGACGAGCGCCAGGAGCGGGGACCTCGAGCGCCGCATCGCGGCACGCTACAGCGGCTCAGGCCGGATGTCGTGACGAGTACCGTTGGGACATGCACCCGATCGACACGCTCGGCCGACCGATCCGCGACCTCCGTATCTCGGTCACCGACCGCTGCAACTTCCGCTGCTCGTACTGCATGCCGAAGTCGGTCTTCGGGCAGGGCTATCGCTTCATGGACCGCAAGGAGCTGCTCACGTTCGAGGAGCTCGAGCGGGTCGCGCAGGCGTTCGTCGCACTCGGAGTCGAGAAGATCCGCCTCACGGGCGGCGAGCCGCTGCTCCGGAAGGAGATCGAGCGGCTCGTCGCGCGGCTCGACGCGATCGCCGGTCTCGACCTCACGCTGACGACGAACGCGTCGCTCCTCGCCCGCAAGGCGGAGTCGCTTCGCGCCGCCGGGCTCGACCGGGTGAACGTGAGCCTCGACTCGCTCGACGACGCCACCTTCCGCGCGATGAACGACGTCGACTTCCCGGTCGCCCGAGTGCTCGAGGGGATCGAGGCCGCGGCCGCCGCCGGGCTACCCGTGAAGGTCAACGCCGTCGTCAAGCGGGGCGTCAACGACGAAGGCGTCGTCGAGATGGCACGCCATTTCCGCGGCACGGGGCACAGCCTGCGCTTCATCGAGTACATGGACGTCGGCGCGACGAACGGCTGGCGCCTCGACGATGTCGTGCCCGCCGCCGAGATCGTCGAGCGGATCGACGCCGTGTTCCCGCTCGAGCCGGTCGAGGCCGCCTACCGGGGCGAGGTGGCGCAGCGCTTCCGCTACCGCGACGGAGTGGGGGAGATCGGCGTGATCTCATCGGTCACGCAGCCCTTCTGCGGCGACTGCACGCGCGCGCGAATCTCCGCCGAGGGGAAGCTCTACACGTGCCTCTTCGCCCTGCGCGGCACCGACCTGCGCGCGCTCCTGCGCGGCGGCGCCTCCGACGACGAGCTGCGCGAGGCGATCGCGGGCGTCTGGGCCCGCCGCACCGACCGCTACTCGGAGATCCGCACCGAGCGAACCTCCGAGCTGCCGCGGATCGAGATGTCCTACATCGGCGGCTGAGCCCGGGGCGGTGAGTCGATCAGCCCGATCGCGAAGACGATCCGGCGCATAATGGGCACGTGGGCGACGCCGCCGCCCCGACCGCCCTTCGCCCGCAGGCCCTTGTCGGGCGAGACCTCGAGTTCGCCTTCATCGAGGCGTTCTCCGCCAGGCTGGTCGAAGTGGCGCGCGGAGTTGTCGTCCGCGGAGAGCCCGGGATCGGAAAGAGCGCACTCTGGCGCGAGGGTGTCGCGTTTCTGCGAGGAGCCGGCCACAGGGTCCTGATCTGTCGTCCTGCCGAGGAGGAGATGTCCCTCGCCGCCGGCGGGCTCGCCGATCTGCTCGAAGGGACGAGCGACGACCCGGCGGCTCTCCGGGCGATCGACGATCCGCTCGTACGCGGCCGAATGGTCCTGGAGACATTGCGTGCACTCGCCCGGGAGGGGCCGGTCGTCGTTGCGATCGACGACGCCCAGTGGCTCGACTCGGTCTCGGCTCGCGCGATCCGCTACGCGCTGAGGCGACTGGACCTCGAGCCGGTGGGACTGCTCGCAACCCTCAGGTCGGGCTCGGAGTGGCCAGACGCCCTTCGCGCCCAGAGCGCGCTTCCGCCCGGACGCTGCGACGTCGTCGAGCTCGGGCCGCTCAGTCTCGGCGCGCTCCGGCGCGTCCTCGGCGGCGTGGTCGACGCGATCTCGCGACCTGCGCTGGCGAGGATCCATGCTGCATCGGGTGGCAATCCGCTGTATGCCATCGAGCTCGCGCGTTCCGGCTGGGGATCGGCGGGCGCAGCGCTGCCCGATTCGCTCCGGGACGTCCTCGACCGCCGGCTCGACCTGGCTCCGGCCAATCTCCTCCCGCTGCTCCAGGCCGTCTCGGCGCTCGGGCCGACCTCCGTGACGGAGCTTCGGCCGCTCTTCCCGGAGGCGGACCTCGGCTCGCTCCTCGGAGCGACCGAGTCGCAGGGCCTGCTCCTCGTCGAGAACGACCTGTCCGTCCGGTTCGTGCATCCTCTCATCGGATCGGCGGTCTACGCGCGGATGAGCCCGCTCGCTCGCCGCGCGCTCCACGGACGCCTTGCGGTGATCTCCGTCGAGCCCGAGCTTCGCGCCCGACACCTCGCGCTCTCCACCGACGATCCAGATCTCGCCGTCGCCGCCGAGCTGGAAGCGGCCGCTGCCCGCGCACGCGGCCGCGGTGCGCCGGACGTCGCCGCGGACTTCGCCGGGCACAGCCTGCGGCTGACGCCGCGGAGCAGGGAACAGGACCGCCGTCGCCGGGCGCACCTCGAGATCGAGCAGCTCGCCGCGGCCGGGGAGGTGCGTCGCGCCCTCGATCGCGCCGACCGGCTGGTCGCGTCGCTGAGCCCGGGCCCCGATCGCGTCGAAGCGCTGGTCCAGAGGGCCGACCTCGAAGACGACGACCGCGAGACGGCGGAGCGGCTGCTCCTCGGAGCCCTCGACGAGTCACATGGCGACGAACGGCTGCGCGGACGAGTGCTGCACCGGCTCTCCCAGCTCAGGCGTCTTCGGATCGGAGACATCCCCGGGGCGATCGAGTGCGCTCGTGAGGCATTGGCGTTGGCCGAGTCGGTGGGCGACCCGACGCTCGAGGCAAGCGCGGCCGCGTATTTCGCGCATCTGGAGGCGCTTGCCGGACGGCCGCAACCTGCCCTGATCGAGCGCGCGGTGCGGCTCGAGGAAGAAGTCGGCGGCCTGCCGCTCTCGGTCGGGCCCCGGTCGCTGCTCGCGAAGCAGCGCCTGTGGGCAGGTGACCTCGACGCCGCTCGCGAGCTGCTCGAGCTGGTCCATCGGGACGCGTTGCGCGCGGGCAACCAGATGAAGCTGCCGCAGCACTCGTACGATCTCACGCTCGTCGAATGCGCCGCCGGGAACCTCGACGCTGCAGCACGCGCAGTCCACGAGGGGATCGAGGCGGCCGTCGATGCCGAGAACACCTACACCGAGCGCGAGCTTCTGTATCCACTCGCTCTGGTGCAAGCGCTCACCGGACGAGCCGCCGAGGCATACGGCACCGTGGCGCGGTTACGCGCCGAGGCGATCCGGCACGGTGTGCGACCCCTGCTCGTGCGTGCCGCGGGCGTCCTCGGGATGCTCGAGCTCTCGCAAGGGAAGATCGACGAGGCGGTCGAGCCGCTCACCGAGGCGAGCAGGCTGCTCGACGAGATGGGGTTCGCGCACCCGGGCGCATTCCCGGTGCTTTGCGACGCGATCGAGGCGCTTGCCTGCTCAGGCGACGATGACGGCGCCGGGGAGCTGCTCGACCGGCTCGAGCGACAGGCGGAGGCGGTCTCGAGCGCCTCCGCTCGCGCGGGAGCCCTGCGGGCGAGAGGCATCGTCCTCCTCGCGGCGGGCGATACGGGCGCATCCTCCTCTGTTCTCGCGGATGCAGCCGAACGGTTCGGTCGGCTCGGGTTCCGGCTCGACGAGGCGCGCACCGCGTTGTGCAGGGGTCGCGCGCTCGTCCGGGCGGGGCGGCGCGCGCGCGCGGCGGAGATGCTCGCCACGGCGCGCGCGCGGTTCGCCGAGATCCACGCGCCACTCTGGGAGGCGCGCGCAGCCGAAGAGCTCGAACGGGCAGCCCCGGGCAGGGCGGACGGCGCGCTGACGCGCACAGAGTCGAACGTCGCGCGCCTCGTCGCGGAGGGCCGGCGGAACCGCGAGATCGCAAGCGCACTCTTCATGAGCGTCCACACCGTGGAGGCGCACCTGACCCGCATCTACCGCAAGCTCGGAATCCGCTCGCGGAGCGACCTCACGCGGCTCGTCCTGGACGGAGCCATACCACTCTCGGCAGAGGAACCGTCATAGGGCTCCTCCGGCGAGGGGTAGGGATATCCAGCTAGATCCCGGGGTGCCGGCTCGCCATCCTCGGCGACATGGGCACGACCCATCCACTGGCCGCAGTCGCGCTCGCCAGGGCCCTCGTCGGGCCCCGCGGAGCGCGGTCCCGCGCGGAGCAGCGGGACGGGGCTCGCCCCGTCCCGTACGGCGCCTATCTCGCCGAGCACTACCTGCCGGGCCTCGACGAGGGTCGCGTCGAGCTGCTCGGCCGCCGGCTCCGCGGCGCAGCAGCCCGCCGGGGCGGTGACGCGGTACGCCTGCTCGCCTCGGCTGGGGTTCCCGGGGACGACGCGTTGCTGACGATCTTCTGGGCGTCGTCGCCCGACGTCGTGGCGGCGACGGTGAGGCAGGCAGGGCTCCCGGCCGACCGGATCGTGCCCGTCGTCTGGCATCTCGACGGGAGGCGACACCGATGAGTACCGCCGAGCAAGAGGCGCGCACGGACGGGTATGCCCTGGGGCGGACGCGTGAGGAGTACGAGCGGCTGCGCGGTCAGGCGCGCGGGTGGGAGACGGCGACCGGGCGGCTCCTGGACGAGATCGGGCTGGCGCCGGGGGCGCGCTGCCTGGATGCCGGCTGCGGCCCCGGCGAGACGATGCGCCTCATGGCGCAGCGGGTCGGGCCGGCAGGCAGCGTGCTCGGCATCGACCTCGACGCACCGCTCGGCACCGACGCCGTCGCGATGCTGCACGCGTCGGGCCACCGCCAGTGTCGCTTCCAGGTGCACGACGTCAGCAGCCCGGGGCCGCTGCCGGCCGCTCCATTCGATCTCGTCTACGCCCGGCTCTTGCTCTTCCATCTCCCCGAACGTGTCGCAGTCCTGGCGCGACTGTGGGACGCGGTCGCCCCCGGAGGCCATCTCGTCGTGCAGGACTACGACATCGGCGGAGCTCGCGTGCTCCCCATGCTCCATAGCGTGGACGAGGCGATGCGCGTCCTGGTCGGCGCATTCACTGCGGTCGGGTGCGACGTGCACGCGGGCGCGCGGCTGCCGCAGATGTTCGTGCGGGCGGGCATCGGCAACCCGGACGGCACCGACGTCGCGGGTCGCCTCGAACCTCTCGCGACCGGCCGCATGCTGGTCGAGCACACGCTTCGCAGCGTGCTGCCGACCGCCCTCGAGCACCACATCACGACCGAGACCGACGCGGCCGCGACGCTGACGCGGCTCGACCGCGACGCACGGCGGTTCGCCGACCGACCGCTCATGTGGCCGCTCCTGATCGGCGCGTGGAAGCACAAGGACCGCGCATGACCCTTGCAAGCCCGGCGCCCCACGTCTCGGGCGTCGTGCGTCACCGGCTGAACGGGCGCCGAGAGCGACCCGACTCCGAGCGCCTGGTCGAGCGGATCCGTGCCGACACGATCGGCGACGACTCGGTTCTCGACGGACCGTTCGGGCCGCGCCGCGTCGTGTACGCCGACGCCACCGCGTCCGGGCGGTCGCTCGGCTTCATCGAAGACCTGATCCGCGAGCAGGTGCTGCCGACCTACGGCAACACGCACACCGAGGCGTCCGCGATCGGGCGACGCACCACGGCGCTGCGCGAGGACGCGCGGCGCATCATCCACCACGCCGTCGGCGGCGGCGGGGAGGACACCGTCGTGTTCTGCGGCTCGGGCGCCACGGCGGCGATCGACAAGCTGATCCGCCTGCTTGCACTTCACGACGGCCCGCGACCCGTCGTGTTCGTCGGGCCGTACGAACACCACTCCAACGAGCTGCCGTGGCGCGAGTCGGCCGTGGACGTCGTCACGATCGCGCAGGACGCCGACGGCCGGGTCGACATCGACCACCTCGATTACGAACTGTGCCGCCACGCCGACCGACCCCGCAAGCTCGGCAGCTTCTCTGCTGCCTCCAACGTCACGGGCATCGTCACCGACGTCGACGGCGTCGCGATCGCGCTCCATCGCCACGGCGCCCTCGCGCTCTTCGATTACGCGGCGGCCGGGCCCTATCTGCCGATCGAGATGGATCCCGTGCCGGCGATCCCCGACGGACAGCTCGCATACAAGGACGCCGTCTTTCTCTCGCCGCACAAGTTTCCCGGCGGTCCCGGGACACCCGGCGTGCTCGTTGCCAAGCGTCGGCTGCTGCGAGCCGCGGTGCCGACGGTGCCGGCCGGCGGGACGGTCCTCTTCGTCAGCCCGACGGCGCAGGTCTACCACCCGGATCCCGAGATCAGGGAGGAGGCAGGAACTCCCGCGATCGTGGAATCGATCCGGGCCGGACTCGTATTCGCCCTGAAAGAGGCGGTCGGCGTCGAGGAGATCCGGAGGCGCGAGCACGATCTTGCACGCCGTGCGCTCCGATCGCTCGCGGCGAATCCTCGCATCGAGATCCTCGGGCCCACGGGGGCCGAGCGCCTGGCCGTCGTGTCGATCGGCCTCCGCAGCTCGGAAGGCCTGCTCCATGCCAACTTCGTCGCGGCGGTCCTCAGCGACCTGTTCGGCATCCAGGCGCGCAGCGGCTGCTTCTGTGCGGGGCCGTACATCCACCGCGCCTATCCGATCGACGACACGTGGTCGAAGCACATGCATGCCGAGGCCGTGCGAGGGCGCCTCGGCGCCAGGCTCGCGTTCACGCGGCTGAGCTTTCCCTACTACACGAGCGACGCGTCGCTCGCCTACGTTCTTGCCGCCGTGCATCTGCTGGCCGGCGAGGGTTCGAAGCTGCTTCCGGACTACCGCTTCGATCCTGACACCGGGCTCTGGGAGCACCGTGCCCGCGTCGCCGGCGACAACCGCCTCGCCGCGATGCTCGATGCGCCGCCGCCTGCGTTCGGCCGCGCTCCCGAGTCCGTCCTCGCGAGCCAGCTCGAGGCGGCGAAGGAGATCGTTCGCACCGCCGGCGAACGCCGGAACACGAGCCTGGTCCCCGATCCGCCCCGCAGCGAGCAGTTCGAACGGCACCGGTGGTTCGCGCTGCCCGACGCGTCGGGTACACCGGTCACCGTCGGGTCTGGAGCTCCACGTGGACGCTGAACCGCTGCTCGCCGCGGCCGTCGACGAGAACGAGGTTCGAGCCGCGGCAGGGCTGACGATGGTGATCGGCGCGGTGGCCTTCGGCTACGCCTACTTCGCCAAGCAATACGTGCCGCTCCAGGTCGCTGCAAGCCTGTTCTTCGTCGAGTTCCTCGTACGGGTCGCGGTTGGTCTCCGCTACAGCCCGGTCGGCCTCGTCGCGCGGGCGATGACGCGCCGCCGGGAGGCGGAGTGGGTCTCCGCCAAGCCCAAGCGGTTTGCCTGGACGCTCGGTCTGGGCATGGCGCTCGCGATGACGGTGATCACCAACGTGGGGATCCGCGGCACCCTGCCGCGGACGATGTGCCTGATCTGCCTCGCGCTGATGTGGATGGAGTCGGCGCTCGGGTTGTGCCTGGGGTGCGCGATCTATGCGCTGCTCCGACGGCGTGAGTGGCTCCGTCCAGACCCCGAGATCGAGGTGTGTGCGGACGGCGCCTGCGAACCGGTTGCCCGTCAGGCCCAGCCGAGCGGCTCGTAGCCGCTCGACACCGGGGCGGAGACGATGAGGACGCGTGCGACGGAGTCACCGTCGTTCCGCACCGTCCGCTTCGGTGCGGGGTCGAGCCGCGCGAACGAGCCCTCGCGCAGCGGGTGATCGGCCCCGTCGACGACGAGCGTCGGCGCGCCCTCCAGCACGAGGAAGAGCTCCTCGTGGTCGCGCCCCGTCTCGTCGTGCTCGGGGATCGACTCCCCCGGCGGCAGCTCGACCGCGTTGATCCCGAACGAGCTCACGCCCAGCGAGCGCCGCACGAGCACCCACTTCCCGTAGTCCCGCTCGAGCTCGTCGTCGTGCCTGATCGTCAAGCCGTTCATCGCGTCTCCTCCGTCGCCCGGACGGATCGTGACACACGTACCCCGACGGGGCCAGCGGGGCGCCTGGTTAGAATCGTCGTGGAGTGACGAGCTACGCGGAGGCACGCTGGCTGCCGCGTGGGTGGGCGCACCTCGCCCTCCAGTTCGCGGTGTGGTTCGGCTTCTACGCCGTCTATCAGGTGGTGCGCGGCGCCGCGGACCGGGAGGTCGCGGAGGCGTTCTGGAACGGCACCCTCGTGATCGAGGCCGAGAATCGCCTCCACGCGCTGATCGAGCCGACCGTCCAGAGCTTCGTCCAGAGCTCGGGCGTCCTCATCTTCGCGACGTCGTACACGTACTGGCTCTCGCAGTTCGCCGTCGTCGGACTGACGCTCCTGTACGTGTACTTCCGGCACTACGATCGATTCGCCGACTTTCGCAACTGGCTCATCGGCGCGAACGTCATCGGCCTCATCGGCTACGTGCTGATGCCGACGGCGCCCCCGAGGATGTTCCCCGAGTGGGGCTTCAGCGACACGCTCGCCGACTACGCGTCGGTGAACCACGACAGTGGGCTGATCGCCTTCGCGGCGAACCCGTACGCGGCGATGCCCAGCCTGCACGCGATGGACGCGCTGATCGTCGGTGTCGTGATGGCCTCCGTCTGTCGCTCGCGGCCCGCGCGGGCGCTGTGGCTGGTGTGGCCGGCGTGGGTGTGCTTCGCGGTGATGGGCACCGGGAACCACTACTGGCTCGACTGCGTGGCGGGGTTCGCCATCGCGCTCCTCACCGCGCTCCTGCTCTTCCGCAAGCGCCTTCCACGCGTGCTCGCGGGCACCGCGTGAGCGAACCGGGCGACGGTTCCGGGCTCGAGTCCGGCGCCAACGCCGTTTCGCAACTCGATCGCGTCAAGCAGGAGTACACGGCGGCCGCGCGGGAGATCCTGCGGCGGTCGATGCAGGGCGTCGCGCGCACGAAACTGACACCCGACATGCTCTCGATAGCCGGGCTCGCGCTCTGCGTCGCGGGCGCGGTGCTGGTCGGCTTCGAGCAGCGGAACGAGTACCTCTTCTTCTGGCTCGGCGGCGTCCTCTTCGTCGCGGGATCGATAGCGGACATCCTCGACGGCGCGCTGGCCCGTGCCGCGGGGAAGGGAACGGTCTTCGGGGCGTTCCTCGACTCGACGTTCGACCGCCTCGGCGAGGCCGCGATGCTGACGGCGATCGGGCTCGTCTTCATGCGCGACGGGAACGAGGTCGCGCTCGTCGCGACGTTCCTCGCCGTGATCGGCTCGATGCTCGTCAGCTACACGCGTGCGAAGGCGGAGATGCTCGGCCTGCGCGGCGACGTCGGGTTCGGCTCGCGGCTCGAGCGGGTCGTGATCGTCTCGGTCGGGCTCGGGCTCGCCCCGTGGGGCTGGCTCCAGTGGCCCATCTACCTGCTTGCGCTGATGGCCTGGGTGACGGTCGTGCAGCGCATGCTCTTCGTGCGGCGCCAGCTGCGCGAGCTTGCCGAGCCCGCCTGACCCGTCCAGCGGGCGGGCCGTCCATACTCCCGAGAGCGAATTGCCACGAGGGCGCTGCGAGTCGCAGAGTGGCACAATCCTCGTCGAGAGGAGTCGGGATGGCCAGTGCCAGCACCACCCTTCCTCTGCGGAGCTGCATCGTCACGGCCGTCACGGTCGTCGTCGCTTTCGTGGCGACGCCCGAGGCGGGCGCGTCGGAACTGATCGCGCGCGACGCGACCGGCGTCAGGATCGAGGCCGACGCGCAGGGCCGCGCTCTGATCTCCTTCCGCTCCGAGGGCCAGTCGAGGCAGCTCCTGGCCTGGGGCGCCGTCGACGCCCGGCCCCCGAGCCAGTCGGTCCCGCAGGTGGCGTTCCGGCTGCGGTACGGCGGCTCGATCGGCCGCAACGTCTGCGGCGCCTACCGAGGGCCGCCGCTCGCCTGGAAGGTCGCCGCGTGCACGACGCCGGACGGGACGCACTGGGCGGTGCAAGCGTGGCAGCGGATGCTTCCGAACTACGGCGCCGCGCCGACCGGCACGCGAAGTGCGTGGGAGTTCCGGCTCTCGCACTGGTCGGGACCGGTCGCGACGATCGAGATCTGGACCGACTGGTCGTACCGTCGCTTCCACCACCTGTACGGCCGGCTGACGTATCGCGGACAGGGCGTCTACGGCTTCCGCTCGACGCGGTTCGGCGTCCCGCTCGACGACTACGGCCGCAACATCTTCGTCGACACCTTCGGCTCCGCGTACGGGCCTGGTTGGCAGCGGGAGAACAGCTTCCTGACCCACGCCCCGGGCGGGGGCTTCTGTTACGGCTTCTACGCGCACGGCGGTCACGGTGTCGGCAACGGGACGCGCTACCGCGCGACCGTCATCGGCCCGGGCGTGACCCCGGACGTGATGTGGCAGGGGCCCCCGCCCGCCGCCTACGACGCCGCAGCGGACAACCAGGCGAACGCACAACAGCGTTCGGTGCTCGGCGCCGACGCGCGCTGCACCGTCAACTAGCGACGGGCGCCAAGCCCAATGCGATCTGCTAGCGTGCTAGCAGTTTGACTGCTAGCACTTCACAGAAGCGCGCGGGAATCCTCGTGAGGATGCCCGCCCCGTTGAAGGGCGCGCTCGTGCGGGAATCCGCACGGCGCGCATCCAACGTCAACGACGTCGCCGTCGGAATCCTCTCCGACGAGCTCGGCGTTCCATTCACCCCGACCGGGCGCCGCCGCAGGGTGCTCGCCGGGTCGAGCCCCGTCCTCCTGCTCCGGGTGTCGCCGGAGCTGAGAGACGAGATCCAGGCGGAGGCGTCGCGTCGCGACTCCAACGCGAACGACGTCATCCTCGCCGCGCTCGCCGAAGGGCTCGGCGTCCCGGCACAGAGCAACCGCAAGGGAAAGGACCTCATGGCCGGCACGAACGGCTCCAAGAACGGCGGGCGCCAGAAGGACAAGGTGCGCGTCGCGATCATCGGCGTCGGCAACTGCGCCAACTCCCTCCTCCAGGGCGTCGAGTACTACAAGAACGCGAAGTCGGAGGACACCGTTCCGGGCCTGATGCACGTCGACCTCGGCGGGTACCACATCTCGGACATCGAGTTCACCGCCGCGTTCGACGTCGTCAAGGGCAAGGTCGGCGTCGACCTCGCCGAGGCGATCTGGGCGCACCCGAACGACACGATCAAGTTCTCCGACGTCCCGACGACGGGGATCACGGTCTCGCGCGGGATGACGCACGACGGAATCGGCAAGTACCTCTCGCAGGTCGTCGAGAAGGCGCCTGGCCCGACCGACGACGTCGTGAAGATCCTCAAGGACACGGGGACCGACGTCGTCGTCAACTACCTCCCCGTCGGCTCCGAGGCGGCGACGAAGTGGTACGCGGAGCAGATCCTCGAGGCGGGCGTCGCGATGGTCAACTGCATGCCCGTCTTCATCGCGCGCGAGCCCTACTGGCAGAAGCGGTTCGCGGATGCCGGCTGCCCGATCATCGGCGACGACATCAAGTCGCAGGTCGGCGCGACCATCTCGCACCGCGTCCTGACGACGCTCTTCCAGGACCGCGGCGTCCACCTCGACCGGACGATGCAGCTGAACGTCGGCGGCAACTCGGACTTCCGCAACATGCTGGAGCGCGAGCGGCTCGAGTCGAAGAAGATCTCGAAGACGAACGCCGTCACGTCGATGCTCGACTACGACATCGGGGCGGACAACGTCCACGTCGGCCCGTCCGACTACGTGCCCTGGCTCACCGACCGCAAGTGGGCGTACATCCGCATGGAGGGCTCGTCGTTCGGTGACGTGCCGCTCAACGTGGAGCTCAAGCTCGAGGTGTGGGACTCGCCGAACTCGGCCGGCATCGTGATCGACGCCGTCCGGCTCGCGAAGCTCGCGCTGAACAACGGCATCGCCGGCGCCCTCGAGGCCCCGTCGAGCTACCTCATGAAGTCGCCGCCCGTGCAGATCGTCGACAGCGAGGCGCGCGACAACACCGAGCGGTTCATCAAGCAGAACGCGCTCGCGTCGGAGAAGAAGGCGAAGCCGGCGGCGAAGGCCTAGGTGTGGGTGGCCCGGTGTCCGACGTCCGTCGGACACCAGGCGCCTCCCTCGCCGGCCGGAGGCACATGCCGGACGGGCGCCGGCCGTCCTCTTCTAGGCTCCGACGGTGGCGGACGTCGAGCTGCAGCCGGCCTCGGATCTCTCCGACGAGGAGCTCGCGGCGCTCTTCACGGCGTCGTACGAGGGGTACCTCGTGCCGTTCGCGGTCGATGCTGCCGTCGTGCGCTCTCTGACCGAGACGTGCGACCTCGACCGCGCCGCGTCGGTGATCGCCGTTCGGGGCGGCCAGCGTGTGGGCCTCGCGAACCTCGGGCTCCGCGGCCCCGACGCCTGGGTCGGCGGCGTCGGCGTCGTTCCCGCGGAGCGGCGGCGCGGAACCGGCCGCAGGCTGATGCAAGCCCTCCACGAGAACGCGCGCTCGCACGGCGTCGAGCGGGTCTGGCTCGAGGTGATCGTGGAGAACAGCGGCGCGATCGCTCTGTACGAGCAACTCGGGTACGCGCACGTGCGCGAGCTCGGGGTCTGGTCGCTCGCCGGCGCCGCGGGGGGTGAGGCGAACGAGACGGACGCCGCCGAGGCGCACGCATGGATCCGCGAGCGCCGCGTCGAGCGAGAGCCGTGGCAGCGCGACGACGCGTCGCTTGCGAAGGCCGCCGGATGCGCGCGGCCTCATGGTCGCCGGCGCCGCCGCGGTCGTCCGGGTGGTCGGCGGCCGCGTCTCGGTCGTCCAGATCGCCGGCGACGAAGCGCCGCTTCGGCAGCTGCTCGAAGGAGTGCGCCGCCTCGGCGACACCGTCAGCGTGCTCAACCTGCCCGCCGGCCACCCGGCCTCGACCGCGCTCGCCGCGCTGGGCGGCACCGCGGACGTCCGCCAGCACGAGATGGTGCTGCAGCTCTAGCCGGACGAGCTCCAGGGCAGCTCGTCCCAGTACGCCGGCCGGCTGCGCGTCGGACGCTCGAACGGCGCGTACGCCTGCCTCGCGTCGCTCGTCTCCTCCTCCGCGCTCGCGCCGTACCGCGCCGCGAGCTCTGACACGGGATAGAGGAGCTGCTCGTCCTTCGTCCTGGCGCCGACCATCAGGATCGTGCACGGCCCGTCGCCGGATCCCACGAAGACGTGCTCGACGCCGGCGGGGCAGTGGACGAAGTCCCACGGGCCGAGCGGCCGCTCCTCTCCCTCGACGAGCAGCGTGCACTCGCCGGTGAGCACGAGGAACGCCTCTTGCTGCGATTCCGAGTGGTAG
The DNA here is from genome assembly GCA_963742525.1 of uncultured Actinomycetes bacterium. Lineage (GTDB taxonomy): Bacteria > Actinomycetota > Thermoleophilia > Gaiellales > Gaiellaceae > Gaiella. The sequence continues at coordinate 262,730 of CAVUMD010000007.1, forward strand.
AGGCAGTTCGACTCGCCGGGCTCGACGACGCTGAGGTTGATGCCGACCTGCGGAAACGCGTGCTCGCGGCTCTCGAACCCGCATCCCGAGCCGAACGTCTCCGACGTCCACCACTCCGCATCCCGGACGTTCACCACGAACCAGCCGTCGGAGACGGGCGCGAGGCCGGAGCCGCTGTCCTCGAGAGGAGCCTCGGGCACGACGAGACCCTATCCGGCCGGTCGATCGGCGTCGACGCGCGGGGCGACGTCGTCGGCCTCGAAGCCGATGCGCCGGTGTGTCGCGTCGCAGAACGGCTTCGTCCGAGAATGGCCGCAGCGGCAGAGGACGATCGCGTCTCCGGCCGGAAGCTCGAACTCGCCGCCTGCCGGGTCGACGATCCGCACCGGCCCGACGATCTTGTAGGGGCCGTTCGCACGAACGGTGATGGTGACGTCGCTCACGCGCCGAGGGTACCCGTCCCTACAATCGAGGCCCGTGCTGCTTCGGATCTGCCTGGTGACGCCTCACGCGTGGTCGGTGCCGCACGACACGAACGAGCACGTCGCCGGCGTCGCGGACGCACTGCGCGGGCGGGGCCATGCCGTCGTGGTGCTCGCTCCCTCGTCCCGCTCGGCCGAACTCCTCGCGGGCCGTCGCGCCCTCCAGACCGGCGAGCTGGAAGGAGTCGTCGCAGTCTCGCGTGCCGTTCCCGTCTCGCCGCGCGCCGCCGTCGGGATCCCCGTGGGCGTCCGCGCGAACGTCGCGACCGCGCTGCGGCACGGGGACTTCGACATCGTCCACGGGTTCGACCCGGCCGTGCCGGGGCTGGCCTACGTGGCCCTCCTCGAGGCCCGGACGACGACCGTCGCCACCTTCGTCGACCCGGAGCGGCTCGGCTTCCCGCCCCGCAAGAACCAGCGCGACCGTCTGCTCGCGCGGATCGACAGGCTCGTGGCGACCGGCGAGGACGTCGCCGACCGCGCTGCCTCGCGGTTCCCCGGCGCGTACACCGTCGTCCCGGCCGGGGTCGACCTCGAGCGGTTCGCGCCCGCCGCGACGAAGGACAACCTGATCGTGGTCGAGACCGCGGCCGGGAGCCTGCCCGTGGTCAGGGCCGCGCTCCGCGCGCTCCGCGACCTCGACGGCTGGGAGGCGATCCTCCTGCGCACCGCGCCGCTCGCGGCGCGTCCGTCGATCCCACACGGCCTGCGCGACCGCGTCCACCTCCGCACCGCCGCGCGAAGCGACGCCCGTGCCGACCTCCTTCGCGGCGCCGCGGTCGTCGTTCCGTCGCCGGAGGGCCTCGGGCGCCTGCGCGACGAGGCTGCAGCCGCGGGGTGCGCGCTCGTCGAGCCGCACGGCGTCCAGGAGCAGCCCGAGCTCGCGGCCGCGGCGGTTCTGCGCTTCGCCGAGGACGCCGAGGCCCGCGGGCGCGATGCCGACAAGCGGCGCGCCGCCGTCGCGCCGTCGAGCTTCGCGGCCGTCGCCGAGCGGCTCGAGCGCCTGTACCTCGAGGCGCAAGGGCGGAAGCGCGTACCGCGCGACCACGCCACCGAGCCGCTCGCGGACCGCGACTGGATCGTGGTCGACCTGCACATGCACACTCGCTGGTCGCACGACTGCTCGATCGAGCCGGCGGCGCTCGTCGACCACGCCGAGTCCGAGGGGCTCGGCGCGATCGCGGTGACGGACCACAACGTCTTCGGCGGCGCCCTGGAAACGGTCGAGATCGCGCACGGCCGCGACCTGATGGTCATCCCGGGCGAGGAGGTGAAGACCGACCGCGACGGAGAGGTGATCGGCCTCTTCCTGCGCGAGGAGATCCCCCGCGGGCTCTCGTTCGCCGACACCGTGGCCGCGATCCGCGAGCAGGAGGGCGTGGTGTACGTGCCGCACCCGTTCGATCGCATGCACTCGATTCCGGCCCCGGCGACGTTGCACCGGCACTTGCCCGAGATCGACGTCCTCGAGGTCTACAACGCACGGCTCCTCTTCGATGCGTACAACGACGAGGCGCTCCGGTTCGCACGGAAGTACGGCCTCCTGCAGGGCGCCGGCTCGGACGCCCACGTGCTGCAGGGGGTCGGCACGGGCGCGCTTCGGATGCGGCGGTTCGACGGCCCGGAGGAGTTCCTCCTCTCGCTTCGCACGGCAACCGTGGTGCGTCGGCCGAAGTCGCTGGCGCTGCTCCAGTCGCTCAAGTGGGTCGCTCAGATGAAGGAGCGCGTGGGGAGCGGCTGAGGCGCTAGAGGAAGCACCCCGACTGCCCACGAATGAGAGAGCGATGGTGGACCCCGAAGAGCGGCGGGCGCGGGCTTCTGGCCGTTCCGCGGCGAAGCCGTCGAACGGCGACGAGATCCAGGAGCGATACCTCCGGCGCGCGATCTCCGAGATCAACGAGCTCGGCGACGAGCTGCTCGCACTCGGCGACGAGCTGCACGTGCCCGTCCTGGGCAGCGGCCATCCGCTCGGCGACGTGTTCCTCCTCAAGTACCGGCCCGTCCACACCGAGATCGCAGAAGGCGTCGCGTTCTTCGGGCGGTCGGGTCAGGCGCTCCTCAAGTCGCTGCAGCGCCTCGCGGTCGATCCGCTCGCCGTCTACGGCACCAACTGCCTCAAGTTCGGCACCGAGGATCCTGCCGCCGCCCGCGGCTGGCTGACCCGCGAGCTCCACATCGTCCAGCCGAAGCTCGTCGTCGCGATGGGCGACGAGACGGTCGCCTTCGTGAACGCGCTCGACTTCCCACTCTCGTCGGCGCTCGACCCCGAGTCGACCGGCGAGCTCCAGGAGCTCACGCCGACGATCGACGCGCTCGTGACGCCGGACATCGACGCGTCGCTCGACGAGCAGAGCGCCAAGACGCGCTTCTGGAACGCGTTCAAGGCGCTCGGTGCCTGGTGGTCCGAGCTCCCGCCGTACTGAGCCCGAGACGCGCCGCCGCGCTCGTCGCGCTCCTCATGGCCCTCGCGGCCTGGGACGCCTACGCCGAGCGGCTTCCCGCCGTTCCCGACGGCCGGGACGTCGCGCTCGTGGCGGTGTTCGTCTTCCCCGCCACCTTCCTGGTCGCCTGGCTGCTCTTGCCGCTCGCCGGCGAGCGGCACCTGCTCGGAGCTGCGCTCGTGACCGGAGCGCTCGCGGCGTTCCTCGACCTCGCCGGGGCGGACGGGCTCTTCAACGTCGCGAAGGTCGTCGCCTTCTGCCTCTTCGGGTTCTGGTTCGTCCAGATGCTCGAGGCGCTCAGCTGGGTCGTGCTCGTCGCGGCGGTGATCCCGTTGGTCGACATTGCGTCCGTCTACCGCGGCCCTACGAGGGTCGTCGTCGAGGAGCAGCCGGGCCTCTTCGAGCGGATCGCCGTTGCGTTCGCGGTGCCGGGCGAGGACGGCGCCGCCCGCCTCGGCCCGCCGGACGTCATCTTCTTCGCGCTCTTCCTCGCGGCGTCGGCGCGGTACGGACTGCGCGTCGGCGCGACCTGGCTCGGCATGGCGGGCGCTCTCTCGGCGACCCTGCTGCTGACCTACGCGCTCGACCTGAACGGACTGCCGGCGCTGCCCGCGATCTCCCTCGGCTTCGTCGTCCCGAACGCCGACCTGCTCTGGCGCTCGCTCCGTGCGGAGGGGCGCGGCGCGCGCCGCGCCCCTCCGTGACGGTCGGGCTCTAGCAGTGCTTCTGCACCCAGGCCTCGATGTGCTGCGAGGCCTGCTGCACCTCGGCCGAGTCCATCGACGCCGAGAGCTCCTGCAGCTTGGCGAGCGCCTCGGGGCTCGGCGCCTGCCCGCTCGTCAGGTCGACGCCCTTCAGCGCCTCGGCGATCTTCGAGAAGTTGTCGGCGATCACCTGGTAGTCGTCCTTGATCTCGTCCGGCACCTGGTCGGCGATCTCGTCGAACGCCTTCGCCGCGTCCTCGATGTTCGCGTCCTGGCCGCTGAGCGACTGCGCGAGCTTCGAGGAGATGCCCGCGAACTGCGCGCACTCGCCGGAGAGGTTCCCGAGGTCGACGCCGGTGCTGGTCTCGGAGTCGTCGGTCGTCGCCGTCGTGTCCTCCGTGGCCGTCGTGTCCTCCGTCGCCGTCGTCTCCGTGGCGACCGTCGTCTCGGTGTTCGACGACGCCTCGTCGCTCGAGCTCCCGCCGCAACCCGCCGCGACGAGCGCGAGCACCGCGATGAGCAGGGCCGCGATCCTTCGTCCGTTCACTTCTTCACCTTTCGTCGTTGTGAGCCGGTCGGCTCATCCCCCCGTGACACCGGCATCATGCTCTTCGGCAGAACCGTTCGCACGCCTGAGCAGCGAGACGCTCTCGATGTGCGGCGTGTGCGGGAACATGTCGACCGGTGTGCAGCGAACGAGCTCGTAGCCGTACTCGTCGCGCAGCACCGCGAGATCGGATGCGAGCGTCGTGGGGTTGCACGACACGTAGACGATCCGCTCGGCGCCGAGAGCCCCGGTCCGGCGCAGCGCCTTGCCCGCGAGCCCCGCGCGCGGCGGGTCGACGACGACGACGTCCGGTGATCCCGCGCGCTCCGCGAGCTCCTCGAGCGACTGCCCGACGTTGCCCGCGAAGAACTGCGCGTTGTCGACACCGTTCACCTGCGCGTTCTCGATCGCGCACGCCACGGACTCCTCGGAGATCTCGACGCCCCACACCGAGCCGGCGTCGGCGGCGAGCGCGAGTCCGATGGTCCCGGTGCCGCAGTAGAGGTCGTAGACCGTCTCGGCTCCTGTCAGCGCGGCCGCATCGCGCGCGAGGGTGTAGAGCGTCTCGGCCATCTCGGTGTTCGTCTGCAGGAACGCGTTCGGGCGCACGCGGAAGCGGAGCCCGAGGAGCTCCTCCTCGATCCACTCCTCGCCCCACAGGAGCCTCGTCGGCAGGTTCGTCACCTCGGCGGGCCGGTCGTTCACGGCCCAGTGGATCGAGCGAACCTCCGGGAACCGGGTGAGCGTCTCGATGAGGAAGTCGGTGTCGAACAGCTCACCCGGCGCGGTCACGAGCATGACGAGCAGCTGTCCCGTGTTCCTCCCCTCGCGGACGACGAGGTGCCGGAGATACCCGCTCTGCGTCTCCTGGTCGTAGGCGTCGAGCCCTTCCGACCGCGCCCACCCGGCGACCGCCTCGCGCACGGCGTTCCCGACGTCCGTCGTGAGCAGGCACTCCTCGACGTCGATCACCTCGTCCCAGCGACCCGCGCGGTGGAAGCCGAGCACGAGCCCCTCGTCGCCCGGTGCGAACGAGTACTCCAGCTTGTTCCGGTAGCCGTAGACCGAATGCGCGGGCAGGATCGGCTCGAGCGGAGGCGAGTCGAACCCGCCGAGGCGGACGAGCGCGTCGCGCACCTGCTCGTGCTTCGCGTCGAGCTGCCGCTCGTACGCGAGATCCTGGAAGCGGCAGCCGCCGCAGACGCCGAAGTGCCGGCACGGCGCGTCGACGCGGCCCGGCCCCGGCTCGAGCAGCTCGGTACGGATCGCTTCGGCGAATCCGCGCTTCACCTTCGTCGCCCGCGCGCGGACGAGATCGCCGGGGAGGCCGCCGCGCACGAACACGACGAAGCCGTCGAGTCGCCCGACGCCGTTCCCGCCGTACGCGAGCGAGTCGACCCGGAGCTCGACCTCCTCTCCCTTGTGCACCGGCGCGGCCATGCGGGCCAGGGTAGCCGCGTAGCCTTCGCGCGATGCCTGCCCCGGTCATCCGCGCCGACCGCCTCTCGAAGGTCTACGGGCACGACCGCGGGGTGGCCGACCTCACGTTCGAGGTCGGGGAGGGCGAGGTCTTCGGCTACCTCGGGCCGAACGGCGCCGGCAAGACGACGACGATCCGGTTGCTGCTCGACCTGATCCGTCCGAGCTCGGGGCGAATCGAGCTCTTCGGATCGGACGTGCGGCGCGCGGGGCCTGCGGCGCGACGGAGCCTCGGTTACCTCCCCGGCGACCTCCGGCTCTACGACCGCCTCACCGCTCGCGAGCACCTGCGGTACTTCGCCTCGCTGCGTGGGATGCGCGACATCGGTGACGGCGAAGCGCTCGCCGGACGGCTCGAGCTCGAGCTCGACCGGCCGGTGCGGTCCCTCTCGAAGGGGAACCGGCAGAAGGTCGGTCTCGTCCAGGCGCTGATGCACCGTCCGGCGCTCGCCGTCTTCGACGAGCCCACCTCCGGGCTCGACCCGCTCGTGCAGCAGGTCGTCTACGAGCTCGTCGCCGAGGCGACGGCGGACGGCCGCACGGTGTTCGTCTCCTCCCACGTGCTGTCCGAGGTGCAGCACATCGCCGACCGCGTCGCCCTGATCCGCGAGGGGCGCCTCCAGCTCGTCGACTCCGTCGAGACGCTGCGGCGGCGGGCGCTGACGCGGGTCGAGGTGACCTTCGCGACGCCGCCGCCGGAGGGCGCGTTCGGTCACGTCCCGGGCGTCCACGAGGTGGAACGCCGCGGGCCGGTCGTGCGGCTCACGCTCGAAGGCTCCGCGGACCCGCTCGTGAAGGCGCTCGGGCAGTTCGAGGTCGAGGCGCTCGACAGCCACGAGGCAGACCTGGAGGATGTGTTCCTCGAGCAGTACCGGAGGCCGGCGGATGCTCGGTAGCGTCTTCGCGAAGTCGCTCCGCGACCTCCGCCGGAGCTTCGTCGGCTGGTCGCTCGGCCTCGCGGGCTACGTCGCGCTGATCGTCGCGGTCTATCCGACGATCCGGGACAACCCGGATCTGAACAAGCTCGTCGAGAGCTACCCGGAGGCGCTCAAGGCGTTCATCGCGTTCGGCGGCCAGGCCGACTTCACGTCTGCTGCCGGGTATCTCGGGAGCGAGCTGTTCGCCTTCATGATCCCGGCGCTGTTCCTCGTTGCTTCCGTCGGCAACGGAGCCGGTGCGATCGCGGGCGAGGAAGAGCGTGGCACCCTCGACCTCCTGCTCTCCTTCCCGCGCTCACGGACGCGGATCGCACTCGAGAAGCTCGCCGCCATGTGCGCGGAGGTCGTCGGCCTCGGCGTGGTGCTCTGGCTCGCGCTGTGGATCGGTGCCCGGATCTTCGGGATGCATGTCTCGGCCGCCCACCTCGGCTCCGCGGTGGCCGTCCTCGTCGTGCTGGCGATTGCCTACGGCGCGATCGCGTTCATGCTCGCGGCGGGAACGGGGAGGAAGACGCTCGCCGTGGGTCTCACCGTGGCGCTCGCCGTGAGCGCGTACCTCGTGAACTCACTCGCGGCGCTGGTCGACGCGCTCGAGCCGTTCCGGAAGCTCTCGCCCTTCTACCACTACGTCGCGGGCGACCCGCTCCGCCAGGGCCTCGACCCGTGGCACACGCTCGTTCTCGTCGCGCTGGGGGTGGTCGCGGCCGTCGCCGGCGTCCTCCTCTTCGCACGGCGCGACGTCGCGCCCTGAGCAGGCCTCTAGGCCAGCACGGAGACGTGCACCGACCGCTCGCGCGGGCCGTCGAACTCGCAGAAGAAGATGCCCTGCCACGTGCCGAGCGCCAACGTCCCGTCGTCACCCAGCGGGACGAGCACGCTCGGCCCCATGAACGAGGCGCGGATGTGCGTCGGCGCGTTCTCCTCGCCCTCCTCGACGTGCTGCCAGCCCCAGTCCTCCGGAACGATCCGCTCGAGCGCCATCTCGAAGTCGCGCGCGACCATCGGGTCGGCGTGCTCGTTGATCGTCACGCCCGCCGTCGTGTGCGGGACGTAGACGAGCACCGCCGAGCCGCTCTCGCCCGCCACCGCCTCGCGGACCTGGCGCGTGATGTCGACGAGCTGGCTCTGCCGCTCCGTCCTGACGGTGAGCGTCGTCACGCCGTCAGAGCGCGCCGCCCGCGGCGGGCGGGGCGCCCGACTCGAGCGGGTTCTCGCCGCCGGACTCGCGGGCGAGGAAGTCCTCGACGTGCATCACGCTGTCCTTCGATCGGGTGACGACGTCGAGGAGCGCCGACATGGACGACACCTCCTCGCGCTGCTCCTGGAGGAACCAGTGCATGAACTGCTCCGCGACGAGGTCGACCTCCTCGCGGGCGGTGATCGCGAGCTGCTGGATCTGGCCCGTGACGCGCTTCTCCTGGTCGAGCGCGAGCTGCACGGGTGCGACGACGTCGGGGAACGAGACCTGCGGCGCCTCCACGGCCGGCACGCGGACTTGCTCGTCGGCGTCGAGGAGGTACTGCACCATCATCATCGCGTGGTTCCGCTCCTCGACCGCCTGGCGGTAGAAGTGGGCGGCGAGCTGCGGCAGCGTCTGGGCGTCGTAGTGGACGGCGATGGCGACGTACTGCTGCGACGCGCCGAACTCGTAGGCGATCTGCTCGTTGAGTGCTTCCGTGAATCGGGACATGGCGCGATCCTATCGCCGCGCGACGGACTGTTCGTCGCGGGCCGGGGGCGACGACACGCCGGCTCACGTACCTCGTGTGCGGTCAGCGCCGCCTCGCCGCTCGCGGCGTGCTCGCCGGGCCGCCCGGGCCGTTCACGCTGATCGTCACCCGTCCCTCGCGTGCGGCCGGGACGGCCGGAGGCGGCGCGGGCGCCGCCTCCGGGATGGTTGGCCTCGGGAGTCGGGGTCAGTTCGCGGATGCGTCGACGTCGGCAGGCGCCGAGCCGAGCTGGATTCTCCGCGGCCTTGCCTCTTCGGGCTTCGGCACCCGGACCTCGAGGACGCCGTTGTCGTAGGACGCGGCGATCTTCGAGTCGTCGACTCCGGCGGGCAGGCCGACGGCGCGCGAGAACGAACCATGACGTCGCTCGAAGCGGAAGAAGCGTTCACCCTGCTCCTCCAGTTCCCGACGCCGCTCGCCCGTGACGGTCAGCATGTCGTCCGCGACCTCGATCGAGATCTCGCTCTCCGTGAGCCCGGGCAGATCGAACGCGTAGACGATGTCGGTCCCGGTCTCCCACACGTCGAGCGCGGGGATCCACCCCTCGGAGCCGCGGCCTCGGCTCTCGAAGAGCCCGTCGAAGAGTCGGCCCATCTCGGTCTGCATCTGCGCGATGTCGCGAAAGGGCTCCCAACGTACGAGTGTCGCCATGTCTCCTCCTTGCACGAAGTTCTAACGATACGAGTATATAATCTGCTGGGTCCATTAGCAAGTTTCGGGAGAGTACGATCGCGCCGTGGCCGGCATCCCCGACACACTCAAGGGCCGGAGCTTCACGCGGGTCGCCGACTGGAGCCCAGTCGAGCTCCGCACCGCTCTCGACCTCGCGGACGAGCTCAAGGTCGAGCGCGCGCGCCGTCGTGAGCTGCGGATCCTGCCGGGCCGGACGGTCGGCCTCATCTTCCGCAAGCCGTCGACGCGCACACGGATCAGCTCCGAGGTGGGGATCGCCGAGCTGGGCGGGATGGCGCTCTACGTCCCCGCCGCCGATCTCCAGCTCTCCCGCGGGGAGTCGACGCGCGACACCGCGCTCGTCCTCTCGCGCTTCCTGAGCGCGATCACGATCCGCACGTTCGACCAGTCGGAGGTCGACGAGTTCGCCGAGCACGCGACGATCCCGATCGTCAACGGCCTCACCGACACGTCGCATCCCCTCCAGGCGCTGGCCGACGCGATGACGATCCGGGAGCGCTTCGGCACGCTCGAGGGCGTCCGGGTCGCGTATCTCGGTGACGGCAACAACGTCTGCCACTCGCTGATGCGGATGGCCGCCAGGACGGGGATGCATCTCGTCGCCGCCTCACCGGAGGGCTACCTTCCCGACCCTGCCGTCGTCGCCTCGTGCCGGGAGGACGCGGCGGAGAGCGGCGCGAGCATCGAGGTCGTGGTCGACCCGGCCGAGGCGGTCGCCGGGGCCCGAGTGCTCTACACGGACGTCTGGACGAGCATGGGCCAGGAGGACGAGCACGAGCGGCGGCTCCGCGACCTCGACCCGTACCGCATCGACGCCGGGAAGCTCGCAGCCGCGGCGCCGGACGCGATCGTGCTCCACTGCCTACCCGCACACGTCGGCGAGGAGATCACCGCGGACGTCCTCTACGGGGACCGCTCGCTCGTCTGGGACCAGGCCGAGAACCGCCTCCACGTCTACAAGGCCGTGCTCGCGCTCACGGTGCGATGAGGTTCGACGACGTCGTCCGCGAGGCGCTGGACAGCCTGCCGCCCGACATTGCGGCAGGCCTCCGGAACGTCGCCGTCGTGATCGAGGACGAGGATCCGCACGACCCCGACCTGTACGGCGTCTTCGAGGGGGTCCCCCTGACCGAAGGCGGGCCGGCGCCCGGCGAGCTGCCGAACCGGATCGCGATCTTCCGGCGGCCGCTCGAGGCCGACTTCGACGAGGTGGACGAGCTTCGCGACGAGATTCGGATCACCGTCCTCCACGAGCTCGGCCACTACTTCGGGCTGGACGAGGCGCGGCTCGCGGAGCTGGGGTACGAATGACGACCTTCCTCGGGGTGGTCACGTGGGCTGCGCTCGCCGTCGGGGCGCTCGTGATCGGGATGTATCTCTTCGGCCGGCGTGGTTAGAGATCGTTCGACATGGGAATGTTCGAGACCGAACGATCGTTGTTTCGACCATGGACATCATCTCGCTGTACCACACTGAGATCGAAGAGCTGAGCGAGCGGCGCGTCGGGCTCTGGAACTCGCTGTCGCAGGGACGCGACCCGGCGGTGGTGGAAGAGATCAAGGAGCTGGACGCGCGCCTGGACGAGCTCTGGGCGATGATCAGAGCCGAGCGGGCCAGGATCCGATTCGGCGAGCGTGACGAGATCGTCCGGCGGGCACGCGCCGAAGAGCGGCTCGAGCGCGCCGCCTGAGAGCCACGGCGCAGCTCCGGCGAACTGCGTTCCTGCAGGGAACGCGGCAGGTTCGCCGTACCATGTGCACGTGCTCGTACGCCGCGCCGACAGCGATGATCCCGTCACGCAGGAACGCGAGGCGCTGGCCGAGCAACGTGCCGCACTCGAGACGTTGAAGCGCCAGCTGGCCGAGCGCGTCGGCGCCGTGAAGCAGAGGGAGGAGGAGCTGCGCGCTGCGATTGCCCGCGTCCAGGCGGGCCAGGCGCCGGCTGTGCTGCTGCCGCCACGCGTCGATCCCGCCTCGGACCGCATCGCGAACCGCGCCGCGGCGCTCGGAGAGCGCGAGCGTGCGGTCGCAGCCCGAGAGGCTGCGCTGGCCTCCGGGGCCGCACACCGCGACGGGGGCTCGGCGAACGGCGACCCCGCGCTGGCCCAGCGCGAGGCGGCGCTCGACGCCCGGGCGAGGCAGATCGACGCACGGCTCGCCGAGCTGGAGGAGCGGGAACGCGCGATCGAGGAGCGGGAGCGGATCCCGCCCGATCCCGACGCGGTCCGCCTCGCGCAGATCGACGCCCGTCTCGACGAGCTTCGCGCGGCCGAGGAGGCGTTTCTCCGAACGCGCCGCGAGCTCGCAGACCACTCCGATGCGATCGCGGCGCGCGAGCAACTCCTCGCGCAGCGCGAGCGCGATCTCGACGAGCGCGAGGACGGCTGGGGTGGTCCCGACGTGCGCGAGCTCGAAGCGCGCCTCCGCAAGCTCGAGACGCAGCGCACTGCCCTCGGCCAGACGCAGGGCTTCAGCGGTGGGTTCCGCAAGCTCGAGCAGGAAGGCACCCGCCGGCCTCCGACGGGCTGAAGCGCACAGCCCTTTCTCAGCGAAATCCCACGTTGGGCTGGCTCAATGTGAGGCGTAGCCCGACCCAGAGGGGAGATTCGATGAGACGGAAGATCCTGATAGCCGCTGCAGCCGCTCTCGCGGTCGCCGGCGGCGGCGCCGCGATCGCGGCCTCGAAGAGCGGCTCACCGCAGGAGGAGAGCAAGGCGGTGGTCGACGACGCCGCGAAGCAGCTGGGGGTCACCCCGGCCAAGCTCTCGAGCGCGCTGAAGAAGGCTCTCGAGAACCGCGTGGACGCGGCGGTGGCCGCGGGGCGCCTCACGAAGGAGCAGGGCGACGCGCTCAAGAAGCGCATCGAGGCGGAGGACTACCCGATCCTCGGCGGCTTCGGTATGGGATTCGGCCATCGCGGCGACGGGCCGGGGATCATCCACCGCTTCGGCCACCTCGACGCGGCCGCGAGCTACCTCGGCATCACCGAAGCCGAGCTTCGGACCCAGCTCGCCGGCGGCAAGACGCTCGCCGAGGTCGCGAAGGCGAAGGGCAAGTCGGTCGACGGCCTGGTGTCCGCCCTCGTCGCCGACGAGAAGAGGGAGCTCGATGCCGCGGTCGCGGCCGGCCGCCTCACGCAGAAGCAGGCGGACACGATTCTCGAGACCGCGAAGGAGCGCGCCACCGACCTCGTCAATGGCGCAGGCCCGCCTCGGGCGTACGGGCGCTTCGGCGGCCCGCCCGGCCCCCTCTGGTCGGGGCGGCCGCACCACCGCCGCGCCACGATCTGACACCTCGGGACCGCGGCCGGCGTGCGGCGCCGGCCGCGGGTGGGCGTCGCAGGGCGGGAGCGCCCCGTGACTAGAGTCGCGGCGTGACGGGCGTCGTCTCCCGGATCTCGATCGCGCCGATCAAGGCGCTCGGGCTCACCCACCCGGAGTCAGTCGAGCTCACCCCTGGTGGCGTCCGCGGCGACCGGCGGTTCTTGCTCGTCGACGAGGACGGGCGGCTGTACAACAACAAGCGCGACGGCCCGCTCGTGCTGGTCCGGCCCGCGTGGGACGAGGAGACCCGCGAGCTCGCGCTCACGTTTCCCGACGGGGCGGTCGTCGCAGGCGCCGTCGAGCTCGGCCGGCCGCTGGAGATCGAGCTCTACGGCCGTCCCCATCCGTCCCGGGCGGTCGTCGGCCCGTGGCAAGACGCGATCTCCGCCTACGCCCGCCGGCGCCTGCGGCTCCTCTGGTCGGAGTCGCACGCCACCGACCGAGGCGCGAACGGCGGTGTCGTGTCGCTCGTCTCGCGCGGGTCGCTCGAGCGGCTACGCGAGGAAGCCGGCGCCGACCGGCCGGTCGACGGCCGCCGCTTCCGGATGCTCCTCGAGCTCGACGGGGTGCCGGCCCATGCAGAAGACGACTGGATCGGTCGCCGCGTCCGCGTCGGCTCCGCCGAGATCGTGATCCACGGCGATGTCGGCCGGTGCGTCGTCACGTCGCACCACCCCGACACGGGCGTCACCGACCTCGACACCCTCGGCACGCTCGCGCGCTACCGCCCCGAGGGACGCGTCGAGCCGCTGCCGCTCGGCGTCTTCGGCGCCGTCGTCTTCCCGGGCACGGTCCGGGTGGGCGCCGCCGTGAGCCCGCGCGACCGCTGACGCCGCACGCCGCGGCACGTCAGCCCGAGGCGCCCACCTCCTCGACGACGTTCGGCCCGTGCCGGTCCTCGAACCGATCGAGGACGCCCGACGCCTCGAGGCGTCGACCGGCCTCCTCCGCGTCCTCGACCGACGCGAACTCCAGGAAGACGAAGACGTGGTTCGGGTCGTCGACGCGCCGGAAGACGCGCTGCACGGTCGCGTTCTCCCGCGCCCGCGGCACGTCCCGGTCGTACAGCGCCCGCCAGGTGTCGTAGTCGCCGACCTGGATGCGGGTGATGATGAATGCGGACATCTCGCTCCTCTCACTTCGTGGGCGTCGTTGGGCTTGGTTGGGTCGAGGAATCCGACATGGTGAACGGGACGCCAGTCGAGCGGATGCACGGCCGTCTCGCCGTCCGGTCGGGAGCGCTCGTGCTAGCCCCGAGGCTAGGCAGGTTTGGCCCGGAGTATGGGCCGCCGAGCGAGCGGTCGGCGTACCGTCGTTCAGGTGAAGTCGGTCGCCATCTCGTTCGCGCTCACGGCCCTGCTGGCCGCCGCCGTGTTCCTGTCATGGGGCGTCGGCATCGCTCCCGCGGCGTTCTGACGAGCCCGCCGCCCGCGCAACCGTCCCCGCTCTGCGCTCCCGCGCAAGGTGGATCACCCGCCGCCGCGGCTAGAGTCCGCTCTCCCGTTCAGAGGGGGTTGGTGTAGCCACGGTGTAGCCACGGGATCTCGACGGCTTTGACGCCCGTCGGCGTCTCCGGGCGGAGCATTCTCGGCTCCCCGTCGACGGCGTCGACGCCCTCCCAGAACGGCCGTGTGATCCTGATCCCGGAGGCGGCGGTCGCTGGTCGAGCTGCTCCGGTCTGGGCCTCAGGACTCCGGGTCGTACCCGATCTCGCGTACCTCTTGGGCACATCGGCAGGACTCGGCGATCTTGGCCGCCCAGGCGAGCGCCTCGTCGCGTGAGGCGACTTCGATGATCGAGAAGCCGCCGACCACGGCCTTGGTCTCCGGGAGGGGGCCGTCAGCGACCGACCCGTCGGTCGACACGATGCTCGCCTGCTGACGCACGACCCCGCCGCCGAAAATCCAAGCGCCCGCCTGCTTGATCTCCCGGACCACCGCGTGCGACGCCTCACCGACCGTCGGCCAGTCCTCCTCGGGGATGTGATCCATCGATCCGTCGTCGAACGAGATCAGGTACCGCTGCGGCATGGTCGAGTCTCCTTGTCTGTGTTGCTCGGGTGTGTGAACTCTTCCAGAACGACGAAGGCCCGCACACTGGCGGGCCTCTATCTACCGGCGGCGCTCGACGTAGCGGCGCGCGGCGGCTACTCGTCCTCCTCTTCGTCCTCGTTACACCGCGAGCGTGATCGCCGGGTTGGCGTGACGAAGCAACCGAGCGACCTCCGTTGGAGCCAGCCCGAGCGCTAAGGCGTTCGCCGCGAGCGAGTGGCGCAGGTCGTGGCAGTCGACTGGCGGGAGCCGCGCCTGCCCGACAGCGACGTCCCGCCAGCGCCGCGCTTGCTGGAGTAATGCCGCGGCACGAGTTCCGCACCGGGCACCCGCCGGGTCATCGCGTGCTCGATTGGCGCCGACGTGCGGCTCTCCACTCAAGAAAGACGGCGAGCGCGAGGCCGCCGCCAATCATGAGCAGCACCCACCAGCCCCAACGAAACCAGCCACCCACGGAGAAAAGGATGGCCGCGGGGAGCCAATACCAGCGAATCCGCAAGCGGAGACCGCCCACGGGCAGGATTCTGACTCAGGCCGCGAGCACGGCGAGGCGCTCCTCGACCCGCGCCTGAAGGGCGAGCAGCAGGAGCCCGTCGTTCCGCGCCCAACTCAGCGCCGTCCCGCCGCCCGACGCGACTCGTTTTGGGCGCGGCTACGCGTCGTCAGTGACGACGGTGCCCTGGTGGTAGAGCACTTGCCATTGGCCTTCGCCGCGCCGCCAGATGGTCACCCGGCGCGTGCGCCGACCTCCCTGTCGCAGGGCATACCTGACGGCGTAGGTGTCGTTCGCCAGCGTGAGCAGGTCGAAGTCGCTCGTCTGCCACGACTCGTCAGCCGGGTCGGCGGCTCGCGTGCTCACTGAGTCGAGGGCGACGTCCCGGCTATAGAGCCTGCCCGACGCGCCAACCTCCCAGAAGTCGCGCGCGACCAGCGCCTCCAAAGCCTCACGCTCTGTCGGCCACGCTGGACCGTGGAAGATCGGCTCGCGACGGGAAAGCTCGCGGAGAACATCCTCGGGGACATCAGTGGACAACTGGCCGAGATGTTCGCAGAGTCGTTCTCGTCGCGACGCTGCTCGTCCTCGGAGCAGAGCCGCGCCGCCTCGCGGGCAGCCTCGACGGCCTCCTCGATCAGGGAGGGAGGTGTGCTCGTCAGTGACGCATCTCGGAGGCCAGGTGTAGCCACGGAGGCCGTTTCTGTAGCCACAACCCGTTCTCGCGAAGTCGAGGGAACCGGCGACCCCGCTAGAATGCAAGCTCCGGGGCGTTAGCTCAGTTGGGAGAGCACCAGCTTTGCAAGCTGGGGGTCGCCGGTTCGAGCCCGGCACGCTCCACTCCTAAAGGCCCTGGAAACGGGGCCTTTTTGTTTGCCCGGATGGAGACAGGAAGCCCCCAGATAGGTCCTAACCCAGAGTTTCACCCAGCATTGCTGGAGATTCGCTCCCGTTCCAACAAGAAGCGGCCCCGAAGGGCCGCTCCACAGCTCGAGACTCTGTCAGAAGGGCGAAATGGGTTCTAACTTTCCCAAAATCCGGTGGCGGCTCTTCTGCGTTCTGTGGAACGGACACCTCGGATGACTGAAGGACCAACACCCAACAAGACCGAGAACCCTCAGGGATGGCGGGGGTCTCCGGCCGACCCCGCGCTCACCATCGCACTCCTTGGCGGAGGTCCAGCGACCGAGGCGGGCGAGACAGACGACACGGACCGTTCCGACCAGGCGCGCCGCCGATCTCCCGACGAGTAGGGCTGGCATCCCTCTGGAGCCGATCAGCTGGGTTGGCTACTGGCCTGCTGCGGCGATGCGAGCCCGGAGGTCGCCCTGCTGTGCCGTCTGGTAGACGTGCGCGTACACGCGGAGGATCGTCTCCACCTTGTCTCCCGCGAGTGCGGCGACCGTCACCGGGTCGATGCCGTTGGCGATCAGGCGGGACACGTAGGAATGGCGGAGGTCATGGGTGGACACCGGCTCGAGCCCCTGGGTGTTCAGGCTCACCACGCGAGAGACATGGGCGACCTGCACCTGCTCGTCGGCGTCCCGAACGCCCGCCTCTCCTCTCGCGCGCATACGCGCGCACGTGAGACCGGGTATCCATCGACTCGAGACTCGGATCGGGTGACCGATGGCGGGGAACTCCTCCCGACGTCCGGCTCAACTCGTTCCGGTCGGAGCTGAATGACACGCCGGGGTTGTCGGCCGTCGAGATGAACGGCTCGTCGCTCACGTCTTCGTCCTTGCACAATCCGGATCGGACGATGCTGACGCCGTCCAGAGCCCTGCTCGCCACGACCGCCCTCGCCGTGCTCCTGGGGTGGGGGGCCTCTGGCGCGGCCGTGACAGCTGCGCCGCGGGTGACGCTCGTCGCCGACTCGGTTGGCGGCGTCCTCTTCTGGCAGCGCCATGCGCGCGACGAGCTCGGCCGGGGGATCGACCTCCGGGTCGACATCAAGACGTGCCGACGACTTGTCACCGACGGGTGCGTGTACGACGGCGAGCGGCCGCCGAGCGCGCTCGATGCGATCCGAGACCTCGGCCCGGCGCTGGGACAGGTCGCCGTAGTCGACGTCGGCTACAACGACACGCCGAGCGGGTTCGCGGCCGGTATCGATCGCGTCATGCGCGCGCTGGTCGACGCCGGTGTCGACCAGGTGGTCTGGATCACGCTCCGCGAGCGTCGCCCGATGTGGGCAGATATCAACGACCAGATTCGTGAGGCGCGCAAGCGCTGGCCGCAGCTTGCGGTGGGCGACTGGGAGCTCGCGAGCCGCGATCACGACGACTGGTTCGCGGACGGGATCCACATGAACTGGGATGGTGGCGAGGCGTTCACGCGGTTCCTCCGGCCGCTCGTGGTCGACGCGTGTGGGGCCGCCTGCGCAGAGGGCGGCTCGATGCTGACCGTCGGTGGGCCGCTCCGCTGGGCGCGTACCGGCAGGCGATACGTCGACCGGATCCGGATCAGCGGTGGCACCCCGCCGTACCGCCTGACGGTCAAGGGTCTGCCGGCCCCGCTCCGAGTTCGCGGGGACGGAACGATCGTCGGGAAGCCGAAGACGGCGGGGTCGTACTCGCTCGAGGTTGACGTCGTGGACGCCGCAGGCATCCAGAACCGCGCGACCGTCGCCCTGAAGATCGTCCGCCGCTAGGAGACCGGTTCCCCTGACGCCCGGCCGGCGCAACGACGACACGCGTAGAGCAGCGGGCGTCCCCAACGCGCCCACCACTTCCCTTCGCGCGCGCACGCGAGGTTGCGGGTCGGGTGCAGGGCACCCCTCCCCCGGCCACGCAGGCACCAGTCACGTGCCAGAAGCGGCGGCGCGCGGCCGCGCCCACCACTTTCTCTTGCGCGCACGCGCGCACGCGCGAGGCAGGGCCGGGTAGAGGGGTACCCACCCCCCTCGCGATCGTGATCGGAGTGGGGCCTGGTCGGAGGCCCCGCGTCGCAAAGATGCGTCACTTTCTATCGCGCGCACGCGCGCGCACGCGGGGGACCGACGGTCGCCCACCGTACCCCACCCCTCTCGCGATCGTAGGGTGATGGGGCCTGGTCGCCGGCGACTTCGAGTCCACGGTGACCCGTCAAGGTGAACACGTCTGCTCGTGTGTTCACATATCATGAACACCTCCAAAGCGACTGGGAGGTTGGGAGAAGATGTCCGAGACTATTCGCCGTGTCGCCCAGCATCCAATGAAGAAGGGCTTCGACACGACGTCGAGCGATGCGGCACTGCGCGCCGAGGACGGCTGGGTGGACATGGACGTGCGCTGGCTGCTGACGCGTGAGACGGTCGGCGCCGAGCACTCCGTGTTCGGAATCACGGTGTTCCCCCCGGGCTCGAAGCACGATATTCACCGCCATCCCGAACGCGGAGGAGTTCGAGTACCTCGTGTCGGGTCGAGGGGTCGCGCGCGTCGGTGACGCAGATGTCGAGCTCGGGCCCGGCGAGGTCGTCTTCGTTCCGAAGAACGACTATCACGGGTTCGAGAACACCGGCGACGAGCCGGTTTTCATGATCTGGGGCTACGCGGGGGCCGCGAATCTCGACGAGGCCGGGTATGTGCGCTACGTCGACGACCACCCGGCATGATCCGAGCCTAGAGCGCGGGCGACACGAGGATCTTGCCCGTCGCGCGCTGCTCGGCGAGTGGGCGTAGCCCTTCTTCCACGAGCTCGTCGAGTGCAATCCGCGGACCGGCCGTGACAGAGGCGACGTCGCTGTCGGCCAGCAGCTGGAGGGCGGCAGGAATGTCGGAGTCGCAGACGTGCGCGACCGTCGTGACGATGTCGATCTCGCGCACGATCATCGCCGTGAGGTCCATCACCCGAGGCGCGCTGTGCAGTCCGACGAGGAGCACACGTCCCCCGCGGCGCGCACCGGCAACCGCCGCGGCGGGTGCGTGCGGCGCCCCGCTTGCCTCGATCACGATGTCGAATCCGACTCCATCGCTCAGCTCGAGCAGGAGCTCGGCGAGGTCGTGCCCCGTCGGATTCGCGATCTCCTGGGCTCCGAGCGCGGAGGCAGTTGCCAACCTCTCGTCGTCGATGTCGACCGCGACGACGCGGCCGTGCTCCGCACGGCGTGATGCGCCGGCGACGACGAACGAGCCGATGCCGCCCACTCCGATCACGGCGACGAGGTCGTCCGCACGTTGCCCGACTCGGGAGAGGGCGTGCAGGGCCACGGCGAGCGGCTGCGCCATGGCAGCCGCGTCGTCGTCGCATGCGTCGGGCACGGCGCGACAGATGTCGGCGGGAGACGTCACATACCGCGCGAGCCCGCCGTCGACCTGAAGCCCGAGCGTCCGGTACTCGGCGCATAGGTTCGTCCGGTGGCTGAGGCACCAGCGGCAGTGCCCGCACGAGATGCCCGCACCGGAAACGACCCGCTCGCCCCGTTGGAAGGCGGTGACGTCCTTGCCGAGGTCGACCACGCGCCCCACGAACTCGTGCCCGAGAATCACCCCGGATCGACAGAGAACCGGGCCGTGATCCCATTCCGCAGCGTCCGTGCCGCAGATAGCCGCGCGGGTCACCTCGAGGACGACTTCGCCTGCGGACGGCGTCGGGTCGGCGACGGCCTCGATCCGGACATCGCGCGGGCCGTGGAAGACAGCCGCTCTCATCCGCTCAACACTCGATCTGGACCTTGACGTTGCGGCTCGTGTCGCGGGCGGCGTCGAGAGCGGCGGTGCCCTCCCCGAGCGGGAACGTCGCGCTGAGGAGCGGGGTCGGGTCGAGGCCGCTGGTCGCCATGAAGCGGATGGTTCGTGGCCACAACCCGGCCGAGCCGATGATGCCCCGGACCTGGAGCGCCTTCGACTGGACGAGCCCGATCTCGACGGGCGCCGTGCCACCGACGTCGATGCCCACCAGGACGACGCGTCCGCCGAGCGCCGCGATCGGGAAGGCGCTCGCCATCGCGGCGGGGGCCCCGGCGGCCTCGATGACGACGTCGAACCCGCGTCCGGCGGTTGCGTCAGACGCCTGGTCCGGAAGGGGGCCGGCGGCCGGGTCGATCACCGCTCTCACACCGATCTCGAGAGCGAGTGCGCGACGATGCGCCTGCGGCTCGATCAGCGTGACCGCAGCACCCATCGTCGAGGCTGCGAGCGCACAGAGGAGACCTATCGGCCCACCGCCGATGACCGCTACCTCGTCGCTCGCGTCGATGCCGTTCGCTGCGACCGCAGCGCTGTACGCGACGGAGAACGGCTCGACGAAAGCCCCCTGACTGAACGAGAGCTCGTCGGGAATACGGTGGAGCCAGGACGCCTTTGCCACGAAGTACTCGGCGTCCGCCCCGCTGATCGAGAATCCGAAGTGGTCGTCGCCGTTGTTCACAACACATTCGCCGACGACGCGGTCACCCTCCGCGAGCGTGGTCACAAGGCTTCCGACCTCCGCGATCTCGCCCGACCACTCGTGCCCCGGGATGATCGGGTAGCTGATCGGGATGATGTACCGGCCCTCGTACAGCTCGAAGTCCGAGTGGCAGATCCCGACGTTCCGGGAGCGTACGAGTACTTCGTCTGCCGCGATCTCAGGGACGTCGATGTCGCGAACCGCTGCACGTTGCGGCTGCTCGAACACGAGTGCTTTCATCTCGAGCCACTCCTCACTGGTCGATCAACACCTTGATCTCGTCGGCTTTGCCCGACGCGAGCTGCGCAAAGACGTCGGGCGCGTCATCGAGCCGGGCCGTCCGCGTGACGATTCGCTCGACGGGCAGGTCGCCGGCGGCGATCTGGGCCGCGATCCGATCGAAGTCGTACACCCAGTAGCACCACGTTCCGACGATCGTCAGGTCGTTCAGGGCCCAGAGCATCGGCTCGACGACTGCCTCGCCGACGAAGAGCCCCGTCTGGGCAAGCGTGCCGCGCCGACGGAGCGACCGAACGGCGTCCGAGAACCCGGCCGGATGGCCCGAGCACTCGATCGCGACGTCCACGCCGAGCCCGTCACTCTGCTCGCGAAGGTACGCAGGAAGATCGACGGACGTAGGATCGAGGACCGTTGCGACTCCGAGCGATGCCGCTCGCTCCCGTCGTGCGGCATTCGGCTCCGAGATGTACACGGTCGACGCTCCGGCCGAGCGCGCGCAGAGCGCCGCGAGTGCACCGATCGGCCCGGCGCCCGTGATCAGGACTCGGTCACCCGGGCCAACTCCCGCGCGTTCGACGCCGTAGGCGGCGACCGCCGTCGGCTCGATCAGCGCCCCCTGGGCGTGGGTCACTGCATCCGGGAGGCGAACGACCTGGTACTCCGCCACGGTCGCGAGCTCGGCCATCCCGCCCCACGCATGCGAGAGGCCGACGCAGGCCATGACCGCGCAGAGATGTTGCAGCCCGCGCCGGCAATACGCGCAGTCGCCGCAGTAGGCGAGAGGCATGATGGCGACGCGGTCGCCCTCGGCGACGCGGCTGACATCTCGACCCGTCGCAACGACGTCCCCGGCGAACTCGTGACCGAGGATCTGCGGGATTTGCGCGCCTGTGAGGGGGTGCGGCTCGAACGGAGTGACGATCGGGCCCGCGACGTACTCGTGCAGATCCGTGCCGCAAATGCCGCAGGTTGCGACCCTGACCACCACCTCGTCGGCCCTCGGCTCGGGGGGTTCGGCGACATCCTCGATTCGGAGATCTCGTGCCTGGTGGAAGCGAAGCGCGCGCACGCTCACCACCCTGTTATCGGTCGACGGGCCACGCTTCTCGGGCATGCGGTCGGTCACGGAACGATCCGCTCCGCCCGCAACCGCGCGAACAGATCCAGGAAGGACGATTCCGTATCGCGAACACCGAGGAAGCCGAGACGCCGGCTGCGACCCATGTCGGTGAACGTCTCGATCGTGCGCCCCAGGTCGGCGTCCGTGTGCCACCACGAGGCCAGCCGCTCGACGGGCACGTCGCGGAGGCCGTGACGACGCACGATCTCCGGCCAGATCTCCTCGGCGTCGACCATCTGCCGCTCGAGCGGTGACGGCTCGCCCTGAAACGAAACCGGCTCGACCCCGAGGGCGGCAGCGAGCCGCGGCCACAACCGGCGCCAACGGAAGACGTCGCCGTTGACGATGTTGAGGGCCTGGTTCGCGGCCGCCGGCGTTGTCGCCGCCCAGACCAAGTGGTCGGCAAGGAGACCGGCGTCGGTGACGTCGGTAATCGCCTCCCACTGCTCGCGCGAGCCCGGGAAGTGGAAGCCACGGCCGGTCTCTCGGCAGATCGCGGCGTAGACCGCCAGCGTCACTCCCATGTTCATGGCGTTCCCGATCGCCCAACCGATCAACGTGTGTGGTCGGTGCACCGACCAGGTGAATCCATCGCGCTCGGCGGCCGCGAACAGGACGTCCTCCTGGACGTAGTAGAAGTTCTCGAACGGCAGGCGAGGCTGCTCCTCGGAGAACGGTGTATCCGGTTGCGCCTTGGCGTACGCCTCGAAGGGGCCGAGGTAGTGCTTGAGCCCAGTGACGAGCGCGACATGGCGGACCGACTCTTCGGCCGCGACCGCATCGAGGAGGTTCCGGAGCATGCGTCCGTTGACGTCGCAGTTCTCCTTCTCGGTGGCGCGACGCGACCAGGTGGTGAAGAAGACGTGCGTCGGGGCCGTGCCGCGCACCGCTGCGGTAACTGCGTCGGCGTCCTCGAGATCCGCGACGAGCGCTGTGATTCGCTCGTCGAGGCCGTCCGGGTGACGGCAGAGTCCCGCGACGTGCCAACCGTCCGACAGCAGACGGCGTGCAAGGTTTCCCCCGCTGATGCCCGTCACGCCGGCGATGAGCGCGCGTGCCACTCACCGCGTTTCACCCCCGTGGTCGGCCGGGCCGAGGTCGAGACCGAGCCCGCCTCGTACGATCCAGATCGCTCGGACGTGCTCGGGGCCGTCGTTGACGAGCCGGTGGGGCCCGGACGACAGGAGGGTGATCGAGTCGCCGGCCGAGAGCATGACGCTGTCGGCGCCGAGGACAACCTGCAGCACACCGCTGAGGATGTATCCGAACTGATGGCCGTCGGCGCGAGCGAGCGAGGACGACGGCACGGCGGAGCCGCCGGGCGCGTACGTCGCCTCGACGACGTCGGCGGCCTCGCCGATCGAGGACATCAGGCGCGCCAGAACGACACCGGAGGCCAGGGCGACGGCCGGTCGGTCTTCCGCACGCTGCACCACGAACCAAGGCCGAGGTGCGAGGGCTGAATGCGTGGACGGCGAGCGCTGCTCGGTGAACACCTCGTCGACGCTCAGGTCGAACTCGGCGACCAACGCGTGGAGGGTGCGCACCGACGGCTGCATCTTGCCCGTCTCGATCTTCGAGACGGCACTCGGAGAGAGCTCGAGTCTCCGTGCGAGCTCGCGCAGACTGATCCCACGTTCGAGTCGAACCTCGCGAAGGCGACGTCCCATGCCCGACAACGTTTCCGAGACACTGGCAACCGTCACGTTGGAGACTCGTCACTCGGACGACCTGACGACCGGGATGGTGACTCGCGCGCTCACGCGCTCCATCGCTACGCCAAGTGGGGTCATTGGTCACCCGATGTGCGCACGCCGCTCCGTCGCACCTGGCTGTAGATGAGCGCTGCCGCCACGATCAAGAGCCCCTGGAAGATGTACTGCCACTGCTGGTTGAGGCTCAGGAACGTGGTTGCGTTGAGCACCTGGACGCTGAGCCCGGCGCCCATGAGCGTGCCGATGAACGTGCCTCGGCCGCCGAGCAGACTCGTGCCGCCGAGCACGACGGCAGTAATCGACGTCAGCGTGTACCCGGTGCCCTGTCCGGGGTCACCGACACCAATTTGCGCGAGGAGCACGACGGCACCCAGCAGCGTGAGGAGTGAAGCGCCCACGTACCCGAGAATCGCCGTGCGGTTGATCGGGACGCCGACGCGCCGAGCTGATTCCTCGTCGGATCCGACCGCGCGGAGACGCAGACCCCAACGCGATCTCCGCAGTCCCACCTCGAGGAGCAAGGCGCAGAGAACGAAGACGACGAATGCGAGCGGCACCGGGCCGACTTTCTTCGAGATGAAGTCGGTCACGGATGTCGCGATGTATCCGTCGGGTGCGTCTCGAAGTGTGAAGGCGAGGCCCCCGAGCGCGATGTAGGTCACCAAGGTGGCGGCCACGGGCGTGAAATGCGCAAAGCGGATGAGTGTCCCGTTCACGAGGCCGACGGCCAGTGCGCAGCCGAACATCACTGCGAATCCCAGCGCCCAGACTCCCGGAGAGCGCTCGTCGAGGATGAAGAAAGATGCCACCACGACGAGGAAGCCGGCGAGCGGACCGACCGAGAGGTCGATGCCGCCGAGCAGGAGGGCGAAGGTCTGTCCGAGGGAGATGAAGCCGAGCGCCGCGCAGGCGAACATCACTGAGGTGATGTTGAAGTCCGACAGGTAGCGGTCGTTCTGAGACAGGACGTACGCGCCCAGAGCGAGCATCACCGCGGCGAGAATCACGACCGGCGCGTAATCGCCTTCGATGAACCGCTGGAGCCGGGACGACCTCGACGCTGCGGCCGAGAGGTCGGCTGTGTGCGTCGTGGCACTGATCGCAGCGTGGACGATCCGCTCCTCGTTGACGTCGTCCCCCTCGAGCGTCGCGACCGCATGGCCGCGTGACATCACGATCACACGGTCGCAGAGCCCCTCGAGCTCGAGGGCGTCGCTCGAGGCGACGACGACGGGTACTCCTCCGGCGGAGACCTCGCGCAGGATGCGGTAGATCTCGGCACGGGCGCCGACATCGACTCCCTGAGTGGGCTCGTCGGCAACCAGGATCGTCGGGTCGGAGAGCATCGCTCGCGCAACCACGACCTTTTGTTGGTTTCCACCCGAAGAGCGCGGAGACCGGAGCCTCGAGGGAGGGCGCCCTGACGGCCAGCTCGGAGAGCTCCCGCAGGACGACGTCGACCTCGCGGCGTCGATTGACGAACGGGCCGGTCGTCAGCGCGCCGAGAGCGTTCATGGCCGAGTTCTCCCGAACGTTCAGATCCTTCATCAGACCTTCGGTCAGTCGATCCGCCGGCATGTAGGCGGTGCGCTTGAGCCGTGCCCGCCGGGAGAGCTCCACACCGGCGATGTCGACCGTTCCGTTCGCCGGCGAACGACCGGCCAACGCGCGAAGGAGGGCGGGTTGACCGTTGCCCACCACACCGGCGACGCCCACGATCTCCCCACGTCGAGCGGTGAAGGAGACGTTCTCGAACCCGTTCCCGCTCAGCCCTTCCACCCGAAGCAGCGGCTCCTCAGCGGATCGGCCGGAGGTTTCGTCGGGAAGGTCGCCTCGAGCGTGCGCCCGACGATGAGCGCGAGGAGATCTGCGTCTGAGATGTCGGCGACGGCCGATGTCCCCCGGAGCCTTCCGTCGCGCAACACGGTGACCCGGTCGGCGATCTCGCGGACCTCGGCAAGTCGGTGCGTGATGTAGACGACCGCGGTCCCTGCCGCGGCGAGCCTGCGGACGGAGGTGAAGAGAAGCTCGACCGAGTCCTGCGAGAAGGGCGCCGTCGGCTCGTCGAGGATCAGCAGCCTCGGGGACACTGCCAGCGCCTTGGCGAGCTCGAGCAGGTGGCGGCGGGCGACGCTGAGAGACGAGACCCGATCCTCGAGGTGGCCCAGGAAGTGAACGTCGTCGAGGAATGAGCGCATGGCCGCCGCCGGATCGGGATCGCGTCGACGGAGATGCTCCGACGCGACGGCGAGGCGAAAGTTCTCGGCGACGGTCATGTCCGGGAGCAGCGCCGGATGCTGGTGGACGATCGCGATGCCGAGCTCCTGCGCGATCGCCGGCGTCAGCTGACCGACCGGCGAACCCTCGAAGCTCATCGTGCCGCCGTCGGGTGCCGTCGAGCCCGAGGCGACGTTCATCAATGTCGACTTCCCGGCGCCGTTCTCCCCCAGAAGGGCATGTACCTCACCGGGGAGCACGTCGAAAGAGACGTCGGTGAGCGCCGCGATCGCGTCGTAGTGCTTGGTGACACCGCGCATCGACAGCGTCGGACGCTCCGCGGTCCGAGTCTCCCGTAGTTGATCGCTGACGACGTTGGTCACGACGACGGCCCTCGGCTGCCGGAGGTGTGCGCAGCGGCATCGCCGGCGCGCACACCTCCGGCAGATCGACCTACCTCACGAGCTTCGCCTGCGCGACGGCTGGCAACTGGGCCGAGAGATAGATGTCGCCGGGCAGGTTCGCCCTGCACTGCACCGAATTCGGCTTTCCAGTCGTCGAGTCCTCGAACACGAGCGACGGGAAGTGCGTCGTCGCCGGCTTCTTGCCACCCGTGGCGAGGGCAATCGCCCAGTCCATCGCAAGCCGAGCGTGATCGTTCTGCGTGGACACGGTGTACAGCTTGAACGTCGGGTTCTTGGCCACATTCTTCTTCCAGAAACAGCCGAGAACGTTCCCGTCCGACGTCGCCAGAGCGGGAATCTTCCGGCCGCTCTTCGTGAACTCGGGCAGGGCACCGACCAGCGAGGGCCCGAAGTCGGAGACGATCACGTCGATCTTCGGGTACTTGGCGATCGCCGCCGAGAGCACCTTCTGCGTCAGTGCGGGATCCCAGTTCGTCACCTCGAACGGCTTCTCGCCGATGAACTTGTACTTCCCCGACGGATCGAGGATCTTGTGAAGCCCCTGGTTCTCCTCGACGCCTTGGCTGTTGCCCTTCGGGCCGCTGAGCATGAGCACGTTCCCACCCTTGGGAAGCACGCGGCGAATCCATTTGCCCCAGTTCTCACCCGCCTGGGCAAACGGAGTGTCGATGAAGACGTTGTAATCGACGCCGGCCTTACCGCCGGGTGTAACGCGATACGGCACGGTCACGACGCCGGCCTTGTACGCACTGCGGAGCGCGGGGAGCATCGCCTTCCCGGCGTCCGGAAAGACGACCAGCGCATTGACGCCCTTCGCGACCATGCCCTGGATGTCGGAGATCGCCTTCTGAGTATTCCCCTGGCCGTCCGCATAGTCGATGGAGCTCACGTTCGGACACTTCTTCGCCTCGGCGCGTGCCGATGCGGTCGTCACGAGGCGCCAGCTGTTGCCGCCGAACCCATCGGTAAACCCCAGCTTGATCTTCTTCGGGCCACACCACGACGGGACTGCGGTCGTCCTCGCAGACGACGCCGCCGCGGTAACGAGCAGGCCGATGCTGAGGAGCGCACACGCAAGCAGTGCTCCACCTCGTCTCGGGGTCATCCTCGATCCTCCTTCCTCGGTGATTGTCACGTCAGGTGAATACGCCACGTCAGGTCGGCGCCACGGTTGAGGGCCGACGACGTGTGATGCGCCGGGTCAGCGCTCGCCAGTTGACGGTGTAGAGAGCAACACCCGCAGCAAGTGCGGCCGCCTGAACGAGCGTGCGGGTGGCATACGACACCCCGAGCGCGAGAACGAACTGATCGAGCTGCGACAGGAAGAGTGCGGCGATCGCCGTCGCGGCGATGTTGCCGCGACCGCCGAGGAGCGACGTGCCGCCGAGCACGACCGCCGCGACGGTCGGCAGAAGGTAGTTGTTGCCTTCATAGGCCGTCGGCTGGTTGACGATTCCCGCGTGCAGAATCGCCGCGAGGCAGTACAGGAGCTGTGCCCAGACGTAGGCCGCGGACCGTTGCCGCCTCACAGGAAGGCCGGCCGTACGAGCAGCCGTCTCGTTTGCCCCGACACCTTCGAAGCGACGCCCGGCGGGCGTGAGCTTGACGACCGCCGCGACGATCGCCGTGGTGGCGACCGCGAAGTACACGGGTGCCGGGATCCCGAGCCAGGTCCCGCCCCCTACTCTTGCCAGGCGAGCTGTCGTCGTGGTCGGGATGCCCGCCGAATACCAGAGCACGACCCCGAACAACAGGGCGTTGGTTCCCAGCGTTGCCACAATCGGGTTGAGCCGCATTCGGCCGATCAGGAATCCGTTCAGCAAGCCAGCCGCGATGGCAGCAAGGACGGCGATGCCGATTGCGGCCCACAGTCGGGAGTTGTCACCGGCCGGGTACTTCGTGACGATCACGACGTAGAGGGAGAATCCGCCCGCCACCGAGAGGTCGATGCCGCCCTGCATTACGACGAGCGTCTGCCCGAGCGACGCGATTGCCAGCGCAGACGCGAACGGGAGCATCGTGAGAAGCGTTCCTCGTGTGACGCTCGACGACGCAAAGATGAGGCTGACCGCGAAGAGGCCCGCGGTTGCCACGAGCACGGTCGCCAGCCCCCGCGACAAGAGATGCCTCGAACCTCGGGGGATAGCGTAATCCGACCGCGTCGAACCGCTGCGTTGCGCGTCCGGCGTCACGTGGTCGTCGATACTAACGGCCCGGCGTTCTGTTCACAAGACCTACTTAACGTTCAGCCAGCGACGCATGAAAGCGACGTGCGCCTCGAGTGGTCGGCCGACCATCGCCCTTGTATGATGCGCTTCGCAGCGTTGATTGCCGTTCCGAATGGGTGTGCCGGTGGTTTGAAGCAGTGTTTGGTGCGAATGAACAACCAGGCGGGGATGCGATGAACGATCGTTCGCGCAGGTTGCCATGTGACGAGGAGCGATGGCTGGCCGTCCCCATGCTCGAGCACCCGAGCGCAGGCTTCTAAAGGGATTCGACCGCGATGGGACGAGTCCAGGACCGTGTTGTCATCGTGACCGGTGCCGCCGGTGGTATCGGGTCAGCGGCCTGCCGGGCGATCGCCGCCGAAGGCGGAAAGGTCGTCGTGGCCGATCTCAATGCGGACGCTGCACGAGCGCTCGCAGAGGCGATCGTCGAAAGCGGTGGCTCGGCCACCTCGATCCGAGTCGACGTGACGGATCGTTCCCAGGTGCGAGCCATGATACGACTGGCCGTCGAGACGTTCGGCCAACTCGACGTGATCTTCAACAACGCCGGGATGAACCGGCCGCGCGGCTTCATGGATGTCGACGAGGCCAACTTCGACGAGATCGTCCGTGTCAACACCTGGGGCGTGATCCTCTGCACCCAGGAAGCGGCAAGACAGATGATCGCGCAGGGCGCCGGTGGAAAGATCATCAACACCGGTTCGATCGCCAGCAGGCAGGGATTCTGGGACTTCGTCCCCTATTGCGTCGCGAAGTTCGGCACTCTTGCCGTGACACAGGCGACCGCTCGTGGGCTGATCGAGCACGGCATCACCGTCAATGCGTTCGCTCCGGGCGTCGTCGACACTCCGATGTGGATCGGGCTCAACGAGGACATCCGGGCGATCCACGCGCAGCCCTCCGACGCTGACCCGATGCGGGAGTTCGCCACCGGAACACTTGTCGGGCGCCCTGCGAAGCCGGAGGAACTCGCGCCGTTTCTCGTGTACCTCGCATCGTCGGAGTCGGACTACATGACCGGGCAGATGTACATGGTCGACGGTGGCCAAGTCCTCGTTTGATCGACGGCGAGAACGTGCGGATGCAACCAACCAGCATGGAGGAGCCATGAAAGGCCTGCACCACGTCGGCATCACCGTCAGGGATCTCGATACGTCGATCCGCTTCTACCACGACGTGCTCGGACTCGAGTTTTCCAACGAGCCGAGTCCCTGGTTCGATGAGCCGGGCCTCGGCCCCGCCGTCGGTGTTCCCGGCGCCGCCCTACGGCAGGTGAGCCTGCGACTGGGAGACACCACGCTCGAACTCCTCGAGTACAAGAGCCCTCCGAGCGAGACGGCGGGACCGCTCAGGTCCAACAACATCGGAGCCTCCCATGTCGCATTCCTGGTCGACGACATCCACAAGACCAAGACAGACCTAGAGGCGAAGGGCATCGAGTTCTACAGCGACGTGAACGTGGTGGACGACGGGGTTCTCGCAGGGTGGAGGTGGGTGTACTTCCAGGATCCGGATGGCTACCCGCTCGAGCTCGTCGAGGTTGCCTTCTACAACGAACAGGAGCGGCGCGCTGGCATC
The DNA here is from genome assembly GCA_963742525.1 of uncultured Actinomycetes bacterium. Lineage (GTDB taxonomy): Bacteria > Actinomycetota > Thermoleophilia > Gaiellales > Gaiellaceae > Gaiella. Next base: position 292,503 of record CAVUMD010000007.1, read on the forward strand.
GCGACCTATCTCGCGTCGCGGTCATAGCGTCGGCGGGTCGTGGGCGTCGCCCTCCTTCGCCCACGACCCGTGCAGACAAGGCTAGGGCTGAGCGATGGAGTCCGGGGATACCGAGAATGCTAGGTTCAGGCAGTTGGCATTTCTTCGGAACAGTGTCGGTGAACGTTAACCTCTCTCATGAACGGTGATGCCTTCGTCCCCGGCGTCTTCATCATTTCGAAAGGAGCGCTGCTGTGGGCGATGGAAGGCTGAACGTGAAGAGCACCCGGCCGGCCGACAAACGACGAGGCACGCGACCAGCTCAGGACGCGCCGTCGACCATCGACAGACAGGATCTTCGTGACGACCTGGGCAAGCGCCTACGCGAAGCACGCGAGGGTAGAAACATCGGCTTGCGAGAGCTCGCTCGGCGGCTCGGCGTCTCCCCCAGCCTGATCTCGCAGATCGAGACGGGCAAGTCCGAACCTTCTATCAACACGCTCTTCGCGATCGTCGGTGAGCTCGAGCTTCCGGTCAACGAGATCGTGTTCGACCCTCAGCGGAACTCAGGTCGGCCCGTAGGGATGACGGCCTCCAAGGGCGCGGAGGGGACGGCTAGCACTGGAGCGACGGTTCCGGCGGAGCCGCCCAACTCCCCGGTCCAACGGAGCACCAACCGAACATCGATCAGCCTCGAGTCGGGTGTCAGCTGGCAGCGACTCACCGCCCAGCCTGACCACGATGTCGACTTCCTCTACCTGCGCTATCCGCCCGGGAGCGAGTCCACCCCTTCACATTCGCTGATGAGGCACAACGGCACCGAGTACGGCTATGTCGTCAAGGGCAGGCTCAAGGTCTCGATCGGATTCGACAGTTACGAGCTCGGCCCGGGGGACACGATCTCGTTCGACTGCACGCAGCCGCACCGATTCGCCACGATCGGAGACGAGGCGGTCGAGGCGGTGTGGTTCGTCGTCGGCCGCAGAAACACGCTCTCGCTCGACGACTCGTCGATCGTCCCTTAGCGCACCGCCCGTTGGCCCCCAAGACGTTGCCGCGTTCGGCCCTGCCGAGCGTGGCGCCGCGATCGGATCGTGGACCGCCTGGGGAGGGATCTCGGCGGTCGTGGGGCCGCTTGCCGGAGGCTTGATCGTCGATCAGGCCTCCTGGCGCTGGATCTTCGCCGTGAACGTCCCGCTCGTCCTCGTCACGCTGCCGCTGATCCGCTCTGCGGTGCGGCGCGCTCGCAGATCGCCATGGGCCGCGTTGCTTCATGGGAGCCGGGCCGCTGATCGCCGCGTCCGGCATTCTGCTCCTTTTCAGTGTCGGGATGCATCCTTCCTATGTCGCGGAGCTGCTTCCTGCGCTGCTCCTCTTCTCGCTCGGCCTCTCGTTGACCGTCGCCCCACTCGTGGCAACGGTGCTTGCCGACGCCGACGAGAGCGACGCCGGCATCGCGTCCGCCATCAACAACGCCGTCGCCCGAGTCGCTGCGCTCGTGGGCGTCTCGCTGGTCGGGGTCGTCGTCGCGGGCACGCTCCTTGGAGACTCCTTCGCCGCGAACGACGAATCCGTCCACGCCTTCCACCAGGTCGTCCTCGTTTGCGCAGCGCTCGTGGCGGCCGGAGACATTGCAGGCATCCTCGGCATCACCAACCCGAGACGAGTGGTCGAAGCCGAGGGATGTTCGGGAGGTCAGCTGTACGGAGTCCCGGAACCGGCCGTCGAGCACGCTCGGGCTTCCACGGGCACGACCGCACGTCCCCAATCACAGCAGGCCTGACGAAGGATCCGGCGGCCACCCCAGCGCCGAGGTTGGACTCGTCGGTGATCTCCGGGAGCGGCGGATCCTGTGTAGGGTCGCCAGGACTCGGCGGTCTGCGATGTGCTCATGCGCCAAGCCGCCCACCCGCTCCACGACGAAGGGACGTCGAATGCCGAAGGTCGTAGTGACCCACGCCGTCGAAGACATCGACCGTTGGTTGCAGGGCAAGGAAGGACGTGCTGCGGCCATCGAATCGGGCACGGGTAGCAATGTGACCGACTACGTCGCCGCCGACGGCAGCAACAACATCGCGGTCACCGCCGACGTTGCCGACGTTGCGGCGATGAAGTCGATGTTGGAGTCACCGTCCCCCGAAGTCCTGACCGCGATGCAAGACCACGGCGTCGTTCCACCGATGACCGTGTACATCCAGAAATAGGCACATCAGTCAGTCAAGTCCCAGGACGTGGTGTAACTCGTCGGCATGATCGGCGGCTCAGGCCGCGGTGAGTTCTCGTACCTCCTCGTGTTCGTTCTTCTCGTTTTTCTCTCGATCGAGGACTGTCTCCAGGGAGTGGGCGCTCAGGTAGCGCCGTCCGACGAGCCATTCGTCGTTTTGCTCGATCACGACCGAGGCGGCGAGCCGGATCAGGGAGCGGTCGTTGGGGAAGATGCCGACGACGTCGGTGCGGCGTCCGATCTCGCGGTTGACCCGCTCGAGCGGGTTGGTGGAGCGCAGCTTGGCCCGATGGTCGGTGGGGAAGGCGTAGAAGGCGAGCAGGTCCTCTTCGGCCTCCTCAAGCAGCGCTGCCAGCTTTGGCAGCGGTTAGCCTGCCCGAAGGTGACGCACGACCGACGATCGGGCCGATGTTCGGGTGTTGGATGCTCGGCGAACCCGATGATGATGCGTCTGGTCACCTGTTGGAGGCGCTCGACGTCGAGGTCATGCTCGTATTCCTGGCCGCGATGCATGGCGTCGTTTCGGCTGTCGTATAGGTGGATGAGCCATTTGCGCTGCTGCTTTGGCGTCCTCTCGTTCAGGACGAATCGGCGTTTCCTTCCGAGACGACGAAAGGCCCCGCGTTAGCAGGGCCTTCGTAGGTGGAGCGTGCCGGGCTCGAACCGGCGACCCCCAGCTTGCAAAGCTGGTGCTCTCCCAACTGAGCTAACGCCCCGGAGAGCGCATTCTAGCCGCGGCGGCGGGTGATCCACCTTGCGCGGGAGCGCGGAGGAGCTGACGTAGCGCCGGCGGCGGGCTCGTCAGAACGCAGCGGGAGCGATGCCGACGCCCCACGACAGGAACACGGCGGCGGCCAACAGGGCCGTGAGCGCGAACGAGATGGCGACCGACTTCACCCGACCGACGGTACGCCGACCGCTCGCCCGGCGGCCCATCCCTCGGGCCAAATCTGCCTAGCCTCGGGGCTAGCACGAGCGCTCCCGCGGCGGTCGCTTTACTCCCGGCCCGTTCACCATGTCGGATTCCTCAACCCGACTGAGCCACCGACGCCCACGGAGCGAGAGTAGCGAGATGTCCGCATTCATCATCACCCGCATCCAGGTCGGCGACTACGACGCCTGGCGGACGCGGTACGACCGGGACGTGCCGCGGGCGCACGAGCGGCGACCGCGCAGCGTGTCTTCCGGCGGATCGACGACCCGAACCGCGTCTTCGTCTTCCTCGAGTTCGCGTCGGTCGAGGACGCGGAGGAGGCCGGGCGGCGTCTCGAGGCCTCGGACGTCCTCTGTCGGTTCGAGGACCGGCACGGGCCGAAGGTCGTCGAGGCGATGGGTGCCTCGGGCTGACGGGCGGCGGCCCGCGGTCAGCGGTCACTCGGGCTCACGGCGGCGCCCAACTGGACCGTGCCCGGCGAGACGACGGCGCCGAAGACGCCGAGCGGCAGCGGCTCGACGCGTCCCTCGGGGCGGTAGCGCGCGAGCGTGCCGAGGGTGTCGAGGTCGGTGACGCCCCTGTCGGGGTCCTGCGACGTGACGACGCACCGGCCGACGTCGCCGTTGACCACGATCTCGGCGGAGCCGACGCGGACGCGGCGACCGATCCAGTCGTCCTCTGCGTGGGCCGGCACGCCGTCGATCTCGAGGAGCATCCGGAAGCGGCGGCCGTCGACCGGCCGGTCGGCACCGGCTTCCTCGCGTAGCCGCTCGAGCGACCCGCGCGAGACGAGCGACACGACACCGCCGGTCGCGCCCCGATCGGTGGCCTGCGCCTCCGACCAGAGGAGCCGCAGGCGCCTTCCGGCGTACGCGGAGATCGCGTCTTGCCACGGGCCGACGACCGCCCGGGACGGATGGGGAAGGCCGTAGAGCTCGATCTCCACCGGCTGACGGAGCTCGACGGCGCCGGTGACGACCGCCCCATCGGGGAACGTGAGCGCGAGCTCCCGGGTCTCCTCGTCCCACGCGGGCCGGACCAGCACGAGCGGGCCGTCGCGCTTGTTGTTGTACAGCCGGCCGTCCTCGTCTACGAGCCAGAAGCGGCGGTCGCCGCGGACGCCGCCACGCGTGAGCTCGACCGACTCCGGGTGCGTGAGCCCGAGCGCCTTGATCGGCGCGATGGAGATCCGGGAGACGACGGCCGTCACGCCGCGACTCTAGTCACGGGGCTTTCCAGCCCTGCGACGCCCCACCCGCGGCCGGCGCGAAACGCCGGCCGCGGTCTCGAGGTGTCAGATCGTGGCGCGGCGGTGGTGCGCCCGCCCCGACCAGAGGGGGCCGGACGGGCCGCCGAAGCGTCCGTTCGCACGCGGCGGGCCTTCGCCATTGACGAGGTCGGTGGCGCGCTGCTTCGCACTCTCGAGCATCTTGTCCGCCTGCCCCTGCGTGAGGCGGCCGGCCGCGACCGCGGCATCGAGCTCCTTCTTCTCGTCGGCGACGAGCGCGGACACCAGACCGTCGACCGACCTGCCCTTCGCCTTCGCGACCTCGGCGAGCGTCTTGCCGCCGACGAGCTGGGTCCGGAGCTCGGCTTCGGTCATGCCGAGGTAGCTCGCGGCCGCGTCGAGGTGGCCCAAGCGGTGGATGCCCCCCGGCCCGGCGCCGCGGTGGCCGAATCCCATACCGAAGCCGCCGAGGACCGGGTAGTCCTCCGCCTCGATCCGCTTCTTGAGCGCCTCGCCTTGTTCCTTCGTGAGGCGCCCCGCGGCCACCGCCGCGTCCACGCGGTTCTCGAGCGCCTTCTTCAGCGCGCTCGAGAGCTTGGCCGGGGTGACCCCCAGCTGCTTGGCGGCGTCGTCGACGACCGCCTTGCTCTCCTCCTGCGGTGAGCCGCTCTTCGAGGCCGCGATCGCGGCGCCGCCGCCGGCGACCGCGAGGGCGGCTGCGGCGGCAATCAGGATCTTCCGTCTCATCGAATCTCCCCTCTGGGTCGGGCTACGCCTCACATTGAGCCAGCAAAACGTGGGATTTCGCTGAGAAAGCCCTGTGCACCTCAGCCTGCTGGAGGCCGGCGGGTGCCTTCCTGCTCGAGCTTGCGGAACCCACCACTGAAGCCCTTCGTCTGGCCGAGGGCGGTGCTGTGCGTCTCGAGCTTGCGCAGGCGCGCTTCGAGCTCGCGCACGTCCGGACCGCCCCAGCCGTCCTCGCGCTCGTCGAGATCGCGCTCGCGCTGCGCGAGAAGCTGTTCTCGCGCCGCGATCGCGTCGGAGTGGTCTGCAAGCTCGCGGCGCGTTCGGAGAAACGCCTCCTCGGCCGCGCGAAGCTCGTCGAGACGGGCGTCGATCTGCGCGAGGCGGACCGCGTCGGGATCGGGCGGGATCCGCTCCCGCTCCTCGACCGCGCGTTCCCGCTCCTCCAGCTCGGCGAGCCGTGCGTCGACCTGCCTCGCCCGGGCGTCGAGCGCCGCCTCGCGCTGGGCCAGTGCGGGATCGCCGTTCGGCGAGCCCCCTTCGCGGTGCGCGGCCCCGGACGCCAGCGCAGCCTCTCGGGCTGCGACCGCCCGCTCGCGCTCCGCGAGCGCCGCTGCGCGGTTCGCGATGCGGTCCGAGGCGGGATCGACGTGCGGCGGCAGCAGCACGGCCGGCGCCTGGCCGGCCTCGACGCGCGCGATTGCAGCGCGCAGTTCCTCCTCCCGCTGCTTCACGGCGTCGACGCGCTCGGCCAGCTGGCGCTTCAGCCTCTCGAGCGCGGCACGCTGCTCCGCCAGAGCCTGGCGTTCCTGCGCGACGGGATCGTCGCTGTCGGCGCGGCGTACGAGCACGTGCACATGGTACGGCGAACCTGCCGCGTTCCCTGCAGGAGCGCGGTTCGTGGGAGCCGCGCCGTCCCGCTCAGGCGGCGCGCTCGAGCCGCTCTTCGGCGCGTGCCCGCCGGACTATCTCGTCGCGCTCGCCGAATCGGATCCTGGCCCGCTCGGCCCTGATCATCGCCCAGAGCTCGTCGAGGCGCGCGTCCAGCGCCTTGATCTCTTCCACCACCGCCGGGTCGCGTCCCTGCGACAGCGAGTTCCAGAGCCCGACGCGCCGCTCGCTCAGCTCTTCGATCTCAGTGTGGTACAGCGAGATGATGTCCATGGTCGAAACAACGATCGTTCGGTGTCGAACATTCCCATGTCGAACGATTTTCTAACCACGCCGGCCGAAGAGAAACATCCCGATCACGAGCACCCCGACAGCGAGCGCAGCCCAGGTGACCACCCCGAGGAAGGTCGTCATTCGTACCCCAGCTCCGCGAGCCGGGCCTCGTCGAGCCCGAAGTAGTGGCCGAGCTCGTGGAGCACGGTGACCCGAATCTCGTCGCGAAGCTCGTCCACCTCGTCGAAGTCGGCCTCGAGCGGCAGCCGGAAGATCGCGATCCGGTTCGGCAGCTCGCCGGGCGCCGGCCCGCCTTCCGTCAGCGGGACGCCCTCGAAGACGCCGTACAGGTCGGGGTCGTGCGCATCCTCGTCCTCGATCACGACGGCGACGTTCCGCAGCCCTGCCGCGATGTCGGGCGGCAGGCTGTCCAGCGCCTCTCGGACGACGTCGTCGAACCTCATCGCACCGTGAGGGCGAGGACGGCCTTGTAGACGTGGAGGCGGTTCTCGGCCTGGTCCCAGACGAGCGAGCGGTCCCCGTAGAGGACGTCCGCGGTGATCTCCTCGCCGACGTGTGCGGGGAGGCAGTGGAGCACGATCGCGTCCGGTGCGGCGACTGCGAGCTTGCCGGCGTCGATGCGGTACGGGGCGAGGTCGCGGAGCCGCCGCTCGTGCTCGTCCTCCTGGCCCATGCTCGTCCAGACGTCCGTGTAGAGCACACGGGCCCCGGCGACCGCCTCGGCCGGGTCGACCACGACGTCGATGCGTGCGCCGCTTTCCGCCGCGTCCTCCCGGCACGAGGCGACGACCGCAGGGTCGGGAAGGTAGCCCTCGGGTGAGGCGGCGACGAGGTGCATCCCCGTCCTGGCGGCCATCCGCATCAGTGAGTGGCAGACGTTGTTGCCGTCGCCGAGATACGCGACCCGGACGCCCTCGAGCGTGCCGAAGCGCTCCCGGATCGTCATCGCGTCGGCCAGCGCCTGGAGGGGGTGCGACGCGTCGGTGAGGCCGTTGACGATCGGGATCGTCGCGTGCTCGGCGAACTCGTCTACCTCGGACTGGTCGAACGTGCGGATCGTGATCGCGCTCAGGAAGCGCGAGAGAACGAGCGCGGTGTCGCGCGTCGACTCGCCGCGCGAGAGCTGGAGATCGGCGGCGGGGACGTAGAGCGCCATCCCACCCAGCTCGGCGATACCGACCTCGGAGCTGATCCGCGTGCGGGTCGAGGGCTTGCGGAAGATGAGGCCGACGGTCCGGCCCGGCAGGATCCGCAGCTCACGCCGGCGCGCGCGCTCGACCTTGAGCTCGTCCGCGAGGTCGAGAGCGGTGCGCAGCTCGCCTGAGCTCCAGTCGGCGACGCGGGTGAAGCTCCGGCCCTTGAGTGTGTCGGGGATACCGGCCACCGCACGATCGTACTCTCCCGAAACTTGCTAACGATCACAATAGATTATATACTCGAAGTTAATAGAACTTCGTGCAAGGAGGAGACATGGCGACACTGGTACGTTGGGAGCCGTATCGCGACATCGCGCAGATGCAGACCGAGATGGGCCGACTCTTCGACGGCCTCTTCGAGAGCCGCGGACGCGGTTCCGAGGGGTGGATCCCCGCGCTCGACGTGTGGGAGACCGAGACCGACATCGTCTACGCGTTCGATCTGCCCGGGCTCACCGAGAGCGAGATCTCGATCGAGGTCGCGGACGACACGTTGACCGTCACGGGCGAGCGGCGTCGCGAGACGGAGGAGCAGGGCGAGCGCTTCTTCCGCTTCGAACGACGTCATGGCACGTTCTCGCGCGCTGTCGGCCTGCCGGCCGGCGTCGACGACTCGAAGATCGCCGCGTCCTACGACAACGGCGTCCTCGAGGTCCGGGTGCCGAAGCCCGAAGAGGCAAGGCCCCGCAGGATCCAGCTCGGCTCGGCGCCTGCCGACGTCGACGCGTCCGCGAACTGACCTCGGCTCCCGAGGCCGAACCACCGGGAGGCGGCGCCCGCGCCGCCTCCGGCGTCTCCGGCCGCACGCTAGGGACGGATGAGGACGAGCGTGAACGGCCCCGGAGGCCCGGCGAGCACGACGCGAACGGCGAGGCGGCGTTGACCGCACACGAGGTACGTGAGCCGGCGTGTCGTCGCGCCCGCCCACAGCCCGTTCGCGACGACCCGACCCTGCGAGTCGACGAGCGCCAGCGTGTCGGCGCGGCCGCGCGGGACACGCAGCGTGACCGTCACGACGCCGTCGAGCGGCGTCGCGAGCGTGGTGAGCGAACGGCGCTTGCGCGCCGTGAGCCGTCCTCGGACAACCGACGAGGTGGCCCCCAACCAGGGTGATGTCACGTCCTGCTCGACCGCCCGAAGCGTGTCGTCCCTCGGGATGAAGCTGTCGTCGACGATCGACCAGGTGAGACCCAGGATTCCGGCGCGCCGGTCGTTCAGCACGCGATACGACTCGGCGAAGGCCTCGCCCGGCGAGAGCGCGTAGTGCGTGTAGTCGTCGGGGAAGGCCGTGCCCACCTTGGTGCGAGCGCAGATCCCCATCGCACTCGACCAGCGCTTCGGCCCGTACGCCGACGCACTCCACGGTGGATTGATCCTCGACGCCGCGACGTGATGGCCGTACTCGTGCCGTGCGATCTCCTCGGGCTCGACGCCGCCGAACTGCCCGCCCGGTATGAGGAGCAGCCCGCCGGAGTGGCGCCGAGCGCGTCATCTCCGCAAACTGCCGCCACCTCAGGAGGACTCGCGATCCGCACCGTGACGCCGGCCAGCTCGCCGCCGTGCACGAGACCGCCGAAGAACTCGGCCCACGCCTGCCCGGACACCGCCTCCGGCGCGTAGGTGTCGGACACCTCGACGCGGACGGTCTCGCCCGTCGCTGTCGTGTAGCGTCGCGGGAACGCCATGCGCGGGGCGCCCGCGGCGCCATCTCGAGCCTCCCGCCCAGCGCAGCGCGGCCGTGCCGGGCGGGGTCGGGACCCCGCCCGTACTCCAGCCGCCTCCCCCCCGCCGCAAGCAGCGCCGTCACCGCAGCGACCGTGACCCATCGCTGCGGGCGGCCGGCGTTCATCTCAGCGCAGGCACATCGCGTAGACGGTGCCTGTCTGCTGGCTCGGGGCGTCCTTCGACAGGTCGATGTGCACCCGCCACCCGGCGCCGTCTCCCGGTCGGTCGCGTGTCCCAGGCGAACGCGTATCCGCCGGGGTCGTCGTAGCCGCCGCCGACCGCCTTCTGGCCGGCGTCGCACATCACCGTGGCGTCGGTGTGGCCATCCGCTGCCATCGACCAGGGTGACGTCTTGACCGTCACGA
>CAVUMD010000008.1:0-320964 GCA_963742525.1 uncultured Actinomycetes bacterium
GATCGCAGCGGCTCCCAGAAGATCGAGAGGTAGTGCGGGACGAAGAACGCCGACGTCGCGATCGTGACGATGTAGACGAGCATCTGCGACCAGGCCGCACCGAAGGAGACGAGCTCGTTGAAGCCGTGTCGCGCGAAGCTCGACGAGCCGCCGGCCTCGGGAAAGCGGACGGTTCCCTCGGCATACGTCGCGGCGGTCGCCGCGAAGACGATCCCCGCGACGACGAAGACGAGCGGCGTCAGCCCGAGGGCGAAGACGGCGGTGAGGCCGAGGGCGTAGTAGATCGACGAGCCGACGTTGCCGTACGCCGTCGCGAAGAGCGCCGGCGTGCCGAGCACCCGCTCCATCCGCACCTCGCGCCGCCGTCGGCTCCCTGGCACGCGCGCGAGTCTACGCCGGGACACGGGCGGCCCGCCGTGATCCGGCGACACGGCGGGAACGCGCAATTGAAGAACGCCGCGAGGGCGCCTAACGTGGTCTCGTACGGATTCGCACGCGGACCGCGTGCGTCGACGTCAGGGGAGAGAGCCGCAACCAGGAGGAGTCGACCATGTCCGAGCTGAACCGGCCGGCGCGCGTGGCGCGCGCACGTCGCTGGACGTTCCCGTCGAGCGCCGTGCTCGCCGCTGCGGTGACCGTCGCCGCCCTGCTGAGCGCGGGAGCGGACGCGCGCTCGACGGCGGCGCCGTCCAACACGACGCCGCCGGCCGTCACGGGAACCGCCGTCCTGAACGAGACGCTCACGGCCGTCCCCGGCTCGTGGACCGGGACGCCGCCGATCACCTTCGCGCTCGCCTGGCAGCGCTGTGACTCGGGCGGCGGCGGCTGCACGTCGATCTCCGGCGAGACGGGACAGACCCATGTCGTCACAGCCGACGACATCGGCTCGACCCTGCGCGTGCTCGAGACGGCGACGAACGTCGAGGGGTCGGCGAGCGCGGAGTCGGCACCGACGGCCGTCGTCACCGGGATCTCGGCGCCGGTGAGCACGGGCGACCCCGTCGTCTCGGGCGCGTCCTTCGAGGGATCGACGCTCTCGACGACGACGGGCACGTGGAGCGGCACGTCGCTCGCCTACGCCTACCAGTGGGTGCGCTGCGGGGCCGACGGCGGCCTGCCGGACGGCTCGAACTGCCCCTCCATCCCCGGCGCGACGGGCTTCCTCCTACACGCTCGTCGCGGCCGACATCGGGCACCGGCTCCGCGTCCAGGTCACCGCCTCGAACCCGGCGGGCTCCGCGACGGCCGCCTCCAACCCGTCGGCGCTCGTCGAGCAGTCGACGACGACCGGGCCGCCGCGAAGCGTCGTCGAGCCGTCGATCAGCGGGACCCTCGTGCTGGGCCGCATCGTGTTCGCGAGCGTCGGCACCTGGGCGCGGCGAGACACCGATGTCGTACGCCTACCAGTGGATGCGCTGCGGCGCCGACGGCGGCCTCTCGGACGCCTCGAACTGCACCGCGATCTCCGGCGCCGACACGTCGACGTACACGCTCGCCGCCGACGACGTCGGCGCGCGCCTTCGCGTCCGGATCGCCGCGTCGAACAGCCTGGGCGCGCAGACGGTCGCGTCCAATGCGACGGCGGCGGTCCAGTCGTCGTCGACGACCACCCCCTCGCAGGCACCCGTCAACACCCGCGCGCCCGTGATCTTCGGTCAGCCGGTGCGCGGCGAGCAGCTCACGTCCAGCGTCGGCCTCTGGACGGGGACGACGCCGCTCGTCTTCTCCTACCGGTGGCTGCGCTGCCCGGCGAGCGGTGGGCAGGTATCGGGCTCCGACTGCACCGTGATCACCGCCGCGACCGGAACGCAGTACGAGCTGACCGCGGACGACGTCGGCCGCCGGATCCGCTTGCAGGTGACGGCGCGCAACACGCTCGGCTCGGCGACGGCGACCTCCGACGCGACGGCGCTCGTCACCGCCACCGCGACGACCCCGCCGCCGCCGCCCACGACGCTGCCGCCGGGCGCGATCCGCCTCGCCGACGGGAAGTACTCGATCCCGGTGACGAGCGTCTCCGAGCCCCAGCGTCTGGTGGCGCAGCAGATCGTCTTCACGCCGAACCCCGTGCGCTCGCGACAGCGCCCGCTCGAGCTGCGGATCCGCGTCCTCGACACGCGCGGCTACGTCGTCCGCGACGCCCTCGTCTTCGCCCGCTCGACGCCGCTCCTCACCTCGGCGCCCGGCGAGCAGCGGACCGCGAGGGACGGATGGGTGCGGCTCCGGATGACGCTCCACGCCGACTTCCCGCTCGGTGGCGGCCGAAGCGTCCAGTTCTTCGTGCGGGTGCGCAAGCCGTCCGACGACCTGCTGGCGGGCGTCTCGAGCCGGAGGCTCGTGCAGGTCGCCACCGCCCGCTGATAAAGGCGTGACCCATGCACGTCCCGTCGCGGCCGGAGGCCGGCTTCGCCGGCCGGGAGGCCACGCTCAGGCCGATCCGTGAGCAACGCGGAAGAAGGGGGCTGGCGGGGGAAACATGGTTTCCCCCGCCCTCCTAGCCGTGTATCGAGGCGATGATCGGGATGATGAGGATCGCGACGATGTTGGCGATCTTGATCATCGGGTTGATCGCCGGGCCGGCGGTGTCCTTGTAGGGATCGCCCACCGTGTCGCCCGTGACGCCGGCCGCATGGGCCTCGGAGCCCTTGCCGCCGAACGCGCCGTCCTCGATCAGCTTCTTCGCGTTGTCCCAGGCGCCGCCGCCCGAGGTCATCGAGATCGCGAGGAAGAGGCCCGTCACGATCGTGCCGATCAGGAGCCCCCCGAGCATCTCCGGCTTGATGATCCCCACCACGATCGGGATCACGACCGGGATCAGCGCCGGGACGAGCATGCTCCGGATCGCCGAGGCGGTGACGATGGTGATCGACGTCGCGTAGTCCGGGCGCGACGTGCCCTCCATGATGCCCGGGTCCTCGCGGAACTGGCGGCGGACCTCCTCGACGACCTCGCCGCCGACGCGGCCGACGGCCGTCATCGCCAGCGAGGCGAAGAGGAAGGGCATCATCCCGCCGACGAAGAGGCCGGCGATGACCCACGGGTCGGCGAGGTCGAACGTCACGTTCAGCCCCTCGTCCACGAGGCCGCGGACGTACTCGTCGAACAGGATCAGCGCCGCGAGGCCGGCCGACCCGATCGCATAGCCCTTGGTGACGGCCTTCGTCGTGTTGCCGACCGCGTCGAGCGGGTCGGTCACGGCGCGCACCGACTCGGGCATGTCCGCCATCTCGGCGATCCCGCCCGCGTTGTCGGTGACGGGGCCGTAGGCGTCGAGGGCGACGATCAGGCCGGTCATCGAGAGCTGCGCCATGACGGCGATGCCGATGCCGTAGATGTGCGGGTCGCCGTCGCCGATCCCGACGGCGTAGTACGAGCCGACGATCCCCGACGCGATCACGAGCACCGGCAGGGCCGTCGCCTGCATGCCGAAGGCAAGACCGGCGATGATGTTGGTCGCGTGGCCGGTCGTCGAGGCCTCGGCGATCTTCTTCACCGGATACCACCGCGAGCCCGTGTAGTACTCGGTGATCGCGACGAGCAGGAAGGTGATCACGAGTCCGATCAGAGCCGGGACGTAGAGCTGCCAGAAGGAGAACCGGTCGCCGTCGAACGCGAGCGTCACCGGGATGAAGCCGAGCGCCGAGAGCACGGTGGCGATGAGCACGGCCCGGTAGAGCGCGTTGATGATCGCGTTCTCGCCGCGGCCGACCCAGGCGAAGAACGTCCCGATCACCGACGCGAGAATCGACATGCCTCCGAGGGCGAGCGGGAAGAGCCAGAGCTCGCCGGACGGGAACGCCGTGCCGAGCAGCATCACCGCGACCGCCGTGACGGCATACGTCTCGAAGAGGTCGGCCGCCATGCCGGCGCAGTCGCCGACGTTGTCGCCCACGTTGTCGGCGATCACCGCCGGGTTCCGGGGGTCGTCCTCGGGGATGCCGGCCTCGATCTTGCCGACGAGGTCGGCACCGACGTCGGCGGCCTTCGTGAAGATGCCGCCGCCGAGACGGGCGAAGACCGAGATCAGCGAGCCGCCGAACGCGAGCCCGATCAGGTCGTCGACCGCGGACTCGGGCGAGTTGCCGAGCCAGCCCGTGAGCACCCAGTAGTACCCGGCGACCCCGAGCAGGCCGAGGCCGACGACGAGGAGGCCCGTCACCGAGCCGGCCCTGAACGCGACACGGAAGGCGGGGCTGATGCCCTCCCGGCCCGCTTCGGCCGTGCGCACGTTCGAGCGCACCGCGACGTTCATGCCGATGAAGCCGGCAGCCGCCGAGAGCGTGGCGCCGACGAGGAATCCGAAGGCGGTGCCCCACCCGAGCTCGTTGTAGAAGCCGAGCGCCAGGAACGGCACGACCGCGACCATCGCGATCGTCGTGTACTGCTTCCTGAGGTACGCCGCGGCGCCCTCCTGGACCGCGCGGGAGATCTCCTGCATCCGCGCGTTGCCCGCGGGCTGCTTCAGCAGCCACCAGGTCAGGTACATGCCGTATGCGATCGCGACGCCCGCACAGACGAGCGCGAACAGCACGGCGTGGTCAACGAAGAAGTCCATCCATCCTCCGAGTCGGGGCGCACAAAGAGACACCGAAATGGCGTCAGCGCGCCGGATTATGCAGCACAAACCGGGGGCTTGCCCCGGGGATCGGCACTCGCGCTTCGCGCGTGCCCGTGTCAGCCGATCGCCGGCACGGTGGCGCGCACCTGCTCGGCGTAGATCTCGACGAGGTCGGCGCCTTCCGCACGCCGGGCGAGCTGGCGCTCGGCAGCGTTTCGCTCGGGCAGGCGGAGCCAGGGGGCGGCGCCGATCTCCTCGGCGACCGGCAGCACCCACTCGACCAGCCGCTCGACCCTCTCGCGCGCGGGCAGCACGTCACCGCGCTCGAGGTCGATCAGCTCGCCGGAGAGCCCGTTGCGGATCGCGCGCCAGGTGTTCTCCTCGATCAGGCGGTGTGGGTGCTCCGGGAGCGGCTCGCCTTCGTCGAGCGCTCTCGCGCAGCGGGCCGTGAGCGAGACCATCAGCGCCGTGAGCGACTGGGCCTCCCCGAGGTCCGGCTGCGCGTCGCAGTAGCGGAGCTCGACCGTGGGGAACGAGAGGTGCGGGCGCACGCTCCACCAGATCTGGGTCGGCTCGTCGATCGAGCCCGTGCGGTAGAGAAACCGCACGTAGTCGGCGTAGGCATCCCACGAGTCGAACACGTCGGGGACGCCGCAGCGCGGGAAGAACCGCGTGAACACCTGCGTCCGGGCCGAGTGGAGGCCGGTGTCGACCCCCTCGTGGAACGGCGAGCTCGCGGAGACCGCGAGCAGCTCGGGCAGCCAGTTGCGGAGCGCCGACGCGACGCGCACCGCGCGATCGGCGCCCCGGATCGCAACGTGCGTGTGGATGCCGAACGTGTTGTTGCGCCAGACGACGTAGCGGAGGATCTCGTCGTTCCGTCGGTAGTGCGGCGTGTCGATGATGCGCTGGTCGCGCCAGCTGGCCCAGGGATGGGTGCCGGTCGCGCCGAGCGTGAGCCCGAGCGGCTCGACCAGGGCGGCGAGCTGGGCGCGCCGTTCCGCGAGCGCCGCAGGGACGTCCGCGAAGGACGCCTGCTTGCCCGTCTTCACCTCTGCCTCCGACGCGATCAGCTCGCCGGCGAGATTCGGCTCGAGCGCGGTGCCCCGCACCGCCGTCTGCACGTCCTCGAAGCGGTTGACGAGGTCGAGCGTCTCGGGGTCGAGGAGCGCGAACTCCTCCTCGACGGAGACCGTGAAGTCCTCCGCCTGCTCGAAGCGCTCGTAGGCCTCCGCGAGGACCCGCTCGTACGGCTTGCCGCCGGTCGACTCACCCATGGAGCGGGAAGGCTAGACGACGCTTCCCTTCCGATAGCGAGCCGCTGCCTACGTGGCCAGCTCGAGCAACCTCCGCGCGATTCCGGCCCAGCTCCAGCGCTCCTCGACCACTCGCCGCACCGTCGACCGCAGCGCGACACGGTCCGCCGCGGGCAGGGCGAGCAGCGCGCCGAGCCGCTCGTGCAGTGCGCGGGCGTCACCCGTCGGGAACGAGACGAGCGGCCCGAGCGCGGGCGGCAGCGCGGCCTCGAGCTCCGCCGCAACCTCCGCCAGCCCCGAGTGCCGCGACACGACGGGAGGACAGCCGGCGGCCGCCGCCTCGGCCGCGACCATCCCGAACGCCTCGGGGAAGACGGAGGGCACGACACACGCGTCGGCGAGGGCGAGCAAGTGCCGCAGGTGCCGGTGCTCGAGCGGACCGGTGAAGAGTGCGCGCACGCCTTCGGAAGCTGCGTGCGTCTCGAGCGATGCGCGCTCCGGCCCGAACCCGACGACCACGACGCGGGCGTCGAGGCCCTGCAGCGCGTCGAGCAGGACGTGCACGCCCTTCTGCTCGATCAACTTGCCGAAATAGACAACGGTGGGAAGCTCGCCCGCGAGGAACGGTGCGAGCCGCGCCGCGTTCCCGTCGTCGGGAAGCCGCTCCTCGGCGTTCCCGAGGTTCGGCGCGTCCTTACGCGCCTCGTCGAGCAGCGCCGCGAGCGCGACCTCGCGCTCCTCGGGGCGCCAGAGCTCGATGTCAACCCCGGGCGGCACCTCGTGCACGCGCGGGACCGGGCCGCAGACCTCGCTCACCACGTCGCGGATGTGGGCCGAGCCCACGAACGTCGCGCGCGCACCCGCGAGCGACTGCGCCCCCCAGGCGCCGAGGTCCCGGCGCCCGCGCATCGCGTACTCGAGCTCCGAGCCGTGCGCCTTCACGGCGTACGCCGCCCCCGTCGCGGCCCCCACCGGGCCGCCGAGCAGCACGTGATTGAGGTAGACGAGGTCGGCGGGCAGAAGCGCGCGTACGGCCGCCGCGTTGGCGTCGACCCATCGCTCGAGCTCCTCCCGCGTGCAGTCGGGAACCCGGCGGACGTCGTCGAAGCCCTCGTAGCGGTCGAGCACGAAGACCGGCAGGAAACCGCCGACGTCCGGCCGCACGGTCGCCGCGCCACCGAGGTCGTAGTCCTCCGGCCGACGCTCCTGGCTGAGGACCGTTACCTCGTGCCCGGCCCGCGACCACTCCCGGGCGAGCTGGCGGGTGTAGACGTTCGACCCGGTCCCTCCGAGGAGGTACCCGTGCCAGAGCAGGATGCGCACGACGCACATCCTGCCCCGGGGCGGGCCTGCGTGGTGCGGGCCATGCGATGGGCCCGCTCAGGGACCTATCCGATCCCCCACGTCGGGCGGGCGCCGGCTTCGCCGACCGCCGGCACGGGCGTAGCCCCGCGGCTACACCCGCGCCGGCGCGGCGCCGGCCGGTCGAGGGTGTTGCCGCCGGTGCCACGACGTCCGCGAACCACGGCCGCGTGACCGCCACCGGCGGCTCCCCCGTACCGAAGGGGCCGCCGCCCGCGACATCCCCCGACGACGAGCAGCCACCACGTGAGGCCGTCAGGCGACCCCGTGGAGCGGCTGTCTCGAGCGTCGTGGTCATCGCGGGCGATCGATCCCTTTCATCGTCGAGCGCTTACCAACTGTGCTTCTTGGCCTTGAACACCCAGATCGACAGCCAGTTGTCGTTGTCCCAGGCGTTCATCGTCTGCGAGGACGATTGCGACACGGTCGCCGTGTTGGAGACCGCAGCGGGACCGCTGGTCGCAGTTCCACCGTTCGCATTCGCCGCACCGCCGGTGCCGGTTCCGCCGTTGGCGCTACCGGCTCCGGTCTGGTTGGCGATCACGTCGCCACCCACCGCAGCTGTCTCGTTCAGGCCGGAGACGGCGTCCCCGGTCGTGTTGATCGAGCCGTACGTGTCGCCGCCGCGACCGGTCGAGCCACCCTGGCTCGTCGATGACGTCGTGGTCGTCGTCGGGTTGGCGGTCTGGGTCGCCGTGAAGCTCCCGTTCGTGTTGCTACCGCCGTTCGCCGAGGACGTTGCCGACTGCGACGTGGAGTCGCTCACCGGCCCTGCCGCGCCGCCCGTGGCGGTCTGGCCGAGCCCGTTGCTGCCACCGTCACCACCGCGGCCGGTGTCGCCACCGATCGCGTAAGGGTCACCACCGTCGCCCGAGTTGAGCGAGCTGGTCGACCCGCCTGCACCACCGGTTGCCCCGGCAGACCCGCTGCCGCCGGCACCGCCGGACGCGTCGGACGCAGTCGGCGCTCCCGCGCCGCCCGCTCCGCCGGTACCGGTTGCGCCGGAGCCCGAGCCACCGTTGCAGGTGACGCACAGGCTGCCACCGTCGCCGCCCGTGCCCGAGCCACCGGAGCCCGAGCCGCCGGCGCCGGCCGTGCCGGTCGCCGAGCTCGCTCCGCCGGCTCCGCCGGCTCCGCCGGCTCCGGTCGAGGCTGCCGCCCCGCCGTTGCCGCCGTTGCCCGAGTCGGACGAGGTGTCACCACCGCGGCCCGTGTCGGCGTTTCCGCCGTGACCGCTGTCGCCGCCGTCGGCCGACTGGCAGCCACCGGCCATGACGCCGCAGCTGTTGGTCGCGTCGCCACCGGTCGACCGGTTGTCGCCCTCACGGTTCGAGTTGCCCGCAGCGGAGTAGCCGCCGTTGGCGTCCTGGTCGACGTCGCTCTCGGCCTTGTTGCCGTTGTCGACGATCGACTTGGTCTCGTTGGCATTGCTGATCGAGCCACCGTCGTTGCCGATGGAGCTCGTGTTGGCGCCCGAGATGCTTCCCGAGCTCGCCGCGCCCGTCGATGACGTGGCGCTCTGGCTCTGAGATGTCCCTTCGTTGCCGGTGTTGACGTACCCACCGTCTCCGCCCTCGCCTTTGCCGCCGATCGCGACGCCGCCGTTGGCGGTTGCAGGCCCGGACGTCGCAACGCCGGTCTGGACGACCGTTGCGCTCTGGATCGACGCCTGGACGTTCGCCTTGAGAGCATCCTTGTTGAACCCGATGTCCGCCAACGCGGTCGACGGAAGCACGAGCCCAGCTGCGATCACCCCAAGAGCGAGCAGTCTGCGTGACACGTATCTCACCTTCTTTCGTCACTGCCGAATGAACGATTGCCCGCCGGACCAGCGTCCGACGAGTCACTGGCGTGACGGAAGGTCAGACCGGGACGTCCACCTGTGAGAGGACCTCGATCGGTCGCCTGACGACCGATCCTTCTCGCGCACGCAGCAGAAGCGGAGGGACGAGCATGAAGCTGTCAGGGATCGCTGCGATCCCCGACGGCCCCGTGCCGGACCCCGTCGCTGCTGCGAGCGCGGAGACCCACATGGGTGGGCCTCCCGCCGGCGGGAGCGGCGGCTCCCTGCCGGCGTCTCCGGCTCCCGCGTGATCCCCCGGGCGCGTGTCGAGGCGCGCTTGCGTGGGACGCGGGACGGAAATCTGGGTTGATGCCGGTGACCCTGTGACAGGTCGCTCGGCGTCGGACCCGGAGCGCACGGGCGGGAAGCGCGGCGTGGTCGCGCGCGACCGGCGTGCTGCAGCCGAGAAGCGTTGGTGGAACAACGGGTGGAACAACGAGTGGAACAGCTGAACGTCGCCGCCGTCGTCCGGCGGCACGACCCCGACGCCGGACACCACGGCGTGCCGGGCCGCAACCGCGGAGGAGGCGTGCTCTGTCTCGGCAGACGACGCGAGCGGCGCCGGAGGGGTACAGAACGCCGACAGATCCTGGCCGGCCGACGACCCGGACCCGCCCGCGACCGACTGACCCGCGGTCTGCTGCACGATCGCGCAGTTGGCGACGGCCGCCCGGCCGGCGATGCCGCCCGCGGAGATCGATACGGCGACCGCGGTCTGCACGACGATCGACTGCTGCGTCAGATCCTGGATGTCGAGGCTCAGCGCGCCACTGCTCTCCTGGACACCCTGCTGGACGACCAGCGCACGATTCGTCGCGCTTGCGTCGCTCGACGCGAGCGCGCTTGCCGCGCCGCCCACCTGTTGCGTCGTCATCGCGATCGCCGAGCCGTCCTGGCCGACGTACACGACCTGCATGGCCGTCTGAGATGCGAGCCCTCCGCCGCGTGCAGCACGCTGAACGAGACCCTGGTCGATCTGCGCGAGAGCGCCGGCCGCGCTCTGCGCGCGTGCCGTGCGCCCGACGGAACCCGACGACGCCGTCCCGGTCTGCTCGACCACCGACGCAGCGTCCGCGAGCTGCTCGACCAGCGTCAGCTGGCCCGCCCACTGCTCTGTCGTCCCGCTGTCCACCAGGGCGTCCTGGACGACGCGCTGGTCGACGTCGGCCGACGCCGCCGCGGACGCCTGTGCGGCGGCGACAACCGTGTCTCGCGTGCGCAGCGAGACGTCTCGCTGTACGGCGTGGACGTCAGCCTGCGCCTGCTGGACGAGGTCCACCTCCTGGCCGCTCCACAGCGTCGCGGCATCATCGCCCTCCTCGTCGACGAGCATCGTCTGCTCCGCATGCTGCTCCACCCCTCCACGGACGGTGGCGGAGGCGCTGCTCACGACACGGTTGACCTGTGCTCCGAGGCGATTGGCCGTCGCGACGGTCCCGACGTCGAACTGGGACGCCGCGGCGGTTGCGTCGGCAGCCTGTTCCACCGTCACGAGCTGACCTGCGTATCGTCCACCGGGGCCTTCACCGTCCTGCGCGATCGCCTGCATGACGACCGCGGTGACGCTTGCCTGTGCCTCGGCAACGGCCACATTGGCCTGATCGGGTGTTCCGGAACCGTTCGGGGTCTGCGCCGGCGGAGGTGTCGAACCGGTTGGAACCGGTTGGCCCGTCCAGTTCCATGTCCAATTCCAGATCCAGATGCAGGACGCGCACGAGACCGGGGCCGCCCAGTCCCACTGCCACTTCCAGTTCGGCGCGCCTGCGCGTGCCCAACTCCAGTTCCATGTCCACGAGCCGGCATCGAGGTCGTCGCTACCGACCGTTTGGGACGTCACCTGGCCGAACGCGCCTCCCTTCTGCCCGTTCACGCTGCCCCAGAGCCAGTCCCACGACGCGGGTTGCGTGTCGAGCAGCGCGTCGGCGCTCGCGGATTCGTCGCGATCCCAGTTCCACGTCCATTCCCAGACCTGGAGGCCGTTGGCGCCGGGCTGCTGGATGCCGTTGCCGTCGACAACGACCGAGAGGTTCGTGTCGAGTCCGTTGGTGGTGGTCGAAACCGCGACCCCGGTGCCGGCCGACGCCGTGCTCTGCTGAGCGACTGCTTCCGAGGTTCCGGGGCTTGCGACCCGGATCGAGACGTTCGTGTTCTGGACGCCGTTCTGTGTCGCCTCGGCGGTCGCTCCATCGTCGCCGGAGGTGTCCGCGGCGGCGACGGCCGTGTTGGTCTGGGCGACCGCCCCGTCGTTCCCGGGTGAGAACACACGGATCGAGACGTTCGTGTTCGTGACGCCGTCCTGCGTCGTGACGGCGACGGCGCTCTCGTCGACCGTGCTCTCGCCGGTCTCGGGGGGCATGACCGAGGTGGTGGCGGTCGCACCGGAGGCGTTCGCTTGCTCGACCGCCCCGTTGTCGCCGGGGCTCCCGACGCGAACGGTCACGGCGGTGTTCTGCGTGTCGGTCTGTGTCGCGGCCGCAACTGCGGCCGCCGACTGGTCGCTCGTGACGGGGGCGGACGTCTCGGCGGCCGCTGTCGCCTCGGCGCCGGCCGCCGCCTGGTTCTCCTGCGAGACCGGCGGGCCGTTTCCCGGCTTGTCGACCTTGACGCTGGACTGGCTGTTGCCGACGCCCTGCTGGTGCGCCGTCGCGGCTGCGTTCGCCCCCTGCCCGACCGAGCCGTCCTGCTCACTGCCGCTCCCCACCGCCACGCCCTGGCTCGCGGCCGGGGTGCTCGAGGCACCGGTGTCGGGCTCTGCAGCCGTGCTCTTGGGCCCCTTCGCCTGGCTCGGGCCGTCGGGAGCGTTCGGAGTGCTCGGGCCGTCGGAGGCGTTCGGCTTGGTCGACTCGCCCACGGCGGGCTGATCCGCCGCCTGGGAGGAGCTCGCCTGGGGGGCGTTCGCCTGCGAGCCGGGAGCGTCGGACGGCTGGGTTTGCGCGGCGCCTCCATCGGAAGCAGGTGAGCCGTCGGCGGCGTACACGCGCGGCGCGCCGACGAGCGCCACGAGCACCACACCCAGGGCGAGCCACGCGGTACGAAACCCCGTCCCCCTGCGCGTGTCCCCCGGCGAAACCACTCCCTGCACCACCCCCGTCGTCTCGACGTCGCCGCTGTCGTCGAGAGCTCTAGGCGATCCAGGGTAGGCCCGTCAGTGGGCCATTACTACCCCCGAATACGTGATATTCGACCGAATATGCCGTGTTGGTCGAAATGAATTTCGCAGTGAGAATGTCCAAGAATCAACAGGCCGCTCGGACAGGGCGAAAAACGGGCATCGCGCCCGAAATCTCAGGTGAGATGGAAGTAGAGCGCGTGGAGGAGGTCCGCCGCCGGGTTCGACGTGTGGACCTGGACGTCCGAGGGCGAGTCGATCAACGCTTCCGTGTAGTTGAAGACGATCTTGACTCCGGCGCCGACGAGGTGATCGGCTGCCTCCTGCGCGGCGTGCGCCGGGACGGCCAGCACGCCCACCACGATGCGGCGATCACGGACGATCGCGTCGAGGTCGTCCATCGGGCTCACCGGCACACCGCCGAGCGTGCTCCCGAGCTTCTCCGGGTCCGCGTCGAACACCGCAGCGATCGTGATGCCGTGCTCGGCGAAGATCGACGACGAGGCGATGGCGGCGCCGAGACGCCCGGCTCCGACCAGTGCGATGTTGTGCTGCCCCTGGGTGCGCAGGATCTTGCGGATCTCGGAGAGGAGCGAGTCGACCGAGTATCCGACACCCCGCTTGCCGAACTTGCCGAATCCCGAGAGGTCGCGGCGGATCTGCGTCGCGTTGATGTTCGTGTACTCGGCGATCTCCTGCGACGAGATCCGGTCCTTCCCCATCTTGCGCGCCTGCGTGAGCACCTGGAGATACCGGCTCAGGCGCGCCGCGACCCCGACTCCCAAACGCTCCGCCACGACCACCTCCCCGAAAGCTTGTGACACTGGCGCACATTGTGCCGACGGGCGGGGCACGCGTCCCGGGGAACCGCTCGAAGCAACCGGTTTGCCCTGCACGTTCCTCGGGTTTGAACGTGTTGTAATGCTCCCGATCCGCGCGTTACTGTGGTCTCGTGGGAAACGGCGGAATCCTTTCCGCGATCCTGTCCGAACAGCCCGACGACGTGCTGGAGGACCTCGAGCGCCAGCTCAAGAAGCGCATCGCGGACGCGCGAGCCGTCGTCGCCCAGTCCGAGAGCGAGCTCTCGCTCGTCCAGCATGCGATCGACGCGCGCGGGCCGCGCGCGCTGCACCACTCCGACGAGTCTCGGGGCGCTCTCGAGAGCGAGCGCGACCGTGAGGCCGATGGGCGGTTTCACGGAATCCCGCGGGGGACGGTCCTCGCCGTCGCGAGCACCGTGCCCTATCCGATCACCCCTGTCCGCGTGGTCGAGGCGTTCGCGGAGCGCGGCGAGACCGTCAACGTCGAGCAGATCCGGATCGCCTTGAACAGGCTCGCGAAGGACGGGGGCCTCACGAAGGTCGGCCCGAGCCTCTTCGCGGTCCCGGGAACGCGCCCGACCGAGCTCCACACGATGCCGCAAGGGCAGCCGGCGAGCCGGTCTGCCTCTGCCCAGGAGCCGCTCGGGAAGGGCCCGCTCGGGCCGGCTGTCAACCCGAACGCGTTTCGACGAACGTCCTGAGCTCGTCCTCGTCGACGACGTAGCGGCAACGCTCGATTCCGTCAACCTCGACGACGGGAATCCGGGAGCGATAGCGACGCTCGAGGTCGCCGCTCGCGGTGATGTCCACCACCTCGAACCCACGGCCGCAGACCGACTCGACGACATCGAGCGCAGGCCCGCAGAGGTGACATCCCGGAGCGGTGTAGACGACGACGCGAGCCACGGCGATCTGGACGTCTACGGATACAGCCCGCGCGTCGTCGTCGCCTCGGCGACGCGCTGGACGGCGAGCCCGTAGGCGGCCATGCGCATGCTCGTTGCGAAGCGCTCGCGCGCCGACCAGGTCTCCTCGAACGCGCGCACGACGATGTCGTTCAGCTTCGCGTTCACCTCGTACTCCTTCCAGAAGTACTCCTGGAGGCCCTGGACCCACTCGAAGTACGAGACGACGACGCCGCCCGCGTTCGCGACGACGTCCGGGAGCACGAGGACGCCGCGGTCCTCCAGGATCTCGTCGCCGCCGGGGGTGGTCGCGCCGTTCGCGGCCTCGCAGATCATGTGCGCCTTGATCCTCGGGGCGTTGTCGGCGGTGATGGCCTGCTCGAGCGCCGCGGGGACGAGGACGTCGCACTCGAGCTCGATCAGCTCCTCGTTCGTCGCCTCCTCCGTGCCGGGGAGCCCTTCGAGCACCCCATGCTCGGCCTTGTGGGCGATCGCCGCCTGCACGTCGATGCCGTACTGGTTGACGACGGCGCCCCTCGAGTCCGAGAGGGCGATCACGCGTGCGCCCTCCTCCGACAGCAGCCGGGCCAGGTTCCGGCCGACGTTGCCGAAGCCCTGGATCGCCATCCGTGTGTCGGGGAACCGGCGGCCCTCCTTCTGGAGCGCGGTGCGAATGCAGTAGAGGACGCCGCGTGCGGTCGCCCCGTCGCGCCCGACCGAGCCGCCGATCGCGAGGGGCTTCCCCGTGACGACACCCAGCACCGAGTGGCCGACGTTCATCGAGTACGTGTCGAAGATCCACGCCATGACCTGGGAGTTGGTGCCGACGTCCGGCGCCGGGATGTCCTTCTCGGGACCGATCTCGTTGATGATCTCCGTCGTGTAGCGCCGCGTGAGCCGCTCGAGCTCGCCGGGCGTGAGGAGCTTCGGGTCGCAGACCACCGCGCCCTTCGCGCCGCCGAAGGGAAGCCCCATGAGCGCGCACTTCCACGTCATCCACATGGCGAGGGCCTTCACCTCGTCGCGCGTCACGCCCGGGTGGTAGCGGATGCCGCCCTTGGCCGGCCCGCGGGTCACGTTGTGCACGACGCGGAAGCCCTCGAAGACCCTGGTCGTGCCGTCGTCCATCGCGACGGGAACCGAGACCTCGACCGACTTCTTGCACTCGGAGAGGACGCTGATCAGGTTCGGGTCGATACCGAAGGTCTCTCCGACCCGACGGAGCTGTGCCTGCGCCAGCGCGTAGGGGTTCTCGCGAAGGTGGCTAGCCGTCTCGGTGGTGCTCATCGGCTGCTGCGCGCCCCTCGCACGACGCGCGTGATGCTAGCGGGCATCTAGCGCAAGCGGAAGGGAATCGCGACGACGGTCGCTCTCCCGCCGCCGACGGGCACGCCGATGACACGCAACCGGTACCCGCCGGCAGGCAGCCGCGCTCCCCGCGGGCCGCGCCCGGTCACGCCGAAGGCGTATCGGCCGGGCAGGATGTCCCGGAGGCGGACGAGGGTCCCGACACGCCGCTTGCCGCGGAACAGCACGATCTCGAGACGCGCGAGCGGCAGCAGCTGAGGCCGCTCGATCGATCCGTCGACGCGCCCCGCGACGAGCGACAGCACGGCCGGCGTGCGGTCGCTCGCCTTGAACTCCGCGCTCGTGAGCGCCGCGCGCGCGATCACCGGGAGGGCGACGGGCACGGCGGACGTCCACGGGATCCGAAGGCGCGTCCCCGGCCCGACCACGGCCCGAAGCACTCCTTCGAGGGCGCCGGGCGCCGCGGGACGCACGGTCGCCCGCATCGACACGGTGACGTGCGCACGGTTCCCCGGGCGGATGACGACCCGCTCCGGGCGGGTGCGCACGGTCACGCCCGCGGCGGCGGCGCCCGGCTGCAGCCGGACCACGAGCACGCGTCGCGAGACGTTCCGCAACGTGACGCTCGCGGAGGCCACGCGTGTCTTTCCGACGAGCGCCGGCAGAGCGAGCGCCGACGGCTCTGCGACCAGCTCGACGGCGGACGCCGCCGCCGGGCTCACGCGCCCGGGCTCGTTGCCCGCACCGTCCCGCCGCGCGGACGTGACGAGCGCACCGCGTAGGCCCGCTGCATCCAGATCGGGGCGCGCTTCGGCCAGGAGCGCCGCCGCCCCCGCGACCACCGCCGCCGCGGCGCTCGATCCGCTCAGCGTGCCGTACCGCGCCGTCCCGCCCTCGTTGCGGCCGGGGACCGACGTGACGAGCCCCACCCCCGGTGCGGCGACCTCCGTCCCCTGGCTGCCGTCGAGAGCGAGTCCCGTGCTGGAGAACGGCGCCACCGTGCCGAGGTCGGGGTTCTGCCCGAACGCGGCTGCGCCGACGCCGAGCTCGACAGGGACGCCCGCCGCGAGGTCGCGCCGCACCTCTGCCGCAATCGCCGCGGAGATGCCGACGACAGGGACCTGGACCGGCTCGTCGACCCCGAGCGAGCCTGCGGGGATCGGCCCGTCCACGAGGACGGCGCGGGCGCCTGCGGACGCGAGCTCGCCCACCGCCTCGGGCGTCGTCGGCCCGGACGGGAGGAGCACGGCACCGCCCGCCACGCGGCTGTAGCCGTCGCCGTCGAACAGCCGGTCGAGCGCGTTCCCCTTCGTGACGGCCACCGCCTGCCGGCGGGGCAGCGCCACGACCGGGGCCGAGACGACGTCCTCCGGCCCTGCCGCGCCACCGAGCGCCGTCTCGCCGGACGCGAGCACGCGGAGACCGGCGCGGAGGAGAACGTGGACGGTCGGCCGCTCGCTCCGCGAGTCCGAGGCCGCGACACCGAGCGCGCCCCTTGCGCCGGCTGGCCCGGCGAGGCTTCCGTAGCCGGGGCCGGCCGGGCCGTCGTTGCCGCCGGGCACGACGACGAGCGTCCCCAGGGCGAGCGCCCCGCGGCCGGCCCGCGCGAGCGGGCTGTCCGCGAACGACGCGAACGGCTCGACGACGCCGATCAGCGCGATCCGTGCGGCGTCGTGCGCATCTCCGTCGGCGTTCGGGTCGACCGCCGCCTCGAGGCCTGCGAGCACCTGGTCGGTGCGGCCGTAGACGGAGACGCCTCCGTCCGCGTCCGGCTGCCAGCCGGCGACGCGGATCGGGAGCAGTGACGCACCGGGCGCGACACCGTGGAGGCCCGCCGGCCCGCGGACGCCGACCACGAGCCCCGCCAGCCCGGTCCCGTGACGCTCCGGCCGTCCCGGCTCGGTCGGATTCTGCTCCGCCGACGGGTCGCCGTCCGCGTCGAGGATGTCGATCCCGTGGAGCAGCCGGCCCTGGAGGTACGGGTGGCGCAGGTCGACACCCGTGTCGAGCTGCGCGACGGTCACGCCGGTGCCGTCGAAGCCGGCGAGCTCGAGGCCGACCCGCCGGCCGCTGGCCGCGCCGAACGCCTCGCTGTCCAGCGACGTACGGGGGAGCGCGGCGGGGTAGGCGGCGCGCACGGGGTAGACGCCCGCGACCGCGGGGTCTCGCTCGATCGTCGGCAGGTATGCCGGGTCGATCGCGCCGGCGAAGCCGTTGACCACCCTGACGAAGGACTGCTCGGGGTCGACCGGGGCCCCGCGCGACCACAGGCCGGCGATCGCGTGTCGCTGTGCAGCCTGTGCGGCGGCTGTCCAGGCGCGCATCTGCCGCTCGGTCGCCGCACCACCCGCCCGGCGGACGCGGTCGCCGAGCGAGGGCGCGCGCAGGACGACGATCCACCTGCCTCCGAGCTGGGGGTCGGGCCGGCTGCCGAGAAGGCCCTGCCATCCGGCAGCACCGACCGACGGCCCGTCGGCACCTCCGGCCGCACCGCCGAGCGCGAGGGCGCAGAGGACCGCGAGCGCGCCGAGCGCGCTCCTACACCGACGCGTAGGCATCGAGCCCAAGGTAGCCGGGGGACTCGATGGAGCGGGCGAAGCGGGCCGCCGACGCGATCATCGCGGCGTTGTCCGTACAGAGCGAGAGGGGAACGAAGCGCGCGTCCGGGAGCGCGGCGCGGAGCTCCGAGTTGGCGGAGACGCCGCCGACGACCGCGATCGTCCCGTCCCCGGTCTCTCGGGCGGCAGCGTGGAGACGGCCGACGAGGGCGCGGACGATCGCGCGCTGATACGACGCCGCGAGATCCGCCCGTCGCACGGCGAGCTCGGCCTCGGAGAGGTCGCGCACCGCGTAGAGCAACGCCGTCTTGAGCCCCGAGAAGGACAGATCGTGGCCCGGAACGCGCGCGACGGGGAACGAGAAGGCCTCGGGGTCGCCCTCGCGCGCGAGACGGTCGATCTCCGCCCCGCCCGGGTAGCCGAGCCCGAGCAGGCGGGCGCCCTTGTCGAACGCCTCGCCGGCCGCGTCGTCGAGCGTCGAGCCGAGCACGTCGTATCCCGTCCGGTCACGCACTGCCAGGACAAGCGTGTGGCCGCCGCTCGCGAGCAGGCACGTGAAGGGCGGCTCGAGCGGGTCGGGTGCGAGATAGAGCGTCGCGACGTGGCCCCGGAGATGGTCGACCGGGACGAGCGGGATGCCGCCCGCCCATGCGAGGGCCTTTGCGGCCGAGAGCCCGACGAGCAGTGCGCCGACGAGGCCCGGGCCCTGCGTGACGCCGATGCGCCCGATGTCGCCGAGCTCCGTCGACGCGTCCTCGAGTGCCGCGCGGATCACCGGCGCGACGAGCTCGAGGTGCCGCCGCGATGCGATCTCCGGGACAACCCCGCCGTACCGCGCGTGGAGGGCGGCCTGCGACGCGACGACGGAGGACAACACGATGCCGCCGCCGTCGACGACGGCGGCGGCAGTCTCGTCGCAGGACGTTTCGATGCCGAGGACGAGCTCGCGCATGCGCCTCCCTACGCGGAACCTGCGTCGACGACATCCGCGTCGCGCCACATGATGAGGGCGTCCTCGCGGTTGTCGGTGTAGTACCCGCGGCGGAGGCCCTTCTGCCGGAAGCCGAACCGCTCGTAGAGCGCAATTGCCCCCGCGTTGGAGACCCGTACCTCGAGCGTATAGCCGCGTAGCGGGTCGTCCTTGGTCAGCTCGAGCAGGCGCTGGAGCAGCGCCGACGCGATGCCCTGGCGCCGGCGCTCCGGCGCGACGGCGACGTTCATCACGTGCCAGGCGTCGACGTAGCGGGACAGAACGACGTACCCGACGAGATCGCCGCTGTCGTCCACCGCGCCGAACGAGAGCGAGCTCGGCTTCGCGAGCTCGGAGGCGAACATCGAGCGCGACCACGGCGCGCGGTAGGACGCCCGCTCGATGCGCTCGATCGCGTCGAGATCCGCCAGCTCGAGGCGGCGCAGCTCCAGCCCGAGCATCATCCGCGCCAGCGCTCCGCGTCGGGGGCCCGGACGTAGACCGGCTCGATCGCCTCGACCGGGCCGAACGCCGTGGCGAGACGCACGTGGAACGTGGCGCGGGGCAGATGGCGCGGGTCGTCGTCAGGGGGCACGTCTCCCCCGTTCGCCTCGAGCACCGCCCGGTACCGGCGCGCGCCGTCGCCGACGCACAGCCTTCCCGCCGCGGCGACGTCCTCCGGCGAGACGGCCCCCGCGCCGGGAACGAAGACCTCGCCCCGTCGCGCGTCGATCACCGGCAACCCTCCATCGGAGCCCTCTGCGAGCGCGTCGAGCGTGGAGACGCCGGCGCCCTCGATGCCGAGCGCGAGCGCGAGGCCACGTGCGGTCGCGAGGCCGATCCTCGTGCTCGTGAAGCTGCCGGGCCCGGTGCCGACGACCAGCGCTTCGAGGTCCCGCGGTCGTGCGGACGCGCGGCGCAGGAGCGCGTCGACGTCCTCGAGCAGGGTCTTCGCGACCGAGGCGCGCTCGCCGAGGACCTCGCCGTCGTCGAGGAGCGCGCTGGTCGCGACGTCAGTCGCGGTGTCGAAGGCCAGGACGAGCACCCGTCGATTCTTCCAGCAGCGTCCGGTCTGCCGTGTCGACGAGGATGCGCCGGACATCCGGCGCGACGTGCTCGAGCCGGACGTGCGCCCGCGGCTCCGGCAGGACACCGGCCCCGGCCTCCGGCCACTCGACGAACACGACGGCGTCCTCGAAGTACGGCTCGAGATCGCTCCACTCCGCCGCCGAGAGGCCGCGAAAGCGATAGAGGTCGAGATGCGAGACGTCGACCGTTCCGCCGTAGCGGTGGCCGATCGTGAACGTCGGGCTCGTCACACGTCCCGTGACGCCGAGCGCGCGGCACGCACCCCGGACGAACGTCGTCTTGCCCGCACCGAGCTCGCCCGAGACGAGGACGACGTCGCCGGGCGCGAGAGCGTGGGCGAGCCGGGCCGCGACCGCCTCGGTCTCCTCGGCCGAGCCGCTCTCGACCTCGAGGGACGCCATTCAGAACAGCCCGAGCTGCACCGGCTGCCGATCCCGGCCCTCGGCGCGCGGCAATGCAGGCGGCTCGAGCGCGGCGACCGGCACGCGAGCGTGTGTCGAATCGACGCAACCTGCCTCTCCGCCCGCCAACAGCTGCGGCAGTCGCGCCACGTCTCGCTCGAGCACGTCGAGCATGGTCGGCGTGTAGAGCGCGGCGGCCGGGTGGTAGAGCGGGTACAGCGTCACGCGCCGCCCGCCGAGCGTCACGTCCTGCTCCTGCCCGTGGACGCGCGTGATTCCGAGCGCTCGGCCCGAGAGCAGCGCGGTCGCGAAGCTCCCGAGCGTCGCCACGACGCGCGGCCGCACGAGGTCGAGCTGGCGGTACAGGTAGGGCTCGCACGCGGCCGACTCCTCCGGTAGTGGATCTCGGTTCCCGGGGGGCCGGCATTTGAGCACGGTCGCGAGATAGACCTCGTCGAGCGGCAGGCCCACGCCGCCGAGAAGACGTTCGAGGAGCTCGCGCGCGCGACCCGCGAACGGCGTGCCCTCGCGATCCTCGTGGAACCCGGGCGCCTCGCCCACGAGTGCGAGCTCTGCGTCCGGATCACCCTCGCCGAAGACGACCTGGGTCCGGCCGGCGTGGAGCGCGCAGCGCGTGCAGCCGGCCGCCCGGCCCGCTTCCTCCAGAAGGTGGGCTGCACGATCGGAGCTCACCGGGACACTGTACGGCCCGCCCCGGCGGGGTCGCCGCGACGACGCGTCGGGGGGAGAATCGCGGCGCGGGCTAGTGGCAGCCGCAGCCGCCGCCGCAACAGCCACCGCCGCCGCCCGAGGCCGACGTGAAGCTCGGCTTCGCCTGGGCGCCGTGGACCGCGAACGCGGACAGCTGCCTGAGTACCTTCGCGGCGCCGCAGCTCGGGCACGTCACGACCTGGCCCTCGGAGCGGACGAGCTCCTCGAAGTGCTCCTCGCACTTCATGCATGCGTACTCGTAGATCGGCACGGCCCTAGTCTAGACACGTGACTCCGTGGCGCGCGCCGACGCTCGAGGGACGCCACGTCAGGCTCGAGCCGATGGGGACGCGACACGTCGACGGGCTCTGGGAGGCATCCCGCGACCCGCGTACCTGGACGTGGCTGTCGATCGGGCAGCCGTCGACGCGCGCCGATCTCGACGCCTGGGTCGAGGACGCCCTCCGCGCCGCGGCCGGGGGCGTCGAGCTCCCGCTCGTGACGCTGGCCGGCGACGGCGTCGTCGGCTCGACGCGGTACCTCGCGCTGCGGCCGGAGCACGGGTCGGTCGAGATCGGCTGGACGTGGCTCCATCCGGATGCCTGGGGCACCGGAGTGAACGTCGAGGCGAAGCTGCTCATGCTGCGCCACGCCTTCGAGGTCTGGGGCTGTCGCCGGGTCGAGCTGAAGACCGACGCGCGCAACGACCGCTCCCGCGGCGCGATGGAGGCGATGGGCGCGACGTTCGAGGGCATCCACCGCAAGCACATGCTCGTCCGCGGCGGAGAGAACCGCGACAGCGCCTGGTACTCGGTGCTCGACGAGGAGTGGCCGGCGGTCGAGCGCGGCCTGACGGGGCGTCTGCGGGACTAGCGTCCGCCGCGAGGCGGTATGCTGCATCACGCCCGGTATCCGCGAGGAACTGGAGCCAGCGACATGATCGAGAGCGTCAACGTCATCGGTGCGCGCGGCCGCGTGGGCAGTGCCGTCGCGGCGCGCCTCGCCGAGAGGGGCGTATCGCTCCACGAGAGCGAGGCGGAGCTCGTCCTCCTCTGCGTCCCCGACCGCGCGATCGCCGAGGTCGCCTCGGCGATCGAGCCTGGCCCCTGGGTGGGGCACGTGAGCGGCGGCACACCTCTGGCCGCGCTCGACCCGCATGGACGCCGCTTCTCCCTCCACCCGCTGCAGACGTTCACCCACGACCGTGGCCCGGAGCAGCTCGACGGCGCCTGGGCGGCCGCGACCGGCGAGACCGAGGAGGCCATTGCGGCCGCGAACGAGCTCGCCGCCCTCCTCGGGCTCCGGCCCTTCCCGCTCGCGGACGATCGCCGCGCGCTCTACCACGCGGGCGCGGTCATCGCCTCGAACTACCTGGTCACACTCCGCGAGATGGCCGGCGAGCTGCTCGCGGAGGCCGCCGTGCCCCCCGAGGCGCTCGACCCGCTCATGCGCCGTGTGATCGACAACGACTTCCAGTTGACTGGCCCGATCGAGCGTGGCGACTGGGAGACCGTGGAGCGGCACCGAGCCGCCGTCGCCGAGTCCGCACCCCACCTCCTCGCCGCCTACGACGAGCTGGCGCGCCTCACCGCACGTGACAGGGTGTCGCTCGGAGGTCGCGCGTGATCGTCGCACGCACCGTGGCGGACGTCCGGGCCGCTCTCGACGGGCGACGCGACGGAACAGTCGGTCTCGTGCCGACGATGGGCGCACTCCACGCGGGGCATCTCGCCCTGCTCGCGGCCGCGCGAGAACGCTGCGACACGGTCGTGATGAGCCTCTTCGTCAACCCGGCGCAGTTCGGTGAGCCGGCCGACCTGAACGGCTACCCGCGCGACGAGCAGCGCGACCTCGAAGCCGCACGGGAAGCGGGGGTCGACGTCGTCTTCGCGCCGCCGGCCGCCGAGATGTACCCGCCCGGCTACCAGACGTGGATCGACGTGACCGAGCTCGGAGCGACGCTGGAAGGCGAGTACCGCGCGGGGCACTTCCGCGGCGTCGCGACGGTCTGCCTCAAGCTGTTCAACGCCGTCCGCCCGGACCTCGCGTTCTACGGCCAGAAGGACGCACAGCAGGTCGCCGTCCTCCGCCGGATGGTTGCCGACCTGAACCTCGAGCTCGAGCTGGTCGTCGTGCCGACGGTGCGCGACGCGGACGGGCTCGCCCTCTCGTCGCGCAACGCCCGCCTCTCGCAGGACGAGCGCGCCCGGGCGCTCGCACTGCCGCGGGCGCTCGCCACCGGAGATCCCGAGACGGCGCGCGCGATCCTGGATTCGTCGGGCATCGACGTCGAGTACGTCGCCGTCGCGCCGTTCGACCCGCCCACCCTCGCCGCCGCCGTCCGCGTCGGCACGACCCGCCTGATCGACAACGTCCCCCTCGAGCCTCGCAAGGAGGAATCGTGAGCACCCGCCCGCGCACACCAGCACCCGGCACACCCGCTCCGGGCAAGCTGCCCATCACCGAGCTGGCGCTGATGAAGCAGCGCCACCAGCCGATCGTGATGGTGACCGCCTACGACGCGCCGTCCGGGCGGCTCGCCGACGAGGCCGGCGTCGACCTGATCCTCGTCGGCGACTCGGCCGCGATGACCGTGCTCGGCCACGACTCGACCGTGCCCGCGTCGATGGACGAGATGATCGTCCTCACCCGGGCCGTGACCCGCGGCGCGCGCCGCCCTCTCGTGATCGCCGACATGCCGTTCGGCTCGTTCCAGGTCTCGGACGCCGAGGCGGTGGCCAACGCGATCCGGTTCGTCAAGGAGGCCGGCGCGGATGCGGTCAAGCTCGAAGGAGCGGGCCCGTCGCTCTCCCGTGCGCGGGCGATCGTCGGCGCCGGCATCCCCGTCATGGGCCACATCGGCCTCACCCCGCAGTCGGCCACGGCGCTCGGCGGCTTCAAGGCCCAGGGCCGGACGGCCGACCAGGCACGGCGGCTCGTCGACGACGGCCGCGCGCTCGAGGCGGCTGGCTGCTTCTCGATCGTGCTCGAAGCGGTGCCGGCCCCGGTTGCCGACGAGATCACCGGGCACCTCACCGTGCCCACGATCGGCATCGGCGCGGGCGGCGGCACCGACGGGCAGGTGCTCGTCTGGCACGACCTCCTCGGGCTCTACGACGGCCAGTCGCCGCGGTTCGTGAAGCAGTACGCGGATCTCGCGAGCGTCATCCGCGACGCCGTCTCGGCATACGCCGAGGACGTCCGCGAGCACCGCTTCCCCGAGGAGGTGCACACGTACGCGATGTCGGACGAGGAGCTCCGTGCGTTCAGAGGGACGGCTGCGAGGGCGTAGCGCCTACAACGCGGTCGGCAGCACTGCGAACGCCGCGACCATCACGCCGGCGAGGAGCAGCGCGCCGACGACGCCGCGCCACGGCAGCCGGAACGTCGTGCGCAGGCCGAGAGCCACGAGCGCGACGGACCACGCCATGAACGCGAGCCCGATACCGACGACGACGCCGCGCTCGCTCCGGGTATCGCTGCCGGTGGTGCGGAACCAGTCCCAGCCGTAGCGAACGGCGATCACCGGGACGACGACGACCAGTGAGAGAGCGATCGGCACCGCCGCGAACGCGACCAGCTGCCGGGCGATCCGGAACGGCGCCTCGACCCCGACCCCCTTCGCGCCGAGCCAGAGCGCGAGGCCGAGGAGGAAGTAGCCGGCGGCGCCGTAGAACAGTCCGCCGATGAACGTCAGGACGACGAGCACGAGCCCGTCGACCGTGCCGTCGTCCATCACCGTTCCCCAGGCCGGGGTGAGGACGATCGACGCCATCCCCGCGAGGATCACGATCAGGAGCACGGGCTCCGAGCGCGCGTCCACGTCGAGGTCGTCGGTCTCGGCGAGCGCGGCAAAGACCGCCCGCGGCGCTGTCAGCACCTTCGGCACCCGCCGCCACCAGGCGCGCGACGCGGCTTCGCCGGCCACAGCACGCTCGGCACCGACCCGGTCGGCCGCCTGCACGGGCTTGAGACGCTCGCTCACACCGCGAGGGTACGTGTCGCCGATGTCCCCCGGATCGGCGATAGTGCGATCGTGGCTTCGGTCGACTGCGCGGCCTGCGGCGAGCCCAACGAGGGGAACCGCAAGTTCTGCGGCGAGTGCGGTGCGCCGCTCCAGCGGTCGTGCCCGTCCTGCGGCACGGCGAACGCGCCGGGCGTCAAGTTCTGCGGGGAGTGCGGGACGCCTCTGGAGACACCTCCGGAGTCCGGACCCCGCCCCATACCGCAGCCCCAGGCCGAGCGGCGGCTCGTGTCCGTCCTGTTCGCGGACCTCGTCGGGTTCACGGCCGCCTCGGACGGGCGCGACGCCGAGGAGACGCGGGAGCTCCTGTCGCGCTATTTCGACACATCGCGCAGACTCATCGAGCTGTACGGCGGGACGGTCGAGAAGTTCATCGGCGACGCCGTGATGGCGGTCTGGGGAACGCCGGTCGCGACCGAGGACGACGCCGAGCGCGCCGTACGGGCGGCGCTCGATCTCGTGGCCGCCGTCACGTCCCTCGGGGACGAGGTCGGCGCGCCCGGCTTGCGCGCACGTGCCGGGGTGCTGACCGGCGAGGCCGCCGTCACGCTCGGTGTGAGCGGCGAGGGCATGGTCGCCGGCGATCTCGTCAACACCGCCTCGCGCGTCCAGTCGGCGGCCGAGCCCGGCACGGTGCTCGTCGGCGACTCGACGCGGCGCGCGACCGAGCAGACGATCGCGTTCGCCGAGGCCGGCGCGTTCGAGCTCAAGGGCAAGGAAGGCCTCACTCGGCTCTGGCGGGCGCTGCGCGTCGTCTCGGGCGCGCGCGGCACGCTCAAGTCCATCGGCCTCGAGGCGCCGTTCGTCGGCCGAGACGGCGAGCTGCGTCGGATCAAGGATCTCTTCCACACCTCGGCCGAGGAGCAGCGGGCACACCTCGTATCGGTGACCGGAATCGCAGGGATCGGCAAGTCGCGGCTCGCATGGGAGTTCTACAAGTACTTCGACGGGCTGCCGCAGCTCACGTACTGGCATCGCGGCCGCTGCCTCGCCTACGGGGACGGGGTCGCGTACTGGGCGCTCGCGGACATGGTGCGGATGCGCTGCCGCATCGCCGAGGACGACGACCAGGACACCGCCCGCGCAAAGCTCCGTGAGGCGCTCGAGGAGCATCTGACGGACGAGAGCGAGCGCGCATTCGTGGAGCCGCGCCTCGCGCAGCTGCTCGGACTCGGCGAGGCGGAGAGCCCCGACCGGCAGGACCTGTTCGCCGCCTGGCGGCTCTTCTTCGAGCGGCTCGCGGAGGTGTATCCGACGGTCCTCGCCTTCGAGGACATGCAGTGGGCCGACGCGAGCCTCCTCGACTTCGTCGAGCACCTGCTCGACTGGTCGCGCAATCACTCCCTCTACGTCATCACGCTCGCCCGGCCCGAGCTGGTCGAGCGGCGGCCGACCTGGGGAGCCGGTCAGCGCAACTTCACGAGCATCTACCTCGATCCGCTCTCGGAGGCGGCGATGGGCGACCTCCTCGACGGCCTCGTCCCCGGCCTCCCCGCGGAGGCGCGCGAGCAGATCCTCGCCCGCGCCGAGGGCGTGCCGCTCTACGCCGTCGAGACCGTGCGCATGCTCCTCGACCGCGGCGATCTCATCCAGGATGGCGCCGTCTACCGGCCGACGCGCGAGATCGCCTCGCTCGATGTCCCCGAGACGCTGCATGCTCTGATCGCCGCGCGGCTCGACGGCCTCTCGCCGGACGAGCGGCGGCTGCTCCAGGACGGCGCCGTGCTCGGCAAGACGTTCACCGAGCGAGGGCTGGCGGCCCTCGGCGGGAGCGGGGGCGCGGACCTCGGGCCCCTCCTCGCAGGGCTCGTCCGCAAGGAGGTGCTCTCGCTCCAGACCGACCCGCGCTCGCCCGAGCACGGCCAGTACGGTTTCCTCCAGGACCTCGTCCGTCACGTCGCGTACGAGACGCTCGCGCGCCGCGAACGGCGGACACGTCATCTCGCCGCCGCGGCGTACCTCGAGGAGAGCCTGGGCGAGGACGAGGTCGCCGAGGTGATCGCGGCGCACTACGTCGCCGCTCACGAAGCGCTTCCGGACGCCGACGACGCCGCGGAGATACGTGCCAAGGCGCGCGACGCGCTGACGCGCGCGGGCGAGCGCGCCACAGCGCTCGCGGCGTCGGCCGAGGCCCACCGGTACTTCCGCCGCGCGGCCGAGCTCGCCGATGAGCGCGTCGCACAGGCGACGCTGCTGGACCAGGCGGGGCAGGCGGCGCTCCTGGCGAACCTGCCGATCGAGGGGCGCGCGTTGCTCGAGCGCGCTCACGCCTTGCTCTCAGAGGAGGAACCGGAGAGCGCCGCGCTCGTGTCCGCCCGGCTCGCCAACCTCGACTACCAGGAAGGGCACGCGCCGCAGGCCGTTGCGCGTCTCGAGTCAGCGCTCGAGGCGCTCGCCGAACGCGAGCCGGACGCACACGTCGCGGCGGTCGCCGGTCAGCTCGGCCGGTTTCTCGTGCTGAGCGGCGAGGGTCACCGGGCGGAGCCCCACATCGAGCAGGCGCTCGAGATCGCCGAGCGGCTCGACCTCCCCGACGTTCTCTCGCATGCCCTCAACACGAAGGGCTCATCCGCCGCGGTCAAGGGTCACCTGAACGAAGCTCGGATCCTGCTCGAAGGCGCGCTCGCGATCGCGCTGGAGCACGAGCGCCACTCCGCGGCGCTCCGCGCGTACAACAACCTCGCCTGGGTGCTCGAGCTGCAGGACCGGATACCCGAGTCGTACGCCCTGGCCGAGCAGGCACTCGCTCTTGCACGGCGCGTCGGCGACCGGGGGCAGGAAATCGTGTTCGGGGCCAACGGGGTGTATCCCCTGTACCTCGACGGCCGATGGGACGAGGCAGTCGCCCGCGCCGAGGAGTTCGAAGAGGCAGCGATGACGGCTCTGTCGCAGCTGAGCCTGAGCGACGCGATCTTCGTCCACACGCAGCGTGGCCGTTCGGACCAGGCGCGGAACTGGTGGTCACGTCTCGCGCCCGAGCAGTTGCCCGAGGACCCGCAGGGCGACGCAGCCGCCCGCGGCTACGAGGCGCACGTCCTCCGCGCGGAGGGCAAGCTTCGCGAGGCCCTCTCCCTCGTGGAAGGGGTGTTCTCCCGCGTCGAGGGTCAGCTCGCGTTGCAGCACCAGCACGTCAAGAACGCGACTGCCGAGGTTCTCGAGTGCGCGCTCGCGCTCGGGGATACCGCGAAGGCAGAGGACGTGCTCGCCGTTCTCGAGGGACTCCACCCAGGCGAGCTGACGCCGTTCTACCGCGGGCTTCGGGCACGTTTCCGCGGTCGCCTCGAGACGGGGCCTGCGGCGGCCGCCTACTTCCGCGAGGCGGAGGCGGTCTACGAAGCACTGGGCACGCCGTTCTTCCTCGCGGTCACGCAGCTCGAGCACGCCGAGTCCCTCGAGTCCGTCGGCCCGAGCGACGAGGCCGGGGCACTCCGAGCCGCGGCCCGCGAGGTCTTCGAGCGCCTCGGCGCACAGCCCTGGCTCGAGCGCGCCGACCGGTCCCCGGCGGGCGAGCGCCCCGTGGCCGTCCCGGGCTGATCAGGCGGCCGCGGCGGCCGGCTGCTCGAGCACCGCGCGGAGGAACTGCCCCGTGTGGCTCTCCTCGACGTCGGCAACCTGCTCGGGCGTTCCAGCGGCGATCACCTCGCCGCCGGCCTCGCCGCCCTCGGGACCGAGGTCGACGATCCAGTCGGCCTGCTTGATCACGTCGAGGTTGTGCTCGATCACGAGCACGGTGTTCCCCGAGTCGACGAGCCGCTGCAGCACCTCGAGCAGCTTCTCGATGTCCGCGAAGTGGAGGCCGGTGGTCGGCTCGTCGAGGATGTAGAGCGTCTTGCCCGTCGCGATCTTCGAGAGCTCGGCGGCGAGCTTCACGCGCTGCGCCTCACCGCCCGAGAGCGTCGTCGCCGGCTGGCCGAGGCGAATGTAGTCGAGCCCGACGTCGTGCAGCGTCTGCAGGCGCCGGCGGATCTTCGGGATCTTCGCGAAGAACTCGAGCGCCTCCTCGACTGACATCTCGAGCACGTCCGCGATCGACTTGCCCTTGAACCGCACCTCGAGCGTCTCCCGGTTGTAGCGGCGCCCGTGGCACGTCTCGCACGGCACGTAGACGTCCGGCAGGAAGTGCATCTCGATCTTGATCTGGCCGTCGCCCTTGCACGTCTCGCAGCGGCCGCCGCGGACGTTGAACGAGAAGCGTCCCGGCCTGTAGCCGCGTACCTTCGCCTCGGGCGTCAGCGAGTAGAGCTCGCGCACGTGCGTGAAGAGGTCGGTGTACGTCGCGGGGTTCGAGCGCGGTGTCCGCCCGATCGGCGTCTGGTCGATCTCGATCACCTTGTCGAAGCAGTCGATGCCCTCGACCGCGTCGTGGGCGCCCGGCTTCGTCCGCGTCTTCAGGAGCCGGTTCGCGAGCGCCTTGTAGACGATCTCGTTGACGAGGGTCGACTTGCCCGAGCCCGAGACGCCCGTCACGCAGACGAGCTTGGCGACCGGGAACTCGACGTCGACGTCCTTGAGGTTGTGCTCGCGTGCGCCGACGACCCGAAACCAGCCGTCGTCCGCCGTCCGGCGCTCGGGCACGACGATCGCGCGCTTGCCCGAGAGGAAGTCGCCGGTGACCGAGCGCGGGTGGCGCATCACGTCGTCGGCCGTGCCCTCCGCGACGACCTCGCCGCCGTGCTCGCCCGCGCCCGGGCCCATGTCGACGAGCCAGTCCGCCTCGCGCATCATCTGCTCGTCGTGCTCGACGACGAGCACGGTGTTGCCGAGGTCGCGGAGCCGTTCCAGCGTGCCGATCAGGCGGCCGTTGTCGCGCTGGTGAAGGCCGATGGACGGCTCGTCGAGGATGTAGAGGACGCCGACGAGCTGCGAGCCGATCTGCGTCGCGAGGCGGAGCCGCTGCGCCTCGCCGCCGGAGAGCGTGCGGGCGGCGCGGTCGAGGTTCAGGTAGCCGACCCCCACGTCGTCGAGGAACGTGAGCCGCTCGCGGATCTCCTTCAGGATCCGGCGGCCGATGAGCGCCTCGGTCGGCGTCAGCTCGAGTGCGTCGACGAAGCGGAGCGCCGCCGTCACCGACAGCCGCGAGAACTCGTAGATCGACCTCTCCCCGACGGTGACCGCGAGCACCTCCGGCTTGAGCCGCGCGCCGTGGCACACGGGGCACGGGCGCATCGACATGTACTCCTCGATCCGCTCGCGCTGCTGGCTCGAGTCGGTCTCGCGGTAGCGGCGCTGGAGGTTCGTGACGAGCCCCTCGAACGCCATCGTGTACTGGCGCTTGCGCCCCATCCGGTTCTTGTAGGTGACGAGGATCCGGTCGCCCCCGGTGCCGTGCAGGAAGCGGTCCTGCTGCTCGCGGTCGAGCTCGCGCCACGGTGTCTGCAGGTCGATCTCGTAGCGGTCGGCGACCGCCTTGATGACCGACTCGTAGAAGCCCTGCCCGCCGAGCGACCACGGCACGAGCGCGCCCTCCTCGAGCGAGAGGCTGGGGTCGGGGACGAGCAGGTCGGGGTCGATCTCGAGCTGGGAGCCGAGCCCCGTGCAGCGCGGGCAGGCGCCGTGGGGCGCGTTGAACGAGAAGATGCGCGGCTCCAGCTCGGGCAGCGAGACGCCGTGCTCGGGGCACGCGAAGTTCTCGCTGTAGAGGTAGGTCTCGCCGTCGACGACGGCGACCTGGACGAGGCCCTCGGCGAGGCTCGTCGCGGTCTCGACCGACTGCGTGAGGCGCTGGCGGAGGTCTGGCTTCATCACGAGACGGTCGACGACGACCTCGATCGTGTGCTTGAACTTCTTGTCGAGGACGATCTCCTCCTCGAGCAGCCGCTGCTCGCCGTCGACCTTGACCCTCGTGAACCCGTCCCGGCGGAGCTCCTCGAGCACGTCGCGGAACTCGCCCTTGCGGCCGCGGACGATCGGCGCGTCGACCGTGAACTTCGTCCCCTCCGGCAGCGCCAGCACCTGCTCGACGATCTGGTCGAGGCTCTGACCCGCGATCGGCCGCCCGCAGATCGGGCAGTGCGGCCGCCCGACACGTGCGTAGAGGAGGCGCAGGTAGTCGTAGATCTCGGTCACCGTGCCGACGGTCGAGCGCGGGTTGCGGGAGGTCGTCTTCTGGTCGATCGAGATCGCCGGCGAGAGCCCGTCGATCGAGTCGACGTCCGGCTTCTCCATCATCTGCAGGAACTGGCGCGCGTACGCGGAGAGCGACTCCACGTAGCGCCGCTGCCCTTCCGCGTAGATCGTGTCGAAGGCGAGCGACGACTTCCCGGACCCGGACAGCCCGGTCACGCAGACGAGCGCGTTCCGCGGAAGCGTGACGGTGACGTTCTTGAGGTTGTGCTCACGGGCGCCGTGGACGACGAGCTTCTCGGCGGACATATGGCGTCCATTCTATCGCCAGAACATATGTTCGTCCAACCGGCGAGCGGGCGTGGAGACCTGCGGACATGGCGCGCGAAGTCGCGCGACGGCACCCGTTTTCGGCCCCGCTCGATTAGCGGTCGATTAGCCGCGAGGGCGATGCTCGACCCTCCCTGACCGGACAACAGAGAGGAGATCGAGATGCGCCGACGCATCGTGATCACGACCTGCGCCGTCGTTGTCGTCCTCGCGACTGCGCTCGCCGGAGCCGCCTCCGGCCTGGCCGACGAGCCGCCCGCCGTCGACCTCGAGATCGGGTATCCGCCGCCGTGCGGCGACGAGGACGCGACCACGCTGTCCGCCGTCGACTGTGCCGGAGTCGAGCCGGTCGACGCCATCGGGCCTATCGACCCCGAGATCGAGGCCGCAGCCGCCGTCACCGCACGGGCCGACACGGCCCTCGTGGCCTCGGGCGGCCCCGACGCGCTCCTGAAGAACTGTCGCCTCCATGCGGAGGTCTCCATGTACACGGCCGCGGACTGGAACCGCCTCGCACAACACCTCGCCGCCGAGGCGTCGCATTGCGCCGACTACACCATCTCCATTCCCGCGATCGCCGGCAACAAGACCCAGCCGAGGCCCGACCAGGCCTGGCGGATCCGGGCGCTCGGGCCGCGGTTTCACGCGGCCGCCGAGGCGCAGCTCACGGCCTGGCAGTCGTGGGTGACCACGAACAAGAAGACCTGGATGGACGCAGGCAGGGAGTTCCGGAAGCGCATGGCCGCGGCGGGCTACGAGGCCTCGCTCGGCGACATGTGGGCGCTGAACGAGGTTCCTTCGACCGTCCGGCAGAACGCCGGGCAGTCGCGACGCAACCTGCTCGACTTCCTGAAAGGCCTCTACGAGGGCGACGGGTCGGCGCCCGCGACGCAGGGGCTCGTTTTCGTGGTCGGGCTCGGCCAGCGGACGCAGAACCTCTCCGTGTACCTGGCGAACATGCAAGGCTGGCTGTCCGACTCCGCCTTCTGGACCGAGGCGGACGCCTACGTCCGGTTCTGGGCGCAGGAGACGTACGGTGACATCCGCGCCTGGGGTGTGGCGTCTGCGCCGGCGATGACGCGGGCCCGGCACCTGATCGACTACGTGACGCATCCGCTCGCGCTCGCCCGGGCAGGCGGGGAGCGGAGCGCCGCGGCGGAGGCGTTCCTGCGTCGGACGTACCTCGCTCTCGGGAACGCCGCGTGGAGATGGCAGTCCGGCTTCGGCTTCACCGATGTCGACGACACGCTGATGAGGCACTTCCTGTCCGAGCAGGTGTTCGCGATCAGGCACGACGCGGGCACGCACCCGGCGGAGGGCCCCGAGGGCCGTCTGGGCTTCGCATGGGCTCCGGACAACGACCTGGCCCCCGCCCAGCCGGACTTTCCGGCGAAGACGGCCGGGCTGCAGGAGCGGCTCGCTTCGGCGCTCGCGAACGCGTACGCGCAGGGAGGCAGCTCGCAGCAGGGCGCGTGCGGGCCTCCGGGCGACCGGGTCTGGTGCGAAGGCGCCTACGACGGGTCCGCGTTCAACGACGGGTGGAGTGTCTTCTCGAACCCGTGGACGTGAACGTCGTCGAGGCGGGGGCGGGCCATGACGCCCGCCCCCGCCGGAACGGGGGCTACTGCGCAGCTTTCGTGAAGAAGATGTCGGTCGGGTTCGCGGTATTGCCGCTGTTGGTCGCTGCGAAGAACGGTACGAACGCGTTGCCGACGTTTCCGAGCCCCTGGTAGTCGCCGAGGAAGTACCCGCCGGCCACCGGGGCTGTCGTGAAGTCGAACGGGCCGGCGAGGTGCGCGTCTGCGCCGAAGGTAACGCCGGCATCGTGCGAGTGGACGATCCACACATCCGTCGGGAGCGACGGGCCGGAGTCGTTGTTCCGAAGGTCGTAGTACGTGACGCCGACGGCTCCGTTGTCGGCGACGTGCACCGACGGCAGGAACGCCGCCGCGCCGTTCGGGGTCTGGTTGACCTTCTTCGGCGCCGACCATGTCGAGCCGCCGTCGGTGGAGCGGGCGAGGTAGATGGTGTCGTCCGACGGAGCGGACGGCGAGCTCGTCCCTTGCCACACGACGTAGACGTTGCCGTATCCCGGCGTGCCGGGGTGGCGATTGACTGCGATGTCCGGGAGCCCGTCGCCCGTGCGAAGCGGCTCCCCCGTCTCCGGGTCGGTGACGCCCTTCGAGCTGTCCGTTTGCGACGACGATCGAGTCGCCCCAGGTTGCGCCATGGTCGCCCGACCGGATCACGGAGAAGTGGACGCCACGGTTGCCTCCGGCGTTCTTCTTCGCGACGATCTCCGTGAACAGGTCGACCACCGTGCCGTCGGCCAGCACGTCGATCTGGTTGCCGATCGTCTGGTTGTGCGAGCCCGGATCGGCGATCATGCGCGCCGGCTCCCAGCTCGCGCCGCCGTCGGTCGTGCGCGCGAACCAGATCGGCCCCCGGAACGTCTTCGAGTTGATGAGCCCCTGGATGCTCGCTCTCGACTTGTTGTTCGGCGAGACCAGCCGGTCCCACACGGCGTACACGTAGTTCGAGTCGAACGGGTCGGCCGTGATCGACTCCTTGTCGTTGAACGCGAAGCTGGAGTCGCGCCCGCCGGAGTCGCGAATCAGGGTCGTCGGCGTTGCTCCACGTCGCGCCGCCGTCGGGCGACTTGCTGATGGTCACCGCGTTCGTCAGGTCGAGGCCGTTGAACGCGATCGAGATCTGGTAGGCCACGCCGTTCGGCGAGAACGTCACCCACGGGTCGGAGGCGCGCTCGAAGTCACCTCCGTTCGCGACCGTCCCGCCCGAGCAGAACGTGAACTTCGCGAACGTCGTGTTCCAGGTGACACCGCCGTTCGTCGAGTACCCGGTCGCAAGGCCTCGAGCGCCGCCGTCCGACCACCGGTCCTGCTGCCAGACCCCGACGATGTTCAGCGGGTCGGCCGGGTTGACGGCGACCCAGGGCTCGACCTCGGAGTTCACGTAGTTGACCGCTCCGGGCGTCCCCGGCCCGATGTTCGTGCACGACGCGAACGGGCTCGGGCCCGACACCCGTACGGGCGGCGCGACGGTCAGGATCCCGCCCGCTGCGACGCCGACGGCGACGACCGATACGGCGAGGACAGTCGCGAGAGCAAATCTGCGAGCACGCATGGCGCTCCCCCTTTCTCGGGTCACCGGCGGATGGGAGCCGGCTGCTGCCGACGCTACTCCCCCGTCCGCGTCGCGTCCAACCCCAAAAAGGGCACGACGCGCGTGTCGCTACGCCTTGCGGGCCCAGCGGCCGAAGACGAGGCCGCCGAGGGTGAAGCCGAGACCGAAGGTCCCGACCGCGAACGCGCCGATCGCGACGCCCTTGCGCCAGACCGCCATCTGCTGCCAGCGCCCGATCGCCTCGCGCTCCTGCTCGGTCAGCTCCTCCCCGCGCCGCTGCTTGCGCAGCGCGCCGCCGGCCTGGAGGCCGAGATAGAGGTCGTCGAAGATCTCCGGGCCGTCGGACACGCTGCGAGTGTATAGCCTGCTTCGGCTCGTGCCCCCCGCGTCAGGCCCGCCACCCGTCGTCGCCGCCTTCGACGTGGACGGCACGCTCACGACAGGCGACTGCGTGACGCCGTTCCTCCGCCGGGCCGCGGGAAGGCGGCTGTGGACGACGCTCGTCCGTCATCCGCTCGCGCTTGCGGCGGCCGCTGCGCGACGCGACCGTGACCGGCTCAAGGAGCTCGCGTGCAGCGCGCTCCGCGGGATCGAGTCGACGGAGATCGAGCACCTCGGCGAAGCCTTCGCCCGCGAGGTCGGGGCAGGACGCCTGCGCGACGACACGGTCGCGCGCCTCCGTCGGCACCGTGAGCTCGGACACACGGTGATCCTCGCGTCGGCGTCGCTCGATCCCTACCTCGTGCCACTGGGTCGCTCGCTCGGGGTCGACGCCGTCGTCTGCACGGTGCTCGAGCGAGGCAGCGACGGGTCGGCTCACCGGGCGGC
The DNA here is from genome assembly GCA_963742525.1 of uncultured Actinomycetes bacterium. GTDB lineage: Bacteria > Actinomycetota > Thermoleophilia > Gaiellales > Gaiellaceae > Gaiella. Next base: position 35,281 of record CAVUMD010000008.1, read on the forward strand.
TCGTCGGCGCGAACTGCCGCGGTGCGGAGAAGGCCCGGCGCGTGCGCGGCTGGCTCCGGGAGAACGACCTGGCCGACGCGGAGCTCTGGGCATACGGCGACTCGTCGGGCGACGACGAGCTCCTCGCCCTCGCAGACCGTCCGTTGCGCGTCGACGGGATCCGCGTCGATCCCGAGCCGCGGTAGCGGAGGCCCGGGGCGGAACCGTCTACGATGGGCCGGCGGTGACGGATCCTCTTTCCACCCTTCGCGGCGAGCTCGCGCAGATCGTCGACCTAGGCGTCGCGGCCCGCGTCCTCGAGTGGGACCAGCTCGTGATGATGCCCCGCGGCGGAGCGGAGACCCGCGCCGAGGGGCTCGCGACGCTCCATCGTCTCGCCCACGAGCTGTTCGTGCGCGACGAGATCGGCGAGCTGCTCGATCGTCTCGAGCCCGAGGTCGCGGATCTCGACCCGGACTCGGACGACGCCTGCCTCGTAGCGGTCACGCGCAGGGACTGGGAGAAGGCGCGACGCGTGCCACCCACGCTGCAGGGCGAGATGACGAAGCTCGGCTCGGAGGCGATGGAGGCGTGGGCCGAAGCCCGGGCGAACGACGACTACGCGAGCTTCCGGCCGTGGCTCGACCGAACCCTGGAGCTGAAGCAGCGCTACGTCGAGTGCTTTCCGGCGTCGGACGACCCGTACGACGTGCTCCTCGACGACTTCGAGCCGGGCATGCACACCGACGAGGTGCGACGCGTGTTCGAGCGGCTCGAGCCTGCGCTTCGCGAGCTCACCGCGGCCGCGGCCGACGACGAGCCCGAGCCGTTCGTCTCCGGGCCGTACCCGCGCGACGCGCAGCACGAGCTCTCGCTCGAGGTGGCCCGCGCGTTCGGCGCCGCGGACGAGTACTTCCGGCTCGACCCGACGGTCCACCCCTTCTGCCTCTCGTTCGCGACCCGCGACATCCGCCTGACGACCCGCTACGCCGAGGACGACCTGCACGGGAACTCGCTCTTCTCGACGATGCACGAGGTCGGACACGGGCTCTACGAGCACGGCGGCGACGCGGCGCTCGACCGTACGCCGCTCGCGACGGGCTGCTCGTCGGCGCTGCACGAGTCGCAGAGCCGCCTCTGGGAGAACGTGATCGGCCGCTCGCTGCCGTTCTGGCGCTGGTTCTACCCGCGGTTCCGCGACGCGTTCGGCGAGGCGCTCGCGGACGTGCCGCTCGAGCGGTTCCATCGCGCGGTCAATCGCCCTCGGCCGTCGTTCATCCGCGTCGACGCCGACGAGACGACGTACGGGCTGCACATCATCCTCCGCTTCCAGCTCGAGCAGGAGCTCCTCTTCGGCGGCCTGTCGACCGCCGACGTGCCCGACGCATGGAACACGCGGTATGGAGGAGCTCGTCGGCGTCCGCCCGCCGAACGACCGGGTCGGCTGCCTGCAGGACGTCCACTGGTCGGGCGGCATGTTCGGGTACTTCCCCACGTACCAGCTCGGCAACGTGCTCTCGGCGCAGATCTGGGAACGGCTCGTGAGCGACCTGCCGGACGCCTACGAGCGCGTCGAGCAGGGGTCGTTCGGCGAGATCTACGAGTGGCTCCGCGAGCATCTCTACCGGCACGGGCGCAAGTTCACGCCCGCGGCGATGACGGAGCGCCTCGTCGGCGGGCCGATCGACCCCGAGCCCTACCTCCGCTACCTCGCGGACAAGAACGCCTCGCTGACAGCGGCCTGACCGCTCAGCCGGTGTTGCGGAGCGCCGCCGCGATCCCCGCGATCGAGCGCAGGAGCGGCCGCAGCGCGCTCTCGTCGCCGGCCCGCCACCGCTTGAGCAGCTCGACCTGGATCGCGTTCATCGGGTCGACGTAGGGGTTCCGCAGCCGGACCGACTGCTGCAGCACCGGGTGGCGGTCGAGGAGCTCGCGCGCCTCGACGATCGTGAGCACGGCATCGCGTGCGCGGTCGTGCTCCTCGCGAAGGACGCCGAACACGCGAGCCGCGAGCGCGTCGTCGCCGACGAGCTCGAGGTAGCCCTCCGCGATCCCCATGCTGGACTTCGCAAGCGACATCTCGAGGTTCTCGACGAGGGCGCGGAAGAAGGGCCAGTCGCGGAAGAGCGTGCGCAGCTCGGTCGGCGGGACGTCCTCGAGCCCCCTCCCGGCCCCGAGCCAGGCGGGGACGATGCAGCGCGTCTGGGTCCAGGCGAACACCCAGGGGATGGCGCGCAGCGATTCGAGCTCACCGGCCCCTGAGGCCTCGGGACGCGATGCCGGACGGGAACCGATCTCGAGGAGCGAGAGCTCGTCGACCGGCGTGAAGGCGCGAAAGAAGCGCGGCAGCTCCGGGTCGTCCCAGACGACCGCGCGGTACAGGGCTCCGGCCGCCTGCGAGACCGCCTCGATCGTCTCCCGGGCACCCTCGGGCGCCTCGCCGATCCGGTCCGGCACCGCGGTGAGAAGCGTCGCGGCGACTGCGGCCTCGAGGTTCCGTCGCGCCAGTCCGGGCAGGCCGTACTTGAACGCAATCGTCTCGCCCTGCTCCGTGACCTTGAGCCGACCGTCGACCGCGTGCGGGGGCTGGGCGAGAATCGCGGCGTACGTCGGGCCGCCCCCGCGCCCCGCACTACCTCCTCGGCCGTGGAAGACGGTGAGCTCGACGCCGCGCTCGCCCGCGAGCCAGGCGAGCCGCTCCTGCGCGCGGAAGATCTCCCACTGGGCCGTGACGACGCCGCCGTCCTTGCCCGAGTCGGAGTAGCCGACCATCAGCTCGAGCCTCGAGCTCGGCCGCCGTTCGAGGAGCTCCGCGGCGAGCGACTCGGCTCCGCGCAGGTCGTCGATCGTCTCCAGCAACGGCACGACGGTCACGTCGAGCCCTGCCTGCGCGGCGAGCGACTCGGCGAGCAGGACGTCCTCGGCCGAGTGGGTCATCGAGACGATCAGGGTGTCGATCGCCTTCGGCCCGCGCCGCCTCTGGAGCGCCGCCGCCTCCGCGAGCACCTCCAGGGTCGCTTCCGGATCGTGGCGCAGCTGACGCGAGTGCAGTCGGAGGTCGAGCGCCGGCCCCGTGAGCCCGAACACGTCGAGGTGCCGCCGAAGCGCGGCCAGCCCGCCGTCCGCGATCCGTGAGCCTCCGTTGGCGCGAAGGCTCGTCTCGATCAGGTCGAGCTCGCCCCGCAGCTCGTCGGCCGAGGCGTAGTCGTCGGCGCCCAGCCGCTCCCAGATCGCCGTCAGCCGCCGTCGGTACGGCTCGTTCGGGTTGCGATCCCCGGGCAGGTCGACCGCGGCGACGCGGCTGTCGACCTCCACCAGCGAGCTCGACATGCCCCAAGACGCTGCGAGCGCACGGACGTCGCGCCGCAGCAGCTCCCGGACGAGCGCCGAGCCGCGTTCGACGGCCTCGCGCACCGTCTCCGCGCCGGCGTTCGGATTCCCGTCCAGGTCGCCTCCGATCCAGGTGCCGAACCTGAGCGGATTGCCCGGCAGGTGCTCCCGCCAGACGGCCAGGAGGTGGCCTGCGGCGTCCCAGAGGCTGTCCTCGAGGAACCAGAGCGCCTGCCGGATCTCGTCCACGACGCGCGGCCGGTGCGAGCGAACCTCGTCGGTCTGCCAGAGGATCGTGACCTCCTCTGCCAGCGCCACCTCCCGTTCAGCCCGCTCGGCGGGTGTGAGCCGGGGGTCGTCCAGCCCCTCGAGCAGCTGCGCGATGCGGCGGTGCTTCTCGAGGATCGTCCGCGGGAGCGCCTCGGTGGGGTGCGCCGTGAGGACCAGCTCGACCGAGACGCGGCCGGCCGCGGCCTCGACCTCGTCGGCCGTGATGCCCTCCCGCGCGAGCAGCGCCAACGCCTCGGCCAGCGATTCGCGGGGATCGCCGCCCTCGAGCTCGTGCTCGCGGCGACGCCGAACCCGGTGATGCTGCTCGGCGATGTTCGCGAGGTGGAAGTAGACGGTGAACGCGCGCAGGACGACCGCCTGCGTCTCGACGTCGAGCACCTCGATCGTCTCCGCGAGCGCCCTGGAGGCGCCGGTGTCACCGCGGCGACCGAGCCGCGCGAGCAGGCGAACGCGCTCTTCCAGGCGGTAGAGCTCCTCGCCTTCCTGCTCGGTGAGCACGCGCCCGAGGATCTCGCCGAGCAGGCGGACGTTCGCGCGGAGCGGCGCGTCGGGCGAGGGGTCGGCGGGGCGGCTCACCCGCCCCACTCTGCCCGCTCGCGGCGCGCTACGCGGCCCTGCCGAAGCGCTTCTCGGCGCGGGCGCGGGCCTTCGCCGCCTCGGACTCGCGGTCGCGCGGCGCCGCCGCGGTGACGAGGTCGTCGAGGAGATGCGCGGTGAGGTGCGCGATGTCGTCCACGGCGCGCATGAAGACCGCCTCGTTGGCCTTCGACGGCTTCGTCGAGCCGCTCACCTTGCGGACGTACTGGAGCGCCGCGGCGCGGACCTCCTCGCTCGTCGCGGGCGGATCGAAGTTGTGGAGCGTCTTGATGTTGCGGCACATGTGGATCTCCTCCAGTACTCCAGTCGAATGATGTCGACGACGCTATCGACACCCGGTTGCGATGGCGAGGGCGCGGCAGACGCTCTCCATGCGCTCGGGCCCGAGAATGCAGATCCGGTCGACGAAGTAGGACTTCGGCAGGACCCGCAGGTTGTCGAGCGAGAGCACGCAGTGATCGGGCATGCCGTCCGCCGGCCCGACCTCGACCTCGGACGCGATCCCACGAATCGTTCGTGTCGCCGGGACGCCCAGAACACGGGTCAGAGGACCGATCGCCGAGTCGCGGGTCAGCACGAGATGGGGGCGCCTGCCCGCACCGGGGGGCTCGACCCACCACACTTCGCCGCGCTTCACCACGGCTCCTCACGGATGGACTCGAGCGCCGACCACTCGGCCCAGGCGTCTTCCTCCGGCGTGGACGGAACGCGCGTGTAGCCGTCGACGATCTCGCGGTCGATCCGCTCGCTCTCGAGCGCGGCGACGAGCCGGTCGATCGCCTCGACGATCACCGCCGCGCGGCTCGCCCGCCCCGACGCCACGAGCTCGTCGATCGCGCGGACGCGCTCCTCCGACATACGAACGGTGATCATCTTCGACATACAGGAAGTATTACGCTAGGCGGGCGCGTCGGCAAGCGCGTTCAGCTCGCGGCGGAGCTCCTTGATCTCGTCGCGGAGCTTCGCGGCGTACTCGAAGCGGAGCTCCTCGGCGGCGACGTACATCTCCTCCTCGAGCGTGACGACGAGCTTCTCGAGCTCCTCGCGGCTCATCCCCGAGACCTCCTGCCTCCCGCGCCTGCGGCGGCCCGGGACGGTCGGCGACTCGAGCGCGAGCAGCTCGGCGATGTCGGAGACGCCCTTGACGATCGACTCCGGCGTGATCCCCTGCTCCTCGTTGTAGGCGAGCTGCGCGGCGCGGCGGCGGTTCGTCTCCTCGAGCGCGCCCTGGATCGCCTCGGTCAGCTTGTCCGCGTACATCAGCACCGTGCCGTTGACGTTGCGGGCCGCGCGGCCGATCGTCTGCAGGAGCGCCGTCTTCCCGCGGAGGAAGCCCTCCTTGTCGGCGTCGAGGATCGCGACGAGCGAGACCTCGGGGAGGTCGAGCCCTTCGCGGAGGAGGTTGACTCCGACGAGCACGTCGTACTCGCCGAGGCGCAGCTCGCGGATGATCTGGATCCGCTCGAGCGTGTCGATCTCCGAGTGGAGGTAGCGCGCCTTGACGCCGGACTCGAGCAGGTAGTCGGTCAGGTCCTCCGACATCTTCTTCGTCAGCGTCGTGACGAGGACGCGCTCGTTCGCCTGCTCGCGGCGGCGGATCTCGCCGAGCAGGTCGTCGATCTGGTTCTTCGTCGCGCGGAGCTCGACCTCCGGGTCGACGACGCCCGTCGGGCGGATCAGCTGCTCGGCGACGACCTGGGAGTGGCGCAGCTCGTACGAGCCGGGCGTCGCCGAGACGAACACCATCTGCCCGACCTTCCCGAGGAACTCGTCGAAGCGGAGCGGACGGTTGTCGAGCGCCGACGGCAGGCGGAAGCCGTAGTCGACGAGCGTCTGCTTGCGCGAGCGGTCGCCCTCGTACATCCCGCCGATCTGCGGCACGGACTGGTGCGACTCGTCGATGAAGACGACGAAGTCGTCCGGGAAGTAGTCGATCAGCGTGAACGGATGCGAGCCCGGCGGCCGGCCTTCCAGCACGCGCGAGTAGTTCTCGATCCCGTTGCAGAACCCGAGCTCCTTGAGCATCTCGATGTCGTACTCGGTGCGCTGCCGGATGCGGTGCGCCTCGAGCATGCGGCCGTCGGCCTCGAACCTCGCGACCTGCTCCTCGAGCTCGTGCCGTATCTCGTCGACCGCGCGGTCGACCGTCGGCTTCGAGGTGATGTACTCCGTCGCCGGCCAGATCGCGAGGTTGTCGAGCTTCGAGAGCACCTCGCCGGTGAGCGGGTCGAAGTGCGAGATCTGCTCGACCTCGTCGCCGAACATCGAGATCCGGTACGCCGTCTCCACGTTCGCGGGCTGCACCTCGATCACGTCGCCGCGCACCCGGAAGCGCCCGCGCGCGAGCACCGTGTCGTTGCGGACGTACTGCGAGTCGATCAGCGTGCGGAGCATGTCGTCGCGGTCGTGCTCGGAGCCCACCTCGAGGATCAGGACCTTCTCGCGCCACTCCTCCGGCGAGCCGAGGCCGTAGATGCAGCTCACGGACGCGACCACGACGACGTCGCGGCGCGTCAGGAGCGAGCTCGTCGCACCGAGCCGCAGCCGCGCGATGTCGTCGTTCTGGGAGGAGTCCTTCTCGATGTAGAGGTCCGCCTGCGGCACGTACGCCTCGGGCTGGTAGTAGTCGTAGTAGGAGACGAAGTACTCGACGGCGTTCTCCGGGAAGAACTCGCGGAACTCGTTGCAGAGCTGCGCGGCGAGCGTCTTGTTGTGCGCGATCACGAGCGCCGGGCGCTGGAGCTCCTCCATCACCCAGGCCATCGTCGCCGTCTTGCCGGTGCCGGTCGCGCCGAGGAGCGTCTGCCCGCGGTTCCCCGCGCGGAGCGACTCGGCCAGCTCGGCGATCGCCCTCGGCTGGTCGCCGGTCGGGCGATAGGCGGACGTGACGCGGAGGTCGGGCATCGTCCTGTCGAGCGTAGCAACGGGCCGAACGGGTGTTCTTCCCGCGCTCGTTGGACCGCAGTTAGCCGACGCTGCGACTCTCTCGGCTCGGGGGGAGAGAGGGGCGCGAGGCCGTCGAGGCCGCCTCACGCCCCTCTCGCGTTGTCCCAAGCTGACCGCGCGGTCAGCCGAGGTAGCGGGCTCGCTCGTCGTCGGTGAGCTTCCTTCCCGTGTCGCCCAACCGCGTTTCACCGAGCACCTCGAGCTCGTCGAGCCCGCCGCAGAGCTCGCATTCCCAGCGCCGCACGACACCGTCGCGCTCGCGCGTGACGACCGCGCGCGAGTCGGGCTCGAAGCCGACCGCCGTGACCGGGGGCTTTGGGCCGTAGAGATAGCGCCCCGGCGGCTGCCCGTCGGCCGTCCACAGCCGTGCCGACTTCGGGCCGGCCGTGACGAGCCAGCGACCGTCTGGGCTGAACCGCGCGTCCGCGACGGAGGCCGACTGCGCCTCCTCGATCCGGTACGCCTCCGCGCCGGTCGCGACGTCCCAGACGATCACGTCGTGGTCTCGCCCGGCGCTCACGAGGAGCGAGCCGTCGGGGCTGAACGCGACGCTGTTCACGGCGTCCTTGTGGCCCTCGAGCACTCGCTCGCGCTCGACGGGGTCCGCAGGCGGACGACGTCGCCGTCGGCCCGCGCGCCCGCGGTGCCGTCCGGCGAGACCGCTCTCGCGGCGAGGCGGCGCTCGGGCCGCGAGCGTTCCGGGACGCGGACGAGGTCGATGCTCGTGCCGGGGTCCCAGACGCGGATCGTCCCGTCGGCGCCGCCGGTGACCACAGATCCGTCGGCGGCGAACTCGGCCTTCGGACCGGCCCACGGTGGCCGACGCAGCGTCCGCGCCGGCCACGCCGTCCGCCCGCCATGTCCTCGCGGTGCCGTCGCTGCTCGCAGTCACGAGCACGCCTCCGCGGGCCGAACGCGACGTCGCTCACGTTCGCGGTGTGCCCGAACAGCGTGGTGAACAGCCGCTCCGTGCGGGCGCGCCACACGCGGGCCGTCTGGTCGGTGCTCCCCGTCGCGATGCGCTGTCCCGCCCGGTCGAACGCGACGGCGAGCACCTGACCGTTGTGCCCGCGCAGCGGCTCCATGACCTCGCGCCAGGTGCGTCGTGCTCCAGACGCGCCCGACTCCGGTCGCGCCCGCCCGACACGACGCGCCGGCCGTCCGGCGAGAACGCGGCGTCGGTGACGACGCGCGGATGCTTGACCCGGCCCAGCCACGCCCCGGTCGAGAGCGAGATCACCCGCGCCCGCGGCTTGCCCGACGAGCACGATCGCAGATCGTCCGTCGGGGCTCGGGACGAGCTCGTCGACGACACCGGGCGAGCGCGACGGGTACGGGCTCACCGCGCGGCTTGCCGGTCGCCGCGTCGAGCGTGACGAGGCGCGAGCCGGCGATCGAGGACAACCGACCGGCCGCCCTCGAGGAACGCGGCCGCCCCGCCGTCGACCGGACGATGCGACCACGAACAGCTCGCCGCGTGTCGAGCCGCGTAGAGCCGCGCAACGCCGTCGTCGCCGACGACGAGCACTCGCGGCCGTGCAGGATCGACGTCCATCCCGACCACGGGATGCCCGGTCGGGATGACGGCGCGTACGCGCGACGCATCGAGCGCGAGCCGCAGCGCGTTCTCCGCCCGGGCGGTCGGCTCGATCCGCGCGGCCTCGAGCGCGAGCTCGATCCCGAGCTCGGGGTCGCTGTCGAGCACGGACAGCGCGCTCGCGACGAGCTGCCCGCTCCGCGCCGAGCGAGCCTGGTCGCGCGCCTCGCTCCGCTGGGAGAACGCGAAGACCGCGAGCGCCGTCATTGCCGAGAGCGCGACGAGCGCGCCGAAGGCGAGAAACGCGAGCCGGCGGTGGCGGCGCCGGGCGTCGGCGCGCGCGCGCTCGACGGCGCGCTCGGCGTCGTGACGGCTCTTCCACCCGAGCACCGCACCCGCGAGGACGTCGTGGAAGATCTCCCAGCGTCCCGCCTCGTCCGTCCGGAGGATCCGGTGGTCGGCAAGGACGCCCACGACACCACGCACGTCGTCATCCGTGCAGTGGGCGAACTGTGCGAGGTCGGACGCCTCGTGGGCGATCTTCATGCCCGAGGGGGTGACGAGGTGCTCGAAGAGCAATGCCGCGACGTCCCGCTGCCCGGGCGTCAGCGCCTCGATCGCCCGCTCGAGGTGGTCCGCCACGACCTGTGCTGCGCCGCCGAGCCCGGCGAGCGTCGAGGCCCGGAGCGTCGTCGAGCCACTCGACCGCTCGACGTCCCACAGCCGCTGCATCACGAGCTGCAGGTACGGCGCCTCGATGCCGGGCGCGCGGCCGTTCGCGTCCTGCATGCCGAGGCCGCCGGGGCCGAACTCGATGCGCCCGGTGCCGACGCCGTCGAGCACGTCGTCGACCAGCGCGTCCTCGATCCTCACGGCATCGCCCTCGAGCTCGCTCCAGCGCTCGAGTGGCTTCACGATCGCCGCGCGCCCTGCGACGCGGTCGAGCCGGTCGAGCCGCAGGACGTTCGCGAACAGGCCCGGGATCGCGCCCTTCAGCCGGTCGAGCGACGCGAGCGTGTCCTCCCGCAGCGAGAGCAGGACGTTGACCCGAAGCGGTCCTTCGACGAGCGAGGCGAGCACCTCGTCGAACCCGTCCTCCCCGCCGTGGTAGGTGAAGTACTCCTCCGCCTGGTCGAGCACGAGATAGACGTCGCGGACGGACTGTGCACGGGTGGCGACGTCGACGAGGGAGCCGTCCTCGATGCCTGCAGCCTCCGAGAGCGTCGCCGCGAGCGCCCGCTCGGGCGGCTCACTCCAACGCGAGAAGACGACGACCAGCGGCTCTTCGGGAAGCCGGCGAAGCGCGCGCGCGACGCTCGCGAGGAGGAGCGACGACTTTCCGACCCCGCTCGGACCGTAGAGCACGGTCAGCCGCGACGCGATGAGGTTCGCGACGACGATCTCGGAGTCGCGCTCCCTCCCGAAGAAGTAGAGGGCGTCGAGGTCGGAGTCGTCGAATGCAGCCAGCCCGCGGTACGGCGACTCGAGGTTCACGCGACCCCCTCGAGGCGCCGCTCGAGGAGACCGACGTACTCGTCCGGGTCGACGTCGAGGACGTCGACGTCGAAGCGGCGCCAGAACGCCTGCTCGAGCGCGCTCGGCTCGGGGTCGAGCGCCCAGGAGCGGTAGGCGAGCGGCCGGTCGCCCCACACGCGGTGCATCACGAGCCGGAGGTTCCAGTCGACCATCTCGTACCCGATGAAGAGGAAGTGGCTTCGCCGGAGATGGGCGGCAAGCGCGACGGGCACCGACGAGACGAGATCGGCGCGCCCGAGGTAGTCGATGTAGTCGTCCTCGGTGATCACGAAGCTCTCCCATTCGCGGTCGGGGAACGGGTCGACGGCTCCGTGCAGCTTGAGGAGGACGGTACGGCGCTCGAGCGAGAGCTCGGTCGCGTACGTGTTGGGGACGTCGATCGGACGCGGCTCCTCGCCGGGCGCCCGGTGCCAGAACTTGCCCCGGTGGAGGCCCGTGGCGACATAGGTGACGACGTCGAGCTCCTCTCCCGCCGTCTCGAACGCCCGCTCGAGCGCAAGGTCGTAGCGGGTCGAGATGACGAGCTGGTGCGGCGCCCCCCGCTCGCGCAGGACCGACGGCAGGCCGGCCAGGAAGCGATGCACGGGCTGCGGCTCCGCCGCCTCCTCGAAGCGACGGTGCAGCTCGTCGTAGAGCGGCCCGGAGCCGTTCATCGTCGCGACGTACTGCGAGACCCGCGCCAGGTCCGGCGGCCGGTCGGTCGGGTAGCCGAAGGCGAGCGCGAGCTGCGCGGCGAGATCGGCGCCGCCGTCGAGCCCCAGCACGGGGACGACCCGACCGGAGAGCAGCGCCTTCACGACCTCCGAGTCGGCGTCGCGATCGGCGCCATGGCCGTTCGAGCGACGCGACCCGGTCGCCTCACCGCGCAGGATCTCGCCCTGGAGGCGGCGGAGCGCCTCGCCCGGCTCGATGCCGAGCTCGTCCAGGTGGGCGCGCGCGTCCGTGTAGGCCTGGAGCGCCTCCGCCGAGCGACCGGCCTCGTGCCGTGCCGACATCAGCAGGTACCAGAGGCGCTCGCGCAGCGGATGCTCGACGACGAGCGAGTCGAGCTCGGAGACGACGTCCGCCGGGTGGCCGAGCTCGATATCGGTGGCGATGCGCTCCTCGAGCGCGACGAGGCGAAGCTCCTCGAGCCGCCTCGTCTCGGTCTGGGCCCAGTCCTCGAACGCGAACTCGGCGAGCGCAGGCCCGCGCCACAGCTCGAGCGCGCGGACGAGGAGCGCGCGCCGCTCCTCGGTCGACGCACGTCGCGCGTCCGCGAGCAGCCGTTCGAAGTGATGCGCGTCGAGCTGCTCGCGCTCGATCTGGAGCGCGTATCCCGGCGGGCGGGTGACGAGCACGTCGGGGCCGAGCGCCTTCCGCAGCGCGACGATCGCGTTCTGGACCGACGTCGTCGCCGTCTTCGGCGGGTCTTCCCCATAGAGCTCGTCGACGAGCTGCTCGGTCGGCACGACCCGCCCCGCGCGCAGCAGCAGGGCGACGAGCAGCGCGCGTTGCCTCGGCCCCCCGAGAGCGATCGCCGCCTGCTCGTCCCTCACCTCGAGCGGGCCGAGGATCCGAAAGGAAAGCATCCGTGGAGCGGTTGTAACACCGCGGGCGGCCGAAGTCACTAATCGCGCCCTAACAGCGCTGTTTGCGGGCCGTGAGCGCGCCGTGGCCGGTCTGTTTGGGGTCGGTCCGAGCCTCGGCGCATGGCTACCTCATGCGCACCTATCAAGGCCCGGGGATCCTGGGACTGGGCCGTCGCGACCGCTTTCGCCGTCGCGACGCTGTTCGTCTTCGCCGCCGCTCTGCGTTCCGGAGACGGCGGCCGCGTCCACGTCGGCGCGTCCAGCCTACGGCTGGCCGGTCAAGCCGTTCCACCGCCAGCATCCCGTGCGCGGGTTCTTCGGCGACCCGCGCATCGGGATGACGCCGAAGGGGATGCACAGCAGCTTCCACTTCGGCATCGACATCGCGTGCCCGAACGGCACGCCGGTGTACGCGACCCTCGACGGCGTCGTCCGGCTCGAGTCGTTCCGGCCCGAGATCGGTCGCGGTCGTCGGCCGTGACGGCCACACGGAGTTCCAGTACTGGCACATCCGCCCGGCCGTCGCGAACGGCCAGCGCGTGCGCGCCTACCGCACCGTCGTCGGCTGGGTGCAGGCGCCGTGGGAGCACGTGCATTTCTCCGAGATGCGCGACGGCGTCTACGTCAACCCGCTGCGGCCCGGCGCCCTCGGCGCCGTTCACGGATGCCACGCGCCCGTCGGTCAAGCAGCTTCGCGCCTCGGCTGGTGGATCCGTGATCTCTACCCGCGCGACCCGAGGGACGGTCGAGCTCGTCGTCGAGGCGTACGACGAGACCCCGATCGCCGTCCCCGGCCGCTGGGGCGGCAAGCCCGTCACGCCCGCGCTCCTGCGCTGGCGCGTGACGCGGGCCGGCGGCAGCGTCGTGCAGGGCTGGCGGACGGCGATCGACCACCGGCTCGCGAAGCCCGAGGACGATCTCTTCACAGCGCAGTACGCCCGCTGGACGCGCCAGAACAAGCGGAACCGCATCGGCCGCTACCGCTTCGTCCTCGCCGCGGCGTGGGACACGCGGACACTCGCCGACGGCCGCTACGTCGTCGAGGTCACCGCCTCCGACGTCTCCGGCAACACGACCGTCGCGCGGTTCCCGGTCCAGATCGCGAACCGCGGCGCGCGCGTCTGACCCGCTCGCAGGGGATGAGCCGAGGAGCCCGGACGTCGTCCGGGCTCCTCGGCGTTAACGACCTGTTGGCAACCCGTGACCGAGCTGTTTGGGGCCGATCGGACGCTCGCCTCCAGAGCGAGAGGAGGTGAGCAGAGATGGAGGCCACGTTCACGAAGTTCCGCACGGTCATCGCGATCGTCGCGATGATCCTGGTGGCGGCGGCGACGATGCAGACGGTCGCTCCGGCCTCGGGCGAGCCGGCCCGGATGCCGGCGCGGCACGTGCCCGCCGCAGTGCTAGGTGGGCCTTTCGAGGGGCGCGGCGGCGAACGCCGCGCCCCCGTCCTCCGCCTCGGCGAGAAGCTCGGCGAAACGCGAGCGGGCGTGCTCGGCGGGGAGGGCTGCGCCTTTGCGGTCGAGCAGCGCCAGCCCCTCGCGAACGAGCGACAGAGCCTCGGGCTTGCGTCCTGTACGCAGCTGCACCTCGGCGAGATCGAGGCGTGCCCCGCTCCGGAGGAGCACGTCCTCCGCCGTGTCCGCGATGGACAGGGCCTCACGGCCGAGCCGCAGCGCCTTGCGAGGCTGGTCCGTCGCGGACAACGCGCGCGCGCCCACACGCCGCCACCAGACGTTCGTCTCGGTGTCGCCGGGGACAGCGAGGCTGCGGGCTTCCTCGGCGAGCGAGGTTGCGGCGTGAGGGTCCGCGCGCTCGAGCGCGATCTCTCCGAGCCGCGCGAGGAAGTACGCGCGGTAGTCCTGATGCTGGGGTCGGCCACGCGTGTAGTCCAGGCCCTGCTCGAAGGCCTCGCGCGCGCGGGACCAGTCCGCCACGATCGCCTCCGTCTCGCCGAGCAGTACGGCCGCGGAGGTGCCGAGGCCTACGTCCTCGCCGAGCTCCTGCAGGTGCAACCGAGCGCCGGTCGAAGCCTCTCGGGCCCTGGCCACGTCCCCACTCAACGCGCAGAGGACACCGAGGTAGACGAGGAGGTACGCCTGCAGCCGAGGACTGTCTGGCTGTCCGGCAAGGCTGCGCTCGCAGGCGCGGATCGCCTCTTGCACGGTCGTCGACCCTCGGAGCGCGGCGAGCACGGCTATGGTGTCCACCTGGCCAATTCGCCCGAGGCGCCGATATGCGGCGTCTGCACGCTCCACGTGTGCGAAGGCCTCGTCGACGCGCCCGTATGCGACAAGAAGGTTCACGTACGTCGTCTCGGCGCGGGCGACTCCAATCACATCGTCGGCCTCTGTGAGCACGGCCAGCGCCTCGTCGAGGAGAGCCGCCGCAGCGTCCGCAGTGAGTTGTCCGCCCGTCACGAGCGGCAGGACGAGCTCGACGCGGGCGCGAAGCTCGATCGTTCGGTGACCCGCGACGCGGGCACGGCCCGCCGTGGATTCGAGGAGCTCGATCGCCTGATCGAGCCGCCCGACGCCTCTCAGCGCAGGCCCCAGACTGCACTCGATCTCGATCCGGTCCAGCGCCTCCTCGTCGAGGAGCGCCCCCGCACGCTCGAGCAGGTTCGCAGCCGCCGCGTGGTCGAAGGACAGGAGCGCGCGTTCGCCGGCGGTCGCGAGACGCGCCGATGCGTCGTGCGCGAGTGCGGTGCGCCCCGACGGGTCGCTGCCGTCGTTCGCGGCACGCTCGAGGTGCGTCCCGACGAGCTCGTCGCCCTCGCCGCGCTCGTCGAGCCAGCGGGCGAACGTCTCGTGCATCGCCGCGCGCTCCGGGCGGCCGATCGCGTCGTAGGCCGCTCCGCGCACGAGCGGATGGACGAACTCGTGGTCGTCGCCGCGCGGACGGACGAGCCGGCGCCGCTCGAGCGACGCGAGGCGGCCGTCGAGCTCGCGTGCCTCGGCGTCCGGCGTCAGCGCGCCGAGCGACTCGCGCGAGAACGCGCGCCCGACGACCGCGGCCCGCGAGAGGACGGCGCGCTCGCCGGGCTCCAGGACGTCGATGCGGCTTGCGAGCAGCGCGTCGAGGCTCATCGGGATCCCCTCGTCCGCGAGGTCGGCCTCCGCCGCGTGCGCGGCGAGCTGCTCGACGAAGAGAGGGACGCCCTCGGCCGCGTCGAGGATCGCGGTCGCGAGCTCGTCGTCGAGCACCTCGCGCTCCGGGAGCGCGTCGACGAGGAGCCGGGCCTCGTCGCCGCCGAGCGGGTGGAGTACCGTGGCGCCCTCGCCCCAGGCCGGGCGCCGCTCGAGGAGCTCGGGCCTCGTCACCGAGACGACGAGCATGGGGCCGTCGACCGCGCGGACGACGTACTCGACGAGGTCGAGGAAGGTCGGGACGGCCCAGTGGAGGTCGTCGAGCACGACGACGACCGGCCCCTGGGCGGCGAAGTGCCCGAGGAGCGTGCGGGCGGCCGCGAGCGCCGCGTCGGCGCTCTCGAGCTCGCCGAGCGGCGGCGCGCTCCTCGTCGAGCGCGGCGGCGCGGTCTGCCAGCTCGCGGAGCGGCAGGAAGGTGATGCCCTGGCCGTAGGGGGTGCACGCGGCGTCGAGCACGACGGCGTGGACGTCGTCCGCGAATGCCGCGACGAGGCGGCTCTTGCCGATCCCCGCCTCGCCCACGACGACGACGTGGCCGGGCTTCTCGGTCTCGACCACGCGCTCGAACGCAGCGTGGAGGCGCGCGAGCTCCTCCGCCCGGCCGACGAGCGGCGCCAGATCCACGCGCGCTCGCGGCCGGACGGGGCTGACGCCGAGGAGACGGCCGTCGGCGTCGAGCTCGAACGCGTCGCCCCCCAGGCGTGCGGCGATCGCCGTGAGCTGGATCTCGTCCGCGCGTGCGTCGCGGAGCGCGCGGCGTGTGCGGCCGACCACCGCCCCGACGAGCACCGGGCGCGAGTCCTCCACGAGCAGGCGCCCGGTCCCGATCGCGAGCCGAGCCTCGATCTCACGGCCGCGCAGGACCTCGCGGACCTCGACGCCCGCGCGACCGGCGCGGACGACGTCGTCCTCGTGCGCGCCGTCGGCGCCGAACGCGGCGACGAGCTCGACTCCCGATTCCGGCGAGAGCGCGCCGCCGTGCCGGGAGACGACGTCGGCGACCGTCCGGCGGACGTCCTGGACGACCGCGCCCGCGGCCTCGAGCTCGAGGTCGTCGTCGACGAGCGGCTCGACGAGGAGCAGCGAGACCGGCCGTCGCACCGTGCCGATCGCCGCCGCAACCGGCTGCACGGGGGCAAGCGCGGGATCCTGCGAGAGGATCATCCGGTGGAGCGCGCGGGTCTCGGGGGAGGGCTCGAGTCCCCACTGCTCGTCGAGCGCGCGGCGCGTCGCCTCGTAGGCGTCGAGCGCCTCCTGCTGCCGCCCCGCCCTGAAGTACGCAAGCATCAGGAGACGGCAGAGCCGCTCGCGATCCGGGTGCTGCGCGGCCAGCCGGGCGGCGTCGGGAATCACGTCGTCGTGCGCGCCGAGCTCGATCTCGGCCTCGACGCGATCCTCGAGCGCCGTGAGCCGGAGCTCGTCGAGCCGCGCGATCTCCCCCTGGAGGAAGCTCTCGTACGAGAGGTCGGCGAACGGCGATCCGCGCCACAGCGCCAACGCGTCGCGGAGGGCGGCCGAGCGCTCGGCGGGCGGAAGCGGCCGCGCATCGTGGACGAGCCGCTCGAAGCGGCGGGCGTCGACCACGCCCGGCTCCGCGCGGAGCGAATACCCGCCGGCGCGCGTCTCGATCGCCTCCTTCCCGAGCGCGTGCCGCAGACGCGACACGGCGTTCTGCACGACCGCTTCTGCCGTCGGCGGCGGTCGACCCGCCCAGAGGTCGTCGATCAGCGTGTCCCTCGAGACCACCGAGCCCGCATGCAGCACCAGATCGGCGAGCACCGCACGCTGCCGTGGACCGCCGAGTGAGATGCTCTTTTCCCCCGCGCGAACCTCCAGCGGGCCGAGCACGAGAAACGCAGCGGCGTCGTTCGCCATGGTCGAGTGCGGCGACGCTACTCCTCGTCCTCGCAGAAGTACAGAGAAGGCGGTTAGCGGATCGTTGGCGTGACACGACAGCCTCTGGGAACCACCACCAGGGAGGACGGCCATGACGCAACTCGAGACGACGGAGCTCGGCACGCTCGGTGAGCCCGTCCCGATACCGAGCCTCCCGTTTGCCCAGACGATCGACGTCTCGGAGCGAACGGCGAGGCCCGGCGAGCCGTCTCCGTGCCTCCCCTCCGCAACGTCGGTCTGGTACTCGGTCCGCCCCGGGAGCGCGGGCCGGCTCGTCGTCGACCTCGCGGGATCGACGCCGCTCGACCCGGTGGTGCGCGTCTACCGATCCACCTCGCTCTCGCGGGGCGAGCCGACCTTCCTCGGCTGCGCAAGCCCCGTCTGGAACGCGCAGCTCGTCCTCGACGTCCCGATCGTCGAGACCGACCTCCTCCTCGTCCAGGTCGGGACGTCGGAGTCGCGCGACGGGCGATTGGTCGTGCGTGTGGAGCAACGCCGCGACGGCGGTTAGCGCGCGGTTAGCCGGCCGGCGCACCATCGCGATGCGGCGAGGCGGTGTGCCCGCCGGGAAAGGGGGGTTCGTGATGAACCGCAAGCACGTGAAGTGGGTGGTGCTCGTCCTGTCGATGGCGGCAGCGGCGGCGCTGTTCCCGGGGGCCAGTCAGTCGAGGCCACCGGAGAGCGATGGCTCCACCTACACGTGGACCGGGGCGGCGACGTTGACGGTCGACGTCAAGCCATGGGGCGGCGGTTACGTGCGGAGCGACCCGTACCTGATCGACTGCCCGTTCGCCTGTATCAGGTCGTTCGACTCGGGACGCGAGGTGAAGCTCACGGCGTACATGACGCCGGGGCACACCTTCAGGCGTGGGAAGGCGCGTGCGCGGGACAGGGCAACCCCTGCACGATCAAGGTGTCCGGGGCAATGGACGTGACGGCGGTTCTGGAGGGCCAGTTCGTCCCGCCCGCACCGCCGACGCCGCCGAAGCCGCCGGCGGCTGTAAGCCCGTCGTTGAGCGTCGACGTCCAGGCCGGAGACTGCAATCCGATGTGCTTCACGATGGGCTTCTCCGGGACGGGCTACAACCCGAACAGCTCGATCGACATCACGTTCTCGGTCGTCACTCCGCTCGCCGACTCGGGCACCGATTCGGATGCCGCGACGAGCGACGGCAGCGGGGCGTGGTCGCAGGGGTACTACGACGACTGCGACTACGACGGCCGGTACACCGGCCCGGTCGAGATGGACGTCACGGCCACCGACGCCCAGGGAGCGTCTGCCACGACACGACGTGTCGGGCACCTGCCCGGCACCGACCGCTCCGTCCGGATAGCGGGCGAGCGCAATCACAGGGGGAGCGTCCGGCCGAGGAGCCCCCGGGGGGCGGGCTCCTCGGCCGGAATCGGCGCGCCCGACCCGGTCGCTAGCGTTCGGCCACGGTGCGCGGCGTCGGGCTCACACGGGGGCGCTTACTCGGGGTGGCGGCCGGCGCCGCGTCGGCGATCGCGGCGCTTCCGCGCGCCGCGTTCGCGAAGGACACGGGCGTCCCCCATGCGACCGAGATCACGGTCCGCGGGGCGGCGAAGCCCTTCTCCGGCGACCGGTCGATGTTCGTCACGATCGCGCCCGAGAGCGCCGGGCGCGATACGGCGCGCGTCCTGTTCCGGCTCGGCCGGCGGGCGCGCGTGCGGCTCGACGCCGTCCGGACCGGGATCGGGACGAGCAGCGTCCGCTGGACGACGGAGGCGACGCTCGGGCCCGGTTCGCACGCGATGGCATGGACGCCGGCGGACGACGTGCCGGTCGGCTCCTACGTCATGCGTCTCACCGTCGAGGGAAAGGGCGGGCGCCGCGTCTACGGCGGCCGCCGCCCGGCGAGCCCCGAGCGCGCGAGCGCTCCTGTCGTCCACGTGCTCGGGATCGAGGCCGCGTTCACTCGCCGCTCGTACCTCCCCACCGAGCGGATGGCGATGCAGGTGCTCGCCGACGTGCCGTCCTTCACGCTGACGTTCCTGCGCGTCGGGTACGGGCCCGACCCGAGCCTGCGAAACGACGAGATGGT
Source organism: uncultured Actinomycetes bacterium (assembly GCA_963742525.1). Classification (GTDB taxonomy): domain Bacteria; phylum Actinomycetota; class Thermoleophilia; order Gaiellales; family Gaiellaceae; genus Gaiella. Next base: position 54,177 of record CAVUMD010000008.1, read on the forward strand.
CGGGCTCGAGATGGGCGAGCCGGTGCGGATCGACTGGACCGGGAAGCGCTCGACGCGGCAGACGATCACCGTCCAGTCGGGCGACTGGCCGAGCGGGCTCTACGCGGCGCGGCTCGAGGCGGACGACGGTCGTGTCGGCTTCGCGCCGTTCATCCTTCGCGCCGCGACGCCGAGCGAGCTGCGCGTCGCCGTCGTGCTTCCGACCAACACCTGGCAGGCCTACAACCTGTACGACGCCGACGGCGACGGCTGGGGAGACACGTGGTACGCGGGCGGCAGGCCGCCGGTCGTGCTCACCCGCGCGTACCGGGACCGCGGGGTGCCGCCGCGATTCCGGCGCTACGACTTCCCCTTTCTCCGCTTCCTCGAGAAGACCCGGCGTGAGCCGGACTTCCTCTCGGACGACGACCTCGACGCGATCGCGACGGGCGACGACCTGCGGGCGCTCTACGACCTCGTCGTGTTCCCCGGGCACACGGAGTACGTCACGACCCACGCGTACGACGTCGTCGAGCGGTACTACGCCCTCGGCGGCCGGCTGATCCTCCTCTCGGCGAACAACTTCTTCTGGAAGGTCGAGCGCGAGGGCCAGTCGATCCGCCGGATCGCGCAGTGGCGGACGCTCGGACGGCCGGAGGCGCGGATGCTCGGGATCCAGTACCGCGCGAACGACGACGGGCGGCGCCAGGCGCCATTCGTCGTCATGGACCGCGAGGCCGCTCCGTGGCTCTTCGAGGGGACGGAGCTCGCGAACGGCGACTACCTCGGCGAGGAGGTCGGCGGGTTCGGGATCGAGATCGACATGACCACCCCGCTCTCGCCGCCGGGCACGAAGGTGCTCGCGATCATCCCGAACCTGTTCGGTCTCGGGCTCAACGCGGAGATGGCCTACCACGAGACCGACGCGGGAGCGCGCGTCTTCTCGGCGGGCGTGCTCGACTTTCCCGCCGTCCTCTACACGCCGCAGGGCATGAAGCTGCTCGACAACCTGTGGCGCCACATGGTGGAGCCGTCCGACGACGCGACGGCCACCGACTAGGACACGGCGACCGCCGCAGGCTCGTGTCGCCGGAATGCGACGATCGCGAACGGGATCGTCGCGAGCAGTTGGCCGGTTGCGACGAGCAGGAACACTCGGTGCGGCCCCCACGACTGGAGGAGCGGGCCGGCGAGGGCCATGCCGGCGGGCCCGGCGAGCATCGCAGTCGTGAGGACGGCGGTCATCACCTTGGCGCGGATCGCCTCCGGGGTGCGCATCGTGATCACGCCGATCAGCGGCGCGTTGACGAGCGGTCCGAAGAACGACGAGGCGGCGAGCGCCGTCATCACGAGGGGCACCGGCAGCTCCAGCGAGAGCGCGAAGATCGGAAGCGTGAGGATGACGAACGCCGACGCGCCGAGCCGCAGCGGATCGTGGCGGCCGACGATCCGGACGGCGGCGATGCTTCCCAGCACCGCGCCGAGCCCGAAGGCGGCGAAGAACGCCCCGGCGACCTTCGAGCTCGAGTACTCGTCGTAGGCGAGCACGGTGAGGCCGGCGCCGAGCATCTGCCCGAGCCCGTTCGCGACCAGCGCGGTGAGCCCGAGAACACGCAGCAGCGGGTCGCGCAGCAGGAATCGGATCCCGGCGAGGACTCCCCGGCCGTCGTCGGACTGCGGACGCGGGGGCCGCGCAGGGACGAACAGGAAGAGCAGCGCGAAGGCGATCAGGAACGTCGCTGCGTCGACGTAGAGCACGACCGGCGCGTCGAACGCCGCGATCAGGAGGCCCGCCGCGGCAGGCCCGAGGAGCGACGTGGCGCGGGTCGCGCCCTCGATGACGGCGTTCGCCTGCGCGACCACGTGCTCGTCGTCGCCCACGAGCTCGGGCAGGATCAGGCGCTGCGACGCGAAGTACGGCGCGAGGAAGGTGCCGATGCACGCGACGATCGCGAGCAGCAGGGGAAAGCTCAACATCGCCGAGCTCGTGGAGCAGCGGGATCGAGGCGAGCAGGGGCGCGCGGATCAGGTCGGAGACGAGCATCGTCCGCCGGGCGCCGTACCGCGCGATCACGGAGCCGGAGGGGATCCCGAGGATCGCGATCGGAAGGAGCTCCACCGCGAGGACGACGCCCATCCTCGTCGCGGAGCCCGTGGTCTGGAGGACGAACCACGGCAGCGCGAGGAAGGTCATCTGGGACCCGAGCGACGAGATCACCTCGGCGGAGACGAGCGCGAAGATCGGGCGCTGGCGGAGCGGGCTCCGCGCGTGCGTCAGAGCAGCCACGCACCGTCCTGCTGGACGACCTCGCCGTCGAGCTCGATCCGCGTGCCGGGCATCCGCAGGTCCTTGACGATGTCCCAGTGGATACGGGACTCGTTCGTCCCGCCGATGTCCGGCATGCCGTTGCCCAACGCGAGGTGCACGGTTCCGTCGATCTTCTCGTCGAACAGCGTGTTGCGCATGTACCGGGTGATGCCCGGGTTGCAGCCGATGCCGAGCTCGCCGAGGCGCCGCGCCCCGGCGTCGGAGTCGAGCATCTCGACGAGGTACGCCTCGTTCGTCTCCGCGGACGCGTCGACGACGGCCCCTGCCTCGAAGCGCAGGCGGATCCCGTTGACCTCGCGGCCCGCGTACACGGCCGGAAACTCCGTGAAGGCGATGACGCCCTCGGCAGAGTCCTCGACGGGGCAGCCGAAGAACTCGCCGCCCGGAATGTTGGCTCCTCCGGCGTCCACCTTCATCGACCGCCCGACGATCGACAACCGGATGTCGGTCTCGTCCCCGACGATCCGCACCTCGTCCGCCGTGTCGAAGCGGTCGGCGTAGCGCTGCATCCGCGCTCGCTCCGCGTCCCAGTCCTGGAGGCAGGCGGTGTAGAGGAAGTCGGTGAACTCCTCGGTCGAGAGTCCCGCCTCCTGCGCCAGCGCGGGCGTCGGATACTGGCACCCGACCCACGGGAGCTCGTGACGGAAGATCCGTTCCATCGCGGGCCGGTAGGCGCCCTGGAACGCCGCCATGCGCTCCGCGGAGATGTCCGCTGCATCGCGGGTGTTCTCCGGCGCCTCGACGACGATCAGCGCGTCGCAGTTCTCCAGGACGTGGACCTCGATCGGCGCCGGCGCGGCGAGGCGCTCGAGCGTCGCGTGGCGGAGCCACGTGCGAGACGCGAAGTTGCCGCCGAGGGCGACGCGAAGCAGCGCGTACGCATCGCGTTCGGCGATGAGCTGGACGATCTCCTCGACGAGCGGACGCGCCGGCACCGCTCCCATGACGAGCACCTGCCAGCCGGGCTGGACGCCGACGCACGTGTCGACGAGGAGCTCGGCGAGTTGACGATCTCTGGCATCAGGCATGGCGGGGAATATAAAACGTACGTACTGTTTTGTAAAGTACGGCTGTGCCGAAGCTGAGCGAGACCGAGAAGGAAGCGCGCCGGCGCCGCGTCCTCGAGGGCGCGCGCCGGTGCTTCGCGCGCTACGGCTACGACGGCGCGACCGTCGTCCGCCTCGAGCGGCAGATCGGCCTCTCGCGCGGGGCGATCTTCAACTGGTTTCCCTCGAAGCAGGACCTGTTTCTCGCCCTCGCGGCCGAGGACAACACGCGCCTGCACGCGCTCTTCGCCGAACAAGGCTTCGACGCGCTGCTCGAGGCGGTGACGGAGGACGAGCCGGACTGGCTCGCCGTCTACCTCGAGTTCGGCCGGCTCCTGAAGTCGGACGCCGGCCTACGGGAGCGCTGGCTCGCCATCGCGCCGCCCGAGGCGCGCGAGCGCAGCCGCGCGCGGATCGAGACCGGCCAGGCGGCCGGCGAGCTGCGGTCAGACGTCTCGGCCGACGAGCTCGGCCAGTTCCTCGGCGTCGTGATCGACGGGATCGTGTCGCAGCGCGCGCTCGGCTTCGACCCGCCGGCGACCGACCTCGTGCGGCGCCTCGTCACGGACGCGATCGGGGCAGGCGACCGAGAGAGGCGAGGCTGACGCAACGCCACAGCTCGCCCTCCGGTCATGCGCCGGACAGCTCGTCGCCGTACGCGTCGGCGTAGACCTTCTCCGCGTCGAGCACGCGTTTCACGTAGGTCCGCGTCTCCGGGAACTGGATCCCGACACCCCGGCGGCGCCAGGCGTCGACGTTTCCCTGGCCGGCGTGATACGCGGCGAGGGCCGTGGGCACGTCGTCGTCGTACCGGTCGAGGAGGTGCCGGAGGTACCACGAGCCGTAGCGGACGTTGATCTCCGGGTCGAGCAGGTCGCTCTGGACGAATCCGTTCCCTCCGGTCCGCACTGCGATCCCCTGCGCGGTGTCGGGCAGCAGCTGCATCAGGCCGACCGCCCCGGCATCCGAGCGCGCGGACGCGTCGAACTTGCTCTCGGCGTAGATGACGGCGGCGAGCAGGGCGGGCGGCAGGTCGTAGTTCCGCGCATGCGTTCGGACGATCGCCTCGTAGCGGAGCGGATAGCGGACGCGCTGGTACCACTCCGGCTGCGAGGTCAGGGTCCAGGCGGCGACCCCGGCCACCGCCGCCGCGGCCAGCAGCGCGACCAACCCGATGCGCTTCACGCCGGAGTCGAGGCCTCCGCCGCGAGCTCCGCCATCACCCCGCCGACCCAGCTGTGGAGATCCTCGAACGTGCCGGTGTTGACGTAGTGGAAGTCGGCGCGACGGACCTTCTCGCGGTCGGGAAGGAGACGAGCGTCGCGGTCGTCCTGCGCGACGCGCCTGCGCTGCTCGCGGAGCGCGGTCGGCGCCGTGATCACCACGACCTTGTCGAACCGCTCTTCCGCCCCCACCTCGTAGAGCAGCGGCACCTCGGTGACACAGATGCGAGGCGGGTCGTCGAGAGCGGCGAGCTGCTCGCGCCACGTGAGGTACTCGCGCGAGACGAGCGGGTGGAGCAGGCCCTCGAGCCACGCGAGCTGCTCGCGATCGCCGAAGACCGCCTGCGCGATCCGGCCACGGTCCGGCCTGCCGTCCTCACCGAGCATGCCCTCTCCGAGGCGCGCGACGATCGCGTCGCGAACCTCGTCGTCGGCCGCGAGCAGGTGGTGGACGATCTCGTCGCTCGAGACGGTCGCGGCGCCGTGCGCGCGGAAAGCCTCGAGAGCGGTGGACTTGCCGGCGCCGATTCCCCCCGTGATCGCGACCGCGATCGGGCGGCGCGGCACTAGCTCTCTGCCGACTCGGCCTCGGGCTCGGGCTCGGCTTCGCGCGCTGCCTCGGCGACGACCTCGGCGTCCGCTCGAGCGGCGGGCTCGTCCTCTGCCGGAGCTTCGGCTTCGACCTCGGCTTCGGGCTCCGCCTCGGCTTCGACCTCGGCTTCGGGCTCCTCCTCGGCCTCTGGCTCCGCCTCGGCCCCTGGCTCGGGCTCGGGCGTCTCGTCGACCTCGGGCTCGGTCGTCTCCTCGACCGTGAGGGAGCCTTCGACGATCTCGTCCTCGGCGCCCGCCACGACCTCGACGTCCTCGACAGCCTCGACGGCAGCGCCGCTCGACGGGAAGGCCTCCTCCGAGAGGCGGAGGTCGGGCATCGAGTGCACCGACTCGCCGCCGTCGGCGCGGGGCACCGGGACGGCGTCGTCCTCGACCCGCTTGAGCGAGAGCGAGAGCCGGCGGCGGTCGCCGTCGATCTCCAGGATCAGCACGTTGACCGGATCGCCCTGCGACACGACCTCGCGCGGGTTCTCGACGTGGTGACTCGCGAGCTCCGAGATGTGGACGAGCCCCTCGACGCCGGGAAGAATCTCGACGAAGGCGCCGAACGTGACGACCTTCGTGACGCGGCCCTCGACGACGTCTCCCTCGCCGTAGTGGTCGAGCACCTGCTGCCAGGGGTCGGACTGCGTCTGCTTGAGACCGAGCGAGATCCGCTGGCGCTCGCGGTCGATGTCGAGCACCTTCACGTTCACCGTCTGGCCGATCTCGAGCACCTCGGACGGGTGGTTGACGTGCGACCACGAGAGCTCGGAGATGTGGATCAGCCCGTCCATCCCCTCGAGGTCGACGAACGCGCCGAAATCGACGATGTTGGAGATGGTGCCCTCGACGACGTCTCCCGGGTTGAGCCGGTCGAGGATCGCCTGGCGCATCTCCTTGCGCTCGTCCTCGAGGACGGCGCGACGCGAGAGGACCACGTTGTTGCGCGAGCGGTTGAGCTCGATCACCTTGCAGCGGAGCTCCTTGCCCAGGAACTCGTCGAGGTCCTGCACGCGGCGGATGTCGACGAGCGACGCGGGGAGGAAGCCGCGGACGCCGAGGTCGAGGATCAGGCCGCCCTTGACGACCTCGATCACGCGGCCGTTGACCGGCTCGCCGCTCTCGGCCGCGCCCTCGATCGCCTTCCAGGCGAGCTCGAAGCGCGCGCGCTTCTTCGAGAGGAGCAGGCGCCCCTCCGCGTCCTCCTTCGTCATCACGAGGGCATCGATCTCGTCGCCGACCGACACCTCGTCGGCCGGGTTCACGTTCCGGCGGATCGAGAGCTCGGCGACGGGGATGACGCCCTCGGACTTGTAGCCGATGTCGACCAGCACCTCGTCCTTGTCGACACGCACCACCGTCCCGTGGACCACCTCCCCTTCGTTGATCGTCGGGAAGGTGCCTTCGTAGTCGGGGATCAGCTCCCCGTCAGGGCCGGTCGTCCAGACGCCGGCTTCGGGTTGGGTGGGTGTCTCGAGTGTGTGGTTGCTCATCGGAGCGCGGAGTATAGCGGGGCATTCACCGCGCGAATGTCCTAGAAATCAGGCATGCGCGTTACCTTGATCCGCAACGCCACGGTCATCCTGGAGCTCTCCGGACGGCGAATTCTCGTCGATCCGATGCTCGATGCCGCCCGTGCGCGGCCGCCGATCGAGAATACGGCGAATCCGGTGCCCAACCCGACCGTCGAGCTCCCATTTCCCGCCGAGGAGGTCGTGCGAGGGATCGATGCGGTGCTCGTGACGCATCGGCATCGCGACCACTTCGACGGGACCGCGGAGCGACTGCTCCCGCGGGAAGTGCCGACGTTCTGCCAGCCGGACGACGCGTCCGCGTTCTTCGACCTCGGGCTCGACGTGCGCCCGGTCGGCGACACGCTCGACTGGAACGGCCTCATGATCCGTCGCGTGCCGGGGCGTCACGGCTCGGGCGCGGTCGCCGAGGCCCTGGCGCCGGTGAGCGGCTTCGTCCTCGACGACCTCTACCTCGCGGGCGACACGGTCTGGTACGAGGACGTCGCAGAGACGATCGAGCGGTTCTCTCCGCGCGTCGCGATCGTCAACGCGGGTGGCGCCTCGTTCCTCGAAGGCGGGTTGATCGTGATGGGGGTCGACGACGTGCGGGAGGTCGCCTCACGCGTCCCCGTCGTCGTCTGCGTCCACATGGAGGCGCTCAACCACTGCTTCCTGTCGCGCGCCGACCTCGCGGCCGCCGTCCCGGGGGTCGTGATCCCCCGGGACGGCGAGACCGTCGAGGTATAGGCGCCCGGCAGCCCGAGGGCCGCCGGGCGCGTCGCCTTCCTACGGCCCGACGATCCGACCCTCGACCACCGGCGCCACGGGCGAGTGCGCCGTGACGTAGTCGATCGAGACGTCGAGCAGCGCGTCACCCGGCTGCAGGACGTCCGTGCCCTGGGCGAAGACGGTGTACCCGTCGCCACCCGTGTACATGAAGTCGTTCGTGACGAACCGAACGGGGTCGGCCGGCCCGATCGGCGTCGCCGGCCCCGCGATGCCCTGCGGGGTCTTCCACATCCCGGTCACGACCGGGGTCGTCCCGGTGCAGCTGAAGGTCACCTTCAGCCCCGAGACCTGTGGGAACCGACCGGTGCCACCCGCGAACCCCGGGTCGCAGAACGGCGTGAAGCCGTTCACGAACGCCTGCCGCAACTGGTCTCCGGTCAACGTGAGGATCACGGTGCGGTTACCGAACGGCAGCACCGCGAACATCTCGCCCCACGTGATCTCACCCGGCTGCTCACCCGCCGCCGGGGGCGACATGCGGATGTCCTGCCGGAGACCGCCGGAGTTCGTGTACGCCGCATCGACGCCCGGGTACTTCGCCCGCATGGCGTCGGTGACGAGGTTGCCCATCGCGGACTCGAACAGACGCGTCGGCGCCCGCAGGATGTCCACGGTCTGCGACCCGATCACCTTGTTGCGGAGCACCGCCGTCTTGGCGTTCGCGTCGTCCACGATCGCCTGCACGTCGCTGCGCGCCGGAACGCCGAGGTTCTTCGCGACGCGCGTCGCGCCGCCGGCCCACTCGACGTCTCCGCCCTTGACCATCAGCTGGAGGACGGAGTAGCTCGTCCCCGCGTTGATGCCCTCGACGATGAGGATGTTCCCGCGCATCAGGTTCGAGATGCGGTGGGTATGACCGACGATCATCGCGTCGACGGTCGTGTCCCCGAGAGCGTCTGCGATTCCGAGGATGGGACCGACCCAGGGGGTGCCGACGAAGTTGCCGACCGTGTTCTCACCCGTGTTGGTCCCCTGGTGGATGACCACGACCTGGACACGCACGCCGTCCTGGCGCAGGCGCTCCGACTCGGCCTTGATCCGCGACGCCTCGTCGAGGAACTCGAGGCCGGCCGTCGCCCCGGCGGAGACGAGCTCCGGCGTGTTCTTCAGCTCGGCGCCGATGACGCCGACCTTGACGCCGTTGACCGTGAACACCTTCGAGGGCGTGACCCACGACGGCGGCTTCCCGGTCGACTTCTCGACGATGTTCGTCGCCAGGAACGGGAACTTCGCCCGTGCCTGGTGCTTCAGCAGCCGTTCGACGCCGTAGTCGAACTCGTGGTTGCCGTACGACGTGGCGTCGAGGCCCCACGCGTTCTCGACGTCGATCGCGGGCATGTCCTCGAGCAGGGCGGAGTTCGGCGGCGAGGCGCCGACGTTGTCACCACCTGCCAGCAGGAGGCCCGGCTTCGGCAGCGCCGCGAAGTCCTCGTCGAACAGCGTCGCGAGGAAGGCGCCTCCGCCGACGTTCTGGGCGATGCCGTCGAAGAGCGTGGTCGCCAGGGTCGTCTGCTCGAGCTGGCCGTGGAAGTCGTTCAGCCCGATGACCGAGATCGGCTTGTACGCCTCGCCGCCCTTGAGGACGTCGAGCAGGACGCGTCCCTGACTCTGCTGCGGCTCGGCGATCCCGAGCAGGAAGGCGAGCGTCGGCGCAAGGTCGATCGTCCGGGCCGACACCTCACCCTTCGCGATCCCCTCGCCACCGGCCAGGAACGTCGCCCGCATGTTGACGTTCGCGGGGATGTCCTGGACGGCCGGGACGTAGCCGTGCTGGCCGAAGAACTGGGACGGTGCGACCAGCGTCCCGGGTGTCTCCGCGTCGAACTGGTACGGCGGGTACGAGAACGCGATCACGTCGCCGGCTCTCGTCGGGTGGGCCATGTCCGCCGTCGAGTTCGGCCCGTTCGGGATGTACCGCGCCTCCGCCTTCGTGAAGACGCGGTCGATCATCTTCCAGCCCTCGGGCTGCCCGTCGTGGGTCCAGTCCTTCGTGTCGGCGAGGCCCTGGTACTTCGCCTTGATCGCGGCGACCGTGCTCGCGGCGTCGGCCGCGGCGACCTGCTGCAGCCCGCCGCCCGCGGGGTCGCGGCCGGCGAGGTTCAGGTAGATCTGGACGGTCCCGCCGGCCCAGCAGGCCTTGGCCTTGCCGATGGTCTCGCCCGTTGCGGGCCGACAGTTCGAGGTCTGCGGCCTCGAGAGGAGCCCCATCTCGACCAGCGGCAGGCTCGCGTCGATCGCGAGGAACTGCGGCGCGAAGCCGTGGTCGGAGCCGACGAACGTCGTCGGATCCTTCCCCATCAGCTCGCGGGCGCGGGTCAGGACCTCGTCCGCCTCCTCGTAGGCCGTGCGGATGAAGCCCTCACGGGCCGTGACGCGGCCGTCCGGCTTGCCGTTCAGGTCGACGTCGTCGTAGGCCGGGTTCGCAGCGCCGCCGGGCAGCTTCGGCGAGACGAGGCCGAGGAACTGGTGCTGGAACTCGTCCGTGGTGGGCATGCCCGCCAGCAGCAGGTCGGGCTTGTACGTCTTGACGACGTACTCGAGCATCGGCAGGTGCCCGGTCTTCCAGTACAGCCCCTGCTCGGTGTAGGTCTCCTCCGACGTGACGCCGGCCTCGAGGATCGCGAAGTCGGCGGCGGTCGACGTCGGGAACTTCTGCGCCAGGTACTCGGCGAAGTCGCCGCTGAACCCCGACGCGCCGGGCCAGCTCGGCCACGATGCGATCGCACGGCTGACCGACGTGTGGAAGAGCCGGACGCGCGAGAGGTCGGGCGTCAGCTCCTCGACCTTGACGAGCATTCCCGCCGTCAGCCCCGCAGAGGCGCCGTCCGCGATCTTGACCTTGACGTCCGCCCACTCGCCCTTCTTGAGCGTGCCGACGGCGTCCGCGGCGCTCTTCGTCCTCGAGAAGAGCACCTTGTCGTAGTTCGCCTTCCCGTCGTTGGTGCTGTCGTAGATCCACGCGTTCAGCCCGTACTTGTCGACGCCGAAGTCGATCACGCGGAGATGCATCTCGCGCGCCGGGCTGTACGTCTGGGGAAGCGACCCCGTCCAGCCGACGGCCGGCGTCGGGTTCGCGCCCGCGTAGGCAGCCTGTCCCGCGTAGCCCGCCGGATGGTCGAACTGCAGCCCGAAGGCCGCGATGTTCGCTGCGTTGTCGAACAGCGGCTCACCGGCCTTGCCGATGAAGTTCGTCGCGACGCCCCGGCCCGAGAAGAAGGACTGGAAGTCGATGGTGGGGCCGTCGATCGTCGCATTGCGGCCGCCGGCCCACTCGACCTGCGCGACCTTGAGGCCGCTTCGCTCGGCCGACTGGGCGATGGACTCCGCCTGGAGCACCCCCGGGTCGAACGCGGCGGTGCGGTTCGCGAACGGCTGGCCGTTGCGATGGAAGGTGTTGTTGGTGGAGCCGTGGACTCCCGGCCACGCGCCGGTCGCGAGGCTGTACCAGCCCGCTCCGGTGTTGGGCGGAGCCTGGGTGAGAAGGCCGTTCCCACTGGCGGACGTGCCCTTCTTCAGGAAGTCCGACATGGTGGGCATGAGCCCCTGCGCGGCGTACCGCGCCACGATGTCCTGCCTCATGCCGTCGGCGGCGAAGAACACCGCCTTCTGCACCGGCGACTTCGCCTGGGTCTTCGCCTGGGCCGACGTCTTCACCCCGGCCGAGTTGGCGGCGCCTGCCGCGAGAGCCGCGAGCGCCGTGACGGCGACGACCGCGACGAGTGTCATGCGTCTCATCCTCTGGTGCTCCCCTTTGTCTCGATTGGAATCTCCGACGGCGTTCGAGAGCCGGGTGCGGGCCGTACCGAGCCGAGCAGCACCTCGAATGCCGTTCGGGCAGCCTCGGGATGCGGGCACGCGAGCCGCGGCTTCATCGAGATCCTCGAATCTCCGTCTCCCCTTGTCACAGACGGCGCCGGCTTTCGACGCTCGCGCGAGTCTAGTCAGTCGCTCCGGGGAATGAAAGCCAGCCGACGTGCCGCCCCCGCACGACAGCTCTAGTCCTTGGCGTCGGCCCAGGTGTCGCCGACGCCCGCCTCGACGGCGAGCGCCGGGTCGAGCGGGTAGGCGCCGACCATCTCCTCGCGGACCAGCTCGCGCACGGCGCTGGTCTCGACCTCGGGCACCTCGAGGAGGAGCTCGTCGTGCACCTGGAGGACGAGACGGGACGCCCGGCCCTCGCGCCGCAGCCGCTCGTGGATCCGCACCATCGCGACCTTGATCACGTCGGCCGCAGTGCCCTGCATCACGGTGTTGACGGCGAGCCTCTCGCCGAGCGACCTCGTCTGCCAATTGGAGGCGCGGAGCTCGGGGATCGGGCGGCGGCGCCCGAGCAGCGTCGTGACGTAGCCGTCGGCGGCCGCCTGGGCGATCGTCCGCTTGATCAGCTCCTGCACGAGGGGCAGCCGCGCCAGGTACGTGTCGATCAGCTCCTGGGCCTCCTCGCGCGGGATGGCGAGGTTCTCGGAGAGACCGAAGGACGAGATCCCGTAGATGATCCCGAAGTTGACCATCTTCGCCGTGTCGCGCTGGCCGCGCGAGAGCTCGGCCTGCGGGGTGCCGAACACCTGGGATGCCGTCGCCGCGTGGATGTCCTCGCCGCGCGCGAACGCCTCGCGCAGCACGGGCTCGCCGGAGACGTGCGCGAGGATGCGGAGCTCGACCTGGCTGTAGTCGGCGGACAGGAGCCGCGTCCCGTCCGCCGCGACGAACGCCGAGCGGATCCGCCGCCCGAGCTCGGTGCGGACGGGGATCGACTGGAGGTTCGGGCTCGTCGTCGAGAGCCGGCCGGTCGCCGCGACGGCCTGGTTGATCGTCGTGTGGAGACGGCCGTCGCGATCGTCGATCAGCTCCGGGAGCGGCAGCAGGTACGTGTTGAGCAGCTTCGTCAGCTCGCGCCACTCCTCGACGACCGGCACGATTGCGTGGTCGTCGCGGATGGCGCGGAGCACGCGCGCGTCGGTGGAGTAGCCCGTCTTCCCCTTGCGGCCTGCCGTGAGACCGAGCTTCTCGAACAGGATCCGCGCGAGCTGCTGCGTCGAGCCGAGCTGGAACTCCTCGCCGGCCAGGTCGAGCGCGCTCGCCTCGAGCTCCTCCACCCGCTCGGCCAGCCGCGCGGTGATCTCCCCCATGCGGTACGTGTCGATCGCGGATCCCGGCGTCCTCCATGTCCGCGAGCACCACGGTGAGCGGCAGCTCGACCTCGTCGTAGAGCCGCTCCATCCCCCACTCCCGAACGCGGGCCCGAAGCGTCGGAGCGAGCCGCCGTGCCGACTCTGCGTGCCGCACGAGCGCAGCGGTCTCCTCCTCGGTCGCGGGCTCCGGGACGAGCTCGAGGCCGTACTCGCGGGCGAGGTCGTCGAGCTCGTAGCCGGAGCGGCCGGGATCGACGAGATACGCGGCGATCAGCGTGTCGTCTGCCGGCGCGCGCCCGAGACGCAGGAGCTTCGCGTCGTGCGCGAGAACCGCCGCCTCGCCGAGCGCCCCTCGAACCTCGGCGAGCGCCCCCTCGACGACGAGCACCTCTGCCCCAGCCGCGAGCCCCGCGCGCCCGTCGTGCCACGCGACGCCGAGGACGTCGTGCTGGTTCAACAGGAGCTCCTCCCGGGCCGTCTCGCGCCAGGGGATGCTCTCGGTCTCCGCCGGCACCGGGACCTCGGCTGCCGGGAGCGCGGCATCCAGCGTGTCGACCCTGCTCAGCAGGCCGCGGAACTCGAAGCGACGGAAGATCTCCTTCAGGGTCGAGCGGTCGGGCGGCGCCGAGACCAGCTCCGACGGGTCGACCCCGAGCGGCAGGTCGCGCCGCATGGTCGCGAGGAGCTTCGAGTCGCGCGCCTGGTCGGCGTGCTCCTTCACGGCCCTGCCGCGCGCGGGCGACAGCTCGTCGGCGTGGGCGATCACGTCCTCGAGCGAGCCGTACTGCGCGATCAGCTGTCCGGCGGTCTTGTCGCCGATTCCCGGGATGCCCGGGATGTTGTCCGAGGTGTCGCCCTTGAGCCCGATGAAGTCCGGCACCTGGTCGGGCCGAACGCCGTAGCGGAGCTCGACGCGCTCGGGCGTGTAGACGTTGACCTCTGCGACGCCGCGCGGCGTCATCATCAGCGAGATGTTCTCGCTGCAGAGCTGGAATGCGTCGCGGTCGGTCGAGACGACGCACGTCTTGATGCCCGCCTCGTCGGCACGCGTCGCGATCGTCGCGATCACGTCGTCCGCCTCCCAGCCCTCGAACTCGAGGTTCCGGTAGCCGAACGCCTCGACGATGGGACGGAAGTGCGGGAACTGCTCCCGCAGCAGGTCCGGCATCGGCCGACGGCCCTCCTTGTACGTCTCCGCGATCTCCGTGCGGTGGGTCGGACGCGTGTCCCAGGCGACGGCGACGCCGCGCGGGGCGTAGTCCGAGAGCAGCTTGAAGAGCATGTTCGTGAAGCCGAGCAGGGCGTTCGTCGGCTGCCCATCCGTCGTCTGGAGCTCCTCCGGGAGCGCGAAGTAGGCGCGGTACGCGAGGTTGTTGCCGTCGACGAGGAAGAGCTCGGAGCCCTTCGCGGGCCCGTCGTCGAGCTGGAGCTCCTCTCCGGTCAGCGTCTTCGGGCTCACGCCGTCGAGCGTAACCCACCCCGGGCACTCGTCCGCGAGGACGACCGAAGACCGTCCAGCAGGACGACGCGGGACGCACCGCCTGGCTCTACCCTGGCCGTATGTCTGCGACCTCCACCCTTCGCGCGCCCGACATCGTGCCGTTCTCGGAGGAGCACCTGGACGGCGCCGCGGTCCTGCTCGCCGAGCGCCACCGCGCGCACCGGCTCGTCGAGCCCGGCCTCGACCAGCGGTACGAGGATCCTGACCTCGCACGCGAGGAGGTCGGCGCGCTCGTCCGTGCGGACGGCGCGGCGGGTGTCGCCGGCCTGGTGGACGGCCAGGTCGCAGGCTTCGTCGTCGGCACTCCCCGCGACGCGAGCTGGGGGCCGAACATGTGGGTCGAGCCGGCCGGCCACGCCGCCGTCGGGGCCGAGCTCGTGCGGGACCTCTACGCGGCGGCCGCGGAACGCTGGGTCGCCGACGGCCTCACCCTGCACTACGCGATGCTGCCGGCTTCCGACGACGCGCTCGTCGACGCGTGGTTCCGGCTCGGCTTCGGCCATCAGCAGGTCTACGCGATCCGGGAGACGCCGTCCGCGGGAGAGCGCTCCGCCGGGCCGCCGGGCCTGATCGTCCGCCTTGCCCGCCGCGAGGACCTGGACGCGCTCGCGCGGCTCGATGTCGCGTTGCCTGCGCACCAGGCGCTCTCGCCGGTCTTCTCGCGCCGCCTGTTGCCGACCGTCGAGGACGCCCGAGCCGAGTACGAGACCGACTTCGACGACCCGAGATTCACGACCTTCGTCGTCGAGCGGGACGACGAGGTGATCGGCTCTGCGATCGCCTGCGCGATCGAGATGTCGTCCGATCACAAGAGCCTCGCGCTTCCGCCGGGCGCGGGCTTCCTCGGCTTCGCCTCGGTGCTGCCGAAGGCGCGGGGCTGCGGCGCGGGCCGCCTGCTCGGCGAGGCGGTGCTCGACTGGGCGCGCGAGACCGGGCGCGAATGGGTCGTCACCGACTGGCGCATGACGAACCTGCTGTCGTCGCGCGCCTGGCCCCGCCTCGGGTTCCGGCCGACCTTCTACCGCCTCCACCGCGCGATCGCCTGACAGCCGCCGGCCCTGGACGGGCGCGCGCTGCCCGGCCGCCTAGGATCCTCCTGTGCGCGTGCCACTGCATTCCGGCTCGCGCGTGCCGCTCGTCACGCTGCCGGACGACGCGGTGCTGCTCGGCGCTCCGCCGCCGCTCGACGCGCTCGCCGACATCCGCGCCGCCGTCACCGAGGCGTTCCGCTACCCGCTCGCCGGGTGGCCGCTCGAGTCGCTCGCGGCGCGTGGCGACCGCGCAACGGTCGTCGTCCAGCCGCCGGCCGTGCCGCTCCCGACCGCCCAGGACGATGCGCGGCGGGACGCCCTCGCCGCGGTGCTCGGCGAGCTGTCCCGCGCAGGGATCGCCCGCGAGAGCGTGACCGTCCTCGTCGCCGGCGGGCTCGAGCGACGGCCCGGGAGGCGGGAGCTCGAGTCGCTGCTGCGGCCCGAGCAGCGACGGGACTTCCGTGGCGCGATCGTCGTGCACGACTGCGAGGCGGACGATCTACGGCCCGTCGTCGCAGGTGGGCGCCCGACGCGCGTCCATCCCACACTCGTCGAGACCGATCTGATCGTGACGGTCGGAGCCGGCGAGAGCGTGCTCCACGGCGGCGCGACGGCGCTGGTCGACGCAAGCGTGCCCGGCACGATGCGCGCCGCGCGCACGGTGTCGCTGCTCGAGGCGAACGGGGCCGCCGCGCTTCAGATCGGCGCCGCCCTCGAGGAGGAGCTCGGCCGCGCGGTGCCGATCATCGGGCTCTCGCTCGTGCTCGACCGCCCCCGGACCACCGGCCTCTATCGCGGCTATCCGTGGCGCCCGGAGGCGATCGAGGCGGTTGGCCGCTCCCCGTTCCGGCGACTGCTCAACGCGTCACCCGCGGTGCTGCGGCGCCGCGCGCTCACCGGCGCGCCCCGTGACCTCGATGCCGTCGCGGCGCTGGCCGGGCCGCCCTCGGTCGCCCATGCGGAGGCGCTGGTGCGCGGGACCGCGGTACGGAGCGTCGTCGTCGCACAGCCGTTCGACACGATCGTCGTACCACTGCCGTGGGAAGGCCTGCACCTGCCGCGCGAGCCCCTGAACCCGATCAGTGCCGCCGCGCTCGGGCTCGGTCACGCGCTGCGCCTCTGGCGCAATCGGCCGCCGCTCGTCCAGGGTGGAACCGTCGTCCTGCTGCACCCGTTCTCACGCGTCATGGGCCACGGTCCGCAAGCGCCGTACCTCGCCCTCTTCGCGGCGCTCCGCGACGGCGCCGCCGTGAAGGGGCTCGGCCGCGTGGAGGCCCAGGCCGCACGCGACCGGCGCGCGATCGCGGCCTATCGCAGCGGCGGTGCCCCGCATCCGCGGCTTCCGTTCGCGGACTGGGAGACCTGCAGCGCGATGCTCGAGCGCGCGGGCCGCGTCATCGTCGCGGGCTGCCGCGACGCGGGCGCGGCGCGAGCGCTCGGCCTCGTCCCGTCGCACAACACGGCCACCGCGCTCGCGATGGCCGAGGGCCTTGCCGGCCCCGAGGGCCGCACCGGCGTCATCCTGGGGCCGCCGTATCCCGCGCTCGTGGTCGGTACGGGGAGGCCCGACGCAGCGAGCTAATCCAGGCCCAGATAGGCCTTCTGCACCGCTTCGTTCGTCTTCAGCTCGGCAGCGGGGCCTTCGAGCGTGATGCGGCCCGTCTCCATGACGTAGCCGCGATGGGCGGTGTCGAGTGCCATCAGCGCGTTCTGCTCGACGAGCAGCACCGGCGTCCCCTGCGCGTTGATCTCGACCACGATCTCGAAGATCTTCTCGACGAAGATCGGCGCGAGGCCCATCGACGGCTCGTCGAGCAGGAGCAGCTTCGGGCGCGCCATCAGCGCCCGCCCGATAGCGCACATCTGCTGCTCGCCCCCGGACATCGTCCCCGCCTTCTGCGTGCGCCGCTCGAAGAGGCGCGGGAACAGCTCGAAGACGCGGTCCATGTCCCCCTGGAAGTTCTCCTTGTCCGTGCGCTGGAACGCGCCCATCTCGAGGTTCTCCGTGACGGTCATCCGCGGGAACAGGCGCCGGCCCTCCGGGCTCTGCGCGATCCCGCCCCCGACGATCTCGTGCGGCGGCGCCATCGTGATGTCGCGCCCCTCGAAGCGGATGCGGCCCTGCCGGGGGCGGTTGAGCCCGTTGATCGCGCGAAGCGTGGTCGACTTGCCCGCTCCGTTGGCGCCGATCAGCGTCACGATCTCCCCTGCGCCGACCCGCAGCGAGACGCCCTTGAGCGCGTGGATCGCCCCGTAGTAGATGTGGAGGTCGTCGATCTCGAGGATGTCGCCGGCGGTCGTGGTGCTCATGCCGCGGCGCCCTTGCCGAGGTAGGCCTCGATCACGCGCTCGTCGGCCTGGATCTCGGCCGGCGAGCCCTCGGCGATCTTCGCGCCGTACTCGAGCACCGTGATCCGCTCGGAGACCCCCATCACGACCTTCATGTCGTGCTCGATCAGGAGGACGGTCAGCCCCTTCTCGTCGCGGACGCGCCGCACGAAGGCGGTGAACTCGGCGCTCTCCTGCGGGTTCATCCCGGCCGTCGGCTCGTCGAGCAGGAGCAGCTTCGGGTCGGTCCCGAGCGCCCGCGCGACCTCGAGCCTGCGCTGGTCGCCGTAGGGAAGGTTCCCGGCGCGGTCGTCATGGCGCCGGGGGAGGCCGGAGTAGGTGAGGAGCTCCCGGGCGCGGTCGCGCGCCTCCCGCTCCTCGCGCTTGACCTTCCTCGTCCTCAGGATCGAGCCGACGATTCCGCTGTGCAGCCGGCAGTGCATCCCGACGAGGACGTTCTCGACCGCGCTCATCTGCGAGAACAGGCGGATGTTCTGGAACGTGCGGCCGATGCCGAGGGCGGTGATCGCGTGCGGGGGCATGTTCACCACCTCGGTGCCGTCGAACACGATCGAGCCCGACGTCGGCTTGTAGACGCCCGTCAGCTGGTTGAAGAACGTCGTCTTGCCCGCGCCGTTCGGCCCGATCAGCGCGACGATCCTGCCGCGCGGGATCGTGAAGTCGACGTCGTCGGTCGCGACGAGCCCGCCGAACTCCTTCCGGAGCTTCGTCACCTCGACGAGGTTGTCGACCGCCATCAGTCGTTGCTCCGGTCGCGGTCGGTGAGCGCCCCTTCGGTCTGGACGTCGTAGAACGGCGTGTCGTGCACGCCCTCCTCCAGCTCGATCCGGTGGCGCCGCTCGGGGATCAGGCCGGCGGGTCGGAAGAGCATCATCAGCACGATGATGATCCCGTAGATCCCGAACTGGTACTTGGTCGGGTCGAAGTTCAGCCCCGCGTCCTGGATCTTGGTGCCGATCGTCGAGAGGCCGCTGAAGTTGAGGTACGCGAGGATCATCCCTCCCACCGTCACGCCCCAGATCGAGCCCATGCCGCCCAGGATGACCATGCAGAGCAGGAAGACCGAGATGTTGAAGTAGAAGTCCGCGGGGAACGCACCCGACTTGAAGCTCGCGTAGTACGCGCCCGCGACGCCGCCGAAGAAGGCGCCGAGCGCGTACGCCCAGGTCTTCGTCCGCATCAGCGGCACGCCCATCGCCGCCGCCGCGGTCTCGTCCTCGCGGATCGCGATCCAGGCGCGCCCGAGCCGGGAGTCCCGCAGCCGCACGGAGCAGAAGATCGTGAAGAGCAGCAGCAGGAAGGCGATCAGGTAGTACCAGCGCTCGCGGTTGTCCGAGGCCTGGAAGTTGTCGGGGAAGAAGGCGATGCTGCTGAGGATCGGGAAGCCCACCGGGTCGATCGGCGCGATCCCGAACGTCCCGTTCGTCAGGTTGAAGCCGCCGAAGCTGTCGCCGTTCCGCACGACCTGAGGGATGATCTCGCCGAAGCCGAGCGTGACGATCGCGAGGTAGTCGCCCCGCAGGCGGAGCGTCGGCAGGCCGATGATGATGCCCGAGAGCATGGTCAGCAACCCGGCGAGGATCAACACCACCCACATCGTGAGGTGGATCCCGACGTTGTCGTTGTCGACCGACGAGCCGAGGTGGAACGTGACCTGCTCGAAGTGCTGCGACGCGAACCACCCGGCGGTGTAGGCACCGACCGCGTAGAAGGCGACGTAGCCGAGGTCGAGCAGGCCGCAGTAGCCGACGACGATGTTGAGGCCGACGGCCATCATCGTGAACGCGATCATCACGACGACGGTCCCCGTGGTCGGCATGAAGTCGCCGATCAGGGGAAGGCTGGAAAGCCCATCCTCGAGAAACGGGTACAGCAGGCCGAGGAGGATCACGAGCGGGACGAGCCACGCGTTCGTGTTCGACCGGAGGGCCTTCGTGCGGTTCGCGAGGCTTGTCACGTCACGCCCCCTCGGGCGTCTGTTCGCCGAGGATGCCTTCCGGTCTGAACACGAGCACCGCGATCAGGATCCCGAAGACGATCGACCGTGTCCAGTCCCCGCCGGGCGCGTGCCAGGTGAGTCCCTCGTTGAACGACTGGACGAATCCGATCACCAGCGCCCCGACGACCGCGCCTGCGAGGTTGCCGATGCCGCCGAGCACCGCCGCCGTGAAGGCGATCAGCCCGAGCTCGAAGCCCGTGTCGTAACGGATGTTGTACTCGAGGAGGAACACCAGGCCGGCGACCGCGGCGAGCGCGCCGGCGATGAGGAACGTGACCGAGATCGTCCGGTTGACGTTGATGCCCATCATCGCGGACGCCTCCGTGTCCTGCGCGACCGCGCGCATCGCCTTGCCCTGCCGGGTGTAGCCGACGAACCAGCTGAGCACGAACAGGGCGGGGACGATGATCGCAAGGGCGACCACGAGCTTCCAGGTGACGATGATGTCGCCGATCGTGAACGCGGCCCCCTGCGGGATGAGGTCGGATCCGCTTTCGTAGTCGACGCCGTACAGCGCGAGCGAGATGTTGGAGACGATGAACGACATCCCCACCGCGGTGATCAGCGGCGTCAACCGCGGTGCGTGACGCAGCGGCCGGTAGGCGACGCGCTCGATAGTCGCGTTCACGACCGCGAACAGCGGGATCGTGACCGCGAGCGTCACGATGATCCCGCCGACGACCGCGAGGTTGCTCGAGTCGCCCGTCAGCCCGAGCACGGTGAGGAGCATCGTGCTCGCGACGAGCCCGGAGAGCGAGAAGACGTCGCCGTGGGCGAAGTTGATCAGCTGGAGGATGCCGTACACGAGCGTGTACCCGAGCGCGACGACGCCGTAGATGGAGCCGCGCGTGAGGCCGTCGAGGGCAACGTTGACGAACTCCTGCGGCCCCTTGATGAAGTTCACGACCAGCCATACGCCGACCAGCGCCAGGAGCCCGAGGCCGATGCCGTTGACGACGCGAGGGTCGCGAAGCCGTCGGAGGACCCGATTGAGCGTGTCCTTCATGAACGCGGCGACTCTAAAGCGAAACGGGCGGGAGGGCAACCGGCCCTCCCGCCCGTTTCTGGGCTTGGTGTGTCAGGCGCTCACTTGCCGGATGCGGCCGCGACCGTGTCCGGGTTGGGCGAGATCGTCGCCTTGGTGGTGAGCTCGTCCGTCGCCACGTAGATCGTGAAGCCGACGACCGCGCCCGAGGCGTCCTCGGGATCGCCGTTGTCGTCGATCTTGAACGACCCGAGCAGGCCGTTCGAGACGCTGGTCTCGAACAGCTTCGTGATCACGTCCGCGCGCGTCCCGTCCGAGGCCTCGATCGCGTCGAAGAGGACCTGGGCGGCCTGGCCGCCGTAGATCGCGTACGGGTCGATCGCCTTGCCCTGGAGCGGGCCCTTCTGGAGGCCGTCGATGAACTCGAGGGCCGGGCCCTTGAACGCGTCGATCGGCACGCCGGCCACCGACATGAACATGCCCTTGGCCGCCGTGCCGGCCTCGTCGATCGTCGCCTGCGTGGTGAAGCCGTCGGGCGCATACAGCCCGACGTCACCGTCGTTCGGCCCGAGGACCGCGACCTTGTCCTTGATCACCTGCGCGCCGTTCTCGTCGATCAGGCCGCCGAGGAACACCGCATCGGCGCCCGACGACTTGATCTTGTTGAACTGCGACGTGTAGCTCGTCGCCTTCGGATCCCAGGCCTCGAAGCCCGCGATCTTGATCCCGAGCGACTCGGCCGCCTTGCGCGTCGTCGTTGCGACGCCGAGGCCATAGGCCTCCTTGTCGTTCAGGACGTACAGGCTCTTGACGCCCTGCTGCTGCATGAACTCGGCGACAGCCGCGCCCTGATAGGCGTCGTGCGGGACGACGCGCGCGTAGTTGCGCGTCCCCGACGGGTAGTACTTGTCCGGCTCGGTCGAGTCACAACCGCCCGGGAGGTTCACCGTCAGGCACGGGTACGTATTCGCCGGCGAGACCATCGGGATGCCGCCGTCGGGTGCCTGGTTCAGCACCGGGATGATGATCGCCGCACACCCCGAGTTGAAGGTGCCGATGACCCCGATCACCTTGTCGTTCGCCGCATAGGCGTTCGCGTTCGAGGAGCACTTGCCGGAGTCCCACTTGCCGGCCTGCGCGGTCGCGTCGTCGCACGACTGGTAGCCGATCTTGTAGTCGCCGGCCTTCCAGTCCTGCTGCTCGAGCTGGTAGCGGATCGCCGCGACGATCTGCTCGGTCTGCGTCCGCGACGATCCCTGGAGCGGGAAGTCGGACGCCACGATGTAATCCGGATCGCCGTCGCCCTTGTACTCGATCGCCGTGCACGACGACGACGGCAAAGCCTCCGGGGCGCCGCCGCCGCTGCCCCCACCGCAGCCGGCCGCGATGAACGCAGCGGCGACGACGAAGAGACCGGCGAGGAGTACCCCTTTGTTCTTGAGCTTCAAGCTCCTCCTCCTTCGTGGGGGGACCATGCGCCCGGCCCCGCCGGGCAAGTCCACGTTGCGTGGCGGGAGTCTAGAAGACGCAGGCTACGTGTGTCGCGGCGGATGGTGCCGCGTCCCGGGTCCGGCGGCGACGTCTCTACGATTCGTCCCACCAGCCGAAGTGGCGGAACTGGCAGACGCGGCGGACTCAAAATCCGTTGCCCGCGAGGGCGTGTGGGTTCGAGCCCCACCTTCGGCATCGCAGCACCCGGCCGCTTCCGGTATCACCTCGGCACAGTGCGTATCGGGATCCTCACCGGCGGCGGCGACGTGCCCGGGCTCAACCCGTGCATCAAGGCCGTGGTCAACCGGGTCGTGCACGACGGGCACGAGGTCGTCGGACTCCGCCGCGGCTGGGCCGGGCTGCTCCAGCACGACCTCGACGACCCCGCGTCCGCCGCGGAGTGGTTCCAGCCGCTCACACCCGCCACGGTGCGGACGATCGACCGCACCGGGGGAACCTTCCTGCACACCTCGCGGACGAATCCGAGCCGGGTACGGCCCGGCGAGGTTCCCGCGCATCTCGCATCGCGGGCGGACGGCGACGGCCCGTTCGACTTCACGGATCACGCGCTCCGCGTCGTCGAGGCGCTCGGCATCGACGTGCTGATCCCGATCGGCGGCGACGACACGCTCTCCTACGCGCTGCGGATGCACGACGAGGGCGTCCCCGTGGTCGCGATCCCGAAGACGATGGACAACGACGTCCACGGCACGGACTACTGCATCGGGTTCTCGACGGCGGTCACGCGCGGGGTGCAGTTCATCCACAACCTGCGCACCTCGACGGGCTCACACGAGCGGATCGCGGTCGTCGAGCTGTTCGGCCGTTACAGCGGCGAGACCTCGCTCGTGACGGCGTACCTCTCGGGCGTCGACCGGGCGGTGATCTCGGAGGTCCCCTTCGACGTCGACCGGCTGGGCGAGCTGCTCGTGGCCGACAAGCGCGCAAACCCCTCGAACTACTCGATGCTGACCGTGTCCGAGGGCGCGACCGTCGCCGGCGGCGACATGGTCCTCTCCGGGGAGGAGGACGCCTACGGGCATCGCAAGCTCGGCGGCATCGGGGAGCTGACGGCCGAGCTCCTCAAGGAGCGGACGGGCGAGCAGATGATCGTGCAGGTCGTCGGGTACCTGATGCGGTCCGGCGCCCCCGACTCGCTCGACCTGATGGTCGCGACGAACTACGCGGTGATGGCGGCCGACCTCGCGCTCGAGGGCTCGTCCGGTCGGATGGTGGCGCTCCGGAGCGGCACCTACACGTCCGTGCCGATCGCCGCCACGCGCGAGGGCGTCAAGCGGGTGGACGTCGACGAGCTCTACGACGTGGACGAGTACCGCCCGAAGGTCCGCCATGTCCGTGGCAAGCCGATGTTCCTGTACTGAACTTGTTCGCGAGCGGGATTCCGCAGAAGCGGAATCCCGCCGCTCGGATCCCCGCCCTACGGGCGGGGCACACCCCTGAAGGCGTCGGCTTCGCCGCCGCAACTGCTCCGTAGCGCCTTCGCGCGCCTTTGCGAGCGACACACCCATCCGCACGCCTCGGAGGGCTCTGGCGGGGCATGCCTGTCGGCATGCCTAGGATCACGTGGTGCGCATCGGCCTCCTCACGGCGGGCGGCGACTGCCCCGGGCTGAACGCCGTGATTCGAGGCGTCGTCGCGCGTGCGCGGCAGCACGGCGTGGACGTCGTCGGCATCCTCGAGGGCTGGGACGGGCTGATGGAGGGTCGCTTCCGGCCGCTCGACCGCGACGCGGTGCGGGGCATCCTGCAGCGCGGCGGGACGATCCTCGGGACGTCACGGCGCGACCCGTACGTCCACGGCGACGGCGCGGCGTCGGTCAGAGGCGCGATCGAGGGGGAGCGGCTCGACGGGCTGATCGTCGTCGGCGGGGACGGCACGCTCCGAAGCGCGCTCGCGCTCTGGGAGGAGGGCGTGCCGCTGGTGGGCGTCCCGAAGACGATCGACAACGACATCCCGGGCACCGACGTCACGTTCGGCTTCGACACCGCGATGCAGATCGCGACGGAGGCGATCGACCGGATCACGACGACCGCGGAGTCGCACGACCGCGTGATGGTCGTCGAGGTGATGGGCCGAACCTGCGGGTGGATCGCGACGTATGCCGGCGTCGCGGCCGGGGCGGACGCGATCCTCGTGCCCGAGGAGCCCTATGACCTGTCGGCGTTGGCCGAGCTGCTGCGCGCCCGCGTCGCGGGCGGCCGCCGGTACTCCGTGGTCGTGGTTGCCGAGGGCATCACGCCGCCGCCCGGAGCGCAGATCTCGGCGCCACTCGACGCGTTCGGCTTCGAGCGCCTCGGCGGCGTGTCTGCCGTGATCGCGGCCGAGCTCGAGCGGTTGACGGGGTTCGAGGCACGGGTGACGATCCTCGGCCATGTCCAGCGCGGCGGGACACCGAGCGCAGCCGATCGCGTGCTCGGGTCGCGCCTCGGCGTCGCCGCAGCCGACCTCGCCGTCGCTGGGGCCTTCGGCCGGATGGTCGCGCTGCGCGGGACGGAGATCGTCGACGTCCCGCTCGACGTCGTCCGCGCCGACCCGCGCGCCGTGCCGCCTGCGATCCTCGACGTCGCGCGGGTGCTTGCGGCGCCGTGAGCGTCCTGGCGCGGCTCAGCCGATGAGGAGCGCGTCGGTCGGCGCGTAGCCGTCCGTGAGGAGCGGCACGTCGCCCGTCACGACGTCCTGCTCCCAGCGGCCGCGCGCGGCCGCCCGCAGGTCGGGCGCCGTCGGCGCCCGTGCGGCGCGTGTCTCCTCCCAGGACTCGGCAAGGCGTTCGGGCGACGGGGCGGCTCGCTCGGTGCCGACGAGGATGATGTTCCGGATGTCGCCCGGGAAGCGGTCGCCGGGGCCCTCGTAGACCGGATGGAGCTCGACGGTCGGGAAAACGGCCGCGTACGTCTTCCACAGCGCGCGTGTGATCTCCGAGCTGCCGCCGGTGAGCGCGCCGATCACGTTCGTCGCGACCACGCCTCCGGGCGTCAGCCGGTCGCGCATCAGCTGCGCGAACTCGAGAGTGGTCATGTGGAAGGGAACGCCGTCCGAATAGAAGGCGTCGACCATGATCACGTCGAACCGCTCGTCGGTTCGTTGCAGGAACCGCCGCCCGTCGTCGACCACGACGGGGAGCCGCGGGTTGCGCGGCAGGTGGAACCACCGGTACGCGACGTCGACGACCTCCGGGTCGAGCTCGACCGTCGTCACCTCGACGTCGCGGAAGTCGCGCCAGAGCCGTTTCTGCACGGCCGCGCCGCCGAGCCCGATGACGAGGATCTTCTTCGCGCTCGGGTTGTAGGCGAGCCCGAGCTGCAGGTAGTCGCTGTACGAGAAGCGCGTGGCGAACGGCCGTTTCAGGTACATCCCGCTCTGGAACGAGCTGTCGAAGCGGAGGTAGCGCGACGTGCCGTCCTCGACGACGAGCAGGCGGTGATACCGCGTGTCGCGTGCCTCGCGGACCGTGAAGCCTTCCCCGCCGAGGCCGACCTCGGCCGGGTCGAGCTTGCGGGGCGTCCGCACCTCGCGCTCGCGATAGAGGGGTGACCAGTTGCGCGCGGCCGAGCCGGCCAGCACGTTGCCGGTCGTGTCCGGGGCCAGCGCGCCGACCGCGAGGAGCGCGACGCCCGCGGCGGCGACGAGGCCGGCGCCCGGGAGCCAGAGCCGCTCCAGCAGCGCAACCGCCGCAGCCGCAACGAGGAGCACGAGGGCACCGACCGCGAGCACCTGGTCCGTGCCGTACTCGGGAACGAGCCAGAACGACGTGGCGAAGGTCCCCGCGATCGACCCGGCGGTCGAGATCGCGAACAGGCGTCCCGCGGTGCGCCCGAGCCGCTCGATGTCGCGCGCGGCGAGCTTCACGGCGATCGGCGAGACGGACGCGAGCACGACGCTCATGGGGCCGAAGAGCGCGATCGCCGCAACCAGCGGGTCGAGCCGCGGGCCGGGGTCCCATGCCACCACCTGGTCGAGCACCCACTCGTCGACGAGCGGGATCGCGAGCACGAGGCCCGCGCCGAGGGCGATCGCGCCGACGAAGAGGTACGGCGTCGGCCACCGGTCGGCGAGCGTCCCCCCGAGCCAGTACCCGATCGCGAGCCCGCTGAGCACGACACCGATCAGCGCACCCCACACGTAGAGGGAGCTGCCGAAAGTCGGCGCGAGCACCCGGCTGGCCGCGATCTCGACGCCGAGCAGCACGGCGCCGGAGAGAAACACCGCTGCCGCAAGCGCGAGCCCGTCGACCCGTGTCCCGCGGCGACCCATCGCTCAAGGGTAGATGCGGTAGACCCGGAGCCACGGCCGAGGGCGACGCCCCGGCTCCGACGGTGTCGCGTAGGCCGGCGACAGCCGCTCGAGCGAGCGATAGAAGCGGGTCTCACGCGGATAGCGATCGGCGGCCGCGAGCACGCGGTCGGTGACGCCGCCGCCGACGACGAGCCAGTGGACGCCGTCGCCGCGGAGCGCGTCGAGGCTCCGTCGCCGGTCGAACCGGCGGCCGGGGCCCGGGAGCGCAAGGCGTTCGACTCGCCGCCCCGTGAGAGGGAGCGTCGACGGGTCGGCTGCGATCGTGTCCGTCGTCGGGATCGTCCGGTCGATCCAGGCGGCCGCGTCGAGACGCGGGTCGCGCCCCGTGAGCGAGCTGGCGTCCGCGACCGACCACCAGAGTGGCACGACCGCCGCGACGAGCGCCGCGATCGCCAGCGTTCGTCCGCGTCCGGCGAGCACGGCGAGCACGGGTACGAGCGGCAGGACGTAGCGGTCGAAGTGCGCGTGCGAGGCGAGCAGTGACAGCGCGTACGCCGCGCCGAACGAGAGCAGGATCAGATCGGCGCGCTCGCGGCGGCGCACAGCGATGACGATCCCCGCGGCGGCCACCAGAACGAGCGGGCCGAGCGTCTCCCAGAGCCGCAGTGCGAAGGCGAAGGGCGTCGCCGGGTCATCCTCGAAGCCGAGCCAGCCGTCCCGCGCGAGCTCCTGGACGCGGTGGAAGTCGTCCCATGCCGCACCGGCGTGGATCACGACGAAGGGGCTCGTGAGCACGAACGCCGCGACGGCGAGACCCACCGCGATGCCGACGCGTCGCCAGGCGCCCAGCCCCGCCACGACGATCGGGACGACGAGGATCACACCGGGATACTTCGCGGATGCCGCGAGCCCGGCGGCCACCCCCGCCCACTCGAGCCGGCCACTCACGAGGAGCGCGAGGGTCACGGTGACGCCGAGCGCCAGGAATACGTCGGTGACGGCCATGCGCGAGTACGCGACCCCCGTCGTGGCGACGGCGACGCCGACGGCGCCCGTGAGCGCGGCCGCGGTGCCGTAGGCCACGCGCCCCAGCCACCACGCCGCGGCGACTCCGACGATCCCGACCACGACGGCCACGACGCGCGCCGCGCCGTACGACGGCTCGTCGAGCCCGATCTGAGTCGGCGCGAGCGCCAGGAAGATCAGGCTCGGATAGTCGTACCAGCCCGGATCGAGGCCGCCGCCGTGCACGACCTCCCAGGCGCGCGGGACGATGTTCGTCTCGTCGGGATTGAGCAGTGGAAGCGGGAGTCCCGATGCCGAGCCGACGATCCTGAGCGCGGCGGCGCCGGCGAGGACGGCGCCGAGCGCCGCGAGCTCGGCAGCCGAGAGCGACCGACGCAGGAGCGCCAGCGCGGTGCCCTAGACGTCCGGGACGCCGTCGCCGACGAGCGCTTCCACGTCCCCGGCGACGAGGACGGCGTCGATGCCCGCGCGCTCGAGCTCCTCGACGTCCTCGCGTGACGCGTCGACCAGCTCGGCGATCGCGAGCTTCCCCGCCGGCACGTCCGGGAGCAGCTCGAGCACCCGGTCGAGCGGCGACTGCTCCTCCTCCGCGGTGTCGGCGGTCAGAAGCACGATCTCGGGATCCACGTGCTCGAGCGCACGCCCGAGCTCGTCGTCGTCTCTCACGCGAACGACGACCTCGAGGCCGAGCTTCTCGCAGCGCTCCGCCAGCGAGTGCAGCGACTCCTCGTCGGCCGCCTGCAGCACGACCGCGTCGGCCGCGGCAGCGGCCTCGGGCTCGGGGCCGTAGGCGAGAAGTGGGAGCAGCGTCTGAGCCCGGACGTCCGCGTCGACGGCGCCGATGACGATGCCTTCGGCGCCGCCCTCCTCCGCACGCCGGGCGCTGTCGGCGTCACGGACGTGCACGAGGACGGAGATGCCGTCGCCCTCCGCGATCGCCTGGCTCAGTCGCCGGTGGGTCACGGACGCGGATGCTATCCGGCGCCCGGGATCGCGTAGGCTCGCGCACCGTGACGGAGGTCGTTCGCGTGTGCCTGCTCGGGGCGGAGTCGACCGGCAAGTCGACCCTGGCCCGAGCACTCGCCGAGCGGTTCGAGACAGTGTGGAACCCCGAGTACGGGCGGCCGTACACGCAGATCGGCCGTCCGCACGATGCACCCTGGACGAGCTGGGAGTTCACGCACATCGCACGGATGCACTGCTGGTACGAGGACTTCCTCGCGACGCTGGCGCACCGCGTGCTGTTCTCCGACACGGACGCGTTCACGACGGCGGTGTTCCACGAGCTCTACCTCGGCGTCCCCGCAACCGAGTTCGAGGATCTCGTCCACCGGACGTACGACCTTCTCGTCGTCTGCGGGCTCGATGTGCCGTGGCGCCACGACGGCGTCCGCGAGTTCGAGGAGCAACGACGCTGGATGCACCAGCGCTACCTCGAGCATGCGCGTACGAGCGGTGGGCCGTGGCTTCTCGCGGAAGGGCCGCTGAAGCAGAGGATCGAGGAAGCGGCGGATGCCGTCGACGAGCTGCTTTCGGCTCGTCCGGCCTCGGAGTGACCGCGGGCGAACGAGGCCGGCCGGGGAAAGCACCACAACGACGGGGGTCGCCGTCACGAAGTCGACACGAAGTTGGCGCAGTCTTGTCGCCAAGTCGGGCGACGGGGACGATAGAATCTGCAGCGGGTGGTGGGTTGGGGTGCCCCGGAGAGGGCGACCGCGCGAAGCGCGTGGAAACGGCGAGCGCCCGCGAAGCCTCAGCGCCCGATCGGGTGCCAGACCGTCTTCAGCTCCATGAAGGCACCGACCTCCCACGGGCTCCGGTCCTCGCGCGCGCGCACGACCCGCTTCACGTTCTCCGCGGCGAGGACTTCGAGCGCGGCGACGTCCCCGTCGGCTCCGGTGACGTCGATCGCGTTCACGTCCATGTGCGCCGCGAGCACCGGGGCGAGCTCGGAGCGGAGGCCGGTGAGCACGTTGACGACGCCGCCCGGCACGTCGGACGTCGCGACGGCCTCGGCGAGCTCGATCGCAGCCAGCGGGTGGGCTTCGGATGCGACGACAACGACGGCGTTGCCGCCGACCAGCGCCGGTACGACCCGGGCGACGAGCCCGTCGAGTGCCGGCTCGTCGGGCGCGACGACGGCGACCACACCCGTCGGCTCGGGCAGCGTGAAGTTGAAGTACGGGCCGGCGACCGGGTTGGCGCCACCGAGCACCTGCGAGAGCTTGTCGGCCCATCCCGCGTACCAGACGACCCGGTCGATCGCGCGCGCGACCTCGCGCCGCCCGCTGCACACCGCTGCGAGCGCGGCCCGCCTGGTCTCCATCGTCTCGGCCAGCCGGTAGAGGACCTGCCCGCGGTTGTACGCGGTCGCGGAGCTCCACGCCGCGAAGCCCTTCCGTGCTGCGACGACCGCGTCGCGCGCGTCCTTGCGCGAGGCGCGCGCGACGTTGTGGCCCTCGAGGTCGAGGGTCCGCCCGGACTCCGAGCGCGGGAACGCGCCGCCGATGAAGAGCTTGTACGTCTTGCGGACGGGCAGCCGTGCGCTCACGCGAACCTCAGGTACGCCTCGAGTCCGTGACGGCCGCCCTCGCGCCCGAACCCGGACTCCTTGTACCCGCCGAACGGCGACGCCGGGTCGAACCGGTTGAAGGTGTTGCCCCACACGACGCCCGCGCGCATGCGGTCGGCCATCCAGAGGATCCGCGATCCCTTCTCCGTCCAGACCCCCGCGGAAAGCCCGTACATCGTGTTGTTCGCCTTCTCGACCGCCTCGTCGGGCGTCCGGAACGTGAGCACGCTCAGCACCGGGCCGAAGATCTCCTCGCGCGCGATCCGGTGGCTCTGGGCGACGCCGGTGAACACCGTCGGCGCGAACCACCATCCCTTCTCCGGCAGCCGACAGGGGGGCTGGTAGATCTCCGCGCCCTCCTCCGTGCCGGCCGCGACGAGCTCCGTGATCCTGTCGAGCTGCGCCTTGGAGTTGATCGCGCCGATGTCCGTGTTCTTGTCGAGCGGATCGCCGACGCGCAGCGTCGCCATCCGCCGCTTGAGCTTTCGCACCAGCTGGTCGTGGATCGACTCCTGCACGAGCAGCCGCGAGCCGGCGCAGCACACGTGGCCCTGGTTGAAGTAGATGCCGTTCACGATCCCCTCGACGGCCTGGTCGAGCGCGCAGTCGTCGAAGACGATGTTCGCCGCCTTGCCGCCGAGCTCGAGCGTGAGGGCGATGTCGCGCCCGGCGAGCTCCCGCTGGATCGCCTTCCCGACCTCGGTCGAGCCGGTGAACGCGACCTTGTCGATCCCTTCGGCGCGGACGAGATGGGCGCCGGTCGAGCCGTCGCCGGTGACGATGTTGACGACGCCGGGTGGCACCTCCGCCTGGCGGCAGACGTCGGCGAACAACAGCGCCGTGAGCGGGGTCGTCTCGGCCGGCTTCAGCACGACCGTGTTCCCGCACGCGAGCGCGGGCGCGATCTTCCAGGCGAGCATGAGGAGCGGGAAGTTCCAGGGGACGATCTGCACCGCAACGCCGAGCGGCCGCGGGCGCCGTCCGGGGAACGCGTACTCGAGCTTGTCCGCCCACCCCGCGTAGTAGAAGAAGTGCGCCGCTGCGAGCGGGAGATCGACGTCGCGCGACTCCTTGATCGGCTTGCCGCCGTCGAGCGACTCGGCAACCGCGAGCTCGCGGGCGCGCTCCTGCAGGATCCGTGCGATCCGGAACAGCACCTTCGCGCGCTCGGACGGCTTCCAGGCGCTCCACGCCTCGAATCCCTCGCGCGCGGCGTCGACCGCGAGCGCGACGTCCTTGGGCCCGGCCTGCGCGACCTCGGCGAGCGGCTCCTCGGTCGCGGGCGAGATCGTCGGGAACCACGTGCGCGACCGCGGGGAGACCTCCTCACCGCCGATGAAGAGGCCGTACCGCTCCTCGAACGAGACGATGTCGCGCGACTCGGGCGCGGGCGCGTACTCCCAGGCGCCTGTCGCGGCCAGCGTGCTGCGCTTCTTCGCGACGGCTCCCATCAGTCGAGCGTCATCTCGTCGGGCGAGCGATAGATGCCCGTCCGCTGCTTGCGGAGCTGGAGCAGGACGTCGTTGAGGAGCGATGACGCGCCGAAGCGGAACAGATCGGGCGTCATCCAGTCGGGACCGAGCGTCTCGTGGAGCAGGCAGAGGTACTGCACCGACTGCTTTGCGGTGCGGATCCCGCCGGCGGGCTTCATCCCGATCACGAGCCCTGTCTCGTCGTGCACGTCGCGGATCACCTCGAGCATGCAGAGCGTCACGGGGAGCGTCGCCGCCGGCGTCACCTTGCCGGTCGACGTCTTGATGAAGTCCGCGCCGCCGGCGATCGCGACGAGCGACGCCTTCCGCACGGCGTCGTACGAGCCCAGTTCTCCCGTCTCGAGGATCACCTTCAGGTGTGCGTCGCCGCACGCGTCCTTGACGGCGATGACCTCCTCGTAGACGCGGCCGATCCGGCCCGAGAGAAAGGCCCCGCGGTCGATCACCATGTCGATCTCGTCCGCGCCGGCTTCGACCGCCGCCCGGACGTCGGCGAGCTTGACGTCGAGTGGCGCCTGGCCGGACGGGAACGCCGTCGCGACCGATGCGACCTTCACCGCGCTTCCACGCAGGGCGCGGCGCGCGGTGGCAACCAGGCTCGGGTAGACGCAGACGGCGGCGACGTGCGGCACCGACGGCTCCGCCGGATCGGGGACCATCGCCTTGGCGCACATCGCCCGCACCTTGCCCGGCGTGTCGGCACCTTCCAGCGTCGTGAGGTCCATCATCCGGATCGCGAGCTCGAGCGCGAAGATCTTCGAGTCGCGCTTGATCGAGCGCTTGGCCAGCTCGGCCGCCCGCGCCTCGAGGGCGACCGCGTCCACCGATCCCACGCGGGGCAGGCTCCCGCCGCCCGGAAGCTCGACCGTACGCGGCAGCGTGAGTGCCTGACCCATGCCCGCAGTCTAGAGTTCCGCTCCGTGCTGATTCGCGCCGATACCAGGGTCGAGCTGCTTCGCGGCCTGCCGCTGTTCGAGCTGTGCTCCAAGCGCGACCTGCGTCGCATCGCGGCGATCGCCGTCGAGCGCGAGCTCGACGCAGGCGCCGAGCTGATCCGCGAAGGCGAGCCGGCGGGCGAGTTCTACGTCGTGGTCGAGGGCGAGGTCGACGTCCGGCGTCGCGGTCGCCGCGTCGCACATCTCGGCGAGGGCAGCTTCGTGGGCGAGATCGCGCTCCTCTCGCGGTCACCGCGCACGGCGACGGTGATCGCGTCGACGCAGCTGCGGGTGCTCGCGATCTCCGGCCGCGACTTCGTGGCCCTCCTCGACACGCTGCCGGAGCTCTGGCTGAAGGTGGCGCGCACGCTCGCCGACCGGGTCGACGCCGACGAGGCGTCGGACGGCGGCTGAGTGACCGACCTCGATTCGAGAGTGCGCGAGCTCGCGCAGGCACCGAACTTCGCGACGCTCAGCGTGATCCTCCGCTCCGGCCGGCCGATGACCCACGTCATGTGGGTCGACGCCGACGAGGACCATGTCCTGATCAACACGGAGGCGCACCGCGCGAAGTTCCGGGCGGTCGAGCGCGACCCGCGCGTGACGGTCACGATCTGGCAACGGGACGACCCGTACACGTACGCCGAGGTGCGCGGCCAGGTCGTCGCGACCGTCCGCGGGCAGGAGGCTCGCGCCCACATCGACTCGCTCTCGCGGAAGTACCGCGGCAAGGACTACGACGACTCGGCGATCACGTCCGAGCGCGTGATCCTCCGGATCGCGCCGGAGACGGTCCGCTTCCACTGAGTCACGAGGCGGCGCGCCACGCGTCGATCTCGGCCGCGACCCTGTCCGGGTCGTCCACTCCCACGGCGACGACGTCGTACGCAGCACCCGGCACCGAGCGGTCGAGCTCGAGCGTCAGCACCCGGTCACGGTCGTCGAACGACAGGAAGGTCCACGACCCGCCGCGTCGGAAGCGTCCTGCGCGGATGTCCGTCCACGGGATCGCGGTGCCTGCGACGCGGAATCCGGTCGCGCCGTAGCGTCCGGTCGAGATCGACCGGATCGCCCGCATCGGGACACGCACTTCGCGCCTCAGCGCCGCGAGCGCCGTCCAGCCCGTGAGCCGGACGACCACGCCGTCGGGGTTGACGTGGACGATCCTCGCCATGCCCGCCGCGTCTCAGAGCCCGAGGCGCTCCAGCGACTTCCGATCACGCCGCCAGCGCGGCCGTACCTTCACGACCAGCTCGAGGAACACCGGGTGGCCAACGAGGGCCTCCACCTCGGGACGCGACCGCGTGCCGATCTCGCGGATCATCGCGCCGCGCTTCCCGATCAGAATGCCCTTCTGCGACTCGGTCTCGACCAGGATGCGTGCACGCACGGAGTCGCCGATCTCCTCGACCTCCACCATGAGCGCATGCGGCACCTCGTCGCGCGTGAGGTGGAGCGCCTTCTCGCGCACGACCTCGGCGACGCGCTCCTCGAGCGTGAGGTCGGTCCGCTGCCCGTGCGGGAAGAGGGCCGGGCCTTCGGGAAGGAGGTGCACGAGATCGTCACGGAGCTCGTCGATCCCGTCGCGCACCTTGGCGCTGACCGGGTGGAGCGCGTGGAAGTCGCCGAGGGTGGCCGCGACCTTCATCTGCGAGGCCACGTGGCCGTGTTTCAGCCGATCGATCTTGTTCAGGGCGATCACGACCGGGACGCCCAGCGAGAACACGCGTCGCGCGACGAAGCGGTCGCCGGCGCCGATGCGATCACGAGCGGAGAGTACGAGGAGCACCACGTCGACGTCCTCGAACGACCCGTCGACCGTCTCCTGCATGCGCTCGGTGAGCGCGTCCATCGGGCGCTGGAACCCGGGAAGGTCGACGAGCACGAGCTGCCAGTCGTCGCCGTTCGCGACGCCGAAGATCCGGCGGCGCGTCGTGTTCGGGACGGTCGACGTGATCGCGACCTTCTCGCCGGTCAATGCGTTGACGAGCGTCGACTTGCCGACGTTCGGCCGGCCGGCGACGGCGACGAGGCCGGTCTTCATGCGCGGTGAGCGCTCTCGCCGGCGTGCGTCAGCCCTGTGCGCCTGACTCCGGCCCAGGACACGCCCGCTTCGGACATGTCAGTTCGGGACGTGGCTCTGTGAGACATGTCGGGCCCGGCGTTCTCGGGCCGCCGACCTCCTCCCCACGGCTCAAGCCTATCGCCGAAACCGTGACGGGTCAGTGCCGTGACTGCGTCGACAGCGTGTCGGTCGCTCCACAGCGCCCACCGGTTTGTCCGTGCGCAGGCATGTCTCCCGCGAACGGGGCGCACCCGCCTCATGCCCCGAGCTGCCCGGCGTCGAACTGCTCCGGGAGCAGCTCGTCGGGGCTCATCTCGACGAGCCGTCCGCCGTTCCGGAACAGGACGCGCTCCACGCCCATCTCCGCAAGCCACTGGCGGCAGCCACCGCACGGCGAGGCCGTGATCGCCGCGACGAGGAAGTCGCCCGGACGGTAGCCCTCGGTGATCGCCCGGGAGAAGGTCGTCCGCTCCGCGCACACCCCGAGCGGATACGCCGCGTTCTCGACGTTGACGCCCTCGACGACGCGCCCGTCCCGGCAGAGGACGGCGCAGCCGACGTGGAACTCCGAATACGGCGCATAGGCGCGCGCGGCGATCGCATCCGCGGCGGCGAGGAGCTCGGCGTCGGTCACGCGTAGAACCCCTGGAAGATGACGAGCGTCACGAGCGCGCCGAGCAGGCCTCCCGACGCGACCTCGAGCGTCGAGTGGACGCCCGCCTCGATCCGAGTCTGCGCGACGAGCAACGCCATGATCAGCGTGAGTGAGGATACGAGGAAGCGGTGCTCGGTGTCGCCGAGCACGAGCGTGACCGCCATCCATGCGGCGAACGCGACGGCCGCGTGACCGGACGGCCAGCCGCCGCGAAGCGGCGACCCGCGTCCCGAGAACGCCTTCAAGCGTGATCACGAGCGCGATCGTCAGCACGAGGGCGATCAGCGTCAGCTCCGCCGGCGCCTCGGAGAGCTTGTCGAGCAGCCGCGAGCTCTCCTCGGCGACCTGTCCCGAGAAGACGAGGTAGCCGACCGCGATCGCGTTGATCGCCGCGATCAGGACGGCGCCCGCGCCGATGTCCTTCGCCAGCTTCGCCATCGGGTCGAACGACGTCGACGCGACGTCGACAGCCGCCTCGATCGCGGTGTTGAGCATCTCGGCGATCAGCACGAACGCGATCGCCAGGAGCAGCGCGATCAGCTCGAGACGCGAGACGTCGAATGCGAGCGCAGCGACGAGCACGCCCACCGCCACACCGAAGTGGATCCGCATGTTCCGCTGCGTCCGGAGCACGTGGATGATCCCTTCGATCGCGAAGTTGAAGCTCTCGAAGATCGAGGGCGGGCGCCGCGGTGTGATCACGGAAGATGCACGCGCTCGCGCGCCTCCATCGCCGGCCCGTGCTCGTGACCGAGGAGATGGAGCAGCCCGTGGACGAGCGGCCAGCGCCACTCGTCGCCGATCACCTCCGGGCAGAGGACGACGTCACCGAGCGCGCGCGGCTCGCCTTCCGGCAGCGGCGCCGCGCCGTCGATCGGGAACGACAGGACGTCCGTCGCCTCGTCGATGCCGAGGTGCTCCCGCTTGAGGGCGCGCATCTCGCCCGCGCCGACGAAGACGATCCCGAGCTCGCCGTCCGACATCCCTTCGGCCGCGAGCACGTCGCGGGCGAGCGCGATCGCACCTTCGTCGTCCACGGCGACGCCGCTTCGGTTCGCGACCTCGATCTCGAGCATCAGCGGTGCCGCGCGGAGCCCGTCTCCTCGGCGTGCCGCTTGTACGCCTCGACGATCCGCTGCACGAGCTTGTGCCGCACGACGTCCTCGTGGCCGAACTCGACGAAGCCGATGCCCTCGAGCGAGCGGAGGATGTCGCGCACCTGGATCAGCCCCGATGCCTGCTCGCGGGGGAGATCGACCTGCGTCACGTCGCCGGTGACCACCATCCTCGAGCCGAACCCGAGCCGCGTGAGGAACATCTGCATCTGCTCCGGCGTCGTGTTCTGCGCCTCGTCGAGGATCACGAACGAGTCGTTCAGGGTCCGTCCCCGCATGAAGGCGAGCGGCGCCACCTCGATCGTGCCGCGATCGATGTACGCGTTCAGCCGGTCGGCGTCCATCGTGTCGTAGAGCGCATCGAACAGCGGGCGCATGTACGGGTCGACCTTCGCGAGCACGTCCCCCGGAAGGAAGCCGAGACGCTCGCCGGCCTCGACCGCCGGCCGGGTGAGGATGATCCGCCCCACCTCGCGCTCGGCGAGCGCCTTCACGGCCAGCGCGATCGCGAGGTAGGTCTTGCCCGTCCCGGCCGGGCCGATGCCGAACGTCACGGTGGACGCGCGGATCGCGTCGACGTAGCGCTTCTGCGTCACCGTCTTCGGCGCGATCTTCTTGCCGCGGTGACGCCAGACGACGTCCTCGAAGACGTCGCGGATGTCCTCCGACTGGTCGAGCGCCGCCACGACGGCGCCGACCGTGTCCGGGCCGATCGCGTGGCCGCCCTCGACCAGCTCGACGAGCTCGTCCAGCACGGCCCGGGCCTCCACGACGCGGGCCTCGTCGCCGGCGAGCGTCAGCCGGTTGCCGCGCAGCGAGACCGTGCAGCCGAGCCGTTCTCGCAAGGCGTCGAGCACGCCGTCGCCGACCCCGGCCAGCTCGGCCGCGACCTCGTTCGGAACGGTGAGAACGTCCTGCATGGATCTCAGTGTAGGGGCGGTTCCCTACGGCGCCTGCCCGGCGGGCGCGACGGGGGCTAGGCCAGTTTCTCGCGCACGAGCTGGCTGACGACCGAGCCGTCCGCCCGCCCGGAGACACGCGGCATCGCGTCCGCCATCACGCGGCCGAGATCGCGGATCGACGTCGCGCCGACCTCGGCGATCACGTCGTCCACGATCTCCTCGAGCTCGTCCTCGGAGAGCTGGTCGGGCATGAACTCCTCGATGACGTCGAGCTCGAACTCCTCGCGGTCGGCCTGCTCCTCCCGGCCGGCTGCGTCGAACGCCTCCATCGCCTCGACGCGCTTCTTGCGCTCCCGCTGCAGCACCTGCAGCGACTCCTCGTCGGAGAGCGAGCGCTGCAGTTCCTTCTCTGCGGAGCGGAGGGCGTTCAAAACCAGCGCGAGCGCGTCGCGCCGCTGGTCGTCGCGGGCGCGGCGCGCGTCCTTGAGCTCACCCTCGATGTCGGCGATCAGCGTCATTCGAATCCGGGGAGGCTAGCGCCCCCGAGCAGATGCCAGTGGAGGTGGAACACGGTCTGTCCGCCGCCAGGGCCGACGTTGACGATCAGCCGGTAGTCCTCGAGGCCCGCTTTCGAGGCGGTCTCGGCGACGAACTCGAGCATGCGCTTGGCCTCGTCCGCCTCGAGCTCGCCCACGTCCCGGAACGTGTCGATGTGGCGCTCGGGGAGGATCAGCAGGTGCGTCGGCGCCTTCGGGGCGATGTCGCGGATCGCGACGAAGCCGTCCGCGGAGTGGACATGGTCGCCGTCGCGGGCGAGCCGGCAGAAGAGGCACTCCTCACGCTGCAACGGCCAGCACCCCCTCCGCGGCGACGCCAACGCCCCGCGCGTCGACGAAGGCGCCGACCTCGCCCTCGACCAGCCAGGGTGTGTAGTCGTCGGCGTAGCCGCGTCCCGGCCGGTCGACGAGCACACGATCCGTCGTTCCGACCCGGGTCCGCCAGCGGCGCCGGCAGAGCTCGTCCGACAGCGCGCGCAGCCGTGCGCCGCGTTCGCGCTTTGCCTCGGGCGCGACGTGGTCCTCGGCGGCCGTCCGGGTGCCCGGCCGCGGCGAGTAGGGGAAGACGTGGACCTTCGTCATCCCGAGCCGCTCGACGAGCGAGAGCGTGCGCTCGAACGCGGCCTCGTCCTCGGCGGGGAAGCCGACGATCACGTCCGTCGTCAGGTTGAGGCCCGCGAGCGGGGCCAGCCGCCGCTCGAACTGCGACGCGCTGTACCGGCGACCCATCGCGCGCAGGACGCGGTCGTCGCCGGACTGCAGCGGAACGTGGAGGTGCGGCGAGACGGTCGGCGTCTCGAGGAGCGTGCTCACCAGCGCGTCGTCGACGTGGTTGACCTCGATCGACGAGAGTCGAAGGCGCTCGACGCCGGGCAGCGAGCCGGCCTCGCGGACGAGGTGGGCGAGCGTGTAGCCGGCGGCGCGGTCGCGGAAGCAGCCGAGGTTCACGCCGGTCAGGACGATCTCGCGATGCCCCTGTGCCGCGCGGCGCCGGATCTCGCCGAGCACGGCCTCCGCGGTGCGGCTCCGGGTCGCCCCGCGGACGAGGGGGATCACACAGAAGGCACACGAGAACGAGCACCCGTCCTGGATCTTCACGAACGCGCGCACCCGGTCGAGCCGGTGCTCGGCGTTGACGCAGCCGATCGCGCCCACGTCGGCCGCGACGAAGGCCGCCGCCTCGGCGCCCGTCCTCCCCGTGACGACGACGTTCGGCGCAGCGTCGCCGAATGCGCCCTCGAGGTTCGAGGCGCAGCCGGTGACGTACACCGACCGCGCCGAGCGCGCCGCGCGCGACGCAGCCTGGCGCGACTTCGAGACCGCCTCGTGCGTCACGCAGCACGTGTTGACGACCTGGATCTCGCCGCCTTCCGCGACCTCGTCGTGCCCGTCCGCGAGCAGCCGCTCGCGGATCGCCTGAGCGTCGGCGAACGAGACCTTGCATCCGAGGAAGCGCGTCGAGAACGTCGCCATGGGAGCCCATGAGATTAGACGCTCGGCGGCCCGATTCTGATTGCGCCACTAGCCTGCGCAGATGAGCGGTGAGGCAGACCTCGGCGAGCTGATCGACCCGGATGCGCACGAGCCGGTCACGGAAGCCGCCTGGGATGCGGATCGCGCCCGTGCGGCCGTCGCGGCGATCGTCTCCGAGACGGAGGCGTCGTTCGACCCGGACGGCCTGTGGCCCCCGCATCCGCTCGACGAGGAGGACGACGAGCCGCCTCTCGGCCTCGTCTCCTCGCTCTACCTGGGCGCAGCCGGGGTCATCTGGGCGTTGCACGCGCTCGCACGGTCGAGTCTGGCCGGGACGGGGCGGGACTGGTCCGGCGTGGCACTCACCCTGCCCGACCGCTACCGCGCGGAGCCCGACTTTCCGACCAAGGGTGTCGTGCCGTCGCTCTGGATGGGCGAGGCCGGGATCCTCCTCGTCGCGCACACGCTCGCCCCTGCCGCCTGGCAGGAGGAGCAGCTGCTCGACGTCGTGCGAGGCAACGCCGACAACCCCTCGCTCGAGTTCAACTGGGGATCGCCGGGGACGATGCTCGCCGCCGCCGTCATGTTCGAGCGGACGCGCGACGAGCGCTGGCGGGCAGCCTGGACCGAGTCCGCCGACCGTCTCTGGAGCGAATGGCGCGGCGACCTGTGGGAGCAGGACCTCTACGGGCGCCGCACGCACGTCATCGGTCCGGCGCACGGGTTCGCGGGCAACGTCTTCGTCCTCGCGCGCGGCAACCTGCTTGACGACGAGCGGCGTGCCGCGCTCGAGACCCGGGCCGTCGCGACGCTCGACCTCCACGCGCTGCGCGCCGCCGGGGTCGCGCAGTGGCGTCCCTCGCTCGAGCCGAGCCGCGTCCCACGCCGCACGCAGTGGTGTCACGGCGCGCCGGGCATCGTCGCGTCGCTCGCCTCCGTCGCGCCCGCGGACGACGCCCTCACCGAGCTGCTCGTGGCCGGCGGAGAGTTGACGTGGCGCGCGGGCCCGCTCCGGAAGGGCGCCGGCCTCTGCCACGGCACCGCCGGGAACGGCTACGCGTTCCTGAAGCTCCTCGCGCGCACCGGCGACGAGCTCTGGCTGCATCGCGCGCGCGCATTCGGGATGCACGCGATCGAGCAGGTCGAGCGCGCGACCGACGCACACGGCCGCGGGCGGCACACGCTCTGGACCGGTGACCCGGGCACTGCGCTCTACCTCGCGAGCTGCCTCGAGGCAGACGCAGCGTTCCCCACGCTGGACGTCTGGTGACGGCCGCGCCTCCGCGGTCGATGCGAGACTCCCGCGCGATGCCTGCGACCCCGCAGATCGACGTCCGCCGGCTCGCCGCGCCCGAGCTCCGCACCCATCTGGACGGGCTCGCGGCCGTCCTCGCCGACTGCGTCGCGGGCGGTGCGTCGGTGAGCTACATGGCGCCCTTCTCGCACGACGACGCGCGCGCGCAGTTCGAGTCCTGGAGCGCCGAGGTCGAGGACGCAACGAGGCTGCTGCTCGCTGCGTTCCGGGACGACGAGGTCGTGGGCACGGTCCAGGTCGTCTTCGCGGCACCACCGAACCAGCCGCACCGCGCCGACGTCGCAAAGCTGCTCGTCCATCGCAGCGCCCGTCGTCTCGGTGTCGCGCAGCGCCTGATGGAGCACGCAGAGGTGGAGGCGCGAGCGGAGGGCAAGACGCTGCTCGTCCTGGACACCGTCACGGGCGACGACGCCGAGCGTCTCTACACGCGCCTGGGCTGGACGCGGGTCGGCGTGATCCCGAACTACGCGCTCTACCCCGACGGCCGCCCCTGCGACACGACCGTGTTCTGGAAGGCCGTGTAGATCCGCTCGCGCGGCGGGCTCGGCGAGGAAGGCATCCCCCGCGGCGTCGCGTACCAGGCGGGTCTCCGGATCAGGGCTGGTACTGCTGATCGATCGCGCAGACGGTGTCGACGTGGACACGGATCCACATGCCGGTGTCGAGCGGCTCGAAGAGCTCGATCGGCTTCTCGCCGCGGACGAGCGCTGCGAGCTGCGCGACGGTGATCGGCGTGGCGCCGAGCTGCACCGGGTCGCCGTGCCTCGTGATGACGGTCACGCGCGCGTTCGGTGCGACGAGGTACGTCAACAGCCGGTGACCCTCGTCGATCCGGTAGTTGTCGTTCGGGACCGGCTCGCCCGGGGGGACGACCCCGTCCTCCGCCGCCGCGACGTTCGCGGTGAGGCCGCTCGTGAACCACTCGGGGTCGAAGCGCATCACCCACCGCCCGGTGCTCCGCGTGAGCGACGTGACGTGCCCGAAGGTCCGGTCGCCGCACGGCTCGACGAGGACCGTTCGGGTGGACGGCTCCCGCGTGGCGTAGAGAACGACGACCGCGCAGGCGACGGCGATCGCGGCGGCGGCCACGATCCCGAGCGCGACCAGCGGACGACTCATCTCGGCTCCCGCGTCACGGCAGGATGGTCGCAGATGCAGGCCCGGCTCCAAGGCGGCGCCGGAAGCGGTCGGCCGCCCAGCCGTCGAGCTCGACGGTCTCCACCTGCTCCCAGCCTGCATGGGCGGGCCGCTCGCCGGCGAGGTAGCCGGACGTGATCGCCTCGCGTGCGTCGAGACGCGAGAGAATCGCCTCGACCGGG
Organism: uncultured Actinomycetes bacterium; assembly: GCA_963742525.1. Lineage (GTDB taxonomy): Bacteria > Actinomycetota > Thermoleophilia > Gaiellales > Gaiellaceae > Gaiella. The sequence goes on from CAVUMD010000008.1 coordinate 95,820, forward strand.
CCGAGCAGGACGTTCGCCACCGCCACATCGGCCACCGGGAGCGGCTCCGCGAGCGCGTCGAGCACGGCCGCGTCGACCGCGACGCCGTTCGCGGCGGCGTTCCCCCGCGTCGTCTCGACCGCGACGGGATCGACGTCCACCGCCAGCACCGGGGCGAACCCGAGCCGCACGGCGGCGATCGAGAGGACACCGGAGCCGCAACCGACGTCGAGGAGCGAGCCGCGGAGCCCGGTGGCGAGCAGCTCGACGCAGAGGCGCGTCGTGGGATGCGCCCCGGTCCCGAACGCGCGTCCCGGATCGATCACGACCGCTTGGGCGGGATCGGGCGGCGTCCTCCACGGCGGCCCGAGCCAGAGACCGCCGGCGACCACGGGTCGGTGGAAGTCGCGCCACGCGTCCTCCCAGCCCTCGATGACCGGCTCCACGGTCGCCCCGGGCAGCTCCGCGAGCAGCTCGGCGGCGCCCTCGGAGCTTGCGTAGACCGCGAGCTCGACGGACCCTCCGTCGACGTCGACCTCCTCGAAGCCGTCCGGCGACAGCTCCAGGAGACGGGCGCGGACCTGCTCCGCCTCGCCGTCGGGCACGCGCAGAGCGATGCGCCGCAACCGGCTCATGCGCCGCCGAGCGGGAACGCCTCTCGCCGAGCCCACGTCCCGTCCGGCTCCTCACCGAGGAGCACGAGCTCGTCGGCGCGGCAGTGGATCGGCAGCCGCGGGCCGAGATTCTCGCGGAGCTCTCGCACCATCAGCTCGACGCGGGCGGGGTCGTCGTCCGTCCCGATCGTGCAGTGCGGGACGACGACGTGCCCCGGGTCGCCGTAGGGCGATAGCTCCGGGAACGCCTCCCGCGCGATCTCGACGAGAGCGTGGAATGGCTCGGCAGGGACGGGCGCGAGCCACGCCGCGTCGGGGAAGGACTCGACCGTGGCGAGCTCGTATGCGAACGGCCGCGACGGCGTGTACAGGCGTCGGAGCTCCGTCAGTAGATCGTCGTCGATCTCCGCGGCCCGGACGAACGGGAACAGGATGGTGAGATGCGGTGGAATGCCTTGCTCGACGGCGTTCCGCTGGTAGCGCAGGCGCCAGTCACCCAGGACGCGCTCCGCCTCGGCCGCGACGACGACGAGCGCCGAGCGCCGGTCGGCGTCGATCACCGGAAAGCGCTCTTGAGCCGCCCGAGAAAGCCGTCGTCGTCGTCGCGGTACGCGTCGTCCCCGAGCTCGCCCTCGAGGCGGAGCACCTCGGCGCGCTGTTCGGCCGTGAGCCGGGTCGGCACACGGACGTCGACGAGCACGAGCAGATCACCCCGGCGCCCGGTCTCGAGCGAGGGCATGCCACGGCCGCGCACCGCATGGACGGCGCCGGGCTGGATCCCCGGCGAGAGCTCGATCTCGAGCTGCCCCTCGGGCGTCGGCACGGAGACGGTGCTCCCGAGCGCCGCTTCGGTCATCGTCACGGACGTCCGCACGTGGAGGTCGTCCCCGTCGCGGTCGACGCCCTCCAGCGAGCGCACGCGCACCGTGACGTAGACGTCCCCGGTCGGGCCGCCCAGTGTGCCCGCGTGCCCCGCGCCGCGCACCCGGATTCGTTGCCCGTCGTGGATTCCGGCCGGCACGTCGAGCTCCAGCGGCACGTCCTCGAGCGTCCGGCCGTCCCCCTCGCAGCGCTCGCACGGCGTCTCGACCAGGCGGCCGGCGCCGTCGCAGCGCGGGCAGGTTCCCGATCGCACGATCTGGCCGAGGATCGTGCGGGAGACCTGCTGGACGACTCCCGCGCCGCCGCAGCCCGGACAGGTGACGGGCGACGTGCCCGGCGCCGCGCCGGTGCCGGCGCAGGTCTCGCAGCTCCGCGCCGCGCGCACGCTCACGCCGAGCGAGATCCCGCGCACCGCATCCACAAGATCGATCTCGACCTGCGCGCCGACGTCGGGGCCGCGCGCCGGGCGTGGCCCGGCGTTCCTCCCCTGCCCGAAGATCGTCTCGCCGAAGAACGCTGCGAAGACGTCCGAGAGGCTGCCGAAATCCGCATCCATCGGCGAGAACCCTCCGCCGCGCAACCCGGCATGGCCGAACCGGTCGTAGGTCTGGCGGCGCTCGGGGTCCGAGAGCACCTCGTACGCCTCGGCGACGGCGCGGAACCGGAGCTCGGCGTCGGGCTCCTCGCTCACATCCGGGTGGAGCTCGCGTGCGAGCCGCCGGAAGGCGGACTTGATCTCGGCATGGCTCGCGTCGCGGCCCACGCCGAGAAGCTCGTAGTAGTCCTGCTCGGCAGTCGCCATCAGCTCGACCCGTAGACGTCCTCTGCGAGCCGGGAGAGCTCGAAGGCCGCCGCGCGCACCGAGCGGATCGCCTTCTCGTAGTCCATCCGCAGCGGGCCGAGCAGGCCGACCGCGCCGAGCGAGCGGTTCGGAAGCCCGTACGTCGCGCCGACGTACGACGTGCCGTGGAGCTCCTCGCCCTCGAGCTCGGGCCCGACGCGCACGACTGGCCGCCCGGGATCGAGCGCGTCGTGCAGGAGGCCGAGGACGGCCGCGCGCCGCTCGAGCACCTCGAGCAGCCGCTGGCACGCCTCGAGCTCGGCACCGGTCGCATCGCCGAGGAGACCGGCCGCGCCGCCGACGTAGAGCTGGGTCGCCGTCGCGACGACGTCGGCGAAGGCCGGGCGGAGCGTCTCGAGGAAGCGTCGCTCGCGGAGCGAGAGGCCAGGATCCTCGAACGCGCGGCGGACGACCATCACGCTGGCGCGTCTGCCGACGATCGTCTCGGCGAGGTATGCCCGGGCCCAGTCGACCAGGCCCGCGTCGACCCCGTCCTCGAACTCGAAGACACGCTTGGACACCGCGCCCGACGCCGTGATCACGACCACGATGACGACGTGCGACTGGAGCTGCAGCACCTCGACGTGCCGCACCGCCGCCGCCTCGAACGCCGGGGCCGAGACGAGCGCGAGAAGGTGGGTCGTCTCGGAGAGCGCGTCGGTCGTTTGGCGCAACGCCTCCTCGAGCTCGTTGCGCATCGCGGTCAGATCGATCGGGAACGGGCCGGGACGCCCGTCGATGCCGCCGACGAGCTTCTCGGTGTACACGCGGTAGCCGCTCTGCGTCGGGACGCGTCCGGCGGACGTGTGCGGGTGCGTGAGGAGGCCGATCGCCTCGAGCTCGAAGAGCTCGCTCCTGACCGTGGACGACGAGACCTCGAGGCCTCCCGGTCGTTCGACGAGCACCTTCGAGCCGACCGGCTGGCCGGTCGCGACGTACTCCTCGACGACGCGTCGCAGGATCTCGAGCTTGCGCTGGCTCAGCTCCATGTCCTCATCGTACGGCCCGCTCCCGCGGACGGACCGTCCCGGTTCCGGCTACCGGTCGGAGAGGCGCTCGAGCTGCGTGCGGAAGGTCGAGTAGAACGCGGCGTAGGCAGCGCACCAGAGGATCGCGAAGGCGGTCGAGAGCGCGATGGGACGCGCGTGCGCGAGCGGATCGACCGCCGCCTGGAGGAGGTTTCCTGCGATCTTCGTCGGCTCGGTGAGGACCTCCCACGAGTTCCAGCGCTGGAAGCGACCGAGGTAGACGCCGACGCCGCTCAGGACGAGAGCCGCCCACGCGAGCGCCCAGCCCACGGGTCTGCCGTACCGCGCCGCGACGACGGTCTGGACGAGGTAGATCGAGACGAACCCGAGCGCGAGCCCGAGCAGCGCAGCGAGCGCGATCAGGAACGCGTCGTACACGGGCGAGCCGCCGTGGTACTCGCCGAGCCACTTCACGTCCGTGACGATGTACGGCGCGTTCGGCAGGAAGAGGAGCCACCCGGCGGCGAGCGCCGCGAGGGCGCCTCGCGACGCGCCGCGACGCGCCCCGTCGTAGAACGCGAGTGCGAGCAGGAACGGAATCCAGGCGAGGAACAGGTTCCAGACGAGGTTGGTCGCCTCGAGGTTGTGCACGACGAGGACGCGCGCCGCGACCCCCACCGCCAGGAGCGCCGACGCGCCAAGGAGTATCTCGACGAGCACGACGCGTCGCCGACTCGCCGGATGCCCTCCCCCGAACGCATCCACCACGACCTGAGGGTAGCGCTCGCTCCCGGGTGGGCGCCAGCGGGGCGCCGATCCGGTGCCGCGTCGGGGCTGCCTCACGCGAGCAGCTCGGCCGTCACCGCACCGCCCAGCATCCGCCCGCGCGGGGTCAAGCGGATGCCGTCGCCGACCCGGTCGACGAGCCCGGCGACGGTCAGCCGCTCGAGCTCGTCGGCGTCCAGGACGTCTTCGACGCCCGCGTCCTCGACCGAGAAGGGCTCGTCGAGCCGAAGCCCGAGCATCAGCCGCTCCACCGCCCGGGTCGTGGCGTCGAGTTGCTCGACCTCGCGCGGCGGCGCGTCCCCGTTGGCGAGCGCCGCCACGTACCGCGCGACCGACGGGAGATTCCGTCGCCGCTCGCCGCCCAGAGTCGACACCGCCCCGACGCCGATGCCGAGGTAGTCCGCGCCGCGCCAGATCGCCAGATTGTGCTGTGCGCGGAGGTCGCGGCCACGATCCGAGCGGCAGAAGTTCGCCGTCTCGTACCAGCGGTAGCCGGCGCCGGTCAACGTCTCCACGACACGCTCGGCATAGCCCTCCATCGCCTCGGCCTGGCGGGCGAGCTCCTCCCCGTGCGCGTGCGTGAACCGCGTCCCCGGCTTCGCCTCGAGCTCGTAGCAGGAGAGGTGCTCCGGCTCGAGCGCTAGGGCGTCCGCGAGGTCCGCGTCGAGATCGGCGGCGCTCTGGCCCGGAACGCCGTAGATGAGATCGAGCGAGATGTTGTCGAAACCGGCATCACGGAGAGTATGAACCGACCGTCGGACGTCGTCGGGACCGGCAACGCGCTCGAGCACCCCGAGCAGGTGCGGCCTGAACGACTGCGCGCCGAGCGAGACACGGCTGACGCGGTGGTCACGCAGCTGCTCGGCCAGGACGGGCGTGACAGTCTCCGGATTGGCCTCGACGGTGACCTCGGCAGCCGGCGGGAGCGCGTCGAGCGTGCGGGTGAGCGCCTCCGGCTCCGTGAAGGTCGGCGTCCCACCTCCCACGAACACCGTCTCGAGCGGGCCGGCGAGAACCCGGCGCTCGCGGTCGAGTTCCGCGAGAAGCGCGTCGACGTAGCCCCGATGCTCTTCGCGGCGCCCGACCGCGGTGACGAAGTCGCAGTAGCCGCACCGATGCGCGCAGAACGGCAGATGGACGTAGAGGTGACGGACGCCCGCGGTCATACGAGGAGCAGGCCGCCCACGAGCAGCGCGACACCCGTGAGGAAGAAGATCACCGAGTCGCTGACGCGGGTCTTCGGATACGCGTCCCCGGTTCGCCGGGCGAGGCCCGGGAACATGCTCGCGAGGTACGGCGGCTGGACTCCGAGCCGCATTCCCGGCGAGTGACCGGCGAACGCCATCAGGAGCGTGAACGATCCGACGATCAGCAGGGCGACGCCGAGGCTCCCGACCCATGAACGGCCCTCGATCGCGAACGAGAGGAACGTCGCGAGAATCGCCGCGACACCCAGGCCGACGGCCAGGCGCGTGAGCCAGGTCACGAGCGCGACCGCGAGCGCGCGGCTCACCGCTTCTTCTCGCCGTCGAGGTTCAGGACGGCGAGGAACGCCTCCTGCGGCACCTCGACGCCGCCGACCTGCTTCATCCGCTTCTTGCCCTTCTTCTGCTTCTCGAGCAGCTTCCGCTTGCGCGAGATGTCGCCGCCGTAGCACTTCGCGAGCACGTCCTTGCGCTTCGCCTTCACGGTCTCGCGCGCGATCACGCGCGATCCGATCGCGGCCTGGATCGGCACGTCGAACATCTGCCGCGGGATCTCCTCCCGCAGCCGCTCGACGAGCAGCTTGCCGCGCTCGTAGGCGGCGTCCCTGTGGGCGATCAGCGAGAGCGCGTCGACCTGCTCGCCCCCGACGAGCACGTCCACCCGCGCGAGCTCGCCGTCGCGGAAGCCGGCGATGTCGTAGTCGAAGCTCGCGTAGCCGCGGGTGCGCGACTTCAGCTGGTCGTAGAAGTCGTAGACGATCTCGCCGAGGGGCAGCTCGTACGTGAGCAGGACGCGCGTCTCGGAGAGGTACTCCATGTGGTCGAAGCGCCCACGTCGCTCGGTGCAGAGCTCCATCACCGCGCCGACGTAGTCCTTGGGCACGATCACCTGCGCGCGGACGTACGGCTCCTGCACCTCCTCGGGGTCGCGCGGCATGTCCGCCGGGTTGTGCACCTCGACCCAGTCGCCGTTCTTCTCCTTCACGGAGTAGGCGACGTTCGGCGCGGTCACGAGCAGGTCGAGGTCGAACTCCCGCTCGAGCCGCTCGCGGACGATCTCCATGTGCAGGAGCCCGAGGAAGCCGCAGCGGAAGCCGAACCCGAGCGCCTGCGACGTCTCGGGCTCGTAGAACAGCGCCGCGTCGTTGAGCTTGAGCTTCTCGAGGGCGTCGCGGAGCTCCGGGTAGTCGTCGGAGTCGGTCGGGAAGAGGCCCGCGAACACCATCGGCTTGACCTCCTTGTAGCCCGGCAGCGGAGTCCTTGCGCCGCCGCGTCGGGTCGTCAGGGTGTCGCCCACGCGAAGACGCGACACGTCCTTGAGCCCCGTGACGACATAGCCGACCTCCCCCGCCTCGAGCGCGTCGACCGGGACCCGCTGCGGCGCCATGAAGCCGAGCTCCTCCGCGTCGAAGTCCGTGCCCATCGCCATCGCGTGCAGCGGGGAGCCGGTCGGCAGCCGCCCGTCGACGACGCGGACGAACGCGATCACCCCGCGGTACTGGTCGTAGCTCGAGTCGAAGACGAGCGCGCGCGGGGGCGCATCGGGCTCGCCCTTCGGTGCCGGGATCCGCTCGACGATCGCATCGAGCACCTGCTCCACGTTGACCCCGGTCTTCGCCGAGATGCGGACGACCCCGTCGGGCGACCCGCCGAGCAGCTCCGACACCTCGGCGGCGGCGCCGTCCGGGTCGGCCGACGGCAGGTCGATCTTGTTCACGACCGGGACGATCTCGAGGTCGTTCTCGATGGCGAGATACGCGTTGGCGAGCGTCTGCGCCTCGATCCCCTGCGCCGCGTCGACGACGAGCACCGCACCCTCGCACGCCTGCAGCGAGCGCGAGACCTCGTACGTGAAGTCGACGTGGCCCGGCGTGTCGATCAGGTTGAGCTCGTGCCCCTTCCACTGCACCCGAACCGCCTGCGCCTTGATCGTGATCCCGCGCTCGCGCTCGAGCTCCATCGAGTCGAGCAACTGGTCCCGCATGTCGCGCTCGGAGACGGTCTCCGTCAGCTGCAGGATCCGGTCGGCGAGGGTCGACTTGCCATGGTCGATGTGCGCGATGATCGAGAAGTTGCGGATGCGGCTCTGGTCCATGGCTGATCGGCGTCGATCGTAGCCGTGGCCGCGCGGCTCCCCGCCCGGGGGAGGCCGCCGCGTAGCCCACCGCGCGGGCGTATCGTTCGGGCATGGACGACGCGCAGATTCACGCCAGGATCGAGGAGCTCGTCGCGGAGGAGCACGGGCTCTGGGACGCGCAGGCGGCCGGCAGCGCATCGGAGGCCGACCGGCGCCGGCTCGCGGACGTGAAGGTGTCGCTCGACCGGTGCTGGGACCTCCTCCGGCAGCGGCGAGCGCTCGAGGAGTTCGCGATGGACCCCGACGCCGCACGGGCGCGCTCCGACGAGACCGTCGAGGGCTACGAGCAGTAGCGGCCGGTCAGGTCTCGCCCCGAAGCACGGGCTTCACGTCGACGACAGGTGTCCCGTCGATCGCCTCGAGCGGCCGCACGCGAATCCGCAGGTCGTCGACCTCCACGACCTCGACGCGGTGCAGGCCGATCGGGTTCGGTCGATCCGACGAGCGCGTGCTGAAGACGCCTCGCTCGGGGACGGCCCGGTCGTCTCGCGGGTGCACCGCCTGGATGTCACGGTCGGCCTCGTGCAGCCAGGTCAGGACGAGAAGGTCGTCGCCCGCGGCGAGGTCGCGCGCGGCCTCGCGCACCTCCTCGTCGAAGACGACCCAGGCGTCGGGCGCTCCTTCGCTGCCCTGCATCGGCGCGTCCTCACGTCGCGTGAGTGACGACTGGACGCGCCCGACGACGCGAAGCGGATAGGGGCCGGCCTCGGCGATCGGCTCATCCTAGGCCGGTCTCAGGCGCCGCGGCGGAGCGCGAACAACGAGCCGAGCTCCCGGACACCGAGCAGCCGGGACATTCCGAGGTAGCCGACCGTCCCCACACCGAGGCCGAGGCCGACGGACAGGATCTGTCCGATCGTGGTGCGGCCGACCGCCGCGTCGACGGCCCACCAGACGCCCACGGCGAGCGCGGACGCGACGACCGACGCGAGGATGATCCGCGTCAGCGCGGTCAACGTCGCGGCCGCCTCGACGCCGCCGATGCGGCGCCACATCAGGATCGCCAGCGCGACCGCGCCGGCGAGGTTCGAGAGCGAGACCGCGAGCGGCAACCCCCAGACGCCGAGCGGGTAGAACGCCACGAACAGGACGACGTTGAGCGCGAGGTTCCCGAGCGCCACGAGGGTCGGGATCCAGTTCGCCTGGAGGCCGTAGAACGCCCGGTTGAGGAGCAGCATCCAGCCGTTGAACACGAGGCCGACGGAGAAGGCCGCCAGCGCGCCGGCGACGACCGGCGTCTGGTCGGCCGTGAACTCGCCGCGCTCGTAGACGAGGCGGGTGATCGGCTCGGCGAGGACGGCCGAGACGAGACCGGCCGGGATGAGGAGAAAGCCGATCTGGCGTATGCCCGTGTCGACGGTCCGGCCGAACGCGGCCATGTCGCCGCGCGCAGCAAACCGCGACATGGTGGGAAAGAGCACGGTCGCAACCGCCACCGAGAAGATCCCCTGCGGGAGCATGTAGAGGCGGAAGGCGAGGTCGATCGCGCGAGGAGCGAGGTCGGGGTCGATCAGGCGCGAAGCGAAGAGCGTTCCGATCAGCGTCGACACGTTGATCAGCCCGAGCGTCAGCGTCACGGGCAGCATGAGGACGAAGAACCGGTGCACCGCGGGGTCGCGCCAGTCGAGCGCGATGCGCAGCCGGCCGTCGAGCCCTCGGAGCCACGGGACGGGCATCAGGAGCTGCACGAGCGTCGCGAGCACGATCGAGCCCGCGTAGACGTAGAGCTGGCCGTCCTGGCTCCCGGCTGCGGGAACGCCGAGCGCGAGCCCGAGGATGATCACGAGGTTCCACGCCACGGGCGTCAGGGCCGGCACCGTGAACTGGTCGTAGGCGTTCAGGATCCCGACGATGATCCCCGAGAGCCCGAGCAGGATCACGATCGGGAAGAGGAGTCGCGAGAGCCCGACGGCGAGGTCGAAGTCCCCGCCGGGCGTCCCGAACAGCTCGACGATCAGGGGCGCCGCGAGCACGAACACCGCGGTCAGACCGGTCGTGATCAGCAGGACGAGCCAGAAGATCGTCGACGCGACACGCCACGCCCTCGCCCGCTCCCCCTTCTCGAGGAGCTCGCTGAAGACCGGCACGAAGGCGCCCGAGAGGGCCGTGTCCGCGACGAGCGCGCGCACGAGGTTCGGGATCTGGAACGCGACGGTGAACGCGTTGATCTTCCCGGCGGCGCCGAAGGTGTACGCGGCGACGATCTCGCGGACGAGCCCGAGCACGCGCGAAAGGCCGGTCGCGGCGCCGAAGACCGCGGTCGACCGGGCAAGGCGGCGGCGGTGGGCGCGCTCCTCCGCGAGGGCGGGATCGACGTTCGGGTCGAACGACGGATCGAGCTCGGACATCCGGGGGAGTTTCGCGGAATCGTCGGAGGCCCTCTGCTACCATCCGGCGGCCCGCGGCCCGATCCGGTCCGGGCGCTCTCACGTATGGCGAACATCAAGCAGCAGAAGAAGCGCGTCGACACCGCGGCCCGCCAGCGGCTCGAGAACCTGCGCTACCGGTCGACGATCAAGACGCTCGCGAAGCGCCTCGAGAGCGCCGTCGCCGACGGCGACGATGCGACGGTCGCCGCCGAGCATCGCGAGCTCGTGCGGACGATCGACAAGGCGGCTGCCCGCGGCGCGCTCCACAAGAACACGGCGGCGCGCAAGAAGGCGCAGGCCCAGCGCCTGGTCAGCGGCAGCGCCGTCGCCGCCTAGCGGGTCACCGCCTCAGCGACTCTCGCGCGCCACGTCGGCGACCGCGAGCTGCACCTCGAGGTCCGGCGCGATCTTGCTCCCGCCCTTGAGCGCGTGATCGAGCCGCGCGAAGCGAACCACTCCTCCACGGAGCTCGTCCGCGGAGAACGCCTGCGTCTGCTTGGCGAGCTGCTTGGCGGGGTACGGCTTGAGGCCGAGCTTGGCGCCGGCCTCGTCGATCGACAGGCCGGCCTCCAGCATGGCCTTCATCCGGGAGAGCCTGAGCAGGTGCTGGCCCGCCCGAGCGCCGAACGCGGCGGCCTCGCTCGTCCTCGTCCTCGAGCTCCGGGCGTACGTGGACTCCACGACCTCGAGCGCGGCGCCGGCGTCGCGCCGCCCGAGCGCGTCGGTGAGGTCCCAGGGCTGCGCCTCCGCGGACGCCGTCGCGAGCCGCTGCACCTCCTCGACGCCGAGCGGCTCTCCCGCCGCCCACGTCGCGAGCTTGTCGATCTCGCGGGCGAGGACCAGCTTGTCGTCGCCGACGAGGTCGAGCAACGTCTTGCAGGCGTCGCCGCCCACCTTGACGCCGCGCTCCTGGAAGCTCTTCGCGATCCAGCCGATCGCGTCCTTCTTGCCGATCTCCCAGGCGAGGACGTCGCCCACCTTCGCGCACGCCTTGGCGAGCGGAGCGTCTTTCTTGAGCTCCGCGCCGACGAGGCAGAGGACGGTCCCGGGGGCCGGGTCGCGAAGGTAGGCCACCACCGCCTCGACGTCGTCCGCCTTCCAGCCGCCACTGAGCCGGTCGTACTCGCCACGCTGCCCGTCGATGTAGGTCACGAGCACCAGCCGCTCACCGCCGAGCAGCGTGCCCGCATTGCACGCCGCGACGACGTCCGCACCCGATGCGCCGCCCTTGCCGGCGACCAGGCGCTCGACCGAGCCGGCGTCGAATCGCCTCCGAAGACGCTCGAGCGTGCGCTCGACCTTCGGCACGTCGTTGCCGGTCACGAGGTACACCGGCTTCAACTCCTGGGCGGCCATGTCGCCAGCGTAGTGGGCCGGCTACCGCTCGGAGCGAACGGTGAGCGCGCGGCCGTCCGACTCGACGACGATCCGTCCGTTCACGTCGGTGCGCAGCGTGCGGAGACCCGGCTGCGCCGCAAGCGCTGCGAGGGTCTCGGGACGCGGATGGTCGTAGTCGTTGTGCGCGCCGACCGAGATCACGGCCACCGTGGGGCGCAGCACACGGAGCAGATCGGGCAGGCCGGGGTCCTCGGAGCCGTGATGCGCGACCTTCAGGATCTCGACCGGGCGGAGGTGCAGGCCGGACGTGACGTCGCTCTCGGCGTCTGCCGTGAGCAGGACGTCGGTCGTCCCGTAGCTCGCCAGCGCCACGACCGCGTGCTGGTTCGGATCCTCGCTGGGGAGCCCCGGATCGTCCGGCCAGAGGATCCGCAGCTCGAGCTTTCCGAGCGCGAAGACCTCGCCCGAGTGGACGACGACGACCGGTACGCCGAGGCGGCGTGCGGCGGCGAGCACCGCTTCTCGGTCGGGCGAAGGCGCCTGGATCCCGGGCTCGGCAACCGCACCGACGTCCAGCCGGTCGACGACCCGCGGCGCGCCGCCGATGTGGTCTCGCTGCGGATGCGTGAGGACGATCGCGGTCAGCGACCTCACGCCGAGACGCCGGAGCTGGCCGGCCACGTCCGCCTCCGGCGGCCCTTGATCCACGAGCACGGCGGCACCCGGCGCCTCGACGAGGGCGGAATCGCCCTGACCGACGTCGAGAAACGTGACGCGGAGACCGGTCGGCGCCGTCCAGGACGGCGACGGGCGGAGGGCGCACGCGACCGTGGAGACGGTCAGTGCGAGCGACACGAGTGCTGCGACGGCCTCGCGACGCCGGTATCGCGGCAGCCGCCGGACGAGGACGACCGCCCCGACGAGCAGGGCGGCCATCACGATGGCCGCCGGCGACGAGACCTGCGCCGACGGCCAGCTCGAGACGATCCGCGCGACGAACGCGAGCCACCACGCGCACCAGCCGGCGAGCCAGGCGAGCGAGGTCGCCGCGCCCGGCAGCACGGGCTCGACTGCCGCAGCCGCGAGGGACAACGAGATCAGCGGGGGCATCGCCGGCTCGGCGGCGATGTTCGCGGGCACCGTCCAGAGCGCGACCCGCCCGAAGTGGAGCCACACGATCGGCGCCGTGACGAGGCCGCACGCGACCGCGACGACGAGCACGTCCCAGAACCCGCGGGGGACGGGGTAGGCGTCGGGGACGCCGGACATGCGCGGCAGCACGAGGAAGATCGCGGCGACCGCGGCGAAGGACAGCTGGAAACCGGGCTCGAGCGCCGACCGCGGCATCCACGCCAGGAGCACCAGCGCACCGACTGCGAGCGCGTGCCAGCGGTCGCGCGGGCGCGCGACGATCCACGCGAGCGACGCGAGCGTTCCCGCCACAGCCGCCCGGACGACGGACGGCTGCCAACCGACCGCCAGTGCGTACGAGAGGACGACGAGGATCGCGAGCGCCTCGCCGACGAGCCGGCCCAGCCCGACGATGCGCGCCGCCATCACGACGCCCACCGCGACGATGGCGACGTTCTGGCCGGACACCGCGAGCAGGTGCTGGAGGCCGCTCGCCTGGAAGGCGTCCCGCAGCTCCCGGTCGATGCCCGAGTCCTCGCCGAGGACGATGCCCGTGAGCAGGCGGCGGCGCTCCCCCGTGGTTCCCCGGGAGAGCGTCGCCTCCACGTGCGCGCGCAGCCGGTCGCCGACGCCACCGATCCCGCCCCGCCGGCCGACGATGCGCCAGCCGTCGTCGCCGCGCAACACCACGTGCACGCCGCGACGCGCGAGCCAGCCGCGCTCGTCGAAGCCGGTCTCGGGCCCACGCGGCGCGACCGGCCGCGCACGCAGCTCGAGCACGGCGCCCTGGGGCGGCGCCCGCTCGGGCGGCAGCTCGAGCAGCACCCGCTCCCGGATGCTGGTCGCGCCGAACCGCACCGCCTCCGCCGGCGTGCGGACGGCGAACGCCGTCCGGCCGACAGGCCCCGTGACGACGACACGCGCAGGCGCAGTCCGGCCGAGCCGCTCGGCGAGGACGCTCCGTTCCAGCGCGTCGTTCCGCAGCGTCCCCCACCAGAGCCCCAAGAGCGCGAGGGCCACCGCGGTGAGCGCGAGCCGGCGCAGGTCGCGTGACACCAGGGCGCCGGCAACCGCGAGCGTGCCGACACCCGCGTCGACGGCAGGCGGCGGCCGCACCCAGGTCGAGACCGCGATGCCCGCGCAAGCCGACCACACGAGCGCGGCGGGCCAGCCGGTCTCGAGCAGCCGCACGCCCCGTGCCCCCCGTTCGATCCAGAAGGCGCTCACGGGGGCAACCTCACGGCGTCACCAGATCCCGCAGCTGCTCGATGCGGGCCGGCCCGATCCCGGGCACGTCGTCGAGGTCGTCGACCGATCTGAAAGGCCCATGCGTCGTCCGCCAGTCGACGATCTTCTCCGCGGTGACCGGGCCGATCCCGGGCAGCTCGTCGAGCTGCTCGACCGTCGCGCTCGCGAGGCTGACCTTCGCGCCCGGTGCCGACGTGCCCGCGAGCGCCGCCGGCATGCCATCCGGGCCACGACGCGGCACGATCACCTGCTGACCGTCGACGAGCGGCGCGGCGAGGTTCACCGCCGAGAGATCGGCGCGGCGCGTCGGGCCGCCGGCACGCGCGACCGCATCCGCGACGCGCGTGCCGTCCTTCAGACGGAACAGGCCTGGACGGCGGACGGCGCCGACGACGTGGACGAACAGCTTCGGGATCGCGTCCCTCGCCGCGACCGAGCCGCCTACGCCGGCACCGGCCAGCGGGACTGCTCGAGCAGGCCCCTCACTCGCGCCGACGCCGGCGAGCCGCGACCCCGCGACGGCGAGGAGCGCCAGGAGGGGCACGGCGACCATCGCGAGCTGCGCGCGCGTAAGGGTGATCACCTGTCAAGCGTCGCGCTCGACCTGTGACGACACTGTGCCGTCTCTGTGCCAACACTGCGTCCTGCCGGGCGGCGACTCCGGCGTGGACCGACGCAGCGACTACGCGACGACGTTCACGAGCCGGTCCGGCACGACGATCGTCCGGCGCGGCGAACCCTCGCCGAGGTGCGCGCGAACGCGCTCCGAGCCCAGCGCGAGCGCGATGAGCTCGTCCTCCGGTGTCCCGGCGGGGACCTGCAGCCGGTCTCGCAGCCTGCCGTTCACCTGCACCACGATCTCGACGACGTCCGAGGCGACGAGCGCCGGGTCGGCCGACGGCCACGCGGTCTCCCACAGGCGCCCGCCGCCGAGCCGCTCCCACAGCTCCTCCGCGACATGCGGTGCGTAGGGCTGCATCAGCGAGAGGACGGTCTCGGTCGCGAACCGCACCTCGCCGGCACGGGACGGGTCGTCCTTCACGCGGTAGATCTCGTTGACCAGCTCGAACAGCGCCGCGATCGGCGTGTGGAACTGGAAGCGGCGGAGGATGTCGTCGGAGACGCGGTCGATGGTCCGGTGCGCCGCGCGCACGAGCTCGCCATCCGCAGGCGCGTCGACCGGGCCGCGCGTGGCGACCTCGAGCGCAAGCCGCCAGACCCGGTCGACCAGGCGCGCCGTGCCCTCGATGCCCGCATCGCTCCATTCCTTGTCCTGCTCGGCGGGTCCCATGTAGAGGATGTAGAGCCGCAGCGCGTCGGCGCCGTACCGCTCGACCGCCTCGTCGGGCGAGACGACGTTGCCCTTGGACTTGGACATCTTCGCGCCGTGCCGGTAGATCATCCCCTGCGTGAAGAGGCGCGAGAACGGCTCGCGGAAGCCGAGCAGCTCCATGTCGTTGAGCGCCTTCGTGAAGAACCGCGCGTACATCAGATGCAGGACGGCGTGCTCGATCCCGCCGATGTACTGCTTGACCGGCAGCCAGAAGTCGACGATCTGCTGGTCCCATGCGGCATCGTCGTTCCGCGCGTCGGCGTAGCGCAGGAAGTACCACGACGAGTCGACGAACGTGTCCATCGTGTCCGTCTCACGCCGTGCCGAGCCGCCGCAGCTCGGGCACGCGACATTGACCCATTCCTCAGCCGCCGCGAGCGGCGAGCGCCCCTTGGGGAGGTAGTCGTCGATCTCCGGCAGCAGCACCGGCAGCTGGTCGTCGGGGACGGGCACGACGCCGCACGCGTCGCAGTGGATCACCGGGATCGGGCAGCCCCAGTATCGCTGTCGCGAGAGCAGCCAGTCGCGCAGGCGGTAGCCGATCGTCGCCTCGCCGAGCCCGCGCTCGTCGAGCCAGGCGGTGATCGCCCGCTTCCCCTCCGGCGCGGTGAGCCCGCTGAACTCACCCGAGTTGACGAGCACCTCGTCGTCGGTGTGCGCGACGTACGCGCCCGCCTCGGCGGGATCCGACGACCCGCCGGCGGGCGCCACGACCTGTCGGATCTCGAGGCCGTAGAGCTCCGCGAACTGGTGGTCGCGCTCGTCGTGCGCAGGGACCGCCATGATCGCGCCCGTGCCGTACTCCATCAGCACGTAGTCGGCGACCCAGACCGGGATCGCCTCGCCGTTCACCGGATTCACCGCGAAGCGGCCGGTGAAGACGCCGTCCTTCTCCTTCGTCTCGCGCTCGACGGTCGAGCGGGCGGCCGCGTGCCGGACGTAGTCGGCGACGGCCCGCTCGTGCTCCGTGCCGGCGGTCAGCTGCGAGATCAGTGGATGCTCCGGGGCGAGGACGAAGAACGTCGCGCCGAACAGCGTGTCTGGCCGCGTCGTGAAGACGGGCAGCTCCTCCCCGCTCCCGTCGACGGTGAAGGTCACGCGGGCTCCCTCTGAGCGCCCGATCCAGTTCCGCTGCATCGTCAGGACGCGCTCGGGCCACGACTCGAGCGCGTCCATCTCGTCGAGCAGCTGATCGGCGTACTCGGTGATCTTGAAGAACCACTGGGTGAGGCTCTTGGACTCGACCTCCGTGCCGCAGCGCTCGCAGCGCCCGTCGATCACCTGCTCGTTCGCGAGCACGGTCTGGTCCTTCGGGCACCACTTGACCGGCGCCTCACGGCGGTACGAGAGCCCGCGCTCGAAGAAGCGCAGGAACAGCCATTGCGTCCAGCGGTAGTACTCCGGCTCCGCGGTGGAGACCTCGCGCGACCAGTCGATGGCCCACCCCATGCGCTTCATCTGGCGCCGGATCGCCTCGATGTTGCGATTCGTGATGTCGCGCGGATGGCCGCCCTCCTTGATCGCCGCGTTCTCGGAGTTCAGGCCGAACGCGTCGTAGCCCATCGGCCGCAGGACGGTGTAGCCCTGGCGTCGACGCACGTGTGTGAAGACGTCGCCGAGCGTGTAGTTGAAGACGTGCCCCATGTGGAGCTCGCCGGAGGGGTACGGCAGCATCTCGAGGACGTAGGTGGAGCGCCCCTCGCTCTCGGCGCCCGGCTCGGGGTTCGGGACCGTGAACGAGCCCTCGGCCGCCCACACGGCCTGCCACTTGGCCTCGATCGCCTCGGGGTCGTACCGGTCGGTGTCGGTCGGCTCCATCTCCATCTCTTCCGAAAACACTCCCTGGAACGAAAAAGCCTCTCGATCGAGAGGCTCAGGGGAGTCGGCGCGGCGTTTGCCGCGTTCTCTCCCTGGACTACGTGAGAAGCTGCTGCACGAGTCTCATGCTAACAGGCACGATCGCCCGATGCTAGCGCTGTTCCCGCATTCCGCCGCTCTCGAAGGCGCCTCGCTCGCGATCGGCGGACTCACAGCCGAGGCCCTCGCCGAGGAGCACGGAACGCCACTCGTCGTGCTGTGCGAGGAGACCGTGCGCGCGAACGCGCGCGCACTCCGCGCCGCGCTCGGACACGACGGCCGCGTGTTCTTCGGCACGAAGGCGTTCCCGAACGTCGCGCTGCTCCGGCTGCTGGACGAGGAGGGCATCGGCGCAGACGTCGCGTCCGAGGGAGAGCTCGCCTTCGCGCGCCGGGCGGGGCTCGACGGCGAGCGGCTCGTCGTCCACGGCAACAACAAGGACGAGGCGTTCCTGCGAGGGGCCGCGGCGAGCGGGGCGCCGGTCGTCCTCGACGCGCCCGACGAGGCCGGGCTCGCGGCGGCGGCGGGTGTCGCGCGCGTGCTCGTGCGCGTCACGCTCGGCGTCGACGCGGACACCCACGAGGCGATCCGCACCGGCCACCACGGCTCGAAGTTCGGCTTGCCGCCCACGCAGGCGCGGACGGTGGTCGCCGAGGCGCTCGATCTCGGGCTCGATGTGCTCGGCGTGCATGTCCACGTGGGCTCGCAGCTGGCCGACTTCGACGCGCAGGCGGAGACGATCGTGCGCCTCGCCGGGTTCGTCGCGAGCTGCCGCGACGAGCTCGGGTGGACGGCTCAGGTCGCCGATCTCGGGGGTGGTTTCGGGATCCGCCACCACCCGGCCGACGAGGTGCCGGAGGCCGTCGACCTCGCGACGAGCGCTGCCTCGACCGCGCGGCTCGCATTCGTCGAAGCGGGCCTGCCGAAGCCAGAGATCTGGCTCGAGCCCGGACGCTCCCTCGTCGGGAGGGCGGGGGTCACGCTCTATCGCGTCGGCAGCGTCAAGCGCCTGTCGGAGCGGACCTGGGTCGCGATCGACGGCGGCATGTCGGACAACCCGAGGCCGCAGCTCTACGACGCCCGCTATACGGCGCTCTCCGCAACGCGCGTGGACGAGCCGGTCGACGAGGTGGTCAGCGTCGCGGGCATGCATTGCGAGTCCGGCGACGTCCTGATCGACGACGTGGCGCTTCCCTCGCCGCGCCGCGGCGACCTCCTCGCGGTGCCGGCGACGGGCGCGTACACCCTCGCGATGGCGTCGAACTACAACGGCGTGCCGCGACCGGCTGCCGTCCTCGTTCGGGACGGTTCCGCCAGGGTGATCCGCGCGCGGGAGACGGTCGCCGACCTCCTTGCGCACGAGGTGCCGTGAGCGCTCGGCTGCGGACGGCGGCGGTGCTCCTGCCCGTCTTCCGGGATGCCGAGGAGGAGCTCCGGATCGTCCTCGTCGTCCGCGCGGACGACGGCGGGCAGCATGGCGGCCAGCTCGGACTGCCCGGCGGCAAGCCCGAGCCGGACGACGCCGACCTGCTCGCGACCGCGCTCCGCGAGGCCGAGGAGGAGGTCGGCCTGGACCCGGAGGCGGTCGAGGTCGTGGCCGCGCTGGAGCCGCTCGCGACGCAGGCGACGGGCTGGCTCGTCCATCCGTTCCTCGGCCGGGTCCCGCCGGACACCCGCTGGCGTCTCCAGGAGACGGAGATCGTCGGGATCCTCACGCCTGCGGCACGGACGCTCGCCGACCCGGCCTCCCGGGCGATGCTGCCGTTCTCGTCGCTGTGGTTCCCGGAGCCGCTCCTGGTCGACGGGATCGACGTCGAGGGCCACGTCCTGTGGGGCATGACGCTGAGACTGCTCGACGATGTCCTTCCACGCCTGCTCGACGGCGCGTGGGACGTCTGACGGCCGCGGATAGGGTCGCGCGCATGGAGATGAACCTGCTGGACGACGACGGCTGGCTCGAGCGGACATGGCCACCCGAGCGCCCCGGATACGTGTGGCGGCGCAAGCGGGTCGCCGGAGAGCACCTGGGTGCCGGCCTGATCGAGCTGCCGCCCGGCCAGAGCACCTTCCCCTACCACTACGAGCTCGGGAACGACGAGCTGCTGGTCGTGGTGTCCGGGACGCCGACGCTGCGCGCTCCGGACGGGGAACGCGAGCTCGAGCCCGGCGACTGCATCCTGTTCCCGAGCGGGCCGGACGGCGCGCACAAGCTGACGAACCGGTCCGACGACGTCGTCCGCGTCCTGCTCGTCTCGAACTTCGCGCTGCCGCGCGCGGCGGTGCAGGTGGACAGCGGGAAGATGATGCTGCGCTGGGGCTCGGGGCGGGACGAGCGGCGATGGTTCTTCCTCGGCGAGGACGCGGACTACTGGGACGGAGAAGCGGCCGAGTGACGCCGCCTCGAGGGGCACACTTTCGACGCGAAGACGGCACAGAGCCGCGACGGATTCCTCGATAGCGTTACACCAGGGACACCGGGGTGCCCCTGGGGGCAGTTGGGGCAACGGTCGGCCGACGACGATCGGTCGGGAGCGTCGGTCTCGGTCGGTGAAGCGGCCCCCGAGCCCACCGGACGACGCCGCTCACCGGATCAGGATCTCGACGACGTCGCCGTCACGCAGGACGTGTCCGCGTCCGACCTGCTGGCCGTCGAACCGGGCGGACGGCCCGCGGACGCGCGCCCCGGTCGCGCGGGCGCCGAGGTCGTGATGCACCCGGTCGGCAAGGTCTGCGACCGTCGCACCCGACGGCAAGGCGAACGGCTCGTCGTCAGGACGCCCGTCGCGCTCCGGAAACACGCGGATCAGGCCGGTCAGCCGCCAGATCGCCTCGCGGAGACGGTCGAGGCTCGCGTCGTCGAGCACCGACACGTGGACACAGTCGTCGTCGGCCAGAGACCTCGAATCGCTCACCGAGCTCGTCGGCCTTCGTGCGCACCAGGATCGCGCGCTTCTCGATCCCGGCCGCAGCCACCTCCCGCTGGACGACCTCGAGGGCTGCCCGCGGCTCGTTGGCCGCGTGACAGAAGACGATCGCGTCCGCGTTCCGAAGCACGCCGAGCAGCGCGCGGCCGCCTCCGCGGTCCTCGTGCGCGCCCTCGATCAGGCCGGGGATCTCGACGAGCTGGACGAGCACGCCGCCGATCCGCGTCAGCGCAGGGACGGGGCGAAGCGTCGTGAAGGCATAGTCGCCGGTCTTGATCCGGATGTCCGAGAGCGCTTGCAGCAGGGACGACTTGCCCGCGTTCGGCGGGCCGACGAGCGCGATCTGCGCGGCACCCTCGCGGCGGACCTGAAGCGAGTCACGATGCGTGACCTTCGCGCGGACGCGCGTCCGGTCGAGCTCGCCCTCGAGCCACTTCCGCAGATCGGCGTACGGCCCGTTGCGGTACCCCGGCAGCTCCGAGAGCAGTGCGTGGATCGCCGCGACCCGTGCACTTCCTTCCTTCCCGACGAGGCGGCGCTTGGCGACCTCGGCAAACGTGCGATGCGGCATGGGCATCGCGCACCTCCTTCCGACTCGGGCGGGAGGAGCACGCGCACAACGCCCGATGGGCGAAACGCGCGTCACCGACCCGCTTCCCCAGACGCACGATCGGGAAGCGGGCGATCAGCCGTTTTGTCGCAGCACGTGAGCGCGCCAGGCGTCCATCGCCGCGACAGCGTACCCGGTCGCCGTCAGAGCGGCAGCGTGAGCGACTCGATGTCGCTCGGGTAGTCCGTGAGGATCTCGATCCCGTCGGCCCGGACGACGACCGTGTCCGAGTGGCGGAACCCGCCGAGGCCGGCCACGTAGACCCCTGGCTCGATCGTGAACACCATTCCCGGCTCGACGACGGTCTCGTCGCCGACGTCGAGGAACGGCGCCTCGTGGTTGCGGAGCCCGATCGCGTGCCCGGTGTGCTGGCTCCAGGTGTCGAGGATCCCGTGTTCCTCGAAGTACGCGAGCACCGCACGGTCGACATCGGCGCACGTGACGCCCGGGCGCAGCGCGGTGAAGGCAACCTGCTGCGCGGCGCGCATGTGGTCGAAATGGCGTCGCATCTCGTCGGTGGGAGGCCCCACGATCATCGCGCGCTCCAGCTCCGCGTTGTAGCCCCACACGGGCGCCGCGGTCTCGCTGACCAGCACGTCGCCGGGGCGGAACTCGATGTTGTGCGCGACCGCGTGGGCCCACGCGCTCCGCTCTCCGATCTGCCCCCGGTACCCCGCCGAGGCGCCGTCCGTCGACGACAGACCGCCGTCGTACGACGGCCCGAGCGCGTCGAGCATCGCGAGGCTCGCCTCGTACCCCGCGCGGAGACCCGCCTGGGCCTCGGTCATCCCCGGCCGCGTGTACTCCTGCAGAAGCCGGTGCGCGTGCTCGCACCAGCGGGCGCTCTCGCGGACGAGCTCTATCTCCGCCTCGCTCTTCCGCGCCAGGAGACGTTCGAGGGCCGCCGCCGCGGACACGACGTCCGAACCGGTGACGTCCGAGAGGGTCGGCCCCTCGTAGCCGAGGATGCCGGGGTAGCCGTCCTGGTCGGCGGCGATGGTGCCCGTGATCCCCATGTCGTCGAGGAGCCGCGCGAGGATGCGCATCGGGTGCTCGGTGCCCGGATACTCGGGATACGGCTCGACGCGGTCGAAGCCGGTCTCGGCGCGGACACGGGCGACCTCGAACTCGGGGACGAACGCCGCGGTTTCGCCACCGAAGCGCTCGACGTACGCGACGGGGCGCTCGGTCGCGAGGAACGAGAAGCGCGTCAGGTACTGGACGTAGCTCTGGTCGAAGACGACGAGCCCGCTCGGCTTGTGCCCGGCGACGAGTGCGTGCAGCCGCTCCCGCCGTTCGCGGAGCTCGTCTGGGTCGATGCCGGTGGCGACGGTGATGGCGCGACGATAGTCGGACGAACCGGTCAGGCGCCGGTATGCCGTCGCCGGAGCTCCTCCTCGACCGCCGACGGCTGCAATCCGCGCGTCGCGAGGAGGACGTAGCTGTGGAACCAGAGGTCGGCCAGCTCCTCGACGAGCCGCTCGTCGGACTCGGTGACGGCGGCCAGGGCGGCCTCGACGCCCTCCTCTCCGACCTTGCGGGCGGCGGCGGCGGGTCCCGCCTCGAGAAGCCCGGCCACGTACGAGCCCGACGGGACGGGTGAGCGCCCGCTCCGCGACGACCCGCCAGAGCCACGGCGCGAAGCAGGACTCGGCGCCGGTGTGGCACGCCGGGCCGTTCGGTCGCACGCGGTAGAGGAGCGCGTCGCCGTCGCAGTCGTCGCGAATCTCCTCGACGGCCATCGTGTTCCCCGAGGTGGCGCCCTTGTGCCACAGCTCCCGGCGGGAGCGGCTCCAGAACCAGGCCTCGCCGCTCTCCCGCGTCCGGCGCAGCGCCTCGTCGTTTGCGTACGCGAGCATCAGGACGCGGCTCGTCTCCGCGTCCTGGACGATCACGGGCGTCAGCGTCTCATCGGCCATCCCGCCTCCTCCAGCTCGGCCTTCAACTCCGGCAGCCGCTCGGGTCGCTCGTGGACGATCGAGGCGATCAGGGCGGCCTCCGCGCCGACCTCGAACGCCTCCGCCATGTGCCGGGCCTCGCCGGCCCCACCCGACGCGATGACGGGAACCTCGACCGCCGCGGCGACGCTCCGCGTCAGCTCGAGGTCGTACCCGGCGCGCGTCCCGTCGGCGTCGATCGAGGTGAGGAGGATCTCCCCCGCGCCCCGCTCGACGGCCTCCCGGGCCCACTCGACGGCGGCTCTGCCGCGGGGCGTCCGGCCCGCGTGGGTCACCACCTCGCCCGCACGCGCGTCGATTGCGCAGACGACCGCCTGCGACCCGAACTCGGCCGCGAGCGAGGTGAGGATCCCCGGGTCGTCGAAGGCGGCGCGGTTGATCGCCACCTTGTCGGCTCCGGCGAGCAGCAGGTCGCGCGCGTCGTCGACGCCGGTGACCCCGCCGCCCGCGGTGAACGGGATCGTGAGCTCGTCCGCCGCGCGGCCGATCACGTCGAGGATCGGCCCGCGTCCCTCGAGGGTCGCGGTGATGTCGAGGAAGACGAGCTCGTCCGCGCCGAGCTCGGAGTAGCGTCGGGCGAGCTCGACAGGCTGCCCCATCTCACGGAGCCGCTCGAAGTTGACGCCCTTGACCACCCGGCCGCCGGCGACGTCGAGGCAGGGGATCACGCGCTTCTTGACCATCGCAGCAGGTTCTCGAGAACGCGGGCTCCCGCGGCGGCGCTCCGCTCGGGGTGGAACTGGACGCCGGCGATCGTCGCGTCCTCGACGGCGGCGACGACCCGGCCCTCGTGATCCGTCGTCGCGCTCACCACATCCGGGTCGTCTGGCTGAGCGGCGAAGCTGTGCGCGAAGTAGACGTCGGCGCCGGCTACCCCGTCCACGAGCGCGGAGGGCCGCGTCGCGAGGACGGTGTTCCAGCCGATGTGCGGCACCCGCCTGGCTCGCAGGCGCCGCACCGGCCCCGGGAGGAGCTCGAGACCCGTGCCGCCCTCCTCGCTCTCGCCGAAGAGGAGCTGGAGCCCCACACAGATCCCGGCGATCGGGCGCCCGGCCGCGACTCGGTCGCGGAGCGCGTCGTCCAGGCCGTGCCGCGCGAGCCCGGCCGCGGCGCTCTCGACGTGTCCCACTCCGGCGATCAGCGCGAGAGGGGCGTCGCGAACGACCGCCGGATCCACCGTCACGACGGGGTTCGCACCTGCCCGGACGAGCGCCGATGCCAGCGAGCGAAGATTGCCCGCGCCGTAGTCCGCGATCGCGACCCTCACGCCGCGCCCTTCGTCGACCGGATACCCGCGCCGCCGGGGGCAACGGCCTGCCGGAACGACTGGCCGAGCGCCTTGTACGCCGCCTCCGCGACGTGGTGGTCGTCGGCGCCCGCGGCCTCGACGTGCACGGTGCAGCCGGCCTCGATCGCGAGCCGCTCGAGGGCGTGCCGGAGCAGCGACGTCGCCAACGAGCCGACCCTGTCTCCCGTGAAGGCGAGGGAGACCTCCGCGTGCGGGCGGCGCACGAGGTCGACCGCAGCCGTCGCCCGCGCCTCGTCCATCGGCAGCACGGTCGAGCCGTAGCGCGCCACACCCTCCCGCGTGCCGAGCGACTGCGCGATCGCCGATCCCAGGGCGGCATGCACGTCCTCGACCGTGTGGTGCTCGTCCACGTCGAGGTCCCCGGCCGCCAGAAGCTCGAGGTCGAACCCGGCGTGGAACCCGAACAGCGTCAGGAGATGGTCGAGGAAGCCGATGCCCGTCTCGACACGCGTACGGCCTGTCCCATCGAGCGAGAGCGTGAGCCGGAGCGCGGTCTCGGTGGTCGTCCGCAGGACGGTCGCCTCTCGACCGGGCGTCGGGCCGGGCTCGGCACCGAGCGCCCGGAGCAGCACGTCGTTCTCGGACGGCCGCCGCACGGTCATCCGGACGGCGCCCGGAAAGGCCCTGACGACGATGCCCTGCGCCTCCAACCGGTCGGCGAGCGGTTCGTCCGTCACCACGGAGAGGAAGTTCGTCGCGGTCGGCGGGCAGTCGTAGCCCGCGGCGACGAGCGCCGCCCGAAACCGCTCGCGCTCCGCGGCCGTCGCTTCGACATCCCCGAGTCGTGGCTGACGCAGCGCCGCCGCCGCGATCGCGGCGGACGGGCCGGAGATCGGCGCCGGGGCACGCCGCTCGGTGAGAACCGCGGCGGTCTCGGTGTGCGCGAGCGCATAGCCGACCCGCAGCGACGCGAGCCCGAACGCCTTCGACATCGTCCGCACGACGACGAGGTTCTCGAGCTCGTCGACCCACGGGGCGCACGAGCGTGCACCGAACTCCACGTACGCCTCGTCGACGACGAGGATCGTGTCGGGGCGCGCCCGCGCGAGCGACACGAGCTCCTCGGGCTCGACCCACGATCCGGTCGGGTTGTTGGGGTTGCAGGCCCACACGAGATCCGCCTCGTCGGCGACGTCCACGACCGCGGCGCCGTGAAGCCTCGTCGCGATCCGGTACAGCGCGTACGTCGGCTCCGAGACGGCCGCGCGTCCGCCCGGCCCCAGGAACGTCTGGGCGAGGAGGAGGATGAGATCGTCCGCGCCCGCACCGACGACGACGTTCTCGGGCGCGAGCCCCGTGTAGGCGGCGGCGGCCTCGCGCAGCTCGCGATACGAGCCGTCCGGATAGTCGGCGAGCCGCGCCATGCTCGCGGCGAGCGGCACCTGCGGAACGCCGGGCAACGGCGGTGTGTTCTGGTCGAACTTGAGGACGGCCTCGCGCGGGATGCCGTGACGCGTCGCCACCTCGTCGGCCGCGGCCGCCCAGCGGTACGGGGCGAACCCCTCGCCGACGGGCTGCGCCTTCCGTCGCGCGACGCTCACGCCGGAACCGCCGCGGCGTGAAGGGGAAGGCCCTCGACGCGCGCCAGCGGGCCGACGACGTCGGCGGCACGACGCACGCCGTCCGCGCTCGCCCGCACGACCTGGAGCGGCTTGAGGAACGTCTCGAGCCCCAGTCCACCCGTCGACCGCGCAAGGCCGCCCGTGGGCAGGACGTGGGTCGCGCCCGCCGCGTAGTCCCCGACGACCGACGAGCAGCCGACGAACACCGAGCCGGCGTTGCGGACGCGCGCGAGCAGCGCATCCGGATCCGCGACGTGGAGCTCGAGATGCTCGGGGGCGTAGGCCTCCGACCGCGCGAGCGCCTCGTCGAGCGACGCGACCCGCTCCACTCCGACGTTCGGCGCGCCGGACACGAGCCCCTCGACGGCCCTCGCGAGCTCGGCGCTGTCCGTGAGGAGCAGTGCGTCGCTGTCCTCTCCGTGCTCGGCCTGGGCGAGCAGATCTGCGGCGACGGCGTCCGCCGCGGCCGAGGCATCCGCGATCACCACGACCTCGCTCGGCCCGGCCGGCAGGTCGATGCGCACACGACTCGCGACCAGAAGCTTGGCCGCGGTGACGTAGGCGTTCCCCGGCCCGACGATGGCGTCGACCGGCGGCACCGTCGCGGTGCCGTAGGCGAGCGCCGCCACGGCCTGCGCCCCGCCGACCGCGTAGACCTCGTCGATCCCGAGCTCTCGAGCGACGACGAGCGTTGCGTCCGCCGGGTTCGGGGTCACGACCGCGACCCTGCCGACGCCGGCCACGAGGGCCGGCACCGCGGTCATCACGAGCGACGACGGAAGCGGCAGGCGCCCGCTGGGAACGCAGACGCCGACCGCGCCGAGAGGCAGCCAGCGGCGCTCGGAGACGATGCCCGGCGCCGCCTCGACGGAGGTGTCGGCCGGTCGCTGTGCCTCGCTGAACCGGCGGACGGCGTCGATCATCCGCCGGAGCGCGTCGAGGACGTCGTCGTCGACCCGCGCAGCGTCGACGCGCTCGGCGGGCACCCGGATCCCGTTCGGTCTCGGCCCGTCGAACCGCGAGGTCCACTCGAGCAGCGCCTCGTCCCCGCGCTCGCGCACGTCGGCGACGATCGGCGCCACCGTCGCGAGCGCCTCGTCGAACGACCCCCTCACGCCACCAGCCGCTCGATCGGAAGGACGAGGATCGACGTCGCGCCCGCCCTGCGCAGCACCGGGAGCAGGTTCCAGATCTCGTCGACCTCGACCGCGGCGTGCACGGCGATCTCGCCGTCGTCCGCGAGTTGCAGCACGGACGGCGCGCCCATTCCCGGCAGAACCGCACGGATCGCGGGCAGGTCGTCGACGTGGGCGTTCATCATCACGTAGCGGCGCCGACGACCCGCCACGACGCCGGAGAGCATCAGCTCGAGCTGCTCGACAGCCTCGCGACGCGCCTCGATCGCCGCCCGCCCGCCGACGAGAACCGCCTGCGAGGTGAGGAGCGTGCCGATCGGCCGAAGACCGTTGGCGCTCATCGTCGACCCCGTCGAGACCAGGTCGACGATCGCGTCCGCGAGGCCGAGCCGGGGCGTCGCCTCGACCGATCCGGAGACCGGGATGAGCTCGCACTCGACACCCCGCTCGGCGAGGAGGCGCCGGGTGGACACCGGGTACGCGGTCGCGACACGGAGGCCGTCGAGGTCACCGATCGCCGAGTGCGCGGAGTCGACCGGCACGGCGGCGTCGAGCGAGCATCGAGCGAAGCCGAGCTCGGCCAGCGTCACGACCTCCGCGTCCGCCTCCGCCACCAGGTTCGCGCCGGTGATGCCGACGTCGACCACCCCGTCCTGCGCGTACTCGGGAATGTCGCTCGGCCGCACGAGCAGGAGATCGACGGGCGCGTTGGCGCAGGGGACGACGAGCGACCGCTCCGTCACCTCGAACGAGAGCCCCGCATCGGCGCACAGGCGGAGTGCCGGCTCCGCCATGCGGCCCTTCGCGGGCACGGCGAGGGTGAGCCGGCCGTTCTCGCCGGCCCGCGTGAACCCCGTCACCGCCGCCTCCGCTCGCGCCGGCGCGTCCGCTCTAGGGCCATCCGGTATCCGCCGGTTCCGTGCCTGAGCCACTGGGCGACACGGGTCACCGTCGCAGTCGACGTGGGCACGCGCGCGGCGATCTCGACGTACGGCACGCCTTCGTCCAGGAGCAGGACGGTCTGCCAGCGGTGCGCGAGAGCCTCGAGCTCGGGCAGGGTGCACAGGTCGCGCAGGAAGCGTGCGACCTCGTCCTGCGTCCGCAGCGTCGTGACGGCGTCGGCCAGCCCGCCGAGACCGGGAACCCCCTCGATCTCCTCCAGCCGCTTCTCGGCAGGGGTGCTTGCCATGCATGCATGCTATCATGCTAACGTGCTAGCACGCAAGCAAATGGAGGTCATCCCGGCGATCGACGTGCTCGAGGGGCGCGCCGTGCGTCTTGCGGAAGGGCGACGCGATGCCGTCACCCTGGAGGGCGGCGATCCCGTCGAGCTGGCGCGGCGGTTCGCCTCCCAGGGGGCAGCTCGGCTACACATGGTCGACCTCGACGGCGCGTTCTCCGGCACGCCGTCGCTCGATCTCGTCGCCGCCGTCGCGGCCGCCGGCGGTCTGCCTCTCCAGGTCGGGGGTGGCTATCGCACGATCGAGGCACTCGGAGCAGCGCTTGCCGCGGGGGCCGCGCGAGTGATGGTCGGGACCGCGGCGTTGTCGCCGGAGTTCCTCGTGGCAGCAGTTGCGGCCGTGGGCTCCGCACTGGTCGTCGCCGTCGACGTCCAGGACGGCAAGGTCGCCGTGGAAGGCTGGACGCGAGCGTCGACGCTCACCGCCCCCGAGCTCGCGCGTCGCTGCGCCGATGTGGGCGTGGCACGCCTGCTGGTCACCGCAACGGCACGTGACGGATCGCTCGCCGGTCCCGACCTCGATCTCCTCGCCCAGGTCATCCCCATCGGCCTGCCGGTGATCGCAGCCGGCGGTGTCGCGTCGACGGCGGACCTGCGCGCGCTCCAGGAGCTCGGCTGCGAGGCCGCGGTCGCCGGGAGCGCGCTCCTCGCCGGGCTCTTCACGCTCGCCGAGGCGCGCGCCGCACTCGCCGCCGGCTGACCGAGACTTCGATCTCGAGGAGCGCCGCAGACGTCCGGCCGGCTCGGGACCGCGGCTGCCGCTCTACTCGCTGCCGGCGACCGGAGGATCGGCTGCCAGGGTCTTCTCGAGGCCGCGAACGAGCTCCGTGCGCTCTGCGTCGGAAAGCCGGGCCCCGGAGTGCAGGGGCTTGTACTGGAGGGGCGGCATCGACCCGTCCCTCACCGCCTCCAGGACCTCGTCGGCCTCCGCCTGGGGCCTGTCCCACTCGGAGAAGTTGAGGTGCTCACGACCGCCCTTGACGTCGTTGTAGACGAGCCACGAGACCGGCGCGACGTTCGTGTACCACTTCCACTCCGTCAGGTTCGAATGGCAGTCGAAGCAGGCTCCCGCGGCGAGCTCGCGCGTGCGTGCGGAGTCCCATCGCACCTCTTGCGTGACCCGCGGATTGCTGTGATCGCGTCCGTACGGGACGAGCTGCGCGATCACGAGGAGTGCGACCACCGCGATCGCGCCCCGGATCACCCACGTCCGCATGGCGCGAGGATCGCGCCGGAGGTCGTCCGCGCCATCGGTGGTTTCGACCATCCGACGGTGGCGAACTACGGACGTCTGTCGAGGTTTGCGCGACCGCGAGTACGCTCGGCACGTGGAGATCCGCATCTGCGACGACCGGGGGGCCCATGGCTTCTCGTGGATCGTCGACGAGCCGGCGACCCGTACCTCGCACGTCCTGGCGAGCGACGGTCGGGTCTGGCTCGTCGACCCCGTCCGATACGAGCCGGCGCTCGAGCGGGCCGGGACGCTCGGCGAGCCTGTCGCCGTCGTCCAGCTCCTCGACCGCCACAACCGCGACTGCGCGGCGGTCGCCTCGACGCTCGGCGTACCGCACCTCGTCGTCCCGGATGCGCTTCCGGACAGCCCGTTCGCCGTGATCCCGGTGCGGCGGACGAAGCGCTGGCGCGAGGTTGCGCTCTGGTGGCAGGCGGTGCGGACGCTGGTCGTCGCCGAGGCTATCGGCACGAACGGCTTCTACGCTCCGCCGGGACACGATGCAGGCGTGCACCTTCTGCTCCGGCTCTCTCCCCCACGCGACGCGCTCGGCGCCTTCACGCCCGAGCATCTGCTCGTGGGCCACGGCGAGGGGCTCCACGGCAGTGCCGCGACGAACGGCCTCCGGGACGCGCTCGCCGATGCGCGGAAGGGCCTTCCGCGCATCGCGCTCCGGGTTCCCACCCTCGCGCTCGACGCCGCCCGCCGCCGCTCCGCGGATGGTTGAGCCGTGCCGTCAGCCCGCGAGCGCTGCCGGCCGCAGCAGCGCGGCGGGCCGGCGGAGCCCCGCGTCGCGTGCGGGCGGGTTGAGCGGCTCCGCGAGCGGCGCTGCGCCGAACGAGCGGCGCACCTGCTCCGCGAGCGGCGACCCGTAGGTCGTCGTGCGTTGACGCGGCCGGCGGCCGGCGGAGCGGATCAGCGCCTCCATCGCCTCGGGCGGCAGCTCCTGGCCCCACTCGGAGCCCGCCGCGCGGGAGATCGACTCGTTCATGAGCGTCCCGCCCAGGTCGTTGACGCCGGCTGCGAGCGCCTGCCTGACGCCGTCAGGCCCGAGCTTCACCCAGCTCGCTTGCACGTTCTGGATCAGCGGGTGCAGGGCGAGCCGCGCGACCGCGTGGAGGAGCAGCGCCTCGCCGAACGTCGGGCCGCGTCGCGCGCGCCCCTTGAGGTAGATCGGCGCTTCCATCGGGACGAAGGGCAGCGGCACGAGCTCGGTGAATCCGCCCGAACGCGCCTGTTGCGCGCGCGCGCGGAGGAGATGCCGCGCCCAGTGCACCGGCCGCTCGACGTGCCCGAACATGATCGTGACGTTCGAGCGCAGCCCGACCCGGTGCGCGGCGCCGTGCACCTCGAGCCACTGGTCGGTCGTGACCTTGTCCGGGCAGATCACCGCTCGTACCTCGTCGTCGAGGATCTCGGCCGCGGTGCCGGGGAGGGATCCCAGGCCCAGGCCGCGCAGCCGGGCGAGGTAGGTCTCGAGATCGAGGCCGAGCGTCGCCGCTCCCTGCCAGATCTCGAGCGCCGAGAACGCGTGGACGTGCATCCCGGGAACGGCGCGCTTGATCGCCGTCACGACGCCCGCGTAGTAGTCGCCCGTGAACGACGGGTGGATGCCGCCCTGAAGGCAGACCTCGGTCGCCCCGCGCTGCCAGGCCTCGCGCACCCGCCGGACGATCTCCTCCTCGGGAACGAGATACGCAGGGCCGCGCAGGTTGGCCGCGAGCTTGCCCTTCGAGAACGCGCAGAATCCGCACCGGAAGTAGCAGACGTTCGTGTACTGGATGTTGCGCGTGACGACGTAGGTGACGTCGTCGCCGCACACCTCCCGGCGGAGTGCGTCCGCCGCCGCGAAGACCCGCTCGCGCTCCCTGCCCCGCGTTGCGAAGAGCCGGACGAGCTCCTCCTCCCCGAGCTCGTCGCCGACGAGACCCACCGGCGCAGGATCGCGTCCGACGACGAAGGGCACCGACACGGGCTCGCCCGGCGCCCATCGGTCCTCGCGCGCGAGCCCCTGGGCGTCTGCCGCCCGCAGGATCGCCGGAGCAACGCCGGCGTCGGCCCAACGGTCCAGGTCGGCCACGTGCTCCGGGTAGAGCGGCAGGCGCGGTGCCAGCTCGAGCCCGCGCGAGCGGCATGCCTCGCGCAGCAGCTCGACCTCGGGCCACGGAGCCTCCGGATTGACGTGGTCGACGGTCACCGGCGACACACCACCCCAGTCGTCGATCCCGGCGTCGAGCAGGAGCGGGAAGTCGTCGTAGGCGAGGTTCGGCGGCGCCTGGACGTGGACACCCGGGCCGAGCACGATTCGGGCGACGGCGATCGACCAGAGGTGCTCCTCCATCGTCGCGTCGGGGTGGTCGGACATCCGCGTGCCCGTCTTCGCGCGGAAGTTCTGGACGATGACCTCGCGGAGGTGCCCGTGCTCCTCCGCGAGCGAGCGCAGCGCCAGGAGCGCGTCGATCCGCTCGGCACGCGTCTCGCCGATCCCGACCAGGATCCCGCTCGTGAACGGGATCGAAAGCTCGCCCGCGAGCCGGATCGTCTCGAGCCGGCGGGCCGGCTCCTTGTCGGGCGAGGCCCAGTGCGGGCCGCCGCGCGCCGCGAGCCGCTCGGCCGTCGTCTCGAGCATGATCCCCATCGACGCGGCGACCGGCCGCAGCGCGGCGAGCTCGTCGCGGGTCATCACGCCGGGGTTCAGATGCGGCAGCAGCCCCGTCTCCTCGAGCACCCGCCTCGCGCAGCGCCCCAGGTACTCGAGCGTCGTCTCGCAGCCGAGCTCGGCGAGCTCCTCGCGCGCAACCCGATAGCGCGCCTCGGGGCGGTCGCCGAGGGTGAAGAGCGCCTCGGTGCAGCCCGCCTCCACGCCCGCCCGCGCGATCGCGAGCACCTCGTCCTCGGTGAGGTAGGCGCGCTCGCCGCGCCGTGGCGGCCGCGCGAAGGTGCAGTAGCCGCAGACATCGCGGCAGAGCGTCGTCAGCGGGACGAAGACCTTCGGCGAGTAGGTGACGAGCGTCCCGATTCCGTCGGCGCGCAGGCGCCGCGCCTCGGCCATGAGGTCGTCGAGGGACGTGCCAAGAAGCTCGGAGGAGAGGTCTGCCATCGGCGGTCGGTTGTCGCCGGGCGGTCTCCTCGCGCCGGAGCCGAGAGCATACGCAAACGCCCACGGGCAGAATCGCCAGGTGACGCGACTCGGCGAGGTCCTCGAGCTGCTGCACGGCGCGGGCGAGCGGGCGCGCCCCGCGCGGCTCACGGTGGTCGAGTGGACGCACCGGTCGCGGAGCGCGGCCGCGTTCGACCGGTTCATGGCCGAACATCACGGCCGACACGCCGGAGCGGCCGTGACGCACATCGCGTCGGCGGAGAGTGCGCCCGCTGCACCGCAGGAGACGAGCCGCACGACGAGGCTCGCGCTCGAGAGCCCGACGCGGTACCGCGAGGAGTCCGCGGGCGTACAGGCCGGGAAGCGCTACCAGGTGCGGGACGGCGAGCGGTGGGTCGTGTGGGACGCCGACTGGGGCGCAGTGACGCACGAGACGGAGCAGGAGGGCGCGCCGCCCGCCGCGTCGTACGCGTTTCTCGTCGACCCGGTCGCGATCGTCGGCGCGTACCGTCTCGACGCGGCCGGCCCGGCCGAGGTGGCGGGGCGCGCGGCGCAGTCCGTGCGCGCGGTCCCACGCACCGGCGCGGAGGGCGCGACGGCGATCGTCTTCGGCCTCGGGCCGGGGGCCGACGAGCTCGAGCTCGCGGTCGACGCAGAGCGTGGGGCGCTGCTTCGCGCGGACGCGCGCCTGCGCGGCGAGCCCTTCCGCCGACTGGAGGTGACCGAGATCACGTTCGGTCCGATTCCCGCGGAGTCCACCGAGCCGGCGCTCCCACCGGGTGTCGTCGCGTCCGGCTGGCTTCGGCCGGAGCGCCTGCCACTCCACGAGCTGCAGCGCGCCGCGCCGTTCCGGGTGCTCGCACCCGCCCGGATCCCCGACGGGTGGAGGCTCGTCGAGAGCCTCTTCACGGCCGCACGCGCGCAACCGGCGATCGAGGCGGAGGTGTCGCTCGTGTACGCGAGCCCGGACGGGGCCTACACGGTCGGCGTCGGCCAACGTGCCGCATCCGCCACCCTGCGCGACTGGCTCGAGTGGACGCGGGACGGCGAGCTCGCGCTCGCCGACGCGGGCGAGCACGCCGAGCCGCGATACCACGTCCGCGTCGAGCGGGACGGGACGCTCGTCGAGCTCGCCGGTAGCGACCTCACGCTGCTGCGCGACCTCGCACGGACGCTCGCGCCGGCCCCGGCCGAGGCGCCCCGCCTCCCGCCTCGGTAGGCCGACCTACGCCGTGCGGTAGCCCCAGATCCCGCCGAAGCTCTTCCAGGCGCCCTTGTGCCAGCGCTGGAGCACCATCTGCTCGATCGGGAAATGGTCGCCGGCCCCGGTCTTGAGGCCGATGCCCGGCAGGAGGAACGGGTTGCCGGAGAGATTCATGGTCGAGACGACCTTGACGAGGCCGTCGCGGGTCAGATCCTTGCCGACCCTGCGGATCGCCTCCACGGCCGTCCACGCGGCGGCCATGCCGTACACGTGGTACACGTCGTTCGCGTTGGCCGACGGCGCATAGCGCTTCATGATCGACCGGTACAGCTTCATCGCCGCGTCCTTCTTCCACTTCGGGTCGGTCGGGTCCTTGAGGAAGACGATCGAGACCGACCCCTCGACGACCTTGTTCGTGCCGCCCTCCGAGGCGAGCTGCATGATGTTCGATGCGGACGAGACGGCGTTCGTGAGCGAGAGCTTCGGCTTCCAGCCGAGCTTGTTCGCATAGACGTACGCCTGGATCGCGAACTTCGGCGTGGCGAGCACGGCGAAGACGTTCGCGCCCGACGAGCGGAGCTTCGCGACCTGCGCCTGCACGTCGCTCGCCGTCACCTCGTATGGCTGCGCCGCGGCGATCCGGACGCGCGAGCGCTCGATGCCCTTCTTCAAGCCGTTGAGCAGGTCCTTGCCGTAGTCGTCGTTCTGGAACAGCACGGCGACCTTCGCCGCCCCCTGCGTCCGCGCGAGGTACTTGCCCAGCACCCACCCCTCGGCCTGGTAGCTCGGCTGGAGCCCGATCGTGTACGGGTACTTGCCCGCCTCCGTGCCGAAGACCGTCGCGCCCGAGGCGGCGAAGAGCTGCGGCACCTTCTGCGCGTTCAGGTAGTCGCGCACCGCGAGGTTCTGCTCCGTCCCGAGGCCGTTGAAGACCGCGAAGACCTTGTCCTGCTCGACGAGCTGGCGGGTCGCCTGCACCGTCTGTGCCGGGTTGTACGCGTCGTCGACGATCGTGTCGACGATCTTCCGGCCGTTCACCCCACCGCGCCCGTTGACGTACTTGAAGTACGCGTCCGCGCCGCGCGCCACCGAGGCGTACGCAGACGCAGCGCCCGACAGCGGCGAGGTCGTGCCGAGAAGGATCGACGTGGGGGTCACGCCCGGGTCGGCCGACGAGCGGGTCGGGCCGCCCAGGGCGGCGGTCACGCCGGTGGCGAGTGTCAGAACGAGCGCCGTCAGCGCGAACGCGATTCTCCTGGTCATCGGGCAGTGCTCCTCGAGGTCGGGATCGCGGCCGATCGTAGCCGCGCCTTGTCAGCGCTTTGTGAGGGTTCGGAGCCGCGCCGCTAGACCGGCGACGCCCATCGGGAGCACGAACATGAGCGCGATCAGGACGACGCCGGACACGACGGCCGGCGCGCCCGGTGACTTGGAGACCTGCTGCGACCAGATGGGCAGGAACTGGATGAAGACCGCACCGGCGATCAGGCCGACGAGCGACCCGAGCCCGCCCACGACGACGCCGACGAGAAGCAGGATCGAGAGGGCGATCGGGAACGTGTCCGGGTTGACGAACGTCGTCGCGATCGCGAAGAGCGACCCGGCGACGCCGGCGTACGCGGCGCTCACGCCGAACGCGAGCGTCTTGTAGGACCGGAGGCTGACGCCCGACGACTGCGCGGCGCTCTCGCTGTCCCGCACGGCGCGCAACGCCCGCCCGGTCCGCCCGCGGAGCATCAGCCACGCGATCACGTACCCGACGAGGGCGACCGTCCAGCACAGGTAGTAGAGCCAGTCGTTGAACGTCAGCTCGTGTCCGAGCACCGTCACGGGCTCGAGCGACGCCGTCAGCTCGGGCAGCCCGAACAGGTTGAGCCCCCCTCCGCCGCCGGTGAAGCCCTCGAACCGCTTGATCACGGCGGGCATCGACACGGCGATCGCGAAGGTCGCAAGGGCGAGGTAGAGCCCCGAGAGCCGGAGCGCGGGGATCCCGAAGAGGAACCCGACGACCCCGGTTACGACGGCGGCGACCGGGATCGTCCAGATGTCCTTGACGCCGTGCTCGGTCATCAGGATCGCGGTCGTGTAGCCGCCGATCGCCATGAACGCACCGTGGCCGAGCGAGATCTGGCCCGTGTAGCCCGTCAGGATGTTGAGCCCGATCAGCGCGGTCAGGTAGATCGCGACGTACGCGAGCTGCTGCGCGCGGAACGCGGAGACGAACGACGGCAGCACGGCGACGATCACCGCGAGTCCGACGAAGGCGGCGATCGGGGCGAGCGCGCGGGAGTGCCTCATACGCGCTTCACCTCGCTCTTGCCGAAGATGCCGGACGGCTTGACGAGCAGCACGACGAGGATCACCGCGAGCGCTGCGGGGAGCCGCAGGTCGGCGCCGACGAAGTCGATGTACGACCCGATCAGGTTCAGGCCGACGCCGAGCGTCAGCCCGCCGACGACGGCGCCGATCGGCGAGTCGATCCCGCCGAGCACGGCCGCCGCGAACGCGTAGATCAGGAGCGCGGCCATGAGGTTCGGGTCGAGAAAGAGGCTCGGCGCGGCGAGCATCCCCGAGATCGCCCCGAGCACCGCGGCGAGACCCCAGCCGAGCGAGAGCATCCACGTGACGCGCACGCCGACGAGCCGTGCCTCCGCGGGATTGACGGCCGCCGCCCTCATCGCGAGGCCGACCTTCGTGTACCGGAACAGCGCCCACAGCACGACCACGGTGGCGAGCACGACGCCGATCGTCCCGATGTCCTGGATCGAGATCGCGACGCCGGCGATGTCGATCGTCCGGGTCGGGAACGGGCTCTGCATGGCGCGCACCTCCCCCGACCAGATCAGCGTCACGAGCCCGTTGAGCGCGAGGAGAAGGCCGATGGTGACGATCACGACGCGGAGCACGGAGCCCTTCTCGTTCGGCCGGATGATCCCCTGGTGGATCGCGACCCCGCCGGCGAACGACGCGAGCAGCGTGACGGCGAACGCGGGCCAGTAGCTCCAGCCGTGGTTCGTCGTCAGCGCCCAGGCGATGTACGTCGAGAAGGTCGCCATCTCGCCCTGCGCGAAGTTGATGACCCCGGTCGCGCGATGGATCAGGACGAGCGCGAGGGCGAGCGACGCGTAGATCGAGCCCGACGCGAGCCCAGCCACGACCTGTTGCCAGAAGTCAGCCATCAGTAGCCGAGGTAGCTCCGTCGCACGGACTCGTTCTCGCGCAGCTCGTCGCTCGAGCCCGCGACGGCCACCTTCCCCACCTCGAGGACGTAGGCGCTCGACGCGCTCTGGAGCGCGATCCGCGCGTCCTGCTCGACGACGAGCACCGTCAGCCCCTCCTTCTCGTTGAGCTCGCGGACGATCCGGAAGATCTCCCGCACGATCATCGGCGCCAGGCCGAGCGACGGCTCGTCGAGCATGAGGAGCCGCGGCCGCGCCATCAGCGCCCGGGCGACGGCGAGCATCTGCTGCTCGCCACCGGAGAGGGTCCCGGCCGGCTGGTTCGCGCGGTCGGGAAGCCAGGGGAACCACTGCGACACGCGGTCGATGTCCGCGCGCAGGCTTCGCTCGCGACGCGTGTAGGCGCCGAGCTTGAGGTTCTCGGTCACGGTCAGCTCGGTGAACGTGCCGCGGCCCTCGGGAACGTGCGCGATCCCCGCCCGCGCCACCGCCTCGGGGCCGCCGCGCAGAGGCTTCCCGCCGAAGTCGATCCGCCCCGAGCGGCGGACCGTGCCCGAGACGGCCCGCAGCGTCGTCGTCTTGCCGGCGCCGTTCGCGCCGAGGACGGCGACGACCGCGCCTTCGGGAACCTCGAGCGAGATGCCGCGCAGGGCCTGCACCGGGCCGTAGCGGGCCTCGACGCCATCGAGCGCGAGCAGCGCGCTCACTCGTCCACCCCGAGATATGCCTCGATCACCGCCGGATCCGCCTGCACCTGGGCCGGCGGCCCGGAGGCGATCTTCCGCCCGAAGCTCAGCACGTTGACGTGGTCGGAGATACGCATCACGAGGCTCATGTGGTGCTCGACGAGCAGGATCGTGAGCGCCCGCTCGTCGCGCAGCCGCACGATGAAGTCGCCGAGCTCCTCGACCTCCTCGTGGTTGAGCCCACCCGCCGGCTCGTCGAGCAGCAGGAACGTGGGCTGCGCCATCAGCGCGCGCGCGATCTCGACGCGCTTCTGGGTTCCGTACGGCAGCGCCGCGGCCGGCACGCCGGCCCGGCCCGCCAGCCCGACGACGTCGAGCGCCTCGAGCGCGTCCCGCTCCTTGACCCGCCGACCGAGCGCATGGCCGCCGACGAGGACGTTCTCGAGGACGGTCATCGAACGGAACAGGTTGATGTTCTGGAACGTCCGGGCGATGCCCCGCCGCACGATCTCGTGCGGCGGGGTGCGCAGCAGCGTCGTGCCGTCCAGTTCGACCTCGCCGGAGTCCGGCGTGTAGAGCCGCGTGATGACGTTGAACACCGTCGTCTTGCCCGCGCCGTTCGGGCCGATCAGGCCCGCCACGACGCCCCGGTCGACGTCGAAGGAGACGCCGTCCAGAGCCACGATGCCGCCGAACCGCAACGTGACGTCCCGCACCGAGAGCAGCATCGAGCCAGGATCCTAGAGGCTCGCTGTGACGAGGGCCGCGCGGGAGCCGGTTACGGAAGGCGCGGCGCGCTCAGGAGCGAGAGGCCGGCGGCACCGGCGAGGAGCAGGGCGCCTGCGGCGACGAAGGCCGCCGTCACCTCGCGCGGACGGTCCTCGCGACCGACGCGTGATCCGAGGCCGGAGTAGACCTTCTCGAGCGCGCCGGCGCTCTCCGCGTCGAAGGACTCGGCCCCTGTGTACTCGGCGATCGCGCCGAGCGTCTCCCGGTCGGGCGGCACGGGGATCACCTGCTCCTGCCCGGGCGGCCCGGCGAGGATCGTGCCGCCGTCGGTGCCGAGGGCGATCGTGTAGACCGGGATCCCTGCCTGCTGCGCGCGCGCCGCTCCCTGGCCGGGGCTCAGGAGGCCGCGGGTCTGCGCGCCGTCGGAGAGGAGCAGGATCGAGGCGAGCGACCGGCCTCTCGCGTCCTTCAGCGGAGTTCCCGTCACGCCCCCGTCGCCGGTCTTGCCGGCCGCCGCGCGGGCGAGCTCGACGGCGCGCGCGATCCCGTCACCGATCGCCGTCCCGAACCCCGGGCCGAGCACGTCGATCCCCTGTTCGAGCTGCTTGCGGTCGACGGTCGGCTGGACGATGACCTGCGCCTCGTCGGAGAAGGACACGATGCCGACCCGCAACGAGCTCGGTGCGCGCTCGAGGAACGACTGCATCGCGTTCTTGGCCGCGGCGAGCCGCGTCGGCTTCACGTCGGTCGCGCGCATCGAGCCGGAGGTGTCCACCACGAGCACGACGCTCGCCCGCTCGTTCGGTGCCTTGACGGTCACCGTCGGCCGCGCGAACGCGACGCAGAGCGACGCGAGCGCCGCGAGCAGCAGCGCCGCCGGGACGTGCCTGCGCCAGGCGCGGCGGCTCCCCGCGACCCCGGCGAGCACTGCGAGGTTCGTGTAGCGCACCGCGTACTTCGGCGGCCGCCGCTGCAGGAGCCAGTAGCCCGCGGCGGCCAGCGGTACCAGCAGGAGCGTCGCGAGGAGCGCGGGCGCCTCGAAGCTCATCTCGCTCCCCGCGAGCAGAGGCTGTGGAGCTGGAGCTCGACGGCAAGGCTCTGCGGCACGGTCGGGGCGACCGTCGCCGTCGCGACGACCCGACGCCCGGTGACGACGCGGCGGACGGTCACGGCGCGAAGGAGCGTGAGGCCCGGCTCGGCCTCGGTGCGGAAGGCGTAGGCATGGCTCGTGCCGAGGAGCCTCGTCCCGGCGGGGCAGCCGCCGACGATCTTGACCGTCGCCCCGGAGACGAGGCGCTTGCGGACGACACGGCGGTCGAGCGCCTTGACCGGCGCGAATGCCGCCGGCCGGCGCACCGCCGTCTCGCCGCGGCCGCCGCCGCCCGAGGTCGGGATGCAGCCGATGAACGGCTGGAAGGAGGTCTGGCGCGGCGCGCCGCCGGCGTAGAGCGCGGTGAACACGACCGCGCGGCCGGTGGTCACGCCCGGCGAGACAGGAGCGCCGTTCTCCCCGCGGATCGAGACGTCGATCGCCCGATCCGAGACGCGCGCGTCGATGCCGGCGACGATGTAGCCGCGCAGCGGGCAGCGCATCTCCCACACGGCGGTCGACGCGGCGCCGCGCGCCGGCGCGGGGATCACGACCCAGGGGCCGGTGATCGGCAGGCACGTCTGCAGGCCCTTGCACTCGTTGGCGGCGCTCGCCCCACCGGCGCCGGCGAGGGCGGCGAGAGCCGTCGCGACCACGATCACCACGCCTCGCAGGCTCACAGGACCCTCCGGAACCAGAGCGACGAGAGCGCGCTGCCGACGAGCATCAGCACGGCGCCGCCGGCGGCGAACGCGGAGGTGACCTCGACGCGCTTGCGGTCGCGCGCGAGCCGCGTGCCGAGCTCGCGGTAGACGGACTCGAGCCGCGCCGCGTCCGGCGCCGCGGAGAACGAGCCGCCGGTCGCCTGTGCGATGCGGCGGAGCGTCGGCACGTCGGGCGCGACGACCACTCGCTCCTTGAGGCCGCCGGGGCGCGGTACCTCGACGACCGCGTTCCCCGTCCCGAGCGCCACCGTCGAGACGGGGACGCCGAGGCGGCGGGCACGCTGTGCCGCGGGGAGCGGCTGGATGTCCCCCGCCGTCTGCGCTCCGTCGGAGAGAAGGAGCACGGCCGCAGGCGGCCGTCCGGCCGTCCGGGGCCGGGGCCGCTCGCCGGGCCGCTGGTCGAGCGCGAGGTCCACGGAGCGCGTGATCGCGTTGCCGATCGCGGTCCCCGACCCGAGCCGCAGCTCGGCGAGCGCCGTCCTCGCCGCATCGCGATCGATCGTCGGCGGCAGGACGGGGTCCGCCGAGGTCGAGAAGGAGACGATGCCCACGCTGTAGTTGTCGGGCACCTCGTCCAGGAACGCGAGGGCGGCCGTCTTCGCCGCCTGGAAGCGCGTCGGCTGGACGTCGTCCGCCGCCATCGACCGGGATGTGTCGATCGCGAGCACGATCGTCGCGTCGTCGCGGGTGACGTTGCGCACCACGTGCGGTCTCGCGACGCCGACGACGAGGAGCGCCAGCGCGGCGAGCGCGAGCACCGGTGCGACATGGCGGCGCCAGCCCGGCGATGAGGGGACGAGGTTCGGGACGAGCGCCGGGTTGGCGAAGCGCCCGGCGGCGCGGCGGCGCCTGCGCACGGAGAGGAGGTAGAGCGCGGCCAGGACGGGGATCGCGGCCAGGCCGACGAGCGCGAGCGGCCATGCGAACGTCACCGGCGGTGCCTCCGCAGGAAGATCGCGAGCTCGCGGAGCCAGTCGCCCTCGGTCGAGAGGACCGCGTGGGCGACCCCGGCGCCCGAGAGGTCTCGCGCGACGGCGGCCCGCTCGGCGGCGGCAGCCTCGGCGAACCTGGTGCGCAGCGTGCCGTCGTTGGTGTCGACCTGCAGCTCGTCGCCGCTCTCCGGGTCGACGAGCCAGAGCGTGCCGACGGGCTCGAGCGACTGCTCGCGCGGGTCGCGGATCTCCATCGCGACGACCTGGTGACGGCCGGCGAGGCGAAGCAGCGGCTTGCGCCAGTCGCGCGGCCCGCGGAAGTCCGAGACGACGACGACGAGCGCACGTTGGCGCGCCGCTCCCGCGACGCGGGTGAGCGCCTGTGCGAGCTCCATGCCCGCAGTGCCGTCCGGCTCGTGGCCGTCGCGCAGCGCGAGGAGCAGGCCGACGAGACCCGCCCGGCCCTGGGTGGGCGGCAGCACGCGCTCCGTCGCGCCGCCGAAGCCGACGAGCCCGACGCGGTTGCCGCGAATCGTCGCAGCGTGCCCGACCGCGAGGGTCACGCCGAGCGCGACGTCGGCCTTGCGCCGGGTCGCCGTGCCGAACGTCATCGAGGGCGACAGGTCGAGCACGATCCAGGTGACGAGGACGCGCTCGGCCAGGTGGACGCGGACGTGCGGCTCGGTGGTGCGGGCGGTGACGTTCCAGTCGATCAGCCGGACGTCGTCACCCGGGACGTACGGCCGCACCTGCGCCAGTTCGGTCCCGCGACCGAGCAGCGCCGAGCGGTGGTCGCCGGCGAGCAGCCCGTCGACACGGCGCGCGACGGTCAGCTCGAGCGCCTTCAGCAGGCCTTCGGAGACCGGCCCCGGGCCGGGACGGTCGGGCGTCGGCTCCGCGCCGAGTGCCTTGAGGACCCGGATCACGCGGCGGCGGGTCTCCCGAGCTCGAGCCGCGGCTGCGGGACCGCCGCGATCACGGCGTCGAGGACGTCGTCCGCGCTGCGTTCCTCCGCGAGCGCCTGGTAGGTCAGGACGAGGCGGTGCCGGAAGGCGTCCTTCACGAGCGAGCGGAGATCGGAGGGGATCACGTAGTCGCGGCCGTGGACGAGCGCGAGCGCGCGCGCGCTCTGGACGAGCGCGATGGGGCCTCGCGGGCTCGCGCCGTAGGCGACGAACTCCGAGATCCCCTCGAGCCCGAACGAGGCCGGCTCGCGGGTCGCTGCAGCGAGGCTGACCGCGTAGCTGACGAGGCCGGGGTCGACGTACACCTCCTTCACCTTCCGCTGCAGCTCGGCGAGCTCGGAGAGCGGGAGGATCTGCTTCACCTCGACGGGGTCCTCGAGCGAGCGGTGGACGACGGTCAGCTCCTCGTCGCGCTCGGGGTACCCGACGAGCACCTTGAGCATGAAGCGGTCGACCTGAGCCTCGGGAAGCGGGTACGTGCCCTCCGACTCGATCGGGTTCTGCGTCGCCATCACGAGGAACGGCGCCGGCACGACGTGCGTGTCGTGGCCGATCGTCACCTGGTGCTCCTGCATCACCTCGAGCAGCGCGGACTGCACCTTCGCGGGCGCCCGGTTGATCTCGTCGGCGAGGAGGAAGTTGCAGAAGACCGGGCCGAGATCGGTCTCGAACGTGCCCTGATCGGGGCGGTAGATGCGCGTCCCGACGAGGTCGGACGGGACGAGGTCGGGCGTGAACTGGATCCGCCGGAACGAGCCTCCGAGGACCGCCGCCGTCGTCTTGATGGTCAGCGTCTTCGCGAGGCCGGGGACGCCCTCGATCAGGAGGTGGCCGCCGGCGACCAGGCAGACGAGCACCCGCTCGAGCATCTCGTCCTGCCCGGCGATGACGCGCTTCACCTCGATGAGCGCCTCCTCGAGGAGCGCGCGAGGCGCGTCGAGCTCGCGGTCGGGCGGGGTCTCCGGCGCCGGGGTGGCCGCCGGGCCGATGGGCTCGCTTTCCGGTGCGGACATTGGGACTCCTCGTGTCGACGTCGGATGCGAGCGGCCGGCGGGCGGCGCGCCCGTCGCCCGATGGTAGACCGCGACCCCAGGGGTCATGTTGCGGGGTGGTTACGCGTCTCCGCGTGAAAGCGCGGGGCGGAGGCTTTAGCATCGCACCCGTGGACTTCCGCGACACGCCCGAGGAGGCGCGCTTCCGCGAGGAGGTTCGCACCTGGCTCGACGCCAGCCTGCCCGACGAGCTTCGCGGCCATCGCGGCGGCGAGGCGCGCTTCGACGGCCCCGAGGTGCGCGCGTGGAGCCGGGCGTTGTACGACGGCGGCTGGGTCGGCATCTCGTGGCCCGAGGAGTACGGCGGGCGCGGCCTGTCGCCGCGCTTCCAGGCGATCTACCTCGAGGAGGAGGCGCGGGCCGAGGGGCCGCCGCACATCGGCGTGATCGGCCTCGGGATGGCCGGGCCGACGATCATCACCCGCGGCACCGAGGCGCAGAAGGCCCGCTACCTGCAACCGCTCCTCGCGGCGGACGAGATCTGGTGCCAGGGCTTCTCGGAGCCGGGCGCCGGCTCCGATCTCGCGGGCGTTCGCACCACCGCCCGGCTCGACGGCGATCGCTTCGTCCTCGACGGACAGAAGGTCTGGTCGTCGTACGCGCACATCGCGGACTTCTGCATCCTCCTCGCCCGCTCCGACCCCGACTCGCAGCGCCACGCCGGGCTGACGTACGTGATCGTCGACATGCACGCGCCCGGCGTCGAGGTGAGGCCTCTGCGCCAGATCACGGGCGAGTCGGAGTTCAACGAGATCTTCCTGAGCGGCGTCGAGGTGCCACTCGACAACGTGATCGGCGACGTCGGCGGCGGCTGGGACGTGGCGATGACGACGCTCCTCCACGAGCGCGGCACGCTCGGCTTCGCGCTCGTCGCGCGCCTCGAGGTGCAGGTGCGGAAGCTCCTCGCGCTCGCCGCGGACCGCGGTGCGACGCCGGTCCAGCGCGAGGCGATCGCGCGCGAGTGGATCCATTTCCAGGCGCTGCGCGTGACCGCGTACCGCTCGCTCTCCGCGCTCGAGCGGACGGGCGTCCCTGGCCCCGAGGGATCGATCCTCAAGCTCCAGTGGTCGGAGGCGAACCAGCGCGTGACGAAGCTCGCGCTCGAGCTCCTCGGCCCGGATGCGCAGCTCCTCGCGCCGAACGCGCCGTACGGCGGCTACTGGACGACACAGCAGCTCAGAAGCCGCGGCAACACGATCGAGGCGGGCACGTCGGAGATCCTCCGCAACATCCTGGCCGAGCGCGTGCTCGGCCTGCCGAGGTCGCGCTGATGGACCTCTCCTTCACACCGCTGCAGGACGAGCTTCGGGGACAGGCGCGCGGGTTCCTCGAGT
This sequence comes from uncultured Actinomycetes bacterium, assembly GCA_963742525.1. GTDB lineage: Bacteria > Actinomycetota > Thermoleophilia > Gaiellales > Gaiellaceae > Gaiella. The sequence goes on from CAVUMD010000008.1 coordinate 139,474, forward strand.
CGAACGCGGAGCCGACGTGGTCACGGCTGGCCGAGCTCGGCTGGACGGGCGCGGCGGTCGCGGAGGACCACGGCGGCGCCGGCCTCACGTTCCTCGAGGAGGGAGTGCTCCACGAGGAGGCGGGCCGCGCCCTCCTTCACGCGCCGCTCTGGTCGACGTCGACGCTGCTGCCGTTCCTGCCCGCCGAGGACCAGGCAGCGGTCGCAGCGGGCGACGCGAGCTGGACGCTCGCCCTCGGCCCGCTCGTCCCCGACCTCGACACCGCGACGCACGTCGCGGTCGTCGGAGGCGACACGATCTGGCAGCTCGACGGCGCCGAGCGCGAGATCCTCGCGACGAGCGACGAGAGCCGGCCGCTCGGCGTCCTCTCCGGCGGCGAGGCGGGCCGCGCGCTCTGCGGCTCCGACGTGCTGCCGTCGCTGCGGACGCGCTCGCTCGCGATCCTCGCCCTCGAGGCGGTCGGCGTCGCCGCCCGCGCGCTCGAGCTGAGCGTGGCCTACGTCTCCGACCGCGAGCAGTTCGGGCGGCGGATCGGGTCGTACCAGGCGGTGTCGCACCCGCTCGCGAGCTCGCTCGCGGAGATCGAGCTCGCCCGCTCGCTCGCGTGGTGGGCTGCCTGGTGCGTCGCGCACGACGAGCCCGAGGCGCCCGTTGCGGCGGCCGCGGCGAAGGCGGAGGCGGCCGACGCCGCGGTCGCCACGTGCGAGCGCGCGATCCAGGCGCACGGCGGCATCGGCTTCACGTGGGAGCACGTGCTGCACCGGCTCTACAAGCGCGCGCTCGCGATCCAGGGCTGGGAGGCCTCGCCCGCGCAGCTGCGCATCGAGGTCGCCGAACATCTGCTCGACCGAGGAGGGGCGTGATGGAAGGCTTGATGATGGACTACCAGCTCAACGTGCCGGCGATCCTGCGCCGCGCGGACGAGCTGTACGGCGACCGCGAGATCGTGTCCCGGCTCCCCGACAAGAGCTGGCACCGCTTCACGTACGCGGACTTCGTCTCACGCACCAAGCGCCTCGCCGTCGCGCTGCGCGGCCTCGGCCTCGACGACGGCGACCGCGTCGCCACGCTGATGTGGAACCACCACGAGCATCTCGAGACGTACGTCGGCGCGCCGGTGGGCGGGTTCGTCACGCACACGCTGAACCTCCGCCTGCACCCCGACGACAACACGTACATCGCCTCGCACGCAGGCGACCGCGTGCTCGTGGTCGACAAGGTGCTGTGGCCGCTCGCCGCGCAGTTCGTCGACCGGGTCGGCTTCGAGCACGTGGTCGCGGTAGGCGCGGGCGACACGCCCGACGGCGCGATCGACTACGAGGAGCTCGTGGCGTCGGCCGACGAGAGCGCGTTCGCCTACCGCGACCTCGACGAGCGCTCGGCGGCGGCGATGTGCTTCACGAGCGGCACCACGGGCCTGCCGAAGGGCGTCCTCTACTCGCATCGCGCGATCGCGCTCCACGCCCTCACGGCCGCGTACCTCCTCGGCGTGAACGAGGGGGACACGATCCTGCCCGTCGTGCCGATGTTCCACGCGAACGCGTGGTGCTTCCCGTTCACCTGCTGCCTCGTCGGAGCGAAGCAGGTGTTCCCGGGGCCGCACCTCGACCCCGAGAGCCTCCTCGAGGCATTCGAGCAGGAGAAGGTGACCCTGAGCGCGGGCGTGCCCACGATCTGGATGGGCATCCTCCAGGCGCTCGACGCGACCCCCGACCGGTGGGACCTCTCGACGATGCGGTCGATGACGGTCGGCGGCTCCGCGCCCCCGCGCGCGATGCTCGAGGCGTTCGGCGAGCGCCACGGCCTCAAGATCGTCCACGGCTGGGGCATGACCGAGATGTGCCCGATCGGGACGATGTCCGGCGGCCCCGGGCAGGAGCTCGGCCTGTCGACGGAGGCGATGTACGACAAGCGCGCGCCAGCAGGGCACGGCGATCCCGTTCGTCGAGGTCCGTGCGCGCGGCGTCGACGGGCTGGTGCCGTGGGACGGCACCAGCATGGGCGAGCTCGAGGTGCGCGGCCCCTCCGTCTCCTCGTCGTACTACGAGGCGCCGGAGGCGGCCGACCGCTGGACGGACGACGGCTGGTTCCGCACCGGCGACATCGTCACGATCGGCGCCGACGGGTACGTCGAGATCCAGGACCGCTCGAAGGACCTCGTCAAGTCGGGCGGCGAGTGGATCTCCACCGTCGCCCTCGAGAACGCGCTGATGGGGCATCCGGCGGTCGCGGAGGCGGCGGTGATCGCGGTGCCCGACGACAAGTGGTCGGAGCGGCCACTCGCCGTGGTCGTGCTGCGCGAAGGCGCCTCCGCGTCGGACGGCGAGCTCCGGGACTTCCTCGCGCCGTCGTTCGCGAAGTTCTGGCTCCCGGACCGGTTCGAGTACGTGGACGAGATCCCGAAGACGGCCGTCGGCAAGTTCCGCAAGACCGCACTCCGGGAGCAGTTCGCGTCGGCGACGCCGGTCGAGAACAGATGAGCACCTTCGTCTCCACCGAGCGCCGCGACGCGGTGGCGCTCGTCACGATCGACAACCCGCCGATGAACGCGCTGTCGGCCGCTCTGCTCGACGAGCTCGAGGCGGAGATCGACGCGCTCGACGCCGACGCGGACGTCCGCGCGATCGTCCTGCGTGGCGGCGGCGAGCGGGCATTCGTCGCCGGTGCCGACATCAAGGAGTTTCCGGCGCTCCGCGAGTCCGCCTCGGAGGGTGGATCGGCGCGCGGGATCCAGCGCCTCGGGCACCGGATGGACGCGTCCGGCACGCCGTTCGTCGCCGCGATCCGGGGCTTCTGCCTCGGCGGCGGGCTCGAGCTCGCGATGTGCTGCGACATCCGCGTCTGCGCCGACGACGCGACGCTGGGACAGCCGGAGATCAAGCTCGGGCTCATCCCGGGCGGGGGTGGCACGCAGCGTCTGCCCCGCCTCGTCGGACAGGGCCGCGCGATGTTCCTCAACCTGACCGGCGACTTCGTCGACGCCGACACCGCGTACCAGTGGGGTCTCGTCGAGCGTGTCGTTCCCGTCGCCGAGCTCGAGGAGACGGCCGTGGCGATCGCCGGCCGGATCGCCGCGCAGTCCCCGCACGCCGTCGCCGTGCTCCGCGAGCTCGCTCGCACGACGCGCGACCTCCCGCTCGCGGAGGGCCTGCGCCGCGAGGCCGACGGCTTCGTGCGCTGCCTGCGCTCCGAGGACGGCGCTGAGGGAGTCGCGGCGTTCATCGAGAAGCGCCCTCCGGTGTTCTCGGGTCGGTAGCGGGCGTGAAGGCGCTCGTCCTCGACGAGGAGCGGCGGCTCGGGCTACGAGATGTCCCGGAGCCGGTCGCCGGTCCCGGGCAGACGCTCGTCGAGGTCCGCGCGGCCGGCGTCAACTACGCCGACGTGCTGATCCGCGAGGGCCGCTACCCACAGCCGCCGGCGCTGCCGTACGTGCCCGGCTCCGAGGTTGCCGGCACGACCGACGACGGCCGTCGCGTGGTCGGCTTCTCGCGCGTGGAGGGAGGTGGGTACGCAGAGAAGATCGCCGTCGAGGACGACTGGCTGTTCGACCTTCCCGCCACGGCGTCGTTCGAGCAGGGTGCCGCGTTCGTCCTCGCGTATCTCACGGCCTGGATCCCGCTCACCCGTCAGGTCGTCCTGCGACCCGATGCGCGGGTGCTCGTCACCGCGGCCGCAGGCGGTGTCGGGAGCGCGGGTGTCCAGCTCGCCGCGTCGCTCGGCGCGCACGTCGTCGGTGCCGTCGGCTCGCAGGAGAAGCGTGACCACGTGCTCGGCCTCGGTGCGGCAGAGGCGGTTCTCTACGACGAGGTTGGTGGCCTCGAGCCGTTCGACGTCATCCTCGACCAGGTCGGCGGCGAGGTGTTCGCCGCAGCGCTCGAGCAGCTGCGGCCGCTCGGGACCGTCGTGGCAGTCGGGTTCGCGGGCGGTGCCTGGCCGACGATCGACCCCGCACGGCTCGTCGGCCGCAACGCCTCTGTCGCGGGCTTCTACCTCGGGCGGCTGATGCGTTTCCAGCCCGAGCTGGTCCGCACGGCGATCGGCCAGCTGCTCGAGCAGTGGGCGGCCGGCTCCATCTCTCCCTCCGTCGGAGCGGCCTTCCCGCTCGCCGAGGGATCGTCGGCGCTGCAGATGGTCGCCGAGCGGCGCTCGACCGGGAAGGTCGTGCTCCTCCCGTGAGCGGGTCGACCTCGGGCCGCGCGCTCGTCACGGGCGGGGCGTCGGGCATCGGCGCGGCGCTCGTCTCCCGGCTGCGGACGGAGCGCTTCGACGTCGAGTCCCTGGATCTCGTCACCGGCTTCGACGTCACCGATCCCGAGGCGTGGGAGGACACCGGGCCGGTCGACGTCGCCTGCCTGAACGCCGGCGTCCTCGGCGGGCCGCCCGACCCGGCCGAGCTCACGCTCGACGGGTACCGGCGCGCGCTCGGCGTCAACGTGGACGGCGTCGTCCTCGGTGTCCGGAGGCTGGCGCGTGTCATGCCGGCGGGCGGGCGAATCGTCTGCACGGCCTCGCTTGCGGGGTTGACGGCGGTCCCCGACGATCCGGTCTACGCGCTGACCAAGCACGCGGTCGTCGGGTTCGTCCGCAGCGTCGCGCTGCCGCTGTCGGAACGGGGCATCTCGATCAACGCCGTCTGCCCCGGCTTCGCCGACACGGCGATGGTCGCCGGCACGGCGCGAGAGGCGCTCGCGTCCGTCGGGTTTCCGCTGCTGACGCCGGCCGAGGTCGCCGAGGCCGCGTGGATTGCGCTGACGTCGGGAGAGACGGGGCACGCGTGGGTCGTCCAGCCCGGCCGCCCTCCGCTCGACTTCCGCTTTCCGCCGCTGCCCGGGCCACGAGCCGACGGCGAGCGCTCGGTCGGGATGCCCCCGCCGCTGTCGGCCTGACGCGCGGCGGCACCACGCACGCGCAGAAAGCGCTACGAGAACGCCCAGCCCTCGCCGTCGCGGAACGACTTCAGGATGCGCCGGGCGACGACCATGCGGTGCACCTCGTCGGGGCCGTCGTAGATCCGTGCGCCGCGGGCCATCATCGACATCGCGGCGAGCGGCGTCTCGTCGGTGAGGCCGCGCGCGCCGTGCACCTGGATCGCCCGGTCGATCACGTCGCAGAGCACCTTGGCCGCGTAGAACTTGAGGAGCGACACCTCGACGCGCGCCTCCGAGCCCTGGTCGATCTTCTGCGCGGCGTCCATCGTCAGCAGGCGACAGGCCTGGATCTCCGCAGCCGAGTCCGCGACCCAGTTCTGCACCGTCTGCTTGTCCGCGAGCGGCCCGCCGAACGCCTCCCGCTCGTTCGCGTACCGGCACATCAGCTCGAACGCCCTCTGCATCTGCCCGAGCCAGCGCATCACGTGGTGGATCCGCCCCGGGCCGAGCCGCTTCTGGGCGAGGCGGAAGGCATCGCCCTCGCCACCCAGGGTGTTCGCGACGGGCACCCGCACGCCCGTGTACCGCACCTCGCAGTGGGTGCTCCAGCCGCGCCCCGCATGCCCCATGACGGGCACGGGCCGTACGACCTCGACACCCGCGGTGTCGGCCGGCACGAGGATCATCGTCCCGCGCCGATGCGGCTCGGCCTCGGGATCGGAGATCGCGAAGACGATGGCGAACGCCGCTCCGTCCGCGCCGCTCGAGAACCACTTGTGCCCGTCGACGACCCACTCGTCGCCGTCGCGTGCCGCCCGCGTCCGCAGCAGCGTCGGATCCGACCCCGCCACCTCCGGCTCGGTCATCGAGAAGAAGGAGCGCACCTCACCGGAGACGAGCGGCCGCAGGAAGCGCTCCTTCTGATCGTCCGTGCCGAACAGATGGAGGAGCTCCGCGTTGCCGGCGTCGGGTGCCTGGCAGCCGAACACGAGCTGCGCGTACGCCGAGCGCCCGATCTCCTCGTTGAGGCAGGCGTAGTAGAGGAATCCCAACCCGGTCCCGCCCGCCTCGGGCGGAACGTGCGGCGCCCACAGCCCGGCCTCGCGCGCACGACCGCGAAGCTCCTCGAGCAGCGTCTGGGCGTCATCGTCCTCCCGGCCGATCGCCGCCTCGTTCGGATAGACGTGCTCCTCCATGAACGCGCGGTAGCGCGCGCGTGCGTCGAGGTACTCGGGCGGGAAGAGCGACACGGCCCGAGTAGGATCGTCGCGTGCGCCTCGGCTTGCAACTGGGATACGACGATCCGGTGTTCTGGGTCGGCCTCGCCGAGGAGGCCGAGCGTTGCGGGTTCGACTCCGTGTGGACGTCGGAGGCGTACGGATCCGACGCGGTGTCGCCTCTCGCGTGGATCGGCGGACGCACGGAGCGGATCAAGCTCGGCACCGCGATCATGCAGATGCCTGCCCGCTCGCCTGCCACGACGGCGGCGACGGCGGCGACGCTCGACCTTCTCTCGGGCGGCCGCACGCTGCTCGGCCTCGGAACGAGCGGCCCGCAGGTCGCCGAGGGCTGGCACGGCCAGGCGTGGGGAAAGCCGCTGACCCGCACGCGCGAGTACGTCGAGATCGTGCGCACGATCCTCCGGCGAGAAGCGCCTCTCGAGCACCACGGGGAGCACTACGACATCCCGTACACGGGGAACGGCGCAACCGGCCTCGGCAAGCCGCTCAAGATCATCGTCCACCCACCCCGCGCCGACGTCCCGATCTACCTGGCCGCGATCGGCCCGAAGAACGTCGCGCTCGCGGCGGAGATCGCGGACGGCTGGCTGCCGATCTTCTTCTCACCCGAGCGTTTCGCGGAGACGCACCTGCCGATGCTCGAAGAGGGCTTCGCACGCCGGGGCGGACGGCCCGACGGCTGGGATCTCGCCGCGCACGTCCCCGTCGTCCTCACCGACGACGCCGACGTCCAGGTGGCGCGCGACTTCCTGAAGCCGCTCCTCGCCCTCTACGTCGGGGGCATGGGCGCGAAAGGACAGAACTTCTACACGCGTCTCGCCGAGCGGTACGGCTACGCGGACGCTGCCGCGACCGTCCAGGAGCTGTACCTCGCCGGGCGCAAGAACGACGCGATCGCCGCGGTGCCCGACGCGCTCGTCGACGAGGTCGCGCTCGTCGGCGGCAGGGGCCGGATCGCCGAGCGCGTCGCCGCGTTCCGCGACTGCGGCGTGACGACGCTCGTCCTCCAGGCCCGCCAGCCCGACGCTCTGCGGCTGCTCGCCGAGCTCGTCTCCTAGCGGCCATGGAGCGGCGCCGGATCTACCTGATGCGCCACGGTGCCGTTGCCTACTTCGACCGTGACGGCCGGCCCGTCGCCCCCGACGACGTCCCTCTGACCGCCGAGGGGCGTCGACAGGCCGCGGCCGCCGCGGCCCTCCTCGAGGGGACGGCGCTCGACAGGGTGATCTCGAGCGATCTGCCCCGGGCCGTCGAGACGGCGGCTCTCGTCGCGCCCCGTCACGAAGTGGAGGCCTGGCCGGAGCTCCGAGAGATCGCGGGCGACCGGTTCTCGGCGATCCCGCCGGCCGAGCTCGAAAGGGAGTTCGTCGGCGCGCTCCACGGCATCGTCCCGAACGACAAGCGCTTCCTCGGCGGTGAGACGATCGGCGAGCTGTTCGACCGTGTCCTGCCCGCCGTCGACCGCCTGCTCCGAGACCCGGAGTGGGACACCGCGCTCGTCGTCGCCCACGGGGCGGTGAACCGGGCCATCCTCTCGCACGCGCTCCTCGGCGAGCGGCTGTTCCTCGGCCGCTTCGAGCAGGCGCCCGGCTGCCTCAACGTGCTCGACGTCGGCTCCGAGAGCCCGCCCGAGTGGATCGTCCGGGCGGTCAACGTCGCGCCCACGGATCCGGCCCATGCCTCGACGCGCATGACCCAGATGGAGCAGTACTGGTCGGAGTACGTCCCGAGCCGCGCGCCGGACGTGGAGCCCGGCATCGGATCGCACCGTTAGGAAACGAGGGAGAGGGCGACGTGCGCCCTCTCCCTGTCATCGGCCGCCCTCGACGGCAGTGCCGGTGCTACGTCGACTTGGCCGTGTCGCACTTGAGCTTCGACACGGGTTGGAACGTCCCGTTCGTGAACTTGATGATCCTCTCGCACTGAAGCGGGAGCTGGTCCGACCCGCTCGTCTTCTGCCGGTTGCCCGGGAGCAGGAACTGGTTCGGCTGGTTCCAGCTCCGGTACGCCTTCATCAGCGACGCCCTGGTGGGGTTCTTCCCCGCGCTGTAGAGCAGCTGGACGAAGGCCTCAGCGGTGGCGACGCCGTAGATGTTGAGGCCGTCGGTCACCCTGCCGCTCGGGTAGTACTTGGCCATGACCTGCTTGTAGAGCTTCATCGCGGCGTCGTTGTTCCACGTGGGATTGGCCGGGTCCTTCAGGTACTGCACCGTGTAGGTGCGGTCCGGCAGGTCACCACCGCCCGAGCTCTTCGCGAGCGTCAGGAAGGTGTCCGTCGCGGAGACGGAGGTCGTATAGATGACGGCCGGCGACCAGCGGAGCGCGTTCGCGATCGCGTAGGACTGAATCGTGAACTTCGGTGTCGTGAAGATCACGAAGATCGACGCGCCCGACGCGCGAAGCTTGGCGACCTGCGCGCGGACGTCCGGGGCCGTCACCTCGTGCGACTCGGCGGCGACGATGTTCGACGCCTTCGCCCCGAGCCCCTTCTTGAGGCCGTCGAGGTTCTCCTTGCCGAAGTCGTCGTTCTGGTACAGGACGGCGATCTTCGCGTTCGGGCTGTTGTGGGCGATCGCCTGGCCGTAGATCCGTGACTCGTAGTCGTATGCGGGCTGCCAGCCGCCCGTCCACGGGAACGCCTTCGCGTCGCCGAACACCGACGCGCCGGTCGAGACCAGGATCTGGGGGACCTTCTGGGCGTTGAGGTACGGCCTGATCCCCTCGTTCACCGCAGTCCCGAGCGGGCCGACCAGGGCGAACACCTTGTCCTCCTCGACGAGCTTTCGCGTCAGCTGCACCGAGTTGGCGGGGTTGTAGCCGTCGTCGTAGTACTTGAACACGATCTGCCGGCCGTAGACGCCGCGCCGGCCGTCCGGCCCCTTCCGCGAGTTGATGTACGAGAAGTACGCCTTCATCGCGGGCGGAATGGTGGCGTAGAGCGACGCCGGTCCCGTCAGCGGGAAGGTCCCCCCGATCGTGACCGTCCGCGCCGTAACCCCTGTCTCCGTCGCGGCCGACGTGGCACTCGCAGCACCGATGCCGAGCGCAACGACGAGCGCCGCGGCCAAGAGCACGACCTTCCTCATTGGAGCTCCTTCTGGAGAGATACGTTGGCGGCGAGCGTATCCCGCCGCGGAACGTTTGCCAACCAGTGAGACGACGACCCGGCGGCAGCGGTTAGCGTGTCAGCCGAGCCCGAGCCCGAGCTCGCCGGCGAGACGCTCGGCCTCGTCCAGCTCCTCGGAGAGGGCGTCGATCCCGCTCGCCCAGATCGCCGGGTCGGTCAGGTCGAGACCGACGAGCTGCGCGAGCTCCTCCGGCGAGCGAGAGCCTCCCGCGCGCAGCAGGTCGAGGTACGGCTCCACCATCGTCTCGCCCTCGCTGAGGTAGCGGCGATAGATCGCGAGCGAGAACAGGTAGCCGTAGGCGTAGGCGTAGACGTAGCCGGGTGTTCCCGTGAAATGCGGGATGTAGCTCCACCAGGGCATGTACCCCTCGGTCGAGACGGAGTCGGCGAACAACGCGTTCTGCGCCTCGAGCCAGAGCTCGCCGATCCGCTCCGGGCTGAGCTCGCCCTGGTCGCGGCGCGCTGTGTGGACCGCGTGCTCGAACCGGTTCATCGCGATCTGCCTGAACGTCGTGGCGATCGCGTCCTCGATCCGGCCCGTGAGCAGGTCGAGGCGGCGCCGCGGGTCGTCCTCGTTCGCGAGCAGGAGCTCGAAGGTGAGAGCCTCGCCGAACACCGATGCGGTCTCCGCCGTCGTGAGCGGCGTCGACGAGTTGAAGAGCCCGAGCGGTTGCGCGAGGACGCCGTGCAGGCCGTGCCCGAGCTCGTGAGCGAGCGTCAGGATCGATCGGCGGTCGCCCGTGTAGTTCATCAGCACGTACGGGTGCACGCCCGGAACCGTCGTGGCGCAAAACGCCCCGGTTCGCTTGTCCGGGCGAACGGGCCCGTCGATCCAGTTGTCGTCGAAGAAGCGCGCGACGATCACGCCCGCCTCGTCCGAGAACTGGCTGTACGCATCGACGACGATCCGACGCGCCTCGTCCCAGGGGATCTTCTGCGTGTCGCTCGAGACCGGTGCCGACCGGTCGTAGTGCTCGAGCCGGTCGACTCCGAGCAGCCGGGCCTTGAGCCGGTAGTAGCGCTGCGGGACGTCGTACCGCGACGTGGTCGCCTCGACGAGCGCGTCGACCGCCTCGTCCGTCGTCTCGTTCGCGAGGTTTCGCGACGAGATCCAGGTCGGATAGCCGCGCATGCGGTCGTCGATCGACTTGTCCTGCAGAATGGTGTTGAAGACGAACGCGCGCGTCCTGAGGCCGGGCCCGAGCGCCTCGGTGATCGCCTCGGCGGCGACGCGCCGGGTGTCGCGATCGGGGTCGAAGAGGCGGGCGAGCGCCGTCTCGAGCGACACGTCGTCCCCGTCGAGACCGACACGGAGCGCGCCCAGTTGCTCCTCGTAGAGCCGCGACCATGCCGAGACACCGGAGACGGACTTCTCGGTGACGACGCGCTCTTCGGGCTCGGAGAGCAGGAACGGCCGGAACTTTCGCAGGGAGCGGAGATGGTGGCGCCAGTGGTCGAGCGCCGGGTCGTCGAGGAGTCGCTCGGCGACGTCGTCCGGCGCCGCGGCCCACTCGAGCGGGAAGAAGAGAAGCTGCGTCTCGAGCCCGGCCGCCTTCTCCCCCAGGCGGGCGACGAGCGCGCCGCGTGCGGAGTCGGCCATGTTGGTCGCGAAGACGAGGTGCGCGTAGGTCAGCGGCCGGACTACCTCGGCCTCGATCCGCTCGTGCTCGGCAACCGCCGCGGCGAGGCTCGCAGGATCGAGCCCGGCGACCTTGCCGTGGTACCGCTCACGGAAGGCGGCGGCGTCGACCTCGGCCTGCCCGACGACCTCGTCGATACGTGGGTCGTCGATTCCCTCGAAGAGATCCGACAGGTCCCACGCGACCTCTTCCGCCCCGGTGACCTCGGCCGTCGCCATCCGCGGGAATCTAGCTGTCGGGCAGGGGCCTGCGCGCCCGACGGACCGGTCTTTTGTGCGCACGGGTCACGAGGCCGGGAGTCCGCGCGCACACGTTCGCCGGTCCCGTCCCAAACCCCCACCCACCCGCGGGGCATCGAGAGTAGCGCGGACATCGTGACGTCTCCGTGCCGAGTCGGGGCCAACTCTGTGACCTGGCCGCAGGTCACGGTCGACGGCCCGACCGGACGAGCGACGGCGGATCAGCCGGTCAGCGCATCGGGGCTCGTCGCGGGCGCGCGGCAGGCGAAGCGCTCGCAGACGTACACCGCATCGCGACCGTCGACGAGCCCCTTCCCCGCGAGCAGCGGGACGTCGTCGGACGGGCCGACGGCGACCACGCTCCTCGGGGCGAACGGCGCCAGCGCCGCGCGTGCGACGTCCGAGCGCACGTGGCCGACGATCGCAAGCTCGCGCGGCGGCGCGAGATGGAGGTCGAGAGCGCAGAGTGCCCAGGAGAACGCTCGGGGAACCCGCTCCATCGCCGGCGCAAGGAGGCGCAAGACGCCCTCGCCGCGCGCGATCATCGCATCGTCGCCCCAGATCCGGCCGAGGCGCACGAGCACCGACGCCATCATCGAGTTCCCGGACGGGATCGGATCGTCGTCGAGGTCCTTCGAGCGAGCGGCGAGCGCCTCGCCGTCGTGCGGCGCGAGGAAGAACCCGCCGCGCTCGTCGTCCGCGAAGAGCTCGATCGCGCGATCGGCGATCCGGCGCGCCTCGAGGAGCCAGCGTACGTCCCCGGTCGCGACGTGCAGCTCGACGAGGCCGTGGGCGACGTTCGCGTGGTCGTCGAGGAAGCCGCCGCCGCTGACCCGGCCGTCGCGGATGCTCCTCAGCACGCGGCCGTCCTCGCCGCGGAGCGGCCCGAGAAGGAAGTCGCCGAGCCGCACGGCGGCCTCGAGCAAGTCGTCCCGCTCGAGGCGCCTGGCCGACTCGGCGAGCGCAGCGAGAGCGAGGCCGTTCCAGGACGCGATCGCCTTGTCGTCGCGAAACGGCTGCGGCCGCTGAGAGCGCAGGTCGAGCAGGCGCGCCTTGGTCGGGGCGTCGAGGTCACCGCGCACGATCGAGCGGCCGTGCTCGAACGGCTCGAGCAAGGCGGGCGCGAGCCCGAGCTCCGCCCAGTCCGCCGGCGTCCAGGTGTAGGTCAGCCCCTCGATGCCGTCCGTGTCGGCGTCCTGCGCCGAGGCGAAGCCGCCGCTGGAGAGCAGCATCTCGCGCATCAGGTAGCCGACCGTCTCCTCCACGACCGTGCGATAGCGGGTCTCGCCCGTCACGACCCACGCATGGAGGTACGCGGAGATCAACAGCGCGTTGTCATAGAGCATCTTCTCGAAGTGCGGGACGACCCAGCGCGCGTCGACCGAGTAGCGGTGGAAGCCGCCGCCGACCACGTCGTACAGGCCGCCGGCGGCCATCCCGTCGAGCGTCCGTCGCACCATCCCGAGCGCCTCTTCGCCGCCTCGACGCAGGAGGAGCTCGATCGCGGAGGCGGGCGGGAACTTCGGCGCGGTCCCGAAGCCGCCGAAGGCCGGCTCGTAGTCGCGGGCGAGGCCGCGCTCGGCCGTCTCGAGCAGCGACGGTGAGAGGGGCCCGTCGCCCGCCTCGAGCCGCGTTGCGCCGCCGAGCGCGGACACGAGCCGCTCGGCCTGTGCCTCGAGATCGTCGCGCCGGTCGTCCCAGGCCCCGGCGATCGCCTGCAGCACCTGCCGAAAGCTGGGCAGCCCGTGACGCGGATCCGGGGGGAAGTACGTTCCGGCGTAGAACGGTCTCCCGTCCGGCGTCAGGAACACGGTGGTCGGCCAGCCCCCCTGACCGGTCATCGTCACGCAGGCCTCCATCGTCAGCGCGTCGATGTCGGGCCGTTCCTCGCGGTCGACCTTCACGTTCACGAAGAGCTCGTTCATCGACGTCGCTGTTGCCTGATCAGAGAACGATTCGTGCTCCATGACGTGGCACCAGTGGCACGAGCTGTAGCCGACGGAGACCAGCAGCGGCCGACCCGTCGTCCGTGCACGCTCGAACGCCTCGTCCCCCCACGGGTACCAGTCGACCGGGTTGCCCGCGTGCTGGAGGAGGTACGGGCTCGAAGACGCTGCGAGCCGGTTCATCGCTCGCTCCTACGTGGCGTCGCCGTCGGGAGCGGTACCACGCGTCGAGCGCCGTTTGCCGATGTACCAGCGGATCGCCTCGATGCCGCCGGCGACGCCGATCGCGATGAGGAAGCCGAGGAACAGGCCCTTCCACGGCTGGTCCTCGAAGGTCTTGCCGCCCACGTACCCGAGCATGGCCGCGTACGTCCCCCAGATGAGGCCTGCGCAGACGTCGGCGACGATGAACTTCCGCCACGGCATCGCGTGCGTGTACCCGGACGAGAACGTGACCGCCGTCCGCCCGCCCGGGATGAACCGCGCGATGACGATGATGTAGAAGCCGCGCCGCTCGAGCTGCTGCTCGGCCCACTCGAAGCCTCGGCGCGCCTTGTCGGAGCGGAACAGCCGCTTGACGGTGTGCTCGCCCGCATACTTGCCGATCGCGTACGAGATGTTGTCACCGACGATCGCCCCGCCCGCAGCAGCCGCGATCACACCGAGGAGCCAGAGATCGCCGCTCGAGGCGAGGTTGCCTGCGGTGATGACGACGCTCTCGCTCGGGACGACCGGGAAGAACGCGTCGATCATCGACACGGCGAAGATCAACGGGTAGCTCCACCATGCCCCGGAGATCCACTCGGTGAACTGATCGAACACGGCAGTGCATCCTCGCAGAGGCGCGTCCGGCGATGATGCCGTCATGCATGCGCCGCTCAGGGGAATGCGCGTCCTCGACGTGACGACCTCGATCGCCGGGCCGTACTGCGCCCAGATCCTTGCCGCGTTCGGCGCCGACGTCGTCAAGGTCGAGCGTCCCGACTCCGGCGACGACGGCCGTGCCTGGGGGCCGCCGTTCTGGAACGGCGAGGGGACGATGTTCCTCTCGGCGAACGCCGGCAAGCGCTCGCTCGCGCTCTCGCTCCGCGACGAGCGCGGAGCCGACGCGCTCCGCCGCCTGGCCGACGGCTCCGACGTCTTCCTGCAGAGCCTCCGTCCCGGGCTCGCCGAGGAGCTCGGCCTTGGCCCCGACGTCCTCCGGTCGCGCAACCCGCGGCTCGTCTACTGCTCGCTGGGAGCGTATGGCCGCGTCGGCCCTCTCGCCGGGGAGCCGGGCTACGACGCGTTGATGCAGGCGGCCGGCGGCCTCATCTCGATCACGGGCGAGAGCGGCCGGCCAGGCGTGCGCGTCGGCTCGTCGCTGATCGACCAGGGGACGGGCACCTGGGCCGCGCTCGGCGTCCTCGCAGCGCTGCTCGAGCGCGAGCGCACCGGGGAGGGCGCCCTCGTCGACGTGTCGCTGTACGAGACGGCCGTCGGGTACATCGGCTACCACCTCGCCGGGTACCTCGCGGACGGCACCGTGCCGAGGGGCGAAGGAACGCGCTTCCCCATGGTCGCGCCGTACGAGGTCTTCCCGACGGCGGACGGCGAGCTGATGATCGCGGGTGGCAACGACCGCCTCTTCCGCTCGATCTGCGAGGTCGTGGGGCTGCCGGAGCTCGTCCACGACCAACGCTTCCGGACGAATCCCGACCGCGTGCGCAACCGCGACGCGCTGGTCGCGCTGATCGTCGATCGGCTCGCGGACGAGACCACCGCCACGTGGCACCGACGGCTCACCGACGCCGGCGTCCCCGCCGCACCGGTTGCGGACGTCGCGGACGTGGCCGGCGCGGAGCAGACGCTGGCGCTCGGCATCCTCCAGCACGTCCCCCATCCTCGGATCCGCGATCTGACGCTCGCCGGAGTGCCTCTGTCGTTCGACGGCGAGCGGCCGGTCCATCCGTCCGCGCCGCCCGACGTCGGGGCGCACACCGCCGAGGTGCTGCGCGAGGCCGGCTTCGCGGACGTGGAGATCGCGACGCTCTCCGCCGAGGGGGTCGTGCGGACATGACGGGTCATCTCTCCGCCTCGTTCAGCGCCACGCTGCGGGTGCACCTGCCGGACAGCCCCGGCTCGTTCGCGCGACTCGCCCAGGCCATCGGCAACGCCGGCGGCCTGCTCGGCGCGATCGACATCGTCCGCGTCGAGCCCGGCGTGAAGGTCCGCGACGTCACGGTCGAGGCGATCGACGCGGACCACCTCGAGCGGATCGCCGATGCCGTCCGCGCGCTCGACGGCGTCGAGGTGGAGCACGTCTCCGACCGCACCTTCCTGCTCCATCTCGGAGGAAAGATCGAGATGCGCTCCAAGTCGCCGATCAGGACGCGAGACGACCTCTCGATGGCCTATACACCGGGTGTCGCCCGGATCTCGGCCGCGATCGCCGCCGACCCTGGCGCGGCGTGGACGCTCACGTCGAAGCAGAACACGGTGGCGGTCGTCACCGACGGATCCGCGGTGCTCGGCCTCGGGAACATCGGCCCGGAGGCGGCGCTCCCGGTGATGGAAGGCAAGGCGGCGCTCTTCAAGGAGTTCGCGGGCGTCGACGCGTGGCCGATCTGCCTCGCGACCACGGATCCCGACGAGATCGTCGCGGCCGTGAAGGCGATCGCGCCGGGGTTCGGCGGGATCAACCTCGAGGACATCTCCTCCCCGCGCTGCTTCGAGATCGAGCGCCGCCTCCGCGAGCAGCTGTCGATCCCGGTCTTCCACGACGACCAGCACGGGACGGCGATCGTCGTCCTCGCGGCCCTCCTGAACGCGCTCCACGTCGTCGGCAGGGACCTCGCGGACGCGCGCATCGTGACGACGGGCGTCGGCGCCGCCGGCATCGCCGTCACCGACATCCTCCTCGCCGCCGGCGCGCGAACGGTGATCGGCTGCGACGAAGGCGGCGCGATCCACCGCGAGCGCACGGGGCTCTCTGCCGCCAAGGCGGCCTATGCGGAACGCACGAACGCCGCCTGCGAGCGCGGCAGCGCCGACGAGTTGCTGGCGGGCGCAGACGTCTTCCTCGGCTTCTCGGTCCCGGGCGCGATCAGCGCAGAGGGGGTGTCGCGGATGCGCGACGGCGCGATCGTCTTCTCCCTCGCGAACCCGACGCCGGAGATCGCGCCCGAGGAGCTGCCGCCCGGAAAGGTCACCGTCGTCGCGACGGGCCGCTCCGACTACCCGAACCAGATCAACAACGTGCTCGCCTTCCCGGGCGTCTTCCGCGGCGCGCTGGACGTCAGGGCGTCCGCGATCACCGAGGGGATGAAGCTCGCCGCGTCACGAGCGCTCGCGGCCGTGATCGCGCCGGACGAGCTCGGCCCCGAGTACGTCGTCCCGAGCGTCTTCAACCGCGACGTCGCGCCGCTCGTCGCGGCGGCCGTGGCCGAGGCGGCCGAGCAGGACGGCGTCGCCCGCAAGACGCGCTGAGCCGCACGGGAGGTCTCAGGCTGTCGGAACCGCGACCGTGAGCGGCCGGAGGCCGGCTCTGCCGGCCGGGAGGCCAGCAATGCGTCGCCGTGCCGAAAGCCGGAAGGAGGAGGCCCGTGGGGGAACCATGGGTTCCCCCACGTCCCTACTCGTAGTGCAGCGCCTCGAGCGGGTTCAGCTTGGCCGCTCTCCGCGCCGGGAAGATCGCCGCGAGGATCCCCACGATGATCGCGGCGATGGTGAAGACGATGACCTGCGTCGTCGGGAAGGAGAACTCGAGGAAGTCGACCTTCGCGATGAGGATGCCGGCGAGGACCAACCCGAGCGCGATCCCGACGAACGCGCCGATCAACGCGGTGATGACGCTCTCGTGGCGGATCATCCGCCGCGTCTGCCGGCGGGTGAGCCCGATCGCGCGCAGCATCCCGATCTCGCGCGTCCGCTCGAAGACGGTGAGCACCAAAGTGTTCACGATCCCGAAGAGGCTCACGATGACGGACAGCGCGAGCAGCACGTAGAGGATGTTGAGGATCGAGTTCAGCCCGGAGATCTGGTTGTCGATGAACTGCTGCCTGGTCTGGACCTTGGCGTTCGGGTAGCCGGAGAGCGACTTCTCGAGCGCGGCGACGTTCGCATCGGACTCGCCGCCGGCGATCTTGACGAACGTGTACAGGTCCTGGGGCTGCGGGTTTTCGGCATCCCACGCCGCTGCCGAGATGGTCACGGGCCCGAAGGGCGAGCCGCCGGTGGGCGGGTCGAAGATGCCCTTCACCTGGAACGTGCGGGTCTTCCCCGTGATGAAGGTGACGGGGACGGACGAGCCGACCGTCAGGTGGTGGTCCTTCGCGAATCCGTCGTCGACGAATGCGCCGTTCTGGCCGAGGTCCGTCATCGTCTGCTGAGAGCCCTCCTTCCACACGAGCGAGATGACGTCCGGGGCGCCGGGCGTGACCGCCGTCGTGAACTGGCGCTCGCCGAACACGAGCGAGTCGCCGGTGCGGACGCTGGCCGCCGCCGTCACTCCCGGGGACTTCGCGGCCGTCTGGCCCACGGAGGTCGGGATCGGCGAGTAGTTGTTCTGCGCCGTGATCGCGTAGTCGGCGACGAAGATGTCGTTCACGGCGCCGCGGAAGGTCTGGGTGATGCCCGCCGCGAGCGTGGCGACCAGCGTGACGAGCGCGAGGCCGATCATGAGCGCCGCCGCGGTCGAAGCGGTGCGCTGCGGGTTCCGCCGGGCGTTGTCCCGGGCCAGCGTCCCGGCCGCGCCGCCGATCTTGGTCGCCGGCCAGCCCAGGAACCCTGCGAGCGCCGGGATGAACGGGGCCGACAGCATGGCGACGCCGACGAACACGAGCAGGGTCCCGAGAATGAGGAGGATCAGCACGGTCGACGTGCCGTGCGAGAACAGGCCCAGCACGAGTAGCGCGAACCCGAGTGCCGTGAGGACGGCCGCGAACGGCGTCCGGAAGCGATGGAAGCGACCAGGCGGCAGCTCGGCGCCCTCGCGCACCGCCGCGATCGGGGGCACCCGCGTCGCGCGCAGCGCAGGGAAGAAGCTCGCGATCAGCGTGACGACGATCCCGAGGGCGAGCGACACGACGATCGTCCGCGTCTCGAGCAGGATGCCGTTGTTGGGCAGCGTGAACCCGACCGCGTCGAACAGCGCGAACAGGCCCTTCGCGAGGCCGAGCCCGAGGAACAGCCCGACGATCGATGCCAGGACGCCCATCACGAGCGCCTCGAGCACGACCGACACCCGAACCTGACGTCGCGACGCGCCGAGGGTCCGCAGCGTCGCGAGCTCACGCGTGCGCTGCGCGATCGTGATCGACAGCGAGTTGACGATCACGAATGCGCCGACGAAGAGCGCGATCAGTCCGAAGGCGAGCAGGAAGTAGCGGAGGAACGAGATGAACTCGTCCGTGGACTTCGCGTCCTCCTGGGCCTGGGCGTCGCCGGTCCGCACCTCCGTGTTCGGCGGCAGGATCTCGCGGATCTGCTCGATGAGCTTCGCCGGCGCCACTCCGGGCTTGGCGGCGGCCCTGATCTGGTCGAGCTTCCCCTCCTTGTCGAAGAGCCGCTGGGCCGTCGCGAGGTCGAAGCCCGCGAGCGTCGCACCGCCGATCGAGCTGACCGCCCCGAACTTGACGATGCCCGAGATCCGGAGCTGCTCGAGCGGGCCCTCGACCTGCACGCCGATGGTCTGGCCCGGGGCGAGATCCTTCTTGTCGGCCGTCGACTTGTCGACGACGACCTCGTCCGGGCCGGGCCATGCCCCCTGCACGAGCGTCAGGCTGTTGAACTGCGGCCGTGTCGGGTCGACCGAGAACCCGAGGTTCGGCGCCCCGCCGAAGGCGATCGTCTTGCCGTCCTTGACGAGCTGGGCGCTCTCGCTCGAGACGCCCCCGATCGCATCCTGGACATCCGGCAGCGCCCGCACCTTCGGGAGGAGCGACTGGTCGAACGGCGCCTCGGTCGATCCGTTGTCCCCGACGTCGAACGCCGACTTCGGGGTGATGGTGGCGTCCGTGTTCCGGTACACGTCCGAGAAGATCGAGTCGAACGCCTTGTCGATCGAGTCGGTGAGGACGAACGTGCCGCTCACCGTCGCGACGCCGAGGACGATTGCGATCGCGGTCAGCGCCGTGCGGAGCTTCCGTGTGAGGAGCCCCTTGAGCGTGAACGAGGTCATAGAGTGGCGATCTCCTCCATCGTCTCGCCGATCTCGTGCTGCGACGCACCGGAGAGCTCCCGGACGATGCGACCGTCCGCCAGGTAGAGGACGCGGTCGGCGATCACCGCCGCGCGCGCCTCGTGGGTCACCATCACGATCGTCTGCCCGAGGTCCTCGACCGAGTGGCGGAGGAGCTCGAGGATCTCGGCACCGGTCTTCGAGTCGAGGTTCCCGGTCGGCTCGTCGGCGAACACGACGTCGGGCTGCGAGACGAGCGCGCGCGCGATCGCGACGCGCTGCTGCTGGCCGCCCGAGAGCTCCGACGGGCGGTGCGAGAGCCGGTCGCCGAGGCCGACCGACTTGACGAGCCCCTCGAAGAACGCCGGCTCGGCCTTCTCGCCCGCGATCGCGAGCGGGAGTCGGATGTTCTCCTCGGCGTTCAGCATCGGCAGCAGGTTGAAGAACTGGAAGACGAACCCGATGTGCTCGCGCCGGAGCTTCGTCAGGTCGGAGTCCTTGAGCGTCGTGATCTCCTTGCCCGCGACCGTCACCGAGCCGGACGTCGGCTTGTCGAGACCGGCGAGGATGTGCATCAGCGTGGACTTGCCCGATCCGGACGGCCCCATCACGGCGGTGAGCTTCCCGCGCGGAACGTCGACCGAGACACCTCGCAGGGCGTCGACGGCCGTCTCGCCCTCGCCGTACCGTCGTGTCACGTCGCGCGCAACGACGACCGTCCCGTTCTCGCTCTCCATGGGCTCTCTCCTCACTGCTCGGTTTCTCGCACCAGCGTGCACGGGCCGAAACGTGCCCGTGGTGCGGAAAACCCTACCCCGGGTTGCGGGATGTCCCCGAAACCGGTTAGAGGACGGTTACGCGCGCAGGTCAGAGACGCCGCTGCGCTTCCGAGAGCACGTCGCCGAGGATTCCGACGATCTCGTCCATCTCGGCTTCGCCCGCGACGAGCGGCGGCGAGATCTGCACGACGGGGTCGCCGCGATCGTCTGCGCGGCAGATGAGGCCCGCGTCGAAGAACGCAGGCGAGAGGTAGCCACGGAGCAGCGCCTCGCACTCGGCGTCGTCGAACGTCTGCTTCGTCTCGGAGTCCTTGACGAGCTCGAGCGCGTAGAAGAACCCCGCGCCGCGGACGTCGCCGACGATGTCGAGGTCGAGCAACGTCTCGAGCTTGGCGCGGAAGACGTCTTCCGTCTCGCGGACGTGCTCGACGACCCGCTCGCGCTTCATGATCTCGATGTTCTTGAGGGCGACCGCGCACTGCACCGGGTGTCCGCCGAACGTGATGCCGTGCGTGTACATCGACGGGCCCTCGAGGAACGGCTCGGCGACGCGGTCGGTCGCGATCACCGCGCCGATCGCCGCGTACGAGGACGAGAGGCCCTTCGCGGACGTGATGATGTCGGGCCGGATGTCGTAGCGCTCCGAGGCGAACCAGGCGCCGATCCGCCCGAACCCGGTGATCACCTCGTCGGCCGAGAGGAGGATGTCGTAGCGGTCGCAGAGGTCCCGCACGCCTTTCCAGTACGCGACCGGCGCGGTGAAGGCGCCGCCCGAGTTCTGCACCGGCTCCATGTGCACGAGGCACACGGTCTCGGGCCCCATCGACTCGATCGTCCGCTCCAGCTCGGCGAGCAGGTCGGCGGTGAACTCCTCCTCGGTCTCGCCGTCGGGCCGCCGGTAGCGGTTCGTGTTGCGGACGTTCCGCACCTCGGGGAGCAGCGGCTCGAACGGCATCCTGATCGCGGGGATCCCGGTCAGCGACAGCGCGCCGAGGGTCGTCCCGTGGTACGCCGTCGAGCGCGTGATCGCCTTGTAGCGGCGGGGCGGCGTCGCCAGGTTCGCGGCGATCGCATCGTGGTCCCGCTCGGGCGTCGAGACGGCGAACGTGCGCAGCCGCTTCTGCCCGCGCGCGAGGTAGTACTGGCGCGCGAGCTTCCACGCCGACTCGACCGCCTCCGAGCCGCCGGAGACGAAGAACGCGCGGCTCAGGTCGCCGGGGGCGAGCGACGCGACCTCGGTCGCGAGCTCGATCGCGCGCGGATGGGCGTACGTCCAGTTCGTGTAGAACGGCAGCTCGCGCATCTGCTCGAGCGCCGCCTGCCCGATCTCCTCGCCGAAGCCGTAGCCGATGTTCACCGAGAAGAGGCCGGCGAGCGCGTCGAGGTAGCGCTTGCCGTTGGCGTCCTCGAGGTAGCACCCGTCCCCGCGCACGATCACGGGGATCTCGGTGTCGCGGTACCCGCTCATGCGCGTGAAGTGCATCCACAGGTGGTCCTTGGCGAGCTGCTGCAGGTCTGCGGCGACGGTCTGGGTCATGCGGCCTCCGGTCGTGGGAGCGCTTCGGGGAGCGGGACTGCCGCAGGCATCGACTCGCGGGCACGGCGCGCGCGGAGCCCCCACAGCACGTTCCCGATCATCACGAGCACCGCGACCAGGAAGATGGCGCTGGCGACGACGTTCACCTGCGGCGGCACGGCGACGCGCGCCGCTCCCCAGACGAAGAGCGGGAACGTCTGCGTCGGCCCGGAGACGAAGTACGTGATCACGAAGTCGTCGATCGACAGCGCGAACCCGAGCAGCGCGGCGCTCAGGATGGCGGGTGCGAGCAGCGGCAGCGTCACCTTGCGGAACGTCACCCACTCGTTCGCGCCGAGATCCATCGCCGCCTCCTCGAGGTGGCGGTCGAAGTCGATCAACCGCGCCTTCACCGTGACGACGACGTAGCTGACGATGAACATCACGTGGGCGATGAAGATCGTCCCGAATCCCGTCACGATCTGCCGGTTGAGGAACAGCGTCAGAAGCGATGCGCCGAGCACGATCTCGGGCGTCGACATCGGCAGGAAGATCAGCATGTTCGTGGCGCCGCGCCCACGGAACCGGTGACGCACGATCGCAAGCGCGAGCAACGTCCCGAGTGCCGTGGCGGCGATCGTCGAGATCACCCCGATCTCGAGCGACTTCATCACGGCCGACTGGATCCCCGACGGAGCGTCCCAGTGGATCCAGTTGTCGAAGGTGAAGCCCTCCCAGACGTAGTTGAAGCGCCCGCTCGGCGCGTTGAACGAGAAGAGGATCACGACCCCGATCGGCAGCAGCAGGTAGCAGAACGCGAGGAATGCGTACGCCGGCAGCAGGTGACGCCTGACCCAGCGCATCAGCCGGTCAGCCTCTCGGTGCCGACGATGCGGGCGTAGACGAGCAGTCCCGCCAGGATCAGGGCCATCAGGATGAACGACAACGCGGCAGCGGCGGGATAGTCCAGCACGTCGAGGAACTTCGACTGGATCACGTTGCCGACCATGTACTGGCGGGGCGTCCCGAGGAGTTGCGCGTTGATGAAGTCGCCTGCCGCCGGGATGAACGTGAGCAGCGTCCCCGCCACGATCCCCGGGGCGGAGAGTGGAAGCGTGACGCGGAGGAACGCCTGACGCTTGCTCGCGTAGAGATCCTCGGCGGCCTCGAGCAGGCGGGCGTCGATCTGCTCCAGCGACACGTAGAGCGGGAGCGCCATGAAAGGCAGGAAGTTGTAGGTGATGCCCGCGACGACCGCGACGGAGGTCGCGAGCAGGCGCCCGTCGGGGCCGAGCACGTGGATGTCGCGCAGGAAGCCGACGACCGGGCCCTGGTCGGCGAGGATGTTCAGCCACGCGAGCGTCCGCACGAGATACGTCACGAAGAGCGGTGCCACGATCAGGATCAGGAACACGTTCTTCCAACGTCCCGCGCGGAACGCGATCCAGTACACGAGCGGGTACGAGACGAGCAGCGCCAGGATCGTGGCGATGCCGGCGTAGACGAACGAGCGCACGAACTGCTCGTTGTAGTCGCTGATCGCGTTCCAGTAGTTCGAGAACGCCCAGTCGAACGTGTATCCGGTGTCGAACGTCCCCGTCTGGAGGGACTGGTAGCCGAGGAAGCCGAGAGGCGCGACGAAGAAGAGCGTCAGCCACACGATCCCCGGCAGGAGGAGCAGGTAGGGGGTCAGCCCCTTGTGACGGTGGAGAAACGTCAACGCACGACCCGCGGGCTCAGGCCCCGAGGACCTTCTGCCACTGCTCGATGTACGTCTGGTTGTTGAGCGCCGCCGAGTCGTACTGGTGCGTGCTGGCGAGCACCTCGTCGGACGGGAAGACGAGTGGGCTGCTCGCGATCTTCGGATCCGACTTCGAGAGGATCTCCCTCGTTCCCTTGACCGGCGGCACGTACGCCACGTAGGCGGTGATCTGCGCCGCGATCTTCGGGTCGTAGACGAAGTTCATGTACGTCGACGCCGTCGGGACGCTGCCGCCCGTCGGGATGATCATGTTGTCGGTCCAGATGATCCCGCCCTTCGTCGGCAGCGCCCACTTCAGGCTCGGGTTCGACGAGAGCAGCTGGTAGATGTCGCCGGACCACGCGATCGCCGCCGCCAGGTCGCCCTGCGACAGCGGCTGGGCGTAGTCGTTCCCGGTGAAGCGGCGGATCTGGCCGGAGTCGACTGCCTTCTGGATCCGGTCGACCGCGGCGTTCCATGTCGCATCCGTGACGTTGGAGGGATCGTCGCCGTTGTCGAGCATCACGAGCCCCGGCGTGTCACCCATGCCGTTCAGCGCCGTCACCCTCCCCTTGAGCTTCGGGTCCTCGAACAGCTGCGTGATCGAGGTGACGGGCCCGGTCTCCTTCTCGTTCCAGGCGATCCCGGTCATGCCCGACTGCCACGGGAGCGAGTACTTGCGATCGGGGTCGAACGGCGGACTCGCCTGGGCGTCGATCAGGTTCGAGAAATTGGGGATCAGGCTCTTGTCGAGCTCCTGCACCCAGCCCTTGTCGATCATCAGTCCGAGGAAGCGCTCGTTGTCCGTGAGGACGATGATGTCCCGGTCGATCGACTGGCCCTGGGACAGCGGGCGCTGGATCTTGCCGAAGTATTCCGCGTTCGAGTTGATGTCCTCGAAGTAGTCGACCTTGATCCCCGTCTTCGCCGTGAACTGGTCGAGAGTTGGATGCTTCTTCGTCTTCTCGTCGAAGTCGATGTAGAGCGGCCAGTTCGAGAAGCGGAGCACGTCGGCGACCTCGCCGTTCCCACCGCCGCCGCCGGACGAGCCGCCGCACGCGGCGAGGAGCCCGGGCAGGCTCAGGATCGTGACGCCGGCCGCACCGCGCTGAACGAGCTCCCGTCTGGTGATCCGCATGGTCATTCGGCCTGCTCCTCTCCTCGATCGACGACGAACGTCGCCTCGGGCGCCCACGACAGGGTCACCTGGCTCCCCGGCGCCGGCGCGACGCCCCCCGCCTCGACGTTCTGGTGGAACACGGTCATCTCTCCCACCGAAGTCGCCACGACGACCTCGGTCGCGACGCCGATGTACGCAGACTCCTTCACCTTGCCCGAGAGCCGGTTGACGCCCCCGTCGCGCAGGCTGATCTTCTCGGGCCGCACGCCGATCGAGACGGTGCCGCGCGAGCCGTTCGTGGACGCGCGGAGCTCCGAGCCGTCGACGAGCCGGATCACGCCGTCGCCCGCGATCGTCCCCTCGAGCAGGTTCGACTTGCCGAGGAAGCCGGCGACGAATGCCGTCCGCGGGCGCTCGTAGAGGTCTGCCGGCGTCCCGAGCTGCTCGATCCGGCCGCCGTTCATGACGGCGATCGTGTCGGCCATCGTCATCGCCTCTTCCTGGTCGTGCGTGACGTGGACGAACGTGATGCCGACCTCGTTCTGGATGCGCTTCAGCTCGAGCTGCATCTGCTTGCGCAGCTTGAGGTCGAGCGCGCCGAGCGGCTCGTCGAGCAGGAGCACGCGCGGGTTGTTCACGATCGCCCGCGCGAGCGCGACGCGCTGCTGCTGGCCGCCGGAGAGCTCGCGCGGCTTGCGACCCTCGAGGCCGGCGAGATCGACGAGCTCGAGGATCTCGGCGACGCGCGTGGAGACCTCCCCCTTCGGCATTCGCTTCCGCTCGAGCCCGAACGCGACGTTGTCGGCAACCGCCATGTGGGGGAAGAGCGCGTAGCTCTGGAAGACCGTGTTGACGTCCCGCTTGTACGGCGGCAGGCCGACGACGTCGCGGTCGCCGAGGAAGATCCGCCCCGACGTCGCCTCCTCGAAGCCGCCGATCATCCGCAGGGTCGTCGTCTTGCCGCAGCCGGACGGGCCGAGCAGCGCGAAGAACGCGCCGCGCGGGATCTCGAGAGAGATGCCGTCGACGGCCCGCACGCCGCTGAAGTCCTTCACGACCTCCTCGAGCCGGACGTCCGGCGTCATCGTGCTCTCACTCACGCGCTCTCCTCGGCCGGCGCCGCAACCGCGTCGCGGTCGCCGTGGGCGGCCGCGTTCGCCTCACCGCGGTCGCCCACGCCCCAGTCGTAGAGCTGCTTCCAGAGCTCGAGGTACAGGAACGTCTCGGTCGAGACGACCTCGGGGAGCGACCGGATGCGGTTGGTCACGTCGAGCAGCCCCCTGCGGTCGGCGCAGACGACCTCTGCGAGTAGGTCGAAGCGGCCCGTGGTGACCACGACGTAGTCGGCCTCCTCCCACTGGGAGAGCTCGTCCGCGACGACCTCCGGCGGACCGCTCGTGCGGATCCCGACCATCGCCCAGGAGTCGAAGCCGAGCCCGAGCGGGTTCGTGACGCCCGTGACCTGCAGGATGCTCTGGTCGCAGAGTCGGCCGTATCGCGCCCGCACGGTCGCCTCCGAGACGCCGAGGTCGGCCGCGATCCGCCGGAACGACTCGCGGCCGTTGCGCTGGAGCGCGTGGATGATCCCGCGGTCGACCCGATCGAGCTCGGGCGCGCGCGAGACGGGGCCGCGCCGCGCCTGACCTCCGCGACCGACCCCCGGCGGGCTTGCTTCCCTCGACGCCCTGACCTCCGATTGGCTGCGCAATGCGAGGCCTTCCTACCAAACGGGCTCGCAAACCGCAACAAGGCGCCGCGGCACGCGCTTCGTCAGGAGAGCTTGACGCAGACGTGCTTGATCCGCGTGTACTCCTCCATCGAGTAGAGCGACATGTCCTTGCCGTAGCCCGACTCCTTGAAGCCTCCGTGCGGCATCTCGGAGGTGAGCGGGAACAGGTGCTCGTTCACCCACACGGTGCCGAAGTCGAGCCGGGCCGCGACCTTCATCGCGCGGCCGACGTTCTCGGAGAAGACCGACGACGCGAGGCCGTACCGGACGCCGTTGGCCATCGCGACCGCCTCGTCGTCGGAGGCGAACCGCTGCATCGTGACGACGGGGCCGAAGACCTCGTTCTGCACGATCTCGGCGTCCTGCGCGACGTCGGTGACGATGGTCGGCGCCACGAAGAAGCCGCGGTCACCGAGTGCGCCGCCGCCGGTGACGACGGTCGCCTTGGCGTCCTGCGCCCGCTCGAGGAAGCCGAGCACCCGCTGCTGCTGCTCCTCCGAGATGACCGGGCCCATGCCGATCTCGTCGTCGGTCGCCGGGTCGCCGACGGACATCCCCTCGACCGCCGTGACGCTCGCCGAGAGCACGTCGTCGTAGATGCGCTCCGAGACGAGGATCCGCGAGGAGGCGGTGCAGTCCTGGCCGGAGTTGAAGAAGCCGCCGACCTTGATCGCCTCCGCGACGGTCGTGGGGTCGGCGTCGTCGAGCACCACCATCGGCGCCTTGCCGCCGAGCTCGAGGTGCACGCGCTTGACGGTGTCGGCCGCGTTCTTCGCGATCAGCTTCCCGGTCGCCGTGTCGCCCGTGAGCGAGACGAGGCGCACCGACGGATGCCGTACCAGGCGATCGCCGGCAGGAACGCCGTCCCCGGTCACGACCTGGAGGACGCCCTTCGGGAGGATCTCCTGCGCCAGCTCGACGAAGCGCAGCACCGTCAGCGGCGTCTGCTCGGCCGGCTTGACGATCTGGACGTTGCCGGCGGCGAGCGCCGGGCCCATCTTCCAGACGACCATGAAGAGCGGGTAGTTCCACGGCGCTATCCCGGCGACGATGCCGAGCGGCTCGCGGCGGATCATCGAGGTGTAGCCCTCGACGTACTCGGCGGCGGCCTTGCCCTCGAGGTTCCGCGCCGCGCCGGCGAAGAAGCGAAGGTTGTCGGACATCAGGCCCGGCTCGTCGACGGCGACCCACCAGGGCTTGCCGACGTTCCGCGACTCGAGGCGGGCGAGCTCCTCGGCGTTCTCGTCGATCACGTCGGCGAGCCCGAGCAGGAGCTCCATCCGGTCCTTCGGCGTCTTCTCGCGCCACGTCTCCCACGCCCTCTCGGCCGCGGCGACCGCGCGGTCGACGTCCTCCTCCCCGGCCCGCGGCACCTCCGCGATGACCTCGCCCGTCGCCGGATTCAGCACCTCCATCGTCTCGCCCGAGAGGGCGTCGACGAACTCGCCGTCGACGAACATCTTCTGCTGCGCCACCGAAACGCTCATCGCCCTCCTTCGCCAGGCGGGATTCGGCAGGAGCCGAATCCCGCGGCTCGATCCCTCGCCTGCGGCGAGGGCACATCCCTAAAGGCGCCCGCATTCGCGGTCGCAACACCCTCACCCGGTCGACCTGCGTCGTTCACGACGCACATCATTGCGCGTGGACGCTGCCCGGTGATCCGATAGAACCTGCGCGCATGCGCATCCTCGTGGTCGGCACCGGAGGAGTCGGCTCGGCGTTCGCCGCGATCGCGGCGCGACGCAGCTTCTTCGAGCACTGCGCACTCGCCGACTACGACGCGGCGCGCCCGGCGTCGCTCGTCGCCTCGCTCGACGACGGGCGCTTCTCGGCGCACCGGATCGACGCCTCGAGCCGCGACGCCGTGTCCGAGCTGATCCGCGAGACGCGGCCGGATGCCGTGCTGAACGCCGTCGACCCGGTCTTCAACGTCCCTGTGTTCGACGCCTGCTTCGACGCGGGCGTCACGTACCTCGACATGGCGATGACCCTGTCCGAGCCGCACGCGGAGAAGCCGTTCGAGCTCACGGGCGTCAAGCTGGGCGACTACCAGTTCGAGCGCGCCGCGGCCTGGGAGGAGAAAGGGCTCCTCGCGCTCGTCGGGATCGGGGTCGAGCCGGGCGCCGCGGACGTCTTCGCACGCCACGCGGCCGACGCGCTGTTCTCGGAGATCGACGAGGTCGGCGTCCGCGACGGCGCGAGTCTCGTCGTCGAGGGCTACGACTTCGCGCCGACGTTTTCCATCTGGACGACGATCGAGGAATGTCTCAACCCGCCCGTGATCTGGGAGCACGAGCGCGGCTGGTTCACGACGGAGCCGTTCTCCGAGCCGGAGACATTCGACTTCCCCGAGGGGATCGGGCCGGTCGAGTGCGTCAACGTCGAGCACGAGGAGGTGCTCCTCGTGCCGCGCTGGGTCGACTGTCGGCGCGTGACCTTCAAGTACGGGCTCGGTGACGAGTTCATCGAGGTGCTGAAGACGCTGCACCGGCTGGGGCTCGACGGGAAGGAGCCGATCCGCGTGAAGGGTGTCGAGGTGGCGCCGCGCGACGTCGTGGCGGCGGCGCTGCCGGATCCGGCGACGCTCGGCGA
Source organism: uncultured Actinomycetes bacterium (assembly GCA_963742525.1). GTDB lineage: Bacteria > Actinomycetota > Thermoleophilia > Gaiellales > Gaiellaceae > Gaiella. The sequence goes on from CAVUMD010000008.1 coordinate 168,172, forward strand.
GCGGATGAGCGGCAAGACGTGCGCGGGGACGCTCGTCACGGGCACCGGCGTCGACGGCAGTCCGCGGAAGACCTACCTGTACCACGTGGTCGACAACGAGTGGTCGATGCGCGAGTACGGCCACCAGGCGGTCGTCTGGCAGACGGCGCTGAACCCCTCGGTCGCACTCGAGCTCCTCGCGGCCGGTGCCTGGTCGGGGACGGGCGTGCTCGGCCCCGAGGCGTTTCCCGCGCAGCCGTATCTCGATCTTCTCGGCGCCTACGGATCGCCGCACGGGGTGGTGGAGTTTCCGGCGTGACGCGCATACGCTGAGCGGGTGGAGACCGCCGGCAAGATCCTGCTCGTCGCGGCGGGCGTACTCGCGGTCGTCGGGCTCGGTGCGCTCCTGCTCGCAAGGCTCGGCGTCGACCACGTGCCGGGGACGTTCAGGTGGAAGTCCGACAACGTCACCGTCCTGGTCCCGATCGGCCTGATGCTCATCGTCTCGATCGTGGGCACGATCGTGCTCAACCTGCTCCTCCGGCGCTGAGCGCGGACCTCGCAGGCGGCCGATGAGCTTCGACGGCGCGAGCTGTCGATATTCGTGTGAACCGTACGTCTCACGATCATGACCCGTCCTAGGATCGCCCCATGGCGCAGGTGATGCTCCGTGCCCCGCTCTCAGAGTTGTGCGGCGGCCGCACCCACGCGATCCCGGGCGCCACCGTCGGTGAGGTGCTCGGGGCGCTCGAGCAGGCGCATCCCCCGATCGCCGGTTGGGTACTCGACGAGCAGGGCCGGATCCGCGAGCACGTGAACGTCTTCGTCAACGGCACACCCGGGGAGAGGCGGACACCGGTCGGCGACGCCGACCGGGTGCAAGTGCTCCCCGCGATCACGGGAGGATGAGTTGACCGAACTGCTGGTGGGCACGAAGAAGGGCCTGTTCCGCCTCGAGGGCGACGGCGACGGCGGGCCGGCGGGGTTCGAGATCACCGCGCGCGCGTTCGCGGGCCAGAGCGTCGAGTACGCGATGCGCGACCCGCGCACCGGGCGCTACCTCGCGTCGGTCACGTCGTGGTTCTACGGCCCCCGCATCTGGGTCACGGACGACCCGACCGGCGAGTGGGAGCAAGCCGAGGGCACGACCCTGCCCGAGGGGGACGAGCAGGCACTCGAGCGACTCTGGGTGATCGTCCCGGGCGAGGCGGACGGCGTGCTCTACGCCGGCGGCGATCCCGGCCCGCTCTTCGAGAGCCGTGACGGCGGTCTCACCTGGTCGCTCAACCGCGGGCTCTGGGATCACCCCACGCGCCCCGACTGGAGCCCCGGAAACGGCGGGCTCTGCCTCCACACCATCGCGCCGTGGCACGGCGACCCGTCACGCCTGCTCGTGGCGATCTCGTCCGTCGGAGTCTGGCTGTCGGACGACGGCGGGGAGACGTGGCGGCACTCGAACACCGGGATCGAGCCCGGGTACCTCCCCGAGGAGGCGCGCGACAACCCGATCCAGCACTGCGTCCACGACGTGCGCCGCTCGCCCGCGAATCCGGAGCGGCTCTTCATGCAATTCCACGGCGGCGTCTACCGCTCGGACGACGGCGGGGAGAACTGGATCGACGTCGGCGAGGGGCTGCCCTCCGACTTCGGCTTCCCCATCGTCGTCGACCCGTCCGACCCCGACAGCGCGTACGTCATCCCGCTGATCGGCGCGGAGGACCGGACGCCGCCGGAGGGCGCCGTGCGCGTCTGGGAGACGCGCGATGCCGGCGCCACGTGGACCGCCCGCGGCGACGGCCTCCCCGGCCAGTCCTACCTCACGATCCTCCGGGAGGCGTTCGACAACGCCGGCGAGGGCGAGCGCATGGAGCTCTACTTCGGCGCGACCTCGGGTGAGGTGTTCGGCTCGGCCGACGCCGGCGCGAGCTGGCGGCAGGTGGCCGACCACTTGCCGCCGGTGTACTCGGTCCGGACGGCCTAGCGGACGACGCGGGGGGGCGCGGCGCGAGCGCAGCGCCCCCCCGCGTCAGCTCAGGGTCTTCGGGATACCGGTGATCTGGCCGTCGGCGATCTCGCGCTTCACCTTCTCGGTCGCCGCCACATCGTCGGCGTTCGCCTTCGGGCTGAGGGTGCCGAGGCCGACGCCGTCCTGGTCGAGGCCGAAGACCGTGTTCCCGCCGCCCGTGAACGTCCCGTCCTGCACCGCCTTGATCGTCAGGAAGACAGCGCTGTCGACGCCCTTGAGCGCGCTCGTGAGCACGTGCGGGCCGAGGAACGACTGGTCGCCGTCGACCCCGATCGCCCAGACGCCCTTGTCCTTCGCACCGGAGATCGCGCCGAGGCCGCAACCGCCGGCGACCTGGAAGACGACCTTCGAGCCGGCCGCGATCTGGTTCAGCGCGAGCTCCTTGCACTTCGCCTGGTCCTCCCAGTCCTGGGAATAGCCCCACTTCACCTTCGTCCCGGGGACGGCCGCCTCGGCGCCCGCGCGGTAGCCCGCGATGAAACGATCGACCGGAGGCTCCTTGAAGCCGCCGACGGCGCTGATCGACTCGGATCCGGCACGCTTCGCCTCGAGCGCGCCGAGGTAGCCGACGAGGTAGCCCACCTGCTCCTCGCGGAAGAGCAGCCCCTGGACGTTCGCGGGCTTGCCCTTCAGCGAGGACTGGTCGACGTCGACGATGGCGAAGTGCGTGTCCGGAAAGCGCTTGGCGGTCGCTGCGATCGCGTCGCCTTGCGCGAACCCGACGCCGATGACGAGGTCGTAGCCCTGGCGCGCCAAGGTCGACATGTTGGGGATGTAGTCCGCTGCGCTCTTCGCCTCGACGACCCGGCCCTCGACCCCGAGCACGCGCTGCGCGCGCTTCAAGCCCTTGTAGGCGAGCTCGTTGAACCCGTTGTCGTTGAGCTGCCCCGCATCCGCGACGAGCGCGACCCGCAGGTCGGAGGCGGGCGCGGTGGTCGTCGTCTCGGTGTCGGTCGTCGTGCCACCGGCCTCGTCGCTGCCGCCGCAGCCCGCGGCGAGCGCCGTGCCGGCCAGCACGAGCGCCGCGCCGGCGAGAAGGCGGTTGAACGGTCGTGTCATCGAAGTCGCTCCTGGTTTTCCGCTAGTTTTTGCCTATGAGTCGCAAACTGTCGCCCGAGTCTACCAGACCACGTCATGCGAGCCTCGCCGTCGTCCTGCAGGTGCGTGACGGGTCGCTCCAGGTCCTGCTGTGGGAACGGGGTCGCGACCCGTTCCGCGGCGCCTGGGCACTCCCCGGCGGCCTGCTCGAGCCCGGCGAGACGCTCGAGGCCTCGATCCGGCGCCATCTCGCGGCGAAGGTCGACGTGCGCGAGGTGTCGCACCTCGAGCAGCTCGCGACCTACAGCGACCCTGCGCGCGACCCGACCGCATGGGAGCTCGCGACCGCGTATCTCGGACTGGTGGAGCTCGGCGTCGACCCGGGCGTTCCCGTGGACACGCGGTGGCATCCGGTCGACGACCTGCCGCCAACCGCCTTCGACCACGGCGGCATCGTGCTCGCCGGACGAGACCGGCTGCGCGGCAAGCTCTCGTACTCGAACGCGGGGTTCGCGCTCGCACCGCCGACCTTCACGCTCGCCGAGCTGCGCGAGGTGTACGTCGCGGCGCTCGGCCACGAGGTCTCCGCCACAAACCTCCGTCGCGTGCTCGAGCGTCGCGCCGTCATCGAGCCGACCGGCGACCGGCGGCCCTCGGGCCGCGCCGGGGGGCGGCCGGCCGAGGTCTTCCGCTTCCGCGACGACCGGCTCGCGATCACCGATCCGTTCGCAGCGCTCCGCCCTCGGCGCTAGCCCGGCGTCGGCGATACGGTGCGCGCCGTGCCGGAGATCAACGCCGTCGGCGACCTCGTCCTCACGCTGGCGAACGAGTTCCGTGCGCTCGCCGATCCCCTAGCGCTCGCCCTGAACGACCGGCTCCGGCCGACCTCCGTCCTCCCGACGTCCGCCCTCGCGGCCGACGTCGGGGCGCCGGAGGCCGACGTCGAGGCCCGCCTCGTGCAACGAGCCGCCGGACGCCCAGGCCGCTGCACGGGCGCTCTCGACGACGATGCTGCTGCAGTACTCGGACGTCCCGCGGCGCTGGGTCGAGGAGACGGAGCCTCGTCTCGACGTCGAGTGGGCGCGAGCCGCGGGCCTCCTCAACGCGGGCGTCCGGCTCACGGCGGAGGAGCTCCGTGCGGTGCAGGAGGAGCTCGAGACGCTCCTCGCGCCGTACCTCACCCGCAGCTCCGACGACGTGCCCGACGGCGCCCGCCGCGTGCGGCTGCTCGCCTGCCTCCTGCCGTTGGAGGCCGCCTGACGACGTTCAGCGCTCGGACGGTGGTCCGATGCGCGCGACTGCCCTGACGGCGCCGCCGACGCGGAAGCCGAGCGAGACCGTAGCGCCGGTACGCGAGGTCGCGAGGTCCACGCGGTCGGCGAGGTCGATCGGATCGCGGTAGTCGAGCTCCGCGACGACCGGCGCCGCGAGATCGACGTCCTCGCTGCGCGCGACGTCCTCTACCGCTTGCCAGTAGACGGCGTTGTTCAGGTGGCCGTGGAGGTCGACGTCGGTCGAGCGGAGCGCCCACGTCGAGCTCGGAGCGTCGTCGGGCGGTGGCGGCAGCTCGAGCCGAGTGGAGACCGGACGGCCGCCGGTCGCCTCGGCGTAGATGCCGAACGACTCGATCCGTGCAGGTCGCTGCTCGGGACCGAGGTGGATCCAGACGCTGTCGACCTCGATGCGGCCGCCACGGTCGCCCTCGAGCGACCAGCGGCGGCCCGCGGCGATCGCCGCAAGCCCGCTGCACCACGTGAGCAGGCCGGCCTCTCGATCCTCGACGAACGGCGCGCGCACCTCGATCCGGATCCGGCGCACGAACCAGAGGTGGTCGGGCAGGCCCCACCCCGTCTCCTGGACGTCGTCGATCGCGACGTCCTGCAGGAACCGCGCCACGGCGTCGAGCCGCAGCCGACCGGTCTCGTCCATGTCCGCGAGTCGCACGCGGCGCCTGGCCGCGAACGTGCGCCCGACGGACGGGACGGGCAGCGAGGGATCGAGCATCAGCGCACCAGACGCTCGAACAGCTCGTCGAGACACGCGGCCGGGTCGTCGCACAGGCCGGTGTGCACCCGGGAAGGCTGGACGATCGTGCTCGACGGAGCGACGAGCCAGTGGAACCGCGCCGTCGTGTCGAGGGCGGCGATCGGGCCGGCGGCGGCGTCCCCGGCGGCGACGCGCTCGATCGCGGCGAGATGCCGACGCGCGGCCTCGATGTCGAGGTCGGCCCCGAGCGCCCGCGCCTTGCCCTCCTCGAGCCATGTCCGCGCACCCACGAAGTCGAGCGGCCGGCAGAAGAGCACGACGCCGACGTTGAGCCGCTCGCCGCGCTCGATGTCCGGCACGAGGCGCAGGATCGCGTACGAGAACGGCTCAGCCACGGGCGGACTCTGCCTCCTCCACGAACTCGCGCGGCGCCTCGAGACGCCGTGAGAGGTAGTCGACGTACACCGCTCCCCCGCCCGAACCGAGCCACTCGGGCGGCACGTCGGCGACGATCCGTTCGACCACGTCGCGCGTGATGCCGCCTGCGAGCCGGCCGTCCGCATCCGCGATCGACGACGCATACGGCAGCAGCACGTGGTCGCGCACCGCCTCGAAACGTCCGCGCGCGTGCGCCGGTGAGACGTCCTCGGCGTGATGGAAGTAGAGCGCGGCCCCGTGGTCGATCAGCCAGAGCCGGTCGTGCCACCAGAGCAGGTTCGGGTTCTGCGCCGTGCGGTCGACGTTCGTCGCGAGCGCATCGAGCCAGACGACGTCGGCCGCGAGATCCGCCGACGGCGGCGGCCCGGCGGCCGGGCTGAAGGGCAGTGCTCCGGGCAGGAAGTCGACCCCCAGGTTGAGGCCGCCGCTTGCGAGCAGCAGGTCCTGGATCTCGGGATCGGGCTCGGCGCGCCCGATCGCGGGATCGAGCTCGACAGCGACGAGCTCCGGCACGGGAAACCCGAGCGCGCGGGCGAGCTCGCCGACGACCACCTCCGCGACGAGCGCCTTCGGCCCCTGCCCGGCCCCGCGGAACTTCAGCACGTACAGCCCGTCATCGTCCGCCTCGACGAGCGCGGGCAGCGATCCACCCTCCCGCAGGGGCGTCACGTAACGCGTCGCCGCGACCCTGCGCACGTGCGCGAGCGTATCTCCCCCGGTCGCCCGGCTCCGGCCTAGACCCAAGAGGGGTACGAAACCCCTCGTTCTAGGGGCAGCGCTCCCCCGAAATGGCCATACCGTGAGACGTGGAGAGAGTGCCACACAAGCGTCGCCCCGCTCAGCGGGGCGAGCGAGGGGGAAGAGCAAATGCATCGCATCCGAAACGGGCGTCTCCGACGCCTGGGAGTCTTCGCGGCCCTGACGGTGATCGCGGCGCTCGCCGTCGTGAGCGCCACCTCCGCGAGCGTCGACGTTGGGAACTCCGGCTCGAGCGTCGTGTTCCGCGCGACCGACAACGCCGGCAAAGTCTTCGTCTGCAAGTACGTCGGCACCCCGGGTGTCAACGAGCGCCTGCAGACCGGCGGCAACCCGATCGACGTGTCGATCAACTCGATCCCGAACTACCAGGGCGTAGGGTCGTATTTCGCCGATGCACAGGGGCGTTCGTACGTGATCGGCCCCGAGCACGAGGCGAATGAGCACCCGGCCGAGCCGAGCGTCTCCGAGTGTCCGCAGCCGCAGGCGCCGCCGACGGACGTGTGCCCGAACATCGACGGCAACCAGGGACAGATCCCCGACGGGATGCTCAAGGACCAGCAGGGGAACTGTGTTCTCCCTCCTCCCGTTGACGTGTGCCCGAACCTGAACGGACCGCAGCCGACCGTGCCCGAGGGCTACACGCTCGTGGACGGACAGTGCGTCGTGATCCCACCGCCGGTGGACAAGTGCCTGAACATCGCGGGGAACCAGGCGACGGTGCCCGAAGGCTACTTCGCGATCGGGAAACTCTGCTTCCCCGTCCCGCCGCCCCCGCCGACCTACACGGTCTGTTACAAGGGCGAGACGCTGACCGGGCTCAACCTGGTTCAGAAGATCTACTACCTCCTGCACGGGGCGAAGCTGGGCGAGTGCCTGCCGCCACCGCCGGTGGACGTGTGCCCGAACATCGAGGGCAACCAGTCCGAGGTTCCGGGCGGCATGGTCAAGGACGAGCAGGGCAACTGCGTCACGCCCACCCCGCCCCCGACCGACGTCTGCCCGAACATCGACGGCAACCAGGCGTCCGTGCCGGGTGGTCTCGTGAAGGACGAGCACGGCAACTGCGTCACGCCGACGCCTCCGCCTCCGACGGTGAAGTCGGACGAGTTCATGGACGTGCGGGTGATCAAGGAAGCGACACCGCAGGTCGGGCTCGTCAACGGCCAGGCGGAGGTCACCTACACGGTGCTCGTGCGGAACGACGGCCCGAACCAGGCGCACAACGTCGTCGTCACGGACGCAGCGCCGGGCGGGGTCACGTTCCTCGCCGTCACGCAGCCCGTGAACGGCTCCTGCACCGTCACACCGGCGCTCCTGAGCTGCTCGCTCGGCACGCTCGGCCCCGGGGTCGAGCGGTCGATCGTGCTGACCGCCCGGGTCGCACAACCCGGGACCTACGTCAACTCGGCCACCGCCACGGGTGACGGCAAGGACACGAACGGGACGAACAACACGGACGACGCGTCGACGCTCGTCACGTCTCCGGCGACGCCGCCGACCGCGGCTCCGACGCCGAAGCCGAAGCCGAAGCCGGTGGCGAAGCCCAAGCCCAAGCCCGCAGCGCACGCCCCCATGTGCCGTGTCCTCAGGGTCACGCCGGGAATGGTGAAAGCGACCGGCAGCCGCCAGCTCGTGATCGCCAAGGTGACGCAGTCGCGGAACCCGGTCAAGGGCGTCGCCGTCCGCTTCACGGGTAAGGGCCTGAGCAAGGTCGTCAAGACGAACGCCCAGGGCGTCGCGCGCTTCTCGATCGCACCGCGCAAGGCGGGGATCATGCTCGTGAAGATCACGAGCGCGAAGGCGTGCAACACCGCCCGGATCGGCGTGATCGGCGCGTTCGAGCCGCCGGTCACCGGCTAGCGGTTCCCGGGCCGGCACTCGGTCGGTGTCCCGTGCTGCGGCGCGGGGCACCGACCGGCCCGGGTGAACGCCGCTACATCCCGTACTCCTCGAGCAGGCGCAGCCAGAGCTCGGAGCGCGTCGGGAACGACGGCACCGCGTGCCAGAGATCCTCGAGCGGCACCTTCCCGACGACGGCGATCGTCGCCGCGTGCAGCGCCTCGGCGACCTCCGAGCCGGTGATCGTCGCGCCGACGACCACCCGGCGCTCCTCGTCGACGACGAGCCGCGCGGTGCCCGGCGCCCCGCGCCCGACGAACGAGCCGCCCGCGTTCCCGCTCGTCTCGACGTCGACGGCCCGGACAGGCAGGGCCTCCTCGCTCGCGGCGGCGAGGGTCAGCCCGACGGCGCCGACCTGCGGGTCGGTGAAGATCACCCGCGGCGACGCGCCCCCGTCCGAGCGGAGCTGCACGTCCTTGCCGAGGATGGAGTCCGCCGCGAGTCGCGCCTGGTACTTCCCCATGTGCGTGAGCAGGGCACGGCCGTTGACGTCGCCGACCGCATAGAGCCAGGTCTCGTGCCCCGGGACGCGCAGCGAGTCGTCGACCCGCAGGTGACCGCCCGGCTCGATGCCGAGCGTATCGAGCCCGATGTCCGCGGTGCGCGGCGTCCTGCCGATCGCGACGAGGATCTCGTCCGCCTCGACGCTCTCGTCCCCGAGCTCGACGCGGACGGCGCCGTTCCGTCCGACCGCGCTCACCTCCGTCGCGAGCCGGACGTCGACCCCGGCCGCACGGAGCGCCTCCTCCACCTGAGCCCCCGCGAACGGCTCCTCGCGCTCGATCAGGCGGTCGCCGCGATGGACCAGCGTGACCTGCGACCCGAGCGACGACCACGCCTGCGCCATCTCGACCCCGACGACGCCACCGCCGAGAACGAAGAGCCGGCGCGGGACCCGCTTCGCGGTGGTTGCCTCGATGTTCGTCCACGGCCGCGCGTCGGTGAGGCCCGGGACCGGAGGGATCGTCGCGGAACTGCCCGTCGCGACGACGACCGCGCGCCGCGCGACGAGGACGTCGTCTCCGACACGGACGCGGCGCTCTCCGTCCAGACGCCCGTGGCCGCGGACGAGGGTGACGCCTCGCTCCTCGAGCCACGGGACCTGCGTGGAGTCGTCCAGGCCGTGCACGACCTCGTCGCGACGTGCGAGGACGGCGTCCACTTCGAGGCCTCCCGTTGCGACCCCCGGCACCCGCCGAGCCTCAGCAGCCACCTCGAGCGGCCGGAGGAGCGCCTTCGACGGCATGCAGGCGAAGAAGGAGCATTCGCCTCCGACGAGGCGTTCCTCGACGATCGCGACCTCGACCCCCGCCTCGCCGAGCCGTCCGGCGATGACCTCACCCGGCGCGCCCGCGCCGATCACGACCACGTCGACCTCGCGCTCCGCCATGACCCACCTCCCGGTGTCCGATCGTCAGTCGGACACCTTAGGTCGCGGTCAGCTTGCGGCGGCGAGGATCGCGTCCGCCTCGGCGAGGTACGCCGTCGCGCCGACCTTGGCGTAGAAGCGGCGTGCGAGCCCGAGCTGCGCTTCCGCCTCGCCCAATCTCCCTGCCGCGGCCAGCCCCCTGGCCGCACGGAGGCGAAGATCGGCGGCGAGCCGCTCCGTCCCCATCGACGCGAGCGTGTCTGCCGCCCGCGCCTCGTCGCGCTCGACGAGTGCGCGACACGCGTCTCGCCAGGGGCTTTCGGGCATACGCGCGACGATGCTCTCGGCCGCCCGCGGACGGCCCGCCTCGAGCAGCTCGACGACGAGCTCGACATGGAACTCCTGGACGTCGCCGACCGACTCTGCCGCATCCAGCGCGGTGACGACCTCGTCGAGCGCGGCCGCTGCGTCGTCGCTCCGGCCGCGGCGTCGGAGGAACCCCGCGAGCCCGACGACCGCCGGCAGCACGGCCGCGGCTTCGGCTGACTCGCGGGCAGACTCGACGGCGAGCCCGAAGTCGACTCCCGCAGCGTCCAGGTCGCCGCGCGACTCGAGAATGGTCGCGCGAACGAAGAGCGCCAGGTACTCCTGGCGGTTGAAGCCGGGGGATCCGATCAGCGAGTTCGCCTCTTGGAGAGCTTCCCCCCAGCCGCCTGCGTCGAAACGAAGGCCGAGGACGTTGCCGCGGAGGAATGCCGCGCCCTGAAGGTCACCGTCTTGCGCCGCGCGCGCCGCGCCCTCGATCGACACGTCGATCGCCCGCCCCAGGTCGCCGAGGGCAGCCCAGGCGACGCCGAGGTTCGTGTACGCGCGTGCCGCCACACGGCCGTGACCGACGAGCTCGAGCGCCCGATCGAACAGCTCGATGGCACTTCTGTCGCCGTCCTTCGCCATGCACGCGGCCTTGGTCACGATCGCGTCCGCCTCGAGCTCGACGTCGACGATCGCTCGTGCGTGCTCGATCGCCCGTTCCGCCTCGCGACGCCCGGACTCGAACTGGAAGTTCATCATGCGCATCCGCGCGTTTTCGGCGAGGACGAGCGCCGTCGCGCGAGACGGCGGCCGTCCGTCGAGGATGGCCGTCGCGCGGTCGAGCAGTCCGCGCGCCTCGGCCGGGCGCGTGTGCCACGCGTGCCAGCTGGCGTCGACCGCCGCCTCGGCGGCCCGCTCCGGATCCCCCGCGCGCTCGAACGCGTCGACCGCCCGCACGAGGAGGTCGCCGGGCCTTCCCGCGTGGGCCAGCGCCCGTCCCGCGTGGAAGAGCAGCTCGGCAGACGGCTCGTCGTCGCCGGGCAGCAGCGCCAGCGCCCTTTCCAGAAACGACGTGGCGGCGTCGTAGGCGCCGAGCGCGAGCGCCCGCTCCCCGGCGTCCTGCAAGGCCCGCACGGCCCTCGGCCCCAGCGCGATGACGGCCTCGCCTGCCGCACGCCGGAGCTCGATCGCGGTGAGGTAGTGGTGCGCGAGGGTCTCGGCCCGGTCCTCGGCGCGGTCGTCCGGGAGCGACTCGATCCACTCTGCCGCCGCGAGGTGCCGTTCGGCACGCGCGGAGCGCGGCAGCTGGTTGTACGCCGCGTCGCGGACGAGCGCGTGGACGAACGCGTGCTGCGTCGCACCGGCAACGGCGGAACGGTGCTCGCGCCGGACGAACTCCTTCCGCTCGAGCGAGCGCAAGAGCTCGCCGAGCCGCCACGGCTCCAGGTCGACGGCGGAGGCGAGCGCGTCCGACCAGAAGACCTTTCCGTGCACGGCGGCCGTGTGCAGCAGGTCCTTCTCGGTCGCGGGAAGCAGGTCGATGCGCGCCGCGATGATCCCCTGCACCGAGTCCGGAAGCCGCTCGTCGACCGCGGCGCCCGCCTGCCGCATCCGCACGAACTCCTCGGCGTAGAGCGGGTTGCCGGCCGCTCGCTCGACCAGCGCCTGCTGGGTCTCGGCGTCCAGCACCGGTCGCCCGAGCAGCGCGAGGACGAGACGTGCGGTGGTGTCGTCGTCGAGCGCGGCGAGCGAGACGGTCGTCGCGTTCCGCTTGCCGCCTCCCCACCCGGGGCGGCGTTCCAGCAACTCGGGCCTGGCGGTGCAGATTACGAGGAGCGGCACGCCGTCGACCCAGTCGACGAGCGCGTCGACGAAGTCGAGCAGGCCGTCGTCGGCCCAGTGGAGATCCTCGAAGACGAGCACCGTCGGGCCGCTCTCGGCGACCGTCTCGAGAAAGCGCCGCCACGCGGCGAACGCCTCGCCGCGCTCGTCGCCGCGAACGTCGACCCGGCCGAGACCGACCAGCGGGCGCAGGTGACGCTCGACCCATGCCCGCTCGGGCTCCTCCGCGATCGCCTCGAGCACGCTCCGGAGCTTCGACTCGGTCTCGTCGGCGGGATCCGACTCGAGGATCCCGGCGTGCGCCTTCACGATCTCGCCGAGCGCCCAGTACGAGACGCCGTCGCCGTAGGGAAGGCAGCGGCCCTGGCGCCAGGTGATCAGCTCGTCGTCCTCGTCCACCACACGGCCGAGCTCGGACACGAGGCGGCTCTTGCCGATCCCGGGGACGCCGACGAGCGTCACGAGCTGCGTCGAGCGGTCGCGACGCGAACGCCGAAGCGCGTCGACGAGCAGGTCGAGCTCGTCGTCGCGCCCGACGAGCGCCGCACCGGTGGTGGCACCCAGGTCGATGCCGAGCCGCGCCCGCGGCTCGACCGCCTCCCAGACGGGAACGGGCTGCGCCTTGCCCTTTGCCTGGACGGGCTCCGCCTCGCGGTAGACGATCTCGCGCTCGGTCGCGCGGTGCGTCTGCTCGCCGACGAGGATCCCGTCGACCGGCGCTGCAGACTGAAGGCGAGCAGCCGTGTTCATCACGTCGCCCGCGACCATCCCCTCACCGTCGCCCGGGGAGGCGTCGAGCGAGACGAGCGCCTCACCCGTGTTCACCGCGATCCGAACGTGCAGATCGCGACCGGGCTGCTCCTCGTTCAGCACGGCGACCGCGTCGCGCACGGCGAGCGCCGCACGCACGGCCCGCTCGGGGTCGTCCTCGTGCGCGACGGGAGCGCCGAAGACCGCGACGACCGCGTCGCCGATGAACTTCTCCACCGTGCCGCCGAGGCGCTCGAGCTCGTCGCGCGTCCGCTCGTGGTAGACCCGCAGGAGCGCGCGGACGTCCTCCGGGTCGCTCTCCTCGGCGCGCGCCGTCGATCCGACGAGATCGGTGAAGACGACGCTGACGACCTTCCGCTCCTCACGCCGCGCTACGGGAGACGCGCCGGCCAGCGCAGCACCGCACTCCGAGCAGAATTTCGCGGTCTCCGCGTTCGTCGTGCCGCAGGCAGGACAGGCCCCCATCCGCGCGGAGTCTAGGCTCTCCTGGTGCCGAGGCAACGCCTGCGCCTGGCCGCTCCCGACGCCGTCGAGATCGAGGCGTCGCTCACCGAGCTGCGACGCCAGCTGCAGGTCCCCGTCGCGTTTCCGGAGGAGGTCGTCGACGACGCGAAGCGGGCGGTCGCGGCGCTCGAGCTGCCGGAGGCGGACGAGACGGCGATCGAGTTCGTCACGATCGACCCACCGGAGTCGAAGGACCTCGACCAGGCGCTGCACATCGAACGTCGCGGCTCCGGGTATCGAGTGCGGTACGCGATCGCCGACGTCGCGGCCTTCGTCGCGCCCGGCAGCCCGCTCGACGAGGAGGCGCACCGGCGCGGTGTGACGCTCTACGCGCCCGACGGCAACGCGCGCCTGTACCCGCCCGAGCTGTCCGAGGGCGCGGCGAGCCTGCTTCCCGGCGAGCTGCGTCCCGCGCTCGTCTGGACGATGGACGTCGACGAGACCGGCGAGGGCACCGACGTCCACGTTCGCAAGGCTCGTGTCCGCAGCCGGAAGAAGCTCGCGTACGGCGGCGTCCAACGGGCTCTCGACGAGGGGTCCGCCGACGAGGTGCTCCGGCTCCTGCGCGAGGTCGGCATCCTCCGCCAGCAGCGCGAGGTTCGCCGCGGCGGCGTGAGCCTGCAGCTGCCCGAGCAGGAAGTCGCGAACGGCCCGGACGGGTTCGAGCTGTCGTACCGCGCGCCGTTTCCGGTCGAGGGGTGGAACGCGCAGATCTCGCTCATGACCGGGATGGCCGCGGCGGAGCTGATGCTCGAAGGAGAGACGGGGATCCTCCGCACCGTTCCCGCCGCTGACCCGGTGCGGCTCGAGCGCTTGCGCCGCACCGCGAAGGCGCTCGGAGTCCCGTGGCCGAAGGAGATGTCGTACCCGGCGTTCGTCCGGACGCTGGACGCGAACGTGCCCCGGCAGGCGGCGCTCCTCGCCGCGGCGGCCGGCCTCCTGCGCGGCTCCGGCTACACCGCCTTCGACCGGCAGGTCCCGAGAGATGCCGAGCACGCAGCGCTCGCATCGACCTACGCGCACACGACCGCGCCGCTTCGCCGGCTCGTCGACCGGTACGTCGGCGAGACCTGCATCGCGCTCTCCGAGGGGAGGAAGGTTCCCGGATGGGTCGCCTCCGAGCTCCCGAAGCTGCCCCACGTCATGGAGCTCGCCGACCGCAAGGCGGGCCAGTACGAGGCGGGGATCGTCTCGACGCTCGAGGCGGCGCTGCTCGAGGGAAGCGTCGGGAAGACGTTCGAGGCCGTGGTGATCGAGGTCGACCGCGAGGGCGGCGCCGGATCGGTCCAGCTCCGCGATCCCGCGGTCACCGCGCGCTGCGACGGGCACGGCCTGACGCTCGGCGAGACGGTGACGGTGCGACTGGAGCTCGCAGATGTGATGCAGCGCCAGGTGCGTTTCGCTCTTGCGTGACGATTGTTGATCCGGCGGCCGGAACCTTGTAGCCTCGCGGCCGGTGGGCCTGAACGACTGGATCCTCTCGCTGCACGTCCTGTCTGCCTTCGCCCTGGTGGGCGCGATGGTGATCTTCTGGATCATGATCGTCTCGCTCTGGGGCACGGACAGCACGAGCCGCGTGGCGTCCCTGATGCGCGTCTCGCAGGTCGGGACGGTGCTCGTCGCCGTGGGATCGCTGGGCACCATCATCTTCGGCGTCTGGCTGTCGATCTCCGTCGACGCCTTCGACATCTGGGACGGATGGGTGATCGCCGCGATCGTGCTCTGGGCGCTCGCCGTCGAGCTCGGCAGGCGGGGAGGGAAGCTCTACGGGGACGCCGGCATGGAGGCAGAGCGCCTCGCAGCGGCCGGCACGGAGACGAGCCCGGTCGTGGCGGAGACCTTCGGCGCGTCACGCGCCTTCCAGTTCCACGTCGCGAGCAGCGTGCTGATCGTGCTGATCCTCATCGACATGATCTGGAAGCCCGGCGCATGATCGGCGTGCTGGCCAGCATCCGCCCTGACAGCTGGAACCTCCCGCTCTTCCTCCACGTGCTCGGCGCGATGGTGCTCGTGGGCGCCGTCGCGGCCGCGGTCGTCGCGCAGCTCTGGACGGTCACGCCGACCGACGGCGACCGGCTGCGCCGCTTCTCGTTCCGGACGATGCTCTTCGTCGCGATCCCCGCCTGGTTCGTGATGGCGGCGGGCTCCGAGTGGATCTACTCGAAGGAGTTCGGCGACACCGAAGACGACCCCGCCTGGATCGGCATCGGCTTCATGACGCGCGAGGGCGGCGGGCTCCTGCTCCTGATCGCCACGATCTGCGCCGGCATCGCGTCGCGGAAGTCGAAGAGCGGGCTGGCTCGCGCGTCCGGCATCATCGCCGCGATCGCGCTCGCTGCGTGGGTTGTCGCGGTCTGGGCGATGGCCGCGAAGCCGGACTAGCCGGCGAAGACCCGCTCGGCGGCTGCGTATGCCTCGCGCCCGAAGAGGACGAGGCGCGCCTCGGCGAGTCCCGCCTCGGTGCCGCGGAGCGCGGTCAGCGCCTGCCGGACGGCGTCGTCGAGCGGCCAGCCGAACACGCCCGACGAGATGAGGGGGAAGGCGGCGGTCTCCGCCCCGAGCTCGTCCGCGACGACGAGCGAGCGCGTGTAGCACGAGCGCAGCGTCGCGCTGCGGTCCTCGCGCGCGCTCCAGACCGGCCCGACGGTGTGGATCACCCAGCGGGCGGGAAGCCGGCCGGCGGTCGTCGCCACGGCGTCCCCGGCCGGCAGCCCCTCCGCGTAGCGTGACTCCCGAAGCGCGCGGCACTCCGCCAGGATCCCTGGGCCGCCCTTCCGGTGGATCGCGCCGTCGACGCCGCCGCCGCCGAGGAGTGACGAGTTGGCGGCGTTGACGATCGCGTCGACCTGCTGCGCGGTGATGTCGCCCTCGACGAGCTCGATGCGCACCGCTTCAGGCTACGCGCTCGGCCGCCGGCTCCTCCGGTAGCTCCGAGCGCATCCGCTCGAGCTCGTCGTAGACCTCCTGCACCTGCTCGCGGTTCAGCTCGTCGATCTCCGCGAGGCCGGCGACCCGCTCGACGAGCGCAGCGACCGCGTCGCGGTCGACCGCCCCGTCCGCCCCGACGAGCCCGGCCTCGCGGGCGAGCGCGAAGACCCGCCGGATCTGCGGGTCGGAGGCGGGCCGCGTGTCGCCGCGCGAGCGGGCGCGCATGTACGCGCGGTCGTCGAGCTCGACGGTCTCGGGGGCAATCCCCTCGCTGAGCAGGAGCCGGAGCAGCTCGACCGTGGCGAGCGCGTCGTCGCGGGCGTCGTGCGCGTCGTCGAGCTCGATTCCGTGGCGCTCGCAGATTGACTCGAGCCGGTGGCTCCGCTCGGTGGGCTCGAGCAGCCGAAACGCGTCGAGCGTGCATGCGACGCCGGTTGGGAGGTAGCGGGCGCCGGCCCGTGCGAAGGCGTGCTGCACGAGCGGGAGGTCGAAGTCCGCGTTGTGCGCGACGAAGACGGCTCCTTCGAGCAGCGCGCGAAGCTCGGCCGCGAGCTCGACGAACGTCGGAGCGCCGCGGACAGCAGCGTCGTCGATCCCGTGCACGGCGGTCGCCTCGGCGGGGATCGGGCCGGCCGGCCGGACGATACTCGCGAAGCGGTCGAGCTCACGCCCGTCCGCATCGAGCCGCAGAACGGCGAGCGAGACGATCTCGTCGGCCTCGACGCTCGTCCCCGTCGTCTCGACGTCGACCACCGCGTACGCAGCCGGTGGTGCGACCTCGGTCCGTCGTCGCACGCTGCCGGGCAGCCCCGCGAGGCGGGGAACGACGGCGAGGGCTCGCTGCGGACCGGCCATGGGACGAGCATGTCGTCGGCGTCGGACGACGAGGCCCGCGAAAATCGCCCACATGCAGGGAAATCAGCCCTCGGACGCCCTCGCCTTACGTCGACGGACGGTCGAGCCCGCCGTCCGCGGCCAGCTCGACGAACCGGCAGACGGCGCTGACGAGGCGCATCTGCGCGACCGTCGCGCAGTCGGCATCGAGCAGCGCCGGCGCGCAGACCAGCACCGCGCGGCACTGGGCACGTGACGTCGCGACGTTGAACCTGTTCGGGTCGAACGCGAACCCGATCCCGCGCGGCGCCTCCTCGCTCGTCGAGCTCGCCATCGAGACGAAGACGACCGGTGCCTGCTGCCCCTGGAACTTGTCGACCGTGCCGACCGCGACCGCATCCGGCAGCCGGGCGCGCAGCATCCGCACCTGCGCGTTGTACGGCGCAACGACGAGGACGTCGCTCGGCTCGAGCGGCCGCGTCATGCCGTGCTCGTCGGTGAACGGCGTCCCCAGCAGCCCTTCGACCGCGGCGGCGATCGCGCTCGCTTCCTCGTCGGACGACTGGCCGTGTCCCTCGTGCTCGACCGGGATCCACCGCGCCCCGTCGCCGCGCGCGAGACTCCGCCGCTCTGTGACCGGCGCGTGATCGAGCCGCCCCTCGTAGTACGCGTCCGACGTGAACGAGCAGAGCTCCGGCCGGAGCCGCCACGTCTCCGCGAGGAACAGCCCGCGGTCGGGCGGCACCGTCTCGTGGTCGCCCAGAAGATGCTCGAGCACCGAGCCCCCGGAGCCCTCCGGGTGCGAACCCTGCGAGACCTGCGGCAGCTGGTTCGGGTCGCCGAGCAGGACGAGCGACCGCGCGGCCGTGCCGACAGCGAGTACGTCGGCGAGCGCCAGCTGGCCCGCCTCGTCGACGAAGAGCACGTCGAGCGGCCGCTCGGCCGCATGGACGTCGACGCTCTCCCGCGAGAACGCCCACGCCGTCCCCGCGACGAGCTCGAACGCCGGGTCGGCGCAGACGTCCGTGTCGGTCGAGGTGACGACGCACCGGCTCTCGAACGCGGTCTCGCTCTCCGGGTCGCCGCGCTTCGCGCCCGAGAACGTGATAGCCCTGCCGGTCGGCCTCGTGCTGCACCGCCCGGAGGAAGTTGTGGATCGCCTTGTGGCTGAGCGAGGTGACGCCGACGCGCTTTCCCTCCCGCATGAGCGCGATCGCCATGCGGGCGCCCTGCCAGGTCTTCCCGGACCCGGGCGGCCCCTGGACGAACAGGTAGCTCTCCCCGAGAGAGAGCACCGCTCCCACGGGATCGAGGTCGAGTCGGACGTCCGGCGCGCGTCGCTCGAGGACGGCGGTCAGCGCCGGATAGGCGTCTCTCGCGTCCGCGTACGCACGTGCGAAACGCATCAGCGCGTCGCGCTTGACGGCGTCGCCGAGCGGGCGCCCCGGGGTCAGGGCGGTCGGAAGCGGCTCGTCGTCCCTGTCGATCCCGCGCAGCACCGCGACGACCCCGATGTCGTCGTCGACCCGCGTGCGGAACCGTTGTCGCGTCACCGGGTCGAACCCCTCGCCCGAGATCTTGTGCTCCTGCGCACGGAAGGTCATGCGGTACGCGTGGCTCTTGCCCTCGACCAGCGGCGGCTGCCCCTCCCACCGCAACCCGCCGAGCGCGGTGCGGTCCGCGACGAGCTCGTCCTCGTCGAGCTGCGGCCAGCGGAACCACGCCCACCACTGGGGTCGCGCCTCGCGCTGGTGGTACTCCACGAGGTGGCCGAGGAGCCGCGGCGGGTCGCCCTCATCCGTGCCTGAGAGCAGCCGGTCGCGGAGCGCGGCGCGCTCCTCGTCGCGCGCGACCGCCTCCTCGCTCGGCGGACGCTCGTCGGGCGGGAGGCGCCAGGGACGATCGGCCGGCCGGATCGAGAGCAGCCACTCGTGCAGCTCGAACGTCGACCGGCAGTCTTCCTCGTTGTAGCGCTCGACGTCCCGCAGAAGCAACTCGTCGCCCGTCTCGAGCCACGTCTCGAAGGCGACGACGGCGTCGTCGCCGCCCTTGACGCCCGCCTCGCGCTCGAACCCGTAGAGCGCCTCGATCGCCTTGATCGAGTAGCTCGACGTAGAGGCGCGGAGCGACTGGCGCACGATCCGGTAGAGGTCGACGAGCACCTCCTGGCGCAGGAAGTCGTCTACCTCGCGCTCGCGCGTCCCGTGCTCGCCCATGAGCCGCGTGAGAGCCGTGCGCTCGTAGGCGGCGTAGTGGTAGACGTGGAGCCTCGGGTGGCGGAGGCGGCGCTCGACGACCCAGTCGACGAACCGCTCGAACGCGGCGCGCTCGCCGTCGCGGTCGCGCGCCCAGAGCGCCTGGTAGCGCACCTCGCCTGTCTCGTCGCGGTAGCAGTAGCCGAACAGGAACTCGAGCCCGCGCGCCGTCTCGTAGAACGGATGCCCCTCGAGGTCGAGCCAGACGTCGCCGGCGTCCGGCTCGGGCAGGAGGCGAAAGCCGCGCTCCTCCTCGTCGTCCAGGAGCTCGTGGAGGTGCGTCCCCGTCTCGCGACCGCGAAGCTGGAGCTCGGCCTGGTGGCGCACCCGCTCGAAGCTCTCGGGCCGGAGGCCGTGCGGGGCGCCGTTGCCCGTCACGGGGAGCGAGCCCAGCCGGGCGAGCGTCTCGACGCCGTCCGCCATGAGCTTCTCCGCCCAGCCGCGCCGCATCCCGGCCACGAGCATGAGATGGTCGTCGGCCTCGAGCTGCGCGCGGCAGACGTTCCGGAAGTCACAGATCCCGCAGTGCCCGCACGGCCACGGGTACGTCTCGTCGTCCCGCTCGAGCGACGAGAGAAAGCGCTCGCGCACGCGCCGGTAGTACGCGTGGAGCTCGGCGACCCGGAAGCTCTCCCGCTCGCCGCGGCCGTTCTCGACGTGCACACGCTCGACGGGCGCGTCCTGCAACCGCTCGACGATCTCGGCGTAGAACAGGAGCTGCAGAACGTGCGCGGGCTTCGCCGACCGCGCGAGCTTCGTGTCGACCGGCTCGTACGTCCCATCGGGCGTCTTCTCGAGGAAGTCCGCGAACCCGTGCCAGCGCCCGTCGTCGCTGGAGAGGTACGGCTGGTAGACGACATCCGGCGCGCGGGCGCGCACCGCGTCCTCGGTGAGTTCCCGCGCGGTGTCGGCGTCGAAGCCCTCCTCGTCGTAGGTCGGGATCCGGAGGATCGAGCGGCCCTCACGCTCGAGCCGCTCGAGGTACGCCGCCTCGTGCTCCCGGCCCTTGCGCAGGATCAGGTCGACGTGCGTGTCGTCGACGTGCGGCCGCTCGCGCGTCCCGTGGACGACCTCGAGCGAGAGCGTCGTCAGATGCGGGCAGGCGAGGTGCGCCGAGAGGTCGGACGGAGAGAGCCGGAGGCTGCCGTCGGAGCGGAGGCGCACACGACCAGTATCGGCCCCCTACCGGCGGCGTCTTACGCGGCTGCACCGGATCGGCACCTACACGGCGTCGGCCGCAGCCTCCACGGCGGCGATGTCGATCTTGCGCATCTCCAGCATTGCCGCCATCGCGCGCTGGGCCTTCGCCTCGTCCGGGTCCGAGAGCAGCTCGATCATCCGCTTCGGGACGACCTGCCACGAGAGCCCGAAGCGGTCCTTCACCCACCCGCACGGACCCTGCTCACCCCCGTCGGTGAGCGCCTCCGAGTAGCGGTCGACCTCGTCCTGGTCGGCGCAGTCGATCTGGAACGAGATCGCCTCGTCGAACGTGAACTCCGGCCCGCCGTTCAGCGCGACGAGCTCCTGGCCGTCGAGCTCGAACCGGACGACCATCACGGTGCCGGCCTCGCGCGGCCCCGCCTCGCCGTAGTGGGCGACGTCGACGATCCGCGAGTTCGGGAAGATCGAGGTGTAGAACCGCGCGGCCTCCTCGCCCTGGGTGTCGAACCACAGGCACGGCGTGATCTTCGGCATGGGGTGCTCCTCTCGTCGCTCGGTCGGTCTCACCCAATACGACCCGCCCGACGGCGCGAACTCATCGGGTGCGAGACGGATGCGTCCGCGCCGCTCCCCCGAACGGCGCGGACGCGTCGTGCAGGGCGCCTACAGCGCGATCCGCGCAGCGGTCGCGCTCGGGCAGCCCCGCTGCACCAGGCCAACTGCCCAGTGCAGGTCGATGTCGGTGCGCAACGCGACGTCGGCCGCGTCCGCGATGTCGTAGCCGGCCCGCAGGAGCTCGTCGAACCGCCAGCGCCGGACATGGTCGATCTCGACGAGGTCGACCTCCTCGAGCTGTGCCGCAGCCACCGGATCCCCCCTTCACCTCAGGTGCCGATACGCACGTTCTGACGAAACGCGGCGCGCAACACCATCCCTCGTTCGAGGGATCGCACCGTGCGGCGACGCGGCGGCGTGCTCCGGAGTAGCCTCGGGCGATGCGCATCCGGTCGAGCGTGGAGCGCACGCCCTGATCCTCGCGATCGACCAGGGGACGACGGGAACGACCTGCCTCGTCGTCGACGACGGGCTCCGGGCGGTCGGGCGCGGGTACCGCGAGATCCGGCAGTCGTTCCCGCAGCCGGGACGGGTCGAGCACGATCCCGAGGAGATCTGGGCGAGCGTCGAGCAGACGGCGGCCGAGGCGCTCGCCGCCGCAGGGATACGGGCGCGAGAGCTCGCCGCGATCGGGATCACGAACCAGCGCGAGACGACCGTCGTCTGGGAGCGGGCCACGGGGCGGGCGGTGCATCCCGCGATCGTCTGGCAGGACCGGCGAACCGCGGCACGCTGTGCGGACTTGCCGCCGCTGCTGATCCGCGAGCGGACCGGACTCGTCGCCGACCCCTACTTCTCGGCGACGAAGCTCGAGTGGATCCTCGCGCGCACGGAGCTCCCGGCGCGCGAGCTGGCGTTCGGCACGATCGACTCCTGGCTCGTCTGGAAGCTCACGGCCGGCGGCGCGCACGTCACGGACGTGACGAACGCCTCCCGGACGATGCTCCTCGACCTCGCGGCCGGCACCTGGGACGACGAGCTGCTCGCGCTGTTCGGCGTCGACCGCGCGGTGCTGCCCGACGTCGTGGGCTCCTCCGGCGTGATCGGCGAGGCGGCGCTCCTCGGCGCGCGCGTTCCGATCGCCGGGATCGCCGGCGACCAGCAGGCGGCCCTCTTCGGGCAGGGGTGCTTCGCCCCCGGAGAGGCCAAGGCAACGTACGGGACGGGGACGTTCGTGCTGGTCGCTCTCGGCGAGCGCGCGGGCAGCCCGGCGGAGGGCCTGCTGACGACGGCGGCAGCGGTGCCCCCGGATGGCATCCCGCAGTACGCGGCCGAGGGCGCGGTGCTCGTCGGGGGCGCGGCGCTGCAATGGCTCCGCGACGGTCTCGGCGTGATCGAGTCGGCGGCGGAGAGCGAGCGGCTCGCGAGAAGCGTGGAATCGACCGACGGCGTCGTCTTCGTCCCGGCACTGACGGGGCTCGGCTCGCCACAGTGGCAGCCCGACGCGCGCGGGCTCATCTCCGGGCTGACGCGCGGAACGACGCGCGCGCATCTCGTACGCGCGGCGCTCGAGGCGGTGGCACACCAGGTCGCCGACGTGCTCGACGCGCTCCCGCTCGAGGTCGGCGTCCTGCGGGCCGACGGCGGCGCGACCGCCAACGGGTTCCTGATGCAGCTCCAGGCCGACCTCGCCGGATGCCCGGTCGAAGTCGCCGCCGACGCCGACGCGACCGCGCTCGGCGTTGCGGCGCTCGCCGGACTCGCGGTCGGGACGTGGTCGGGGCCGGACGAGGTTGCCTCGCTGATCCGCCGCGGCGCCCGCTACGAGCCGCGAACGAGCAGCGACGACGTGGAGCACATGCGCGGCGAGTGGCGCAAGGCGCTCCGGCGCGTGCTCCTGTAGCCCGCCGACCCGCCACACGTCCGCCCGGTGCGGCTAGCCGAACCCCACGATGCCGGTTCGCGCCCCGCGGGGCCGGATGCCGGATAGCGACCCTCGGAGAACCGATCCGAAGGAGGCGATGAGGGTGGGCGTAGCGAGCACGTTCGACGGCGGAACGGTCGGCGGGGAGCAGCGGAGGTGGTGGACGCTCGGGGCGGTCTCGCTGGGGCTCTTCATGATCATGCTCGACAACACGGTCGTGAACGTCGCGCTGCCGTCGATCGAGCGCGATCTCGGCATGTCGCTCTCGCAGCTCGAGTGGGTCGTGACCGGATACGCGCTCAGCTTTGCGGCGTTCATGCTGACGGGCGGGAAGCTCGCCGACCTGCTGGGCCGGCGGCTCGTGTTCGTCGCCGGTCTCGCCGTCTTCACCGCAGCCTCTCTCGGCTGCGGTCTCGCGGGTGGCGCCGACATGCTGATCGGTGCACGCGTCGTCCAGGGCATCGGTGCAGCCATGATGAACCCGGCGACGCTCTCGATCATCACCGCGACCTTCCCGCCGCGGCAGCGGGGCACCGCGATCGGGATCTGGGCCGGCGTCTCGGCGCTCGCGCTCGCGATCGGCCCGCTCGTCGGCGGCCTTCTCTCGGAGCACGTCGACTGGAGCTGGATCTTCTTCGTCAACGTCCCGGTGGGCGTGATCGCGATCGTCGCGGCCTTCCTGTTCGTCGACGAGTCGCGCGACACCTCGCGAGACCAGCGGCCCGACGTGCCGGGGCTCGTCACGTCCGCGGTCGGCCTCTTCGCGCTGACGTACGCGCTGATCGAGGCGAACAACCACGGGTGGGGATCGACCCGCATCCTCGGGGCCTTCGCGCTCGCGGCGGTCTCGCTCGTCGCGTTCGTCGTGCTCGAGCTGCGGCAGCGGCGGCCGATGCTAGACCTGACGCTCTTCCGCGACTCGACGTTCTCGGGCGCGAACGTCTCGATGCTGCTCGTCGCGCTCGCGATGTTCGGCGTCTTCTTCTACGTGTCGCTGTACGTCCAGCAGATCCTCGGCTACTCGCCGGTCGAGGCCGGCGCGAGCTTCCTGCCCGCGACGATCCTGATCGCGGTGCTGGCGCCCCAGGTGGGGCGGGTGGTCGACCGGGTGGGCTCCCGTTGGCTGACCGGCGCCGGGATGGTCTCGCTCTCGCTCTCGCTCCTGCTCTACTCGCGGCTCGGCACGGGGTCGAGCTACTGGGACATCCTCCCCGGGCTCGTGCTGATGGGCGTCGGCATGGCGCTCGTGATGACGCCGACGACCGCCGCCGCGATGAGCTCCGTCCCCCGCGACCAGGCCGGTGTCGGCTCGGCCGTCCTGAACAGCATGCGCCAGGTCGGCGGCTCGCTCGGGATCGCCGTCACCGGCGCGATCGTCGCGCACGTCACGTCGACGTCGCTCGCCGCGGGAGACAGTCGACCCGAGGCGTTCGTCCACGGCTTCCAGCGTGGGCTCGAGATCGCGGCCCTGATCGCACTGGCCGGCGCGGTGGTCGCGGTCGCGACGATGCGGACGCATCGGCAGCGGGAGCAGCTCGCCGAGGAGCCCGCGCTGCAGGAGGCGGCCTGACGGGACGCGCCCGTCAGGCTCGCTGCACGCTCACGGCCGTTCCGTACGCCGCGACCTCGGTCATGTTGCTCCCGAGCTCGTTGCAGTCGAAGCGCATCGCGATGACCGCGTTGGCCCCGGCCTCGCGCGCCGCGTCGCGGAGCCGGTCGACCGCCTGCAGACGGCTGTCGGCGAGCATCTTCGTGTAGCCCTTGATCTCGCCCCCGACGAGGCCCTTCAGGCTGGCTCCGATGTCCGACCCGATGTGCCGACTGCGAACGGTGAGGCCGAACACCTCGCCGTACACCTCGGCGACCCGGTAGCCGGGCAGGTCGTTCATGGTCGTGACGATCACGTCGGACATCTGCTCTCTCCCTCTCGGCGTGGCGTTCCGTCGTCACGACGCTACCCACGTCTTCGCGCGAGCGACGGTGGTTCGGGACGGCGAAGGGGAGTACGCCGCCCCGACCTCCGTTGCTGCACGGGGGACGCGGCGCAGGCAAGCCGCGCCCCCGCACACCGATGCCACGCCGGGAAGCCGGCGCGGCCGACGCCACGGCGCCGCTGGTCTGCGACGGACGGTAGGAGGACGCGCGGCGGCCGCCCATCGTCCGTTCGGACGAGGGAGCGGACGAGGCGTCACCCGATCGACCTCCGCATCGTCTCGAGTGCCCCGCGCAGGATCCGCGAGACGTGCATCTGCGAGACGCCGACGCGCTTCGCGCGATCTCGTCCTGCGTGAGGTCGGCGAAGTAGCGCAGGAAGACGACCTCCCGCTCGCGGTTGTCGAGACGCGCGAGCCCGCTCTCGAGATCGACCCGCTCGTCGGATCGCAGGAAGTCCGGGTCGGCCGGGGGAACGTCGCCGTCGAGCGCACGACGGTCGCTGTCCAACGCCGCCGCTGCGGCCCCGTCGCCCACGCCCGCGCGCTCTTCCAGAGCGCCGATCGGCGGCTCGCGACCCGTCTCTGCCCGCACGTGATCGGCGATGGCCCGCAGCCGTGCTCGCAGCTGCCGCACGGGCTCCGGGACGCGAAGGCACGATGCCGGTCGCGCGGGTGATAGCGGATCTCGCCTTCGACGACGGCGCTCGCGTACGCGCGTCCCCTGGCAGAGTGAGGCCGTGCCGACGATGAAAGACCTCGACGAGCTCGCGCTCGCGATGCCCGAGGCGACGAAGGAGGTCGAAGACGGGCGACCGACCTACGCGGTTCACGGGAAGTTCTTCTGCTTCCATCGCAGCGCGCGGCCGGACGCCGTCGATCGCGAGACGGGCGAGCGGCTCACCGACGTGCTCGTCTTCCGCGTCGCGGACGCAGGCGAGAAGGAGGCGATCCTCCAGGACGACCGCGGCGCGTTCTTCACCACGCCGCACTGGAACGGCTACAACGCGGTGCTTCTCCGGATTCCGGATCTCTCGAAGCTCGACCGAGAGGAGCTCCGGGACCTCGTTGCCGGCGCCTGGCTGACCCGGGCGCAGAAGCGCGTCGCGAAGGCGTGGCTCGCCGAGCAGGGCATCGACGAGGTGCGCTAGCCCCACAGTCGCGCGCAGACATGTCACACTCGTCACGAGCTCGGAAGATCGTGGCGTGGTCTTCCGTCTCGTAGGGAAGCTGCCGCAGCCTGCGGCGCGACACGAAGGGAGACCCCATGCAGGGCACTGGGACGGGCGCCGCGGCGATGCTCGTCGGCTCGGCCGAGGACGTTGGGGGACGTCCGGACGCCGCCACGGTCACGCTGGCGCGCGAGGAGATCCAGGAGGCGCTCGCCTCCGACGCACCGCTCGACCTCATCCTGGCGGTGCAGGCGGGGGACACGGAGCCGCGCGACGTGCGGGTCACGTGGCAGCGGGAGGACTTGGAGACGGTGCTCGGGAAGGTGGAGACCGGGCCGGTGACGTTCTCGTTCGATCGTGCGGAGCTCTACCGGGCGCTCGAGCACCCGGATTTCGAGGGCCACGGGATGCGCGAGATCGTGCTGCTCGTGGCCGCAGCGTCGTCCTCTGCCGCGCTGATGGCGTCGACCGCATCGGGCCAGGTGCTCGACGCCGGGGGAGGAGGCGCGGTCGGAGCCGTCATGGACGCGTCGGGCGGAGGGACGACGGGGGCCGTGATGGATGCCGCCGGCGGCGGCATGACCGGCGCCGTGATGGACGCAGCAGGCGGCAGCGGAGGCGCCGGAGCGGCCGTTGTTCCCGGCCACGGCGAGGCATCGACGGCGAGCGGCCTCGAGGCTGCCGCCACGCCCGTGCCCGGCCATGCCGAGGCGACGACGGCGGGCGTTCTCGCAGCGTCGACCGCGATCCACGATGAGACGGGGGCGACCGTCCGCGGCATCGGCCAGACGGTCCCCGGAAACGACGAGGCGACGCTCGTCGCGCGCGGCATCGACCCCGCGATCGCCACCGCGATCGGCTCCGGCGACGCCACGACGGCGCGCGACCTCGCAACCCCGGCGGCGATCCACGACGAGGCCGGGGCAAGCGCCCGCGGCATCGGCCAGACGGTCCCCGGAAACGACGAGGCGACGCTCGTCGCGCGCGGCATCGACCCGGCGATCGCCACCGCGATCGGCTCCGGCGACGCCACGACGGCGCGCGACCTCGCAACCCCGGCGGCGCCCGCGGCGGGCTCGTCGTTCGACCTGCCGTCGATCGACGCAGGCACGGCTGCGGTCGTCGGCGGGCTGGCGGGGGCGGGCCTGCTCATCCTCGGCGGAGCGTTCGCCGCACGCCGGCAGCGGGTCACGCCGGTCTGAGGGAAAGCTCGTCGGAGGGCCGCTGTACGGCGGCGGCCCTCCGACGTCAGCGGTGACGCCAGCGCGACTCGAGCGTTGCCACGTCGAGTTGCTCGGCGGCCTCGAGCGCCTTCCACGCGGCCTTGCGCGTATCCCTGCCGATCGCGCTGCGGAAGACCCACTTGCGAACGAGCCGCCCGAGCGGAAGGGCGTCCGTGGTCGAGGGCGTGCGGCGCGGCGACAGGTAGAGCGAGAGCGTGAGCCGCTTGACGAGCGCCGGGTCGGCGGGACGGCCGGTCTCCTGCTCGAGCCTGTACGCGACGAGCGAGCCGAGGACCCGCACCTCGCGGACACCGGCGCGGAGCGTCACGACGAGCGAGGCGGTCGTGCTCGCGACGAGCACCCACGGCACCCGCGGGAGGAACCGCGAGCCGCGCGCGAGCGTCCGCACGATCGGGGTCGCGATCACCGCCACGCGCTGGACACGGTCGGCGACGTCCTCGGTTTCGTCGTCCAGGGCGATGAGCCGCTTGCCCTCCCCGGCCGAGGTGACCCGCTCGGGGCTCAGCAGGATCCGGTCGATGAGCTGGTCGAAGAGCCCGCCGACGGCGTCCAGCAGCCTGCCGTCGCGTTCCGGCTCCGGATCGGAGAGGCGCGTCGCGAGCGTTCCCTCGCGCGGCTCGGGAAGCTTCGTCGCCATCGCTCAGGCCGCCGCGGCCCTCCGGCCGGCGATCAGGTAGAGCGGCGAGCCGATCGGCTGCACGAGGAGCAGAGGCCCCCAGAGCAGCTTCGGGCCGCGCACCAGGGCGGCAGGACGCCGGACGAGATCGCGGAGCGCAATGCTCGTGACGACCACCTCGGCAAGACCGCCTGCGACGATCGCCGCGCGGGTCGTGGGCGACAGCTCCGACCACGTCTTCTTCTTCCTCTTCCGCCCCGGCATCGAAGGAAACGGTACCGGCGCACGGACCGACCGAGCGGGCCCGGCCGAGGCCGGGCCCGCTCGATACGACATGCCGAGGTCGCTCAGGCGGCTTCGGCGAGCACGCGCTCCGCCTCCGGCTCGTACGCCGGAGCCGCGGCGAGCTCCTCCTTGCGGATCAGGACGAGCGAGGCGAGGACGCCGATCGCCGCGACACCCGCGCCGACCCAGAACGCCGCCTGGAAGCCGGAGGTGAGCGCCTGCGGCACCGCGTCGCCGGCGTTCGCCGCGTCGGTCGTGTGCGCGACCGCCACCGACGAGAGCACGGCGATGCCGAGCGCGCCGCCGATCTGCTGCGACGTGTTGATCAGCCCGGACGCGAGGCCCGCGTCCTTCGCCTGCACACCGGCGAGTGCCGCGATCGAGATCGGCACGAACGCGAACCCCATGCCGATCGCGATGATCAGGAAGCCCGGCAGGAGGTCGCCGAGGTACGAGCCGTCCACGGACACCTGCGTGAAGTACAGGAGACCGAGGGTGAGCAGGCTCATCCCGGTGACGAGCACCGGCTTGACGCCGACGCGGGTCACGAGCTGCTGCGCAACCATCGACCAGACGATCACACCGCCCGCGACGGCGATGTACGCGACGCCCGTCTTGAGCGGCGAGTAGCCGAGCACCTGCTGCATGTAGAGCGTCAGCATCAGGAACATCGAGAACAGCGCCGTGCCGAGGATGAACCCGGCGATGTTCGCCCCCGCGACCGTCTTGATCTTGAAGATCGAGAATGACATCAGCGGGTGCTCGGCGACCGTCTCGCGGACGACGAAGCCGGCGAGGAGCGTGATGGCCACCGCGAAGACGCCGATCGTCCGCCCGGAGCTCCAGCCCCAGTCGTTCGCCTGCGTGATCCCGAACACCGCCGCCGAGAGACCGCCGGTGACGAGCACCGCACCGAGGGCGTCGAAGCCCCGCGCGGTGAGGTCACGGCTCTCGCCGAGCAGCACGGGCGCGAGCGCCAGCGCGGTGATCCCGACCGGGAGGTTGATGAAGAAGATCCACTCCCAGCTCAGGAGGTCGGTGAAGACGCCGCCGAGCAGCACGCCGGCCGCGGCCCCGAAGCCGCCGACAGCGCCCCAGACGCCGAGCGCGATGTTGCGCTCCTTGCCCTCGGCGAAGGTCGTCATGAGGATCGACAGCGCCGCCGGCGCGATGATCGCCGCGCCGAGGCCCTGAATCGCGCGGGCGCCGATCAGCGAGGGCTCGTTCCACGCGAGTGCCGCGAGGAGCGACGCCGACGTGAACACGATGAGCCCGCCGATGAACATGCGCCTGCGGCCGAGAATGTCGGCCGCACGCCCGCCCAGGAGCAGGAAGCCCCCGAAGACGAGCGCGTAGGCGCTGATCACCCACTGGAGGTTCTCCTGCGAGAAGCCCAGGTCGACCTTGATCGACGGGAGGGCGACGTTCACGATCGCGATGTCGAGCACGAGCATGAACTGGACGACGCTCAAGAGCGCCAGCGCCAACCACTTGTGTTTTCCGGAAGCAACCATGCGTGCGTCACCTTTCCCTTCGATGTGATGACCCGACGCTAGCTCGCCGACTTGCTAATCGAAAGTACGGTCTTCCGTACAAAGAGTGCGGAGAACCGAACCCTCAGCGAAGGCATACAATGCGGTTGTGAAGCGCTACGGCCAGTACTGCCCGGTGGCACATGCCCTCGACCAGATCGGCGACCGGTGGGAGCTCCTCGTGGTCCGCGAGCTCATGCTGGGCCAGCGGCGCTACACCGACCTCGCCGATGCCCTGCCCGGGATCGGCTCCAACATCCTCGCCTCCCGCCTGCGCGACCTCGAGAGCGCCGGCATCGTGCGGAAGACGAAGCTCCCGCCGCCGTGGGCCGTGACCGTCTACGAGCTGACCGAGCACGGCCGCGGGCTCGAGCCGGTGCTCCGCTCGCTCGCCCGGTGGGGCGCTCGCACGCTCGGCGCGCCGGATCCCGGCGACTGCTGGAGCATGTACGCCGTCCATGTCCGGTTTCGGCCCCAGGCCGCCGTCGACGGCAGCTACGAGATCCGGTTCGTCGACGGAGAGACGATCTCCATGGAGGTCGCCGATGGCACGCTCGTCGCGCGAAAGCTGCCCGCCGATGCGCCCGACCTCGTGGTCGAGGCGCACCCCGAGGCGCTCCACGCCCTCGTGCAGGGAGCGGTGAGCATGCCCGCTGCGCTCGCGGAGGGGCAGATCACGATCCTCGTCGGCTCCGAGCAGGAGCTCGCCGCGCTCGTGTCGATGTTCGAGCCGGCCGGTGCCGACGAGCGGGCCGAGGCCCACACGGCGGTCGAGGCCGCCTAGCGGCGTCCCGTGTCGGGCTCCGGTCCGACCTCGGGAGCCGATGCGTCCGACGCGCGAGCGTTCGTCGTCAACTCGCTCGCCGCTCGGGCGCAGTCGGTCGGCGAGATCGCACGGAAGCTGGCCGCGCGTGGCGTCCCCTCCGAGGTCGCGCAGACGGTGATCGACGAGGCGGCGCGTCTCGGGTATCTCGACGACACGGAGCTCGCAGGGCAGCTCGCGCGCGGCTTCCGGGCGCGCGGTTACGGCCGTCGCAGGGCGGCGACGGCGATGCGTCGGAGGCTGCTCGACGCGGCGGCGGTGGAGACGGCGACCGACGAGGCGTACGCGGACGCCGACGAAGCGGCCCTCGCCCTCGACGCGCTCGGCTCTCGCGTGCTGAACGAGGCCGGGGACCACCGTCGCGCGGTCGCATTCCTCCTCCGGCGGGGCTTCTCGCCCGAGGCGGCGTGGCGCGCCGTGCGGGCTCACGGTGACGACCCGCGCTGACCTCCCGCGGCCCGGACCGGCGTGGGGCGGCTCGCGGACGACCCTGGTCGGGCGCAGAGCCTCTCTCCGACGGGCTCGGCTCGCACGGTGGATCGATTGGCCCGGAACCGGCACGAGCCCGGCACGGACCCGTCACATTCGCGCCGCTAGCGTGCGCACCCCGGGGGTGGGTGGGGGTTTGGGATGGGACCAGAGCGGCGCGGCTCGTCGCTGCCGCCTACGCATGCCCCCCCGCGCGCGCGAGCGCCGAGACGGCCTCGCGCAGCCGTTCGACCTCGTCCTCCAGCGCGGCGACTCGTCCCTCGAGCCCGGCCGGGGCCGGGGCCGACGGCACCCCGGCGGTCGCCCCGGCCGGGGGCGAGCCGCTCGAGTCCGATCCCTGCTCGTCGGCGCCGAGAAGATGGCGATAGCGCTCCTCCTTCTGGCCCGGCCGGCGCTCGATCCGTTCGACGAGCCCTCGCACGGCGAGACCTTCGAGCGCCTCGTGGATCTCGTCGAGCCCGGAGAAGGAGTGCAGCCGCCCCGTCCGTTGGTTCAGCTCCCCGGGCGTCTGCGGCCCGCGCAGCATGAGGATGCAGAGAATCGCAACCTCGGCGCCGCCGAGACCGACCGCCTCGTCGAATAGCTGCCGATACTTCGCCGCCCTGCTTCCCGCGCCACTCGCGAGGCGGGTCCAGCCGCGGCGGGCGAGCCGCTGCAGCGCCTCGTGGATCTCGCCCTCGTCGTAGGAGACGACCGGGTCGCGGTTCGTCGTCTGGTTGCACGCGAGGCGCAGGGCGTTCAGCGAGAGCGGATACTGGTCCGGCGTCGTGCGCTGCTTCTCGAGGAGGCAGCCGAGCACGCGGAGCTCGACGGGGTCGGCGTCCACGTGCGAAGCGTACGCTGCGGCGTGCACGTGGACGTCCCCATTCGCGACAGCTATCGGGTCGCCGACCGCCTCCTGGCCGGCGAATACCCGGGGTCGGCGGACCCCGACGAGGCCGAGCGACGGATCCGCGCGTTCGCGCGCTACGGCGTCACTCTGTTCGTGGACCTGACGCATCCCGGTGACCCGCTCGAGGGGTACGCACGGCTCCTCGACGCCGGTGCGACGCGGGTCGCGCATCCGATCGTCGACTTCGGGACGACGACGATCCCGCACATGACGAGGATCCTCGACGACGTCGACGCCGCGATCGAGCGAGGCGGCATGGCGTACGTGCACTGCTGGGGCGGGATCGGCCGCACGGGGACTGTCGTCGGGTGCTGGCTGATGCGCCACGGCCTCGAGGGAGACGATCCGATCCGCCGGATCGCGGAGCTCCGCCGCGACGTCCCGGACGCGTCGGTCGCGTCCCCGCAGACCTCCGCGCAGCGTGCGATGGTTCGCGCGTGGAAGCGGGGTCGCTGAGCGCACTCGTCGAAGCGGCGCTGCGAAGTGCCTGGCGGCGGGACTCGGCCTGGCACGGCGAGATCCACTGGCGGTGCGTCACGGCGACGGGGCTCGCGCTGGCGTCGGCGGACGAGCGCGTCGACCGCCCCCTGGTGTTCTGCTTCGGGCTGCTCCACGACACACGGCGTGAGAACGAAGCGGTTGACCCCGGGCACGGGCCGCGGGCAGCCGTGTTCGCACGCGGCCTTCGCGAGGAAGGGGTGTTGCGCCTCGGCGACGAGGCGTTCGCCGATCTCACCGAGGCGCTCCGGCTGCACTCGGACGGACAGGTCTCGGCAGACCCGACGATCGGCACGTGCTGGGACGCAGACCGTCTGCACCTCCCTCGTGTGTCGATCGTGCCGGACCCGGCGTTCCTCTCGACGCGAGCCGCTCGAGCCCCCGAGCGGCTGTCCGACGCGGAGGCGCTTCGGAGGGACGGGCCGCCGTCATGGGAGGAGCTCGTCGAGCTCGTCTGACCGCCGTGCTGTGGCACACAACCGGCACACAGTCGGCACAGACATGACACACATTCGACCTGCAGGCTGTCGGCATGGCCGACGACCATCCCATCGGCGACGCGACGCAGCGAGACGTCGCACGACGCAGAGCACTCGGCCGGTCGCCGATCCGCCGACGCGCCTCCGCTCGGAGCCGTGCCGAGCTGGATCGCGCTCCCCGTCGGCCGGTCCGAGACCGGCCCGTCGATCGCAGAGCTCGTCGAGGCCGTCCGCGACGCCGGCGGGATGGTCGGAGGAGACGCCCTGTTCGACCCTCGTTACGAGGCCGAGATGCGTCGCTTCCTGATCAGGGCGCTCGAGATGGAAGGGATTCCCGTGCCGCGGGGAGGTGATAGGCCATGAGCAGCGCATCCACGGCGACGCCGTCGCGGAGGTAGTGGCGCCGGCGAAGGCCCTCGCGCTCGAACCCGAAGTCCTCATACAACCGAATCGCCGGCTCGTTCCAGGGGAAGACGTGCAGCTCGAGCTTCTCGACGCCGGCGGCGCGCGCCCAGGCGACCGACGCGTCGAGGAGCTGGCGTCCGATGCCTCTGCGTCGATGGCTTGCAGCGACCATCATCCCGAGGTCCGCGACGTGGGCGCTTGCCGGATGGGGGTCCCTCGCGAGCGAGAGGCGCCCGACGATCCGGTCGCCGTCGAGTGCGACGAGCACCGCAGCGTCGGCGTGACGACGGACCGCCTTCAGGTAGCGCCGCTCGTCGGCAACGGGTCGCCACGCCTCCGTCGTCAGCAGCCAACCACCCGGCTCGCCGCCGATGGCGGCTGCGAGCGCAACGAGCTCCGACGCGTCCGACCCCTCGGCGTGCCTGATCGAGATCACGCGACCACGACTCCGTGCCCTCCGCGCCGCGGGTCGCCGGCGGCGCCGAGCTCGCCGTTCGCACGACGCTCCACGGCCGAGACGCCACCGAAGAAGAGATTGCGGTCAGACCAGCGCCGCACGTCGAATCCGACCTCCTCCAGCGCGGGTGCGACGTCGGCCGCCCATCCGCCCTCGACGTGCGCCGTCTCGCCGTCGACGTGGAGGCGTGGGCGCGAAATGGCCTCGGCGACGGGCAGCCCCTGCCCGACGACCGCCTCGACGACCTGCAGGATCGCTCCCGCCAGGCGAACAGAGCCCGCGCTTCCGGCCACCAGTCGGGGCTCTCCTCCTTCGTCGAGAACGAGGGTCGGGGTCATCATGCTCGGCAAGCGGGTGCCTGCCTCGCGCGGCTCGACGCCGATCACGTCGAGCTCGCCGAGCATGTTGTTGAGCTGAAAGCCGTGCCGGAAGACGCCCGACCCCGACCCGAGCGTCGAGGAGAGCCCGATCGCGGCGCCGTCGGCGTCGACCACCGACACGTGCGTCGTCCCGGTGGGGCGCGTTCCGGCGGCGAGGCCGTCTGCGCCGTAGGCGCGACCGAGAGCACCGGCGAGCGCGCGCGCCTCGGCGGGCGAGCCAGGTCGGCCCCGTTCGTGCGTGTCGAGCTCCGCGAGGCCCGTCTGGACGATCCCCCCTCCGCGCGAGGGCGCGGGCGTCGTGAGCACCGACATGCCGGCGAACGTCCCGGCGAGCGGCGGCTCGGGGTTGACGCGGTACTGCTCGATGTCCGCGGCGAGGTCGGGGAGCAGGATCGCGACGCCCTCGCCTCGGGCGTCCCGCAGAAGCCGCAGGGTCGGCACGAGACCCGTGGCGTCGATCTGTCCGGGCGTTCCATAGATGGTCTGTCCTCCGGGCTCGTGCTCCAGGATCGCTACGAGGATCTCGTGGAGAAACGCCTGTGCCTGCGTCGTCGCGAACGGCCGGGCTGCGAGCTCGAGAGCGGGCAGGAAAAGACTCGGCCAGGGGAGGCGGCCGCGACGCTCATGCGCCTCTTCGAGCCCGGGAAGCAGGCCCGGCACGGCGACCGACGCCTCACCCACGTGAAACACCTGGGAGGACGCGTCTGCGAAGTCGATCTCCACCTCGTCCATCGCCCCGCGCGCGCCGGACGGGACGGCGAAGAAGCAGTCGAGCACGCACGGCGACTCGCCGGGCTCGTGGAGCATGACGAAACCCCCTCCGCACGGGCCTGTCAGGGGGCCTTCCGTCACGAACGCCGCGAAGACCGCGGCGAGGGCCGCGTCGACGCACGTCCCGCCCTCACGGAGCGCCCACGCACCGGCTTCCGCCGTGTGTCGGTTCCCCGCTGCGACCGCGCCGCGCATGGCGTGAGCGTAAACAGCGACCGGGCGCGAGGACGCGCCTTCGGCCCAGGCGCTGACGCATGCCGCGCGGCGGGCGATCGATCATTCCCGCGCCGCGCTCGCGACGTCGTCCGGCGGGTCAGCGCAGGAAGCTCGGCAGCTCTCGCTCGGGCTCGCTCGTCGCGCGCCCGCCGCCGCCGGAGGCCGACATCGCCGTCGCCGCCGGCGTGAACGACGTGCGGCGCGGCGCACCGAGCCCGGTCGCGACGACTGTCACCCATACCTGCCCGTTGAGCCGCTCGTCGACCGTCGCGCCGAAGATGATGTTCGTGTCGTCCGTGGCAGCCTGACGCACGACCTCGGCCGCCTCGTTCACCTCGAGCAGCGTCAGGTCGTCGCCGCCGGCGATGGAGAGCAGGATCCCGCGCGCGCCGACGATCTCGGTGTCGATGAGCGGCGAGCGCAGCGCCCGCTCGGCGGCCTCGCGGGCACGGTTCTCGCGAGCCTCCGAGTAGCCGATCCCCATCAGGGCCGAGCCGGCGCCCGACATGACGGTGCGGACGTCCGCGAAGTCGAGATTGATGAGACCGGGCAACGTGATCAGGTCGCAGATGCCCTGAACGCCCTGACGGAGCACGTCGTCGGCGATTCGGAATGCATCGATCATCGATGTCGAACGGTCGAGCACCTCGAGGAGGCGATCGTTCGGGATCACGATGACGGTGTCGCACGCAGCTCGGAGAGCCTCGACGCCGCTCTCGGCGGCGAGCTTCCGACGCGTGCCCTCGAACTTGAACGGCGTGGTGACGATTCCCACCGTCAGCGCGCCGAGCTCGCGCGCGATCCGCGCGACGACGGGCGCCGCGCCGGTTCCCGTGCCACCGCCCTCGCCGGCCGTCACGAACACCATGTCGCTACCGCGCAGTGCGGCGCGCACGTGGTCGTAGCCTTCCTCGGCCGAGCGGCGGCCTGTCTCGGGGTCGGCGCCGGAGCCGAGGCCCTGCGTGATCGACTCGCCAATGTGGATCTTGACCGGCGCGTCGGAGAGCTCGAGCTGCTGCGCGTCGGTATTCACGGCGACGAAGTCGACCTGCGCGATGCCTGCGTCCATCATCCGGTTCACGGCGTTGATTCCCGCGCCACCGACCCCGACGACGCGGATCACGGCGAGGTACGACGCGACGTCGCCGGCGACGTGGAGGCGCGGCGCGCTTTCCGGCATGGGCGTCACGAACCGGCTCGCCGGAGGCGCGTACGGCTCGTGGCGCTCGGCCTCGGCGGCCACCTCGGGCGCGCGGGAGGAGACCGGCTCGGGATGCACGGGCGGTGGCACGAGCTCGACGACCTCCGCGATCGGCTCCTCGACCACGGGCTCCGCAGACTCCGGCTCCGGGTCGGGCACCGCGGTCACGACAGGCTGCGCCGGCTCGGAACCGGCGACCTCGAAGTCGTAGACATGCTCGACGGTGGCGTCGAGCTCCGCGCCGGGGCGGGAGATCAGCGTCGGCTCGCTGTCGAGCGGAAGCTGCGTCGGAGCGGCGGCCGTCGGCTCGGGAGGCGCGGCGTCTGCAGGCGGCGGGGATTCGGCGGCCTCACCCTGTGTGCGCTGCGCCGCCTCCGTCGCGCGGAACAGCTCCGCGAGCGGTCCTTCACGCATGCTTGCGCGCTTGCGCGCCATCCTCGGCCTCCTTCGCCGCGACGATCTCACGCGCCAGCTCGCGGTAGGCCTCCGCGGCGGCGCCGGATGGGTCGTACTTGAGGACGGAGCTGCCCTTGACCGGCGCCTCCGCGTAACGAACGGTCTTGCGAATCCTGGTGCGGTACACCAGCTCGCCGAAGTTCTCCTCGAGGATCTCGATCGCCTCGCGCGAGTGGAGCGTGCGGCCGTCGAACATCGTGGCCACGATTCCCTCGACACCGACGTGAGGGTTGAGGTTCTCCCGCACCATGGCGAGCGTGTTCTCGAGCTGCACGAGCCCACGCAGCGACAGGTACTCGCACTGCACCGGCACGATCACCCCGGTGGCGGCGACGAACGCGTTGATCGTCAGCAGCCCGAGCGACGGGGGTGTGTCGACGAGCACGTAGTCGTACGAGGCGCGCACCTCGGCGAGCGCCTTCTCGAGCGCGCGCTCGCGGCCGATCATTGCGCTCAGTGCGAGCTCGGCGCCCGCGAGATCGATCGACGCGACTGCGAGGTCGGCCTCGCGCTGCTCGATGATCTCCGAGATCGGAATCCTGTGGACGAGCACGTCGAACATCGAGCGTTCGATCGCGTCGGGATTGAGACCCTGGCTCATCGTCAGGTTGCCCTGCGGGTCGAGATCGACGAGCAGGACGCGATAGCCCATCTCACGCAGGGCGACACCGAGGTTGAGCGTCGTCGTGGTCTTCGCGACGCCGCCCTTCTGATTGGCGAGCACGATGACGTGCGTCGCGGTGCCCTGCGTGGCGTGCGCGGCGTCGTCGCGCTGGACCGCGGGCGCGACGGTCATGACCTCCGCCGGCTCCGGCTCGTGCGCGGGCTCGCTCACCACGGGCGGCTCCACGAGCGCCTCCTCGAGCGGCATCTCGGGTGTGGCGTCGTCCACGGGCTCGACCGCGGGCTGCGCCGCGCCGGACCGGGGCAAGAGTCGAATGAGTCCCATGACCACGCCTCGTTCACCGCGGTCCACCCGACTCCTTCACGCGACTCTCAATCCTCCCCGTCCCAGTAGTCGAGCACCTCCAGACGACCGATCAGCCCGACACCCCGGAAGCTCACCTTGCCAGACCGAGGATAGAACGTCACGTCGCGCGTGTCGCGCGTGCCGTAGGCGAGCACCTGCATCCCGGCGTCGCCCGCGCGGAAGGTGTGCGGGCGCCCCGTTCCGGCCGGACGCGCCACGACGCTCCCCCGCCTCACGGGGTGCGTCTCGTGATCACCGCCGAAACGGCGATTGGGCCAGAGCTCGAGGCTTCCCGCGCCGTCGAGGACGACGAAGATCTCCTCCTCGGCGCTGTGGCAGTGCGGCGGGTTGACGAGCTTGCCGGGTGCAACGTCGAAGAGCTGCATGCCGGTCTTCTCCGAGCCAGCGGCACGGCCCAGGTCGCGGACTGCGCGCGCGACCGTCTCGCCTTCGCGCACTCTGGGCTCGATCTCGCCGACGTTGACGATCCGCGGGGGACGCTCGGACAGCTCGCCGACCTCCGGCGGTCCGACCGCGATCTCCCGTGCCCAGGGGTGGTCGTCGGGGCTTCCTTCGAGCACCCACGTCGGGCCGAGCCACGACACACCGGCGCGCGGGAGGAGCGTGTTCGCCGCGTAGTGGCGCTCGCCGAAGGCCAGGACGACGAGCCCGTTCGGCCCCGCCTGGAGGGTGTGGGCGTGCTCGAGCGCAAGATGCACGAGGCAGTCCCCGGGCCCGACCGCGTACGCCGCCTCGCCGGACCCGTCGGCCTGAACGGAGACGCCCGAGCCCTCGAGGACGAAGAAGATCTCCTCCTCCGAGCCCTCGAGATGGAGCGGCGTCGACCACTTCCCCGGATCGATCCGGATCCGTTTCACCCCGACCCACTCCGAGGTCCCGCCCGTGAGCGACTGCCAGTGACCCGAGATGTGGCCCGAGCCTCGGTGGACGGCGTCGACGTCGTCCCAGTGTGAGATCACGCCTGGATCATGTCACGCGCCAACGCCTGCCGGAGCCGCGCCACGGCGTCGTCGCCCGCATCACCTCCTTCCACCCGGACCCATGCCTCAGCCTCCCGCAGGAGGGCGCGGAGCTCCCCGAGCAGCTCGACCGGGCCCGCGTTCGCCCGTCGCATGGACTCGATCCGCTCGAACCGCTCGAGGACGCTCCGTGCTTCCTCCATGCCGGTGACGCTAGACCTCCGCCCGTCACGGGTGTGTGCCGGCTTCGTGCCGTCTCCGTGTCGGGGTTTCCACAGCGCCGAAGGCGGGTCGCGCGGCGCTACGAGGCGACGCGCAGCCGCGCCGGCCCGCCGAGCCCGAGCAGCATGCGATCGAGCCGCGCAACGACGGCGGGCCGGTCGCCGTCGCGGAGCACCTCGACGAGGGCCCGCCGTGCCGCATCCGCGGCGGCCGGTGCAGCCTCACCCCCGTCCGCGAGAGCGGCCAGCTCGACGTGGAGGGCCTCACGCCGCTCGGGCTCCGTCTCGAGGAGCACCGCCGCTCGCAGCGGCCAGGTCGTGCCCAGCAGGGCGCCGAGCGCCGCACGGAGCTGCTCGGACCGGAACGGGTCGTGCTGGAACAGCGAGAGCTCCCAGCGGTCGAGCGCCTCGGCGAGATTCGTGTCCGCGTCGGCGAGCCCGAGTCGGACGAGCAGCTCGGCCGCGAGCGGCGCGCGGAACTCGTCCAGCCTCGTCGCCTCGCCCGGCGGCTGCGTCGCCGCGATGGGCAACACCGGCCGGATGCCGTACGGCCGCCCGTCGAGCGTCTCGAAGAGCACCGGGCCCGCGGCAAGAGGGGCGGCCGTTGCGAGTCGGATGGCCGAGATCGCGTCGGCGATCTCCGCGGGAGCGTCGGGGACGTCCTCACCGGCGCCGAGGGCGGCGCGCAGCTCCACGACGCAGTAGCGGTCTGCCTCGCGGCCGAAGCCCTGAGGAAGGAGCCCCTTGGTCTCCGGCCAGTGCCGTGCGAGCTCACCGTCCGCGACGGCCCGGATGCGGAGCGACTCACCCAGCTCGCGCTGGACGCTCGTCGAGATCCCGACGAGCGGCGCCACGGCCGTGTACGTCCGGCGCTCGCCGAACAGCGAGCGCTCGAGCTCGGCGTATGCGCGCTCGAACGACTCGTCGTCCCAGTCGAAGCCACCGCAGGCCTCGGCGACCCGGAGTAGGAGGTCGATCAGGACGGTCCGGAAGAGCGCGTCGTCCTCGGACGGGTCACGGCCCGCATGCGCTCGCGCGTAGATGGCCGCGGCAGGCTCCCGCGCGAGCTCCTCGAGCGCGATCACGGCGTCCTCACGGCCGCGCAAGCGTTCCGCGCGAGCCTCGACGAAGTCGCGCACCAGCGGCCGGTACTCGTAGAGCGCGGGGCCTGCCTTGCCCTCGTGCTCCTCGAATGCGAACGGCAGGGACTCGCCTGCGTCGTCGAGCTCGCGCACGAGATAGGCGAACCCGCCGAGCGTGAACGCGCGCAGGGCGTGATGGAGCTGCGGCGAGCGTGGAGCCACGACGACACCTACTCGGCCCGCGCGCCGATCCCTCCCCGGCCGGCGCTCAGGGACCTCGCTGACACGACGCGCACCAGTAGGCCGTGCGATTCGCGTCGCCGAGCCCGCGGGAGCGAATCGGAGCGCCACATCGCGGGCACGGTCGTCCCGCCCGGCGGTAGACGGCTCTGGACGAACGGGTGCCCCCGACCGACGCGAGCATCGCCGCCCGCGCCCACCCGAGGCCGGCGGCGAGCTCCTCGTCCGTGGCCTCGCCGAGCGGCAGCCACGGCGACAGCCGAGCCTGCCAGAGCAGCTCGGCCAGCCAGACGTTCCCGATGCCCGAGACGACACGCTGGTCGACGAGGACGTCGCCGAGCAGACGGCGCGGATCGGCCGCTCTGAGGCGCGAGACGACGACCTCGACCCGCGTCGTCTCGGCGAGCAGATCGGGACCGAGCCGGGCGGCGGGGCGCCCGTCGAGCGTGAGCACCG
Organism: uncultured Actinomycetes bacterium; assembly: GCA_963742525.1. GTDB lineage: Bacteria > Actinomycetota > Thermoleophilia > Gaiellales > Gaiellaceae > Gaiella. The sequence continues at coordinate 208,548 of CAVUMD010000008.1, forward strand.
GCCCGTTCCACTGCGTGGCCTCGAAGCGCGGGGTCGAGAGGACGAGCCACGGCGCGCCGCTCCACGGCCGCTCGTTCCGGGCTCGGACGCGCCAGCGGCCGTTCATGCGCAGGTGGCTGCGCACCGTGACGCCGCCTTCGAACCGAAGGAGCACGTGCTTCCCGACCGCCTCGACCGATTCGAGCACGCGGCCGTCGATCGCGCGCGCGACGCCGGTCGCAACGCCTCGCGGGTTCGGCGACGACGCCTCGACGCGCTGCCCGACGAGCACCTGGAGCCGGGCGGCGACCCGATGGAGCGCATCACCCTCGGGCATCGGAGCCGCGCAGCCGGGCGAGCCGGGCCATCCCGCCCTCGTCGAGAAGCGTGGTCTTCCCGCGGGAGAGCTTGACGACGCCCCGATTCTCGGCCTCGCGGAGCACCCGGTTGACCGTCGCCCGTGACGCGCCGGCGAGCGCGGCGATCTCCTCCTGGATCAGCGGGATCGTGACGGGAGGCGAGCCCCCGTAGACGCGTGCCAGCTCGAGCACGCGCCGCGCGACGCGTGTCTCCGCGTCGACGGTGTACGCCTCGACCAGCCGCTCCGAGAGAAGCGCCACGTGCTCGGCGAGCATGCGGACGAGGACCTCACCGACCGTCGCATGGTCACGCGCGAGGCGCCGGAGCTCGGAGCCGCGCAGAACGAGCGTCTCGCCGGGCTCGAGCGCACTCACCGTCGCGCTCCGCTCGGCGCCGGTGACGACGGCGATCTCGCCGAACGTCTCCCCCGGGCCGCGGATCGCGAGCGCCACGACGTCCCCGTGGGTCGTCGTGATCCGGAAGTCGAAGCGCCCCTTGACGACGAGGTGCACCGCGTCTGCCGGGTCGTGATGGTGAAAGACGACCTCGCCGCGCCGGTAGGTACTGCGTCGCGCGAGCGCGAGCACGGCGCGCACGTCCTCGCCGGCGATTCCCTCGAAGAGCCGCCATTCCATGATGTGTGACAAGCGTTACACACCGGGCGTCGCAGCGGAGCGCGACGGCAGGTGGCCCGCCTCATAGCCTCGGCGCATGGTCGAACGGTCGAGGAGGACACAGGACATGAACGACATCACCAGGACACGGATGTTGCTGACGACCGCGGCGCTCGCCGCCGTCGCAGCGCTGTACGCCGGCGGGGCGAACGCGAAGCTCATGGACGTGGACGGCGGGACGGCGAACGGCGCCGCCGCCGTTCCGTCCGGCCCGGGGACGATCCCGTACCTCAGCCACGGGATCGGCGTCGACGAGTCCCTCTGGAGCGGTGAGCCGCAGACGCAGCTCTCGGGCGTCCACGCCGCGCTTCAGCGTGACCGGTCGGAGACGACGTCGTCCGTCGTCGAGCCGGGCACGATCCCCTACCTGAGCCACGGGATCGGCGTCGACGCGAGCCTGTTCAGCGGGCGTCCGTCGCTCGGGCTGACCGGCGACTCGCCGCTGACGCGGGTCTCTGCACCCGAGGCCGCGGGCCTCTCCGGCGACTCGGCGGCCACCCGCTACCCGCGCCTGGTCGCCACGACGGCGACGTCCGGCGGCAACGACGTCGACTGGACGTCCTTCGGAGCCGGGGCCGGCGCAGTGGCACTGCTCGCCGCAGGGATCGCGGGAGTCTTCCTGACGACGCGGCGCCGCGGCGGGGTTGCACTCCCGTAGACCGTCCGACACGGGAACCGAAGCGGGGCGATTTCGGGGGGATCGCCCCGTTTCGCTGGACCGGCGCGTTAGGGCCGCAGGACGGCGCGCCTCGGGCCTGCGAGGAAGCCGGCCTCGACGAGGAGCGGCAGGGCGTCGCTCTCGACGACCGGGCGGCCGTCGAAGCGCTCGACCGAGAGCCGCCGCCCACGATCGGCCCGCACCCACTCGACGAGAGCCGTGAGCGCCGGGCGGAGCCACTCGGGATCCGGGTCGCGCAGCGGCAGCAGCGAGCGGCCGCCGCGCTCGACGTAGAGCGCCGCCTCGCCGCCCAAGAGCACGACGTGGGCTCCCGCCACGCGCGCAGCGCGAGCGGCCGCACGCCGCGGCCAGGGAAGCACGCCGCCGTAGGGCTGCGCCGGCTCGGCGGCGGCGAGCACGAGTGCGTCGCTCTCGTCCGCGTCCCGCAGCTCCCGGAGCCGCTCGACCGCGCCCGGGAGCGCGAACTGCGCGCCGCCGAGCCCCTCGACGAAGTAGCCGCGCCGGCAGGCGCCGACGTTCTCGAGCGCGCGAAGCTCCCCGTAGACGGCGCCGTACCCGCCCGGGATCCCCTCGGCGCGCACGCCGTCACGCGTGACGATCCCCTGCCGCTCGAGCAGGAGCTCCGCGAGCGCCCGCCGATCCGGGGCAGGTGACGCAGTGTCAGCCGCGAACAGGCGCCCGGCCGGCGACCACCGCCCGGCCGTCGCGACGTCGCCCGAGACACGCGAGCGCGAGAAGCGGCGCGGGCGCCGCTCGGCGGCAGGCATCCCGTAGCGGCGCTTCGCGCGCAGGGGCGACCAGGCGTCGTTCGTCACCTCGCCGTTCCAGACGAGCTCCCAGAGCACCGGCAGCACGTCCGCGACCTCGATGCCGACCGCAGCGACGAGGTCGGGCCAGAACTCGGCACTCCGCGCGAGCACGCCGCGGATCGCCTCGTGCACCGGCCCGCCGAGGGGCTCGGCCGCTGCGGGCGCGCCGAGCAAGGGTGCGTCTTCCCGGTAGTACAGCGCGACGCGGTCGAGGCCGGCGCCGACCCACACGACCTCCCCGGAGGCGCAGAGCTGGTCGAGCGAGGCGGGCTGATAGCCGGGGACCCGCCGGGGCAGGATCTCCGTCTCCCAGAGCGCGACCGGGAGCGCGAGCCCCTGCAGCGGGACGAGCGCCTCTCGCAGCGTCGCCCTGCGGTCGATCCCGTGCCAGGAGGGCAGGAAGCGGCCGAGTGCCTGCCGCTCCGCCGGCTCGACCTGCCGGCGCAGCACCGCGAGCGAGGCGCGGCGGATCCGCCGCAGCACATCCGGGTCGCACCACTCGCGCTCGACGCCGCCGGGCCGAAGCTCGCCGCGGACGAGGAGGTCGCGCGCCTCGAGGCCGGCGAGCAGCGCCTCGACCTCCGCGGGCTCGCGGGCATACCGCGAGGCGACATCGCGCGTCGTGAACGGGCCGTGCGCGCGCGCGTAGCGCAGGAGGATCCGCTCGAGCGGGTCGTCGACCGGCACGAGGAACGACTCCGGAAGCCCGCCCGGCGGCATCACGCCGAACGCGTCGCGATAGAGCCCCGCGTCCTCGGCCGCGATCACGGCGTCCGCGTCGCCGATCCTGGCGCGGAACGCGCGCCGCTCGCGGACGAGGGTCTCGGCGAAGCCCGCGTCGAGCTCGCCCGCGCGCAGGTCGCCGACGCGCCGGAGCAGGTCGTGCAGCTCGTCGGCGTTCCGGGGCTGCCGCATCAGCGAGCCCTCGACCTCGGCCAGAGCGCCCGGGTCGATCAGCTCGCGCAGCTCTTCCTGGCCGAGCAGCTCGCGCAGCAGCTCCCGGTCGAGCGAGAGCGCCTGCGCGCGGCGCTCCGCGGCCGGGGTGTCGTCCTCGTACATGTAGGTGGCGACGTAGTCGAAGAGCAGCGAGGCGGCCATCGGCGACGCCGAGGCGGTCTCGATCTCGACGAGGTCGAGCTGCCGCGTCTGGAGGCCGCGCAGGATCCCGCGGAGCGCGGGAAGGTCGAAGACGTCCTGCAGGCACTCCCGGTAGGTCTCGAGGACGATCGGGAACGAGCCGTACTTCCGCGCCACCTCGAGCAGGCTCTGGGCCTTGAGCCGCTGCTGCCACAGCGGCGTGCGCTGCCCGGGCCGCCGCCGGGGAATCAGGAGCGCGCGTCCGGCATTCTCGCGGAACCGTGCGCCGAAGAGCGCCGTCGAGCCGACCTCCTGCACGACGAGATCCTCGAGCTCCTGCGGCTCCACGAAGAGATCGGCGAGCGAGGGCGGCGCATCTGCGTCGGGGAAGTGGAGCGCGATCCCGTCGTCGGACCAGAGCGACTGCACCTCGGCGCCGAGCGACTCGCGCAGCCGGGCCGCCAGTGCCATCGCCCACGGCGCGTGGACGCGCCCGCCGAACGGCGTCAGGACGCACACCCGCCAGTCGCCGATCTCGTCGCGGAACCGCTCGACCACGACGGTGCGGTCGGTCGGCACCGCCGAGCTGCGCTCCTGCTCGCGCAGGAATGCCAGAAGGTTCCTGCTCGCGAGCGCGTCGAGGTGGTATTCGGTTCGCAGTCGTCTGGTTGCACTCTCGTCGGAGAGCGCAACCAGCTCGCGTGAGGCCTCACCGATCCGCTGCCCGAGCTCGTACGGCCGCCCCACGCCCTCGCCCTTCCAGAACGGCACCGCGCCGGGCACGCCAGGCGCCGGCGAGACGAGCACGCGGTCGCGCGTGATCTCCTCGATGCGCCAGGTCGACGCCCCGAGCATGAACGTCTGCCCCTCGCGCGCCTCGTACACCATCTCCTCGTCGAGCTCGCCGACACGGCCGCCGCCGTCGACCTGGAAGACGCCGAAGAGCCCGCGGTCGGGGATCGTGCCGGCGTTCGTCACGGCGAGCCGGCGCGCGCCGGTGCGGCCGCGGATCACGCCGGCCGTGCGATCCCACACGATGCGCGGCCGCAGCTCGGCGAACTCGTCCGAGGGATAGCGGCCCGCGAGCATGTCGAGGACGTTCTCGAGCTGCTCGCGGGCCAGCTCCGCGAACGGGTAGGCGCCGCGGACGAGGCGGTGCAGGTCGTCGACCGCGATCTCCTCCTCGGCGCAGATCGCGACGATCTGCTGGGCGAGGACGTCGAGCGGGTTCCGCGGGATGGTCGTCTCCTCGATCGCGCCCTCGCGCATCGCCTTCGCGACCACGGCGCACTCGAGCAGGTCGGCGCGGAACTTCGGGAAGATCCGCCCCTTCGACGTCGCGCCCAGCTCGTGGCCGGCCCGGCCGACCCGCTGGAGGCCGCGCGCCACCGACTTCGGGCTCTCGACCTGGGCGACGAGATCGACGGCGCCCATGTCGATCCCGAGCTCGAGGCTCGACGTGGCGACGAGGCAGGGGATCCGGCCGGCCTTCAGGTCCTCCTCGATCAGCACCCGCTGCTCGCGTGCGAGCGAGCCGTGGTGGGCGCGCGCGACCTCCTGCTCGGCGAGCTCGTTGATCCGTAGTGCGAGCCGCTCGGCGAGGCGGCGGTTGTTGACGAACACGATCGTCGAGCGGTGCGCCCGGACGAGCTCGAGCAGCGCCGGGTAGATCGAGGGCCAGATCGAGCGGGCGGTCGCCTCGTAGCCCGAGTCCATCTCGACGCCGTCCTGCACGACCGGCTGCGACAGCGGCTGCGACGAGGCTCCGAGCTCGCGCATGTCCTCGACGGGGACGACGACCTCCAGGTCGAGCTCCTTGCGCTGCCCGGCATCGATGAGCGCGATCTCGCGGTCGGGCCCGGCCACCCAGCGGCCGATCTCGGCGAGCGGGCGCTGCGTCGCCGACAGGCCGATCCGCTGGAACGGCTGCGCGGCGACGCGCTCGAGCCGCTCGAGCGAGAGGGAGAGATGGGCGCCGCGCTTCGTGCCGGCGACGGCGTGGACCTCGTCGAGGATCACCGTCTCGACCGTCTTCAGCAGGTCGCGGCCGCGCGACGTCAGCAGGAGGTACAGCGACTCGGGCGTCGTGATCAGGATGTCGGGCGGCGTCCGCAGCATCCGCTCGCGGTCGCGCTGCGGCGTGTCTCCCGTCCGCACGCCCACCGAGAGCGCCGAGCCGATCCCCGCGAGCGGCCCGCGGAGGTTCCGCTCGATGTCGTAGTTGAGCGCCTTGAGCGGCGAGACGTAGAGGAGCCGCATCCCCTCGCCGGGCGTGTCGTTCAGCCGGTCGAGGCCGAGGAGGAACGCGGCGAGCGTCTTGCCCGAGCCGGTCGGCGCCTGGACGAGGACGTGGCCTCCGCCCGCGATCGCGGGCCAGGCGAGCTCCTGCGCGGGCGTCGGCGACCCGAACGCGCGCTCGAACCACTCCCTCGTGCGCGGCGAGAGCGAGGCGAGCGCATCCACCCGCCGAGCGTAGCCCTCGCGGGCCGCCCCGGGTCTACGGCTTGCCGTACGCACCCGGCGCGCGAAGCCTCCCTCTGGATCTGGGGCCGTATGCTCCGCTGGTGGTGTACGACGTGGCGGTCGTCGGCGGCGGCACCGCGGGGTGCGTCCTCGCGGCGCGTCTCTCGGAGGATCCCGACCGTCGCGTCTGCCTGATCGAGGCAGGCCCCGACTACGGCGCCCGCGGCTCCGGCGCCTGGCCGGACGACCTGCTCGACCCGCGCACCTTCTGCTTCACGCACGACTGGGGCTCGGGCGGCGAGGACGACCGCTCGCTCGGCGCCCGCGTGATCGGCGGCTGCTCGACCCACAACGCGTGCATGGCGGTCGTCGGGACGCCCGCCGACTACGACGAATGGGGCCACGCCTGGCGGTACGAGGCGTTCGCGCCCTACCTTGCCCGCGCGCGCGACATGCTCCGCGTCGTCTCGGCCAACACGGCCGAGCCCGCGCCGCTCCACATCGCGTTCCTCGAGGCGGCGGGTGACGCGGGCCTTCACGTGCTCGACAACCCCGACGATCCTGCGCAGCCGGTCGGGCGGGCGACGCTTCCGGCGAACGTCGTCGAGGGGACGCGCTGGAACGCGGCCTTCGCGTACCTCGACCCGGCCCGCTCGAGGCCGAACCTGAGCGTGCTCGCCGAGGCAGCGGTCGACCGGCTGATCCTGGACGGCGAGCGTGCCGTGGGCGTGCTCACGGCGGCGGGCGAGCGGATCGACGCCGGCGTTGTCGTCCTCGCGGCGGGCGCGTACTTCACGCCGGCGATTCTCCTGCGGAGCGGCGTCGGGCCGGAGGACGAGCTCGCGCGCCACTCGATTCCCGTCGTCCTGGCGCTGCCCGTGGGCGAGGCGCTGCTCGACCACCACGGTACGGGCATCGGCTGGGAGCGAACACCGGTGCTCGACCGGGAGACAGCCGACCACGTCGCGCGCACCGGCCCGGTCTTCAGGCCACACTCGTTCGTGAAGGCCGCGAGCACCTCCTGCGCGCCGGGCTCCTGGGACGTCCACCTGCTCTCCTGGGTGAGCCCGTCCGACGACGGATCGGGCTACGAGGCGGGGATGAGCGTCTTCCACATGAAGCCGGGTTCGGCCGGCTGCGTCCGGCTGCGCTCCGGCGACCCCTCGGCCCTGCCGATGGTCGAGCGCGGGTTCCTCCGCGACCCGGACGACCTCGACGTCGTCGTCGAGGGGATCGAGCTGGCGCGGAAGCTGGCCGCGCAACAGCCGCTCGCACGGCTCCTCGGAGCGGAGGTCGCTCCGGGGCCGGAGCAGCTTCCAGCGTATGCCCGGCGGACGATGCGCAACTACTTCCACCCCGCGGGGACGTGCGGGATCGGCCGCGTGGTCGACGAGCGAGGGCGCGTCCTCGGGATCGACGGGCTCGTCGTCGCGGACGCCTCGGTGATGCCCACGATCCCCCGCGCGAACACGAACGTCACGACGGTCGCGATCGCCGAGCGTCTCGCCGAGACGATCTGAGCGGCGTCGTGCATCATCGGGCGTCGTGACGTACTCGATCGTCGGGCGCGACCCCGAGACCGGCGAGCTGGGCGTGGCCGTCCAGTCGCGCGCCTTCAACACCGGCGCCGCGTGCGCGTGGGCCGAGGCGGGCGTGGGCGCGGTCGCGACGCAGTCGTTCACCGAGCGCCGGTACGGGCCGCGCGGGCTCGCGCTGCTCGCCGCGGGACGGGCGCCGCGCGAGGCGCTCGACGAGCTGCTCGAGGCCGACGAGGGCCGCGAGATCCGGCAGGTCGCCTTCGTCGATACACGCGGCGCGACCGCAGCGCATACCGGCGAGAGCTGCATCCCCCATGCCGGCCACTTGGCCGCGGAGAACGCGAGCGTGCAGGGGAACATGCTCCGCTCGGCCGACGTCTGGCCGGCGATGCGTGAGGCGTTCGACGCGACACCCGGCACGCTCGCGGAGCGCCTGCTTGCCGCACTCGATGCGGCGGAGGCGGCAGGCGGCGACTACCGCGGCAGGCAGGCCGCGGGCCTCGTCGTGGTCTCGGGCGAGCGCGACGAGCAACCCTCGGTCGACCGCGTCTTCGACCTCCGCGTCGACGATCACGAGGAGCCGCTCCGCGAGCTGCGGCGTCTGCACAGGCTCGCTGCCGGGTATCGGCGCCGGAACCGGATCGACGAGACCGCCGACCCGGGCGAGGAGCGCGAGGCGGCGCTCGAAGCCGGCCTGCGCCCGGACGAAGCGGCGCTCGCCGCCGTGTTTGCCCACGCCCGCCGTGGCGAGGCGGACGAGGCCGTCGTGCTCATCGGCGAGCTCGTGGACGCCGAACCGCTCTCGATGGCGGCCTTCGAGCGCTACCAGGCGCTCGGCCTGATGCCGCCCGGCCTCCTCGACCGCGTCCGCGCGCGCTGAGCTCCGAGCCCGCCGGCCTACAACCGCGCGGGGTCGGCCGGGCGCCACGGCTCGAGCCCGGCGTACGCATCGCGCGCGGACCGGGCTTCGACGGCGACCCCGGCGCCGTGGCGGAGCGCGACCTCCGAGACCGGGTAATGGATCCCACCGCCCGTGCGCGCGCCGACCATCAGCAGGACGCACGGCTCCGCGCCCTCGTTCACGAAGACGTGGCGTGTCCCGGGCGGGCAGTGGACGAGATCCCACTGCTTCACCTGCCGCTCCTGCTCCTCGACGATCGCCGTGCACGAGCCGCGCAGGACGAGGAACTCCTCCTGTGCCTCTTCGGCGTGGTAGAGCGTCGAGCGGTCGCCCGGCTCGATCACGGAGAGGTGGATGCCGACCTGCTCGAACTCGCCACCGTCGGGCTCGAGAAGACACCGCTTCCCGAACCCCGGGCGCTCGACCCAGCGCGCCTCCGCCTCGCCCGCGTTGACGACGAACCAGGAGCCGGTCACGCGGCCATGCTAGTGCGCCGGGCGCGGCCAGGTTTGGCCGCGATACGATCGCCGCATGCCCGCTGCGCTCCACTTCACCGGCGACGCCGACGCCGACGCGCTGATCGCGAAGGATCCGCTCGCGCTCCTCATCGGCTTCGCGCTCGACCAGCAGATCACCGTTCAGACTGCGTTCGCAGGCCCGCTCAAGCTCAAGCAGCGGCTCGGCTCGCTCGACGCCGCGACGATCGCCGGTACCGACCCGGCCGAGCTCGAGACGATGTTCCGCACACCACCCGCGATCCACCGCTTCCCCGGGTCGATGGCAAAGCGCGTCCACGACCTCTGCGCACACGTCGCCTCCGAGTACGACGGGCACGCGGAGCGCGTGTGGACGGAGGCCGCCGACGCGAAGGACCTCGAGAAGCGGATCCGCGCCCTCCCGGGCTTCGGCGACATGAAGGTGCTGGCGCTCTCGGCGGTCCTCGCGAAGCGGTTCGGCGTCGAGGTCGCCAAGCCGCTCGCGCCGAGCTTCCCGACCCTCGGCGACGTCGACTCCGTCGAGGCGCTCCATGAGTACCAGGCCGCGAAGCGCGCCCACCGTAGCGCCCGTCGAGCAGAAGCTACCAAGGCGTGAATCACCGCCCCGAGCGGCGGCTGCGAGGAGACGTGCGCCCTCGCCGGCGCCGCCCGAGAGCGCCCGCTACGCCCGCGAACGCGATTCGGCTGAAGCTTGATCGCCGCGATCTCCGGCGGGTACGAAGGGTCGGGAAGCGCTCAACCTCGTCCTGTGCGGCGGGCGGCTCGACGGCGCCCGCCGCACAGGAAGGCATACGGGTGTCCTCAGCGAGCCTCTAGCTCCCTCTGGCTCTCGTGCCATCGGACGATCAGGGCGTAGAGGATGATGATGTTGAGCGTCAGCGTGATCAGCAGCCACACCGTGTCGTTGGTGTTGCCGAGAAAGCCGAGTTGGCTGAACACGTTGATGCTCACGAACACGATTGCCACCCACCGCGCCCAGCTTGCGCCGTTGAGCAGCGCGAGACCGACAAGCGCCAGGATGATGCCCCAGATCAGCATGATCCAGCCCCAGCCGGTGACGTCGAAGAGCAAGTAGCCCGACTGCGTGGCGACGTAGTAGTTGTCCTCCAAGAGGGCGATCAGCCCTTCGAACACGCTGAGCCCGCCGAGGATCACCATCAAGATCCCGGCAAACCCGATCCATCCGGCCATGCTTCGTGAATTCATCGCTGCCTCCCATTCATAGATGCCGTGGACCTCAGGGGTAAGACGCCATTCGCCGAGAGGCTGCCACATCCTGTCGCCGGAGCGCGACGAACCAGGCAGCCCGGTGATTGGCTCCAGCGTGTCGGCCGCGCCGTAAGCGTTACGGCGCGGCCGTGTGCAATGACGGCGTTAGCTCCCGAAGGGGACCGCGACGAGCCGTCGTGTGGAGACCCCGGCGAGGGGGTCTTCGCCCGGCTTCGTCGCACGGATGAACAGCGTCAGCTGCTGCTGCTTGCTGCTGGCGGGGAAGTTGGCGTCGCGGCGGAAGACCAGGGTCGCGGTGCCGTCGTCCCCGGTGAGCTCCTCGTCCGGGATGGTGAACTGGTTGTAGGGCACCGCGGTCACGTAGACGCTTGCGCCCTTGATGTCGATGCCGCTGCAGGTGCTTCCGACGCGGACCTTGAGGGTGAAGGTCTGCGTCTGCTCGTTGATCGGCCCGGACAGCACGTCGAACGCCTCGATCTGCGTCCGTGCGGGCGGTGCGAGGTCGGCGATCGGGGCGGTCTTCAGGCTCTTGTTGGTCGGGCAGCCGTTCGGTCCGGGTGCCAACGTCGCCGCCATCCCGGCCGCGGCCACGGCCACCAGCGTCAGCGCTGCGACGGCGGCGATGACGCTGCGTCTTGCGGTCCCGGCGCGCCGCGACCGTCGATCCCAACGAATGCGTCCCATGATGTCCTCCTCAGTCGTGGGTTCGCCGCCCTGTGCCTTTCGCCGCTCCGCGACGAACGCCTTCCCGAGCCGCGATAGGCGTTTGCACGTCCTGGGCACGCTCCCTGCGTGGATCGGCAGCCGTCGACGCGAGGCTGATCGACGTCGGCGAGGCTGACGTCGAGTCGCCGAAGCCCCGCTACTGGACGCCTGCGTAGCGACCGCGACCTGCCCTCGAGGGTCCGGGGGAAGGCCGGCACGGAACGCTGGACGTTCCGTGCCGAGAACGTCGGGCATAAGGCCCTCTTCTACCCGGACACCGAGGCGGCGCAAGCGCTCGAGACGGTTTCGAGCTCCGAGCCGCCTTCGGCGTCGTCCCTGCCGAGGGCCGAGAGAGCTCCGAGCGATCCTCGCGCACAGACTCTCGCCTCCTGGCGCTCCGCCCGAGCCAGGTCACGCTCCGCTCGTGCTTGCTCGAGCTCGGCGCGAAGCTTGGACGCTTCGTCCTGCGCCGTCGAAACGGCATTGCTGGCCTCGGCGGCCGCATCATTTGCCTGGGCGACCGCTTCCTCGGCGGCGGCCACCTCGCTTTCGGCCTGGGCGACCTCCTCGTTCGAGACGACGAAGATCTCGTTGTTCGCGGCGATGTCCTCCACCCCCGCCGCGACCGCTGCAGCGGCTTCTGCCTGTGCCGCCGCCTGTGCCTCAGCTGCCTGCGTCGCGGCTCGCTGGTCATCGAGATCCGAATGGACCTTGACCGCCCAGACACCGAAGCCGATCGCGACCAGGATCGCGAGACCCGTGAGAACCATCCACACGATCGGCCTCTTCTTGGAGGCCGTCGGGCCGCTGACACTCGGCTGGTCGCGCAGTTCCTCGTCGGGCGGACTCGAGGATGTCGTCACGGGATCTCCCGTCCGGCTCGGAGGGACTGCCGCCGCGAACACGTCGGCTCGTAGACAATGGTAGGACCCAGGTCGGATGGCCCCGTCGCGACGTCCCCGGACGGAGCTATCGAGGCTCGCTCGGGGCAATCCGCGACGTCGCGCCGCCTCGGGTTCACAGGGCCGGTACGAAGTCGATGCCCATTCGAACGCCGAAGTGCGCTCACAAGACGGCCCGGCACCGTGACGAGGGGTCGTTCGTCGAAGCGAACATGTGTCAGATCGCACAATTCCGGGTATGATGGAGGTGTCCGGTCGAGCGCTGTAGCCGCCGAGGCCTCACACTCCTCTTCAGCTGTCCCCTCTGCCCGAGCGGAGCACGGGTTCGTGTTCCAGCCATGCGATCGGCGGCGTGCCGCCCGGTCGGAAAGAGGTGACCGAAGATGACGAAGTTCCTCCACTGGCGCAAGATGACCTGGGCGCTCGCGCTCTGGAGCGTGTACATCGCGATCTGGACGGCACTCAGCGGCGACGGTCCGGCGATGGTCGCCCTGTGGTGGCTTGCGGGCACGGCCTGCCTGGGCGCCCTCTGGCTCGCCACGCAGCCGCCGTTCCAACAGGGGCGCGGCTGGAGCGGCTTCTTCGTCTGGCCCGGCTGGACGGACTGGCGCGTCGTCGACCTCCACCGAACCCACCGCGCTCGGGAACCGCGGCGCGAGGTTCGGACACGGCAGGTCGTCTCTCTCGACACAGACGACGTCGTGGCGGCGGGTCCGGCCGAACCGCTCCTCTCCTGAGGGGCTCGGCCAAGCGCGTACGGAGCGGCGACGACGGCCGGGGGTCGTCGCCCGCTCGGCTACCATGGGCTCCGAACCGGCCAGGCTTCCGGCGGTAGAGCGCCAGCACGCCGGACACCTGCCGAAAGGGGCGCACGGCCACCGTGCGTACTGCGATCTTCTCGACGTACCCGCCGCGCGCGTGCGGGATCGGAACCTTCGCGTTCGACGTTCGGTCGTCGCTGCTGGCGATTCCCGGCGTCCAGAGCGTGGGCGCAGTGGCGATCGTCGACGAGGCCACGAGCCCGCAGCGGCACGACGTCCTCGCCACCGTCTCGCAGGCGGTGCGCGGCGACTACGTCCGCGCGGCGAGGCTCCTGGGCCGGCTCGACATCGACGTCGTCCTGCTCCAGCACGAATACGGGATCTTCGGCGGCGCCGACGGCGAGTACGTGCTGTCGTTCGCCCGGGAGCTCGCGCGACCGCTCGTCCTGACGCTGCACACCGTCCTGTCGGAGCCGACCGACCACCAGCGCGAGGTGCTCACCGCGCTGTGCGAGGAGGCGGAGCGGGTGATCGTGATGACGGAGACCGCGCGAACGCTCCTCCTGCGCATGAACGGCTGTGCCCCGGAGAAGATCCGCGTCGTCCAGCACGGGGCGCCTGCCGTCCTCGGTCGCCGGAGCGGCAACGGCTCGGTGAGCTCGCGGGGCCTCGACCGGTTGCGATCCCGTTTCGTCCTCTCGACGTTCGGGCTCATCTCGCCCGGCAAAGGCATCGAGACGGCGATCGCGGCGCTGCCGGCGATCGTCGAGCGTCATCCCGAGGTGCTGTACCTCGTCGCCGGGAGGACCCACCCGGAGGTGGCGCGGCTCGAAGGAGAGCAGTATCGGCTCCTTCTCGAGCGTCGTGCCGTCGACCTCGGGGTCGCGGATCACGTCGAGTTCGACGACCGCTTCCTCTCCGTCCCCGAGCTGGCCGACCTGCTGCACGCGACGGACGTCTTCCTGACGCCGTACCGGAACCCGGAGCAGATCGCGTCGGGTGCGTTGACCTTCGCCCTTGCCGCCGGTTGCGCCGCGATCTCCACGCCGTACCTGTTCGCGAAGGACATGCTCGCCACCGGCGCGGGGACGCTCGTTCCGTTCGACGACGTCGAGGCGATCGAGCAGGCGGTCTGCGATTTCGTCGAGAGCCCCGAGTCGCTCGCCGCGGCGCGCGCGGAGGCGCAGCGCCTCGGAGCCGATCTCGCCTGGCCGTCGATCGCCGCCGAGACGGCGGTCGTTCTCCAAGAGGCAGCTGCCGCCCGGCCGCGGCGGGTGCCGATCCCGATCGTCGAGCTGGAGCTCACGTCCGTCCGGACGGATCACCTCCGGACGCTCGTCGACGACGTCGGGATCGTCCAGCACGCCATCGGCGTGATCCCGAGCTGGGAGTCGGGGTACTGCGTCGACGACGTCGCCCGACTCGCGGTCGTCGCGCTCGAGCTCAGCGGGCGCACGCACGACCGGCAATGGACGCCAGTGCTCCACCGCTCGCTCGCCTTCCTGCAGTTCGCAGCGGGCCAGAAGGGCACCGGGATGCGGAACTTCATGGGCTACGACAGGCGCTGGCTGGACGAGCCGCACGTCGGCGACCACGTCGGCAGGACGATCTGGGCGCTCGGCGAGATCCTCGCGACCGCCTGGATCCCGGCGCTCGCCGGGCCGGCCCGGACACTCCTGGACGCACTCGTGCCGTCGCTCCGTCCGGACGTCTCGCTGCGGACCGCCGCCTACACCGTCCTCGGCCTCGCGCGACTCGACCCCGATCGCCTCGACCGGGACGCGAGACAGCTGCTCGAGCGCCTCGTCGAGCAGCTCGCGTCGGCCTACCGGGACTCTGCCGCGGGCGCGTGGCTGTGGTTCGACGACCGCCTCTCGTACGACAACGCGCGACTCCCCCAGGCGCTCATCGTCGGAGGATCGGCGCTCAGGCGACCGGCCGACGTCGCCATCGGGCTCGAGTCCCTCGCATGGCTGGGTGACGAGTGCGGCCTCGCCGACGGCATGCTCCGGTTGCCGGGGCATCATGGTCGAGACCGCGACGAGCCCGCGCCCGGCGAGGGGGACGAGCAGCCGCTCGACGCGACCGCGTTCGTCGAGGCCGAGCTCGCGGCACTCGTCGCGACGGGCGACGCGGAGCACGGATCGCGCGCGCGGAACGCGTTCGACTGGTTCCTGGGTCGAAACCGGCTCGACCGGCCGCTCTACGACTTTGCGACGGGAGGCTGCAGCGACGGTCTCGGAGAGACCGACCTGAACGCAAACGAGGGCGCGGAGTCCACGCTCGCCTTCCATCGCGCTCAGCTGCTCCTCGACGCCGCGGCTCTGCCGGCCCTCGAGCGGCGCACGCTTCGGGCCAAGGCGGCGTGATGCCGAGCCACGAGGTGTTCCGGCGTCATGCCGGCAATCCGATCCTGACCGCCGGCGACTGGAGCGAACCGGTCAACGCCGTCTTCAACCCGGCTGCGGCGATCGTGGACGGCGAGACCGTGGTGCTCGCGCGCGTCGAGGATCGCCGAGGCATCTCCCATCTGGGAGTCGCGCGCTCGACCGACGGCTTGAGTGGATGGTCGATCGCTCCCGAGCCCTTGCTCGCGCCGGCGGAGGGCGTCGAGAGCGAGCAGTGGGGCTTCGAAGACCCCCGCGCGGTCTGGGTGGGCGAGCTCGAGCGCTGGGTCATAACCTGCACGGCCTACGGCCCGAGCGGCCCGGCCGTCTACCTCGCCACGACGACGGACTTTCGAACGGTCGAGCGGATCGGGATCATCTGCCAGCCCGAGGACAAGAACGCGGCGGTTCTGTCGGAGCGGGTCAACGGACGATGGGTCCTCTTCCACCGTCCGATGACGTCCTACGACGGCTCCCGCGGCGAGATCGTGCTCTCCCGGTCGGACGACATGCGGAACTGGGGCCCGCCGGAGCCCGTCCTGCAGCCGCGCCACGGGGCGTGGTGGGACTCGGTCCGGATCGGCATCGGCCCGCCGCCGCTTCGGACGGACGACGGCTGGCTCGTGATCTACCACGGGGTCAAGCAGACCGTCGCCGGCACGATCTACCGTGCCGGACTCGCGTTGACGGCCCTCGACGACCCGGCGCGCGTCCTGCACCGCGCGTCGAACTGGGTGCTTGGCCCGTCGGCTCCGTACGAACGCGAGGGCGACATCCCCAACACCGTGTTCCCCTGCGGGCTGGTACACGATCCGCAGTCCGGTGAGGTCAGGCTGTACTACGGAGCCGCCGACACCACGATCTGCGTCGCGATCGCCCAGCTCGACGACCTGCTCGACGCCGTTCGCTCCTAGGACACCACGCTCGCGGGGGTCAGAATCGCTCGAAGGACCCCGCGCGCCTGCCGTCGCGCTCGAAGTAGCGGAGCAGGAGGAGACCGGCGGCGAAGTACGCGGCGCCGACGAGAAGCTCGTCGCGGATCTGCGGGAGGACGTCCGTGACGGACGCTCCGGTCGTGAGCGTACGCGCGGCGTGCAGGCCGTGGGTGAGGGGGATGTAGCCGGAGGCGCTCTGCAGGACGTCGGGGAGGCGTTCGAGTGGGACGTTCGCGCCGGTGACGAGGAGCAGAGCGGCGCTGATCGCGTCCGCGAAGACGCCGATGGAGCGGGCGCGGAAGGTGAGGGAGCCGACGCAGAGGCCGAGGGCCGCGCATGCGAAGCAGCTTGCCGCGAGCGCGAGTGCGAGGCCGCCGTACGCAGCCCGGTCGATCGTGACACCCATGAGAGCCGCGCCCAGCACGAACGTGATCGTGGCGACGAGGAAGCCGTTCACCATGGTGGGTACGGCCCGGCCGAGGAAGAGCGCCAGGCGGCTCGCGGGGGAGGCGAGCAGGACGGGCAGGGTCTGAAAGCGGCGCTCGCCGGCGATCGCCTGGCCCATCCCGAAAAGGCCCGTGACGGCCGCGGCGACGAAGCTGTTGCCGATCACGAAGAACGTGTCGTCCGCGACGTCCGCGGCACGGCCGAGGTAGACGAAGAACACGGTCTGGAAGACCGGATAGATGACCAGTACCGGCAGGAAGATCCACGGGTTGATCCAGGCGAACAGCGCGCGGTAGCTCGTCAGCCCGCCGTGGAAGAAGACGCGCAGCCAGTTCACGAGAGCTTCAGGGTGCCGCGGTCGCGTGCGATGCGCTCGAACCAGGCGAGGCACGGCAGCGCGAGGACGAGGTAGACCGCACTGAGCAGCACGCACATTCCGATGTCGCGCCAGGCGCCGCCGCCGCCCGAGGCATGGGTGAGCGCGCGGTACCCCCACGTGGGGGCGAGCACCCAGGAGAGCGGGGCGATCCAGGCAGGCAGCAGGGCGAGCGGGAGCATCAGGCCGCTCGCGAGGTAGACGGGGTACTGGAGCGCGACCCCGAAGTAGGACGCCGCGCGCGAGAGCACGAACAGCGAGGCGGCGATCAGCCCGAGCAGGCCAATGGAGACGATCGCTGCGACGGCGGCGACGACGAACGCGACCGGGTGGTCGATCGCGATCGGGATCCCGAACGCGAACCTGCCCCAGGCGAGCGTCACGAGGAGCCCGTAGATCCCGAACGCTGCGCTCGCAATCATCACCGGAGCGATGACGATCACGAGCGGCACGGGCGCCGCGACGAGCAGCTCCAGCGTGCCCTGGTTTCGCTGCTGGTCGAGGGAGAAGCCCGAGCCGACGATCACCTGCGACCAGAGCATCATCATCGCCGCACCGAGCGACGCGACGAAGAGGACGCGCGTGCTTCCGTCGGTGCCGATCAGGTAGTAGGCGATCGACGCGAAGATCACCGGCCAGATCAGGATCGCGACAAGGTCGAACGGCGAGCGCAGCAGGTGCACGAGATGCACGCGGAGACCGGTCGCGAACGCGCGGATCACGCGGCCCCGACCAGCGCGACGTAGGCGTCCTCGAGGGTCGGCTCGCGCGCGGTCACCGCTCTGACCGTCACACCCTCGAGGGCGCCGATCAGCGGCTGCACGAGCTGCGCGCCGAGGCTCGACTGCACCAGCACGAGCTGCGTCTCGTCCTGCTCCTCGACGACGACCGAGGTGACGCCTTCCATCTCGCGGAGCCGCGAGACGAGCGGCTCCTCGACCCCGGTCGCCTCGATCTCGATCACGGTGCGGTCGGCGATGCCTCTCTTCAGCGAGGCCGGCGTGCCCTCCGCGACGATGCGGCCGCTCGCGATCACCGCAACCCGGCCGCACAGCTCGTCCGCCTCGTACATGTAGTGGGTGGTCAGGAGGATCGTCTTGCCGGCGCTCTGCAACCCGGCGACCGTCTCTCGCAGCTCGCGCGCACCGACCGGATCGAGCCCGATCGTCGGCTCGTCGAGGAACAGCACCGGCGGGTCGTGAAGAAGGCCCCGGGCGATATGGAGCCGCTGCTTCATCCCGCGGGAGAAGGTCTCCACCCGCTCCCGCTCACGCCCACGCAACCCCACCACGTCGAGCAGCTCGTCGATCCGCCGTGTCTTCTCGCGCGCCGGCACGCGGTACACGTCGGCGAAGTAGCTGAGGTTGTCGCGCGCAGACAGCCGGTCGTAGAGGCCGCGATCGCCGCCGAACACATAGCCGATCTGCGGCCGCACCCGTTGCGGCTCGGAAGCGGGATCGCAGCCCAGCACCCGCGCCCGGCCGGAGGTGGGCAAGAGCAGCGTCGTCAGGATCTTGATCGACGTCGTCTTCCCCGCGCCGTTCGGGCCGAGCAGGCCGAAGAGCTCGCCCGGCTCGACCGAGAAGCTGACGTCCGTGAGCGCCCGCACCTCGATCGAACGCCGGCGAAACACCCCCGGCCGAGCCCAAAACGTCCGCGACACGCCGTCGAACTCGATCGCGGCCACCCGCCCACTCTATTCCGCCGACCGAACGTGACCCCACGGCGGGCGGCGGTGCCGGCCGGCACCGCCGGTCGGCCCGCCGCCCTCTGCCCGTCAACAGTCGCCGGGTTCCGCGGGGATCAGCAGGCTGCCCACGCTGTCGACGGAGCGTACGATTGCCCAGACGGCCCGGCCACACCCCTGCGGCAGCGGGAGGCTGTGTCTCGGGAACTCACGAAGGAGGAGCGATGCCCGCTACCGAGCCAGAGCAGATCCACCGCCTGTTCGAGCAGGCATTCAACGCCGCCGACCTCGAGGGGCTGCTGGCGCTCTACGAGCCGGACGCGACGCTCGTCCCACAGCCCGACGTGGTCGTCGAGGGGATCGACGGCATCCGCGACGCGCTTCGCTGGTTTCTCGACCGCAAGGGCCGGATCACGATCGACTCGCAGCTCGTCCTCCGTGTCGATGACCTCGCCTACCTGTCGAACCGCTGGTCGCTGACCGGCGGGACGATGCCCGACGGGAGCCCGGCCGATCTCGGCGCCACCACCGCCGAGGTCGCCCGAAGACAGGCCGACGGCACCTGGCTGTACGTGATCGACAACGCCTGGGGCGACCGGGCCACGACCGCCTGACCCCGGGTCGGCCGGCCAGACGCGGCTCGTGCGCCCCCCGCTTGCGGGAGCTGACCCTCACCGTACGATGCAGCACGATCGCCGAACGCGTCAGGAGGTGTGTGACATGCCGCGCCCGACCCGCAGCGACGAGGGGCTCGACGAGCTCCTCCGCCGAACCGCCGACGCTGCGTCGGCCCTCATTCGCGGCGACGCTCGCAGCTACTTCCGGCTCGTCAGGCACGCGGACGACTTCACCCTGATGTCCCCCTACGGCGGAGACCCGACACGAGGCTTCGACGACTCGGATGCGGCGTTGGACGCCCTCGCGCGGTTCTTCCGAAGCGGCGACGCGAGGCTCGAGGTCGTCGCGTCCCACGTATCCGGTGACCTCGCGGTCCTGGTCCTGATCGAGCACCAGCGCGGCGAGATCGACGATCTGGCGGAGCAGGACCTCTCCTTGCGGGTGACGCTGGTCTTCCGGCGGTCAGCCGACTCGGAGTGGCAGCTCGTGCACCGGCACGCCGATCCGCTCGTTCACGGCATCGAGCTGGAGCGCCTCGCGGGGCTCCTGCGGGGAGACTGAGCTGCACCGACACGGGCCGGCCCGCGTCGCGAGAAGGCGTCGACGGCGCCCCGCCACGGCCGCGTAGCATCAGACGGTCGAGGGACGCGAAGCGCATGGAGAGCCCGACACATCGAGTCGTGGTCGTGGGCGGAGGCTTCGGCGGCCTCCGGGTCGTGGCCGGGCTGAGCGGGGCTCCGGTCGAGGTCACGCTCGTCGACCGGCGCAACTTCCACCTCTTCCAGCCGCTCACCTACCAGGTGGCGACCGGTGCGCTGTCCCCCGGCGAGATCACCTATCCGCTGCGGGCGATCTTCAAGCGCCAGCGCAACGTTCGCGTGCTGCTCGCGGAGGTCCGCGACTTCGATCTCGCCGCACGCGTCGTGCGACTCGGCTCCGTGTCCGGCGTCCCCGCGCCCGAGGAGCTGCGCTACGACAGTCTCGTCGTCGCGGGCGGCTCGGCCTACTCGTACTTCGGGCACGACGACTGGCGGGCGTACGGCATCGAGGTGAAGTCGGTCGAGAGCGCGCTCGCCGCGCGCGGCCGCCTTCTCGCCGCGTTCGAGGCCGCGGAGGCGACGCCCCATCCCGAGGATCGCGACGGGTGGCTCACGTTCGTCGTCGTCGGCGGCGGCCCGACCGGCGTCGAGATGGCCGGGCAGATCGGGGAGCTCGCGCTCGACACGCTCCGCCGCGACTTCCGCAACGTCGATCCACGCAGCGCCCGGATTCTCCTCGTCGAGGCCGCCGACCGCGTGCTGACGACCTTCCCGCCCTCGCTGTCCGCGAAGGCCGAGCGCTCCCTGCGGCGACTCGGCGTCACGGTCCTGACCGGACGCACCGTGGTCGGCATCGACGACGGCGGCGTCACGCTCGCCGGCGGCGACGGGACGACCGAGCGCGTCGCGAGCCGGGTCGTGATCTGGGCCGCCGGCGTCACCGCTTCCAGCCTTGCCGGCAGGCTCGGCGAGCTGGCCGGCGCCGAGCGCGACCGTGCCGGCAGGGTCACGGTCGAGCCCGACCTCACGCTTCCCGGGCCACGCCGAGGTGTACGCGATCGGCGACATGGTCCGCGTCCGCGGCGCCACCGGCGAGGCGAGGCTGCTGCCCGGCGTCGCTCCGGTCGCGATGCAGCAGGGACGCCACGTCGCGAGCGTCATTCGCGCCCGGCTCGCCGATCGACCGCACCAGCCCTTCCGCTACCGCGACAAGGGCAACCTCGCCACGATCGGCCGCGCCGCCGCCGTCGCAGACATCCATGGGCTCAAGCTGAGCGGCTTCCTCGCGTGGATGACGTGGCTCCTCGTCCACCTCTGGTACCTGATCGGCTTCCAGAACCGCGTTCTCGTGCTCATCCGGTGGAGCGTGAGCTTCCTCACGCACGGGCGCGGCGCCCGGTTGATCGGCTCGGGCAGCGAACCGCGCTAGCCCGAAAGCCGGGACGCCGTCCACTCCACGAGGCCGCCTGCGGCGCCGAGCTCGAGGACGAGCGGTGGGGACACGGGTGCGTCGAACTCGACGCCGTCCACCTCGACCGTGCCTGCGGCGTCGATCGCGATGCGTGAGCCGTCGCGCGCGGCGTCGGCGGCTGCGGGGCACGCGACGATCGCGAGGCCGAGGTTGACACAGTTGCGGTAGAAGATCCGCGCGAAGCTGCGGCCGACGACCCCGCGGATCCCGCTCCCCTGCATCGCGAGGGGGACGTGCTCGCGCGAGGAGCCGATGCCGAAATTCGATCCGACGACGAGGATCGTCCCGTCGACCACGCGCTCGCGGAGCGAGGGGTCGAAGCCCTCGAAGAGGTACTGCGCCATCTGCGCCGGGTCCTCGACGTTCAGGTACGCGCCCGGGTACATGACGTCCGTGTCGACGTCGTCGCCGGGCACGACGAGCGCGACGCCCTCGACCCTCGTCACGTGATCGTCTCCGGATGGACGAGCTCGCCGGCGACCGCGGCCGCGGCGGCGACCCACGCGTTCGCGAGATAGACGCCCGCCTCGGGCGAGCCCATCCGGCCGCGGAAGTTCCGGTTCGTCGTCGTGACGGCGTTCTCACCCGGCGCGAGGATCCCGTTCGACCCGCCGAAGCACGCGCCGCACGTCGGCGTGGAGACGATCGCACCCGCCTCCACGAACTGGTCGAGCAGACCCTCGGCCGCGGCCTCGCGCCAGATCGCCTGCGTCGCGGGGACGACGATCGCCCGCGTGCGTGGATGAACCTGGCGGCCGCCGAGGATCGAGGCGGCCTGCCGCAGGTCGGTCATGGTCCCGTTCGCGCAGTTCCCGATGTACACCTGGTCGACCGACACCGGACCTGCCTCCGAGATGGTCTTGACGTTGCCCGGAAGATGCGGGACGGCGACGAGCGGCTCGAGCGTCGACAGGTCGAGCTCGAGGCGCTGCCGGAAGGTCGCGTCGGGGTCGGAGCGCTCCGCGGACCAGGGGCTCCGTGCCCGGCCCTCGAGGTAGCGCCCGACCTTCTCGTCGGCAGGGAAGATGCCCGTCTCCGATCCGGCCTCGACCGCCATGTTCGCGACCGCCAGGCGCTCGTCGACCGAGAGCGCCTCCGCCCCCGGCCCGACGAACTCGAGCACCGCATTCGTCCCGCCGCCGACGCCGATCTCGCCGATGACGGCCAGGATCACGTCCTTTCCCGTCACGAACGCCCCAGTCCTCCCGGTGAGCTCGACCTGGATGGTGTCGGGCACCGCCTGCCAGAACGACCCGAGCGCGAGGCACGACGCGATGTCGGTCGAGCCGAGCCCCGTGCCGAACGCGCCGAGGGCGCCGTACGTGCAGGTGTGCGAGTCGCCGCCCGCGATCACGGCGCCGGGCACGATCCAGCCCTCCTCGCAGAGCAGCGTGTGCTCGATGCCGCCGCGGCCCTGGCCGTAGAACGTGACGCCCTGCTCGTCCGACCAGCGCTGGAGGCGGCCCTGCAGCTCGGCGGACTTCACGTCCTTCGCGGGCATGAAGTGGTCGGCCACCATCACGACGCGGGACGGGTCGAACACGCGCGTTGCGCCCATCTTCTCCATCGCCCGGAACGCGACCGGCCCGGAGACGTCGTTTGCCATCACGACGTCGCAGCGGACGGTGACGACCTCGCCGGCCCGGACGTCGTCCACGTCGCAGTGCGCGAGCAGGATCTTCTCAACCAGCGTGTGCGCCAACCAGCGCTCCCAGTGCCTCCAGGCACTCGTCGAGCGACACGACGTCGCCGTACTTGAGGTCGATGTCGTAGAGCGTCGCGTCGTGAGCCGCCGGGTTTCGGTCGCCGACCGCCTCGCGGGGGACGACCGGCCGGTAGCCGTGCTGGAGGACGTCGACGGCCGTCGCCCGCACACAGCCGGAGGTCGAAGCGCCCGTCACGATCACGCTGTCGCACTGGTGCGAGGCGAGCAGGCTCGCGAGCGGCGTCCCGAAGAACGCGGACGCATACAGCTTGTTGAGGACAGGCTCCTCGGGGCGCGGCGCGATCCGCGCGTCGATCTCGACCCACGGCGACCCGGCCTCGAGCGTCAGGAGCGCAGGCACCTTCTCGATGAAGGCCTTCGCGGTCACCTTGTCGCCCTCGCCGTAGGAGACGGTCGTGAAGACCACCGGGATCTCCGCCTTGCGCGCTGCGTCGAGCAGCCGGCGGATCGCGTCGATCGTCTCGTCGAGCTCGCAGACGAGCGGCGAGGCGGGGTCGGTGAAGCCGTTGTTCATGTCGATGATCACGAGCGCGGGGCGGCGGCCGACGCCGCCACCCCGCTGCCCGAAGCCCTCGAACTGCGTGCCGGACACGGCTACACCGCCTCCCGCTCCCGGAGCCGGGCCAGCGCCTCGGCCCCGTCCTCGAGCGGCGACCAGCGCAGCGGCTTCGCGGGCGTCGGCGGCTCGAGGCCCGTCTCGGCCTTGCAGTTGGCGAGCACCTCCTCGAGCGGGGGCCCGAAGTCGAAGGCGAGCGCGTCGCCTCGCTCGGCGCGCTGCCGCTCCCGCTCGGCCTCCGTCGCGCCGGAGTCGGACTCGCCGTCGTCGCCGACGACGACCCCGTAGCTCGCCTTCGCCTTCTCGTGCGAGACGAGGCCGAGCTGGACGTCGCGGACGACTGCCTCGACGGGCCGCTCGAGCCGGTCCTTCCAGCCGCCGCCGCCGGCCGTGCGGTAGACGAGCATGTCGCCCGCGTCGACCTCGACGTTGTCGCACTTCGACGGAAGGCGCGTCTCCGATCCGTCCGCGCGGACGAGGACCTTCTCCGACCGCGCGCCCGGCTGGCCGCCGAGGACGCCCCACGGACGCGTGAGCCAGCGATCGTCGTGGATCGAGACCTCGCCGGGCTCGAGGTAGACGTAGCGCTTCTCCACGCCGTTGCCGCCGCGGTGGAGGCCGGCGCCGCCCGAGTCCGTGATCGTCGTGTAGCCGTCGATCCGCAACGGGTAGTACGCCTCGAGGTACTCGGTCGGGATGTTCTCGAACAGCGGCCACCACGAGTGGCCGTCCATTCCGTCGCCGATCGGCCTCCCCGGGATGCCGCCGTAGAGGATCTCCATCGAGTAGAAGAAGTCCCCGCCCGAGTCCCAGCCCGAGTAGAGCATGTAGGGCGAGGTGCCGTAGCCCGCCGCCGTGTTGAGCTCCGGGGCGTTCTTGCAGAGCGCCCCGCCGAGGACGTCGAACTGCCGCGCGAGCGCGTGCGTGCGGCAGCCGAGTGCCGCCGGGTAGCGCGGCTTCAGCAGGCACCCCTCCGGCATCACGACGTGCAGCAGCGGATAGAAGCCGTCGTTGAAGAGGATCTGGGGATCGTTGACCATGATCAGGTAGATCCCGATGAACATCTTGAACATGCCCTCGGAGAGGTAGAAGTTGATCGGGCCGAGGGCCTGGGGGTCGGTGCCCGTCCAGTCGAAGTAGGCGTGGTCGCCCTCCCGCCAGATCGTGAGCTTCATCTTGAACGGGCCGTTGCCGAGGCCGTCGTCGTCGATGTAGTCCTCGAAGCTCTGGGGCTCCTCGGGGATCGCGAGCTGGATGAGCGTCCGCATCGCCTCGTAGGTGCGGTCGAGGAGCGCCTGCAGCGCCGCGAGGTACGTCTCCTTCCCGAACCGCTCGCAGAGGTCGAGCACCCGCCGCTCGCCCGCCCGGCAGCCGGCGACGATCGCGAACAGGTCTGCGCGGTTCATCTCGGGGAGCCGCACGTTGTTCAGGATCAGCCGGAGGATGTCCTCCTGCACCACGCCGCGCTCGACGATCTTGACGGGCGGGATGATGATCCCCTCCTCGAAGATCGTGCGGGCGCCGGTCGGCAGGGAGCCCGCGAGCGGGCCGCCGGCGTCCATCTGGTGGCCGAACTGGCTCGACCAGCCGACGAGCTCGTCCTCGTAGAAGATCGGCAGCAGCACGAGCCAGTCGTTCGTGTGCGAGATCGAGCCCGAGCACTTGAACGGGTCGGACGTGAGGATCACGTCGCCCGGGTACACGCCGCGGTCCCAGTCGGCCATCATCTCGTTGATGTAGGCGCCGAACTGGCCGACGACCATGCGGCCACGCGGGTCGGTGAGCATGGGGAACTCGTCGTGCTGCTCCCGGATGACGGGGCTCATGGCGGACCGGAAGAGCACCGCGTCCATCTCGTACCGGGCGTTCTTCAGTGCGCCCTCGATGATGTCGAGCGTGACCGGATCGACCGTGACGTCGGTCGGGATCTCGGCGATCCGGAGCTCGTCCGTCGTGGTTGCCATCGGTTCGCCTCCTCTCAGCTGGTCGGGGTGATCAGGATGTTGAAGTTCACGTCGACCTCGGCCGCGTAGCCGGGGAGGACGACGGTCGTCGAGTCGAACTCGGTGACGATCGCGGGGCCGTCGAAGCGCATCCGAGGCCTGAGCTTCGCCCGGTCGACGATCGACGTCGCGTGCTGCTCGCCGTCGAACCACACCTGGTGCGTGTCGACGACGGCGGCCGACGCGTCTGCGCCGCCGGGGTCGCCGACGGGCAGCTCGGGCTTGGGCACGCTGCCGAAGCCGACGGCGCGCAGGTTCACGATCTCCGCGGCGGTTCCGGGCATGCGGAACCCGTAGAGCTGCTCGTGGAGGCCGTTGAAGCGCTCCTCGAGGTCGGCGACCCCGACCGAGCGGATCTCGGCCGGGTCGATCGAGACCGGGATCTCGTAGCCCTGGCCGTGGTAGCGCATGTCCGCGGTGAACGTGATCGACCGCGCCTCCGCGGCGATGCCCTCGCTCTCGAGCCAGCCGTCTGCACGGCCGCCGAGCTCGTCGAGGATGCCGGCAGCGTCCTCCGAGTCGGCCTCGGAGAGCAGGCGGATGTACGTCTGGGCGAACTCGTCGCGGAAGTCCGCGACGAGATCGCCGATTGCGCAGAGCAGCCCCGGCGCCGGGGGCACGAGCACCGGGAACGAGCCCATCAGCTTCGCGACGGCGTTCGCGTGGAGCGGGCCGGCGCCGCCGTAGGCGACGAGGGCGAAGTCGCGCGGGTCGTGCCCGCGCTGCACCGAGACGAGGCGGAGGGCGCCCGCCATGTTCTCGTTGACGATCGCGAGGATCCCCTCGGCGGCCTCCTCGACGGACGCGAGGCCCATCGCGTCGGCGACCGCCTGCACTGCCGTACGCGACGCCTCGACGTCGAGGGACATCTCGCCGCCGAGGAGCTGCGGCGGCAGGTGGCCGAGCACGACGTTCGCGTCGGTCACCGTCGGCAGCTCCCCGCCGCGGCCGTACGCGGCCGGGCCGGGATCGGCGCCCGCCGACTCGGGGCCGACGCGCAGCGCCTTCGTCAGCTCGGGCACGTGCGCGATCGAGCCGCCGCCCGCGCCGACCGTGTGGACGTCGACCGACGGCACGCGGATGCGGAAGTGCGAGATCGCCGTCTCGCGCCCGATCGACGGCTGGCCGTTCTGGCAGAGCGCCACGTCGGTCGACGTCCCGCCCATGTCGAACGTGAGGATGTCGTCGAACCCCGCCTTGCGGGCGACGAACAGCGCGCCCGCGACACCGCCGGACGGGCCGGAGAGGACGGCGTAGATCGGGTTCCGCTCTGCCTCACGCGTCGTCATCAGCCCCGCGTCGGAGCGCAGGATGTTGACGTCCGCCTTGGCGCCGATCGACTGCAGCTCGCTCTGGAGGCGCGCGACGTAGTCGGCCACCTTCGGCCGGACGTACGAGTTCATGCACGCCGTGAGCGCCCGCTCGTACTCGCGGAACTCGGGGAGCACGTGCGAGCTCAGCGTGACCGGGAAGCCCGGATACAGGCGCTCGACGATCGCGCCGATCTGCTCCTCGTGCGCCGGGTTCACGTACGAGTTGATCAGGGCGATGGTGAGCGACTCGATCCCGGAGTCGACGAGGTCGCGGACGATCGCCTCGACCTGCGCCTCGTCCACGGGGACGACGACGTTCCCGCGCGCGTCGAGCCGCTCGACCGCCTCGCGGGTGTCCGCGAGCGACGCGGGCGGATCCGGCTTGACCATGATGATCCAGCCCGCCAGCGGCCCGGGCGTCTGCGAGCGCGCGAGGTGGAGGATCTGCCCGAAGCCGCGGGTCGTGATCAGCCCGACGCGGGCGCCCTTCGACTCGAGCACCGCGTTCGTCGCGACGGTGGTGCCGTGGAGGAAGTTCTGCAGCTCCCCGACGCCGATCCCGGCCTCGTCGCAGATCCGGCGGACGCCGGTGAGCACGCCCTCCGACGGATCGCCGGGCGTCGACGGCGTCTTGACGCGGAACTGCGCGCCGCCGTCACCCTCGGAGACGAGGAAGAGGTCGGTGAACGTGCCACCGACGTCGACCCCCAACCTGTACGCCATCTCGCCGTCCTTTCTGTGTCAGCCGCCGGCCACGGGTGTGAACGTCCCGGCCTTGTAGACCTGCCCCTCGAGCTCGCGCCCGAGGATGGATTCGAGCCATGTCGCGACGCCGATCAGCGCCTCGAGGTCGATGCCCGTCTCGATGCCTTCGCCCTGGAAGAGGTAGACGAGGTCCTCCGTCGCGACGTTCCCCGTCGCGCGGGGCGCGAACGGGCAGCCCCCGATCCCGCCGACGGACGCATCGAAGACCGTCGCGCCCGCCTCGAGCGCGGCCATCGCATTCGCGAACCCGTTGTTGCGCGTGTTGTGGAGGTGGACGCCGACCGGGCGGCCGAGCGGCAGGATCCGCTCGACCAGGTCACGCGCCTGCCGCGGCACGCCGACGCCGACCGTATCCGCGACGACGATCTCGTCCACCCCGGCGGGGGCAAAGCGCGCAGCCAACTCGGCGACGCGACCCGGGTCGACGGCACCCTCGAACGGGCACCCGAACGCGACGCCGATCGTCACCGTCGAGCGGATCCCGTCGGCACGCGCACGCTCGACGATGCGGAGTCCGGCCGCGACGCCCTCCTCGACCGTCGCGCCGGCGTTCCGGCGGTTGAACTCGTCCGTGGCCGCGAAGGCGTAGTGCACCTCGTCGAGCTCCGCGTCGCGCAGGCGGTCGTAGCCGCGCTCGTTGAGCGCGAGCCCTGCGAGGACGACGCCGTCGCGGTGCTCGATGGCGCCGACGACCTCCTCGGCGCCCGCCATCTGCGGGACGCGCTCGGGGTTGACGAAGCTGACCGCCTCGATCCGTGGAACGCCCGTCGCTGCGAGCCGGTCGACGAGCTCGGCGCGCACTGCGGGCTCGAGCGTGACCGGCTGGTTCTGCAGCCCGTCCCGCGGCCCCACATCGCAGATCGTGACCCGCGTCATACGACGCCATCCTCTCGCAGTCGGCCGAGCTCCGCGTCGGAGAGCCCGAGCAGCCCGCAATAGACCTCTTCGTTGTGACTCCCGTGCTCCCAGGTGCCCGACCACCGGACCGCGCCGGGCGTCTCGGAGAACTTCGGGACGATTCCCGGCCCGACGTACGGCCCGAACTCGGGGTCGACGTGCTCGACGAGCATCTCGCGGGCTGCGTACTGCGGGTCGCGGAAGATCTCGGCGACGGTGTAGATCGGCCCGCACACGACACCGGCCTCGTTGAGGACACGGTCGATCTCGGCCGCGTCGCGCTCGCGCGCCCAGTCGGCGACGATGCCCTCGATCTCCTCCTGGTTCTCGCCCCGCGCCGCGTGCGTCGCAAAGCGCGTGTCGTCCGCGAGCTCGGGCCGGCCCATCGCGTCGCAGAGTCGGCGGAAGAGGTTGTCGTTGTTCGCCGCGATCACCATCCAGAGGTCGTCCCGGGACTTGAAGATGTTCGAGGGCGCGATCCCGGAGAGGTTCGTCCCGGCCGGCTCTCGCACGATCCCGAGCCGGTCGTACTCGGGCACAGTGCTCTCGAGCATCGCGAAGGAGGCCTCCATCAGCGAGACGTCGACCACCTGGCCGCGACCGCCGCCCAGGACGTCTCGGTGGTAGAGCGCCGCGAGGATGCCCTGCACCGCGAACATCGCTGCGAGGGAGTCGCCGAGCGAGACCCCGGTGCGTGGCGGCGCCTCGCCCGGGAAGCCGTTGATGTGGCGCAGGCCGCCCATCGCCTCGGCGACCGACGCGAATCCGGCCCGGCCGGCGTACGGGCCGGTCTGGCCGTAGCCGGAGATGCGTGCCAGGACGAGGCCGGGGTTGATCTCGGAGAGCCGCTCGTACCCGAGGCCCCAGCGCTCGAGGGTCCCCGGCCTGAAGTTCTCGGTCAGCACGTCGGCTACACGCACCAGCTCGAGCAGCAGCTCCTGGCCGCGGGCCGTGCGGAGGTCGAGCGTGACGCACTTCTTGTTCCGTGCCTGGACGGGCCACATCAGGGTGCGGCCCTGGTAGCGCGCCTTACCCCATTCCCGCAGCGGGTCGGGCTTCCCGGGCGCCTCCACCTTGATCACCTCCGCGCCCATGTCGCCCAGGAGACGGCCGGCGAACGGGCCTGCAAGCAGCGTGCCGAGCTCGATCACCCGCAGCCCCGCGAGCGGCCCCGGGCCGGCGGTCTCACGTGCGGGAAGCGAGCTCACGTCCCTCCCTCCGCGCGGAGGCGTGCGAGCGCGACGTACGCGCGGTCGCGCCGGTCGATGAGCTCGCGGGCCTCGTCCTGCGAGAGCTCGAGGAACCCGCGCCCGGCCTTGACCCCGTACTCGCCGCGCGCGACGTGGTCGCGCAGGACCGCGGGGGCCGTGAAGCCGTCGCCGAGGCCACGCTCGAGCGTGTCGAAGATGTCGGCGTAGACGTCGAGCCCCGCCATGTCGGCGATCGTGAACGGGCCGAAGAACGGGAGCCGGAAGCCGAACGACGAGCGGACGATCTCGTCGACCTGCTCGGGCGTCGCGACGCCGTCCTCGACGATCCGCGCCGCCTCCCGGAACATCGCAAACTGGATCCGGTTCGCGACGAACCCCGGGCCGTCCCCGACCACGACGGCGATCTTGCCGAGTGCGGTCAGGGCGGAGACGACGTTCTCGACGACGCCCGGGTCGGTCGAGGCGGTAGGGATCACCTCGACGCACGGCACGAGCAGCGGCGGCACGAACCAGTGGACGCCGAGGAACCGGCCCGGGCTCCGCAGCGTGAGCGCGAGCTCCGTGATCGGGATCGACGAGGTGTTCGTCGCGATCACGGTGTCGGCGCTGGCTGCCGCCTCGACCTCCTCGTACGCGGTCGCCTTCACGTCGGGCCGCTCGAAGACGGCCTCGACCACGAGGTCGGCGTCCGCGACGGCGGCCGCGATCGACGCGGCGGCCGAGAGGTGCCACTCGGCCGTCGCGGTCGTGCCTTCCTCGACGCTTCCCGCCGCCTCGAGGCGGGCGAGGAGCTCGAGCGCACGCGCACGCGCTTCCTCGGACAGCTCGGGTGATGCATCGACGACGGCGGTCGGCACGCCGTGCGCCGCGAAGACGTGCGCGATGCCCGCGCCCATCGTCCCGGCGCCGACGACGGCGACCTTCCGCGGCCAGGCGCCCTCGGTCACAGCGACGCCTCGAGCAGCGCCTCGAGCTCGGCTGCGCCGATCTCCTTCGGCGAGCCGACGAGCAGCCGCCGCTGGTCGAGCGCGCCGGGCACGAGCTTCGCGAGGTCGTCCGCGCCGTAGCCGATCTGGGAGAGCCGGGTCGGCGCTCCGACGTCCTCCATCAGGCGTGCGAGCGAGTCTGCGAGGTCGTTCCCGCCGTCCAGGAGCCGTGCCGCGGCCGCGCACCGCTCCGGCGCGGCGTCGGCGAGGAATCGGAACACCGCCGGCGCGGTGACCGCCACCGCGTAGCCGTGGGGCACGAAGGCCGCCCCGCCGTACCCGGCAGGCGTCCAGTCGTGCCGGAGCGAGGCGATGGGATACGCGAGCGCGTGCGGGACGTGGACGCCCGCGCCGGAGAACGCGATCCCGGCGACCGTCGAGGCGAGCGCCATCGCCGTGCGCGCCTCGAGGTCCTCTCCGTCGGCGACCGCCGTCCGCAGGCTCTCGCCGACGAGCGCGATCGCGCGCTCGCAGAAGAGATCGGAGAACGCGTTCGCGCCCTGGTACGGCGGGCGCCGGCCGAGCGGGAGGCGCTCGCGCGTGTCGTGGGCCGACACGGTGTACGCCTCGAGCGCATGCATGAGCGCGTCGATGCCCGTCGCGGCCGTCACGCCCGGCGGACACGAGACGGTCAGCGCCGGATCGACGATCGCGAGCGCCGGGCGGAGGTGCCGGTGCGAGACGCCGGTCTTCGTCCCGAGGCGGGGAAAGTCGACGACGGCCACGGTCGTGACCTCCGACCCGGTCCCGGAGGTCGTGGGCAGCGCGACGACGGGCAGGACCGGGCCAGGCACGGGGGAGCCGCGCCCGATCGGGGCGTTGACGTAGTCGAGCAGCTCGCCGCCGTGAGTCGCGAAGAGCGCGCAGAGCTTCGCCGTGTCGAGCGCAGAGCCGCCGCCGATGCCGAGGAAGCCGTCGTAGCCCTCCCGCGCCGCCGCACCGGCCTCCGCGACCGAGGCCTCGCTCGGCTCACCGGCGATGCGGTCGTAGACGGCCGACTCGACGCCCACGGCCTCGAGCGACGCCTGCAGGCGCTCGACGAGCCCCGAAGCGCTCACGAAGGGGTCGCAGACGACGAGCGCCCGGGTGATGCCGAGCTGCGCGACGTGCTCTCCCGTCTCCTCCGACGCGCCCGCACCGAACACGATGCGCGTGGTGTCGAGGCCGAATGTGGTCGCGGTCCCGCTCACGTCCGCCCTGCGCTCGTGGCCGCGCCAACCACGGCCCCGATCGCCTCGTCGATCGAGACGACGTCGCCGTACTTCGCGTCGATGTCGAGCAGCGAGCCCTCGTGGGCGTCGGGCGCCCTGTCGGCCACGCCGTCCCGTGGCACGAGCACGCGGTAGCCGTACTGGAGCGCGTCGACCGCGGTCGCTCGCACGCAGCCCGACGTGGATGCTCCTGTGACGATCACCGTGTCGCGCCCGGCCGCGCGGAGATGCTCGTCGAGCTCCGTGCCGAAGAACGCCGATGCGAAGAGCTTCACGAGCACGGGCTCGTGCGGACGTCGCTGCAGGCGTGCATCGACCTCGACCCAGGGCGAGCCCGGCCGCAGGGTCGCGAGCGCGGGCGCCTTCGCCACGAACATCGCGGCCCGCTCGAGGTCGTCGTCCGTGTAGCAGACCGTCGTGAAGAGGACCGGCACGGATGCGGCGCGCGCTGCGTCGAGCAGGCGTGCCGTCGCCTCGACCGCCGCGTCGGCGTCGCACGCAAGCCGCGACTCCGGGTTCGTGAAGCCCTCGATGAAGTCCACGACGACGACCGCCGGCTTGCTGCCCGCGCCCTGGCGGCCTCCGAAGCCGCGCTCCTCGTAGACGTCGTGCGCGCTCACCGCGACTGCCACTCCGCGAGACCGAGCAGCGCGTTGACGTCGTCGAAGCTCGTGAAGCGGTCGCCGAGCGCCGCGGTCGTGCGGTCGCGGACGACGGCCTCGCAGAGCTCCCCGTAGGCCTTCGCGAAGAGCCAGGTCTGCGTGCTCGGGAAGATCACGAGCTTGTAGCCCATCGTCTCGAGCTCCTCCGTCGAGATCGTCGGCGAGCGCCCCGTCTCCGACATGTTCGCGACGCACGGGACATCGCACCGCTCGGCGATCGCCGCCACCTCCTCGACGGTCCGTGGCGCGTCGACGAAGACGAGGTCGGCGCCCGCCTCGGCGTAGGCGTTGCAGCGGGAGATCACGTCGTCGAGGTCCGTCACCTGGAGCGCGTCCGAGCGGGCGATGATCAGCGTCTCCTCGGAGCGGCGCGCGGCGACCGCCGCCCGCACCTTGATCGCCATCTCCTCGGCGGGGATCACCTCTTTCCCCTCCATGTGGCCGCAGCGCTTCGGCGAGACCTGGTCCTCGATCTGGATCGCGTCGGCCCCGACCGCCTCGAGCTCGCGGACGGTGAGCCAGACGCCCGCCTCGGAGCCGTAGCCCGTGTCGGCGTCGACGACGATCGGCAGCTCGGTCGCCGCCCGCACCCGGCGTACGCTCTCCACCACCTCGGCACGACCGACGAGACCGACGTCCGGGAGCCCGAAGTGGTGCGCGGCCGTCGCGTAGCCGCCGTGGTAGATCGCCTCGATGCCCGACCGCTCGGCGATCCGGGCGGTGAGGCCGTCGTGGGCGCCGAGCGCGACGACGGCGCCGGGCTCGGAGAGGCGCGAGCGCAGGCTGCGGGTCATGCAGATCCTCCTGTGGGTGCGTGGCCGAAGTCGAAAGGCTCGACGGGGCCGCGAGCGTCGCGGAGCCGTGTGCGCTCCGCCTCGGTCGCGTCTTCGTCGACGGCGTTCCCGTCGAGCACGACGCCGTAGTCCCCGAGCGCGACCTCGGAGGAGACGAGGTCGCGGAGCACGTCGCGGAGGACGAGCTGCGGGTCGCGCTCGAGCGGGTCGCCCCAGCCGCCTGCCCCCGCTGTGCGGAAGACGAGCCGGTCATCCGCCGCGACGGCGACCTGGTCGATCTTGGACGCGAGCTCGACCACCTCGCCGGAGGCGCGGATCAGGGTCTTCGTGCTCACCCCTCCGTGGCGGCCGCCGTTGATGCCCCAGGGCGGGATCGTCGCGCGGTCGTCGTTCACGGTGAAGCTGCCGGGCCCGGTGAAGACGTAGGTCTTCTCGATCCCGGTGCCGCCGCGGTGCAGGCCGGCGCCGCCGGTGTCCTTGGCCGGGACGTAGCTCGCGATGCGCACGGGGTAGTAGCTCTCCGCGTACTCGGCGGGTGTCGTGCGGAAGAGCGGCCACCACGAGTGCCCGTCCAGCCCGTCCGCCGCGGAGCGCGCGGGGAGGCCCCCGAAGAGGAGCTCGACGAACTGGAAGTACTCGCCCTCCGCGTCGTTCCCCGAGAAGACGAAGAACGGGCTCGTCCCGTACCCCGCGGCCATCGACAGCTCGGGGGCCTTCTGCCCGAGCGCGCCGCTCATGCAGTCGAAGAGTCGCGTGTGGACGTTGAGCCGGTTCGAGAGCGGCGCGGGGAACTTCGGGTTCAGCAGTGACCCTTCCGGCAGCGTCACCTCGAAGACGTCGTAGATGCCGTCGTTGAAGAGGATCTCGGGATCGAACGCCATGATCATGTAGATCCCGAGGAAGAGCTTGCAGAGGCCCTCGTGGATGTGGAAGTTGATCGACCCGGGCGCCTGGTCGTCCGTGCCCGTCCAGTCCGCATGGCAGACGTCGCCCTCGCGCCAGATCGTGAGCACCATCTTGAACGGTCCGTTGCCGCACCCGTCGTCGTCGACCCAGTCGGTGAACGACTGCGGCTCCTCCGGGATGTACGTGCGGATGATGTGCGCCATCGCGGTGCGCGTCCGCTCGAGCAGCGCGTCGCACGCCGCCTCGAACGTCTCGGGCCCGAACCGGTCGCAGATCTCGACGATCCGCCGCTCCGCCGCGCGGCAGCCGCCGATGATCGCCATCAGGTCGCTGCGGTTCGTGTCCGGCGTCCGCGTGTTGTTCAGGATCACGTCGAGCGCGGTCTCGTTGAGCACGCCCTGGTCGAAGATCTTGATGGGCGGGATCCGGATGCCCTCCTCCCAGATCGAGAGCGCATCGGAGACCTGGCTGCCGGGAACCTTGCCCCCCACGTCCATCATGTGGCCGAACAGCGACGCGAACGCGATCCGCTCGCCCTCGTAGAAGACCGGAAGGATCACGAGCCAGTCGTTGCAGTGCGAGATCGACCCCTTGCAGAGATAGGGATCGTTGAGAAGGATCACGTCGCCCTCGGAGAGCTCGCCCGAGAAGCGGTCGATCACCTCGGGGATGTACGACCCGAACTGGCCGACGACCATCTGCCCGCGCCCGTTGCAGATCATCGGGAACTCGTCGTGCTGCACCCTGATCGTCGGCGACATCGCGGCGCGGCGGACAACCTCGTCCATCTCGAAACGCGCGTTGAGCAGCGCGTTCTCGATCAGGTCGAGCGTCCCGACGTCGACCGCCGTGCTCATGCTGCCTCCGGCCGGATGAGGAGATTGCGCCACGCGTCCACGACGGCGCGGTGCCCGGGGAGCACGACCGTGGTCGCGTCGTACTGCTCGACGATCGCGTAGCCCTCGATCGCCATGCCAGGCTCGAGCGCGGCGCGCGCGTACGTCGGGACGTCGAGGCGCTCCTCGGGCGTCCACACCCGCTGCGTGCCGGTCTGCGCCGCCGACGGGTCCGCCCCGCCTTCGGGGCGCGCCTCGAGCTCCGGCAGCGGGACGCGTCCCGCGGCGACGACGCGGAGGTTCACGATCTCCGCGCCACCGTCGAGCACGAAGCCGTAGAGCGCCTGGTGCGCCTCGCCGAAGCGCCGCTCGAGTGCGGCGAGATCGAGCGCCGCGAGCTCCACGCCGTCGAGCTCGATCGGCAGCTCGTAGCCCTGACGCGTGTAGCGCATGTCGACGACGAAGCGGACGTCCTGGTCTGCGACGTCCACCTTCTCGGCGTCGAGCCACT
This sequence comes from uncultured Actinomycetes bacterium, assembly GCA_963742525.1. Taxonomy (GTDB): domain Bacteria; phylum Actinomycetota; class Thermoleophilia; order Gaiellales; family Gaiellaceae; genus Gaiella. The sequence continues at coordinate 243,960 of CAVUMD010000008.1, forward strand.
CGCGCGCACGCGTCGTCAAGGCCTCGAACGGCTTGCGCACGGCGTCGGGTGTCGTCGCGGCGATGCTCTTGACGAACGTCTGGCTGTACTCGTTCTTGATCTCCGACGAGATGAAGCCGAGCGCCGAGAGCACGCCCGACTCCTCCGGGACGATCACCGGGTAGCTGCCGAGGATCCGCGCGAGCGCGTTCGCGTGCAGGCCGCCGGCGCCGCCGAACGCGACCAGCGCGAACTCGGACGGGACGCGGCCGCGCTGCACCGTGACCACGCGGAGCGCGCCGAGCATCGCCTCGTCGACCATGCTCACGATCGCGCGGGCGGTCTCCTCGACGCCGGTGCCGCGCGCCTCGGCGACGCGGGCGACCGCCGCGCGCGCAGCGTCGGGATCGAGCTCGAACTCGCCGCCGAGCAGGCGCGGCGGCAGGTGCCCGAGGACGACGTTCGCGTCGGTGACCGTCGCGGCGGTGCCGCCTCGGCCGTAGCACGCCGGGCCGGGCAGCGCCCCCGCGCTCTGGGGCCCGACGCGGAGCGCGCCGGTGGCCTCCGCGACGTAGGCGATCGAGCCGCCGCCCGCGCCGATGCTCGCCACGTCCACCGCCGGCGCGCGGACCGGGAAGTCACCCACGTGCGTCTCCCGCGTGATCTCCGGACGGCCGGACACACAGACCGCGACGTCCGTCGAGGTGCCACCCATGTCGAAGGTGAGGATGCGGTCGAAGCCCGCGTGCGAGGCGACGAACGACGCGCCGCTCACTCCGCCGGCCGGGCCCGAGAGGACGGTCTGCACAGGGCTCCTGCAGGCGGACTCGAGGCTCATCAGGCCGCCGTCCGAGCGCACCACCTGGATCGGCGCGCGAACGTCGGCGGCGGCAAGGCCGTCGCGGACGTTCGTCAGGTACCGCTCGAGCGTCGGCGCGACGTAGGCGTTCACGAGCGTCGTCACCGTACGCTCGTACTCACGGAACTCGGGCAGGACCTCGGACGAGACCGAGACGGGAAGCGAGGGCGCGATCGAGGCGGCGATCTCCTCGACGACCCGCTCGTGACGCCCGTTCGCGTGGGCGTTGAGCAAGCACACGGTGAGCGCCTCGACCCCGTCCGCGACGAGCTCCTCGACCGCGGCCCGGACGGCGTCCTCGTCGATCGCCTCGATGATCGCGCCGTCCGCGCCGATCCGCTCCGGGACCTCGCGGACGTAGCGCGTGTCGGTGAGGGGCTCCGGCTTCTCGTAGACCATGAAGCCGAAGAGCGGACCGGGCGTCCAGGCCTCGGCGAGATGGAGGATCTGCCGGAAGCCGCGCGTGACGACGAGCCCCACGAGGGCGCCGCGTCGCTCGAGCACCGCGTTCGTGGCGACCGTCGTGCCGTGCAGCACCGCGTCGAGGTCGGGCAGGCCGACGTCTGCGCGCTCGGCCGCGAGGCGGATCCCGTCGATCACGCCGACCGACTGGTCGAGCGGCGTGGTCGGCGTCTTCGCGAGCCAGACCTGCTGGCCGTCGCTGTCGTAGAGCACGACGTCGGTGAACGTCCCGCCGACGTCGACGCCGAGCCGGTAGGTCAAGCTGCGTTCTCCAGGGTGGGACGGGACGGCGGCACGCGAGCATCCTTCCGGATTGACTACGTATGCATAGACCTCGCGGAAGGGTCTTGTCAACCCGCAACCACGCCCGTCGGGCCGATCTCCGAAGACGAGCCGCGATCCTCCCGCTCTGCGATGCTCCCGCCGTGGCCGTCACGAGCAAGGACATCGCCCGCAGGCTCAACATCAGCCAGTCGACCGTCTCGCGGGCGCTGCGCGGCGACCCGCGCGTGTCCGCGGAGACGAAGGCGCGGATCCTGGAGGCGGCGCGGCAGATGGACTACACGCCGAACCTCGCCGCGCGCAGCCTGATCACGCGCCGGACGGGGACAATCGGCCTGATCGTCTCGGACATCACGAACCCGTTCTACCCCGAGCTTCTGGGGGTCCTCCACAACGAGTTCGCGCTCGCCGGCTACCGCACCGTGCTCTTCAACGAACGCACCGACGCGCCGCTCGAGCGGCACGTCGCGGACCTCGTCAACGGCGCCGCGGTCGACGGGCTCGTCTACGTCTCGGCGACGCTCGGAATGCCCTTGCCCGGAAGCGGCACGCGCCGGATCCCCGTCGTCCTCGTCAACCGCTACGTCGAAGGCGACGCGGTCGACACGGTCGTCTCCGACAACCGCGGCGGAGGGCGCGCCGTCGCCGAGGCGATGCTCGACCTGGGGCACCGCCGCGTCGCGCTCATCTCCGGACCGGAGAACGCGACGACGAGCCGCGACCGAGAGCAGGGCTTCCGCGAGGGCCTCGAGTCCCGCGGTGTCGAGCTCGACGACACGCTCCGCCGTGTCGGGCAGTTCAGCCACCACAGCGGCTACCAGTGGGGGCTCGACCTTCTCGCATCGCGGGCGCGGCCGTCCGCGATCTTCGCGGCCAACGACCTCATCGCCTTCGGCGCGCTCGACGCGGCTCGCCGCATCGGGATCCCGGTCCCCGAGGACCTCTCCGTCGTCGGCTTCGACGACATCGACATGGCGGGCTGGGAGGCGTTCAACCTGACGACGGTCAAGCAGCCCCTCGGGACGATGGGACGGGAGGCCGTCGGCCTGCTGCTCGAGCGGATCGCCGCCGCCGAGGATGCCGCGCCGCCCCGTCGCCGCACGCTCCCCGTCGAGCTCGTCCGGCGCAGGACGCTCGCGCCCGCCGCGGCGGGCTGAGACGGGCCTCGAGGGCCGTTTGACATGTCATCGCGCACCTTGTATGCATACGTAGGCATTGCCAGCCCCTCCTAACCAAGCCTGTTCTCGCCGCGTCCCACGTCATGGAGGCGACAGCAGCAAACCGCCCGTCGGGCGGATCCATCGTCAGCAGGGAAAGGAGTCCGACAATGTGGCGTAGGTCAACCCGTTGGGTGCCGCTCGCGGTGCTCGGGGTGCTCGCGGCCGTCTTCGTCACGGGCGCGATCGGTGCAAGCGGCAAGCAGGGCGCGCTCGACGGCAAGAACGTCGGCGTCATCATCTGCACGAACCAGAACCCCTTCTGCGCCGCGTGGGCCAACTCGGTCAAGAGCGGCCTCGAGAAGCAGGGCGCGAGCGTGACCGTCCTCTCCTCCGTCTTCGACCCCGCGGTCGACGCGCAGAACATGAACCGCCTGATCGCGGACAAGCCGGACCTGATCATCTCGGTCCCGGCGAGCGCCTCCGCGATCGTCCCGTCGTACATCCGGGCGAAGGCCGCAGGGATCCCGATCCTCGGCGCGATCGGCCGTCAGTCGGCGGCGGGCTCGAAGATCGTCACCGCCGAGGCGCGGACCGACGACCCGGCGCTCGGCCGGTTCGCCGCGATGAACCTCGTCGAGGGCATGAAGAGGGCCGGCTACAAGACGGGCAACGTCATCGCACTCACCGGCACGGCGAGCCAGAACAACGTCACCGACCGGATGGCGACGTTCAAGGCGTACCTGAAGAAGTTCCCGCAGTACAAGATCGTGTCGATCCAGGACACGAACTGGGACCAGGCCACGTCGGCGAAGGTCGCGCAGCAGCTGCTCTCGAAGTACGCCTCGAAGGGCGGCATCCAGGGCGCCTACGGCATGGCGGACAACATGGCCATCGGGATCATCCAGGGCGCGAAGCAGGCGGGTGTCCCGGTCGGCCTCTCGAAGAAGAACGGCCTGATCGTCACCGGCTCGAACTGCCTCGCGGTCGGCATCAAGTCGATCCAGTCGGGCGTCCAGTACGGCACGGGCACCCAGGCGCCGCAGGTCGAGGCTGCTCTGGCGGTCAAGGTCGCGACGCAGATCCTGAACGGCGGCAAGCCGCCGAAGGTCTCGTACGTCCAGGAGCAGCGCATCACCAAGGCGAACGTCGCCAAGTTCACGAGGCTCTGCACCTTCTAGCGACCGGTCCGACGCTCCTTTAGCCTCGGACGATGAGCGGCGAACGGGATCCGGAACAGAGCTCCGGGTCCCGTTCGCCAGTGACCGAGGCCGCCTCCCCAGAGGTGCTGCTCGAGGTCGTCGACCTCTCGAAGTCGTTCGGGCCGGTGCGGGCCGTGCAGGGGCTGTCGCTCGACGTCCGGGCCGGGGAGGTGCATGCGGTCTGCGGGCACAACGGTGCCGGCAAGAGCACCCTCGTGAAGTCGCTCGTCGGGCTCGTCAAGCCCGACGAGGGCACGATCCGCTTCGAGGGCGAGGAGCTCTCGCTCCGAAACCCGCTCGACGCGCAGGGTCACGGCATCGCGCTCGTGAACCAGGAGCTCAGCCTCGTGCCCGAGCTGAGCGTCGAGGACAACATCTTCCTGGGCGGGCTCGACGTGCCTCTGCTCTACCGGCGGCGGCGACTCTCGAAGCAGGCTCGCGCCGTCCTCGACCAGCTCGGCCTGGGGCACGTTCAGCTCCGGACGCCGGTCGAGACGCTCGCGATCGGCGAACGCCAGCTCGTCGAGATCGCACGGCTGCTCGTGCGGGACGCGCGCCTGCTGATCCTCGACGAGCCGACCGCGACCCTCAGCAAGCCGGAGATCGAGCGCGTGTTCCGCGCAACGCGCGACCTCGTCGCGCAGGGCCGGAGCGTCATCTTCGTGTCGCACCGGCTCGACGAGGTCTTCGAGCTCTGCGACCGCGTGACGGTGCTGCGCGACGGCCGGCGCGTCGGCACGCACGAGATCGGCGAGATCGACCGGCGCGCCCTGATCGAGCTGATGCTCGGCGAGATGGAGGGGGCCAAGGCGATGGTCGAGCACGAGCACACGCTCCCGGGCTCGGGCGAGCCGCTCGTGACGATCGACGGGCTGACGGTGCCGGGGAGCGTCGAGGACGTCTCACTCGTCCTCGAGAGCGGGCTCATCACGGGGCTGGCCGGACAGGTCGGCTCCGGGACCAGCACGATCCTGCGCGCCCTCGGCGGGCTCGTCCCGGGTGTCTCCGGCACGGTCTCTGTCCGTGGACGACCCGTCCTTCTCAACACCCCGCGCCGCGCCGTCGACGCGGGGGTGCTCTACATCCCGAACGACCGCCAGCGCGAGGGTCTCTTCCTGGGTCAGACGGTCCAGCGCAACCTCATCGTCGCCCGGCTCCGGCGCCTGAGCCGGCTGGGCGTGCTCCTGCGCCGCCGGGCGCACCGCACCGCCCGCGAGCTGGCGGGGATGGCCGGCGTCCCCGTCGAGCGGCTCGGCTCACCCGCCGGCAGCCTCAGCGGCGGCAACCAGCAGAAGGTCCTGCTCGGTCGCGCGCTCGAGCTGGAAGGCACGTCGCTGCTTGCCCTCGACGAGCCGACGCGCGGTGTCGACGTCGGTGGTCGAGCGGACATCCACGATCTCGTCCGCGCGGCGGCGCGCAGGGGCACGGCGGTGATCTTCTCCTCGACCGAGCTCGACGAGGTCCTCGATCTCGCGGACGTCGTCGTCACGATCTTCCACGGACGCATCGTCTCGATCGTCCCGCGTGACGACGCCTCCGCGTCGGCGATCCTCGCGGACATGACCACGAGCCACGCGACGGGTACTGCGGCGGCCGCCACGTGAGCAGCATGATCGCCCGCGTCGGCCTCGAGCGCCGGCCGCTCGGGATCGCCGACTACGCCCTCGCGGCATGGGTCACGATCCTCATGGCGGTGACGGTCTACGGCGCCGCGACCACGACCGGCTTCCTGACGGTCAGCAACATGAAGGCGATCCTCACCGCGGCGTCGTTCGTCGGGATCATCGCCGTCGGCCTCACCGTCATCGTCCTGAGCGGGAGCCTGTTCTCGCTCGCCCTCGGCCAGACCGCGGCCGTCTCGGCGATGTTCTTCCTCTACTCCGTGCGCTGGGGGCTCGGAGCGGCGATCATCCTCACGCTGCTCCTCGGGCTCGCGATCGGCGCCGTGCAGGGGTTCGCGGTCGGCGCCTGGGGGGCCAACCCCATCATCATCACGATCGGGGCGGCAGGGCTCCTCGAGGGCATGGCTGTCTGGCTCTCGCACGGCGAGAGCATCGTCCCGCCGGACAACAGGACGAGCTGGGAGCACCTCGCCAACCCCGTCCTCGGCCTCCCTGCTCCCGTCTACGTGTTCATCGTCGTCAGCATCCTGCTCGCGGTCGTGATGCGCCGCACGAGATTCGGGCGCCAGATCTACCTCCTCGGCGAGAACCGGGTCGCCGCGCGGGCCGCGGCGCTGCCGATCACGCTCCTCACCGTGGGGGCATTCGGCATCGCATCCCTCTACACCGCCGGCTCCGGGATCCTGATCGGCGCGTCGAGCGCAAACGCCTCGCTCCTCCTCGTCGGCAGCTACACGTACGACGCGATCGCGGCCGCGCTGGTCGGAGGGAACGCCGTCACGGGCGGCAGGGGCTCGATCGCGCGGACGGCGCTCGGCGCGATCTTCATCGCGACGATCTCGGACATGCTCCTGCTGCGCGGCTACTCGACCGGAGGGCAGATCCTCGTTCGCGGGATCATCGTCGTCGTGGTCGTCGTCCTCACGAACCTGCGGGAGCGCAACCGGTGAGCCGCGAGACGACCCGCCCGCGCCGGCTGAACGCCGCCGATCTCGCGCCGTTCGCGATCCTCGCGCTCATGGTCGTCGCGCTGGCGCTCGTGCCGGTCTTCACGCAGTACACCGTCCGCACCGCAAACGTCTACGACATCTTCCAGAACTTCGCCTCGTACGGGCTCGTCGCCCTCGCGCTCGGGATCACGATCATCGCGGGCGAGTTCGACCTCTCGGTCTCGTCGATGTACCTCCTCGGAGGCATGGTCGCCGTCCTCACCGGAGGCGGCTCGCCGATGGTCGGGATCCTGGTCGCCCTCGGGACGGCGGTGATCGTCGGCGTCGCGCAGGGCGGCCTGATCGCCGGCTTCCGGCTGAACTCGATGCCGGTGACGCTCGGCGGGTACCTCGTCGTCCTGGGCACCACCTACATCCTCGGGCACGGCAAGAGCGTGATCTATGAGGACTACAACGTGGGGCTCAGGCTCGACAAGCCGATCCTCCAGATCTTCTCGATCCGGAGCCTCGTCGCGATCTGCATCTTCGCGGTCACCATCGTCGCGCTGCGGTACCTGCGCGTCGGGCAGGGACATCCGGGCGATCGGGGGCGACCGGCGCGCCGCGAGAGTCGCGGGCGTCTCGGTCGACCGGCTGCTCATCGGCGTGTTCGTGATGTCCGCGCTCGGCGCCGCCCTCGCCGGAGCGCTGCTCAGCTACAGCCTCGCGACGGCCAGCCCCACCAACATCGGGGTCGACGTCCTGACCTTCTCGGCCACGGCGGCACTCCTGGGCGGGGTCAGGCTGTCGGGCGGCAAGGGCGGCGCGATCGGCATCGCGGCCGGCGTCTTCTCTCTGAGCGTGCTGCAGGAGATCCTCGCGATCCTGCGCTCGCCCGACTACGTCTCGAGCCTGATCACGGGCGGGCTGCTCGTCGCCGTCACGATCGTCTGGGCGCCGGAGCTGTCCCAGTGGTTCCGGACGACGCGTGTCTCGACGTCGCTCGAGAAGGACCGCACACCCGCCTGACCTCGAAAGGGGACGCACATGCCCGACGTCCAGCAGATCCGCCTCGACCCCGACCCCTTCGAGCCCTACGCCCTCTCGCAGGGCTTCCGCGTGGGCGACCTCGTGATCGTCTCGGGGCAGGCGGCGCTCGACGAGCAGGGTCGCATCGTCGGCGCCGGCGACTTCGACGCCCAGGCGGAGCAGACGTTCCGCAACCTCGCGCGGGTGCTCGAGGCCGGCGGCTCGAGCCTCGAGCGGATCGTCAAGGTCACGATCTTCCTCACCGACATGGCGAACTTCCCGAAGATCGTCGAGCTGCGGAGGCGGTGGTTCAGCCCGCCGTATCCCGCGGACACGATCGTCGAGGTCGCGGCGCTCGCGCTCCCCGAGCTCGAGATCGAGATCGAGGCGATCGCGACGGCCGGCTAGCCGAGCAGGAGCGGTGCGAGGCGCCGGAACGTCTCACGGCCGAACGGATCGTCCTCTTCGAGAGGCTGGATCGCCACCTGGCTCGCCCCGGCGGCGAGGTGCTCACGGCAGCGCTCCTCGATCGCGCGCTCGTCGCCCGCGACGACGAGCGCCCGGGCGAGGGCGTCCGAGCCGCCGTTCGCCAGGTCGTCGTCCGAGAATCCAAGCCACCGCAGGTTGTCGACGTAGTTCGGCGTGTCGAGGTACCAGGCGAGCGCCGCGCGCGCGCGCTCGCGCGCCTCGGCGAGGTCGTTACCGAGCACGACCTTCTGCTCGACGACGAGCAGCGCCTCCGGCCCGAGGATCTCCCGTGCCCGCCTCGTGTGCTCGACGGGAACGAGGAACGTGTGCGCGCCGAGCGCCATCTCGGACGCGAGCCGGAGCATCGGCGGCCGCAGCGCGGCGAGAACGCGCGGCACCGGGGGTCGCTTCACGCCCGGGCCGTCGGGGCTGACGAACGGGTCGTCGTCCATCGCGTCGAGGTATGCCCGCATCGTGGCCACGGGCCGCCGGTATCGATGACCGCGGGGATCGACCTGGCGCGGGTGGCTGACGCCCAGCCCGAGGAGGAACCGGTCGTCGAAGGCGTCGGCCAGCACACGGGAGGCGTTGGCGGTCGAGACCGCATCCCGTGCCCAGATGTTCGCGATGCCCGAGCAGACGCGGATCCGGTCGGTCGCGGCGAGCAGCACCGCGGCGTTCGTGAACGACTCCCTCGTGCCGAGCCCCTCGGGATACCAGAGCGTCCCGTAGCCGAGGGACTCGATCTCTCGCACAGCGGGACGTGCGGTATCCGCCGACGCAACGGTGAAGGCCGCGCACCAGGCGCCGATCGGGGCGAGCCGCATGAGCCGGACGGTATCGAGTGGCGTGGCGGGGCGACGCACGTACCCTGGGACGGTGCCGATCGAGCTGACGACGCTCGCCGACGGCGGCCAACCGGCGACGAAGGTCGCCGCCGAGATCGCGAGGTTCCTCAACGACGCGCGGATGAGCCTCGACCTCGCCCTCTACGACGTCCGGCTCGAGACCGAGGCCGGCGCGCTCGTGCTCGCGTCACTGCTCGCCGCGCATCAGCGACGCGTCCGCGTCCGGCTGCTGTTCGACGTCGACCACCCCGGCCCGATCGCCGTGCCGCCGCCGCCCGAGACGCGGCCGGAGGCGCTCGAGGCGCTGCCCGTCGAGACGCGCGGGATCGCGGGGATCCCCGACCTCATGCACCACAAGTTCTGCGTACGCGACGGCCGGGACGTCTGGACGGGCTCGATGAACTGGACGGAGGACTCCTGGACGCGCCAGGAGAACGTCGTCGTCCGCGTGCTCGGCTCCGAGCGGCTGGCGTTCGCTTTCACGCTCGCGTTCGACCAGCTCTGGGAGAGCGGCGTCGTCGAGGGCACCGGAACCGTGCAGCCGCGGCCGGTGACGGTGGACGGCGGCAGCGAGGTCCGGCCCTGGTTCACGCCGGGCTTCGGCGACGCGCTCTCGCACCGGGTCGCGAAGCACCTCGGACGCGCGCGCGAGCGGATCCGCATCGCGTCGCCCGTGCTGACCGCCGGGCCGATCCTCGGCACGCTCGCCGAGGTCGTGAACGAGTCGCGCTGCGGCGTCGTCGGCGTCGTCGACGACACACAGGTCGACGACGTCGTGCGCCAGTGGAGCCGAAACCGCGTGAGCGCCTGGAAGCTTCCGCTCCTGCAGGCGATCGTCGAAAAGGCCGGGCTCTCCGGCAAGCCGTCGACCCCGTGGTCGCCGGACGGCGTGCAGGACTTCATGCACGCGAAGGTCGTCGTGGCGGACGGCGTCTCGTTCGTCGGCTCGTTCAACTTCTCGCGCTCGGGCGAGCGCAATGCGGAGAACGTGCTCGAGATCCACGACCCTGCGACCGCGGACACGCTCGCGCGCTACGTCGAGCAGGTTGCCGCTCGCTACCCCCGCGCGACGCTGCCCGAGGCCCGGCCGGACATCGTCGCCGGGCAGGAGGAGTCGCGGAGCGCGCCGAATCCCGGCCCATGAGCACGCAGGCATCCACCACAGGCCCTCTCGGGCAACCACGCGGCATCGCGTTCGCGATCATCATCACGATCGTCACGCTCGGCATCTACTCGCTCTACTGGGTCTTCAAGACGCAGGACGAGGTGAAGGAGCACTCCGGCATCGGCGTCGGCGGCGTCCTCGGCCTCGTGATCTACATCGTCCTCTCGCCGGTCACCTGGTTCCTGATCCCGTCCGACGTCGGGAAGATGTTCAAGGCGGACGGCCGACCGGCGCCGTTCACCGGCTGGACAGGCCTCTGGCTGCTCCTCCCGCTGATCGGGATGTTCGTCTGGTTCATCAAGATCCAGGGTGCGCTCAATCGCTACTGGGAGAGCAAGGCCGGCGGGGCAGCCGTGCCCGCCGTCGTCTAGCCCCAGAGCCGAGAGGTCAGGGCTCGACCGTGACGCCGCCCCACTCCTCCGGGGCGACGTCGCGGATCGTCTGCGTGAGCTGCCAGCGGTGCCCGGCAGGATCCTCGAGGGTGCACTCGCGCTCGCCGTACTCGAACTCGATCGGCTCCTGCAGCACCCGCACGCCGTGCGAGCGGGCGCGCTCGAAGGCGGCGTCGACGTCGGGCACGCGCACCTTCAGGACGTGTGTCACGTGACCCGGCTGCGGCGCCTGCTGGTCGCCGTGGACGTCCGCGACGATCACGCCGCCGTCCTCCCCGACGCGCATCTGCGAGCGGTGGTCGTCGCCGATGCGCACGCGCTCCTCGAATCCGAACGCCTCGGTCAGCCAGGCGACGGCGGCACGGACGTCCGGGTAGACGAGCACCGGGATCACGGTTGCCGTCGGAAGCGAGCGGTTCTCGATCATGACCGCGTCAGGCCACTCCGGCGAGGAGGAACGCGCGCGACTCCTTGAGCATCTCGCGGGCGATCACGAGGCGCTGCACTTCCTGGGTGCCCTCGTAGATCTGGGTGATCTTCGCGTCGCGCATGAATCGCTCGACGGGGTACTCCTTGACGTAGCCGTACCCGCCCAGGATCTGCACCGCCTCGGTGGCGACCTCCATCGCGACGTCGGCGCACATGAGCTTCGCCATCGCGGACGCCTTGGTCAGCTCGGCCTCGGGGACGTCCGCGTCGGCCATCTGGCCGAAGCGGTAGAGGAGCCCGCGCGCGGCCTCGGTCCTCGTCTCCATGTCGGCGAGCTTCGCGGCGATCAGCTGGTGTTGCGCGATCGGCTTTCCCATCGTCTCGCGCGTCCGCGCGTACTCGAGCGCGTAGTCCGTCGCTCCCTGCGCGATGCCGAGCGCCTGCGCCGCCACGCCCGGGCGCGAGCGGTCGAGGATCCGCATCGCGAGCTTGAAGCCCGCCCCCTCGGGCCCGAGCCGGTTCGCCTCGGGAACGCGGCAGCCGTCGAACACGAGCTCGCCCGTGGTCGACCCGGCGATCCCCATCTTCTCCTCGAGCCGCGCGACCTCGAACCCGCGCGTCTCCGGCTCGACGAGGAACGCGGAGATCCCCGCATGGCCCGCCTCGGGGTCGGTCTTCGCGAACACCGTGTAAAGACCGGCGACGCCGGCGTTCGTGATGAACCGCTTCGTCCCGTCGAGCACGTACTCCCCGTTGTCACGTCGCGCAACCGTGCGCATCGCGGCGGAGTCGGAGTCCGGAGCCGGCCTCGGTCAGCGCGTACGCGGCGAGCACCTCGCCCGACGCGAGTCGCGGCAGCCAGGCCGCGCGCTGCTCGTCCGAGCCGCCGAGCTTGAGCCCGAGCGAGCCGAGCTCCTGCACCGCGAGGATGAGCCCGCTCGTGGCGCAGACCTTCGAGACCTCCTCGATCGCGACGAGCGAAAGCAGCGTTCCCGTCCCGGTGCCGCCGACCTCCTCTGCGAAGAAAAGGCCGAAGATCCCCTGGTCGCGGAAGAGCTCGACGACGTCCCACGGGAACTCGTGCGACGCGTCGATCTCGGCCGCCCGGGGGGCGATCCGCTCGCGCGCCACGGTCCGCACGAGTTCGCGCAGCTGGCGCTGCTCCTCGCTCAGGACGTCCCAGGCCACGGGTCGAAGTCTAGGACGCCGAGCGGTGTCGCAGCAGTTGCGGCGCCGCAGGCGACGCCTTCACGGATCTGCCCCGCCGCAGGCGGAGGATCCGAGCGGCGTTTGCGAACAGGCTCAGGCGAGCATCTCGGCGGGCACGAACTTGCTCACCTCGACGATCTTGTCCGCGGGCACGTTCGCCCGGCGCGCCGCCTCCATGATCGCGTCGGGCGACGGTGCCTCGTAGAGGCAGTAGGTCCGCAGCTTGTCCGCGGTGATGAAGGAGAAGAGCCAGCTGACGCCCTCGTCCGCGTTGACCGCGTCGATCGCGCGGACGTCGTCGGCGGTCAGGTCGAGCTGGTCGGCGAACTTGCGCTCGATGACGTAGAGAGGCATCGGCCCATGGTACTTGCGCCGGTCAGTCCGGGACGAGGCCGTGGCGCAGCGCATACGCCGCCGCCTCGGTGCGGTTCGCGCAGCGGGACTTGCGGAGGATCGAGCGGATGTGGTTGGCGGCGGTGTGCTCGCTGATGTGCAGAACGCGGCCGATCTCGCGGTTCGAGCGGCCCCGCGCGAGCTCCACGAGGATCTCGACCTCGCGAGCGCTCAAGCCGTCGGGCAGCGCCGGCGTCGGCTCGACGTCGGCGCCGAGCTCGGAGGCACGGCGGGCGAGCCCGGGGAGGCCGATCGTCTGCGCGAGCCCGAGCGCAAGGCCGAGCTGCCCCCGCGCGTGCGAGCGATCGTCGCCGGCGTTCCGCGCGAGGAGCATCCGCGCGTAGCCGTAGGCCGTGTGCGCGAGCCAGGTCCGCGCACCGAGCCGGGTGTTGAGGGCGAGCGCGGCGTGGAAGTGGTCCTCGGCCCGCCCCCAGTCGCCGAGTACCGCGGCCGTGGTGCCCAGGTAGCGGTCCATCGCGCCGTAGCAGGCGACCAGATGGCCGATCATCACATTGGAGCCGGAGTACGCCACGAGCTCGGGATACAGCGCCTCGGCCACCTCGGCGTCGCCGAGCGCCGCACACGCGTCGGCGAGGTAGACGAGCGACGCGAGCCAGAGCGACGGGCGCAGCGCGCCGAGGCCGTCGTCGAGAATGCGCCGCAGCTCGCGGCGCGCGTCGTCGACCATGCCGAGCTCGGCGTAGAGCGCGGCGAGGCCGGGTCCCCACGCACCCTCACGCGCGTCCGCGTCCAGAAGGCGCACGACCGGCGCGAGCTCGGCCAGCCGCCCCTGCTCACGGCGCAGGCCGAACATCTGGATCGCGTACGTCCCCGAGGCGTCGCGGCCCGTCAGCAGACGGCCCCACTCCTGGGAGCGGCTCGCCGCCAGCTCGGTCGCCCCCAGGTCGCCGTCGCAAAGTGCGAGCGCGGCCGCGTAGTGCTCGGCGACGTGATGGAGAAAGGGCTGGCTCAACCTGCGCGCGACCCCGGACAGGAGGCCGACCGTCTCCCTCGCCGCGTCGTGGTCGCACAGCACGACGTAGGACGGGACGAGCCAGGAGAGCGCCTCGCCCTCGATCTCGACGTCCTCCAGCTCGCGTCCGAGGTCGCGCGCCTCGAGGAGCATCCGGTTGACATCCTCGTTCGTCGAGCTGCCGCGTGCCCAGTACGCCATCGCAAGCGTCGCGGCGAGCGTGCGCGGATCCGCACGACGGCGCGACATCGCGATGGACTGGTCGCGCACGAACGCAGCGCGGCTGGAGTCCCCGCGGAGGTCGAGTGCACGGGCGAGCCCGCTCAGCCCGAGCGCCCGCAGCTCGGAGTCGTCCTCGCCCAGTGCGGCGGTCGCCTCCTCGAGCAGCTCGACGGCCTCGGAGTCGTGGATCGAGGGACGCCAGGCCGACTGCTCGAAGCCGATCGCGGCACGGGCGAGCACCTCGGGATCGCCGAGCCAGCGCGCGAGCTCGGTTGCCCGCCTGAATGCCTCGAGCGCAGCGTCCGCGTGTCCGGCCCGGTTGCAGGCGTCGCCCAGGCGCAGCATCACGTCGACCCGCTCGGCCGGCTCGCGAATGCCGAGCTCGAGCGCGACCTGGAACCGCGCCTCGGCCTCGCCGAAGGCGAGCGCGCCCGCCGCCGAGTCGGCCGCGAGCAGGTTGTAGTCGATCGCCCGGTCGATCCCGCCGACCGGGGCCGCCGCAGCGTAGTGGTACGCCAGCGCGGCCAACGCCCCGCGGCTGTCGCCGTGCGGCCTGCGCGCCTCGAGCGCCTCGGCGACGAGCAGGTGCATCTCCGCCTCCCGCGCCGCGGAGAGTCTGTCGATCACGGCGCGCCGGACGAGCTCGTGGGCGAAGCGATAGGCAAGACGCCGGCCCGGCTCCTCCACGAGCAGGCCGTTCCGCACCGCCTCGTCGACGGCGTCGAGCAGCACGTCGCCCGGCACGACCTCGGTGCGCTGGACCGTGTCCAGCTCGAAGTCCGCGCCGGCCACCGCCGCGAGCGCCAGCACCTCGTTCGCCTCGGCCGAGAGGCGCGTCAGCCGCTGGTTGACGACCTCGCGGACGGTTGTCGGCGTGCCGAGCTCCGCGGCGGGCCGGTTCAGGCGGGCGCCGCCCGGCCCGATGTCGACGTCGTTGGCGTCGAGCAGCTCGCGCCAGAGCTCGGTGACGAGGAACGCGTTGCCATCGGTGAGCCCGAGGATCGCGGCGGCGAGGTCGGGGTCCGGCTCGGCGCCGGCCGTGAGCCGGACGAACTCCGCGACGTCCGCCTCCGAGAGCCCTGCGAGCCGGAGCCGGACAACGCCTTCCGTCCGGTAGACGTCGACGAGCGCGGAGGCGAGCTCCGCGGGGACGTCGGCCTCGTCGTCGCGAAAGGTCGCCACGATCAGCATCCGCGCCGCGGCGCCCGACCGGACGAGGTGGCGCATGAGCCCGAGCGTCGACGCGTCCGCCCAGTGGACATCCTCGAGGACGACGAGGAGCGGCCGCTCGGAGCTGACGCCGACGAGCAGGTCGGTGACCGCCGTGTGCAGCCGGTGCCGCTCGGCGTCCGCGTCGGCCGGCGGCGGCGGCAAGGGCAGGTCGCCGACACGGGCCGCGAGCCCCGGGAGGAGGCGCGTCAGCTCGCCGCCACCCTGGGCGAGGTGCGGGCGCAGCGCGTCCGGATCGGTGTGGCGCACGAGATGCTCGAGCGCCGCCGCGAACGGCCCGTACGGCGTGCCGACCACGGCGTCGCAGTCGCCGTAGAGCACCGTTGCGCCCTCGGCCGCAACCTCGCCGGCGAGCTCGCGCACGAGCCGGCTCTTGCCGGAGCCGGGCTCGCCGGCGAGAAACGCCGCGCGACGCCCTTCCCCGGCGGAACGGGGTAAGAGCGCCCGGAGCGTCGCGAGCTCCCGCGCGCGCCCTGCGAACGCGAACGTCGGGGTCAGGCGAAGCGGGCCGGGAAGAGGAATGGCTGCGTCCGCGTCCATCGAATGATCAGATCTGATCATTGCGCACGAGGCACGCGCGGGAAAGTTGGTCAGGCCCGGTCATGACACCGGCGCCGCGCGCTCCTACCCTCGTCGAGACCGGATTTCGAGGACGAGGAGGACTCCATGAGCACGACCGTCTCCCCGCTGGAGAGCGCACGCACCGAGCTTGCGTCCTTCGGCGACCGGCTCGTCGGCCCGGACGACGCCCGCTACGACGAGGCCCGCACGCTGTTCAACGCGATGATCGACAAGCGACCCGGGCTGATCGCCTTCTGCACGAGCGCCGACGACGTGGCGGCCGCGATCCGCTTTGCCCGCGAGCAGGACCTGACGCTCGCCGTGCGCGGCGGCGGCCACAACGGCGGCGGCCTCGCGAGCGTCGACGACGGCGTCGTGATCGACCTGTCGCCGCTCAAGGAGGTCTCCGTCGACCCGGCGACGCGGACGGTGCGCGTCGGCGGCGGCTGCGTCTGGGGCGAGGTCGACGCGGCGACCGGCCCGCACAACCTGGCGGTGCCGACGGGGATCATCTCCTCGACCGGCGTCGGCGGGCTGACGCTCGGCGGCGGGCACGGGTATCTCTCGCGCCGCCACGGGCTCACGGTCGACAACCTGCTCTCCGCGAAGATGGTGCTCGCGGACGGCTCGCAGGTGACCGCGAGCGCCGACGAGAACCCCGACCTCTTCTGGGCGATCCGCGGCGGCGGCGGCAACTTCGGCGTCGCCACGGAGTTCACGTTCCGCGCGCATCCGCTCGAGACGGTCGTCGGCGGGCCGACGTTCTGGGCGATCGAGGACGCCGAGGAGCTCCTCGCTGCCTACCGCGAGTGGCTCCCGTCGGCGCCGCGGAACGTGATGGGCTTCTTCAACTTCCACACGATCCCGCCGGTGAAGGAGGCGTTCCCCGAGGAGCTCCACCTGCGCAAGGTCTGCGGCGTCGTGTGGTGCATCGACGCGTCGGACGAGGAGGCCGAGGCTGCCATGGCGCCCATGCTCTCGGTCGCCGAGCCGGTGCTGCACGGGGTCGGGAGGATGCCGATCGCGGCGCTCAACTCCGCGTTCGACGGGCTCTACGGCCCAGGCGACCAGTGGTACTGGCGCGGCGCCTTCCTCCGCGAGATCCCGGACGAGGCGATCGCCGTGAACCGCGACTGGAACGAGCGGATGCCGGGGTTCAAGGCCGGGACGCACTTCTACCCGGTCGACGGCGCCGTCAACGACGTGGCGCCCGAGGACACCGCATTCGGCTACCGCGACGCGACGTGGTCGCAGGTCTTCATCGGCTGCGATCCGGAGCCTGCGAAGGCCTCGGCCGTCCGCGAGTGGACGATCGGCTACCACCAGGCGATCGTCCCGTTCTCGGCGGGCGCGTCGTACGTCAACTTCATGATGGACGACGAGGGCCAGGCCCGCGTGAAGGCGACGTACGGGGAGAACTACCAGCGGCTCGCGCAGGTCAAGGCGGCGGTCGACCCGGACAACGTGTTCCGCGTCAACCAGAACATCCTGCCGGCGTCGGCTTGATCCGAGCCCGAGCGATTGGGGGGCGAGGGCCGGTCCCGACCGGGGGCCGGCCCTCCTTTACGGGAGACCCGGCGCGGCGAGACGCGCGAGCGCGGCCGCCGCCGTGAGGACGACTGCAGCGGCGCCCACGAAGAGCGCCGTCACCTCGGTCGGCCGGTCCTCGTGACCGAGCTCGGAGCCGAGCCGGCGGTAGGCCGACTCGAGCGCCGCCGCCGACCGCGCGGCGAAGTACTCGCCGTCCGTCGCCTCGGCGATCGCCCGGAGCGTCGCCCGGTCCGGGACGCGGTTGAAGCCGCCGAACCCGCCGAAGCTCCCGGGCGCGCCGCCGCCGCCTCCGTCCGGACGATCCGTCCCCAGCGCGACCGTGAACACGGGGATCCCTGCCTCGGCCGCGCGCGACGCGCCCTCCGCGGGCGGGAGCAGCCCGCGATTCTGGCGCCCGTCGGAGAGGAAGAGGATGCTGACCGCGTTCTCGGGGACCTTCGAGCCCGCGTCCTGCGTCCCGCCCGTCTCGCCGAACGCGCTCCGTCCGAGCTCGACCGCCCGGGCGAGCGCGTCGCCGATCGCGGTCCCCCCTCCGGCCTGCCAGCGACTGATCTCCGCCACCGACCGACGCACGCGCTCGCGGTCACGTGTCGGCACGGCGCCGACGCTCACGTCACCGGAGAAGGTCACGAGGCCGACACGGAGCTTGTCGGGCGCGCGCTCGAGAAACCTTCGTGCCGCTGTCTTGGCCGCATCCAGCCGCGTCGGCCGGACGTCGGTCGAGAGCATCGACCGCGAGGTGTCGACGACCAGCACGACGGTTGCGTTCTCGACCGGCGCCGACCTCGTCACGTGCGGCCCGGCCATCGCGACGCCGAGGAGGGCGAGCGCGGCGGTGACGAGCGCGAGCGGCGCATACCGCCGCACGCCGCTCACGCGCGACGAGACGCCGCGCAGGACGTCGACGTTCGGGTAGCGGACGACGTACGGCGGCCTGCGACGCGCGAGCGTCACGAATCCGGCCGCCAGGACGGCGAGCACCGCGAGCGAGAGCAGCGCGAGGGGCCGGTCGAAGCTCAAGCGATCCTCCGGTCGGGATCCGATCGTAGCGCCCCGATGCGGGCGCTAGGCTCGGGCGCGTGATCCTGACGAACGGCGTCGTCCGCACCATGGATCCCTCCTTGCCGACGGCCGCGGCCCTGGCGATCGCGGGCGAGCGGGTCGTCGGCGGCGTCGGGACGCACGAGAGCGCGCTACCGACGCCCGAGCGCGTGGACCTGCGCGGCCGGTGTGCCCTCCCGGCGTTCACCGACTCCCACGTCCACTTCCCGACGTGGTCGCTGGCGCGCAGCGACGTCCAGCTCGAGGGCGCGACCTCGCTCGCCGAGGCGCTCTCGCGCGTCTCGGCCCACGCCCCGCGGGGCGAATGGGTCCGCGGCCACGGCTGGCGCGACGCCGACTGGTCGGAGCATCCATCGCGCGGCGCGCTCGACGAGGTCACCGGCGAGCGGCCGGCCGCGCTCTGGTCGAAGGACTACCACTCGCTCTGGCTCAACACGGCCGCGCTGGCTCGCGCCGGCGGCGATCTCGAGGTTCACGGAGGCGTCGTCGAGCGCGACGCGGACGGCGAGCCGACGGGCGTGCTGCGCGAGGAGTCCGCCTGGCGCTTCCGCGAGCGGCACGTCGCCGTGACGGAGGACGAGTGGGTGGCTGCGACCCGCGACGGGCTCCGCGTCGCGAACGAGCGCGGCGTCGGCGCGATCCACGACAAGGACGGCTGGCTCGGCGCACACGGCATCTTCGCTCGGATCCACGAGACGGACGGTCTGACGCTGCGTGTCTGGCAGTCGCTCCCGGCCGAGCACGTCGGGCGGCTCGCGGAGCTCGGCCTGCGCTCACGGATCGGAGACGACTTTCTCCGACTCGGCTACCTGAAGACATTCATGGACGGCACGCTCGGCTCGCAGACCGCGTGGATGCTCGACGGGAGCGGGGTCTGCATCACGAGCGGCGAAGAGCTCGCTGAGCTCGTCCGCGTCGCGGCTGCCGCGGGCTGGCCGGTCGCGGTCCACGCGATCGGCGACCGCGCCAATCGCGAGGCGCTCGACGCGTTCGAGGCGACACGCGACGTCTGGCAACCGCTCGGGCTCCGCCAGCGGATCGAGCACGCGCAATGCCTCGATCCCGCCGACCTGCCGCGTTTCGCGGAGCTGGGCGTGACGTGCTCCGTCCAGTTCAGCCACGCGCCGTCGGACCGCGACCTCGCCGAGCGGTTCTGGGGCGACCGGCTCGACGGCACCTACGCCTTCGGCACGCTGCTCGCGAGCGGCGCCGTCGTCGCGAACGGATCGGACGCGCCGGTCGAAGAGCTCGATCCCCTCGCCGGCATCGCCGCGGGCGTACTGCGCACGATCGACGATCGTCCCGGCTGGCGCGGCGACGACGCCGTGACGGTCGAGCAGGCGCTGCACGCGTCGACGGTCGCGCCCGCCTGGCTCGCCGGCGACGAGCGCCGGCGCGGGAAGCTCCTGCCAGGGTTCCTCGCCGATCTCGTCGTGCTCGACCGCGACCCGGTCACGATCCCCCCCGACGAGCTCCGCCAGGTACAGGTCGTCGCGACGATGGTCGGCGGCCGCTGGGTGCACAACCCGCCGCCCTGGGACTAGCCCGCTACCGACCGGGGTAGGGTTCCCGCGTGCGCACCGCCTCCGCCCTGGTCGCCGCGCTGATCGCGTGCGCGCTCCTCGCCGGCGCCGCCTCGGGAGAAGGTTCGGCGCGCCCGCGCGTGACGCTGTTCGGCGACTCGGTGGCGGCGGCGATCGCCTACCAGGCGACCGCCCGGAAGACGCTCGCCCGCGGCCTCGACCTGCAGATCGACGCGAAGGTCTGCCGGCGGCTCGCGGAGACGGGATGCCCCTACAAGGGCGACCGCCCGCAGAGCGTCCTCTCGCTCGTGACACAGCCGGCCAAGCCGCTCGGGAGCGTCGTCGTGATCGACGTCGGCTACAACGACCCGCCTGCCGAGTACGGGGACGACGTCGACGGCGTCATGCAGGCACTCGTCCGCCAGGGCGTCACCACCGTGATCTGGGTCACGATGCAGGAGAAGCGCCCGCTCTACCGCGCGACGAACGCGGCGATCCGCGCCGCGGCGAAGCGCTGGCCGCAGATCCAGATCGCCGACTGGAACGACGTGAGCTCCGCGAAGCCGAAGTGGTTCGTCGACGACGGGCTCCACCTCTCGCCGGCCGGCGCAGTGGGTCTCGCGAAGTTCCTCCGCCCGCTCGTCCTCGCGTGGACCTGCACGGGACCCTGCCAGCGGCGGATAGCCCAGCCGTCGGACTGACGACGCGGGGGTGGAAACGGCGCCCGCGGCCCGTACACTTCGTGACATGGCTGCATCCGCCGATACCGCGAGGACGATGCTGCCGGTGCATCAGGCCGGGCAGTGCTCGGTCGCGGCCACGGGGGAGATCGTCGGCTCGAAGTGGACGGTGCTCATCGTCCACGACCTCTCCGAAGGGCCGCGCCGGTTCACGGCGCTCGAGCATGCCTGCGCCGGCATCAGCCCGAGGACGCTCGCCGAGCGGCTGCGCTGGCTCGAGGCGGAAGGCATCGTCGTCCGCCGCAGCTACGCCGAGTCGCCGCCACGCGTGGAGTACGAGCTGACGGACAAGGGCGACGCGCTGAAGCCGATCATCGACGAGATGCGCCGCTTCGGCCACGAGTGGCTCGGCTGCGACGTGCACTCCGCCTAGGGGACCTGCACCGCACCCCACAGGCGGACCAGCTCGACGCACGTCGCCGCCGCCGCGGCCATGTCCTGGACGGACGCCCACTCGCGCACCGAGTGGTAGTGCTGCCCGCCGGTGAACAGGTTCGGCGTCGGCAGGCCCTTCTCGGTCAGCCTCGCGCCGTCGGTGCCGCCACGGATGATGCTGTGCACGGGCTCGACGCCGGCCCGGCGGATCGCCTCCTCGGCCGCCTCGATGATCTCCGGGTGCCGGTCGAGCGCCATGCGCATGTTCCGGTACTGCTCCTCGACGACCAGGTCGAAGGAGGCGCGCGGCTCGCGCCCGACGACCTCCGCCGCGATCCCGCGCACGAGCTCGACGTGCTCCTCGAGCTTCGCGTCGTCGTGGTCGCGGGCGATGAACCAGAGGGTCGCGCGCGACGCGGTGCCCGTGAGGCGCTCGGGGTGGACGAAGCCCTCGCGGTCCTCCGTGGTCTCCGGTGAGAGGCGCTCACGCGGCAGCGCGGCGATCACGTCGGCCAGCAGCTTGAGCGCGTTGACGAGCCGGCCCTTCGCCGTGCCGGGGTGCACGCCGACGCCGGTGATCGTGAGGACGAGCTGGTAGGCGGAGAACGTCTCCGTCTCGACCTCTCCCAGGCCGGACCCGTCGAACGTGTACGCGAAGTCGGCGCCGAATGCCGCGAGGTCGAAGTGATCGGTGCCGCGCCCGACCTCCTCGTCGACCGTGAACGCGATACGCGCCGTCGCCCTCGGCGCATCCTCGGCGAGAAGCCTCCGCGCGGCAGTGACGATGATCGCGACCCCGGCCTTGTCGTCGGCGCCGAGGAGCGTGGTGCCGTCGCTCGTCACGATGTCGTGGCCGCGCTTCTCGGCGAGACCCGGCATGTCCTCCGGGTCGAGCACCTGCGCGGCGTCGCCCGGGAGCACGATCGGCTCGCCCGCCCAGGCGCGGTGGACGATCGGCTCGACCCCCGCGCCGGGCGCTGCGGGTGACGTGTCGACGTGTGCGATCAACCCGACGGTCGGCGCCCCTTCGACGGTGCCGGGAACCGTGGCGAACACGTATCCCGGCTCGGTCAGCTCGACGTCGTCGAGGCCGATCTGCCGGAGCTCCTCGACGAGCAGGCGCGAGAGATCGAGCTGTCTCTCGGTCGACGGGTAGGTCGTCGACGTCGGGTCGGACTGCGTGTCCACGACGACGTACCGCAAGAAGCGCTCGAGCACGTCCTCGGCGAGCTCCTCCGCGAGAGGGCTCGAATGCCGAGCGTCAGCCAAGCTCGCCGAACCGGCGGAGCACCTCGACCGTCGTCTCGAGCCCTTCGCGCAGGGCCGCGACCGGGATGTGCTCGTTCGGGGAGTGCATCTGGGCGGTCGGACGCGCAAATCCGGTGACGATCGCGGGCACGCCGCGCGCGACGAGGGAGGCCACGACCGGGATCGAGCCACCCGAGCGAAGGAGCACGGGGCGGACGCCGAGCACGTGCTCGAAGGCGTCCTGCGCGAGGACGATCGCGGGCGCCTCGGGGTCGACGTAGCCGGGCTCGCCCGTCGACCAGAGCTCGACGTCGACCGTCGCGCCCTCGGGAGCGGCCTCGCGGAGCAGGCGCTCGAACACGGGAGCCATCGCCGCGACCGTCTGTCCCGGCGCCAGCCGCATCGAGACGTTCGCGACGGCTTCGACGGGAAGCACCGTCTTCTGCAGGCGCGGCGAGCCGCTCTCGATGCCGTTGACCGTCACCGACGGCTCGGCCGTCGTCCGCAGGCGGAACTCGTCGGCGGCGCGTCCGTCGTTCGGCCGCGCGCCGTCCGACGCGAGCTCCTCGGCGCCCGGCGGCAGCACGCTCCAGCCGGCCAGCTCCTCCTCGGTGGGCGCGACGATGCCCGCGCGGAGCGGCTCGGGCAGGCGTCCGTCCGGGCCGGGGAGCACGGCGGAGAGCATCTGCATCAGCGCGTGTGTCGCCGCGAGCGCGGCGCCGCCGTACACGCCCGAGTGAAGGTCGCGCTCGCCCGTGCGGACGGTGACGTGGAAGTAGCACATGCCGCGGAGCGCGGTGCAGAACGACGGCAGGCTCTCGGTCGCGTAGCCCCCGTCGAGAACGAGCGCCACGTTGCCGGGTTGCGCATCCTCGTCCACCCAGTCGATGACAGAGCGGCCGCCGACCTCCTCCTCCGCGTCGATCGCGAAGCGCACGTTCACCGGCAGCTCGCCGGCGGCGGCGAGGAGGCGCGTTGCCTCGAGCAGCATGTAGAGGTGTGCCTTGTCGTCGGCGACGCCACGGGCGACGAGGGAGCCGTTCCGCTCGACGAGGGTCCACGGGTCCGACTCCCAGAGCTCGAGCGGGTCGGGCGGCTGGACGTCGAGGTGCGCGTAGGCGAGGACCGTCGGCGCTTCCGCGCCCGTCGAGGCCGCAACGTGGCCGATGACGAGCGGCCGCTCCCCGCGCTCCTGGAGCTCCGCCTCGCCTCCGGCGGCGCGGATGCGCTCGACGACCCAGTCGGCGGCACGGCGGATGTCGTCGGCGTGCACCGGGTCGGCGCTGACGGAAGGGATTGCGATGAGGTCGGCGAGCTCGGCGACCAGCGTCTCGTGCGGCGGGATGACCACGGGCGCGATCCTAGCCGCGCCGCCCTCCGGGAAGGCGTCTCAGGCGACGTCGCGGACGGCTGCCGCGTCCGCGAGGGCCCGCAGCTTCTTGAGGCTCTGGTGCTCGATCTGGCGGATCCGCTCGCGCGTGACGTTGAACGCGCGGCCGACCTCGTCCAGCGTGCGCGGCTGCTGGCCGTCGAGCCCGTAGCGAAGCTCGAGCACCTGCCGCTCGCGCGGCGACAGCGCGCCGAGGATCGAGCGCAGCGCCTCGCGGCGCATCGTCACCTCGGCCGCCTCGTCGGGCAGCGGCTCCGACTCGTCGGTGAGGAAGTGGCCGAACTCCGACTCCTCCTCGTCCCCGACCGGCTTCTCGAGCGAGACGGGGGTCTGCGCGCTCCGCTTGATCTGCTCGACCTCCTCGACCGGCAGGTCGAGGTCGACGGCGATCTCGTGCGCGGTCGGCTCTCGCGCGAGCTCGGCGCGAAGCTTCCGCTCGGAGCGGCTGATCTTGTTGAGCTTCTCGACGACGTGGACGGGCATGCGGATCGTCCGCCCCTTGTCGGCGATCGCCCGCGCCACGGCCTGGCGGATCCACCACGTCGCGTAGGTCGAGAACTTGAACCCCTTGCGCCAGTCGAACTTCTCCGCCGCGCGGACGAGCCCGATGGTGCCCTCCTGGATCAGGTCGAGGAACGGGAGGCCCTGGTTGCGGTACCGCTTCGCGATCGAGACGACGAGACGGAGGTTCGCCTCGACCATCGCCTGCTTGGCCGAGTGGTCACCCGCCTCGATCCGCTTCGCGAGCTCGACCTCCTGCGCTGCCGTGAGCAGCGGGACCTTGCCGATGTCCTTGAGGAAGAGCTGCAGCGTGTCGGTCGAGATCTCCGGCTCGGCGGCCTCCCAGGCTCGCTCGGCCTCGGCGTCGGCCTCGGCCTCCGGCGCGACGACCTCGATCTGCTCCTCGTCGAGCGCGTCGTAGAACGCGTCGATCTGCGCCGCGTCGAGGTCCAGCTCGTCGAGGGCGAGGGCCACCTCGTCTGCGTCGAGGCGCCCTTGGGCCCGTCCGGACTCGAGGAGCGCCTTGCCCTCCTCGGAGACCAGCACCACCTCCGGCGCCGCCGCCGCCGGCCGTTCAGCTTCGTTGCGTGCTGCGCTCAGGACCGCCCCTTCCGTCGCGTAGTTCGATACGGTAGCCACGAAGTCTGCGCGCCGCCAATAATCCCGGCCCGCATCAGACGCCCGCCTTGTCGAGCGTGTCGAGGTACTTCCGCGCCTCCCGCGCGAGCGGCGATCCCGGCTCGACAGTGGTCGCACGGACGAGCTGCGTCCGGGCCTCCTTCACCTCGCCCGACCAGAGCAGCAGCAGCCCGAGATGGAACCGCACCGTGGCCTTGTCCGGGAAGCGCCGCGTGAGGGGGCCGAGCCGGGAGAACGCGTCCGCGGGCCGAGCCTTGTCGAACCGGCCGACGGCGGCGGCGACCTGCGCCTCGGCGTCGCCGGGCTCCTCGCGCGCGGCCTGTGCGAAGACCCGCTCCGCCGAGCGCTGCATGCCGAGCCGCTGCAACGCCACGCCGTACAGGAGCTTGCCGTCGACCGTCCGCCGCGCGCCGCGCCGGAGCAGGTCGAGCTGCTGCGGCGGCGTCAGGCTCTCGAGCTCGCTCGGCAGCGGCGCTGTCGTGACGAAGATCGGCAGGCCCTTCGCGTACCCGGGATGCAGCAGGTTGCCCGCCACGACGGCGTAGGGGCTGTCGGGCTCCGAGGCCGCGGCGGCGCGCCATGCGTCGCGCGCACCCGGGAGACCCGACCAGAAGAGCGCAACGCCGAGGTTGAGCTGGACGACGGCGTCCTGCGCGTGGAGCCCTGCGAGACGGTTCATCCGGTCGACGGTGCCGTCCGGCCAGGATGCGAACGCCTGCCCGACGCGGCCCTCCAGGGAGTCGACGCGCGCGAACGCCCGGCCCGCCTGCGCCCGCTTCCCCATCGCGTAGAGCCGCTCGGCGCGTCGTACCGCGACGGCCTGCGGGTCGGCCCGCACACCGAGCTCGAACGTCAGAGGAGGCGCTCCCTTCCGGGCCTGCGGCGCGGGTGCGGCGCCCTCCACCGGGTCGGTCTGCAGCACGACGACCCCCACGACGACGGCCACGGCGGCGACTGCGGCCGCGGCGGTGACTGCGACGACCCGGGCGAACGGCGACACGGCGCCACGGTAGCCGCGGGCGACCCGCTCCGGGTCGCCCGCGGACACCGCTTTCCCCTGCGAGCTGCCACACCATCCGGACGCACGACCCGCCCGCCGTCTTCCACGCGCGACAGGGTGCATCCCGCTATATTCGTGAAAGTAATGCCGACCTATCGGGAGCTCCTCGCCGCCGCGCGCGCCGAGATCGACGAGATCTCGACGCCCGAGGCACACGCGCTGCTCGACCGCGACGGCGGCGACGCTCCGCTCTTCGTCGACGTCCGGCCGCGTGACGAGTGGGACGAGGGTCATCTCCCCGGCGCGCTGCACCTGCCGCGGAACAACCTCGAGTCGCGGGTGGAGGCGCTCATCCCCGACAAGTCGCGCGAGCTCGTCGTCTACTGCGAGAGCGGCACGCGATCGGCCTTTGCGGCCAAGTCGCTCCACGACCTCGGCTACACGAACGCGGTCAACCTCTCGGACGGCTTCGCGGGCTGGAAGCGGAACGGCTACGACTTCGTCACCCCGGCGGCGCTGACGCCCGCGCAGCGGGCGCGGTACTCCCGGCACCTCCTGATCCCGGAGGTCGGCGAGGAGGGCCAGCAGCGCCTGCTTCAGTCGCGCATCCTCCTGATCGGCGCCGGCGGCCTCGGGTCGCCCGCGTCGCTCTATCTCGCCGCCGCGGGCGTCGGGACGATCGGGATCATCGACGCCGACGTCGTCGACGACTCGAACCTCCAGCGGCAGGTCATCCACTCGACGGAGCGCCTCGGCGAGCCGAAGGTCGAGTCCGCGAAGCGGACGATCGAGGCCCTGAACGCGGACGTGACGGTCGTCCCGTTCCAGGAGCGGCTCGACTCGGAGAACGTCGAGCGGATCCTCGCCCACGGGTGGGACGTGATTCTCGACGGGACGGACAACTTCCCGACCCGCTATCTCGTCAACGACGCCTCCGTCTGGCACGGCATCCCGGTCGTGCACGGGTCGATCTATCGCTTCGAAGGGCAGGTCACCGTCTTCCACCCCGGCAACGGGCCGTGCTATCGGTGCCTCTATCCCGCGCCCCCGCCGCCCGAGCTGGCGCCGAGCTGCGCCGAGGGCGGCGTCCTGGGCGTCCTGCCCGGCATCGTCGGGTCGCTGCAGGCGAGCGAGGCGCTGAAGCTGATGCTCGGCGCGGGCGAGTCGCTCGCCGGCCGGCTGCTTCTCTTCGACGCTCTCCACACGACCTTCGACGAGGTCGCGATTCGCCGGAACCCCGAGTGCCCGGTGTGCGGCGACCACCCGACGATCACCGAGTACATCGACTACGTCGAGTTCTGCACCGGGGCTCCGGGAGTCCACGCATGACGGTCGTGCGCATTCCCCCGACGCTGCGCAACGAGGTCGGAGGCGCCCGACAGGTCGAGGCGAGCGGCTCGACCGTGCGCGAGGTGCTCGACGACCTCGTCGAGCGGCACCCTGCGCTGGGCGACCAGATCCTCGCGGACGGCGGCATCGCGCCGTTCGTCAACGTCTACCTCGGCGGCGAGGATGTCCGCACCATGGACGGCCTCGACACGGCCGTGCCGGACGGCGAGACCGTGATCCTGCTTCCTGCGATGGCCGGCGGAAGCTCGCAGCCGTGGTCGCCCGCGGTCGCGAGGAGCCTGCTCGACCTCGTCGGCCAGACGCCTCTCGTCGAGCTGCCCCGCATCTCTCCGAAGGAGAGCGTGACCATCTACGCCAAGCTCGAGGGCCAGAACCCGACCGGCTCGATCAAGGATCGCGTCGCGAAGTCGATGATCGAGGCGGCGGAGGCGTCGGGCGAGCTCGAGCCGGGGCGGGCGCTGCTCGAGCCCACGTCGGGCAACACGGGAATCTCGCTCGCGCTCGTTGCGTCGCTCAAGGGCTACCCGCTCACCTGCGTGCTCCCCGAGAACGCGACCGAGGAGCGGAAGCGGCTGCTGCGGCTCTACGGCGCCGACATCGTCGTCTCCCCCGCGTCCGAGGGATCGAACGGCGCGGTGCGGCTCGCACTCGAGATGGCCGAGTCCGACCCGAGGTGGTTCGTCCCGTTCCAGTACGCGAACGAGGCGAACCCACGCGCGCACTACGAGGGAACGGGCGCCGAGATCGCCGCCGCTCTCGACCGGGTCGACGTGCTCGTCGCAGGGCTCGGCACCGGAGGCACGCTGATGGGCGCGGGCGAGCGGCTGCGCGAGACCTTCCCCGACGTCGTGGTCGCGGCGGCCGAGCCTCTCCCCGGCGACCCGGTGATGGGCCTCCGCTCCCTCGACGACGGCTACGTACCGCCGATCCTCGACGTCAGCCGCCTCGACCGGAAGGTGCTCGTCTCGAACGAGGAGTCGGTCGCCGCGGTGCGCGAGCTCTTGCGGCTCGAAGGGATCCTCGGCGGCGTCTCCGCGGGCGCGGCTGTCCACGTCGCTCGGCGGCTCGCCGCCGAGCTCGACGAGGGCGTCGTCGTGGCGATCCTCGCCGACGGCGGCTGGAAGTACCTGAGCGCCGACTTCTGGGACGCGCCCGAGGCGGGTGTCGAGAAGTCGATGGAGTCCACCGTCTGGTGGTGATTCCGGCCGCGGTGCGGGCGGCGATCGCCGAGCACGCGCGCGTCGAGCTTCCGAACGAGGCCTGCGGGCTCCTCCTCCTCGACGGCGACGAGGCCGTCGAGTACGTGCCCGGCGAGAACGCGTCGCCGTCGCCGTACTTCTTCGAGCTGCGCCTCGACCCGGTCGTCTGGGCGGACATCGGCGACCGCGACCTCGAGCAGGCGGTCGTCCACTCGCACGTGTCGGCCCCGCCGCGCCCGTCCCGCACCGACGTGGAGCGGATCGGGCTCTGGCGGGGCCGGCCGTACGTGATCTACTCGGTGCGGCTCGAGGAGCTGGCGGCGTGGCGCGTGTCACCCGACGGGTACGAGCCGCTTCCCCTCGCCTGAGCCACGGCTCTAGCCGACCTTGAACGAGCCCTTCATGAAGCTCGCGTGCGGGTCGCACATGAACTTGTAGGTGCCCTTCTTCAGCGTGACGGTGAACGTCTTCGTGCCGGTCTGGCCGACGCTCGTCTTGACGTTGACGCCGGGGCCGCGCAGGTGGAAGTCGTGCTGCGACGACTTGTCGGAGACGACCAGCTTGATCGTTCCGGCCTTGGTCGGCTTGGAGGCCATCTTGATCGTGAACCCCGGGCCGACGGTGCCCTTGTAGGTCGGCGTTGCCGCGACGGCGGGCAGCGCCAGCGCGAGCGCGGCGCCGACGGCAGTCGCGGCGACGGTCAGGATGCGCGTCATCTCTCTCCTTCGGTCTGGTGGCGATGCAGGTCCATACGTCCGGCGCGCCGACGCGGATTGTGGCATAGGGTCGGCGGGCGATGATCGCCGACGCCCACGTCGACCTCCTGATGGAGCTCGCCTACCGCGAGCGCCGGCTCGGCGAGACGAAGGTCTTCGCGGATACCTGGCTCCCGCTCTTCGAGCGCGGCGGAGTCGGCCTCCAGGTGTGCGCCGTCTACGTCGACGTGAGCGTGCAGCCGGAGGGCTCGCTGCGCGAGGCGCTGTCGATGGTCGCGGCGTTCCACAGCGCGTTGCGGGAGAACGCAGACCGCGTGATGCAGGTGACGGCCGCCGCCGACCTCGACGCGGTCGAGGCCGGCGAGGGCATCGGGCTCCTGCTCTCCCTCGAGGGCGTGGAGTGCTTCGGCGTGGAGACGTGGCCCGCGGACGTCTTCCATGCCCTCGGCGTCCGCATGGCCGGGCTGACGTGGAACCGCCGGAACGCGTTCGCCGACGGGGCCGCCGAAGAGGGCGGGAGCCTGTCGCGGCTCGGCCGTGAGCTCGTCGACCGCCTCGTCTCGCTCGGCGTGATCCTCGACCTCGCGCACGCCTCGCGCGGCGTTTTCGCGGAGGTGCTCGAGCGGGTCGGCTCCGCAGGCGCCCCTGTCCTCTGCTCGCACGGCGGCTGCCGCGGGCGTGTTCGACACGCCGCGGAACCTCGACGACGACCAGCTGCGCGCGCTGGCCGCTGCGGACGGGATGTTCGGGCTCATGCTGCACCCCGTCGCGATCGGGCCGGAGCTGCGGACGATCGACGGCGTGATCGACCACCTCGAGCACGCGGTCTCGGTGATCGGGATCGAGCACGTCTGCCTCGGCGGCGACTTCACGAAGCGGTTGTGGGAGGCGATGCCTCCTCCCCCGGAGCCGAAGGACGGCCTGGCGCCGCCCGGCGTGACACCGGGCCAGGGGATCGACGACCTGACGGGCCCGGAGTGCTATCCGGCACTCGTCGCAGGCCTCGAGCGGCGTGGCTGGAGCGGCGAGGACGTCGAGGCCGTGACGTCCGCCAACCTCCTGCGGTTCCTGCGGAACTCCCTCTGAGAGCAGCCACGCCCCCTCTCCGGCCGCGGCAGGCGGGCGGAGAGAGGGCGGGTCTCGGGACGCCGCGTGCACGCGTCGGCTCAGAGGCCGAGCGCGGTCGGCGCCTTGGGCGCCCGCGGCTCGTAGGTCGCCCGGAAACCGAGTATGCGGCCGAGAGGCGCGCCCATCGCGAGGCCGACGCGCTGGAGCCACGCGGGCGGGAACGGCAGCCGGACGTCGTCGAAGTGGTGCTTGGCGATGACCGCGAGGCGCAGCGGGCTCGGCATGCCCTTCTTGTTGACCTTTCCGTCCTCGGCGAGGGAGAACATCGTCTCGATCAGCTGCTCGAAGCCGAGCGCCGGCCTGACCTCGCAGACGAAGTGCGCCGTCTCCTCGCCGACGTTGCAGAACCGGTGCGGAGTTCCGGCGGGAACGAGCACCCGGTCGCCGGGCCTGGCGACGAGCTTCCGCTTGCCGAGCCGGAACTCGAGCTCGCCGGCGATGACCTCGAAGGTCTCCTCCTGCGACGGGTGGACGTGGGCGGCGGCGACGGCGCCGTTCGGCTCGACGTACGTCTCGACGACGACGCAGTCACCGTTCGTGTCGGCAGACGTCGTGCGGAACACGAGCGTCTCGCCGGTGACGGAGTTCGTGATGGACTGGCCGGTGGTGATCATGTCGTCTCCTCCTGGAGCACGTTGGTCTTGACGCGACGCACCATCGGAGACGCCGCTTAAGATCGGCTCCAGGTCGGCTTAAGGGGGTTCCAGGGGGTCATGGAGTTCCGGCTGCTCGGGCCGCTGGAGGTGGTGGACGACGTCGGCAAGGCCTTGCCGCTCGGCGGCAGGCGGCCCCGCGCCGTGCTCGCAATCCTGCTGCTCAGCCCGAATCGCGCCGTCTCCACCGAACGGCTGATCGACGCGGTCTGGGGCGAGGACCCGCCGGCGAACGCGCGCTCGACGCTGCAGGTGCACGTCCACGCGCTGCGCAAGGCGCTCGGCGCAGACCGGATCGTGACGCGTGCGCCCGGCTATCTCGCGCGGGTCGAGCCCGGCGAGCTCGACGCCGAGCGGTTCGAGCAGCTCGTCGACGCGGGGTCATATGACGAGGCGCTCGGGCTCTGGCGCGGGCCTGCGCTGGCCGACCTGGCCGGCGAGGAGTTCGCGCACGCTGACGCGGCGCGCCTCGACGAGGCACGGCTTACGGCAGACGAGGCGCGCATCGCCGCCGAGCTCGAGGCCGGCCGTCACGTCGCCCTCACCGCGGAGCTCGACGCGCTCGTGGTCGCCCACCCGCACCGCGAGCGGCTGCGCGCGCAGCAGATGCTCGCGCTCTACCGCTCGGGCCGGCAGGCGGATGCCCTGGCGGCGTACAGGGATGCGCGCACGGCCCTCGACGAGCTCGGCCTCGAGCCCTCGGCCGAGCTCCGTGGGCTCGAGCAGCAGATCCTCCGGCACGACCCGGTTCTCGACCTCGCGGCGCCGGAGACGGACGCGCGCGCGCTCCCGAGCACCCTGCCGCCGGAAACGACGCCGCTGATCGGCCGCGAGCTCGAGGTCGCAGCGGTGCGGGCGCTCCTCGGACGCTCGGAGACGCGTCTCGTGACGCTCACGGGGCCCGGCGGGACAGGCAAGACACGTCTCGCGATCGCGGCCGCCACCGACAGCGCGCGGGTCGTCTTCGTCGATCTCTCCCCCGTCTCCGACCCGGCGCTCGTCCTCGCCACCGCCGCGCGCGCGATCGGTGCCCCCGAGTCCCACGGCGGAAACGACCTCGCGACGCTGGTGGAGGCGCTGGCGGGTGAGAGCACGCTGCTCGTGCTGGACAACTTCGAGCAGGTCCTCGACGCAGCCTCTGACGTGGCACGCCTCGTCGCCGCCGTACCGCCGCTGCAGGTGATCGTCACGAGCCGTGCGCCGCTCCGCATCGCTGTCGAGCGCGTCTACGCGGTGCCGCCGCTGCCGATTCCCGAGGCCGGCGAGGTGACGGCCACCTCGATCGCGCGCACGCCGGCGGTCCGCCTCTACGCGGAGCGCGCGAGCGCGACCGATCCGCGGTTCGCCGTCACGGACGAGAACGCCACCGCCGTCGCGCGCATCTGCCGCGCGCTGGACGGGCTCCCGCTCGCGCTCGAGCTCGCGGCGGCCCGCGCGCGGACGCTCGGGCCCGAGGGGACCGCGGAGCGCCTCGGCGAGCGGCTCTCGCTCCTTTCCAGAGGTGCGCGCGACCTGCCGGAGCGGCAGCGCTCGCTCCGCGCGACGCTCGACTGGAGCGTCCAGCTGCTCGACGACGACGCGCGGCGGGTGCTCGGGGCGCTCGGTGCGTTCAGCGGCAGCGCGTCGCTCGCGGCGCTCGAGGCCGTCGCCGGCGACGTCGACGTGCTGACCGCGCTCGACGACCTGCTCGACGCGGCGCTCGTCACCAGCGTGCGCGGCGCCGCCGAACCGCGCTTCGGGATGCTCGAAACCGTCCGCGAGTACGCGGCGGAGCTGCTCGCCGCGTCGGGTGACGAGCGGGGCGTCCGCGACCGCCACCTCGCGTGGCTCCTCTCGATGGTGCAGGGCGAGGGCCTCTACTGGCACCGTCTCATGGACGCCGAGTGGCTCGACCGCGTCGAGCTGGAGCACGACAACATCCGCGCCGCCTTCGGGCACGCGGAGGCGGTCGGCGACCTCGAGCAGGAGCTGAGGCTCGCGGTGGCGATGCGCTACTTCTGGCGTGTCCGTGGCTACGCCGAGGAAGGGCGCCGGCGCCTCGAGCGTGGCGTCGAGCTCTCGCCGGGGATCGAGGACGTCGAGCTGCGCGCGCGGACCCTCGGCGAGGCGGGCGTGATGTCGTTCGTCGCCGGAGACCAGGAGCGCTCGCGTGCGCTCTGGCTCGAGGCACTTCCGCTGTTCGAGACGGTCGGCAACCGCCGCGAGATGGGGCGGGCGCAGCTGGAGATCGGCGCGAGCTGGCATGCCGAGGACGAGCTCTCGCGCGCGCTCGAGCACTACGAAGCTGCCCGCACCGCGTTCACCGACATCGACGACCCGAACGCGATGGGCGTCATCCTCGCGAACCTCGGTGCGGTGTACCACGCGCTCGGCGACCTCGACGCCGCAATCGAGGCGACGACCGAGGCCCTCGCGATCGCCGAGGCGATCGGTGACGAGGACGGCGTCGCGATCTCGGTCCTCAACATCGCGACGTTCGACCTCGAGCGCGGCGACCTCGCCGCGGCGGCGGAGCACGCTGCGACCTCGCTCGAGTGCTCCGTGCGCCTCTCCTACCGGGAGGTCACCGCCTACGGGCTCGGCATCGTCGCGGCGGTCGCGGCGGCGACGGGCCGGCCCGAGGACGCGGGGATGCTTGCAGGCGCCTTCTCCGAGCACTTCCGCGCGATCGGCAGCGATCCGCAGGCGGTCGAAGCCGAACGGCTCGCCGCGACGCTCGCGCGCGTGTCGGCCGAGACCGACGTCGAGGCGGCCGTCGCGCGTGGCACAGGGCTGACGCCGGACGAGGCCCTCGCGCTCGCGCGGGACGTGATCGCCTCGGTCGAGACGTCGGACTGAGTCGGGTCAGACGGCGATCCGCGTGCCGCTCTCGGCGGAGCGGTAGAGCGCGTCGATCGTGCGGGCCTGACCGACCGCGTCCGCGCGGCCGAGCAGCGCGGGCTCGCGACCCTCGATCGCGTCCGCGAGGTTCTCGAGCTCGAGGGTGTACGCGTCGGCCTCCTCGACCTCGACGAGCTCCGTCGCACCATCGCGGCGGAGCGTCACGCTGCCGCCCCAGTCGACCCGCCACGGAGCCTCGACGAGGAGCACGCCGTCCTCGCCGACCGCCTCGAGGGACTGGCGCTGGGGCGAGCGGAACGTCGCCTCGAACTGGCCGACGACGTCCTCGGCGCAGCGGAGCGTCCCGTGGAAGGCCATGTCGATCCCGGTCGTGCCCGTGACCTGCTCGCCGCGCACGTGCTCCGGCTCGCCGGCGAGGAGCCGGATCCCGCTGACGCAGTAGCAGCCGACGTCCATCAGCGCCCCGCCGTCGAGCTCGGGCAGCGCGCGGACGTCCGAGAGGTCGCGGAGCGGGAACGTGAAGGTCGCCTTCACGGCGCACAGTCGTCCGATCGCGCCGTCGACGACGAGCCGGGCGACCGTCGCAGTCTGCGGATGGTGGCGGTACATGAACGCCTCCGCCAGGACGAGCCCGGCGGCGTCCGCGACGGCGAAGGCCTCCTCCGCCTCGTGCGGGTGACGCGTGTACGGCTTCTCGCAGAGGACGTGCTTGCCGGCCGCGAGCGCGTGCATCGTCCACTCGTGGTGCAGGCCGTTCGGGAGCGAGATGTACACGGCATCGACGTCGGGGTCGGCGAGGAGCGCCTCGTAGGAGCCGTGCGCCTTCCCGATCCCGTGCTCTGCGGCGTACGCGTCCGCCCGGCCCGCGTCGCGGCTCGCGACGGCGACGACGTCGACGCGCCCGGTCTTTGCGGCGCCCGCGAGGATCGCGCGGTTGATGTTCGCCGTCGAGAGGAGGCCGAGCCTCATCCGGGCACCCTAGCGGCGCGGAGCGCCGGGTACAGCGCGCGGTAGCGCTCGTGCGCCGAGCGGTACACCTCGTGCCAGGCGGGGTCGGGCTCGACGGTGCTCGTGACGCGGACGCACCGGCCGACGGCGTCGTCGACGTCCGCGAAGACATCTCCGGCGACGCCGCCGAGGAGCGCGGCTCCGAGGGCCGAGCCTTCCTCGGACTCCGTCAGCTCGAGCGGGACTCCGAGGACCGACGCGACGATCCGGAGCCAGAGGCGGCTGCGCGCGCCGCCGCCGGAGACCCGCGCCGTCGCCGCGTCGACGCCGAGCGAGCGGAGCAGGTCGAGCGAGTCCGCGAGACCGAAGGCCACGCCCTCGAGCACCGCACGGACGAGCGCGCCGCGGTCGTGACGCAGCTCGAGGCCCACGAACGCGCCGCGGGCGTCGGGATCGGCGTGCGGCGTCCGCTCGCCGGCGAGGTAGGGAAGGAACAGCAGCCCATCCGCCCCGGGCGGCCACGTCTCCGCCTCGGCGACGAGGGCATCGAACGGCACGTCTTTCGCGATCGTGTCGTGGAGCCACTGCAGGGAGCCGGCAGCGGACAGCATCACCCCCATCGCCTGCCAGGTGCCCGGACGCGCGTGGCAGAAGGCGTGGACACGCGCCTCGGCGTCGTGGGCGTAGGCGGGGAGCGGCGCGAGCACGACGCCCGACGTCCCGAGCACGACGGACAGCGTCCCCGGCCGGGTGGCACCGACGCCGACGGCCGCCGCGGGCTGGTCTCCTGCACCGGCCGCGACCGGGATCCCGGGTGCCAGAGCGTCGCTTCGGCCGTTCGTCACGCGGCCGGAGACCTCGGGGGACTCGAGCACCGGCGGGAGCCATTCGCGCGGGAGCTCGAGGGCATCGACGACCTCGGCGCTCCAGTCGCGGCGTGCGACGTCGAGCAGGAGCGTCCCCGACGCGTCCGAGGCATCGATCACCCACTCTCCGGTCAGCCCGAGCCGGACGTAGTCCTTCGGGAGCATCACGCGCGCGATGCGCGCGTACGCCTCGGGCTCGTGACGACGCAGCCAGAGGAGCTTCGGCGCAGTGAAGCCCGGCAGCGCGCGGTTTCCGGTCAGCCCGATCAGCCGGTCGAGCCCGATCCGGTCCTCGATCTCGGCGCACTCGGCCGCGGTGCGCTGGTCGTTCCAGAGGATCGCGGGCCGGATCACGCTCCCGGTCTCGTCGAGGACGACGAGACCGTGCATCTGGCCCGAGAGGCCGATTCCGGCGATCTCGCGCCCGGCCGACACCTCGGCGAGCGCGGACTCGGCGGCACGCAGCCAGTCGTCGGGATCCTGCTCGGCCCAGCCGGGCCGCGGCGTGGACAGCTCGTACCCGCGCGTGGCGGTCGCGAGCACGTCGCCGTCCGGCGACAGCGCGAGCGCCTTGACTCCCGTCGTGCCGACGTCGAGCCCGACTAGCGCCGGGGAACCCATGGTTCTAGCGCGGGGGAACCCATGGTTCCCCCGCGTACTCCCTCCTTCGCGTGACTGTCTCGGCCGCCCTCTCGTGGCCTCCCGGCCGGCAAAGCCGGCCTCCGGCCGCGACGCGCGCAGTACTGTCCCGCCTCGAAGGATGCGCCGGATGCCTGGGGCACCGCCCCGAGCCTGGGCGCTTCGTCGGAAAGGTCGTCCGCCGGCGCGGGCGAAGCCGGGCTTTGCCCGGCGGGAGCCCAGGCATGCTTGATCCGGGAGCAACCCAGGAGGAGGGGGCCCGTGGGGGAACCAGGGGTTCCCCCACGTTCAAGCGCCGAGCGCTGCGTAGACGAGCTCGTAGGCGCGGACGGCGTCCTTGCGCGACTGCGCCTCGCGCAGCGCCGCGTCGTCGATCCGGCCGGAGACGTCCCAGATGAAGTTCCACTGCAGCACCGAGCGCTTCACCGCGGCGACGGCGTCCTCGGTGTACGGGTAGAGGTCGAAGCCGAGCCGCTCGCCGTTCTCGCCGTACTGCGCGCGCCGCAGCTCCAGGGCGAGCTCGAGCGTCTCCATGAACGCGGTCGCACCGACCATGTTGTCGTCGTCGAACGTGCCCCAGCCGGAGTTCGCATGCTGATGGCCCAGCAGTCCCTCCGCCGCGAGCAGCGCCGCGTACTCGCCGAGCGACTCGCCGTTCATCAGCAGGTGCTGCCAGTCCATGTTCACCTTGACGTTCGTGATCCCCTGGGCGCGCAGCGTGTGGATCACGTGGAGCGTCATCCCGATGTTGCGCATGAAGATCTTCATCGCGGGCTCGGAGTTCTTGTGCTCGAGGAACAGCTCGACGCCGTGCTTGGCGCAGATGTCGGCCGCCTCGGCCATCCCCTCGATGAACCACTCCCACGACTGGGCGTACGGGGTCTGGAACGGATAGTTGTACCCCTCGATCCCGGGCCAGCAGATCATGTTCGCCCCGACTGCGCCCGCCATCTCGGCTGTCTCCCGGGTCAGGCGGCGAGCCTCCGCGCGCACCGCAGAGTCGACCGACGTCAGCCCTCCCTTGCCGAAGCGCGGGTCGGTGTGCAGACCCGTGCAGACGGTCGCGATGCCGTGCCCGTCGAGCGCGTCGCGCACCTCGTCGAGGTTGTCCGGGTTGAGCTCGCCGGGATAGTGGAACTCGTAGTCGTCCATCAGGTCGCCGAGCCCCTCGACCGCACGGCGTACCTTCACCGGCATCGGCTCGTTGGCGTGCTCCGGCTGGTAGCCGCCGGGGACGAAGCGGGTGATCATCGGGCCGAGCGCCCAGATGCCGAGAGATGTCCTCATCGTGGTCACCGGCCCGCGCGCACCTGGAGCCGGCGTGCGACGGTGTCGAGCGTGACGGCGAGCAGAAGGATGATGCCCGTGACCACGTAGATGGTTCCCGTGCTGTAGCCGCCGATGTTGAGGCCGTTCGCGATCGTCGCGATGACCAGAGCACCGAGGAGGGCGCCGCGTACCTCGCCGCGCCCTCCGAAGAGGCTGACGCCGCCGATCACGGCCGCGGAGATCGCGTCGAGCAGGAGCGTCCCCCCGCCCTGGTTCAGGTTCACCGACTGGAGCCGTGCCGCGAGGACGATGCCGCCGACACCGGCCATGACCGACGAGATCATGAACACGATGATCCGAACGCGCGGAACGTTGATGCCGGCCCGCCGCGCGGCCTCGGCGTTCCCGCCGACGGCGTACACGTGGCGACCGAACGCGGTGCGCTTCGCGAGGTACGTGAGGCCGACGAGGAAGATCACCATGATGAGTGCCGCGAGCGGGAGGCCGAGCGGCCTGTAGCAGTTCTCGGTGAGGGGCGTGCCCGGCGGGCAGGCAGTCGGCCGCTGGGCGTGGTTGCAAATGGCGACCGTGCCGAAGCTCGCGACGGCAACGCCGACGAACTTGGCTATCGCCGTCCCGGTACCGGCGGAGAGGCCGGCCCGGCGGAGGCCGATCACGCCTCCGAGCGCGACGACCCCGTACAGGATGGTGATCGCGGCGGCGATCAACCATCCGACGTTCGCGGAGAAGTAGTACGTCGCGGCGTAGTTGACCCAGTTGTCCTCGATGAGGATCGTGTCGCGCGCCTGCAGGGTCTTGAGGATGACGCCCTGCCAGATGAGCAGACCGGCAAGCGTGACGACGAACGATGGCACCCCGATTCTGGCCACGACGGTGCCCTGGGCGAACCCGATCACGGCGACGATTGCGAGACCGAGAAGGATCGCGAGCCACCCCGGGTAGTCGTGCGACGACGAGGGCAGCTGGAACTCGGCGACCGCGACAGCCGCGATGCCGCTCACGTACGCGATCGAGAGGTCGATCTCACCGAGCAGGAGCACGAAGACGACGCCGAACGCGATCAAGGTCGTTCCGGCCATCTGGAGGATGACGTTGACGAAGTTCGGCGCCGTGAAGAAGTTCGTCGCGGTGAAGCTGAAGTACAAGACGATCGCGATCTCGCCGAGGACGACCGGCAGGACGCCGAGATTTCCGGATCGGACGTTGCCCTTGGCGCGCTCCCAGAACCCGGTTTGCTCGGGTGCGTCCGGCGCCTCGATCCCTGGAGCGACGACGTCGGCCCCGGAGGTCATAGCTCGTCTCCGGCGGTCTCGGCGATCCCCGCGACCTTCGTGGGGATCCCTGCCGTGATCGCGGTCACGACCTCCTGCTGGCTCGTCGCGGCGCGCTCGTAGACACCGACGTCGTGGCCGAGCCGAAGGACGGTGATCCGCGTCGCGACCTCGAAGATGTCGTGGAGGTTGTGCGAGATGAGGACAACGGCGAGCCCCTGCTCGGCGAGCCGCTTCACGAGCTCGAGCACCTGTCGTGTCTGGGCGACGCCCAGCGCCGCCGTCGGCTCGTCGAGGATGACGAGGCGCGAGTTCCACTGGACCGCCTTGGCGACGGCGACCGACTGGCGCTGCCCGCCGGAAAGGGACGCGACGGGCTGGCGGATCGAGCTGATCGTGGTGACGGCGAGCGAGCGGAGCGTCTCCGCCGTCCGCTTCGCCATGAGCGGCTCCTTCAGCCGGAAGAGCCAGTCGCGCTCCTCACGGCCGAGGTACATGTTCTGGACGACGTCGAGGTTGTCGCACAGCGCGAGATCCTGGTAGACGAACTCGATCCCTAGCCTCGCCGCGTCCTTCGGGCCGTGGATCGTCACCGGCTCGCCGTCGAAGACGATCTCGCCCGAGTCGTAGCCGTGGATGCCGGCGATGCACTTGATGAGCGTCGACTTGCCCGCGCCGTTGTCGCCGACGAGCGCCATCACCTCGCCCTCGCGCACCTCGAAGTCGACCTCGGTCAGCGCCTGCACCGAGCCGAAAGTCTTCGACAGGCCGCGGATCTCGAGAAGTGGGGTATCGCTCATGGGCCGGCTCCGGACGACAGTGGAGGCACCCGGAGGTGCCTCCACCCTCATCGTCGATCTACTTGCAGTACTGCTTGTACTCCCCGGAGCACACGTCGCTGCGCTTCAGGAACTTGTCCGTGAAGAGCCGCGTGTAGTTCGCCTTGGTGATCGACACAACCGGGATCACCAGCGTCGGCTGCTTCTTGCTGCCGTTCGGGCGCGTCGCGTTCGTCTTCGGCGCCTTTCCCTTGAACAGCGCCACGGCTGCCGCAGCTGCCGCGTTCGCCTCGTCGGGCACGTACTTGTAGACGGTGTTCGTCTGCCAGCCCGAGATGATGTTCTGGACACCCAGGACGGTCGCGTCCTGCCCGCTCAGCCCGATCGGCTTCAGGCCCTTCGCCTTCAGCGTCGCGACGACGGCGCCGGCGATGTTGTCGTTCGCCGCCACGACGCCCTGGATGTTGTTGTTCGTCTGGACGAGCATCTGCTCGAAGATCGTCTGGGCATTCTTCGAATCCCAGTCGGGCACGAACTTCTGCGGGCCCTTCGTCACCTTCTTCCCCTTGAAGAGCGGGTTCAGGATGTCGTCGTTTCCGCTCTTGAACCAGAACGCATTCGCGTCCGTCGGGCCGCCCCACAGCTCGGCCACGACGCCTTTCGCACTGTACGTCTTCTTCGCCTTCATTCCGGCGATGACGCCGCGTGCCTGGATGCGACCGACCGCGTTGCCGTCGAAGCTGATGTAGACGGATCCGGTGCCGCCGACGATCTGGCGGTCGTAGTCGATCGTCTTGCCACCGGCAGCCGTGAACTTCTTCTGGATGGCGATCGACGTGCCGGTGTCGAGCGACGTGATGATGCCGACCTTGGCGCCGTTGTTGATGCACTGCTCCGCCTGGGCGAGCTGCTTCTGCGGCTGGTTGAGAGCGTTCACGACGGCCGCCGTGAGCCCGGCCTTCTTGAACGCGTTGATGAACGCAGGCTTGTCGAACTGCTGCCAGCGCGGCGACGACGTCGTGTCCGGCAGCAGGACGCACACCTGCGTGCCCGCCGCAGTGGTTTTCGCGCCCTTCCCTGCTGCACCGCTGACCATGAGACCCACGGCCGCTGCGGCAACCAGAAGCGCGATGCTGAGCTTCTTCACTCCTTGCCCTCCTTCATCGTCAGAGCCTCCCGCGGGGACGCTACTCCGTCCGTCGCGGCTGTTCAAACTGCCCCGGTCCGACCGCCCTACCCTCGAGCGACCGCCACCTCCTTCCTGGGCCGTTCGCCCTCCGCCGCGGAGCGACCGCGTGGAAGGCGCCTGCGCGCGGCCGGCACCGACCACGGCGCGTCGAGCACGCGGTGAAGTGACACGGCCGCGGCGCCTCGCACGGCGGCGCCGTCGCCGAAGGCCGACGGCAGGACGAGAAACGTCCCCGAGCGGGCGGCCAGCGAGCGCTCCTGCAGCGTCCGGCGCACGGCGTCCTCGAGCCACGGCGCGAGCGGGCCGAAGCAGCCGCCGAGGACGACGGCCTGGACGTCGAGGAGGTTGAAGGTCGAAGCGAGCGCGATGCCGAGCGAGCATCCGGCTTCGTCCAGCGCGCGGACCACCTCGGGCTCGCCCGACTCGGCCCGGCGCACGAGGTCGTCCGTGAGGCTGCGCGACCGGCCCGTGACGGGCGGGACGCCTGCGGCGCGTGCGATCGACTCCTGGCCGACCAGCGTCTCGACGCACCCTCGGCTGCCGCACCCACACAGCGCGCCGTTCGCGTCGACGGAGACGTGACCGAACTCGCCGCCGAAGCCGTGCGATCCACGGAAGAGCCGGCCGCCGAGCACGATGCCGCCGCCCACGCCGACCTCGCCGAAGACGCAGACGAAGTCGTCGATCCCGACGGCGGCGCCCGTCCAGTGCTCCGCCAGCGCGGCGAGGTTCGACTCGTTCTCGACGTGCACCGGGAGGCCGAGCCGCTCCTCGAGCTCGGCTGCGACGGGGAGGTCCTGCCAGCCCAGGTTCGGGGCGAACGCGACGGTGCCGGACGCCTCCTCGACGAGGCCCGGGACGGCGACCGAGACGCCGATCGTCCGCAGGCCCTCACGGTCGACGGCCTCGAGCGCGGCCCGGGCCGCGCGTGCCAGCCGGTCGAGCACGGGCCCCGGCGCCGAGCCTCGGTTGTCGTGGTACGAGCGGTGCTCGTAGCGGACGGTGCCGGTCAGGTCCTCGACGGAGACCGCGACGTAGTCGACGTTGACCTCGAGCCCGATCCCGACGACGACGTCGGCGAGCTCGAGCGCGACGCCGGGGCGTCCGATACCGAGCGGCGACGTCGTCTCGCCCGTCTCCCGCAGCAGCTCGAGGTCGATCAGCTCGCTGACGAGACTGGAGACGGTGCCGCGCGTGAGGCCCGTGTCCGCTGCGATCCGCGCCCGCGACAGCGATCCCCCGGCCGCGACATGGCGCAGCACGACGCCGAGGTTCGCCCGCCGGACCGTCGTCTGGTCCGCCGGCGACGCAGTGGCGCGGTCGAACGTCATCGGGTGACCGTCGTCGGTCGTGGGAGGTTGGAGGGCGTCAACGTCGGCGCGTTTGTACGGAGGCCGCACAAACTACGACCCTGGCAGGTGAATTGTCAAACGGCATCGGACGGCCGGAGGGCAGCTGGGCGCCGGTCAGCGGACGCGCCGGACGACGTCGTCGAGCGGGCGACGATTCGCCCGGGCGCTCCACTCGTCGGGAGTGCGCGAGCCCGGCTCGCGACGGCGTTCCGGGATCCCGAAGGTGAGGACGATCACGAGCGTCTCGTCCTCGACGAGGCCGAGCGCGGCGTGGGCCGCATCGGCGTCGGCGACGCCGTTCGGACAGGAGGAGAAGCCCTCGTTCCACGCCGCGAGAAGCATGTTCTGCGCGGCCCGGCCCGCGTCGAACTGCGCGCGCCGCTTCCCCGTGATCGCGACCCCGACGACGAGGCCGGCGCCGAGGACGTTGTCCGGCACGTAGACCGACCGGGCAAGCTCCTCGACGCGCTCGCGGGTGTCGGGGACGACGAACACCCACGGCTGGCGGTTCGACGCCGAGCCCGCGAGCCGGCCGGCGTCGAGGATGCGCGCGGCGACATCCTCGGAAAGCGGCTCGCGCCCGTAGCGGCGCTCGTCGCGGCGGCTCGCGATCGCGAGGAACGTGTCCACCCGAGTAGCGTAGGCCTCCGATGACCGACCAGGCGACGGTGAGCCTTCTCCGCTGGCTGCGCAGGCAACTGCGCGAGCCGACGCCGCAGCGCGAGCATCTCGAGGCCGCGGTCGCGAACGACGACCCGGCCGAGGCGAGGCGCCTGCTCGCGGTCTTCGACTTCACCCCTGCGCAGCGGGATCACGTCGGGCGGCTGATCGACGAGTGGGAGCGAAGCCGTGGCGGTCGCTAGCCAACGCGCTGCGAACGAGGACGTCGTCCGCCGGATCTTCGGCGCGTTCGCGCAGAAGCAGGGCTTCGCGCTCCGCGACCTGTTCGCTCCCGACGCGGTGTGGATCGTGCCCGGCGACGGGACGATGGCGGGGGTCCACCGCGGTCGCGAGGCGATCTTCCGCTTCCTCGCGCGGCTCCCGAAGGAAACCGGCGGGAGCTACTCCTCGCAGCTCGTCGACGTGCTCGCGAGCGACGACCGGGCAGCCGCGCTGTACCGCGCCTCCGGCGAGCGCCACGGCCGACGGCTCGACCTCGACCAGGTGCTCCTCTTCCGGATCGAGGACGGACTGGTCCGCGAGGTACTGGCGCTGCCGTCCGACCCCGGCGCGTTCGAAGCCTTCTGGGCCTGACACTTCGCGACCGCGCGCTGCGTACCATCTGTCGCCGATGAGCGCTCCCGCGATCGCGGCGGGCCGGCCGACGGTGCGGATTCGCGGCACGGCCTATCCCGTGCTGCTGCCGACATGGCGCGACCCACGGCTGCACCTGGCCGGCGTGATCGTCACCCTGCAGGTGCTCGGGCAGACCGCGTTCGACTTCAGGCTCTCGATCGCGCAGATCCTCGTCTCGCTCGTGACGTGCGCCGTGCTCGAGGTGTCGATCGCCTTCCGCCGCCAGCACGTCCTCATGTGGCCCGCGAGCGCCCTCCTCACGGGGAACGGCGTCGCGTTCGTGCTGCGCGTCCCGGGTACCGAGCACGGCGACTGGTGGAGCATGAACGGCTGGTGGATCTTCGCCGGGACGGCAGCCGTCGGCCTCCTGTCGAAGTACGTGATCAGCTTCCGGGGCCGGCACATCTTCAACCCCTCGAACTTCGGGCTCGTGCTCTGCTTCGTGCTTCTCGGGCCGGAGCACGCGGATCCGCTGGCGTTCTGGTGGGGGCCGATGTCCGTGTGGCTCGCGCTCGCGCTCGCGCTCATCGTCGGCGGCGGGCTCGCGATCCTCTCGCGGCTGCACCTCGTCGGGATCGCGGCCGGCTTCTGGCTCACGTTCGCGGCGGGCGTTGCCGTGCTCGCCGCGACGGGACACGAGATGACGGCGGCGTGGCACCTCGGCCCGATCGCCGGGGTCGACCTGTGGTGGCTCCTCGTCACCTCGCCCGAGGTCCTCGTCTTCCTCTTCTTCATGATCACCGACCCGCGGACGATCCCGGAGAGCCCGCGCGGGCGCCTCGTGTACGCCGTATCGGTCGGGTTGCTCGCGACACTGCTCATCGCCCCCTGGACGAGCGAGTTCTCGGCGAAGCTCGCCGTGCTCGGCGCGCTCACGATCGTCTGCGCTGCGCGGCCGCTGCTGCTGATACGTCGCCGGCAGGACTCGCCTCGGCGGCGTGACCGGCTGGACGCCGGCGAGACTCGGCGCCGCGGCGGCTCTCGCGCTCGGCGTGGTCGTCGCCGCGGGCCTGCTCTCGGCGCCGGCGTCCACGGCGCCCGCCCGGCTCGCGACGGGGCACGTGCCGGCGGTGACCGTCGCCGCGACGCCGGGGCTCGCCCCGATCGACCGAGGTACGGCGCGGCGGATCGCAGTCGAGCTCGTCGCCGACCTCGAGAGCGGCGCGGACGCGCT
The DNA here is from genome assembly GCA_963742525.1 of uncultured Actinomycetes bacterium. Lineage (GTDB taxonomy): Bacteria > Actinomycetota > Thermoleophilia > Gaiellales > Gaiellaceae > Gaiella. Next base: position 288,091 of record CAVUMD010000008.1, read on the forward strand.
CCGCACGCGCAGTCACGCGGCCGCGAGGCGCGGGGCGACGGGCGACTGGCTGGCCCAGCTCTGGGGCCGCATCGACGGGGCAAGGGGAGCCTCGATCGCGGTCCCGCTCTACGAGGCGGAGACCGTCGCGCTCCGCCTCGAGCCCGGCAAGGGCCAGGGGCCGCCGCTCGTCGTCGCGACGCTCCACGGCACCTCGCAGACCGCGCGCTACGCGGCCGGGGACGGCGCGTTCATGTATCGCAGCACCCCGCGGGACGTCGTCCGCGCGTTCGAGCTCGTCCAGAGCGGCAGCCGGTACCTCGTCACCGGCGTGCGTGGCGGTGCCGCCGGCCGTCCGACCGTGGCCGCCGTCACCGCGCCCTTCAGCCTCACGGACGTGGCACCGAGCGTGGGCCTCGACCTTCGCCAGGGCGCGTTCCGCTTCGGCGTGACGGGGGACCAGAGCGCGATGATGGGCGGAGGGCTCTGCTGGCTCGACTACGACGGCGACGGCTGGCTCGACCTGTACGTCGTCAACTCGTATGCGGACAGCGACATCGGGCGGTACACGGCCGCCGGCGGGCTGCCGCGCAGCCGCCTCTTCCACAACGTCGACGGACGGTTCGTCGACGTCACCGGGAAGACGCGCACGGGTCTCGAAGTGCGGGGCAGCGGCTGCGCCGCGGCGGACCTCGACGGCAACGGGACAACGGACCTCATCGTCACGACGGCCGGCTATGACGCTGCTCGGGACGCGTACGACGCCGTCCTCTGGAACAACGGCGACGGCACGTTCACCGAGGGGGCCAAGGCGGCCGGGATCGACGAGCCCGGCTGGCACACGGGCGCGGCGGTCGCGGACGTCAACGGCGACGGGCGGCTCGACCTCGCCGTCATGGGCTACACCGACGTCAACCGCCCGGTGCCCGGGTCGACATCGGGCTTCCCCGCGAACCGCGGCGCGGTGCGAGACCTCCTGTACCTCAACGTCGGCGCGCGCGGCGGGCACCCGCGGTTCCGTGAGGTCGGGCGCGCCGCCGGGCTGGAGCCACACGGTCTCGACCATGGGCTCGGCGCGACCTTCACCGACGTGAACGGCGACGGCCGTCCCGACCTGTTCGTGGCGAACGACCTCGACCCCAACCGGCTCTACCTCAACCTGCCCGCGAAGAACGGGCTCGGTTTCCGGCTCGTCGAGAACGGCAGGGAGCTGGCGGTCGACGACTCGAACGCGGGCATGGGAGTCGCCGCAGGCGACTTCTCCGGCGACGGGCGCGACGATCTCTTCGTGACGAACTCGCGCGGCCAGCTGCACGCCGTCTACCGGAGCCGGGCGGGAAAGCCGTTCGCCGACGCTCGCCCGGACTTCGTCGGCTCACTGGGACGGACGTTCACCGGGTGGGGCGTCACCTGGGCGGATCTCGACAACGACGGCACGCCGGAGCTCGCGATGGCGAACGGTGCGATTCCGGTCACGAGCCTCGCGAAGGACGCAGAGCCGGTGCGCGTCCTCTCGACCGACGGCGGGCACGTCACGCCGCTCGACGTCGGCTCCGTCGCGCCGAGGAACGGGCGTGGCCTCGCGGCAGCGGACTTCGACAACGACGGCGACCTCGACCTCGCGGTCGGCTCGATCGGCGGCGCACTGCAGCTGCTGCGGAACGACGGCGGCTCGCAGGCGGGCCATTGGCTCGAGGTGTCGCTGCGCCGGTTCGTCCCGGGAACGGTCGTCACGGCCGTCCTCCCCGGCGGCCGCCGGCTCGTCCAGGTCGCGCGCGCGGGCTCGAGCTACCTCTCCTCCGAGGATCCGCGGCTCCACTTCGGCCTCGGCAAGGAGACGCGCGTCGACGAGGTCGTCGTCCGCTACCCGAACGGGCGCGTCACCCGGCTCCGCGACGTCGCCGCCGACCGGATCGTCAGCGCCGGATAGAAGCGGGTCATCGTCCCCAGCCGGGCTCGCGGCCGGCGGCGCCGAGGGTCTCGAGCACGACCTCGATCAGGCGGTTCGACGAGAGAACGTGCTCGCGGGCCAGCGTCCGTGCCGCCCGGGCGCTGCCGGCCGAGATCGCCTCGCGGATCGCGCGGTGCTGGAGGTCGTTCTTCGCGTAGAGCTCGTCCAGCTCGGCCCGCGCGCGCCACGCCCGGTCGCCGATGAACGTCCGTCGCGCGCCCTTGGCGATCCGCTCGACGAGCGGAAGCTCCGCGACGCGGTAGATCACGTCGTGGAAGGCGTAGTTGGCCTGCATCCACTCGACGAAGAGCGCGGCGTCCCGGGGCGCGCCGCTGCGCGCCTGGTCGCGGAGCTCGAGCGTCAGCTCGCCGAAGCGCCGCTCGATGCGGTCCATCTCCGCGAGGTCGTCCGGCGTCATCTTCGGCGTCGCGACCTCGGTCGCAAGCGCCTCGAGCTCGGCGCGCACGAGGAAGGCCTCGTGCAGCTCGTCCGCGGAGATCGACCTGACCCGGACGCCGCGGTTGGGCTCGAACGAGACGAGCCCGAGCGCCGCGAGCCGTCGCAGAGCCTCGCGCACCGGCGTCCTCGACACGTCGAAGCGCTCGGAGAGCGTCTCCTGGCGGAGCACGGTCCCGGGTGGGATCGCGCCGCCCACGATCTCGTCCTCGAGGATCCCGGCGATGTCGTCGGCCTTCGTGGAGACGGTGCTCACGGCGTGGAGTCTATCGGCGTGCATCCCAACTCTGCCGTCTTGGATCCGAAAAGCCGGAATACCGGCCCTTGCAAGGGCCTGAAAGTGCATTTAGGATCCCAGCATCGACGTTACTGGATCCGAAAGGACGGACACATGACCGACACCATCGTGCGCCCCTACTCCCGCGACGACGTCCGGCGCCTGCGCGGCTCGGTTCGCGTCGAGCACACGCTCGCGCGCCTCGGCGCCGAGCGGCTGCGGACGCTGCTCGAAGAGCGGGAGTGGGTCGCCGCCCTCGGCGCCATGACCGGCGGCCAGGCGGTGCAGATGGTGCGAGCCGGCCTCGAGGCGATCTACCTCTCGGGCTGGCAGGTGGCGGCCGACGCCAACCTCGTCGGCGGGACCTACCCCGACCAGAGCCTCTACCCCGCGAACTCCGGGCCGGCGCTCGCGCGGCGGATCAACAACGCGCTGCTACGCGCCGACCAGATCGCCCATGCCGAGGGTGACGTGGGGACGCACTGGCTCGCCCCGATCGTCGCCGACGCGGAGGCGGGATTCGGCGGACCGCTCAACGCCTTCGAGATCATGAAGGCGTACATCGAGGCGGGCGCCGCGGCCGTCCACTTCGAGGATCAGCTCTCGTCGGAGAAGAAGTGCGGCCACCTCGGCGGCAAGGTCCTCGTCCCGACGAGCCAGTTCGTGCGCACGCTCGTCGCGGCGCGGCTCGCGGCGGACGTGCTCGACGTCCCCGCGCTGATCGTGGCGCGGACGGACGCCCTCTCGGCGACGTTGCTGACGAGCGATGTCGACGAGGCCGACCGCGAGCTCTGCACCGGCCAGCGGACGCCCGAGGGCTTCTTCCGCGTCCGCGACGGCATCGAGGCGGCGATCGCGCGCGGGCTCGCGTACGCGCCGTACGCCGATCTCGTCTGGTGCGAGACGTCGACGCCGGACATGGACGAGGCGGAGCGGTTCGCCGCCGCGATCCACGAGCGCCACCCCGGAAAGCCGCTCGCGTACAACTGCTCGCCGTCGTTCAACTGGCGCGGGCACCTCTCGGACGCCGAGATCGCCGGCTTCCAGCGCGATCTGGCGGCAATGGGCTACCGCTTCCAGTTCATCACCCTCGCCGGCTTCCATGCGCTGAACCTCTCGATGTTCGAGCTCGCGAGCGGCTACCGCGACGACGCGATGACCGCGTACGTCGCGCTGCAGGAGCGCGAGCTCTCGCTCGAGGACGCCGGCTACACGGCGACCCGCCACCAGCGCGAGGTCGGCGCCGGGTACTTCGACCAGGTGATGCAGGCTGTCACGGGCGGCGTCTCCTCGACGCTCGCCCTGACCGGCTCGACCGAGGAGCAGCAATTCCACGCAGAGAGGAGCGTCGCATGAGCACCACCGTCATCCGCGAGAAGCCCGTCAAGCCCGGCGCACGGATCATCCCCACGCCGCGGCCCCCGATCGTGACGCGGGCGGAGTCTGCGCCGTGCACCTGCCCGGAGAGCTGCGAGCGCGATCACGAGCAGGACTGACGCTCGCCGCGCGGTCACACGCGGTTCTGAGAAGATCGTGACGTGCGCGTCGACGACGTCCTGACCTCTGATGCCGTCTCGTTCCTGACCGACCTCGAGCGCGAGTTCGGGGAGCGCCGGCGCGAGCTGCTCTCGCGTCGCGCGGAGCGGCTGCGACGCCTCACAGGCGGCGGGCTGGCGAACGGCGAGCTCCCCGACTTCCTCCCCGACACGGCGGGCGTCCGCGAGGGCGACTGGCGGATCGCGCCGTTCCCGGACGAGATCGCCGACCGTCGCGTCGAGATCACCGGCCCGGTCGACCGGAAGATGGTCATCAACGCGCTCAACTCCGGCGCGAAGGTGTTCATGGCCGACTTCGAGGACGCCAACTCGCCGACGTGGGAGAACTGCATCGAGGGCCAGCGGAACCTCACCGACGCGCTCGAGCGCACGATCGAGCTCGACACGGGCGTGAAGCGGTACACGCTGAACGACGAGGTCGCAGTCCTGTTCGTGCGGCCGCGCGGCTGGCACCTCGAGGAGCGGCACTTCGAGGTCGACGGGCGGCCGATGTCGGGCTCGCTCTTCGACTTCGGCCTCTACTTCCTCCGCAACCACGGGCGGAACGGGCGCTACTTCTACCTGCCGAAGCTCGAGTCACACACGGAGGCGCGGCTCTGGAACGACGTCTTCGGCTGGACGCAGGAGCGGCTCGGGGTCGAGCGCGGGACGATCAAGGCGACCGTCCTGATCGAGACGATCCTCGCCGCCTTCGAGATGGACGAGATCCTCCACGAGCTGCGCGACCACTCCGCGGGCCTCAACGCGGGCCGGTGGGACTACATCTTCAGCGTCATCAAGAAGCTCGGCCACCGACCCGAGTTCGTGCTTCCGGACCGGGCGGACGTGACCATGGCCGTCCCCTTCATGCGCTCCTACTGCGAGCTCCTCGTCAAGACGTGCCACCGGCGCGGCGCCCACGCGATGGGCGGGATGGCGGCGTTCATCCCCTCCCGTCGCGACGCCGAGGTGAACGCGGTGGCGCTCGAGAAGGTGCGCGAGGACAAGGACCGCGAGGCGTCCCAGGGCTTCGACGGGACGTGGGTCGCGCACCCCGATCTCGTCCCGGTGGCGATGGCGTCGTTCGACCGGGTGCTCGGCGACAGGCCGAACCAGATCGACCGGCAGCGAGACGACGTGGAGATCCGCTCCGCGGATCTCCTGGACGTCGCGGCCACCCCCGGAGACATCACCGAAGCGGGGCTCCGCAACAACGTCTCGGTCGGGATCCAGTACCTCGCCGCGTGGCTGCAGGGCGCCGGCGCGGTTGCGATCAACAACCTCATGGAGGACGCGGCGACGGCGGAGATCTCCCGTTCTCAAATCTGGCAATGGCTCCGCCACGACCGCGTGACCCAGGACGACGTTCGGCGGATCACCGAGGACGAGATCGCGAGCCTCGGCGAGGGCTACGGCGACGCGCGAGCGCTGTTCGAGCGCGTCGCGACACAGCGCGACTACGTCGAGTTCCTCACGCTGCCCGCCTACGACCGGCTGCTCGCGGTCGAGTCGGCCTGATCACCCTCAGGGGCGCAGCGACGCCCAGGGCTCCTCGGCGGCGACGTCGACCGCCGCGTAGCCGTCCCCCTCGACCGCCGGGGAGAGAATCGCCAGGATCTTCGCCGGCTCGCCGGTCTCGTTGTACGTCGCGTGCACCGCGTCGGCCGGGATCACGACCGCGTCACCCGCGGTCAGCGTCCGGGACTCCGACTCGACCCACTGCTCGATCGTGCCCTCGAGGACGTAGATCACCTCCTCCTGGCCCGGGTGGAAATGAAACGGATGCGCCTTCCCCGGGAGGAACGTCGCCTCGATCGCGACGATGCCGGCGAGCCCGTCGCGCGGCCCGGAAAGCTGGGCGAAGACCCCCCAGTCGTGCTGCTGCCGCTCGATCGCTCCTGCGGGCCGGAAGTGCGTCATGCCGCACCTCCGACCGGGATCGCCTTGAAGCGGCGCATGTTCTCGGTCATCGCGGTCTCGGTCGGGAGCCGCTCCATCGACGAGGCGCCGAAGAAGCCGACGACGCCCTCGGTCCTCGCGAGCACGTAGGCGGCGTCGTCCGGCTCGGCGATCGGCCCGCCGTGGCAGAGGACGATGACCTCGGGGTTGGCCTCCTTCGCCGCATCGCACATCGCCTGGATCAGCGGCACGCAGTCGTCGAGGGTCTTCGCCGTCTCGGCGCCGATCGCGCCGCCGGTCGTGAGACCCATGTGCGGGACGAGGACGTCCGCGCCGGCCTCCGCCATCGCGACGGCCTCGTCGACGGTGAAGACGTAGGGCGCGGTGAGCATGTCCTTCTCGTGGGCGCGGCGGATCATCTCGACCTCGAGCCCGTAGCCCATGCCGGTCTCCTCGAGGTTCTGCCGGAACGTCCCGTCGAAGAGGCCGACCGTCGGGAAGTTCTGCACGCCGCTGAATCCGATGCGGCGCACCTCGTCGAGGAAGACGTCCATCAGGCGGAACGGATCGGTGCCGCAGACGCCGGCGAGCACGGGTGTCTCCTTCACGATCGGGAGCACCTCGCTCGCCATGTCGACGACGATCGCGTTCGCGTCGCCGTACGGCAGGAGGCCCGAGAGCGACCCGCGCCCGGCCATCCGGTAGCGGCCCGAGTTGTAGATGATGATCAGGTCGGTACCGCCCGCCTCGGCGCACTTGGCCGAGAGCCCCGTCCCCGCGCCGGCGCCGATGATCGGCTTGCCGGCGTCGATCTGTGTGCGGAGCCGCGCCAGTGCCTCGTCTCTCGTCATTCCCTCTCTCCGATCAGCTCGTGGAGCAGCGTGGTGGAACCCATGGTTCCCCCACGAGCCCCCTCCTTCCGCGCCCGCCAACTCTTCGCTCTACTGGCCTCCCGGCCGGCAAAGCCGGCCTCCGGCCGCCACCGCTCACGCTCCGACATCGCCGTTTGCTTCCTCGTCTTTCGATCAGCTCGTGGAGCCGGTTCGCCATCGCGAGAGCGAACTCGGGGTCGTTCACGTCCTGCTCGACCTCGTGCACCTCCACCTTGGACGTGTCGACGAGCTCGCGCAGGGTCGAGAAGAGCGCCTCGTCCGCCTCGGCGTCGTGGAAGACCTGGCCCTCCGTCGCGATCGCGGAGACGCCGCGGAGCGGGACGTAGAGCACGGTCGGGCTCTCCGCAGCGTTGAGCTTCCCGGCGACGATCCGCGCGATCTCCCGGCACTCGTCCGGCGTCGTCCGCATCAGGGTGATCGTCGGGTTGTGGACGTAGAGGTTCCGGTTGCGGTAGCGCTCCGGCACCGAGTCCATCGGCCCGAAGTTGACCATGTCGAGCGCGCCGAGCGAGACGACCTGCGGGATGCCCGCCTTGCCGGCGGACTCGAGCCGCTCCGGAACGGCGGCGAGCACGCCGCCCGCGACCTGGTCGCAGAACTCGGTGGTCGTGACGTCGAGCGAGCCGACGGCGAACCCCGCCTCGAGGAGCTTCTCCATCGAGCCGCCGCCCGCACCGGTCTGGTGGAAGACGAGCACCTCGTACCCGAGCTCCTCCAAACGCTCGCGGGCGACGGTGACCGCGGCCGTGGTGACGCCGAACATCGACGCGACGACGATCGGCCGCTTCTCGCCGAGCGGCGGCACGCTCGCGCCCGCCATGCCCGCCAGGGCGCCCGCGGCGTTGGCCATGATCCGCGCCGACACCTCGTTCACGCCGGCGATGTCGACGACCGAGTACATCATCGTCACGTCGACCGAGCCGACATACGGGCCGGTGTCGCCGGACGCGACGGTCGAGACCATGAGCTTCGGGACGCCGATCGGCAGCTGCCGCATCGCGTAGGTGACGAGCGCCGAGCCGCCCGAGCCGCCGAGCCCTCCGACCGCGTCGAGCCTCCCCTCGGCGTGGAGCCGCTTCACGACCTCCGCGGCGCCACGGGACATCGTCTCGACGGCCGCGCCGCGGTCGCCCGCAGCGGCGAGGGCGGCGACGTCGGCGCCGACGGCCGCCGCCACCTCCTCGCGGGTCACGTCCGGCGTCGCAAGCGGCTCACCGACGACGCCCGCGTCGACGAGAATCACCTCGGCGCCGTGCTCGCGCACCCGGTCGGCGAGGTACGCATACTCCCGCCCTTTCGTGTCCAGCGTCCCGACCAGCACGACGGTCGCCATCAGCTCTGCTCCTCTCCTTCCGCGGGATGCGGGTTCCAGTCGGGGCTCGAGTCGTTGCCGTCGGGGTCGGTGAGCACGGACACGTTGGCGCCGCCGGCGTCGATCGCCACGATCGATCCGGCACGGGAGTACGCGATCGTCTTCCCGTCGGGCGACCAGGCCGGCTCGAACGCGTCCTCGGCCGCCTGCGTGACCCGACGGAGGCCCTTCCCGTCCACCCCGATCGTGTAGAGCTGGAACGGCTTCGTCCCCCGCCGGCCCGAGAACGCGACCGTCTTGGAGTCGGGCGACCACGCGGGCGCGTACGCCGCACCCTGGAGATCGGTCAGCTTGCGTCGGCCTGATCCGTCCGGATGGGCGATCCAGATCTCCCGGATCTCCGTCCCGGGGAGGCGGCGCGAGTATGCGATCCACCGGCCGTCGGGCGACCAGGCGGGCTCGATCTCGGGCGCGAGATCCGTCGTCAGGCGGCGGCTGCCGGTGCCGTCCGCCCGCATGACGAAGACGTGGTCGCCGTTCAGGTCGTTCTGGTAGGCGATCTGCGCGCCGTCGGGGGACCAGGCCGGCTCGGACTCGTTGCCCGGACCGGTGGTGAGAGCCCGTGTCCCCGAACCGTCGGCGTCCATCGCATAGACGTCGAGCGAGCCCTCGCGGGCGCTCGCGAAGGCGATCTTGGTGCCGTCCGGCGAATACGCGGGCGCGATCTGGAAGGTGGTGCCTGCCGGGGTCGACGTGTCACCGTGCTCGTCCGTGAGCCGGCCCTGGTCGCTCCCGTCGGCATTCATGGCGTAGACGGCGTAGTCCCCGTCGCGCGTGCTGACGAACGCGATCGCGTCGCCGTGGGACGACCCGGAGCCGCCGCAGCCCCCGACGAGCAGGAGCACCGCCGCCGCACCACCGGCAAGAATCCGCCCCGGCGTCACGAGCTAGTGGGCGAGCGGTTCCACGCCGAGGTAGCGCCGCTGCAGCTCGGAGTCGCCGGCGAGGACTGCCGCGGTCGTCTCGGTCGCGATCGAGCCCGCGACCATGATCAGCTGCCGCTCGGCGAGCGAGGTCGCGACGCCGAGGTTCTGCTCGATCAGCAGGAGCGACAGGCCCTCGCGCTCGAGCTCGCGGAACGTCTCGATCATGTTCTCGATGATCGCAGGCGCGAGCCCCTCCGAGGGCTCGTCCATCACCACCAGGCGCGGGTTCGTCACGAGTGCCCGCCCGATCGCGAGCATCTGCTGCTCGCCGCCCGAGAGCTGCGCGCCGCCGTTGCGCTTGCGCTCGGCGAGCCGCGGGAAGAGCTCGTAGACCCGCTCGCGCGTCCACTCGCCGCCCGTCGACGCGCCGCCCGCGCTCCGCGAGGCGATCCGCAGGTGCTCGTCGACGGTGAGCGACGGGAAGAGGCGACGGCCCTGCGGGACGTAGCCGATGCCGTGCCGGGCGATCTTGTGCGACTGACCGCCGACGAGCTCCTTGCCCTCGAAGCGGATCGAGCCCTCGGCATGCGGCGGCGCGATGCCCATGATCGCGTTGCAGAGCGTCGTCTTGCCCATCCCGTTGCGACCCACGATCGCGAGCGAGCCGCGCTCCATGGTGAAGCTCAGGTCGTCGAGAACGCGCGCCTTGCCGTAGAACGCGTCGAGGCCCGCGATCTCGAGCAGCGTGGTCGTCGGGGCGGGAGCGACGGGGGCGGCGGCGGGCTCGGTCATCGCCGCCCCAGGTACAGGTCGTGGACGGTCTGGTTGGCCCGGATCTCGTCCGGAGTGCCTTCGACGATCACCCGGCCGTCGTGCATCATCGTCACGCTGTGCGCGACGCTGAGCGCGATGTCCATGTCGTGCTCGATGAGGATCAGGGTGATCGAGGGGTCGAGGCCGAGCAGCAGCTCGGTCAGCAGCACGCGCTCGCCACGAGAGAGGCCGGAGGCGGGCTCGTCCAGCATCAGCATTCGCGGCTGCGCCGCGAGCGCCATCGCGATCGCGACCTGACGGTGCTCGCCGTGCGAGAGGTCGCCCACGCGCTCGTGGAGCTTGTGGTCGATCGCGACCCGGCCCGCGGCCTCGCGCGCCCGTTCGCGCAGCTGCGCGTCGCGCCGGAGGATCAGCGGCCGCAGCCGCCCTCCCTCGACGCCGACGATGGAGAGGTAGATGCTGTCCTCGACCGTCAGCCCGAGAAACTGGCGCGACTGCTGGTACGTGCGTGCGAGCCCGAGCTTGACGCGCGCCCGGGCCGGGCTCCGCGTCACGTCCTCGCCGTAGAGCTCTATCGTCCCGCTCGACGCCGGCATGTCGCCGCAGATCAGGTTGAAGAGGGTCGTCTTGCCCGCTCCGTTCGGGCCGAGCACCGCGCGTCGCTCGCCCTGCACGACGTCGAGGTCGACCTCCCGCACCGCGAGCAACCCGCCGAAACGCCGGCCGACCCCCCGCAAGCGGAGGGTCGGCGCGGGGGAACCTGTGTGGGGGACAGGCTGAAGCCTGTCCCCCACGCTGTTTTCTTCGTTGCTCACTGCCTCACTTGATGACCGAGTTGGTGACGACGCCGTTCTTCACCGCACGGATCTTGCCCTGCCACGGCAGCTTCTTCTTCACGCACGGAGGCTGCGTGCGACCGGGCGGCGGGCTCGACTTCTTGAAGAGCCCTCCGAACGACTGGTCGACGTTCGGCACGTAGCCGGTGAGCGTGACCGTCGGGCCGTTGGCGCCCTGCACGATCTGCACCGGCCACTGGTCCTGGATCGCCTGCCGGTTCGCGTCCAGCTTGACGTTCCCGCGGTTCGAGATGTTGAACGGTGCCGAGAGGGTCGTCGGCAGCGCCTGCTGCAGCTTCGCGCCGGTGGCGCCGGCGGAGGCGTTCAGGCCGGCGACGAGCGCCTTCGTGGCCTGGTAGTAGTTGTAGAGGAACCCGTCGTCGAAGTTGGCGTTGGTGAACCCGGGGTACGTCTTCTTCGCGAAGGCGTGGTAGGAGTTCACCGCCTTGCTCTTCAGGCCCGGCGCGGTGCCGAACCCTCCGACGTACGAGCCGACGAGGCGCGGTGCCACGTCCTGGAAGCCCGTGAGGAACCAGAGGAAGAGGTTCCCCGAGTGCTGCGTGGGCTTGATGGTGCCGTATGCCTGCTCGAACGCCTTGAGCGCAGGCCCGGTACCGGTTCCGCCGACAACCCAGAAGTATCCGTCCACCTGACCCGGCGGCGGCAGCTGCCGGACGTAGGACGAGTAGTCGGTCGTGTTCAGCGGCGGGAACACACGCTTCGTGATCTGGCCGCCGATGGCGCAGAAGTCGGCGATGATGCCGGCCCCGGACGTCCAGCCGAAGCTGTAGTCGTCCATGATGATGGCGGCCTTCCGCCAGCCGAGCTTCTTGTAGACGATCTCACCGATGCCGGCGTTCCACTGCGCGCCGTCACCGTGGTAGCGGAACACGTTCTTCGGTGCGATCTGCAGCGTCGGATCCTGCGACCCGGCGGTGCCGATGATCACCGTCTTGGTGGGGCGGGCCTTGGCCCAGTTCGCCACCGCGACGGCCTCGTCGCCTGACAGCGGGCCGACCATCACCTCGGCGCCCGCCTGCTGCATCAGCCGGCGCGTCTCCTTCAGGATCGTCGCAGGCGTGTCGTCTCCGCACCCGTAGCCGACGACCTGGATCGTCTTGCCACCGGCCTTCGCGCCTGTGATCCCTGCGGACGGCTTCTTGTTGTTCTTCACCTTGCCGCCTGCGAACTGCGCGAGGGCGATGTTCGTCCCGGCCGCGCCCACCTCGTAGGCACCGCCGAACGCACCCTTGCAGTCCGTCATCACCGCGACCTTCACGACCCCTCCCGACGCGCCGAATGCTGACGTCGCCAGGAAGGTCATGCCGAGCGCGAGCGCGGCGAGCGGAAGCGCGAGCTTCCACGCGCGCACGTTCCGTCGACTCATCGTGTTGCCCTCCTTCTCATCGTGTTACCCATGGAACTCAGACGCCTCCCAGTCCTCGGAGTTGCCTCGCATGTGCCCGTCGTCGACCCCCTTTCCCTACGTCTGCGACCCCGCGGAGCCGCCTGCCACGGCGGGCTCACCTGTCCCACCGCGGCCCCGCATCCCTGACCAGATGCGATCCCAGATGCCCATCAACCCGTCGGGCGAGGCGATCACGATCGCGAGGAACGCGAGCCCGATCACCGTGTTGAAGCTCCCGCCGATCAGCCACAGGCCGCCCTCGGGAATCTTGTTGGTCACCTCGTTGGAGATCCAGATGTAGGCGAAGGCCCCGAGCCAGGCGCCCTCGATCCGCGTCAGGCCGCCGATCACGGCGATCACGAGGAGCTGGATCGTCGCCTGCAGGCCGATGTCGGACGGGGAGAGCTGCCCCGACCACCAGGCGAAGAGGACACCGCTCAGGGCCGCGATCAGCGAGCCGATCCCGAAGGCGAGCGTGCGGTGGAGCGTGACGTTGTAGCCGAGCGAGGCCATGCGCGTCGGCTCGTCGCGGATCCCCTCGAGCGCGATCCCGAAGGGCGTCCGCACCAGGTAGCGGATGAGCGCGTACACGGCGAGCGCGACGCCGAGCCCGACGTAGTAGAGGCGCTGCCGGTCGTTGACCACGTCGCCGATGAACCCCGGCGTGTAGCGGTCGATGCCGGCGATCGGCGAGAACCCGCCAACCTGGGTCACCTGGCTCACGAACAGGAACGCGATCACCCCGTACGTCAGCGTGAGCATCAGGAAGTAGATCCCGAAGCTGCGGGAGGCGACCGCGCCGAACAGGATCCCGATCCCCACCGTGAGCAGGATCGCGGCGACGACCGAGACCGTCGGGTCCCAGCCGAGCAGGAGCCCTTTCGTCTCGCCGCCCTCGACGCGCTCGGTGACCATGTTCCCGAGCGCATAGCCCGCGATGCCCATCAGCCCGGCCTGCGCGAGCGAGATCATGCCGCCGTACGCGGAGAGGAAGACGAGGCTGGCGGCGCCGATGCCGAGAATGAACGTCTGGCTCAGGATCGCGTCCATCCAGAAACCGGAGACGATCTGCGGGGCGACGAGCACGAACACGAGCACGGCGACGCCGATTCCGCGCTCGACGAGCGTCTTGCTGCGCGCGACGCTCACGCGTCTCTCCCGAACAGCCCGCGCGGGCGGAAGGCGAGCACGAGGGCCATCAGCACGAACGTGAGCACGGGTGAGTACTGCGTGCAGCAGTCCGGGCCCGCCACGGGCAGGTACGTGGTCGAGAACGCGGTAACGAGGCCGAAGAGGACCGACCCGGCGACGGCGCCGACGAGCGACCCCATGCCGCCGATGATCACCACGACGAGCGAGTTGAGCAGCCAGACGCCGTCCTGGCCCTGCGAGATGTTGCCCTGGGAGGTGCCGACCGTCGCCCCCAGCGCGACGAGGGCCGCGCCGACCGCGAACGCGATCGCGAACGTCACCTGGATGTTGATCCCGAGCGCGGAGGTCATCTGCCGGTCGTCGACACCCGCGCGGATCACCATGCCGGTCTTCGTCCGGTAGAGCCAGAGCCAGAGCGCGACCCCGACCGCCGCCCCGAGCGCGAGCATCACGAGCCGCGCGAGCGAGTACTGGACGCCCCAGATATGGAGGTCCAAGAGCCGGTTCGTCCACCCGGGCCAGCCGATTCCGACGGCGTTCCCGCCGAAGGCCTTCGTACCGGCGGGGACGTGCCGCGGGAAGTGGGCGATCACCTGGTCGGCGACGATCAGCGAGACCGCGATCGTGATGAGCGCCTGCCGGAGGTCCTGCCCCTGGTTCCAGCGGAGCAGCAGCTGCTGCATCCCCAGGCCGAAGAGCGCGATCACGCCCATCGCCACGAGCAGCGGCAGCACCCACTCCCATGTGTTCACGTCGCTGGACTGCACGGAGAAGCCCTTGCCGGTCATCGACTGCTGGATCTCGTAGGCGATGTAGCCGCCGAGCAGGTAGAAGGAGCCGTGGGCCATGTTGACCACCCGCATCAGCCCGAAGATGAGCGAGAAGCCGCTCGCGACGATGAACAGCAGCCCGGCGAACGTGAGCGCGTCGAGCAGCGTGAAGACGAACGCACCGGGGTTGTCGAACGCCGATCCGAAGTTCGTCGTCCGCCAGCTGTCCGCGACCCCCGTCGACGGGTTGGCGATCACGATCACGTAGAGCAGCGCGAAGAGGATCGCCGCAGCCGCGATGCCAAGCGGGATCAGCTGCGAGCGAGGCGTCTGCCGGAGCCGCTCGGTCACCCGAGATCCACCACGCCGATGGCGCGGGCGTTCGCCGCGGCTGGTGTGGATGGCCGGCGCCCCACGTCCGCGCGGAGCCTAACGACTCGCCGACGGCCTTTGCAACATTGTCACCGATTATCGATTGTTCGGCCCGGTCCTCAGCCGCGTTCCCAGGCGAGCCCGGCCGCGAGCACGGTCTCGTCGTCCGGTGCGACCAGCTGCAGGTTCCCGATCGCGAGCCCGGACCACCCGAGCAGGTTGACCCAGCGCAGGAACGACGAGAGCGGCAGCCGCACCTCGAGCTCGTCCACGTCCTCCTCGGGCAGGTCGATCGCGACGCACGGGCTCACGTAGAGGTCGACGGCCGGCACGAGCTGCCGCCACGCGAGCAGCGCCCGGTAGCCGTCGAGCACGGCCTCGGGCTCCACCCTCTGGGCTGCTTCGAGCTTCGCGCGGATCGCCTTCCCGTACTCGTCGGCGCGGCTCGGGAAGGTCTCGGCGTGCGACGTGGCCGCCTCGTGGAGGAACACCGGCCAGGTGTCGGCCGCAGGTCCCGGCATCTCTGCCTCGACGACCCGGGCGCCGAGGGCCTCGAGGCGGCCGACCCACGCCTCGGCGGCGTCGCTCACCTCCGTCTCGCGGCCGTCTGCCAGGTTGGGTGCCCGGCGCAGAAGCCCGATCGTGCGCCCTGCAAGCCTCGGCTCGGGCACGGGCCTGCCGGAGAGCACGGACCAGAGCGCTGCGACGTCGGCGACCGACCGACCGAGCGGGCCGACGGTGTCGAAGGAAGGGCAGAGCGGGAAGACGCCGTCGACGGGGACGGTCCCGAGGCGCGTCTTGAGCCCGACGATGTCGCAGGCGGCGGACGGGAGGCGGACCGAGCATCCGGTGTCGGTGCCGATCCCGAGATCGCAGAGGCCGCCCGCGACCGCCGCGGCGTTGCCGCTCGAGGAGCCGCCCGTGGTACGGCCCGGCCTGGCCGGGTTGTGCACGGTGCCGTACCACTCGTTCGCTCCGAGCACGCTCCAGGCGAACTCGGCGAGGTTCGCCTTGCCGACGACGACGGCGCCCGCGTCGAGCACGCGCTCGACGACGGTCGCGTGACGCGTCGGCACGTGGTCGGCGTAGACGCGCGAGCCGTAGGTCGTCCGGATCCCCGCCGTGTCGATCAGGTCCTTGACGAGCACCGTCCGTCCGGCGAGCGGTCCGGCATCGGTTCGTCGCAGCGGCTCGTCGAGCCAGGTGATCCCGGCGTTGAACGCGTCGGCCGCGGTCACGAGGGGATGAGCGCCACGGCGTCGACCTCGATCCGCGCGCCCGGAATCACGAGCGCCGAGACCTCGACGAGGGTGGACGCGGGCCGCGACGAGCCGAAGGCCTCTTGCCGGACGGGGTTGACGAGCGGACGGTCGTCGATGTCGGTGAGGAACACCGTCACCTTGACGACGTCCGCGAAGGTGCACCCGGCCGCCGCGAGCACGTCGCGCATGTTCGCGAAGACGGCGCGTGCCTGGGCGACGACGTCGTCCCCGCCGACGAGCTCACGTCTCTCGTCCACGGGAACGACTCCGCTGACGAACAGGAGGTCGCCCGCCTGGACGGCGTCGGTGAAGTGCGAGATCGGCTCGGCCTGACCGGCGACGCGGTACTCGCGGCGGAGCGGCACCTACGAGCGGGACGCGAGCGCAAGCGAGCGGGCTGCGTCGAGCGCGTCCTCGATCGTCGCGTTGCTCGCCCGATCGCCTGCCAGCACGTTGACCTGGAAGTCGCGGTCGCCGCGCGTGACCCGGGCGAACGCGCCGCGACCCGCGAAGCAGTCGAACGTCCCGCGGCGCAGCTTCATCGCCGAGAGCGACGGGAAGCTCACCCCGATCGACGTCTTCCAGCCGATCACGACGACGGCCGCGCCGTCGGCCGGGACACGGTAGGACGAGACCAGGCAGTCGCTCTCCGTCGGGCGCACGCCGTCCGTCCCGATCACGAGCAGCGTCCGCGGATCCGTCCTCGAGTCCGCTGCCGGGGCGACCTTCGACCAGCCGTCCGGCAGGGTGAGCTGGATGCCCCAGGCGCGCGCGACGTCGTCCGTCGCCGCCACGGCGGCGGACGCGACGAGCGCCGCGACGGCGACCGTCGCGGTCGCGAGCAGAACGGTGTGCCGGCTGCGCTTCGTCACAGGGCCGAATGGTACGCGCAGCGGGCACGCTTGGGAAGAACAACCTGCACAGACGTCGTTTTTCCTGGACCGGTCCCTCCCCGGCGGTCCAGTCGCCGCTACTCGCCGAAGTGGGCCTTGAGCGCGTCGAGGCCGCCCTGGAAGACCTGGCTCGCGAAGAACCCGACCCAGTGCTCCTGCTTGTCGCGGTCGCAGTCGAACGTCGTCCACCACTCGACGAAGGCCGTCCCTCCGTCGGTGACCGGCGTCACGCGGATCGTCGACTCGTAGTTGTCGACGTCGAACGGCGTCTTCTGGAAGTCGTACGTGTACGAGCGCTCGAGGTCGGAGTGCGCGAGCAGCTTCTCGCGAATGTGCGTCCCGTCGGTGAGGGTGAAGCTCCGGATCCCGCCGACCTGGTCACCCGCCCTGCCGTCCTCGATCTCGCTCGTCGCGACGAGCCCGCTGTGCCAGGTGGCGAGCCCGTTGAAGTCCCGGATCCGCGCCCAGACGTCCTCTGCGGACGCATTGATCACGGTGCTCGCGTACGACTTCGCCATCAGGTCATCCTCCGCGTCTCGGTTGTCAGGTGGAGCAAGCCTACGGTGCCCGGTCGCCCGGCGGGAGCCCTAGCCGCCCGCCTGGGCGCGGATCTCGGAGAGGGTCTGGCGCGGCGTCAGTGCCTCGGGGTCGACCGGCACGTGGAGCACGGCCGCGGTGCCCGCCCCGAGCGCGCGGTCGAGCGCCGCGGGCACGTCGGAGGTCCGCTCGACGCGCTCGCCGTACGCGCCGAACGCGCGCGCGAGGGCGACGAAGTCCGGGTTCTCCAGGTCGGTGCCGCTCACGCGGCCGGGGAAGCGCCGCTCCTGGTGCATCCGAATCGTCCCGTACATGCCGTTGTCGAGCACCACCACGACCACGGGCGCGCCTGCCTGGCGCGCGGTCGCGAGCTCCTGCGCGCTCATCAGGAAGTCGCCGTCGCCGGCGAGGCAGACGACGTCCCGGTCCGGGTGGACGAGCTTCGCGGCGATCGCGGCGGGAAGCCCGTAGCCCATCGCGCCGGAGAGCGGCGCGAGCTGCGTGCGGTACGTCCGGAAGACGTAGAAGCGGTGCGCCCAGACGGTGAAGTTGCCGGCGCCGCTCGTCAGGATCGCGTCCGGCCCGAGCCGCGCGCGCAGCGCGGACATCACGCCGGTCGCCTCGACCGGACCGGGGAGGGCCCGCGCGTCGAGGGTCGAGCGCCACGCGCCGTGCGCTGCGTCCATGGTGCCGCCGCGTCCGCCCGGGTCGACCGGCTCGGCCGTGCGGAGCGCGTCGGCGAAGCGCGGGCCGGAGGACACGATCCCGAGCGCCGGCTCGTACACCCGGCCGATCTCGTCCGGGTCGGGATGGACGTGGATCAGCGTCCGCCCCACGCCGGGAGGGACGATGGTCGCGAAGCCGTCGGTCTCGATGTCCCCGAGGCGGGCGCCGACGACGAGCAGGACGTCCGCGTCGCGCAGGCGGTCGCGGAGCGCCGGGTCGGCGCCGACGCCGAGATGGCCCGCGTAGCAGGAGGCCTCGTTGTCGACGTAGTCCTGGCAGCGCCACGCCGCGGCGACCGGGATCCCGCCCGCCTCGCACCAGGCCGCGAGAGCGTCCCCTGCATCCGCGCTCCACGGCTGGCCACCGACGATGGCGAGCGGACGCTCGGCCGATGCGAGCAGGTCGCGCGCCGCCGTCAGCTCCTCCGTCCCCGGCGCCGCCTGCGCCGGCGCGTACGGCGAGGCGTCCGGCACGTCGGCGACGTCGGCGAGCACGTCCTCCGGCAGCGCGAGCACTACGGGGCCGGGTCGGCCGGAGGTCGCTACGCGGAACGCCCGCGCGATCAACTCGGGGATGCGCTCGACCTGGTCGACCTGTGCAACCCACTTCGCGAGCGGGCCGAACATGCGGCGGTAGTCGATCTCCTGGAACGCCTCGCGCTCAGCGTCCTCGCGAGGCACCTGGCCGACGAAGAGGAGGAGCGGCGTCCCGTCCTGGTAGGCCGTGTGCACGCCGACGGAGGCCTGCGTGGCGCCCGGCCCGCGCGTCACGAAGCAGATCCCCGGGCCGCCGGTCAGCTTCCCATGTGCCTCCGCCATCGTCGCGGCGCCGCCCTCGTGGCGGCACGTGACGTACCTGACCGGGCTGTCGCGGAGCGCGTCGAGCACGTCGATGTAGCTCTCCCCCGGAACGCCGAACGCGAGGTCGGCGCCGTGCAGCGCGAGCTGGTCGACCAGGATCCGGCCGCCCGTGCGGCTCACCGCGGGAGGGCGATCGCGTGCTCGAGCAGGATCGTCGCCTTCTGCGGGACCTCGGCGGCGTCGGGCGGGTCGAGATAGCGGATCGTTCGCTTTCCGGCCCACTCGGCCGGCAGGACGAGCGCCCGCACGAACGACGTCGCGATGTGCGACGACGCGCGTGCGACGACCGGGTCGGGGCCGGCCTCGAACCAGGCTCCGCCGGCGCCGTAGAACGACGTGCGGCCCTCGACCTCCACCTCGAGCTCGCCCCGGAGCAGGTAGCGGATCCCCGGGCCCGGGTGCGTGTGGAGGCGCGCGACCCCTCCCAGCGGGAAGTCGATGCGGTCGCAGCGCACGACCCACGCCGCGTAGGGGTCGAGCTGGACGAAGCGGGAGAGCAGCGCTCCCTCGGCGTCGAACTCGTCGTGGTCGAGCTGCCAGACGAGCGCCGGCCCCTCGACGGCCGCTGCGCCGAACCGGGCTACCTCCCCGTCGAGGTCGTAGACCACGCGGTTGCCGCCGATCGTCTCGACGCCCGTGTCGAAGCGGTACAGCGAGAGCCTCAATGGAAGTACTGCCCGCCGTCGATGACGATCGTCTGGCCGGTGACGAACGACGCGGCCGGGCCTGCGAGGTAGGTGACCGCGCCGACCACGTCCTCGGGGACCTGGTCGCGCTGGATCGTGCGCGCCGCGACCGAGACGTCGCGGAGCTGCTCGACGACCTCCGGGTGGTCTTTCACGCCGTCCGACATGGTGAACCCCGGAGCGACGCAGTTCACGCGGATACCGTCGCGGCCGAGCTCCTTCGCGAGCGCCCGCGTGAACGCGACGATCGCCCCCTTGCTCGTCACGTAGTGGAGAAGGAAGGGCACGCCGCGGAACGGCGTCCCGGACGAGATGTTGACGACGGCCCCTCCCCCGCGCTCGCGGAATGCGGGCACGGCGGCACGGCACGTGAGGAACATCGACGCGACGTTGACGTCCATCACGCGGCGCCACTCGTCGAGCGGGATCTCGGTGAAGGGCCGCATCGCCAGCGAGGCGTAGAGGCCCGCGTTGTTGACGAGCACGTCGAGGCCGCCGCACTGCTCGACCGTCTCCGCGGTCATCCGCTCGACCTCGGCCTCCTCGGCGACGTCGACGGTCAACCCGACCCCGCCGGGATACGCCTCGGCGGCACGCTCGGCCCCCTGCAGGTCGGCGACGACGATCCGCGCGCCCTCTGCCGCGAGGCCGTCCGCGATCGCCTTTCCGATCCCCTGCGCCGCGCCCGTGACGAGCGCCACCTTCCCCTCGAGCGTGCCCACGGACGGTTTCTACGCGATCGGCGAGAACGACGTCGGCACGAGGATGCGGTTCTGCTGGGTGTGGATGAGCGGCTGGATCCGCGCGAGGAACTGCTGCCAGTCGTCGCGAGCCTGCAGCGCGGCGCGCCGGGACTCGCGCTCGGCGTGGCTCTCGTAGCCCCAGAGCGACGTGTAGGTCGACAGCGCGCCGACGTCCGTCGTGAACGCACCGAGGAACCCACCGAGCACCTCTCGCTGGATCGCGATGCCCTCCTCCGCGTACAGGCGCACGAGCTCCGGCAGCTTCCCGGTGACGACGTGGTAGTCGCGCTGCTCGACGATCACCGTGTCCCGCTCCTCACAGGCCGCCCACGGCCCAGTACTTGAGCTCCGTCCAGTCGTCGACGCCGAAGCTCGACCCCTCACGGCCGATGCCGGACTCCTTGACGCCGCCGAAGGGCGCGACCTCGGTCGAGATGAATCCCGTGTTGACGCCGAGGATCCCGTACTCGAGGGCCTCGCCGACGCGCCAGGTGCGCGCCAGGTCGCCGGTCATGTAGTACGCCGCGAGCCCGTACGGCGTCCCGTTCGCGATCGCGATCGCCTCGTCCTCGGTCTCGAACCGGCTGATCGCCGCCACCGGGCCGAAGGTCTCCTCGCGGCTCATGCGCATCTGGGGGCCGACGCCCGTGATGACCGACGGGCGGTAGAACTGGCCCTCGATCCGGTCGCCGCCGGTCACGAGCTCGGCCCCGGCGTCGAGCGCGTCGGCGACGTGGCTCTCGACCTTCTCGACCGCCGGCTCGTCGATGAGCGGCCCGACCTGGACGCCTTCGGCGAAGCCGTCCGCGACGGTGAGCGCCTCCACGGCCGCCGTGAAGCGGTCGAGGAACGCGTCGTAGATCCCCGCCTGCACGAGCATCCGGTTCGCGGAGACGCACGTCTGGCCGGAGTTCCGGAACTTGCAGACGAGCGCGGCATTCACCGCGATATCAAGGTCGGCGTCGTCGAAGACGATGAAAGGGGCATTGCCGCCCAGCTCCAACGAGATCTTCTTGACCTGATCCGCGCATTGACGCATCAACAGCTTTCCCACCTCGGTCGACCCGGTGAAGCCGAGCTTGCGCACGCGCGGGTTCGACGTCAGCTCGCGGCCGATCTCGGGCGCGTCCTGCGCATCGCCGGTGACGACGGAGAAGACGCCCGGCGGGACGCCCGCCTCCTCGGCGAGAGCGGCGACCGCGAGCGCGGACAGCGGCGTCTGCTCGGCGGGCTTCAGCACCATCGTGCAGCCGACGGCGAGCGCCGGCGCGGACTTCCTCGTGACCATCGCCGAGGGGAAGTTCCACGGCGTGATCCCGGCCGTGACGCCGACGGGCTCGCGCGTCACCAGGATGCGCCGGTCGGTCGAGGGCGACGGGATGACGGCGCCGTCGACCCGCTTCGCCTGCTCGGCGAACCACTCGTAGAAGGAGAGCGCGTAGGCGATCTCCGCACGCGCCTCTGCCAGCGGCTTGCCCTGCTCGAGCACCATGAGCGTCGCCAGGTCGTCCTCGCGCGCGGCCATCAGCGTCGCGAGGCGCGTCAGGATCCGGGCTCTCTCCTTCGCGGTCCGCGCCTTCCAGGCGGGGAGCGCGCGATCTGCCGCCTCGATCGCGCGCCGCGTCTCGGAGGCGCCGAGGCGCGGCACCTCGACGATCGTCTCGCCCGTCGCCGGATTCACGACGGGGAACGTGTCGCCGCCGTCGGCGTCGACCCAGCAGCCGTCGACGTAGGCGTTCGAGCGGATCAGGTCGGGAGCCACGGTCGCCACGATCGTGACCATACCCGCGCGGTTTCGAGAGCCAGCGATCGGTGCCGCCGGGTCGCAGGAGCGTCCAAAGGCGGGAGTAGAGTGCACGGCGTGGAGTGCCATCCTCTCCACGTCGCCGAGGTCCCGACCGTCGCGAGGCGGCCCTGATGCCGCTGCTGCGTCGGAAGACCAGGGACGAGGGAATCCCGAAGGCCGGGCCGTACGCGCCCGGGTGGGACGTCCCTGCCCGCTTCAACTTCACGCGCGACGTGATCGAGGCGATCGCGACCGACCCGCTCAAGCCCGCGATGACCTTCGTCGACCGCGAGGGGATCGTCGATCGACGCACGTTCCACGAGATCGCGGGCGACGCGGCGCGCTGGGCGCATCTCATGCGCACGCGGCTCGACCGGGGCGATCGTGTCGTGCTCGCGATCGGGAACGTCCCGTCGTGGCAGGCCGCGATGCTCGGCGCGATCAAGAGCGGGCTGGTCGCGGTTCCGTGCACCCAGTTCCTCCGCGCACGGGATCTCGCGTTCCGCGTCGGCAACTCGGGCGCGCGGCTCGTCTTGGCCGACCGGTCGCTCGAGCTCGAGATCGAGGAGATGCGCCACCAGGTCGGCGCCTCGGTATCGGTGCTCTTCCTGGACGAGGCGCTCGACGAGCTGCGCCGGTACATGCCCGTCGCGCCGACCGAGGACACGACCGCCGGAGAGACCGCCCTGATCCTCTACACGTCCGGCACGGACAGGGAGCCGAGGGGCGTCGTGCACACGCATGCGTACACGTGGGCGCAGCGGGCCCAGGCGACGCACTGGCTCGACGCGCACGAGGGCGACGTCGTCTGGTGCACCTCGGAGACGGGGTGGGCGAAGGGGATCTGGAACTCGCTCCTCGGCCCGTGGTCGCACGGGGCGGAGATCGTGGTGCACGACGGATCGTTCGATGCCCAGGAGCGGCTCTCCCTCCTGCAGCGGCTCGGTGTCACGATCCTCGCCCAGACTCCGACGGAGTACCGGATGCTCGCCAAGCTCGAGAAGCTGGAGTTCACGCATCTGCCCCGGCTCCGCCACGCCGTCTCGGTCGGCGAGCCGCTCAATCCCGAGGTCATCGCGCGATTCCAGGATGCGCTGGGGCTCACGGTGCACGACGGCTACGGCCAGACCGAGAACGCGCTTCTCATCGCGAACACGCCCGGCGTCCCCATCCGGCCGGGGTCCATGGGCCTTCCGACCCCGGGCCACGACGTGGCCGTGATCGACGCGGCGGGCCAGGTCTGCCCGCCCGGCGTCGAGGGAGACCTCGCGCTCATCGGCCGTCCGCCGACGCTCTTCGCCGGCTACTGGGAGGCGCCCGACGAGACCGCCGCGGTCTTCCGGGACGACTGGTACCTCACGGGCGATCGAGCGACGCGCGACGCGGACGGGTACTTCTGGTTCGTCGGGCGCGCAGACGACGTGATCGTCTCGGCGGCGTATCGCGTCAGCCCGTTCGAGGTCGAGAGCGCGCTCCTCGAGCATCCGGCGGTCGCCGAGAGCGCCGTCGTCGGCGTGCCCGACCTCGACCGCGGCCAGATCGTGAAGGCGTTCGTCGTCCTGCGCCCGGGGCAGGAGCCGACCGACCGCCTCGCCACCGAGCTCCAGGAGCACGTCAAGGCGGTCACCGCGCCGTACAACTGCCCGCGTGAGGTCGCATTCGTCGCCGAGCTCCCGAAGACCACGAGCGGGAAGATCCAGCGAAGCGAGCTGCGCCGCCTGCATGCGGAACTCGCGGCCGCTCCCCCACCGGCGCTGACCGTCGTCCCCGACCCCGACGAGCCGGACGCCGCCGCCGTGGAAGCGGCCGAGCGCGAGCGGCGCGAGGCGGAGCTCGCCGCCCGACGGGACGCCGTGGAGCGCACGCGCCTGGCCGCGGCGGCCGCCGCGGAGCGCGACGCGCTCCAGTCGCAGGACCGTGTCCGCGCCGTGCCGGAGGCACCCGAGCAGGCGGACGATGATGCGGAGAGGGCCGCGGCGTTGGCAGCCGCAGCCGCAGCCGAGCAAGCGAGAGTCGAAGCCGAGGAGCGTGCGCACGCAGAGTCGGAAGCGGCAGCGGAGCGCGCCCGGGTCGAGGCCGAGGAACGCGCACGAGTCGAAGCCGAGGAGGAGGCACGCCTCGCGGCGGAGGCGGAGGCGGCCGAGCGCGCCCGGGTCGACGCAGAGGAACGCGCACGAGCCGAAGCCGAGGAGGAGGCACGCCGGGAGACGCGCGGCGGAGGCGGAGGCGGCGGCGCGCCCGGGTCGAGGCAGAGGAACGCGCACGCGCCGAAGCGCGGAGGCGGCCGAGCGACGCCCGGTCGAGGCGGAGGAACGCGCACGCGCCGAAGCCGAGGAGGCGGCACGGCTCGAGGCCGAGGAAGCCGCGCGGCTCGACGCCGAGGCGGCCGAGCGGGCACGTCTCGAAGCCGAGGACCGCGCCCGGGCGGAGGCGGAGGAAGCGGCACGCCTCGAGGCAGAGGCAGCGGAGCGCGCCCGCGCCGAAGCCGAGGAGGCACGCCTGGCAGCGGAGGCCGACGAGCGCGCACGCGCCGAGGCCGAGGCCGAGGAGGCAGCGCGACGCGAGGCCGAGGAACGCGCCCGGGCCGAGGCGGAAGCCGCCGAACGCGCCCGCGTCGAGGCAGAGGAGGAAGCAGCACGTCTCGCAGCCGAGGCAGAGGCTGCCGAACGCGCACGCGCCGAGGCCGAAGAGGCAGCGCGCCTCGCAGCCGAGGCGGAGGCAGCGGAACGCGCCCGGATCGCAGCCGAGGAGCGCGCGCGCGCCGAGGCAGAGGACGCCGCGCGACGCGAGGCCGAAGAGGCTGCCCGGCGCGAGCAGGAAGCGGCGGCAGCGGCCGCTCTGGCCGCGGCTTCCGAGCCGACCGAGGAGCTCGAGCTCGGCGAGGCGTCTTCCGAGGAGCAGAAGGAGTCACGCGGCGATGCCCGTCGGCGCCGTCGCGAGGAGAAGGAAGCGGAGAAGCGACGTGCCGAGGAGGAGCGGCAGCAGGCGAAGGCGGCGGAGGAGCAGCGCAAGCGCGACGAAATGGCCGCGAAGGAGGACGCGAAGCGTCGCGAGATCGAGGCCAAGGAGGCCGCCAAGCGCGAGGCAGAGGAGGCCAAGCTCCGTGCAGCCGAGGAGAAGGAGGCGGCCAAGCGTCGCGAGATCGAGGCGAGAGAGGCCGCCAAGCGCGACGCCGAGGACGCCAAGCGTCGCGAAGCCGAGGAGAAGGAAGCCGCCAAGCGGCGGGCCGAGGAGGCGCGCATCCAGGAGAAGCTCGACGCGGAGCAGCGGAAGCGCGAGGAGACGGCCGCGCGCGAGGCCGAGAAGGCCGCGGCGAAGCAGCGCGAGGAGGACGAGCGACGGCGACAGGCCGACGAGAAGCTGCGCGCGGAGGAGGAGCGCCGCCGGCAGCGCGCCGAGGAGAAGGCCAAGCGCGGCGGCGGTCTCGGCCGGCGCTTCAAGCAGGAACAGCACGACGAGTACGACGAAGCGGGCGACGACGCTCCCGTCGAGCCGATCCCGGACATCGTCGAGCGGTTGAGGTTCTACTCGCGAGACCCGCAGGCGACCGCGGCTGCGCCGAACGGCTCCGACGAGGCGGCGGCCGAGGACCAGGTCTCGCCGAGCCGGACGACCGACGCGGACTGACAGCGCTCGCCACTCGGCGGCGCCGTCGGCACACTGGTGCGGTGAGCCAGGTCGTCGAAGCGCCTGTCGAGGTCCAGGAGCCGTCGTCCGACGACGTGCCGCTCGACGAGCGGCCGTGGGTCGTGATCGTGTGGAACGACCCGATCAACCTCATGAGCTACGTCACGCTCGTCCTCCAGCAGCTCTTCGGCTACTCGCGGACGAGGGCCACCCGCCTCATGCTGCAGGTGCACCAGGAGGGCAAGGCAGCCGTGTCGACGGGCACGCGGGAGAAGGCGGAGCTCGACGTGTCGCGGCTGCACGCGCACGGCCTGTGGGCGACGATGCAGCAGGACTGACGGTGCGCCGCGGCATCGATCGGCGACGGGACGGGTCGTACAGGGTGCGGCTCCCCTCGGAGGAGCGGGAAATCCTCGCCGCCCTCCCCTCCCAGCTGCGCGAAGCGCTCGACGCCGGCGAGCCGACGCTCTACCGACTCTTCCCGCCGGCGTTCGTCGACGACGACGAGAACAACATGGAGTACGCCCGCCTCGTCGGCGCCGGCCTCCTCGAGGGAAAGCTCGCCGCGCTCCACGAGCTCGAGCGCACGGCTCACGCGGAGTCGCTGACCGAGGCCGAGCTCCGCACCTGGCTCGGCGGCATCGAAAGCCTGCGACTCGTCCTCGGGACGCAGCTCGACGTGACGGAGGAGAGCTACGGGCCGCTCGACCGCGACGACCCCGATGCGCCACGGCTCGCCCTCTACCACTGGCTCTCGTGGCTGCAGGAGGAGGTCGTGCAGGCGCTCTCCGAATCGCTCCCCGAGCCGAGCGACCCCGACGCCTGAGGGTCAGGGAACCACGACAACGCGCCCGGCCTCACCGGCGAGGCTCGTCTCGACGGCGGCGTTCACCTCGTCGAGAGGGAACGACGGCCCGAGCGACGACGCCAGATCGAGGCGGCCGGCGCCGACGTGCTCCAGCATCACCGGGAGCGCGAGCGCCGGGTCCTCCGAGCCGTACAGCGTCCCGGTGAGCCGCTTCTCCCTCCGGATCAGCTCGAACGGGTCGAGATCGAGCCGCTCGCCCTGGGGCGGCAGCCCGACGATCACCGCGGTGCCGCCGTCGCGCGTGGAGCGGAGGGCCGTCTCGGTCGTCGCGGGGTAGCCGACCGCGTCGAACCCGTAGTCGGCGCCGTCCGGGAGCTCGGCCCGCATCAGGTCGCGAAGCTCCTCAGGCCCGACGACGTGCGTCGCGCCCTGCGCCCGTGCCGCGTCGCGCCGGCCGCCGACCGGGTCGCAGACGACGATCGTCGCCGCTCCGGCGATCCGAGCGCCCTGGACGACGAACTGACCGACGCCGCCCGCGCCGATCACGAGCACCGACGCGCCCGGCTCCACGCCGGCCGCATAGAGCACGGCGCCGACGCCGGTCAGCACCGCGCAGCCGAGGAGCGCGGCCTGCTCGGTCGGGACCGCCCCGGAGAGGGGCAGCGCCACCTGCTCCGACACGACGACGCGCTCGGCAAGGCAGCCGGTCGCGGTGCCGCGGTACACCGTCTCGCCCCGGTACGCCATCCCGGTCGTCCCGTCGGGGAGCGTTCCGTTCGGAATGGCGGCGTTGAGGACCCGGCACGTCGCGGGGCGGCCGCGACGGCAGCCGGCGCACGCGCCGCACGACGGCGCCCACGAGAGGACGACGTCGTCGCCCGGCCGGACGCCGGTGACCGCATCCCCGACCTCCTCGACGACCCCCGCGCCCTCGTGCCCGAGCACCATGGGCGTCGGCCGGCGGAACTCGCCCTTCACCTGGTGGAGGTCGGTACCGCAGATGCCGACCGCGCCCATCCGCACCACGACCTCGTGCGGGCGCGGCTCGGCCAGGTCGATCTCGACGACCTCGAGCGGCCGGCCGACCGCGTGGAAGAGCGCCGCCCGGGTTTTCAGGATTCGACCTCGGCCGTCACCGATGGGGTTGCGGGCGCGAAGCGGCCGCCTTCAGGGATCTTCGTGCGCGGGAGGGATCCGCGCGAGCGGATCCCGTACGGATCCGCTCGCGGATCCGCCGCTTGCAGATCAAGCAAGCGCGGCCTTGACGTCCGCGCAGTTGGTCACGGTCGAGACGTTCTGGAGCGCGAAGTTGATCGACGCGTTGTGCCAGTCGGCGTTCATCGTCGAGCAGCCGTCCTCCGGCACGACCATGAAGAAGCCCTTGTCGGCGCCCGTCCGGGACGTGTGCTCGATCGACATGTTCGTCCAGGCGCCGGTGACGACGATCGTGTCGCGGCCGAGCCCGGCGAGCAGGTTCTCGAGCTTCGTCCCCTGCCACGCGGACATCCGCATCTTCTCGACGACGAAGTCGCCGTCCTGCGCCTCGAGCCCCTCGGCGGGCTCGGCGCCCCACGTCCCGCGGACGAGCGCGCCCGCCGCGACGCCCTCGAAGAGCGGCGCGTTGACCTTGAGCCCCGGCGCGCCCTCGTCGACGATGTACCAGACGTGGATCACCGGGATCCCCTTGCCGCGGCAGAACGCGGCGAGGTCCTTCACGTTCTCGACGACGTTCTGGTCCTTCGCGTGCTGCGGCGAGCCGGATTCGGCGAACGCGCCGCCGTCGATGATCACGTCGTTCTGCATGTCCTGGACGATGAGGACGCAGCGCGACGCGTCGAGGCTGTAGTCGGGCATCTCGTCTCTCCTCCTAGCTCATGTAGGGCTCGCGCCGTGGGCCGACCGTTGTCCGGATCGTGTACACGGACGTGCTCGAGGGGATGAACAGCGTGTGCCAGTCGGGCCCGCCCCAGGTCTGGTTGCCGACGTTCTCCGGGACGAGCACGGTGCCGAGGTGCTCGCCCTGCGGCGAGATGACCCAGACGCCCCCCGGTCCGGTGACCCAGATGTTGCCGCGCTCGTCGCACTTCATCCCGTCCGGGATGCCCTCCTCGATCACGCCGGTGCCGACGCCGTCGAAGAACATCCGACCGTTGGAGAGCGACCCGTCGCCGGCGACGTCGAACACCTTGATGTGCGCGCGGGGCGTGTCGTTGATGTAGAGGAGCGACTCGTCCGGCGAGAAGCAGAGCCCGTTCGGCATGTCGAACTCGTCCTGCGCGACGGCCAGCTCGAGCTCGTCCTGCCCGCCGCCGGGCGGGATGCGGAACACGCCCTGCCAGCCGAGCTCGCGCCCGCGCTCGATACCGAACCCCGGGAAGCGGCCGTACCACGGGTCGGAGAAGTAGATCGTCCCGTCCGAGCGGACGGTGACGTCGTTGGGGCTGTTCAGGTACTTGCCCTCGTAGTGGAAGGCGAGCGTCTCCCGCACCCCGTCGCGCCGCTCGCGGACGAGCGAGCTCGTCACGTGCTCGCAGACCAGCAGGTCGAGGTTCGCCTCGAGGGTCATCCCGTTGCACTTGAACGAGGGCCTGCGCACCTCGGTCACCTGACCGTCGAGCGTGACCTTGCGGCGCACGTCGCCGGGCATGTCGGAGAAGTAGAGGACCTGCTCGGCGGGGTGCCAGATCGGCCCCTCGGTGAAGGTGAAGCCCGTCGCCAGCTGCTCGACCGCCGACCCCTCCTCGACCAGCTCGAAGATCGCGTCCGACTTCGCGTCGATACCCGACACGGCGTTCTCTCCTTTCGTGGCTGCGTTGCCCGGGCGACTCTAACCTTTGTTCGCAAGCGGGAATCCGCGAAGCGGATTCCCGCACTGGATCCCCGGCGCCCGCAAGACGCGGCGGAGACCGGCGAGCGGGGCACGGCGCACGGCCCTGCCGCCGATCAGTGTTTGATGCAGAGTGCGGCGATGTCGATGCCGTACACGGGCTGGTAGACCTGACAGCCCATCCGCGCCGAGAAGAAGTCGTAGCTCAGCATGTTCCCGTAGGCGGCCCATGGGGCGCCGTTTCGGGCGAGGTCGGCGTCCAGCCTGCCGTAAGCGAGGTAGCGTGCCGGGCCTGAGAGCCGCGCTGCGTCCGCGAGCTTGCGCTCGAAGGCCGGGTCGTCGAAGGTCGGGATGACCCCTCCCTGGGCGAGGAAGTTCAGGAAGTTGTCGGGGTCGGGGTAGTCGGCGACCCACTCGTTCCATGAGAGGTCGAACGGCTCGCCCGTCCGGCCGACCCGCGTAAACAGGGCGTCGATGGGGAACGTCTTCACCTGCACGTCGATCCCGATCGTCGCGAGGTCGGTCTTCACGACCTGCGCCATCTGGTCGCAGGGCGAGTGGTTGCAGGTGTAGAACACCGCGGTTCTCCGCTTTCCGCCCGCCAGCCGCCGCGCCCTGGCGACATTCGGGGCGACCGGATAGACACTGGCGTCCCTGAAGCCAAAGACGCCGGGCGGCAGGTACTGATCCGAGGGCCGCAGCGCGTACGGGAACGCACTGCCGAGGCGGGCCAGGGCGCGGCGGTCGATCGCATAGTTGACCGCCTGCCGGAGCTGCGCGTGGCGGAAGAGCGGTCGATGGGTGTTCAGCGTGAGGAAGTCGAACCCGAGGAGCGGATCGACGAAGAACTGCTGCAGCCCTCTCTGTGCCGCAGGGCTGTCGGGCCCGTAGCGAGCAGCGAGCGTCGCGGCATCGGCGGCATCGACGCCGTCGATCGCGTAGTCGGCCGTGCCGGCCTCGATCTGCGAGTCGGTCTTCTGTTTCGCCCGGCCGTAGGTCAGATCGACTCGCTCGAGTCGATGCGGACGGTTGCCGGTGTAGTTCGGATTGCGCGTGAGCACGAGCTCCTGGCCGGGCCTGTAGGAAGAGATGAAATACGGCCCCGCCATGGGGATGATGCGAACCCCTTTCGCGTCGATCGGCGTGCCGATCGGGACAGCGCAGAAGAACGGCATTGTGAGCTGGGAGACGAGGTCGGGCATCGGTGAGGTGAGCCGGACCGTCAACGTGTTCCCGCGCGCCACGATGCCCGAGATGTGGGGCGCTCTCCCAGCGACGTACGCCCTCTCGCCGACGACGCTTGTGAGGAAGCCGTTCGACAGCGCAGGCCCTTTCATCCTCGGGCTGAGGCTTCGCTCGATCGCGTACTTGAACGTCTGTGCCGTCACCGGTTCGTTCGAGGGCGGCGAGAAGCGGAAGCCTCTGCGGATGGTGAAGGTGTAGGTCTTGCCGTCGGCCGAGCGTTTCGGTAGCGACTGGGCAACCTCGGGTACGAGCCGCGAGCCCGCGGGGCCGGGCTTGTCCGGATAGTTGAGCAGCTTCGCGCACGTGGCGTAGAGCAGCTGCCACGAGAATGTGATGTAGGCGAGCGCGGGATCCATGGGGTCGACGACGTTCTGCGCGACGCGTACGTGCGCTGTTCCGCCTTGGCCTGCTTCGGCCGGCTCCGCGGTCCTCGGCTGGACACTCGCCCAGATCCGATTCGCGGCCACGACGATCCCGTGCGGACTGCCGCCGACGTCGATCGTCTTCACACGTTTGCCGGTGATTTGGTCGATTCGCGTGACCGTGCCGTCGCCGCTGCCGGCGACCCAGACCGAGCCCTCGCCGATCGCGACGCCCGTCGGAGCCCGACCGACCGGGACCGTGGCCGTCACGGCTCGCGTGGTCGGGTCGATGCGGACGACCGCATCGTCGAGGGTGTCCGCCACCCAGACGCCGTCGGCCCCGACCGCGATGCCGCTCGGACCATGGCCGACCGGGATCGGCGTTTGCAGCCCCGTCGGATCGATTCTCGTGACCGTGTTGGCGTCGCTGTCGGTCACCCACACTGCGCCCGCGCCGACCGCGACCGCGGTTGGCCCGGCATTCGGATCGACCTGCTGAACGACTCGTCCGCTTCCTGGGTTCACGCGGGAGAGGAGCCCCGAGGAGGGCGCCACCCAGACGGCATCTCCCAGCGTCGCGACGGACCCCGGCCCCCCGGGGACGACGTTGCCGACCAGGACTCTCTTGCCGACGCTGTCGAACCGCGGATCGATCCGCGCGACGGCGATCGACGAGCCCGTTGGGATCGAGCCGACCACCCACACGGCCCGCGGAGACGCGGCGAGCCCCGTTGGCGTCCCCGCGACGGAGAATGTCCTCGTGACGGCTGTCGTCTTCGGGTCGATCCGGGTCACCGTCTGGTCGTCCAGGTTGGCCACCCACAACGATCCGGACCCGTACGCGATCGAGCTTGGTCGCGCGCCCACGTTCGGCACCTGGCCGACCACATGGTTCGAGCCCGGGTCGATCTCGGCGACCGCGTTGCCCTGGACGGTGATGCCGCCGCCGGAGCCGCCCTGCCCGAACGCGAACACCGGGATCGCGACCGCCGCCGCCAGCACGCCCACCAGCGCCGAGCCGGCGTACATGCGCCGCCGTTTACGCGTCAGCTCGACATCCAGGGTCTTCAGCGGCCCGAACTCGGTTACGAGCCCGTCGATCACGAGCTGATAGAGGCGCTGGGGCTGCTCGATGTCCTTCAGTAGCCGCTCGCCCAGGTCACGGATCGTCACTCCCGCCGGCAGGTCCTCCTCCGCCAGCCCTTTCGTCGTCCACGAGAGCAGAACCTGGCCGCCGTGACCTGCAGCACCGATGCGAGCCGCACGGTGCACGCCGATCCCGACGTAACGCTCCTCACCAACCTTCGGCTCGCCCGTGTGCAGACCCATCCGCACCTTGATCTCCGCCCCGTCGGGCCACGCATAGGCGGTCAGGTCGCGCTGGGCGTCGACTGCGGCAGCGACAGCGTCGGCCGCGGTACGAAACGCAACGAAGAAGGAGTCGCCCTGGGTGTCCACCACCCGACCGCCGTGTGCCTCGAAGACCGCCGTGAGGATGTCGTGGTGAGCTGTCAGGAGCTCGTCGTAGCGATGCTGTCCGATGCTGCCGAGCAGCCGGGTTGAGCCCTCGACGTCCGTGAACAAGAAGGTGACGGTGCCGGCGGGTAGCCCAGGCTCGGCCACGATGCAACAAGCGTGGCCCGCCCTCGGTGAGACGTCAAGGAGCCTCCCTGAGGTCAGCGCGCCGAAACCGCTCGACGGTCTGTCGCGCGTCGGTGCGGTCGATGACCTTGGGGCCTCGGGGCTGCGGCTGAGGGCATGATCTCGGACCAGGCGAGGCGGGATCCCGGTCGCGAGTACGCTCCGCCCCATGCCCGACGCCGACACGGTCGTGTTCATTCCCGCCTGGAACGAGGAGCAGGCGCTCCCGGCCGTCCTCGACGAGCTGCGCGCGGGACTCCCCGATGCCGACGTGCTCGTGATCGACGACGGGTCGACCGACGCGACGGCGGCCGTCGCTGGCGCGAACGGC